>CAWJOD010000012.1:0-142216 GCA_963844425.1 uncultured Thermoleophilia bacterium | reverse complement strand
TTGGGGGCGCGCTGTTCGCGCTGATGGCCGTGGCGGGCGGGGTCTATCCCCCGCCATGCGCGCCACGGGGCTGAGCTATATGATTGGGGTCTCGCGCGTGGCCGCGGCGGTCAGCCCGCTGGTCGGTGGCGCGCTGCTGGCGCTGGGCTTTGAGACAATGACGGTGCTGAGTTTGCTGATCGTCCCGATCACGCTGGCGGCGCTATCAGCGCTGCTGCTGCCACGCGTGATGCTGCAGCAATAGGGGAGCAGAACGCTGGGCACGGCCACTCGCTCACGGCGATGTGCTTGATCTTGAAACTGAGGCCGGGGAGATGGGTAGGCCGATCAGGTCGGCGCATTTGCGCTTGCGCGGGCGTCGATCTCCGCGATCAGAGCGCGTGCGGTCCGAAGGTCGAGCGTTTCGAAACCCTCCGTGAACCGCGCATAGGTCTCGGCCAACGGCGCCCGGGCTTCCGGCAGGAATCCCTGCCCGAGATGCAGGCGCGCCTGGCTCGACACCGTGCGCAGCCGCCAGGACAGGCTGTTCTGCGCATCGGCCATCTCGATCGAGTGCCGGAACGCGCGCTCGGCCGGCTCCGTATCGCCTGCCTGCGCCAGGATCGACCCCCATACGCGCAGGAACTCGGGCATGTAGACATCCACCCGAGAGCCCGGAGCAGGATCGAGCGCATCGATCAGGCTCCGAGCCTCATCAAGGCCGTCCCGCGACGCGAGCGCTTCGGCGAGACAACAGGTCAGCCAGGGGCTGAAGACGACGAACCCGCCCTCTCGGAGGCTACGCAGCGCCTCCCTCAGTTCGCTGATGCCTTCATCGGCTTCGCCGCGCTTCACCTTCATGTCACCGCCGATCCCCACGGCCAGCCACTTGTAGGGCGCGAGCGCATGCTCGCTGGCAACGCTGACCATGCGCGTGAGGTATCCCTCCGCGATCGACCAATCGCCTCGGAAATGAAAGGCTATAGCGCCCCACATGAGGCAGAGGCACGCCGTAACGGGGTCTCTGCCCACGTCGATGCTTCTTGCGCTTGGCGCCACCTCTGCGGCCTGGTCGGGGAGCCCGCGGAACCACAACGTGACGGCGATCATCGCCTGGGCTTCCCGGTGCAGCCCGTGGAAGCTGAGCATGCTGCGCGGATCGACCGGCACATTGCGCACAGCGGACAAGGCCGCGTAGGCGGCGTCGAGATTGCCCTTGACGTGATTTGAAGCGCCGAGCAGCGCCTGGGCAGCGACCTCCGCCGATCCCCCGAGCGTGGGTACGATCGCCGCTGCGCGCCGCGCGGTCGGCAGCAACTCGTCCACCGCGCCGGTGCGGCGGTGGTACATGTGCAGGCCGCCCAGCAGCCGGAACTGATGCGTGCGGTCGCCCAGCCGTTCCGCCATGCCGAGCGCAGTCTCGAGGGACTCCCGGATGAGGTTCAGGTCGCCGCCGGTGACCATCAGAGCGAAAGCGAGCGCGCTGCGGAGCGCCATGTCCCGATGGGATCCGGCCAGCTCGGGCGGAAGCGCCGCCAGGGCGCGCTCGGACCAGCGCCGGCTCTCGGTGAGCATTCCTTCCCGCAGGAACAGCTCACATGCTTGGGTTGCAAGACCCAGCGCGATCTCGACGTCGCCGGTGTCCGAGAAAGCCCAGTCTAGCGCCGCGCGGATGTTGGCGGTGAGCTCAGGCGCAAGCGCGCCTCGGTTGGTCGACCGGCTCAGCTGATCGAGATAGTGTCGTGCATGGCGGCGGGCCACGACTTCCTCGGCGCCGGTTTCGACCAGCCTCGCTCTTGCGTATTCACGTGTCGTGTCGAGCAGCCGATAGCGCGCCGGTTGGGCGACCGCGTTCACCGCGACCAGCGACTTGAGCACGAGTTGCTCAAGGACCTCGAGGAGCTCGATGTCGTCGCTAACCACGCCGATCACGTCATCGAAGGTGAACGGGCCTGCAAACACCGACAACTGGCGCAGAAGCGCGCGCTCCGGTTCCCCGATCAGCGCGTAGCTCCAGTCGAGCATGGCCTTGAGCGTCTGGTGACGGGGCGGCGCGGTGCGGCGCCCGCGCCAAGCGAGTTGCATGTGGCTGTCCAGCAGTTCGGCGGTCTGGCGCAGGCCGTAGGTGCTCACGCGGCTGGCGGCGAGCTCGAGCGCAAGCGCGTTGCCGTCTACCCGGCGGCAAATCGCGCCGACCAGGACTGCGTCGGCGTCGCCCACCTCGGCCTGATACCCGCCTTCGGCCGCCCGCTCGCAGAAGAGCTGGGCGGCCGGATAGTTCAGCAGTTCCGTGACGCTGTCCGCCGCGTCTTCCGGCGGCGCTGGCAGCGGGCCGAGCGGATAGACGTACTCACCCCGCGCCCGCAACGGCTCGCGGCTTGTAGTCAGGACGCATACTCCTGGCGCCTCGTCAACGATGCCCTCCGCCAGCGCGGCTGCGGCATCGATCTTGGCCTCGCAGCCGTCGAGCACCAGGAGCAGGTTCCGGCTGCGGAGGAAAGTCACGATGTTGGCCGTGGGATCGTTGGCCCTCACCGTAAGCCCGAGTGCCGAAGCGAGGTCGTGCGCGACCGCGCCGGTATCGGCGTTGAGGCTCAGGTCGACGAAGCAGACCCCGTCGTCCACCGCCGGTGCTAGACCCCATGATCGCGGTGTGGCCAAGCTGGGCTGGTGGTCTCTCCCGCGGCATTCTCCTTCGAGGATTTCGCCAGACGGGCTGGCGCCGAGCCTCAAGAATGGAGGAGAGACCGCGTGCAGAATACCATCTTTGTTGGGCTGGACGTCCACAAGGCGACGATCTCGGTCGCCATCGCAGGGGAAGAGCGGGGCGGTGAGTTTCGCCACTGGGGCACGATCAACAACCGCGCCGACGACGTCCGCAGGCTGGCCGAGAAGCTGGGTAGTGGCGGGCGTCAGCTTCACTTCTGCTACGAAGCCGGGCCCTGCGGCTATGGCCTCTACCGGCAGCTGACCGATCTCGGGCACGATTGCGTGGTTGTCGCGCCCTCGCTCATCCCGGTGAAGACCGGTGACCGGGTGAAGACCGACCGGCGAGACGGCATCATGCTGGCGAAGCTGCACCGGGCGGGCGAGTTGACGGCGGTCTGGGTCCCCGACGCGGCTCACGAAGCGATGCGAGATCTGGTCCGGGCACGGGCAACGGCGGTTCGTGTCCTGGGCAAAGCCCGGCAGCATCTTCAGGGGTTTCTGTTGCGGCACGGTCGGGTCCATGCCGGGAAAAAGGGCTGGACCGTGGTCTACCGCCGCTGGCTGACAACGATCCGGTTCGAGCATCCCGCCCAGCAGATCGTGCTCCAGGATTATATCCACGCCGTCGCCGATGCCGAGGCCCGCGTCGAGCGCCTGACGAAGCAGATCGCCGAACTCCTGCCGCGCTGGAGCCTGGCGCCAGTGGTCGAGGCCGTGCAGGCGATGCGCGGGGTGGCCTTCGTCGTGGCGGTGACGGTTGTCGCCGAGGTCGGGGATTTCTCCCGGTTCGACAATCCGCGGCAGTTGATGGCCTATCTCGGGCTGACACCCTCGGAACATTCCAGCGGCGCTTCTGTGCGCCGTGGTGGCATCACCAAGGCCGGCAGCAGTCTTGCTCGCCGGGCTCTGGTCGAAGGTGCGTGGAGCTACCGGATGCAGGCCCGCGTCAGCCGGAAGCTGCACGACCGGATCGAAGCGCTGCCCCAGGCCGTGCGCGACATCGCCTGGAAGGGCCAGCTGCGGATGTGCCAGCGCTATCGACGCCTGATGGCGGCGGGCAAGCCGAAGGTGGTGGCCACGACGGCAATCGCCCGGGAGATGGTCGGCTTCATCTGGGCCATCGCCCGCACCGTGACGCCAGCCCACGCTTGACGCGGAGAAAAACAGAGCTTCGACCCTTCCGATGCGCAGGGTTGGGGACGGAACGCGGTGGGGAACCCTCGTGCCCTGTTATGAGCCGATCGGATCGACGCTCGCCCCCTAGAGCGAGGCAGCCCCAGGACGAAACCACGGTCATGCGGTAACCAACCCGCGTATGAGAGCTTGCTCAACCGACGTCTTCAGTTCCGTCTCCTGCCCTGCGCATCTACACGCATGCGCCACTCGGCAGAGTCCGGGTAATGGCTATGAAACAATGGCTTGACAGCGATCCGCTAGGCCCAGGGTCGTTTTGCCGATGCCGCCCGGGCCATGGACGGTGACCAGCCGATGCCGGGTGAGAAGGTCGCCGACCGCCGTGATGTCGGGCTGCCTTCCGATGATACGACCCGGGCGCGTTTGCGGCGCGGTGATCCATGTGCGTGAGAGTGGCGCTTCGCCGCCGGAATACGAGCCAACGAACATGTAGCCACGTCCGGCGACATTGAGGATGAAGCGAGGTCGCTCCCCGCCGTCGCCGAGTGCCTTGCGCAGCGCGGCGACCTGGACGCGAAGGCTGCTCTCGTCAACTGTGATATCAGGCCAGACGTGCGAACAGCTCTCGCTTGGTCACCACCTCGCCGGCGCGCTCGACGAGCGTGACAAGGATGTCGAGCGCCCGCCCGCCGATCGGCACGGGCGTCTCACCGTTCAGCAGGCGGCGTTCGGCGGCGAAGAGCCGGAACGGGCCGAACTCGATGCAATGGCCCGGTGCGCTCATCTGGGTCGGTGCATCGGCGGCCTCGCGCCGATAGTGCGGCGACGACTCCTGCTACCCGCCCTGCAGCAGCGAGTTTTCCGTCCTCTAGTCCGGCACGTCGCTGCAGCGAGCCGGATTTGCGGCTTCAACTCGCTGCTGCGATGACCGGATTTGCCCATTTTCGCCGTGAGTCCCAAGGGATCATAGGTCGCAGCAACGGCGTCTGTCACCAAGGTCTGCCGGGGACCGAGTTGTTGGTCATCAGCCTTGCGCGCGGGTTATCGCGCATTCTTATGCTCACCCGCCGAATTTCCGGTGAAGTTCGCCAAGAAGCGTAACTTGGCCCTTGTGGATCTTGCTCCGAGCCTCGGCGAGGTCGAACCAGGCGGCGCGGTCAACCTCCGGAAACTGCTGGACCTTGCCTGAGCGCGGTGGCCACTCCAGTGGGAATGAGTTGCTCTGAATTGCGGTGGGGTCGATCTCCGCTTCGATGGCCCAGACATGGACGTGCTTACCTGCGGACTGCCGTACGGGCGCCAGCGGCGGGCGGACCCTGCCGACGTGGTTCCCGTTTCCTCCGAGAACTCGCGGTGCGCGGCGTGCAGAAGGTCTTCGTCCGGCTCAATCTCTCCCTTCGACTGACCAGGCATGCTCATCCTTGTTAACCCAGAACGGGCCGCCGGGATGAACGAGGAAGACCTCCACCCGTCCCTCGCGTCGGCGTATGGAAGCAGGCCTGCGCTCGATTGGGCCTTTCCCGTCCTATCGGCTGGCGCTCAGTGCGCGGAACGAGAAGGCGAGCATCGGCTCGATCATCGCCTCGATGTCCTCGCCCTCGCGGAGGCGGTGCTCGACGATCACCGGATGGAGGCTGGACATCATCGCGTGCTGGAAGCAGAGCGCGGCAAGCTCGGGATCGGTGACGTCGAACTCGCCGGTCCGGACCCCGTCGGCGATGATCGCGGCGGTGATCTCGCGCAGCGCCGCCTTGTGGCGGCGGATCACGTGCCAATTCCCGTCGATCGCCGCCTGCACCATCGCATGCATCCGGCTGTCGGCGAGGCAGCGCTCGCAGATCGCGCGTGTTGCAGATGCGGATGACGCGGCGGAGCTTCTCCTCCGCGGAGAGGCCGGGCTCGGGCGGCCGACGGCGCGGGACTCCTCGATCACCTCGCCGGTGACCTTCTGCAGTACCGCCTCGGTGATCGCGGCCTTGGAGGCGAAGAAGCGGTAGATGTTGGCCGAGGACATGCCGAGCTCGGCGGCGATGTCGCCGACGGTGGTCTTGAGATAGCCGAACTGGCGGAAGAGCCGCTCGGCGGTCTCGACGACTCGGCAGCGCGTCGCCTCCGCGGCCGCGTGGTCGACGGCGCCGACCCGCATGCCTTCGAGAAGCTGATCGCCGGCTGTAGCCGGCCCGCCACGGTTTCCGCGTTTCCTTCCGCCATGTTGCGTATCCTAGCTCGCAGGGTCCGGTCGGTCCAGACCCCTAACACATGATATAATGCGACTGATGAAACTTGACAATCGTCATAATCGGATGATTATCGGAAAATCCTTGGAAGCCGGGGGGCCGACAGATGCGCCGACGCAGCACAATCGCATTTGCAGTAGCCGGGATCGGCGTGGCGGCGGCCGCGGCGGTGTCCACGCCCCAGGTCCGGTCCTGGTTCGCCGCGATGGCGGCGCCGACGGAGACCGCCGTGGTCGCATCGGCGCCGCAAGTGGTGATGGTGACGACCGCCCGGCTGGACAGCGCGGCGCCGGTGCATCGGCTCGCCGGGACGATCCGCGCGCGCACCGAGACGGACCTCGGCTTCCGGATCGGCGGCAAGCTTCTCGCACGGCCGGCCGAGGTCGGCGCCGAAGTAGAGGCCGGCGACGTGGTGGCGACGCTTGACGACACCGACCTTAGGCTGCAGCTCGAGGCGGCGGAGGCGGCGCGGTCGGCGGCGAGGATCGCGCTGGAGAAGGGCGAGGTCGACCTCGATCGGGTGACGACGCTGGAGAAGAAGGGCTGGGTCAGCGACCAGGCCAGCGACGCGCGGACCGTCGATGTGGAGGCGCTGCGCGCGCAGCTGCTGCAGGCGGAGCGCAGCGTCGAGCTGGCGCAGAATGCGCTCTCCTATGCGACCCTGCGGGCCGACGCGGCGGGGGTGGTGACCGAGACCTATGCCGAGGCCGGGCAGGTTCTGGAGCTCGGGCAGCCGGTGGTGCGGATTGCGCGGAGCGGCGAGCGCGAGGCGGTGGTGTCGGTGCCGGAGGCGCTGGTGGGCGCGATCGCCGGGGCCGGCGCCGAGGCCGAGCTCTGGTCGGAGCCGGGCCATCCGTTCCCGGTGGTGCTGCGCGAGTTGTCGCCGGTTGCCGACTCGGCGACACGCACCTACGAGGCGCATTTCACGCTGCCGGCCGAGGCGAAGGCGGCGCTGGGGATGAGTGCGACCGTGACGATCACGCCGGCGGACGGGGCAGCCGACGGTGGTGCTGCCGACCTCGGCGTTGATCGACACCGGGCTCCGGGCCGTCGGTCTGGGTGATCGGCGCGGACGACCGGCTGGAGGCGCGGCCGGTGGTCGTCGTGGGTTACGCTGCCGGGCGGCGCGGATCGCGAGCGGGCTCGCCGGCGGCGAGCGGGTGGTGGTGCTCGGCGCGCACCGGCTGCAGGCCGGCGCGCCGGTGCGGGCGCTGGCGGCGGAGGGCTGAGCGATGCGCGGCTTCAACCTTTCGCGCTTCGCGGTCGGCCACCCGACGCTGATCCTGTTCTTCATCCTGATGCTCGGGGCGGCGGGGGCGATGTCCTACCTGCGGCTCGGGCGGGCCGAGGACCCGGACTTCACCATCAAGGTCGCGATCGTCTCGGCGCAGTGGCCGGGCGCTACCGCGGCCGAGATGCGCGACCAGGTCGCCGACCCGATCGAGAAGAAGCTGCAGGAGCTGCCGTTCTTCGACAAGGTCGAGACCTACACCACGCCGGGCTTCATGGCGTCGACGGTGACCTTCAAGGACAACACGCCGCCGAAGCGGGTGCCGGAGCTTTTCTACCAGACCCGGAAGAAGCTCGACGATCTGAAGCCGAGCCTACCGCAGGGCGTGCTCGGGCCGCAGGTCAACGACGAGTACGGCGACGTCTACTCGGTGCTTTACATGCTGACCGCGGACGGGCTCGGGCTCGATAAGCTGAAGGACTTCGGCGAGGACATCCGGCAGCAGCTCCTCGGCGTGCCGGGGGTCAACAAGGTCGACTTGATCGGCACGCAAGGCGATCGGATCTTCGTCGAGTTCAGCCATGTGAAGCTCGCGACGCTGGGGATCAGCCCGCAGGCGATCTTCGACAGCCTGGCACGGCAGAACGCGGTGACGCCCGCGGGGGCGTTCGAGACCGGCGCGACGTCGATCCCGCTCCGGATCACCGGGGCGCTCGACGGCGTAGTGGCGGTCGAGGCGGTACCGGTGGCGGTCGGCGACCGGGTGTTCCGGCTCGGCGACATCGCGACGGTGAACCGCGGGCTGAACGATCCGCCGTCGAGCCTGGTGCGCGAGGACGGGCGGCCGTCGATCGGGATCGGCGTCTCGATGGTGGAGAACGGCAACATCATCGCTCTCGGGGAGGCGATCGATACGGCGATGGCCGGGATCGAAGCGGAGCTGCCGGTGGGCCTCACCATCGACAAGATCGCCGACCAGCCAGTGGTGGTCGAGCATTCCATCCACGAGTTCGTCAAGTCCTTCGCCGAGGCGCTCGGGATCGTGCTGCTGGTGTCGTTCCTGTCGCTCGGTTTGCGCACCGGCATGGTGGTGGCGCTGTCGGTGCCGCTGGTGCTGGCGATCGTCTTTTTTGTGATGTCGCTGATGGGGATGGATCTGAACCGCATCACCCTCGGGGCGCTGATCATCGCGCTGGGGCTGCTGGTCGACGACGCGATCATCGCCATCGAGATGATGGTGGTGAAGACCGAGGCCGGCTGGGACCGGATGCGGGCGGCGGGTGCGGCTGGGACATCACCGCGTTCCCGATGCTGACCGGGACGCTGGTGACGGCGGCGGGTTTCATCCCGGTGGGGTTCGCCGCCTCGGCGGTGGCGGAGTACGCCGGCGGCATCTTCTGGGTGGTGGCGATCTCGCTGATCGTCTCGTGGTTCGTGGCGGTGATCTTCACGCCGTACCTCGGGGTGATGCTGCTGCCGCGGAAGATGGCGGCGGCGCATGATCCCTATGGCAGCCCGACCTATCGGGTGCTGCGGGCGGTGATCGACGCGTGCCTCAGGCATCGGCTGAAGGTAATCGGGGCGACGGCGGTGATCTTCGTGCTGGCGATCATCGGCTTTGGCAATGTGCAGCAGCAGTTCTTCCCGACAGCCCCCCGGCAACATCGGGGCCGGGATCGAGATCATCGGACCGGCCGGGATCGCGAACAACGTCGGCGGCGCCGATACCTCGACGGATGCTTCCGGCGGCGGCGCTCGAAACCTGATCGCGGGTAACGCGGCATCTGGGGTGCGAATCGATGGCGCCGGGGCCGACGGCAACAACATCCAGGGCAACTTCATCGGGACCAACGTGGCGGGAACCGCGCCGATCCCGAACGGCACGAACACCGGGACGGATTCCGGTGGCGTCAACGTCGAGGACGGGGCCGCGAACGTGGTCGGCGGCACCGCGGCGGGCGCGGGCAACCTGATCTCCGGCAACACCCAGAAGGGGATCTGGGTCTGGTCCGACGTCGAGCCCGGCACGCGCCTCGAGGGCAACCTGATCGGGACCGACCGCACCGGCGCTCCGCCGCTCGGCAACACAGAGGACGGGGTGCAGGTCGACGGGAGCGGCACCTCGATCGGCGGCACGGCCGCCGGCGCCGGCAACACGATCGCCCACAACGGCGACGACGGCATCTTGATGATCAATAACACCGGGAGCCCGATCCTCCGCAACGCGATCCACTCGAACGGCGACCTCGGGATCGACCTGTGGACGCAGGGCGTCACCCAGAACGACAACCTCGACCCCGACCTCGGCGCGAACAACCTGCAGAACTTCCCGGTCCTCACCGGCGCCCAGACCAACTCGGTCGACACGACGATCCAGGGGACGCTGAACAGCGAGGCTGGGCAGAACTACCGGGTCGAGTTCTTCACGAACGCAGCCTGCGACGCCTCGGGCAACGGCGAGGGCCGCACGTTCCTCGGCTCCACCGATGTCACGACGAACGGCGCCGGGGACGCGACGATTGCCGCGACGCTGAGCCCTTCGGCGGCCGGAGAGGTGCTGACCGCGACCGCGACCCGGCTCGTGGGTGGGATTCTCACTGACACCTCCGAATTCTCCGGTTGCCAGGCGATCGCCTCGAAGGCCGAGCCGCCCGCCCCGACCCCCACGCCCACCGCCCGATCCCGGTGGCGGCGGCGGCGGTGGCGGCGGGGGAGGCGGCGGTGGCGGCGGCGCCGTCACCCCCGACACGCGCGCCCCCGAGCTGGACGTCGGCGGCGACTCGAAGCAGGACAGCGACAAGAAGGTCAAGGTCGAGGTCTCCTGCGACGAGGACTGCACCGTCGACGGCACCGGCACGATCAAGGTGCCCGAGAAGTACAAGGGCAACGGCGAGGTGAAGTCGAAGGAGAAGTTCGACCTGAAGGGCGCGGACGAGATCGAGCTCGAGGCGGGCGAGACGGAGAAGCTGAAGCTCGAGTTCAAGAACAAGGCTGCCGACCTCGTGGAGAAGGCGTTCAAGAAGAAGGAGAAGTCGACCGCCAAGGTCACCGCGGACGCCGTCGACGCCGCCGGCAACGAGACCGTCGCCGGCAAGTTCGAGATCAAGGTCAAGAAGTAGTCGCCGCGCGGCGACGCTTTCGGCCCGAACCCGTCTCGTTCACAACTCTTTTTCGCGGGTACTCGATAATGCGTCCGTGACCTCCATCCCGCACCATTCGGTTTCGCCTGCGCTCGAGGACGCCGAGCGCGAGAAGGCGCTGGCCGATCAGGCCTCGGCAGAGGAGCCCGAGCTCGAGGAGCCGTCGCTTTTCTTCAACCGCGAGCTCTCCTGGCTCGACTTCAACGACCGGGTGCTCCAGCTCGCCGAGGACCCCTCGGTCCCGCTGCTCGAGCGCCTCAAGTTCGCCGCGATCTACGAGTCGAACCTCGACGAGTTCTTCATGGTCCGCGTCGCGGGCCTGCACGACCAGGTGGACGCCGCGCTCGAGGCGCGCGGCGCCGACGGGATGGCCGCCGCCGACGTCATCGAGGCCATCCACGAGCGCGTCATCGGGCTGCGGAAGCGGCTCGAGGATTGCGTGCAGCGCGACCTGCGCCCCACGCTCGCCGAGCACGGGATCCGGCTGATCTCCGCCGACTCCGCCTCCGACGAGGAGCGCGAAGAGCTCGACTCGCTCTTCGCGCGCCAGATCTTCCCGGCCCTCACGCCGCTCGTGATCGGGCTCGGCCGGCCCTTCCCGTACATCTCCAACCTCTCGCTGAGCCTCGCGGTCGTCCTGCGCGACCCCGACCAGGACGTGGAGGTGCTCGCGCGCGTCAAGGTCCCGAAGGAGCTCCTGCGCCGCTTCCTCCCGCTCGGCGACGGCACCACCTTCGTCCCGCTCGAGGACGTGATCGCCGCCAACCTCCCGGACCTCTTCCCCGGGATGGAGGTCATCCGCCACGCGCTCTTCCGCGTCACCCGCGACACCGACTACGACGTCTCCGACGAGGCCGACGACCTGCTGCAGGCCGTCGAGGACGAGATCCGCCGCCGCCGCTTCGGCGAGGTGATCCGGCTGGAGGTCGAGCAGGGAATGGACGAACGGCTGCGCGCCCAGCTGGTCGAGGCGCTGCGGATCGAGGAGGAGCAGGTCTACGACGCCGGCCGGCATGCTCGACCACTCCGACCTCGTCGACCTCGCCGACGTCCACGGTTTCGGCGAGCTGCGCTATCCGTCGTTCGCCGGCACCACCCAGCCCCGACTCCAGGGCGAGGACGGCCGCGAGCCGGACGTGATGGCGGCGATGCGCGAGGGGGACATCTTCGTCCACCATCCGTACGACTCGTTCGCGACCTCCGTGGTCCCGTTCGTCAAGCAGGCGACCGCCGACCCGGACGTGCTGGCGATCAAGCAGACCGTCTACCGCACCAGCGCCGACTCGCCGCTGGTGCCGTCGCTGATCGACGCCTCGGAGCGCGGCAAGCAGGCGGTGTGCCTGGTGGAGCTGAAGGCGCGCTTCGACGAGTCCGCGAACATCCGCTGGGCGAAGAAGCTGGAGGAGGCGGGCGTCCACGTCGTCTACGGGATCCCCGCGCTGAAGACCCACGTGAAGTGCGTGCTGGTCGCGCGCCGCGAGGGCGACGGCGTCCGCCACTACGTCCACGTCGGCACCGGCAACTACAACCCGAAGACGGCGCGCCTCTACACGGACATGGGCCTGTTCACGTGCGACCCCGAGCTGGGCCAGGACATCGCCGAGATGTTCAACTACCTCACCGGCTATTCGCGGCCCCGCCGCTATCGCAAGGCGCTGGTCGCGCCGTTCAACCTCTACGAGGGGATCGTCGAGCAGATCGACAAGACGATCGAGGCGCACACCCCCGAGAACCCCGCGCGGATCAGGATGAAGATGAACTCGCTGCTGGACGCCGCCGCCATCCGCGCCCTCTACCGCGCCTCGCGGGCGGGTGTGAAGGTCGAGCTGAACGTCCGCGGCATCTGCGCGCTGCGGCCGGGCGTTGAGGGCATCTCGGAGAACATCGAGGTCGTCTCGGTCGTCGGGCGCTTCCTCGAGCACTCGCGGATCTACGCTTTCGAGCGCCCCGGCGAGGACCCGAAGGTCTACATCGGCTCGGCCGACCTGATGCCGCGCAACCTCTACAACCGCGTCGAGCTCGTCGTCCCGGTCGACGACGACCGCGCCCGCTCCGAGATCATCGACGTGCTCGACCGCTCGCTGGCGGACAACACGAACGCCTGGACGCTCGACTCCGAGGGCCGCTGGACCCGCCGCGAGCGCGATCCCGACAACCCCCGCAGCGTGCACGCCGAGATGATCGAGCGCCACCTGGCCCGCGCGGCCGAGTCGTCGCTGTAGAACCGCCGGCGAGCGGGTAGGACGCGGAGATGCCGAAGACGCCCGCCCAGGTCGAGCTGCTGCCCGAGGACACCCTCGCGCCGATCGAGGCCGAGGACGCCGTCCAGTCCACGCAGGAGGCGATCGCGACGCTCCCGGAGCGCGAGCTCGAGCGGCTCTGGAAGGGCGAGTACCTGGAGCGGCTCGCCCGCGCGTACTGGGCGTTCCTCAACAAGGTGTCGCTGGGCCTGATCCGGGTCGTCTACGCGGACGACTCGCGCACGGTCGTCCTGCTCTCGCGGCGGATCCCGCTGCTCCGCTTCCACGTGCCCGAGTACGAGACCGAGCCCGGCGGCGGCACGGTCACCTGGCGGATCGACAGAGGGCTGCTGGTCGCCCGCGAGGGCCGCGGCAAGGGGTTCCTGCGGATCCAGGTCCGTAAGCTGGACGAGCCGGGCGCGCCTCCACCTGAGCGTCTCGGTCCAGAACTTCTACCCATTCATCCGCGGCCGCGGTCGTTTCGCCCGTTTTGGCACCTGGCTCTACGGGCAGACGCAGGTTCGCATCCATCGCCTCGTGACCTTCGGATTCCTACGCTCTCTCGCCCGCCTCGACCTGCCGCCCTCGCGGATCGGCTCGCTGCGCGCCGAGATCGAGGCCCGGGAGGGCCGCGGCTGATGCGCGTCCTGGTCGCCGGCGCCACCGGCTTCGTCGGCCGCGCGCTCGCCCCGGAGCTGCTCGAGCACGGCCACGAGGTCCGCTGCCTGGTCCGCACGCCCGACAGCGAGGCGGCCGTCGAGCTGCGCGAGGCCGGCTGCGAGCTGGTCGCGGGCGACGTCACCGAGGACGACGGCGCTCTCGAGCGCGCGCTCGACGGCGTCGGCGTCGCCTATTTCCTGATCCACATGATGGGCCGGGTGGACGACTGGGCCGACCAGGAGCGCGCGGCCGCGAAGCGCTTCGCGCGTGGCGGCGAAGGCGGCCGGCGTCGAGCGGGTGATCTACCTCGGCGGGCTCGGCGGCGACGACGACCCCACGCACGGCCACGGCAAGCCGGGGATCTCCGCGCACCTGCGCAGCCGCCACGACGTCGCGATCGCGCTCTCCGAGCACGGGCCTCCGCTCACCTACTTCCGCGCGGCGATGATCGTCGGGGCCGGCAGCGAGTCCTACGAGCTCCTGCGCTCGATCGTCCGCCGCCTGCCGGCGCTGCCGACGCCCGACTGGCTCTCGTCGAAGACCCAGCCGATCGGCGTCCGCGAGACAGTCACCTACCTGCGCGACGCGATCGACGTCCCCGAGTCGGCCGGGCGCGAGATCCAGATCGGCGGGCCGGACGTGCTCACGCACCTGGACATCGTCGACGCGATGGCGCGCGAGATGGGCCACAGCCCGAAGCGCCGCCTCGCGAAGGCGAAGGCGCTCGACGCGGTCCTCGACGCCGCCGCGACGCCGCGCGCGATCGCGGCCGCCGCGGGCGCCGTCACCAGCGGCAACGACGACATCGCCAGGGCGATCGCGCTCGGCCTGCCCGGCGACACGACGGTCACCGACCCCTCGGGGATGGAGCTCTTCGGCATCCGGCCCGAGCGCCTCTCGGTATCGCTCCACCGCGCGATGGAGGACGCCGAGGACGCGGCGGAGGCGGCCAGGTCATGAGCGAGGGGGTCAGCGCCGAGATCGAGATCGACGCCCCGCCCGAGGACGTCTACGCCGTGATGATGGACCCGAACCGCCTCGGCGACTGGGTGACGATTCACCGCGAGGTCTCCGGCGCGCCCGAACCGCCGCTCACCGAGGGCGACAGCTTCGAGCAGAAGATGGCGCTCGCCGGCAAGTCGTTCAAGGTCACCTGGACCGTGACCAGGGCGGAGGCCCCGAGCGCCGCCGACTGGGAGGGCAAGGGGCCGGCCGGCTCCGGCGCCCGTGTCGCCTACCGCATCGAGCCGGCGAACGGCGGCGCGAAGGTCCGCTACGAGAACGAGTTCGACTTCCCCGCGGGCTTTCTCGGCTCCGTCGCCGGTCGCCTGCTGGTGCGCTCGCCGGCGGAGAAGGAGGCCAAGAAGACGCTCGGACGGCTGAAGGAGCTGCTCGAGTCCTAGGTACCTTGCCGTCGGCCGCTAGCCGTCGTCCTCGGCGAGCGCGCGCCGCAGTGCCTCCCCGAAGCCCATCGGCTCGACGTCGAATAGAGCCATGCCCGAGCGGTCGGTGACCACGGTCTCGGTCCGCAGGCCCTCGACCAGCGGGCGCGCCACTCCCGCGTCGACCGGGGTGACGAGGCCGATCCAGAGCGACGAGAGCCACGGGGTCAGGAACGGCACCGGGACGCGCGGGCGCGGGTTCCTGCCGAGCGACTCGGCCATGCGGTCGAGCATTTCTCCGTAGGAGAGGACGTCGGGCCCGCCCAGCTGGATCTCGCGGCCGGCGGATGCCTCGACCGTGGGGGCCTCGGCGAGATAGGCGATGACGTCGTCCGCGGCGACCGGCTGGGTCGGCGTCTGCAGCCACGCCGGGGCGATCATCACCGGCAGCCGCTCCACGAGGGCGCGGAGCGTGCGGTAGGACTCGCTGCCGGCGCCGACCACCATCGCGGCGCGGAAGTAGGTGAGGGGCGGGCCTTCGGCGCGGAGGATCTCGGCCGTCTGGTGGCGGCTGCGCAGGTGCTCGGAGCTCGGGTCGTCGCCGAGACCGCCGAGGTAGGCGACGCGCCCGACGCCCGCCTCGGCCATGACCGTCGCGAAGTTCCGGGCGGCCTTCGCCTCGCGCTCGGCGAAGCTGTCGTCGCCGCCGCGGCCCATCGAGTGGACGAGGTAGTAGGCCAGGTCGATGCCGTCTCCCGCGCCCTCGAGGCTCGAGCGGTCGAGGACGTCGCCCTCGTGGAGCTCGCAGCCCTCCTCCTCGAGGTCGCGCGCGCGGGAGCGGTCGCGGACGAGGCAGCGGACGTCGTGGCCGTCGGCGCGCAGGTTCCGCGCGAGCCGCCCGCCTACGAACCCCGTGGCCCCGGTGACGAGCGCGCGCATCAGGCCTCCCCCTGGGCGGCAACGCGCGCGAGGTTGCGCGCCATGAGCGCCGTGAAGGGCCCGTAGCCCAGTCGAAGCGGGAGCGCGAGCGGGCCCGGCGCGTCCAGCTCGAAGGCGATCAGGGTGCCGTCGTCCATCGATTGAACGTGATGCCCGATCTCGACTGGGCCCACACGCCACGACCACATGCGGCCGCGGATGACCGCCACGATCCGCACCGGGACCGGGGCGCCCAGGAGCGACACCGTCCCGCTGGCGCCCGCCTGGACCTCGGGGTCGCCGAGGTCCGAGCCGCCGCGGATATGCGGCGCCCACTCGTGCCAGCGCCGGGGCTTCGCGAGCAGGTCCCAGACCGCCTCCGGCGACGCCGCGGTATGGGCCTCGAACCTCAAACCCGGTACCGGGCGAGCGCCTCCTCGCGGGCGGCGCGGTGGTCGACGATCGGGTCGGGGTAGTGCTCGCCGATCACGCAGCCGCACGCACGCTGGAGCTCGTCGGGCATGCGCCAGGGCTCGCCGAGGTGCTCGTCGGGGACGTCGCGGAGCTCCGGCACGTAGCGGCGGACGTAGGCGCCGGCGGGGTCGTAGCGCTCGGCGTGGCGGGCGGGGTTGTAGATCCGGCGGAAGACGGGAGCGGGGTCGGCTCCAACCGACGCGATCCACTGCCAGTTGCCGTTGTTGTTGGCCTCGTCGCCGTCGACGAGCCAGCGCATGAACCAGCGCTCGCCCCAGCGCCAGTCGATGCCGAGGTCCTTGGTGAGGAAGGAGCCGACCACGAGCCGCGCCCGATTGTGCATGAAACCCTCGCGACGGAGCTGGCGCATCCCCGCGTCGACGAGCGGGTAGCCGGTGCGGCCCTCGCACCAGGCGTCGAAGGCCCGGCGCGCGTAGCTCCAGCGGATCGTGCCGCGGTAGCGGTCCTGCATCTCCGAGCGGGCGTTGCGCGGGTGGTGGTAGATCAGCTGGTGGTAGAAGTCGCGCCAGGCGAGCTGGCGGCGGAACTCGTCCGCACCCTTGCCGGCCGGGAGCCGGTCCTCCACCTCGCGCGGGGAGACGCAGCCGAACCGCAGGTAGGCGGAGAGGCGGGACGTGCGGTCGTCTCCGAGCGCGTCGTGGTTCGAGGCGTAGTCGCGGACCCCGTCGCGAAGGAACGCCGCGAGCCTGCGGCGCCCCTCGGCCTCGCCGGCCGGCAGGGGTGCGGTGACCTCGTCTGAGAGCCCGAGTGCGTCGAGGTTCGGGACCCGGCCCCGCGCGATCTTCGAGGGAAGGGCCGGGAGCGACCGCGGCGCTGCGATCACGTCACGCCGGCCCGCCGCCGACCAGGCCTTGAAGTAGGGGGTGAAGACGCGCTGCGGCTTGCCCGCCTTGGTCGTGAGCGCGGTTGCGTCGTCGGCGACGGTGAGCCCCGGATGGGGCCGAAGCTCGACGCCGGCGGCGCGCATTGCCGCGGCGACGCGCTTGCCGCGCGCCCGCGCGAACGGCGTCAGGTCCGCCGAGAAGTGGAGGCTCGTCGCGCCGGTGGCGGCCGCGAGCTCGGTCAGCTCGCGCTCGGGGCGGCCGTGCCGGACCACGAGACCCGAGCCGCGGTCGCGCAGCGCCCCGTCGAGCTCGCGCAGCGAGTCGATCAGAAAGCGGTCCGCGGGCCCGAGGCGTGGCGCCCGTGCAGCAGGCGGTCGTCGAAGCAGAAGAACGGGATGACCCGCTCGTTCTCGTCCAGGGCGGCGCGCAACGCTGGGTGGTCGTGCATCCGCAGATCGCGGCGAAACCAGACGATCGCCGTCATCGAGAGGCCGGGATCAGCCGCAGCCTGCCCGGCAGGAACGGCAGCACGGCCCTGCGCACGTACTCCGCCGTGCCCCCGGCGATCAGGCGCCGCACCGTGACCGGCGGCAGTGGGGAGAACCCGTAGCTCTCGCGGATCGGATCGGGGAGCAGGGCGACGGTGATGAAGTTGACGGCCTCCACGAGCGGTCGCACGGGGGCAGGGACGGGCGGCTCGAGCACGATCTCGCGGGCGCGCGAGCGCGCCCAGTCGGTGACGACCAGTTCGCCGCCGGTGAGCATCTCCGCACCGTAGTCCTCGAGGTCGGCGAGCGTCTCCGGCATCTGCGACCGCTCGAGCCCGAAGAGCTCGCCGACGACCTTGTAGTCCTCCCAGTACGACCCGCGCTCCGCCGCCGAGAGCGGGCGGACGAAGCGGTCGTAGACCACGATCCCGCTGTCGACGAGCGTGTACAGGATCCACAGCAGGAGGCGCGGGTCGTCCGCGCGGTACTCGGTCCCGGCCGGGAAGGGGCCCGCATCCGCCGCCAGCCGACCCCTCACCCGCGAGTGTGCACGGCGGACGCCCGCCGTCAGCCGGTCGGCCTCCTCCCGCGTGCCGAAGCCGATCGCGTTCATCACCTGCGCGGTCCGCTCGAGCCGCTCGTACGGCTCGTCGAGCGCCGAGGAGTGGGCGAGGAGACCCGACACGGCGAGCGGGTGCGCCGCCTGCATCAGCAAAGCGCGCGGCCCGCTGAGGGCCACCACCCGCTCCCGATGGATCCGGCGGAGGACCGATGAGGCGTTGAAGTAGCCCTGGCTCACTCGTCGAGCGCCTCGACTCCGTCGCGGGCGCCCTCGCCTCGCTCGAAGAAGTCCCATGCCTCGAGCACGTTCCCGTCCGGGTCCTCGACGTAGATCGAGCGGTCGCCGCCCGGGTGCTCGACCGGGCCGTGGACGTCCCTGCCGTGCCCTCGCACCCGATCCACGAGCCGGTCGAGCGTTCCCGGCTCGACCCTGAACGCGTAGTGGACGTGGCGGCCACCGCGGTCGCCGAAGTCCTTCTCGCCCGGCGACCAGACGCCGAGCCGCGCCCGCTCGCCCGCGGCGAGCCAGATCCGGTCGTCCTCCCGCGCGAGCTCCGGGAGGCCGAGCACCTCCGCGTAGAAGCGGGCGAGCGACTCGTGGTCTTCCGACTCGAGCGTCAGCTCTGCGAACCCTGTGACCCCCATCACCGTCAGCCGGTCGCGTCCTGCTCGACCTCGCCGCGCCAGGCGCCGCTCTCGGTCCCGCGCGACTCGATCATCTCCTTGAACCGCTCGAGGTCGCCGCTGACCCGGCGCTCGAGGATCCCCAGCGCGTCGCCGAGCTTCTCGGCAGGACCGCTGGGCTTCGTGTCGAGCTGCAGCATCACCTTGGTCTTGTCGTCGTCGACGCGGTGGAAGGTGACGACGCCGGCGTGCTCGGCGCCGGACGTGTTCGTCCAGGCGATCCGCTGGTCCGGGGTCTGCTCGGTGATCTCGGCGTCCCACTCCTGCTCGCTGCCGGCCACCTTCGCGCGCCAGTGGAGCTTGGTGTCGGTGAGCTGGCGGACCTCTTCGACGCCCTCCATGAAGCTCGGGAACTCCTCGAACTGGGTCCACTGGTTGTAGGCGGTGCGCACCGGCACCTCGACCTCGACGGACCTCTCGATCGTGCTCATCGTCTGCCTCCTTCGATTGCGGCGTGCCAACGGCGTGTGGATACCGGTTACTCGCATTACCTAAACAGAGAGTGTAGGTTTTCTACATAGTGGCGTCAGACGACGAACAACGCGAAGCGGACGCCCGCTCGGGTTTCGGGATCGGCGCCGTCGCGGAGCGCACCGGGATCTCCGTGGCGGTGCTGCGCTCGTGGGAGTCGCGGTTCGGCTTTCCAACTCCGCAGCGCCTCGACGGCGGCCACCGGCGATATACCCACGAGGACATCGAGGCGATCGTCGAGGTCGCGAGCGCCCGCCGAGCTGGGATGTCGCTTCCGGCCGCGATCGAGCGGGTGCGATCCGGGGGGACGGGGGACCGCACCGTCTACGCGGCGATCCGGAAGGCGCGCCCGGAGCTGCAGCCGCTCGTCGCGACGGTGCCCACGATGCTCGCGCTCAGCCGGGCGATCGAGGACGAAGTGCTGGCGCGCGCCGAGCCGGTCGCGCTCTTCGGCTCGTTCCAGCGCTCGGACAGCTTCGCCGCGGTGCGCGACCGCTGGGTCGAGCTCGCGCGGGTGGCGGCCGCGGCCTACGTGTTCGCGGATTTCGACCGGCCCCGCCGGCGCGCTCCCGGCCCGGTCGAGGTCCCGATCGACCGTGATGACCCGATCGCTCGCGAGTGGTCGGTCGTCGCCGACGGTGGGCGCTTCGGCGCGATGCTCGCGGGCTGGGAGCTGCCGAGGGACGGGCCGAGGCGGTTCGAGTGCGTGTGGAGCGCCGAGCCGGAGATCGTCCGGGACGCCGCGAGCATCGCGGCCGCCCTCGCGCGCGGCGCGGGGGCGGAGGTCACGGTCCCTCCCGAGCTCACCGGCCCGGCGCCGCCAAGCGATTCGTCGCTGCGCGACGTGGCGCGCATCGCGCACCGGATGGTCGCGTACGCCGGGGCCGCCTGACGGATTCTCATCTTTCTCTCATCCACTTCTCACAAAATGGGCCCATGAGGATCCTGGTCGTCGAGGACGAGCCGAAGATGGCGGCGCTCTTGATGCGCGGCCTCGAGGAAGACGGGCTGGCCGTCGACGTAGTCGCGCGAGGGGGAGGAGGCGCTGGTGCGCGCCGCGGCGAGCGAGTACGACGCGATCGTGCTCGACGTCATGCTCCCGGGGATCGACGGGTTCGAGACGTGCCGGCGGCTGCGCGAGGACGGGGTCTGGGCGCCGGTGCTGATGCTCACCGCGCGGGACGCCGTGGCCGACAGGGTGGCTGGGCTCGACCGCGGCGCCGACGACTACCTGTTGAAGCCGTTCTCGTTCGCCGAGCTCCTTGCCCGCCTGCGAGCGCTGGCCCGCCGCGGCCCGGTCGAGCGGCCCGCGCTGCTCGAGGTGGGTGACCTCCGCCTCGACCCGGCGACTCGGCAGGTATGGCGCGGCGACGCCGAGGTCTCGCTGTCGGCCAAGGAGTTCGCGCTGCTCGAGGTCGTTCATGCGCCGCCCGGGCAGGTGCTCTCCCGCTTCCAGCTGCTCGAGCACGCGTGGGACTACGAGTACGAGAACCGCTCGAACGTCGTCGATGTCTACATCCGCTACCTGCGCGAGAAGGTGGACCGCCCGTTCGGCGCCGAATCGATCGAGACCGTGCGAGGCGCCGGCTACCGGCTGAGCGGAGGCGGCCCGCATGAGCCGGCTCTCGATCCGCGCGCGGCTCGCACTTGCGTTCGCCGCGGCGATGCTCCTCGTCCTCGGGCTGGCCGGCGCCTTCGTCTACCTCCGGGTCGACGAGCACCCTCACCTCCGGGCTCGACGATCGGCTCGAGACACAGATCGCCGAGCTCGGGGCAATCGCGGCGCGCGAGCCCGACGCGGGCGACGCCGACCCGCTCCCCGGCCCCGCCGACCCCGAGGACGGGTTCTCCCAGATCCTCGACGCGGATGGCGGCGTACTGGCGTCGACCCTGCCAACCGGCGAGGGCGCGGTCGTCGATCCGGACGCGCTGCCGGACGCGGCCGTGGAGCGGCCGGTCGCCGGCGTGGACGGCGACGCGCGGCTCGTTGCGGCCAGGATCGACGGGCCCGACGGGCCCCGGATCGTCATCGCCGGTGTCTCCACCGACGATCGCGCCGAGGCGCTCGGCGGGATCGCCGGTGCGTTCGCGATCGGTGCGCCGGTCGCGATCCTGCTCGCCTCGGGCCTCGGCTATCTGCTGGCTGCGCGTTCGTTCGCGCCCGTGGAGGCCATCCGCAGGCGCGCGGGCGAGATCACGCTGGCGCAAAACGGCGAGCGGCTCCCGCTCCCCGCGCCGACGACGAGATCCACAGGCTGGCGACGACCTTGAACTCGATGCTCGACCGCATCGAGGCCTCGCTCGAGCGCGAGCGCGAGTTCGTCGCCGACGCGAGCCACGAGCTGCGGACGCCGCTGGCCGTGCTTCGTGCGGAGCTGGAGCTCGCCCGGCGCCCGGGCCGCGAGCCGGAGGAGATGCGCGCCGCGCTGCGCTCGGCCGAGGAGGAGACGACGCGCCTCTCGCGCCTGGCCGAGGACCTGCTCCTGATCGCGCGCACCGACGACGGCGGGCTGCCACTGAAGGTCGAGACGACCGAGCTCGCCCCCTTGCTCGAGCGTGTGCGGGACCGGTTCGAGCAGATCGCCGCGGCGTCCGGTCGCGAGCTGCGGTCGAGTGCGAGCCGGGCCTCGTCGCCGACGTCGATCCCGTTCGGATCGCGCAGGCCCTCGGCAACCTCGCCGACAACGCCCTCGCGCACGGCCGTGGAACGGTCGTGCTCTCGGCGCGCCGAGATCGCGGCACGGTGTCGGCTGGAGGTGCGCGACGACGGCGCCGGCTTCCCGCCCGCGTTCGCCGAGCGGGCGTTCGAGCGCTTCACCCGCGCGGACCCGGCACGCTCGGGCGGCGGTGCGGGGCTGGGGCTGGCGATCGTCAGGGCGGTCGCCGAGGCGCACGGCGGAACCGCGAGGATCGCCTCATCGTCATCTCATCCAACCTCCGTAGAAATCGAGCTGCAGGCGTAACCCGGCGAAAGGAACCAGATGAGCAAGACCATGAAGATCGTCGCCGCGGGAGCCGCCATCGCGGGCCTGGCGGCCGGCGGCGCGGCTCTCGCGACTGCCGGCTCCGAGGGCGACAGCGAGCAGCCGATCGCGAGCCCGGAGCTCGAGCAGGCGGAGGCCGCTGCCCTCGATCACGTCGGTGGCGGCACGGTCACCGACACCGAGCTCGGCGACGAGGAGAGCCTTTACGAGGTGGAGGTCACCAAGGACGACGGCTCCCAGATCGACGTCCAGCTCGACGCCGGCTTCGACGTCGTCGGCGAGGAGACCGAATCAGGCGAGGACACGGATTAAGGACCGATTAGGGGGTCAGACCCCTTAATACGCTCCTCATAACACGCCCGCACAAGGGGTCTGACCCCTTGTGCGGGTTTGTTACGCGCCCGCGCCCTCCGGTGGGCCGGCCGCGTACTCCGAGTAGGGGTACCACCACTCCTTGCGGGCGATCTCCGTCTCGATGTGGACGTGCTTGGTCTCCTGGAACGCCTCCAGGCCCTCCCGGCCGAGCTCGCGGCCGAGCCCGGACTGCTTGAACCCGCCGAAGGGGCCGGCGTCGTTGTCGGTCAGCGGGTCGTTGAACCAGACCGTGCCGGCCTTGATCTCGCGCATGCACTTGACCGTGTTCTTCAGGTCGCGCGTGTAGACGTTGGCGCCAAGGCCGTACGGGGTCGAGTTGGCGAGCGCAATCGCCTCGTCGAGCGAGCCGACGGGGACGAGGGGGGCGACCGGGCCGAAGGTCTCCTCCCGCAGGAGCGCGGTCTCCGCAGGGGCGCCGGTGACGACCGCGGGGGAGAAGAAGTGGCCGGTGTCGCGGCCCGCGCCGCCGCCGACGACCAGCTCGGCGCCCGCCTCGACCGCGGCCTCGACCTGCGCCGCGACCTTCCCCCGTTGCTCGGCGGAGACCATCGGGCCGATGTCGGTCTTCGGGTCCATCGGGTCGCCGACCGTGAGCTCGCGCGTGTGGTCGGCGAACAGCTGCAGGTAGTCGTCGAAGACGTCGGCGTGGACGTAGAAGCGCTCCGCGGAGGTGCAGACCTGGCCCGCGTTCAGGAACGCGGCCCAGGCGCCGCCGCGGGCGGCCACCTCGAGTTCGTCGGCGACGTCCGGGCAGACGATGAACGCGTCCTTTCCGCCCATCTCGAGGTTGACCCGGGCGACCCGCTCCGCGCACTTCATCGCGACCTTCTTGCCGGTCGCGACGGACCCGGTGAAGGCGACGCAGGCGACGCGCTCGTCGGCGACGATGCGAGCGCCGACGTCGCCCGCGCCCGCGACCAGGTTCACGACCCCCGGCGGCATGTGGTCGAAGCAGGGAGCCAGCGCGAGCGTCGAGAGCGGGGTCAGCTCGGATGGCTTGCAGACGGTGGGGTTGCCGGCGGCCAGCGCCGGCGCGAGCTTCCAGGCGAGGAGGAGCAGCGGGTAGTTCCAGGGGACGATGCAGCCGACGACGCCGACCGGGTCCTTCACGACCATCGCGAGCTGGGTCGACTCGATCGGCGGGATGACGCGCCCGGCCGAGTCGCGCCCGATCTCCGCGTAGTAGTCGAAGGCCGCGGCGGTCCAGCCGACCTCGTCGCGGTTCTCGATCAGCGGCTTGCCGCCTTCGAGGGTCATGATCTCGGCGAGCTCGTCGGTGCGGGCGCGCAGGCGGTTCGCGACCTCGTGCAGCAGCTCGCCGCGCTCGACGGCGGGCATGCGCCCCCACCCGGGGGCCGCCGCGGCCGCCGCGGCGATCGCGGCGTCCACCTGAGTCTCGGACGGCAGCGCAACCCGCTCGAAGATCTCCTCGGTGAACGGGTTCTCGACCGGCAGCGTCCCGCCGTCGCCGGCGATCAGCTCGCCGCCGATGTAAAGCCGTGTCTCCCGGCTCATCGAGGGACGGCGCCGACGTTCGCGAGCGCGTCATCGCGCGTCGCGAAGACCGGAATCGTCCGGTCGATCATCGTCAGCCCGAGCAACCGGCGGATCTGCTCATCGACGCAGACCAGCGCCATCCCGCCCGTGGACTCGATCCGCTTGGCCGTGTGCAGCAGCACCCCGAGGCCGGTCGAGTCGACGAAGTTGCAGTCGAGCATGTCGACCACCACTCGCCGGATGCCGCCGTCGACCGCCTTGTCGAGGGCACCGCGGACGAGCGGCGCCGAGGAAAGGTCGAACTCCCCTTCGAGCGTCAGATATGAATGCGTCGCCCTGGGTCTCCTCGCGCACGTCGAGGAGCCTCCCTGCTCCGGCGTCTTCTGTCAACTTCGCTCAGCTCCCTCTTTGGCCCGCTCGATCAGCGGCGACGCGAACCATAGCCAGGCGAGCGCGATCCCGACGACAGCCGTCGCGATCACCGCGGCGGTGGAGTCGTAGATGAAGTCGGAGATCAGCAGGATCACCCCGCAGATCGCGACCGCGAGGAAGACGAAGCCGATCTGGACGATCGAGTTCGAGTTGAAGAGGATCCAGTCCTTTACGCCCTGGCGGAACAACAGCCGGTGGCGAACCGGCGGCGCGATCAGGCACGCAGAGGCCATCGCGGTGCACATGAGGGTCCCGAAGTAGACCTTCTGCTGGAAGTCGGTGACGTCCGCGTAGCCCTGCTGGAACGGCACGACGAGCAGGAAGGCGAACAGGACCTGCACGCCCGGCAGGGCAACCCGCAGGCCCTGGAGGAGCTCCTGGAAGTTGCGGTCGAGTCGCTCCTTCTCGCTCTCGCCGGATTCGCCGCTGCTGGCTGTCTTCGTTTCCATCGTGCCCATGTAACCGGGTTCCCATACCCCGCCGCCCGTTCGCCCAATCCTGTCCGTCCCGGCGCCGATCCCCGTCTGGTTTGTCCCGGCGGGGCGCGGGTACCACGGGGTGGCGATGAACGAAGACACGCGAAACGAACAGGAAGTCGATCGCGAAGCCGACGCCGCGGCCGCCGAGGCGGGCGCGATCGGAGGCGAGGGATCCGACGAGGAATTCGACCCGGCCGAGCGGGCCGTCCGCGAGGGCGGCGGCGGCGAGGCCGAGGGTTTCGAAGACGCCGAGCGCGAGCTGATCGAGCACGCGAGCCACGGCGACCCCGCGCCGGACCCGGAGACGCTCGCATCCGACGAGCTGGCCCACCCGGAGCCCACGCACGGCGCGGCCGATCACGAGCATTCGACCGAGCGGCGCGACGAGGACGTCGAGCACTAGCCCCGGGAGCGTTACCCGGCCGACCGGGAAGGAAAAATGGGGGCGGACATGGATGACCTGGGACAGCGACTGATCTGGATCGTCGGTTCGTCGAGAAGCGGCAGCACCTGGCTGACGAAGATGCTTGCCTCCCACGACTCGGTCGTGCCGATCGACGACCCGCACATCGGGCATCACCTGTCGGTGTGGCGCCCGATCTCCCTCGCCTGGGGTACGGCGGACCGGCTGCCGGAGCTGAAGACCCTCGGCGAGGTGAAGGGCCGCCACGACGACTACTTCTTCTCCGACCGCTACCGCGACGCCTGGGAGCCGGCGCTGCGCGACCTGATCCTCGCCCGCTTCGGAGCGCAGGCGGACGCCGTCGCGCCGGGAGCGCGGCACCCCGGCGGACCACGTCGTCGTCAAGGACCCCGGTGCGTCCGGCGTCGCGGAGCTCGTCCGCGAGCTCTTCCCGAAATCGAAGCTCGTCTTCCTGCTGCGCGACGGCCGCGACGTCGTCGACTCGTGGCTCGACGCCTATCGAGACGGCGCCTGGGGGGTGAAGGAGGGCACGTACGCGCTCTCGGCGGAGGGACGGATGGCGTTCCTGCGCTGGCAGGCGACCGTCTGGCTCTACCGGACCGAGGCCGTCGAGCGCGCCTTCGCCGCCCACGACCCGTCGCGCCGCAAGCTGATCCGCTACGAGGACCTGCGAGCGGACCCGGAGTCCGTGCTGGAGGACCTGTGCCGCGACCTCCGGATCCCGACCACGCCCGAGCGGGTCGCCGAGATCGCGGCCGAGCACTCCTTCGAGGAGGTCCCCGAGAGCGCCCGCGGCGACGGCGAGCGCATCCGCCGGGCCGAGCCCGGCAGCTGGCGCCAGAACCTGAGCGCCGCCGAGCGCGCCGCCGTCGGCAAGATCATCGGCCCGAAGCTCCGCGAGCTCGGTTACGAGCCCGAGCCGCGGACTCGCTACGCGCGCGCCGCCTGAGCCGGTAGGGGCGGGCGCGCGGGCGCCTCGCAGCGGCATTGTCGACAAAGGGAAGATATCTTCCTATACTGCCCGGCAGATGCCGCGTCGCAAGCCCGGAGCCCTGTTGCCGCTCGAGACCGAGATCCTCGAGGCCGCGTCCTCGCTGGCGTCCGCCGGGCAGACCACCTTCCACGGCTTCGGCCTGGCGCAGTCGATGCGCGAGCGGCGCGGGTCGCGGGCGCTGACCGGTCACGGGACCCTCTACAAGGCCCTCGGGCGGCTCGAGGAGTTCGGCCTGCTCAGCTCGCGCTGGGAGGACCCCGACGCGGCCGGCGGGCGGCCACGGCGGCGGCTCTACGAGCTGACGGGGAAGGGTGTGCTCGTGGCCGAGCAGGCACCCGCCCCCGGGTCCGGTCGGCCGGCACGGCCCTCGATACGCCCTGTGTCGGAGCCCGCATGAAGCCGGAGCGGACCGCCGAGCTCGTGGCCGCGTGGGCGCGGCTCTACACCCGCGGCATGCCCGAGCGAGCTCGCCCGGCGGCGGCTCGACGAGATCGAAGCGGACCTCCACGACCAGATCGCCCTCGAGCGCGCCCACGGGGTCGGCGACCGGCGAATCGCCCTCAGCATCCTCTCCCGCATGCTCCGCGGGCTCGGGGCAGACGCCGCGTGGCGCCGCCGGCACGCCGCGCCGAGCGGCGCGTACCGGTTCGTCGCGGGTATCGCGATCGCGACCGCCTGCATCCTGCTAGTCCCGGCGCTCGCGATGCAGTTCACCGACGAGGTTGCCTGGGGACCGGCCGATTTCGTCATCGCCGGGATCCTCCTCTTCGGCGTCGGCCTCGCACTGCGGCTGGTCGCGAGGTGGGCGAGCGGGTTCGCGTACCGCGCCGCCGCCGCCGTCGGGCTGGGGACGGCGCTCCTCCTCGTCTGGGTGGTCGGCGCCGTCGGGCTCATCGGATCGGACGGCGACCCCGTCGACCTGATGTACGGCGGCGTGCTCGCGGTCGGGCTCTTCGGAGCCGTCTTCGCCCGGTTCCGCCCGCTGGGAATGTCGCGCGCCCTGCTCGCGATGGCACTCGCCCAGGGCGCGGTCACCGCGATCGCGCTGATCGCCGGCAAGCACGAGGCCCCGGTCACCTCGGTGCCCGAGCTCCTCGGGTTGAACGCGATCTTCGTCGGCCTCTTCGCCGGGTCGGCGCTGCTCTTCCGGCGCGCGGGGCGCGCCGTTACTCCTCCGGGTCCTCCTCCAGGAAGCCCGGGTTCGCGACCAGCAGCATCCCGCAGATGAAGAAGGCGGCGAAGCTGATGATCCCGAGCGCGCGGGTGACGGTGTACTCGAAGGGCAGCATCAGGCCGGCGCCGAGGCAGAAGGCGACGACGGTCGGGATCAGGAGCGGCGGCCGCTCGCCTCGCTTCACCGCTCCGTCTCCTTCGGCGCCGGGTCGCCGGCCGTCATCGGCCTGAAGCGCTGGTCGAGGGGCTCGAACCCCTGGTCCAGGCGCCCCCTCAGCACGAGCGAGTAGAGGAGGTACAGCGAGGGCACCAGCAGCACGGCGCCGATCGCGACCGAGATCAGGACGGCCGTGAGCGTCGCGTCGGGAGCCGCGGCCTGGTCGATCGTGAGGTCGGTGGGGAGGACGTACGGGGATTGGGCGACGAACCACCCGATCGTGATCGCGGCGACCGCTGCCGGCGCGGTCCAGCGCGCGACGCGGAAGCGGCCGGCGACGACCAGCCCGAGCGTCGCGAGGCCTGCCAGCGCCGACGCGATGACGAAGGCGAGCCCCGCGCCCGAGGTGAGGCCGTCGTAGAGGACCTCGGCGTCCTCGCGCAGGACGAAGAGCGCCCCGATCGCGAGGCCGCCCGCGACGACCCCGGCGATGAGCGCGCGGGTCCGGAAGGCACGAACGAGGTCGTCGAGCCCGGCGCGCTCGGAGTCGGCCGCCATGTAGACGGCTGCCAGGTACGCGCTCGTGCACACGGCGAGCGCGCCGACCGTGATCCCGGTGGGGGAGAGCCAGGACGAGAACTCGTCGCCGGCGGCGTTCCCGGCCGGGACCTCGCCGGCGGCGATCGCGCCGAGCGCGGTGCCGAGGAAGAACGGGACGAAGAGCGAGGCGAGCGCGAAGACAGCCCCGAGCGCGCGGGCCTCGTTGATCGTCGCCGCCTGCCCGCGCAGCGCGAACGCGGCGCCGCGGCAGATGATCCCCGCGATCGCCAGGGTCAGCGGCAGGAAGAGCGTCGAGAAGATCGAGCCGAACGCCTCGCCGAACCCGGTCCAGAGGATCACCAGCACGAAGATCAGCCAGACGTGGTTCGCCTCCCAGACCGGCGCCATCGAGCGCTGGACCATCCCGCGCACGCGCCCGCCGCGCTCGGCGCCGCCGGCGGTGAGGTCCCACACGCCGGCGCCGAAATCGGCGCCGCCCAGGACCGCGTAGGCGGTCAGCCCCGCGACCACGAGCGCCATGCAGACCTCGGCCATCAGTTCTCCGCCTCCGCCGGTTCGACCTCGGCGTGCGCCGGGCGGGAGGCGAGCCGTCGCAGGAGCCAGATCACGCCGGCGAGCAGCGAGAGGTAGACGATCGCGAAGCCCCCGAAGATGATCGGGAGCCCGCCGGCGTTCGTGACGGCGTCCTCGGTCCTGAAGACCTCGTAGACGACCCAGGGCTGGCGGCCGACCTCCGTGGTGATCCACCCGCAGATCAGCGCGACGACCGCGAGCGGTCCCGCGGCGACGACCGCCCGGTAGAACCACTTCCCGTTCGGCAGCCGGCCGCGGCGGAACCAGGTGAAGAGGTAGATCGCGGTGAGCAGCGCGAGCCCGGTGCCGATGAAGGCCATGGTCTGGAACGAGAGGTGGACGGGGTTGATCGGCGGACGGTCGCGCTCCTCGGCGATGTCGAGGCCCTCGACGGTCCCGCCGGGGTCGTGGTCCGCGAGGATCGAGAGCAGGTACGGGATCTCGATCCCGTACTTGAGCTCACCGTCGATGTAGAGCCCGCCGATCGTGAACGGCGCATCCTTGGTGGTCTCGTTGAGGCCCTCGAACGCCGCCAGCTTCAGCGGCTGGTCCTCGGCCACGGTCCGCGCGGCCCAGTCGCCGACGATCAGCTGGACGGGGGCGAGCAGGCAGGCGAAGGTGAGCGGGACGATCATCGCCGCGCGGATGTACCGGTTGCGCCGGCCCTTCAGCCAGTTCCACGCGTAGACGCCGGCGACGATGAAGCCGGCGACCAGGAAGCCGGCGATGTACATGTGCGTCAGCTCGTACCAGAGGTGCGAGTTGAACAGGGCGCCCCACGGGTCCACGTTGGCGACCTCGCCGTTCACGATGTCGAACCCGCTCGGGTTGTTCATCCAGGCGTTCACGGAGATCACGAAGAGCGAGCCGGCGACGCCCGTGAGCACGATCGGGATCCCGGAGCGGAAGTGCCACTTCGGCGAGATCCGGTCCCAGCCGTAGACGTAGATCGTGATGAAGATCGCCTCGAGGAAGAACGAGAACCCCTCCAGCGCGAAGGCGACGCCGAACACCTCGCCGAAGCTCGCGGTGAAGTTCGGCCAGAGCAGCCCGAACTGGAACGAGAGGATCGTGCCGGTGACGACGCCGACCGCGAACAGGATCAGCATCACCTTCGACCACCGCTTCGCGATCGCCTTGTAGACGGGGTCGCCGGTGCGGTGCCACATCCGCTCCATGTAGAGGACCATGGCCGGGAAGGCGATGCCGAAGCAGACCAGGGGGATGTGGAAGATGAAGGACATCGCCTGCAGCTCCCGGGCCCAGAGCAGGTTCTCCTGATCCGGCTCCCCCAGCGAGCCCCGGAACGTGTCGGCGGCGATCGTCAGCAGGTCCACTGCTCAGGGAGTATCCACCCCGCTCCCCCCGAACGCGGCTACGACTTCGAGGCCGCCTTGCGGCGCGAACCGCCCCGCTTGCTGCCCGAGCCCGAGCGGCTGCGCGAGCCGGTTGAGCGCCCGCGGCCCGAGGACGACGCGCGCTTGCTGGAGGACGAGGCGCGCTTGCTCGACGACGACGAGCGCCTGCGGCTCGAGGTCGAGGAGCGGCCACGGCTCGAGGACCGGCCTCGGCTCGACCCCGCGCTGCTGCTCTTGCGCTCGGCGCTGGGGATCTCGGCCTTCGCGACCGCGCGGGTCAGGACCGGGATCTGCCGGGCGAGGAAGTTCGCCATCTTCTCCTCGTCGCGGCGGATCTGACGCGCGACCTTGGCGGTCTCCTTGTCGCCGACCTCGTCGGCGAGGATCTCGATCGCGGTGTAGGTCGCGATCTCCTCGTGCTCCTCGGAGTACTCGGTCTTCGCGTTCTTCAGGAGCTTCTCCTCGAGCCCACTGCCGCGGGCCGCGTGCAGCTGGCCCTTGGCCAGGGCGGTCCCCTGCTTCAGGAGCGAGGTGCCCTCCTTGACGGCGTCGGAGATGAGCCCACCGGCGCCGAGCTTGCGCGCGCGCTGCTCGACGAGCTTCGCGTGGCGCTTGGTCTCGCGCAGGTGCTCCTGCAGCCGCTTCTTGTACGGCTTGCGGTCGGTCATGGCGATGTGCGCCTGGAGCGAACGCTCGAGCTCGCGCTCCTTGCTGTAGGCCTCGACCAGGTACTGGATGAGCTTGGCGTCGGCCGCATTGGGATCGGGCATGGTTCGGTTCCTTTCGTCGGGTTTCGATCGGTCGGATGTCAGGCGACTGAGGCCCGCCGCAGGGCGGGCAGCACGGTCTCGCCGTAAGCGCGCAGGGCGCCCTCGGGATCCGCGCTCATGACACCGCGCCTACCCGCGCCCGCGCTGGGAAAACGCCCGTTTCGTGCGTGGGATGCCCGGGTATCCCGCGGACCATGTGGGGATCCTGGTACGGAGTCCTGACCGCCGCGCTCCTCGGCGGCCTGCTGCTGCTCGCCGCCGCGCTGACGGCGTGGACGCCGCTTTTCGCGATCGGCATCGCGGCCGTCGTGATCGCCGGCTTCGCCGTCTACTTCGCGATCAAGGGCGGCCAGGAGGAGGTCGCGGGCACGGCGCCCGGCGACGTGGGGCCGGCCGACCCGGAGGACCAGCCGGAGCACCGGCCCCAGTCCCGTCGTGGCAGCCAGAAGGCCCACGGCGTATGGGGCGAGAAGCGGGAGGCCTGACGAAGCCCGTCCGCATCGGCTGCTCGGGCTGGATGTACGACGACTGGCGCGGGCGGCTGTACCCGGAAGGGCTGGCGAAGCGCCGCTGGCTCGAGCGCTACGCCGAGAGCTTCGACACCGTCGAGGTCAACAGCACCTTCTATCGGCTCGCCTCGCGGGACGCGGTCGCCGAATGGGTGGAGCGGACGCCGCCCGACTTCCTCTTCGCGGTCAAGGCGAGCCGCTACCTGACCCACATGAAGCGACTGACCGACCTCGACCGCGGGGTCGGCCGCTTCTACGAGCGGATCGAGCCGATGATCGACGCCGGCCGTCTGGGCCCGGTGCTCTGGCAGCTGCCGGAGAACTTCCATCGCGACGACGAGCGCCTGGCCGCGGCCCTCGCGAAGCTGCCGGCGGGCCGGCACTGCTTCGAGTTCCGGCACCCGAGCTGGTTCGCCGCCGACGTCTACGAGCTGCTGCGCGAGCACGGCGTCGCGCTCGTCATCGGCGACCACCCGGAGCGCCCGTTCCAGGCGTACGAGTTCACCGCGGATTGGACCTTCATCCGGTTCCACTACGGCTCGCGCGGCCGCGGCGGCAACTACTCGGTCGGTGAGCTCGAGGTCTGGAAGCGGCGGATCGCGGCCTGGCGGCGGCGGGTCGAGGCGTTCGTCTACTTCAACAACGACTGGAACGGCTACGCGGTGAACAACGCGCGCTGGCTCGCCGGCCATCTCACCGCCGTGGGTGCGGCAAGATGAAAACCGCCGAATCCTCCGCTTCGCGTCCGGTTCGGCTCGATCTGGTCTGCACCAGATGAGCGGCGAGGCGGCCGACGCGTCGGCCTACCTGCCGGAGCGCCTCAGCCTCAAGTCGCTGCGCGAGGCGGCGGCGGGGTGCCGCGGCTGCGACCTCTGGGAGGACGCGACGCAGGTCGTGTTCGGGGAGGGCCGGCCGCGAAGCGCCCGGATGGTCCTCGTCGGCGAGCAGCCCGGGGACCGCGAGGACCGCGAGGGAAAGCCGTTCGTCGGACCGGCGGGCCGCGTGCTCGACCGCGCGCTGGCGGAGGCCGGGATCGAGCGGGGGGAGGCCTACGTCACCAACGCGGTCAAGCACTTCAAGTGGCGGCCGGCCGGCAAGCGGCGGTTGCACCAGAGCCCGAACGCCGAGGAGATCCGCTCGTGCCGGCCGTGGCTCGACGCCGAGCTGGCGGTGGTGAAGCCCGACGTGCTGGTGGCGCTCGGGGCGACGGCCGCGAAGGCGCTGTTCGGGCCCTCCTTCCGCGTCACCCGGGATCGCGGCACCTTCGTCGAGTCCGAGCTGGCGCCGTTCGCGACCGCGACCGTCCATCCCTCGTCGCTGCTTCGCATCGACGACGCCGAGGAGCGCCGCGTCGCCGAGGCCGAGCTGGCGGCCGACCTCGCCCGGGCCGCGGCTAAGCTCACGGACCAGTGAGCGCGTCCGCATCCCCAGCCCTCGAGGTGCCGAGCCCGGAGATCGTCCCCGAGCCGGCACCGGAGCGCATCCCGGAGCCGACGCCCGACCCCGTCCCGGAACCGGTCCCCGGCCCCGAGCGCGTCCCCGAGCCGACGCCGGACCCGGTCCCCGACCCGATGCCGGGCCCCGAGCGGACGCCCGAGCCCTTCCCCGAGCAGGTTTAGAGAAACACCCGGCGGGGGTACCCCCGCCCCGACCCCCGGGGGACGTTCGGCGATTTCGGACCCCGGGGTCAGCTTCGGCACGCGAGGACCGGTCCGCTTTCACGGTGCGATTCGGGACGCGATTCGTGCACACGCCCGATGACCGACCCGACCGTGAAACCGACGATCCTCGCCCTGCAGGTCAGGGGCCTGAACGCCTTCCTGGCCGCGGTGCCCGCCCTGCGGGCGATCGCCGACGCGTTCCCGGACTGCCGACGGATCCTGGTGGCGCCCGGCAACCTCCGCGCCCTCGTCGAGCTGATCCCGTGGCCCGGGTTCAGCCCGGCGTTCGACGTCGTCAGCCACCCGGCGCTGGTCCCGTTGCCGCGCTCACTCGACCGGCCGAACGTCGCCTTCAACCTCCACGGGCCGGGGCCGCAGTCGAACTCGATCCTGCGGGACCTGAGCCCCCGGCGCCTGGTCGCCTATGACGCCCCGGACTGGAGGCACGGCCCCGCCTGGGACCCCGACGCGAGCGAGGTCGCTCGCTGGTGCACGCTGCTCGAGCACGCGGGCATCGAGGTGGACGGCACGCGCACCCGGCTCTGGAAGCCGAAGGCCCACGAGTTCGCGCGCGGCGCCACCGTCATCCATCCGGGCCGGAACGGCGACAGCGGCACCCCGCCGCGGATCCCCGCGGCGGTCTGGACCGAGGTTGCGCGCAGTGAGGCGGCGGCCGGAAGGGAGATCCTGATCACCGGCCGCGGCGAGGACGCGGTCACCGCCGCAGCGATCGCAGAGCGTGCCGGGCTCGACGACTCCTCCGTGCTCGCCGGCCGCACCGACGTCACCGATCTCGCCCGCATCGTCACCGGCGCCGCGCGCGTCGTCTCGCTGGACGGGGGCATCTGCCCGCTCGCGGCGGCGCTCGGGACGCCGTCCCTCACCGTGTATCACCCGCGCTTTCAATCCCGCCTCGGGACCCCCCGGGCGGGCAACAGGCACCGGTCGCTCCTCCTCGACGGCGAGGCGAGGTCCAACGGCGACGGCCCAACCGCGGGCGCAGAGGACGTCGCCGAGCGGATGATCGCGGAGCTGCGGCGCCTGCCCGAGCGCCGATTCGAGCCCCGAGCGACCCGCCCGACGACGCGGTCGCCGCCGCGCGCGCCCGCGAAGCGGCCGGCTAGTTCGCCTCGCTCATCCCGGCAAGCTCGCGCATCGTCGCGAGCCGGCCGAGTGCCTTGGTCTCCAGCCGGCGCACCTGGTTCGCGGAGAGCTCGAGCCGCCGGCCCGTCTCCTCGATCGCGGTGGGCTCGGCATCGGTTCCGTTGATCCCGTAGCGCAGCTTCACGACCTCCCGCTCCCGCTCGGGCAGGGCGCCGATCGCGCGGCGCAGCGCCTCCTCGCGCAGGGTGATCTCGACCTCCTCGCTGACGCCGGGCTCGTCGCTGGGCAGCAGCTCGCCCAGCGTCGCCCCGTCGTCGTCGCCGACCGGCTTGTCGACGCTCGTGACCGTGCGAGCGGCCTCGCGGATGCGGTCGATCTCCGCCACCGAGAGCTCGGAGCGGGCCGAGAGCTCCTCGTCGGTGGGCTCGCGGTCGAGCTCGGATCGCAGCTCGCGCTCGACCCGCGCGAGCCGGCGCGTGTGCTGGGCCAGATCGGTGGGCAGGCGGATGTTGCGGCTCTTCTGGTCGAGCGCGCGCTGGATCGCCTGCTTGATCCAGAAGGTGGCGTAGGTGGAGAACTTGTACCCGCGGCGCCAATCGAACTTCTCGGCCGCGCGGATCAGGCCCAGGGTCCCCTCCTGGATCAGGTCCAGGAACGACAGGCCCTGGCCGCGGTAGCGCTTGGCGTTCGCCACGACGAGCCGCAGGTTCGAGTTCACGAGGCGCTCCTTGGCGGCGAGGTCGCCCCGCTCGATCGCCTGGGAGAGCTCGATCTCCTCCTGCTTGGTCAGCAGCGGGTGGCGGGAGATCTCGTTGAAGAAGAGCTGCGTCGCGTTCGCGGTCGACTCGGAGAGGTCGGAGTTGCGGTAGGTCGTCGGCTCGCGGCTCTCCTTGCCGCAGTCGTCGGTCACCTCGATGCCCTGTTCGGCGAGGCGCCCGTGCAGCTCGGTGAGCTCGTCCTCGTCGAGGTCGAGCCCCTCGACGGCCTCGGAGACCTCGGAGAGGTCCGATGCAGCCCTTCTCTTGTCCGCGTGCGATCAGGTCGTCCAGCATCGGCCTTCTGAATACCCATACCACGGCGCCCGAATCTCGGGACCCCGTTATCCGGCTGACCGCAGCGGGTAAGCCCAGCTGCTCACCGAGTCGAATGGAAGGAGCAGCCTTGGAAGCAGGAGAGGTGACGCGAGCAGTTCGCCGTGGTCACGGGGGCGTCCAGCGGGATCGGGTTCGAGCTGGCGAGGGTGCTGGCGGAGAACGACTTCGACCTCCTGATCAACGCGGAGGACGAGGAGCTCGTGCAGGCGGAAAGCGAGCTCTCGGAGCTCACCGGCGTGCGTGCCGTCCGCGCCGACCTGAGCGATCCCGACGGGGTGGAGGAGGTCTACGCCGCGATCCTCTCGGAGGGCCGCCCGGTCGACGTCCTCTGCCTGAATGCCGGCATCGGGGCGGGCGGAGACTTCGCGCGCGACACCGACCTGCGCAAGGAGCTGCGGCTGATCGACCTGAACGTGCGCTCGACGGTGCACCTGGCGAAGCTGGTGCTGCGGGACATGGTCGAGCGCGACGAGGGCTCGCATTCCTGTTCACGTCCTCGGTCGCCTCGGCGATGCCCGGCTCGTTTCAGGCGGCATACAACGCCTCGAAGTCGTTCGTGCAGTCGTTCGCGCTCGCGATCCGCGAGGAGCTCGACGACACCGGCATCACGGTCACCTCGCTGATGCCCGGGCCCACGGAGACCGAGTTCTTCGAACGGGCGGACATGGAGGACACGAAGATCGGCGCGTCGGACAGCAAGGACGACCCCGCCGAGGTCGCCCGCGAGGGTTTCGAGGCGCTGATGAGCGGAGAGGCCAAGGTGGTCGCCGGGTCCTTCATGAACAAGGTCCAGGCGAGCGTCGCCGGCAGGGTTCTTCCGGATGGCGTCAAGGCCGAGATCCACCGCCGCATGGCGGAGCCCGGCTCAGCGGACGGAAGCGGAGGTTCTTGAGATGAAGGCAGTGGCATGGCATGGGCAGCGCGACGTCCGCGTCGACGAGGTCCCGGACCCGAGGATCGAGGAGCCGACCGACGTGGTCGTCCAGATCACGTCGAGCGGCATCTGCGGCTCCGACCTGCACCTGTACGAGGTGCTCGGCCCGTTCATGACGGAGGGCGACATCCTCGGCCACGAGCCGATGGGGGTCGTCACCGACGTGGGCGAGCAGGTCGAGCACGTGAAGCCCGGGGACCGCGTCGTGATCCCCTTCAACATCTCGTGCGGGCACTGCTGGATGTGCGAGCAGGGCCTCCAGTCGCAGTGCGAGACGACCCAGGTCCACGAGCACGACAAGGGTGCTTCGCTCTTCGGCTACACGAAGCTCTACGGCCAGGTGCCCGGCGGCCAGGCCGAGGCGCTGCGCGTCCCCCAGGGCCACTACGGCCCGATCAAGGTCCCGGACGGGCCGCCGGACGAGCGCTTCGTCTACCTCTCCGACGTCATTCCCACGGCCTGGCAGGCGGTCGCGTACGCCGACCCGCCCGAGGGCGGCACCGTGCTGGTGCTGGGGCTCGGCCCGATCGGCCAGATGTGCGGCCGCATCGCCCGCAACAAGGGCGCGCGCGTGATCGGCGTGGACAACGTCCCCGAGCGGCTCGAGCTGGCGAAGCGCCACGGCATCGACGTGATCGACGGCGGCGACTCGAACGACGGCGTCGGCGATGCGGTGCGCGACGGCACCGACGGGCGCGGCGCCGACGCGGCGATCGACGCCGTCGGGATGGAGGCGCACGGCGCGCCGCTGGGCAAGGTCGCGCAGCAGGCCGCCGGCCTGCTCCCCGACGCGGTTGCGGAGAAGATGATCGAGACCGCCGGCGTCGACCGCCTGAACGCCCTGCAGACGTGCTTCGACGCCGTGCGCCGCGGTGGCACCGTGTCGATCAGCGGCGTCTACGGCGGCGCCCAGGACCCGATCGACATGATGCAGCTCTTCGACAAGCAGCTCCAGATCCGCATGGGGCAGGCGAACGTGCGGCGCTGGATCCCGGAGATCATGCCGCTGATCGAGGACGAGGACGACCCGCTCGGCACCGAGGACCTCGCCACCCACAAGGTCGGCATCGACGAGGCGCCGGAGGCCTACGAGAAGTTCCAGAAGAAGGAGGACGGCACGATCAAGGTGCTGATCCAGCCGTAGGCGCCGGTCTGAACCCTGACGCGACCGAGATCGGCCCGTTATCCGCCGCACGACGCGGGTACACCCCGCTCCGGCACGGGGGTCCCGAAACGAAAGGAGTCGCTTCATGGAGGCGAACTACGGCGCGACACAGGCGCCGCGGACGGGCGCGCCGCGCACGGGCGCGAGGCGCCTGGCGACGGAGACCAAGAACGCGTTCAAGACGACCGAGTTCTGGGTCTACGTCACGTTCCTCATCGCGCTGCTCATCGCGGGCACCGTCGACAACTCGGAGGGCACGCAGTTCGGCGCGGACGATGTCTGGCTGTACGCCACGCTGGCGACCGCCGCCTACCTGATCAGCCGCGGGCTCGCCAAGTCCGGCAGCCGCGACCCGTACTGGGATCGCCCCGGTGAGAGCAGCGACGGCTCGTTCACCGATCGGGTGAAGGAGGCCGCTCAGGTGCTGACCGATTCCGAATCGGCGCAGCGAGGCGCCGACCCAGACGCGCTCACAGATCCGCTAGCGCCGAACTCGCCTGGGGGCGCGGCCGGCAGATCCGGCCGCGCCTTCGGCGCTCAGGGCCTGAAGAAACGCCCGATCAGCGGGAGGTCGAGGAAGCCCTCGACGCTCGCGTAGAGCATCCCGACCTTCGGCATCGCGGCCGGGTCCTCGATCACGATCGAGCGCGGCAGCCACTCCGGCCGGAACTTCTGGTTGAAGTCGCGCAGCGACTTGACCTGGAAGAACGGGTCGAGCCCCTTCGCGAGAGACCGCTGGGCCCGGTCCGAGATCGAGAGCCGGCGGTCCTCCGCGAAGAGGCGCCCCCACGCGGCGAAGTTCATCGACAGCCGGTCGAACCCCTGCCGGCCGAGGGCGAGCGACGACTCCGAGATCAGGAACTCGGTGAGTCCGTTCGGCGCGTCCGGCTCACGACGCATCAGGTCCAGCGAGTACGCCGGGGTCGACCCCGTAGCTGGGCACGAGCCGCAGGAAGCCCACCGGCCGGCCTTCCTTGTCGCGGCAGATCGCGAGGAGCTTGTCGTCGTCGAGCCCCTCGACCTCGCGGTCGGACTCCATCGTGAACCCGCGCTCCTCGGCGTCGCCGCGCCAGCGCTTCGAGATGTCGTTGAGCCGGTCGACCAGCTGCCGGTCGGCGGCGGACTCGCGGATCAGCTCGAAGGAGTGCTCCCGCTGAACCTTGCTGACGGCCGACCGCGCCGCCTTCATGCCCGGTCCCTGGAGGTTGAACTCGCGGCAGTGGATGATCGCCTCGTCGCCGAGGTAGACGCCGGTCATCCCGCGCGTCTCGTAGAGCCCGATGTCCTCCTCGCGAACCGCGAGGAAGGCGACCTTCCAGCCCTGCCGGCGGCAGTGCGCCAGGAACTCGTCGAGCACCAGTGAGATCGAGCCGGGATGGCCGATCGGGTCCCCGGAGACGAGCGCGTAGCCGCGGATGTAGGCGTAGGCGATCATCGCCTCGCCGTCCGAGGCGAAGAAGTAGCGCTTGTCCCGGCGCAGCGAGAAGTAGGCGAGCGTGTCGTCGCCCCAGGCATGGACGAGGTCGCGGGCGCGGCGCCGGTCCGCGTCGCTCGGCCCGCCGCGGACGACGAACGGGCGGAAGATCAGCCAGAGGAGCACCGCGACGCCGAGGATGCCGAGCGCCAGCAGGGCATCGCCGAAGAAGCGGCCGAAGAGGTCGCTCTCGTACGTGTACGGGCCGTCGAGCCCGACGAGGCCCTTGAACGTCGTCTCGAGCGCGCCGCCGAGGGTGAGGTCGGGGGAGAGGTGGTTGCGCTCGACGACCAGCGAGACGCAGCCGAAGGCGAGAACGGCGGCCAGGTAGAGCGCGATGAACCGCCCGATCGAGATCAGGCTGCGGGGGTCGGGCGCCGCGGTGAACTGCCGCCGGGCCGCCAGGAGCCCGAGCGCGGCCACGAGGTCGACTCCGATCGCGATCGGGTCCGGCCCCTTCAGCAGGTGCGCGACCGCCGAGGCCAGCAGGAGGACCAGCGCGACCCACCACGCCGTCCGCTTCCCGCGCGCGATCTGGATCGAGAGGAAGAGCAGGAGCGCGCCGAGGACGACGATCGCGACGTGGACGCTCGCCCGCTCCCCGGCGGGCAGCAACGTGTCGATCCCGAAGCTCTCGCGCACGCCCGGCAGCGAGGGCAGGAGCGAGATCACCCCGGCGATCGCGACGAGCAGCGCGAGGAATCGCAGCAGGCCGCGGCGGGGAGTGGCGCCGACGCCGTCGGCGACCTCGGGGTCAGGACCTTCGTACCCGCCCTCGTGCATCACCGCCACCGCCTCCTCGCTCTCCAGCTCCGCGGGGGTCGGCAGGTCGGCCGAGACCCCGACGGGCCCATCGCCGAGCGGCCGCATGGTCGGGAAGAGGATCACCTCGCGGATCGAGCTCGCGCCGGTGAGGAGCATCACCAGCCGGTCGACCCCGACACCCAGCCCGCCCGTCGGGGGCAGCCCGAACTCCAGGGCGCGGATGTAGTCCTCGTCGACCGACTCGGCCTCCTCGTCGCCGCCGGCCTGCAGGCGCGCCTCCTCCTCGAAGCGCGCGCGCTGCTCGAGGGGGTCGTTCAGCTCCGAGTAGGCGTTCGCCAGCTCGCGCGCGGCCACGACGAGCTCGAAGCGCTCGGTCAGCAGGGGGTCGTCGCGGTGGGCGCGGGCGAGGGGGGAGACCTCGCGCGGGTGGTCCATGACGAAGGTCGGCTCGAGCAGCTTCGCCTCGCAGGTCGCGTCGTAGACCTCGGCCATGATCTTGCCCGAGCCCCAGACCTCGAGGTACCCGACCTCGAGGTCGTCGGCGATCTTCCGCGCCTCCTCGAGCGGCATCGACGGGTGCATGTCGACGCCGGCGTGCTCTTTGATCAGCTCCGCCATCGGCGCGCGCCGGAAGGGCTTGCCCAGGTCGACGTCGCGGCCCTCGATCTGGACGACGGTCGTCCCGAGCGCGTCGCGGGCGGCGTTCTGGATCAGCTGCTCGACCAGGTCCATCATGTCGTGGTAGTCGAGGTAGGCGCCGTAGGACTCGAGCAGCGTGAACTCGGGGTTGTGGCGCGTGTCGGTGCCCTCGTTGCGGAAGACCCGGCCGATCTCGAAGACGCGCTCCATGCCGCCGACGATCAGGCGCTTCAGCGACAGCTCGAGCGCGATGCGCAGGAACATGTCGATGTCGAGCGCGTTGTGGTGGGTGACGAAGGGGCGGGCCGCCGCGCCGCCGGCGTGCGTGTCGAGGACGGGCGTCTCGACCTCGGAGTAGCCCGCGTCGGCGTAGGTCCGGCGGATCGAGGCGATCACCGCGGAGCGGACCTTGAAGATCCGGTCGGCGTCGTCGTTCACGACCAGGTCCACGTAGCGCTGGCGGAAGCGCTGATCCGGGTCGGTCAGGCCGTGGCCCTTCGGCAGGGTGCGCAGCGACTTCGAGAGGAGCTCCCAGCGCGTGACGCGGATCGAGGGCTCGCCCTGCTGGCTCATCGCCGGGAAGCCCTCGATGCCGACCCAGTCGCCGAGGTCGAGGTGGCGGAAGTCGTCGTGATGCTCGGGGCCGACGTCCTCGCGCGAGACCATCAGCTGGATGCGGCCGGTGCGGTCGCGCAGGTCCGCGAAGATCAGCCCGCCGTGGCGGCGGATCAGCATCAGCCGCCCGGCCATCCGGACGCGTGCCGGAGAGCGACTGCCCGGCGCCGACGTCCCCGAGCGCGCTCAGGACCTCGGCGACGCTGTGGTCCCGGTCGAACTTGACCGGGTAGGGCTCGATCCCGCGGGCTCGCAGCTCGTCGAGCTTCGCCAGCCGGTGCTCGCGCTCCTGACGCGACAAAGCCCTCGCCGTGCTCCTCGGGCTCGTGCTCCTCCTCCACGCAGGGAGTTCTACATCCCGCGCCGTCCGTGGGAAGATCGCGCGCCATGGAGGCCAAGGCACCCCGCCCCGAGGGCAGCTCCGCGCTCGACACGATCATCGCCCAGGCGAAGACGGACCGGAAGCGGCTGGATTCGGCGGCCCTCGGCCCGGTCTCGCTGACCGCGCTCGGCATCGCCAGCGTCGTCGGCGCCGGGATCTTCGTCAGCGTCGGCACGGGCGCCGCGCGAGTACGCCGGGCCCGGCGTCGTGATCTCGTTCGTGATCGCCGGGCTCGCCGCGGGCGTGACCGCCCTCTGCTTCGCGGAGCTCGCGTCGATGATCCCGGCGGCGGGCAGCACCTACTCCTACGCCTACGCGGCCTTCGGCGTCTTCGTCGCCTGGTTCATCGGCTGGGACCTGCTGCTCGAGTACCTGTTCGCGGCCGCGACGGTCGCCGTCGGGCTGGGCGGGCTACGCGGTCGACATGCTCGACAGCGTCGGCATCCACGTGCCGGCCGACCTCGCCAACCCGCCGATCTCCGACGGCGGGTCGACGACCGGGATCATCAACCTGCCGCCATCGCCGTGGTCGCCGCGACACCGCGCTGCTCGCGTTCGGCATGCGCCAGTCGGCGCGCGCCAACAACTCGATGGTCTTCCTGAAGATGGCGATCCTGATCCTCTTCGTCGTCGTCGGCGCGTTCGCGGTCACGCCGACAACTGGAGCCCGTTCGTGCCCGTCCAACGAGGGCGGCTTCGGCGACTACGGCGCCTCGCGGCGTGATCCGCGCGGCCGGGCTCGTCTTCTTCGCCTACGTCGGCTTCGACGCGGTCTCGACCGCCGCCGCCGAGGCCCGCGATCCCGCAGCGCACGATCCCGATCGGCCTGATCGCGACCGTCGATGATCTCGACGCTCCTCTACATCGCGATCGGGCTCGTGATGACCGGCATGGCGCCGTACACCGACCTCAACACCGCCGATCCGATCTCCATCGGCGATCCGGATCGGCGACGCGGGCAAGTGGCTCGAGGAGGCCGTCGACGTCGCGGCGGTGGTCGGCCTCTTCTCGACGGTCCTCGTCACCTTCTACGGCCAGACGCGGATCTTCATGCGGATGTCGTCCGACGGCATGCTGCCCGCCGGCGATCGGGAGGGTCTCGAAGCGCTTCAAGACGCCGGTCGTCGCGACCGTCGATCTGCGGCGTCGTCGGCGCGCATCGTCGCCGGCTTCGTCCCGATCCAGACCCTCGACGAACCTGGTCTCGATCGGCACCCTCGCCGCGTTCCTCATCGTCTGCTCGGCGTCCTCTACCTGCGCCGCACCCGCCCCGACCTCGAGCGCCCCTTCCGCGTCCCCGCGGCCCCGCTCACCGCCGGCTTCGGCATCTTCGCCTCGCTCGGCCTGATGATCACCCTCCCGATCGACACCTTCATCCGCCTGCTCGTCTGGCTCTGCATCGGCCTCGTGATCTTCTTCTTCTACGCCCGCAGCCACACCCGCGAGCGCTTCGCGGCGATCCAGCGCGGCGACTACGTGCCCGAGGGACGTGTAGGCGAGGTGCCAGGCAGGCCGGCTGCGCTCGCGGCGGCGCCCTGGCGCGTCGCCAGCACCGCCATCCCGGCGAAGGTGACGAGCAGGGCCGCGACCGAGCCGATGATGCCCGAGCGCGTCGTCGTGGATCTCCTCCTGGAGGAGGGTGAGGCCGAGGATCAGGCTCGCGACGGGGTCGAAGATCATCTGGGTGGCGACGGCCGGGGCGAGGTCGCCGGCCTGGAGGGAGATCTGGCTCAGGGTCATCGAGCTGAAGCCGACGGCGATCAGCGCGTAGAGGTGCCAGTCGGTGAGCAGCTCGACGAGCCCCTGGTCGAGGCTGTCGACGACCGCCTTGGTCAGCACCGCCGAGAGGCCGAACAGGAGGCCCGCCGCGGTGCCGCAGCCCGCGGCCTTGCGCGCGCCCGTGCCGCTCATGCCGTAGACGGCGAGCACCGCCGCGACGGCGCACAGCGCGCCGCCGCCGACCAGCCAGGCGCCGATCGGGGCGTCGTCGCGCCCGCCGGTGGGGTCGCTGATCACGAGGAACACGCCGAGCCCCGCGCAGACCGCGGCCGCGGCCGCGATGTCGCGCCGGGCGACGGTCTGGCCGCTCAGCTTCGCGCCGAGCGGGAGCGCCCAGACGACCGCCGTCGCGAGGAGCGGCTGGACGACGACCACGCGGCCGAGCCCGAGCGCGATCGCCTGCGCGATGAACCCGAGCGCGTCCGCGACGATCCCGGCGAGCCAGACCGGCCGGCGCGCGAGCCGCAGCAGCAGGCCGGCGCTGTTGGCGTCCTCGTCGGAGACCTGCATCGCCTCGCGCTGCTGGATCACGGTGCCGAGCGCGAACAGCAGCGCGGCGACGAGGGCGAGGACCGCGTCCACTCCCTAGCCGTCCTTCGCGGCGAACCCGGCGAGCAGCTTCGCGGTGAGCTCGTCGAGCGTGCGCCGCTCCTGCGCCGTGAGCGACGCCAGCATCCGCTGCTCGTTCTCGACGTGCTCGGTGACCGCCTCGTCGGCCAGCTCCCGGCCGCGCTCGGTCAGCGCGACCTCGACGCTGCGGCGATCCTCGGGGTTCGGATGCCGCTCGATCAGGCCCTTCGCCTCGAGCCGGTCGAGCCGGTTGGTGAGCGTTCCCGACGAGACGAGCAGCGAGTCCGAGAGCTTCGACGGCAGCAGGCGGTAGGGGGGACCGGAGCGGCGCAGGGTGAAGAGGACGTCCGCCTCGGCGACCTGCACGCCGTACGCGGCCGCCCGCTGCGCGAGCTCGCGCTGGACCGCGGCCCCCACGAGCAGGAGCCGGGCGACCGTCGCCATCGCGTCGAGATCGAGGTCGGGCCGCTCCGCGCGCCACTGGCCCACCAGCTCCTCGACCGAATCCCTCGCCATGCCGGGAGCATATCGCTGCTTGACAAGTAACTTGATATAAAGTATCTTGAGATCAAGCTAATACGAACGAGTGGCTGCCCACGGGTGGCCCGGAAGGAGCCCAGATGGCACGAGCAGGCGACGTTTTCACCCTCCACGACGGCGAGCGGGTCACCGTTCGCACCTCGGCGGCCGACTCGGGCGGCGCGCTGCTCGAGGTCGACGCCGAGTGGGCGCCCGTCGAGACCAAGCCGCCGGTGCACTCGCATCCCGGCCAGGAGGAGCGCTTCGAGGTCCGCGAGGGCGAGCTCACCGTCGAGATCGAGGGAACCCGCCACGTCCTCGGCCCCGGCGACGCGGTCGACGTTCCCCGCGGCGCCGTCCACAAGATGTGGGCGAGCGGCGACACGACGACCCGCGCCTCGTGGCAGGTCAGGCCGGCCCTGCGCACCGAGGACTTCTTCGAGGCGGTCCACGAGATGCGCGCCTCCGGCCGGCACGGCAAGGGCGGGATGCTGACCCCGCTCGGCGCCGGAGTGATCCTCCGCGAGTACCGCGACGAGTTCAGCATGCCGCTCCCGGCGCCCCTCCACGGCCCGGTCCTCGGCCTGCTCGCCGGCCTCGCCAGGCTGCGCGGTTACCCCGCCGTCGCCGCCGGGTAGGCCCGCGGCGAGAGCGACCCGAGGAGGCACCCGATGGCGAGCTGCGAGGTCTGCGGCAACGAGTACGACAAGGCGTTCAGCGTCACGACCGCGAGTGGGGAGGAGCACAGCTTCGACTCCTTCGAGTGCGCGATCCACGCGCTCGCGCCGGCCTGCGACCACTGCGGCTGCAAGATCATCGGCCACGGCGTCGAGGCTGACGGCTCGCTCTTCTGCTGCGCGCATTGCGCCGAGCAGCAGGGCGTGAGCGGCGTCGCCGACCGCGCCTAGGCCGAGGCCCGCTTCTCGGCAGCGACGTAGCCGAGCTGGAGGAAGTCGCTGAGGGTCTCGGCCGTATAGATGTAGGCGATGAGACGGGTGAACCGCGGCGCCGCGACCATCCCGACACCGAAGCCGGCCGCGAACCAGTTGCCGATGCAGTAGGGGCAGACAAGCAACTCGCCCACGGCGAGCTGCAGGCCGGTGCCGCGCGGCTCCTCCTCCACCTCACCGCGGCCGACGGGCTCCGGGTTCTTGGTGAACGGCTCCCGTAGCCCGCTGGTCACCTTGTCCTTCGTGACGCGCCGGCTGAGCTTGTGCGTGGCGACCCCGGCGGTGACGACGTCGAGCACCGAGTACCGCTCGGGAAGCTCATGACCGGCTCGGCGCGCTCCCCACAGCGAGCCCAAGAACGCGGTCAGAAAGACCCCCGTCAGCACGGAATATCCGCGCAGCGGGCGGTGCTGGTGGCGTGCCTCCGCGTCCTCGCTCACCGACGGGTCCTACCCGCCGGAGCACTCCCGGACACCCATCCGAGGGTCAGGACTTCTTGCCGCCCTTCCGACCGCCCTTGCGCTGCCCCTCCTTCGACCCGCCCCCGCTGCCGCCCTGGGACTTCTTGCCGCCCTTCTTCGAGGCGCCCTCGGTGTTGGCGATCTTCGCCGCGCGCTCCTTGGACATCCCCTTCTTGCGCAGTCCCTCGTACTGCTTGTCGTTCTTGACGCTCGATCCGTGGTCCTTCGCCATCGTTTGCTCCTTCCCTCGGGTCGGCGGCTCGGATTTACCCCCGCGCCCAGCGGGCGAAACGGGGGTGTTTCAAGTCGCACAAGCGCGGGTAGCATCGCGACGCAGCAGCGGGGCGATCGCGCATCGCGAGGCAGGTGTTCGAGCATTCGAAGCACCGACGTGCGGGGGAGACGCGCACGGACGCGGGCTTCGGGTTTACGGCAGAGGACCCGAAGGAGGCATCCATTGGCAACGGCAACCTGTGAGCGCTGCGGGTACACCGCGGGCGCCGAGGCGATGCGGGAGCGCTGCCCACGCTGCGCGGAACGCGCAGTGAGGGCGCAGATGCGCCGCTTCGCCGCGATCCAGGCGCGGCACCTGCGCGACCTGAGGACCGGTTCGCCGGCGCACTCGCGGCCGGGCCCCGACCGGGGCATCGGCGGGCATCCCGCGTGACCCGCTGGGCCGATACACGGCCGGCGCTGCCGGAGCCGCGCGGCGGGCTCAGCGCGGCCGTCATCGAGGCGCTCTCCGAGCCGGACGCGCAGCTGCGGCCGCCGCCCGTCCTCGTGGGCGCACCGCTCGACGACGACGACCTCCACCTCGCCCTCTACGTCTGTTACGAGCTGCATTACCGCTCCTTCGCCGGCGTCGAGGACCGGTGGGAGTGGGACCCCGAGCTGATCGCGTTCCGCAGCGAGCTCGAGGCGGCGTTCATCGAGGGTCTCGTGGCGGCCGTCCCCGAGCGCGAGCACGTCGAGCCCGGGACGATCGCGGACCTTCTCTTCGAGCTCGCCGAGGAGGACGACGGCCCGTCGCTCTCCTCCTACCTCCAGAACGAGGGCACGATCGAGCAGTTTCGCGAGTTCGTGATCCACCGGTCCGCCTACCAGCTGAAGGAGGCCGACCCGCACACGTGGGCGATCCCGCGGATGACCGGCGCGCCGAAGGCGGCGATGGTCGAGATCCAGGCCGACGAGTACGGCTCCGGCCGGCCCGATCGCGTGCACTCCGCGCTCTTCGGAAAGGCGATGGACGAGCTCGGCCTCGACTCCGCCTACGGCGCCTACCTCGACCGGATCCCCGGCGTGACGCTCGCGACCGTGAACCTGATCAGCCGCTTCGGCCTCCACCGCGAGTTCCGCGGCGCGCTGACCGGGCACCTCGCGATGTTCGAGATCACCTCGCCGGTCCCGAACCGCCGCTACGCCGGCGCCCTGCGCCGGTTCGGCGCCTCGGACGATGCGATCGACTTCTTCGACGAGCACGTCGAGGCCGACTCGGTGCACGAGCAGGTCGCGGCCCGCGACCTCGCTCAGGGCCTGGCGCTCGCGGAGCCGGCCTTCGCCAAGCAGATCGTCTTCGGCGCCGAGGCGCTCTGCTGCTCGAGGCGCGCTGGGCGGCCGCACTGCTCGCGAGCTGGGAGGACGGCCGCTCCTCGCTGCGCGACGCGGCGGGCAGCAGCCTCAGTCGGGCGTGACGAGGTCGGCGGGGATCGTCTCGATGCTGCGCGGCGCTCGGGCTCTCCGCGGCGCCCCCCTCCGCGCGGAAGCCGACGAGCTTGTGAGTGCCGTCGCAGAACGGCCGGGTCCGCGAGCGGCCGCAGCGGCACAGCGCGATGGTGGCCCGCCGCAGCGTCATCGGGTTGCCGTCGGCGTCCAGCACCTCGAAGTCCCCGCGCACGATGTAGGGCCCGTCCTTGCACGGGATGATCTGCGCGCTCACGCGCAGGGAGTTCCCGATCGGCGTGGCCGCGAAACGAACGGGTCAGGCGAGAAAGCGCGCGGCGAGCTCGCGAACCGCCGCCTCACGGGCCGCCGTCGGCCGCCCACTCGCGCTGGCGGATCGCGCCGTTCTCGGCGGCGAGCGGCGGGCCCGAGCCGGCCCCGAAGCGGTCGATCAGCTCGGCGAGGCGCTCCCGCGTCGGGCGCCGCTCGCCGGTGTCGAGGTCGGCCATGAACCCGTCGAGGCCGTGGCGGGCCGCCGACCAGCGGTTCTCGGCGATCCGCCAGGTGGGGTGGACGGGCAGCTCCTCGCCGGCGTCGTGGCGGGCCGCGAGATCGAGGACGAGCGCGCGCACGAACTCCGCCACCGCGACGGTCTCGCCGACCGTCGCCTGCTGGTCGGGGACCCGCGCCTCGATCGTGCCGTGGACCGGGTGAAGGCGAAGCTCCCACCACCACATGCGCGGCTCCGGCGCGACCCCCGCGGTCGCCGCCCACTCGAGCGCGCCGGCGAACTCCTCGAGGCTCTCGAATGCCGGCGGCACGCCCTGGCGCGGCAGCGTCTCGGAGATCTTCGGCCGGATCGAGGCCATGCCGGTGTCGCGACCCTCGTGGAACGGCGCGTTCGCGGCCAGCGCGGCGATCTCGCCGAGGTAGGAGCGCAGCGCGTTGTAGACGGCGAGCGAGCGCTCGGCGCCGCCGATCCGCACGTGGACGTGGAGCCCGAAGACGAGCTGCCGCCGCGCGACCGGGCCGTACTCCTCGCGGGTGAGCGCGTATGCCTCGGCCGGGTTCAGCTCGCCCTGCGCGGCGGCGAACGGGTGGGCGCCGGCGCCGGCGAGCGGCCCGATCCCCGTCGCCGCGGCGGCCAGGTCCCTCCGGCCCGCGGCGAGCTGCTCGCGAGGCCCGCGATGTCGCCCGCGGGCGCGGTCAGCAGCTCCAGCTGCGCCGCCGGCAGCTCCGGCTTGAACCGCGCGTCGCCGTCGAGGCGCGCGAGGACTTCCGCCGCCCGGGGCGCGAGGTCGAGCGTCTCCGCGTCGAGCAGCATGAGCTCCTCCTCCACGCCCACCGTCGGGCTCGCGGGCGGGACTCGTCGAACGCGCTTCTGAAGTCGGGGGAGTCTCACCGATGAGGATCGTCGCGCCGCCCGGGCGTCTTCCGCCCGAGAAGCGACAGCATGATGCTCGCCGAGAAGGTGCAGGAAGAGGTCCTACCCGATTCAGCGTTCTCGATCTCTGTACCGGCAGCGGCGCCGTCGCGATCGCCGCCGCGCTCGGCGGCGCGCGCGACGTCGACCGCGGTCGACGTCTCGCGGCGCGCGGTTCTCGCCGTCCGCCTGAACGCGGCGCTGAACGGCGTCCGGGTGCCGCGCGTCGCGGCGATCTCTTCGAGCGGCTCGCGGACCGGCGGTTCGACCTGATCACGAGCAACCCGCCCTACCTGCCGCAGCGGCCGGGACGCGAGCTCCGCCCGGCACGGCCCCTCGCGGGCCTGGGAGGGCGGCGCGGACGGCCGCGAGTTCATCGACCGGATCATCGCCGAGGCGCACCGCCACCTCCGGCCCGGGGGGAGGCTGCTCATGATCCACTCCGAGGTCTGCGGGATCGACCGGTCGCTCGCGGCGATGACCGCCGCCGGGCTGGACGCGGAGGTCGCGGCCAGCTACTCCGGGCCACCCGGGCCGCTGCTCGCGGCGCGCGAGCCGGGCCGCCGGCGGGAGGAGATCGCGCTCATCCGCGCGGTTCGCATGTTGAAACTGCAACCAGTGGGTATTCCCTAGCGGCAAAGGTGGGGACGAACTTGACGACAGAGCAGGGTCGTATCCGGCTCCTGGACGCCGATCCGGGGCTTGGCGAGGGCATGCCGCCCGAGCTCGAGCTGCACGCCCGGGACAACCTGGTCGCCGAGACCCTCACGATCCAGAAGGGCTAGTGGAGCCCCGCCGACGACGAGCCCGATGGGCACCTCGGCTACCTGGTGCTCGACGGCATCCTCACCCGTGAGGTGACCGTCGGCAAGTCCAGCAGCGTCGAGCTCCTGAACGTGGGGGACCTGCTGCGCCCCTGGCAGGAGGACCCGAGCACGTACGCGACCACCCGCTGGGCGGCGCTCGAGGAGGTCACGCCTCGCGGTGCTCGGGCCCGAGGTCGGGGAGCGCCTCGCGCACTACCCGCAGATGGCCGGGCTCCTCGTCGAGCGGACGATGTGCCGGGCGCGCAACCTGGCGGTCCACTGGGCCATCGCGAACACCGTCGGCCTCGAGACCCGGATCCTGATGCTCTTCCGGCACCTGGCGGAGCGATGGGGCAAGGTCACGCCGGAGGGCGTGGCGGTCCCGCTGCTCCATCACCCACCAGATGGTCGCCGACCTCGTGGGCGCCCGCCGGCCCTCGGCGACGACCGCGATCGTGAGGCTCGCGGAGGGCGGCCAGCTCTCCCGGACGCCCGAGGGCGGGTGGCTCCTGGTCGGCGCGGACCCCGGCGGCCTGACGCGGGGAGTAGGATGCATAGCGCTTGAGTGTTTCGATAGCGCGTTCCGCCACCTAGGCGGCGACCCGAGATCGAGGCAAACAGCTCCTGTAAGTGGAAAGGACGAGGGGTCGTTACGGCCGCTTCGCACCTCCCCCTCCGTCCCGACGCAGGAGCTGTATGGCCACCTCCCAACCCGAACCGCATACCGACCGCGCCAGCGTCGCCGCGGAGATCTCGCGCGAGATCGTGCGCCTTCACGCTCGCCTCTTCGGCCGGGGGCCGACCCGGGCCAAGACCTTCGTCTACGACCACTTCGCCCTCTGCATCCTCGAGGACGTCCTGACCCGGGCCGAGAAGACGCTGGTCTCCGCGGGGAACGTCGAGCAGGTGCACGCGACCCGCAACGCCTTCCAGGACGCGGTCCGCGACGACTTCGTCGCGATCGTGGAGGCGGCGACGGGCAAGAAGGTGCGCGCGTTCGTGAGCCAGATCCACGTGAACCCGGAGCTCGCCGCCGAGCTCTTCCTCTTCGAGCCCGACGAGGTCACCGAGGGGGATCACGGCGAGACGCCGGTCGCGGCCGACGAATGAGCGAGACGCCGACACGCGAGCAGGCCGAGGCGATGATCACCTCCGAGCTGATCCGCATCCACGAGGAGTCCTACGGCGCGGGTGCGAGGTCGGTCGAGACCTACTTTCTCGACGACGTCGTGTTCGTCATCCTCGACGTCGAGATCACCGAGGCCGAGCGGACGCTGCTCGGGGCCGGAAAGCAGGAGGCCGTCCGCCGCACGCGGGAGGACTTTCAGATCGCGGTCGCGGAGATCTTCGTCGCCGTCGTCGAGCGGGCGACCGGCCGGCGCGTCGCGAGCTTCGCCAGCAGGATGAACATCGATCCGGTCTACTCGGTGGAGGTCTTCAGGCTGGCGCCGACCGAGCAACCTCAGGCTCAGGGCTAGCGCTCCTCACGCAACTTCCCGAGCGCTGCGTCGAGCGAGCCCAGCACCGGAATGCTCGAGTCGACGTTGGTCAGGCGCAGGGCCCTGCGCACCTGGCTGTCGGGGCTGGCCACGACCACGATCCCGGCCGCACCGTCGCGCGCCGCGCGCTTCGAGGCCCTGACGAGCAGCCCGATCCCGGTCGAGTCGATGAACCCGCAATCGCTGAGGTCGACGACGGGCGGCGGCCCGCCGTCCCGCCGCTCCAGCCTTCGCCGCAGCTCGCCGCAGGTGTCCACGTCGAGCTCACCGCGGACGGCAAGCACCCTGACGCCGCGCATGCCCGGCCGCTCTTCGACCTCGAACCGCACACCGTTCCTTCGGTAGTCCGACGAGCCACCCCGGGCGGGCCCCGCTAAGCAGGTCCCCGATTTGCCTCGACCAGCGCCGGCGTGGCGCCCTGCGAGCGCCGCGCCCGAGCGCGATTCTAGGGATTGCGGCCGCCGACGCCAGTTCGAACCTCGCGCGAACGGGCCGGCCCGCTCGTCGCCGGGTCGAGCGGGGGCGTCGCGAAGCCATCGGTGTCGGCGATGCCCTCCATCACCTCGGTGATCGCCTCCAGGGCGTCGTGCTGCGGAGTCCAGCCGAGCTCCGACCGCGCGCGCGACGTGTCCATGACGGGGCACTCGAGCGCCATGTCGAGCCAGCCCGGCGGCGTCGGCTGAAGCCGCGCGGTCCAGGTGGCCGCGGCGAGCGCCCGCGCGAGCTTCGCGGGGAAGGGCACCGTCCGCGCGCCCAGGTGGGCAGCGAGCGTCTCGGGATCGATCTCCGGCGTCGCCGCGATATTGAACGCGCCGCTCGCGTCGCCCACGACCGCAAGCCTGTAGGCCTCGCCGATGTCGCGCGAGTGCACGGCCTGGACGCGGAGCCCGGGTATGCGGGGGATCACGGGGATCAGCCCGCGCCGGGTCGCGAAGCTCGGCAGGAACGGCCCGGCGAAGAGCCGGCGGATCTCCACGGCCGCCTCGGCCTTCATGATCAGCCCCGGGCGCAGGCGGACGACCCGGACCTGGGGCTGGTCGCGCTCGAAGCGGTCGAGGATCGACTCCACGGTGGCCTTGTGGCGGGAGTAGAAGCTGCTGGGGATCCCGGCGGTCGGCCAGGTCTCGTCGACCGCGCGGTCCTTCGGCCCCGGCGAGTAGGCGCCGATCGAGGAGGCGTAGACCAGCGCGGGGACCCCGGCCTCGGCGGCCGCGGCGAAGACGCGCTCGGAGCCGGCCACGTTCACCCGGTACAGCTCGGCCCCGTCGCGCGACGGCTGGATCGCCCAAGCGAGGTGCACGATTACGTCGGCGCCCTCCAGGTGCGGGACGAGATCGTCGCCGGTGATGTCGGCCCTGGCCCACTCGGTCTTCTCCGGCCGCCAGTCCGGCAGGCGGCGGGCGATACCCAGGATCGAGTCGACCCGTCGTCGCGCCCGAGCGTCTCGATCACGCTCGTGCCGACGTTGCCCGTGCCTCCGATGACGACGACCCGCATGCTCCGCGGTTACCCCTCAATTCGATTCCCAATCGGCGGAAAATGGGTCTACACTTGCTGTGCGTGGTTCCGTCCGTTCGTGGCGGGGTGGCGCTCTCGGAAGCGCATAGGCCGGGTTGCCGACGACAATGAGCGTCTGGTGTTGCGGCTGGACCGTCTGTACGGCCCAGGAGGGGAATGGCCACCGCAACCGAGACCACCACCAGCACCCAGCGTCGCTACGCGCCTGCGACGTCCCTGCACGAGGACGACCGCGCACACGATGAAGAGGAGCGCATGTTCGCGCTGTACGCGCGCACCCGCGACCCAAGGATCCTCGAGCGCCTCGTCGAGCGGTTCATGCCGCTCGCCAAGAACCTCGCCGGCCGCTACAGCGGCGGGGTCGAGCCCTACGACGACCTGCTCCAGGTCGCGAGCGTCGGCCTGGTCAACGCGATCACCCGCTTCGACCCCGACCGCGGCTTCACCTTCGCGACGTTCGCGGTGCCGACCATCCTCGGCGAGGTCCGCCGCCACTTCCGCGACCGCGGCTGGTCGATCCGCGTGCCGCGCGACCTCCAGGAGCGCAACCTCGAGGTGGAGAACGCGCTGTCGGAGCTTCCGACGCGCCTCGGCCGCTCGCCGTCGGTGCCGGAGATCGCCGAGCACCTCGGGATGAGGACGAGGAGGTGCTGGAGGCGATGGAGGCCGGCACCGCCCACCACACCCGCTCGATCGAGGCGGTCCAGGGCGACGGCGACGAGGACGACGGCCGCGCCCTCGCCGACGTGCTCGGCGAGGACGAGCCGGGCTTCGAGGCGGTCGAGTACGGCGCCGCGATCGCGCCCGTGATGAAGCGGCTCTCCGACCGCGACCGCCGGATCCTGCACATGCGCTTCGTCGAGGACCGCACCCAGTCGCGAGATCGCGCGCGAGATCGGCGTCTCGCAGATGCACGTCTCCCGGATCCTGCGCGCGACGCTCAAGCGGCTGCGCGAGCGGCATCGCCGACGCCGACGAGCGCTAGCCTAGCGCTTCGCCGGCCGGACCTCGCGCCAGTCGCGCTGCGCACCCCCGGCTCGTAGCGCGAGCCCAGGCGCTTGGCGACGACGCCGGCGAGCCCGCGCCGCCGCCCGGCCTCGAGCAGGGCGGCGCCGTCGCCGACGTGGTGGGCCGGCGCCTGCCAGACCTCGCCGTCGATCGGCAGCTCGGCCGAGCTGCCCGCGCCGCGCCTCGTAGGGCTCCTCGCAGCGGGAGCGGCCGTCGAGGAAGGGCGACGTCGAACAGGACCAGCGCGACGGGCGCGGAGCGTGCCCGGCGGCGCACGGTCGAGTCCGACGCCGGCTGCAGGCGGTGCTCGAGGCGCTCGGGGTCGGGGACCCCGTCGCCGTCGAAGGCGACGAGGACGCCGTCGAGGATCGCCTCGGTGGCGCCGAGCGCGCGGCCGGCCCGCCGCACCTCGGGGAACCGGGCCTGCACCTCCTCGCCCTCCGGGTCGCGCAGGACGTCAGCTCGCCCGGGCGTCGCGAAGGCGATCACGCGCCTGCCGCGCCCAGCGCACCTCGAACGCCCAGTCGTCCTCGTCCGGTCGGCAGCCTGCCGCGCTTCGCCGTCATCGGCTCGAGCGACTCCGGCATCGGCTCCCGGCCCGCCGGGGGGGGTCCATCCGGTGGATCAGCCAGCTGTCGTTGCGCTCGCCGGCCTTGCGGATCCGGAACAGGGCAGTATCGGCCCTGCACGCGCTCGCCGTCGAAGGTCGCGACGACCTTCGCGTCCTCGAACTTCTCGGCCGAGTAGGTGCCCCGGTCCCAGATCGTCATCTCGCCGGCGCCGTACTGGCCCTCCGGGATCGTCCCGGCGAAATCCAGGTACTCGAGCGGGTGGTCCTCCGTGTGGACGGCGAGGCGGTCGTCGCCCGGGTCGAGCGGGATCCCGCGCGGCAGCGCCCAGGAGACGGCGACGCCGTCGTGCTCGAGCCTCAGGTCCCAGTGCAGGCTGGTCGCGTCGTGCTGCTGCACGACGAACCGCCCGCTCGCCCCTTTGGCGCCGGAGCCGCCCCCACCCTGGGGCTCGGGTGTCTCACCGAACGACCGCTTCCGCCGGTACTCGGAGAGGCTGTCCTTCGCCATCCGGAGGGTCTATCAGCCCTCGGCCTGGTCGCGCTCGGAGTCGGCGTCGATCTCCTCGGGCTCGGTCGCGGGCCCGGCGTCCTGGTCGCCGGCCGTCTCCTCGGGCGGCTTCTCGGTCATCGCTCGTCTCCCTCGTAGTGGTCGCGGTCGACGTTCTGCGGCGGGTGCGGCTCGCTGGTCGACGGACCCTTCGGCCCCGGGTCTCCCGCGGCCTCGGGGCCGCGGGGATCCGGCCGCTTGTCGTAGGGGTCCGGATGCTCGGTGGGGTCGGGGTCCCGGGCGGGGTTCGAGAGCTCGCCGTGCGGCTCCCCGCCGACGCGCTCCTCCCGCGCCTCCTTGACCTCGCGCTCCTGCTCGTCGCGCGTCGCGCCGGTTGCGTGCGTCGGGTCGGACCCGGTCATGCGGACTGCCCCGCCCCGACCGTCTGCTCGCGCTGCTCGTCGTGGACGCCCTCCGCGAACTCCTCGATCGCCTTGGCGTTGAAGGCCGGGAGGTCGTCGGGGTTGCGGCTCGTGACGAGCCCCGCGTCCACCACGACCTCCTCGTCGACCCACTCGCCGCCGGCGTTGCGGATGTCCGTCTTGACGCTCGGGAACGACGTGAGGGTGCGGCCCTCGACGACGCCGGCCTCCACCAGCGTCCACGCCGCGTGGCAGATCGCCGCGACCGGCTTGCCCGCCTCGAAGAAGTCGCGGACGAAGCCGACGGCGTCCTCGTCCATGCGCAGCTGGTCGGGGTTCGCGACGCCGCCGGGCAGCAGCAGCCCGTCGTAATCCGACGCGCTCGCGTCCGCGACCTTGCGGTCGGCCGTGAACGTGTCGCCCTTGTCGAGGTGGTCGAAGCCCTGGACCTGATCGCCGCCCGGCGAGATCAGCTCGACCTCGGCGCCGGCGTCCTCGACCGCCTGCCTGGGCTGCTCGAGCTCGACCTGCTCGACGCCTTCGTCGGCGGTCAGGATCGCGATCTTCTTCCCTTCGAGTTCGCCTGCCATGTCATACCTCCGTGGTCTCGGGTCCACAAGATCGGTACCCGACGGGAGGGACGGCGAAACTGCAGAGCTTCGCCTCGTCGGGCTTCTCCTCGCCCGGCCAGACGCCGGTCGCGCGGGAGAAGGCGGCGCGCGTGTAGTGGTCGCTCCCGGCGCGAACGCCGCGCAAGATCGCCCCCTGCACCGCGTTGGCGGCGATCAGCTTCGGCATGCTCACCTGGCGGTGCTCGGCCTCCGGGTGGCTCGGCGTCGTCGAAGCGCGCCCAGACGAAGTCGAAGAGCTTCTTGCTCAGCATCCCGGCGATGAGGCTGCCGGCGATGCTGATCGGGATGAAGAGGATCTTGGCGATCATGATGGGCTCGTCTCCTTGTCAGTCCTTCGGGTCACGGGGTTCCAGGGCGATCGTCTCCTCCTCGGGCACGCCGGCCGCGAGCTCGCGCTCGCGCTCCAGCTCGGCGTTCAGCTCGGCGCCGAAGAGGATCGCGACGTTGGTGATCCACAGCCAGACGAGGAAGACGATCACGGCGGCGATGCTGCCGTAAGTCGCGTTGTAGGAGCCGAAGTTGGAGACGTAGAAGGCGAAGAGCAGGGAGGCCAGGAGCCAGAGCACGACCGCGACGACGCCGCCCGGCGTGATCCATTTGAAGCCCGGCTGCTTCACGTTCGGCGCGGTCCAGTAGAGGACCGAGATCATCGTGATCACCACGAGGACGATCGCGGGCCACTTCGCGACGTCCCAGATCGAGACCGCCGTGTCCCCGGCGCCGACGACGTCGCCGACCTCGCGCGCGAGCGGGCCGGTGACCACGACCGCGATCGCGCAGAGCGCGAGCAGCAGGATCATCACGACCGTGATCCCGATCTGGATCGGTCGCAGCTTCCAGAACGGCCGGCCCTCCTCGACCTCGTAGATCCGGTTCGAGGCGCGGGCGAACCCGCCGACGTAGCCCGAAGCCGACCACAGCGCGCCGGCGAGGCCGAGGACCAGGCCGAGCCCCGCCGCCTGCGTCGAGGAGATCTGCTCGATCGCGCTCGTGAGGATCTCCTGGGCGGGGCCGGGGGTGAGCGCCTCCACGTTCTCGATCAGCGGCTCGGTCGCCGAGTCCCCGACCAGGCCGAGGATCGAGACCAGTGCGATCAGCGCGGGGAAGATCGCGAGGACCGCGTAGTAGGTGAGGCCGGCGGCGAGGTCGGTGAGCTGGTCGTCCTGGAACTCCCTCGCGGTGCGCTTCAGGACGTCGATCCAGGAGCGCGCACGCAGCTTCAGCGGCCCGCTGGGCGTCCCTTCGGGCGCGTGCGTGTGCGTTGCGGACTCCATCCCTCGGCCTCGCAAGCCGCTACCCGTGGCCGATCGCCGCGAAACCGGGAGCCCCCTCAGCGCGGGCGGCTGGTGACGACGACCATCGTCGCGTCGTCGCGCAGCTCGCCGCCCTCGGCGGCCAGCACCCTCGCCTCGATCCGGTCGGCGATGCGGCCGGCGGGCTCGCCGCCGAGGGTCGAGAGGAGCTCGCGCAGCGCCTCGTCGGTCATCGGGGCGCCCGGGCTCTCGTCGCGGAACCCGGCCTCGGTGATCCCGTCGGTGAAGAAGCACCATCGCGTCGCCCGGGACGCAGGTGGGTGCGGCCCTCGTGCAGCTCGAGCTCCTCGAAGAACCCGAGCAGGGTCCCCTGCGCGGGGACCTCGGTGACCGTCCCGTCGGCGGCGACGTGCAGGGGCGGGGGGTGGCCGCCCGCGGCGACGGTGACCTTGTGGCCGTCCTCGACCGGCTCCACGAGCGCGTAGACCGCGGTCAGGTACTGCTCGTCCGACCCGCTCCGCAGAAGCGCTTCGTTCAGGGTGCGCAGGACCGCGGGCGGCCGGGCGTCGTGCATCGCGGCGGCGCGGATCGTGTGCCGCGCGAGCGCGGTCAGCCCGGCCGCGCCGACGCCCTTTCCGGAGACGTCGCCGATGACCAGCGCGTAGCACTCGCCGGAGGCCCGGAAGACGTCGTAGAAGTCGCCGCCGATCCGCGTCCCCGCCTCCTCGGTGTGGAGCCGCGCGTCGAAGTCCAGCCCGGCGATCTCCGCGGCATCCGGCGGCAGCAGGCCGCGCTGGAGGGTGTCCGCGATCTCGCGGTAGCGGGCCTCGCTCGCGCGCAGCCGCGCCTCGGCGTTCTTCACGTCGGTGACGTTCTCGATCACGCTGATCACCGCTCGCGGCTCGCCGCGCGGGCCCGGCAGCGGGATCGCGTGCGCGATGGCCCAGCTCTGCTCGCTGACCGCGGGCCCGTCGAAGCGCACGAGCTGGGACGGGCTCGGCTCGCCGCGCAGCGCCCGGAACAGCGGCAGGTCCTGCGCGATCCATCTCGTTGCCGTCCTCGTCGAGGATCGTCAGCCCCGCGATCGCGTCGATGGCCGGCGTCCCGATCAGCTCCTCCGGGTCGCGCGTTGTTGATCCGCGCGGTGACGTCGTTCACCAACCGATAGCGGCCCTCCGGGTCGACGACCGTGACGCCAACCGGCATGTGCTTGAGGACGAGCTGGAGCTCGTCGCGCGTGGCCTTCATCTCCGCCTGCGCGTGCTCTCGGGCGATGAACTCGCCGACCTTGCGGCCGAATCGCTCGCAGTCCTCGAGCAGGTCCGGGTCGGGCTCGGTGATCTCGCGGCCGAGCACCTCGACCACGCCGAGGACCTCCTCGCCGCGCTTGATCGGGAACACCAGGACGCTGCGCATCCCGGCTTCGAGCACGGGCTGCACCTTCGGGTGGGTCGTGTCCGGCGGGATCTCGCTGATCCACTGCGGCTCGCCGGCCTCCCAGGCGCGGCCGGGCAGGCGCTCGCCGAGCGCGAAGGCGGTGTGCTCGAGCTCGTTCTGCGCGAAGCGGCGCTCGCGCTCGCCGGAGGCGCGCGTCGAGCCAGACGTCGACCGCCCGCAGCCGCTCGCCGCCGGGCTCGACCAGCCAGAGGATCCCCGCGGCCCAGCCCAGCGAGCCGCAGATCGCCTCGAGGAAGCGGGGCGCCGCCTCGGCCATCGTCTCCGACATCGCGAGCGCCTCGCTCGCGGCGCGCTGGGTCTCGAGCCGGCGCGCGAGGCGGGCGCGCGAGACGGCGAGCCCGAGGCCGTTGGAGAGCAGCCCGAAGAGCTCCACCTCCTCGGGCGCGAACGAGCGCGACTCGCGCGACCAGGCGCCGAAGGTGCCGATCGGCCCCGAGACGCCCGGGATCGGCCGCCGTCAGGCCGCAGCGCAACGCCTTCGGCGAGCAGCCTCTCCACGGGCTCGAAGCGCGTCTCGGCCGGCATGTCCTCGATGACGACGACGCCGTCGGCGGCGAGGACGTAGGCGGGCTGCGACCCTGGCTCGGCGGCCGACGCGATCGCTCCGCGCATGTGCTCGGGGACGTCGTAGCCCTCCCGGATCAGCATCCTGCCGTCGGACAGGAGCTCGAGCGCGCCCGCGAACTGCAGGCCCAGCATTCCGACGACCGCCTCGGAAGCCCGCGCGTAGACGGTCCCGAGGTCGTCGAGCAGCGCCAGCCTCGCCAGCTCGTTGAGGGTCTGGCCGGCGCGCCTGGAATCGAGTTCGTGATGGGTCGCCGTGGTCGAGCGACCCTACCGGTCAGCCGACGAGGACGCGGCCTTTCGTCGGCGACTCGGGGTGGCCCTCATCGGAGCCGGGGGCGTCCTCGGACGGGTCGGGGGAGGGGTCGGCGCCGCCCTGGTCGGGATCGGCGGGACCCTCCTCCGTATCCGGCGGCACCGGCGGGTTCTCGCCCGCCGGTGCGCCGAACGGAACTTCGGTACGGGCCAAGATCAGGTCTTGCGCTCGAGGTCCGCGACCTCGTCGGCCTTGCGGTCGGCCTTGTCCTCGGCCTTCGCGAGATCGTCCTTCGCCTCGCCCTTCCGCTCTTCCTTCTGGCCCTCGCGGCGGGTGGAGGCGTCGCCGGTCAGGTCGCCGACCGCCTTCTTCGCACGGCCGCTGGCCTTGTCCATGAGGCTCATTTCGAGTGCTCCCTTCGTCGTTCGTTGCGGCAAATCGGTTACCCGGGCCCCAGATCGGGAAACAACTCAGGCGTGCACGGAGCTGCCGCCGGCGCGTACTCGTCACGCCCGGCCCCGTTGAGAAGACCGCCGAACCGGGTACCCCTGTCGCCCTATGCCGCGCCTGAAACGAGCCGACTGCTCCGATCCCGGCATCCGCCGCGTGCGGCGTGGCCGCGGGTTCTCCTACGTGGACGACATCACCGGCGAGCGGATCGACGACCCGGAGACGATCGAGCGGATCACCGACCTCGTCATCCCGCCGGCGTGGAAGGACGTCTGGATCTGCCCTTTTCCGAACGGCCACATCCAGGCGACGGGCTTCGACGAGGCGGGCCGCAAGCAGTACCTCTACCACGACCGCTGGCGTGAGCACCGGGACCGCGAGAAGTTCGAGAAGGTGCTCGAGCTCGCCGAGGAGCTGCCGCGGGTCCGCCGCCGGCTGAAGCGCGACCTGAAGCGCCGGGGCCTCGTGCGGGAGCGCGTGCTCGCCTGCTCGATCCGCCTCCTCGACCTCGGGTTCTTCCGGATCGGGAGCGAGCAGTACGCGGAGGAGAACGAGACCTACGGCCTGGCGACCCTCCGCAAGCGCCACGTCTCCTTCGAGCGCGGCCTGATCGTCTTCTCCTACGAGGCGAAGGGAGCGCAGCAGCGGGTCCAGACGATCGACGACGCGGAGATCATCCCGATCATCCGCGCGCTGAAGCGGCGGCAGGGCGGCGGCCACGAGCTGCTGGCCTATCGCGAGAACGGCGGCTGGCGCGACGTCCGCTCGGACCAGATCAACGAATATCTGAAGGAGGTCGCCGGCAAGCGAGTTCACCGCCAAGGACTTCCGCACCTGGAACGCGACGGTCCTCGCCGCGGTCGCGCTCGCCCTGGAGGAGGACGGCGAGACCTCGAAGACCGCCCGCAAGCGTGTCGCGACCCGGGCGGTGAAGGCGGTGTCCGAGTACCTGGGCAACACGCCCGCCGTCTGCCGCGCCTCCTACATCGACCCCCGCGTCTTCGACTGCTTCGACTCCGGTACGACGATCCGCCCCCGCCTGGACGAGCTCGGCGGCAAGTTCGACCCGAAGCGCCCGACCCACCGCGAGCGGGTCGAGCGCGCGGTGCTCGAGCTGATCGACTAGAAACCTAAAGGGGTCTGACCCCCTTTAGTCGCTCATCGCTTCGGCACCAGGAGCTGCGCGAGGGCTCCGCTCCGGAAGCGCTCCTCTTCGACGACGTCCAGCTTCAGGTGCTCTTCCAGCTCGGCGAATGGGCTGCGCCCCGCGCCGATGGCGATCGGGACCGTCGTCAGCTGGTATTCGTCGACGAGGCCCAGGCGAGTCAGCGACTTGGCGAAGTCGGGGCCGCCGTGGACCAGGATCGTCCCCTCGTCGTCGCGAGCCTTCAGGCCCGCGATCTCCGCGCGCAGGTCGCCGCCGAAGATCTCGGCCGGTCCCCATTCCGCCTGCTCCAGGGTGTGGGAGAAGACAGCCTTCGGCTTCTCGTTCATCGCGGTCGCGATCGGCCCCTCGGACGCCGCCCAGTGCGGGCCCATGATCTCGTAGCTGCGGCGGCCCATCGCGTGGACGCCGGCCTCATCGAGCGCGCGGCGGTTCCACTCACCCGAGTCGTCGCCGAAGAACTCGAACATCCATTCATGGGTCCCGTCGGGACTGGTGACGAAACCGTCGAGGGACATGACCATCTTGAGAATGACTTTTCTATCGCTCATGCCGGTAGAGACCGGCCCGCTCGCGAAGATTCATCGCGAACCTAAAGGGGTCAGACCCCTTTAGGTTCGCCGCTCCGATTGCTCCGGCGCGGCGAAGAGCGCGTCGAGGTCGGAGGCGGGGGCGATCAGGGCGTCCATGTTCCGCTCCATCATCCGGCAGGCGGCTTCCGCGAGGTCCTCGTGGATGTGCGCGACGCCGTCGCGGGGGACGCGCACCTCGAGATGGCGGATGTACGCGTCGAGGGCGCTGTAGAGGATGCACTGCTCGGTGACCTGGCCGGCGAGGACGATGGCCTCGGCCCCGACCTGCGTGAGGAGGTAGTTGAGCGGGGTCTCGTAGAAGATCGTGTGGCGCGCCTTGATCACGAAGAGGGCGTCGTCGGGTGGCAGCAGCGGCTCGACGAGGTCGGGGCGCTCCCCGTCCAGCGCGCGCCGGGCGAGCTCCTCGGAGGAGGAGTTCCAGTCGCCGTAGTTGTCGTTCACGTAGATGATCGGGAGCTCGCGCTCGCGCGCGGCTTCGACGAGGCCGGCGATCGGCTCCACGGTCTCGGCGACGCTCGCCGCGAGGGCGTCGGCGTCGTCGTGGTCGTAGGGGTTCAGCATGTCCACGACGATGAGGGCCGTGCCGGCCTCCTGCGGTGATTCCTTCCGCGGCGACGCCATCGGCGCGGTTGTTTACCCCATTGGGGGCGGGGTACAAACTGAGGTGAGCATGCCATTGCGCATGAGCGCCGCGTGCTCACGGAGCGGGGGTTGGCAGGACGGACAAGCGACGAAGGGAGCATCGCAGCCACCATGGCTACGCAGACCACCACGCAGCGAAAGGCGACCGCCCAGAAGGCCGCCGCGACGCGCCGGCGCAATGCCGCGAAGCGCAGCCGTTCGGCTCGCAGGGCGGCGGAGACCCGTGCCGAGGCGCAGCGGAACTCGCTGCAGTCGCTGGCCTTCAAGGGTCAGGAGATCGGACAGCGAGCGGTCGACGTGACCGTCGGAGCGGCCGCCCAGACGGGCGAGCGCGTGACCGGGGCGACCAAGGCCGTCACGACCTCCTCCGGTCGCGACAGCCTGAGGCGCAACCTCACGGCTTCCGTTCGCGACGCGCAGCGTCGCGGCTCGCGCGCTCGCAAGAGCGCGACGCGGACCACCCGCACGCGCCGCCGCGAGGCGGAGCGCAGCATCAAGCGGGCCCGGCGCGAGGGCACGCGGCAGGTGAAGAAGGCCCGCCGCGACACCGAGCGCCGGATCAAGAGCCTGCGCTCGTAGCGCAGACCACTCAGGCTGAACCAGCGGACAGCGCTCCGGGGCCCGTCCCCGGGGCGCTTTCGCCTGCCGGGACCGAGGCGGCGGCCAGCTGCTCCGCGCGCCGCTGCTGGCGGACCACGAAGACCATCGCGATGACCGTGACGACGAAGAGGATCGTCGCGATCACGTTGACCTCCACCGGGATGCCGCGCTGCGAGGCGCCGAAGATGAACAGCGGGAAGGTCTCCTCGCGGCCGGAGTTGAAGTTCGAGATCACGAAGTCGTCCAGCGAGAGGGCGAACGCGAGCAGCGCGCCGCCGAGCACCCCCGGCATGATCAGCGGCAGGGTGACGAGCCGGAACGTCTCGAACGCGCCGGCGCCGAGGTCACGCGCCGCCTCCTCGATCGAGCGGTCGAAGCCGATCAGCCGCGAGCGCACCACGATCACCACGAAGCTGATCGAGAACATGATGTGCGCGAGGAGCAGGGTCGTGAACCCGCGCGCGACCTCGAAGTAGACGAACATCGAGAGCAGCGCGGCGCCGATCACCACCTCGGGCGTCGCGAGCGGCAGCACGATCAGGAAGTTCGCCGGCCGCCGGCCGCGGAACTCGTAGCGCACCAGCGCCAGCGCGATCAGCGTCCCGAGGATCGTCGCGACCACCGTCGCGAGGCCGGCCAGCACGAGGCTGGTCACGAAGGCCTCGTTGAGCGCCGGGAGGCTGAAGGCCTTCTCCCAGTGCTCGAGCGTGAAGCCGTTCCAGGTGAAGTTGAACTTCCCCGTCCGGGTCGTTGAAGGAGAAGACGGCGATCACGACGATCGGGATCAGCATGTAGGCGATCGCGAGCGCGCCGTAGATCCGGATCCCGTTGCGGCGCAGCCAGGACATCAGCGTCGCTCGCCCTCGTCGCCCATCAGCGACTCGGACCCCGCGAAGCGGATGTAGACGAGGACGATCACCAGGACCACCGCCATCATCACGAACGAGAGCGCGGCGGCGGCCGGATAGAGGCGCTGCTCGATGTAGAGGTTCTGGATCACGTTGCCGATCATCTGCTGGCCGGCGCCGCCCAGGAAGTCGGCGTTGATGTAGTCGCCGGCCGCGGGGATGAACGTGAGCAGCGTGCCGGCGATCACGCCCGGCATCGAGAGCGGCAGGGTGACCCGCGCGAACGCGGTCCTCGAGGACGCGTAGAGGTCCTTCGCCGCCTCGATCAGGCGCCCGTCGATCGCCTCGAGGCTCGCGTAGATCGGGAGGATCATGAACGGCAGGAAGTTGTAGGTGAGCCCCAGGATCACCGAGGCCGGCGTGTCGAGGACCTCGGAGTCGTCGCCGACGATCCCGACGGTCCGCAGGAAGTCGACGAGCGGCCCCTCGTCGGCGAGGATCGTCTGCCAGGCGAGGGTGCGGATCAGGTAGGTGGTGAAGAACGGCGCGATCACGACGAAGAGCAGCGCCGTCTTCCACCGCCCGCCCTTGAACGCGATCGCGTAGGCGAGCGGGTACGCGATCAGCAGCGCGAGGACCGTCGCGACCCCGGCGTAGATGAACGTGCGCCCGAACTGGGTCCCGTACTCGGTGACCGCGTCCGAGAAGTTCGGCCACTCCCAGCTGAACTCGAAGCCGTCGCTGAGCGACCCCGAGTTCAGCGAGATGTACGCCATGAACGCCATCGGGATCGCGAAGAAGACGAGCAGCCACAGGAGCCCCGGCCCGAGGAGGAAGTACGGGGTCCTGCGGCCGCGCGCTCACGCGATCAGCCGGTGATCACTTGCTGGAACGCCTTCTCGATCTCCTCCTCGTCCTCGGCCGGCGGGTTCGGCTGGGACGAGCAGTCCGCGACGTATTCCTCGCTCGGGAAGACGAGGTCGCTCTTCGCGGCGTCGGAGTCCTGCTCCTCGAGGATCTCCTGGACGCCGTCGACCGGGGAGACGTAGTAGTTGTAATCGGTGATCTGAGCCTGGTTCTCCGGGCTCGTAGACGTAGTCGATCCACTCGTAGGCCGCCGTCGGGTTCGGCGCCCCGACCGGGATCACCATGTTGTCCGACCACTGGATGCAGCCCTCCTCGGGCATCACGAACTCGATGTCCGGGTTGTCGGCCTGGAGCTGGACCGCGTCGCCGGACCAGCCGATCACGGCGGCGACGTCCCCGCGCGCGAGGTCGGCGGTGTAGTCGTTGCCGGTGAAGTCGACGATCTGGCCCGAGTCCACGGCCTCGCCGAGCTTGTCGATCGCCGCGAGCCAGTCCTCGGTCGTGGCGTCCTCGACGTCGACGCCCTCGCTCTTCATCACCAGCGGCACGGTGTCGCGAAGCTCGGTGAGGACCTCGATCTCGCCCTTGTACTTCGGGTCGAAGATGTCCTCGATCGAGGTGAGGTCCGGGGCGAGCTCGGTGTTCACGATGAGCCCGGTCATGCCGCTCTGCCACGGCGCGGAGTAGTTGCGCTCCGGGTCGAACGTCGGGGCTCTCCAGGTTCGGCGTGAGGTTCTCCTCGAAGTTCGGGATCGCCTCCTTGTCGAACTCCTGGAGGTAGCCGAGGTCGTACATCTTCTGGGCCATCCAGTCGGTGACGACGTAGATCGACGCCCCGCCCGACTCGCCGTTCTGCAGCTCCGGCTGGACCTTGGCGAAGAACTCGTTGTTGTCGTTGACGTCCTCGGTGTAGTCGACCTTGATCCCGGTCTCCTCCTCGAACTCCGGGACCGTGTCCTTGTCGATGTAGAACGGCCAGTTGGAGATCGCGAGCTCGCCGGAGGCCTCACCCTCGGCCTCCGCCACCGTGACCTCCTCGTCGCTGCCGCCGCCGCCGAGGTCGCTGCCGCACGCCGCCGCCACGATCGCCAGCGCGGCGAACGCCAGCGCCGCCACGAGCTTCGTCAGGTGTCCTTTCACCGCTGAGTCTCCTCTCTGTCTTTGACCAGGTGCATGTGCTCGGGCGCCCATGCGAGCCGGACCGTCGATCCGGCGCCTGGAAGCTGCTGCCGCGCCGCCTCGTCCGCGTTCGGGACGAGGACGGTCATCGGTACGTCGTCGGCGACGCGAACGATCAGCTGCGTCGCCGTTCCCAGATAGAGCGTCGACTCGACCTGGCCCTCCACGCTCGGGTGATCGGCCGTCGAGGGCGCCGAGGGGTCCTCGACCCGCAGCTTCTCCGGCCGCACGCAGGCGTACGAGCCCTGCGCCGTTCTGCGAGCCCGGGACGCGCTCGGCCGGGATCAGGTTCGAGACGCCGATGAAGCCGGCGACGAACGGCGTCTCGGGCCGCTCGTAGACGTCCTCGGGCGAGCCGATCTGCTCGACCACGGCCGCGATTCATGATCGCGATCCGGTCCGACATCGTGAGCGCCTCCTCCTGGTCGTGCGTGACGTAGACGAACGTGATGCCGACCTCGCGCTGGATCCGCTTCAGCTCGACCTGCAGGCCCTTGCGGAGCTTCAGGTCGAGGGCGCCGAGCGGCTCGTCGAGCAGCAGGACCTTCGGCAGGTTCACCAGCGCGCGGGCCAGCGCGACGCGCTGCTGCTGGCCGCCGGAGAGCTGGCTCGGGCTTGCGGCCCGCCTCGCCGGCGAGGCCGACGCGCTCGAGCTCGGCGACGACGCGGGTCTCGATCTCGCCGCTCGCGACCTTCTTGCGCTTCAGGCCGAAGGCGACGTTGTCGGCGACGCGTGAGGTGCGGGAAGAGGGCGTAGCTCTGGAAGACGGTGTTCGTCGGCCGGTGGTGAGCGGAGCGGTCCGCCATGTCCTCGCCGTCGATCAGCACCCGGCCGGAGGTCGGCTGCTCGAAGCCCGGCGATCATCCGCAGCGTCGTCGTCTTGCCGCAGCCGCTGGGGCCGAGCAGCGTGAAGAACTCCCCCTCGGCGAGCTCGAGGTCGAGCTCGCGAACGGCGACGACGTCGTCGAAGTGCTTGCTGACCTCTTCTAGCTGAACGCTTGGCTTCACCGCGGCGGTGCGAATCCTCTCCCAAGCTTGGCCACTGCGGCAACCGGCGGAAGTCCCAAAACCGGGTGACCAGCTTGTACGAATCGTATAACGGCGTCCGCTCGATTTTGACCGCTGGCCGGGTTGCCCGCAGCGCGTCCCGGAATTACGGTTGTCCGCAGCGTCTTAGACGTATAGTCGTAGTGAGACCCACGACCGCGGAGGGAGCCGATGGCGACGACCAGCGCGACGCCCGGCAGCGGCCGACTCGGGGAGCCTTCAGGAGCAGGCGCTTCGCCACCTCTGGCTCCATTTCACCCGGATGGGCGGCTACGACGCCGAGCACGAGGTCCCGATCATCGTCCGCGGCGAGGGCCCGTACGTCTGGGACGAGCACGGCAACCGGCTAGCTCGACGGCCTCTCCGGCCTCTTCTGCGTCAACGCCGGCCACGGCCGCGCCGAGATCGGCGACGCGATGGCCGCGCAGGTCCGCGAGCTCGACTTCACGACCAACTGGAGCTACGCGCACCCGCGCGCGATCGAGCTGGCGACGCGGATCGCGAGCCTCGCCCCCGGCGACCTCAACCGGGTCTTCTTCACCTCCGGCGGCTCGGAGGCGGTCGAGTCCGCGATCAAGCTCGCCCGCAACTACCACCGCGTCCACGGCAAGGGCCAGAAGCACAAGTTCGTCGCCCGCGAGGTCGCCTACCACGGCACCTCGCTGGGCGCGCTCTCCGCACCGGCCTGACCGCGCTGAAGACGCCGTTCGAGCCGCACGCCCCGGGCGGCGTCCACGTGCCGAACACGAACAGCTACCACTGGCCCGAGGACCGCGACCCGCTCTGGGCGGCCGAGGAGATCGAGCGCCGGATCGAGTTCGAGGGCCCCGAGACGGTCGCCGCCGTGATCCTCGAGCCGCGTGCAGAACGCCGGCGGCTGCATCCCGCCGCAGGAGGGCTACTTCCAGCGGGTGCGCGAGATCTGCGACGCGCCACGACGTGCTGCTGATCTCCGACGAGGTGATCTGCGCCTGGGGCCGCCTCGGCCACTAGTTCGGCTGCGAGCGCTACGACTACCAGCCCGACATCATCACCTCGGCGAAGGCGCTCACCTCGGCCTACATCCCGATGGGCGCGATGATCGTCTCCGACGAGGTCGCCGCGCCGTTCATGGAGGGCACCGAGATGTTCGCCCACGGCTTCACCTTCGCCGGGCATCCGGTGGCCGCGGCGGCGGCGATGGCGAACATCGACGTCTTCGAGCGCGAGGACCTCTGCGGCCACGTGCTGCGCAAGGAGGCGGAGTTCCGCGGCATGCTCGAGGGCTCGCGCGACCTGCCGATCGTCGGCGACGTTCGCGGCGCCGGGTTCTTCCAGGCGGTCGAGCTGGTCAAGGACAAGGAGACGAAGGAGGGCTTCACCGACGAGGAGTCCGAGCGGCTCCTGCGCGGCTTCCTCTCCGGCGAGCTCTACCGGCGCGGGCTGATCTGCCGCGCCGACGACCGCGGCGACCCCGTCGTCCAGTTCGCGCCGCCGCTGATCTGCGACACCGAGCAGTTCGAGGAGATCGAGGAGATCCTGCAGCTCGGTGCTCACGGAGGCAGGGGAGAAGATCTGAGTCGCTGATGCTCACGTGGCGCTCACGGAGGAGCTCGGGCTCGAGCTCGTCGCCGGGGACGACGAGGCGGGCCGCCCGATCCGCTGGGTCCACATCTCCGAGCTCGAGGACCCGACCCAATGGCTCACCGGCTGCGAGCTCCTGCTCACGACCGGGATCGCAGCTCGACGACGCCGGCGAAGCAGCGGCGCTTCGTGCAGCTGCTCGCGCGAGAAGGCGCTCGCCGGGCTCGGCATCGGCACCGGGTTCGAGCACAAGCGGCTGCCGAAGGCGATGGTCCAGGCGGCGGCCGAGCACGGCCTGCCGCTCTTCGAGGTGCCCTACGAGATGCCGTTCATCGCGCTCACCGAGCGCGCCTTCACCGAGCTGGTGAACGAGGACTACGGCGTGCTCGAGCGCGGCCTCGCAGCTGCAGGAGCGGCTCGAGCGGCTGGTGATCGAAGAGGCGCGGGCTCGACTCGATCCTGCGCGCGATCGGCACGGCGGTCGCGCGGCTCCGCGCTGCTGCTCGACGCGAACGGCGCCTCGCTCGGCGGCGAGGGCGTCGAGGGTCCGCCGCTGACGGCGCGCTCGCGGCCGAGATCGGCGACGCGGACCCGGAAGGCCGCGGGTCTCGCCGTTCACCCCCGAGCACCCGGAGCTGCGCCTCGCGCCGTGGTCGTGCCGCTGCCCGACGGCGATCTCGCCGAGGCCCGGGCCTGGCTCGCGGTGGTCAAGGCGCGAGGGCGAGCTCGACGGACTTCGACCGCCTGATCGCCCGCCAGGCCGCGATCGCGGTCGCGCTCGAGATGATGCGCGAGCGCGCCGTCCGCCGAGACCGAGCGCCGGCTCGCCGGCGACGTCCTCGCCGAGGCGCTCTCGGGCCGGCTCGACGAGGCGGAGGTGCGCGGCCGGCTGCGTCCGTTCGGCGATCGGCGTCGGAGGCCGCGGTGCTCGTCTTCGAGCTCGAGGACCCGGGCCGGGCGGCCGACGAGCTCGAGGAGGCGCTCGGTCGCGAGGGCATCACCGCGCTGGTCGCGCCGACGACCGCGGCCCGCACAGGAGCTCCTCTGCGCCGTGATCGACGCCGGCGCCGGCGACCCCGTCGAGGTCGCCGGCGGCGCGCGGGCCGCGCTCGCGCGCGACCGCGGCCGCGTCCGCGCCGCCGCCAGCCGGGTCGCGCGCCGCGACGGCCGTCCACCGCTCCTTCCACGAGGCGCGCTGCGCGCTCGAGGCGACGTCGCTCGCAGAACGGCGACGCGCCCGAGGTCGCCTCGCACCGGGACCTCGGCGCCTTCACGCTGCTGCTCGCGCTCCAGGACGACGAGGCGCTGCGCCTCTACTCCGAGAGCCTGCTCGCCCCGATCGAGAGCACCGAGGGCGAGTACGGCGGGCGAGCTCCTGCGCTCGCTCGAGGCCTTCATCGAGCAGAACGGCCAGTGGGAGCGGGCCGCCCGGCGAGCTCTACTGCCATCGCCACACGCTGCGCTACCGGATCCGCAGGGTCGAGGAGCTCACCGGCCGCGACCTGAGCCGCGCCCACGACCGGATCGAGCTGTGGCTGGCGCTGCGGGCGCGGGAGCTGGTGGGCTGATGGCGGACCGCGAGCTGAAGGTCGCGGTGCTCGGCGCCGGCGGCACGATCGCCCCCGCGATCGTTCGTGACCTCGCCGAGTCGGACGAGGTCTCCGGGATGCTCCTGCTCGACATCGAGGAGGACCGCGCCCGCAAGGTCGCCGAGCAGCACGGCGGCGGCAAGGCGAAGGCGAGGCGCGCGAACGCCCGCGGCGTGGCCTCCGACCACGACTCGGTGACGCGCGCGATCGACCGGTGCGACGTCCTGATCAACTCGGCGAGCTACCGCGTGAACCTCGACGCGATGCGCGCCTGCCTCGCGACCGGGACGCACTACCTCGACCTCGGCGGCCTCTACTGGATGACCAAGCGCCAGCTCGAGCAGTCGGAGGAGTTCGAGGCGGCGGACCTGATCGCGATCCTCGGCATCGGCTCGAGCCCCGGAAAGACCAACCTGATGGGCGCGCGGGCCGCGCGGGAGCTGGACGAGGTCGAGTCGATGCACGTTGCGGCGGGCGGGCGCGACCTCGAACCGCCGGAGGGCTTCAGTCCTCCCTACGCGATCCAGACCCTGATCGACGAGCTGACGCTGAAGCCCGTCGTCCTGCGAGGCGGGAAGCCGTGCGAGATCGACCCGCTGAGTGACGGCGGGGTCGTCGACTACGGCCCCCCGATCGGCGAGGTGCCGACGATCTACACGCTGCACTCGGAGCTCAACACCTTCGGCGTCGAGCTTCGGCGCGCGCAACGTGAGCTTCCGGCTCGCCCTGCACCCGGCCCTGCTCGAGCGCCTGCGCAAGCTCTCCACCTGCTCGGCGGAGAAGATCGCGCGGGTGCAGAAGAAGGCCGTCCCGCCCTCCGCCGAAGACCGTCTCGGTGCACCTCGTCGAGGCGGCGGGCGGCGGGCGTGAGGTGCGCGTGCGCAGCGTGACCAAGCCGTCGAAGCGCTGGCGCCTCGGTGGCGGCATCGTCTCCACCGCGACGCCGGCGGCCGCTGCGGTGCGCCTGCTCGCGCGCGGCGAGGTCACGGCCCGCGGCGCGCTCCCGCCGGAGCAGCTGCCTCGACCCGGACACGATGTTCGCCGAGCTCGAGCAGCGCGGCGCCGAGTTCGAGGTCGAGGCGGGGGAGGGGGTCCTCACCGGGTGAGGGCCGTCGCATGAAGGTCGGGGTCCCCACCGAGGTGAAGGCGGACGAGTACCGCGTCGCGCTCACGCCGACCGGCGCGCGCGAGCTGCGCGAGCACGGCCACGAGGTGCTGATCCAGCAGGGCGCGGGGCTCGGGAGCGCGATCGACGACTCCCACTACGTCTCGCAGGGGGCGCAGATCGTCCCGCGGGCCGAGGACGTCTGGGGCGAGGCCGAGCTGGTCCTCGGCGTGAAGGAGCCCCAGCCCGAGGAGATCGAGCGGATCCGGGCGGACACGACCCTCTTCACCTACCTGCACCTCGCGCCCGCGCCCGACCTGACCAACGCCCTGTGCGCGTCCGGCGCGACCTGCATCGCCTACGAGACCGTCGAGGACCGCGAGGGCCGGCTGCCGCTCCTCGCTCCGATGTCCGAGATCGCGGGGAAGATCGCGACCCAGGCCGGGGCGTACATGCTCGAGAAGCCGTTCGGCGGACGGGGCATCCTGCTCGCGGGCGTGCCCGGTGTCGCCGCCGCCAACGTGCTCGTGATCGGCGGCGGCGCGGTCGGCATGAACGCCGCCTTCATCGCCATCGGCATGGAGGCCGACGTCTTCGTCTTCGACAAGTCGATCGACCGGCTTCGCCAGCTGGACATCGACCTTCAACGGCCGTGCCTCGACGGTCTTCTCCTCGGTGCTCTCGATCGAGGAGATGCTCCCGCGCGCCGACCTCGTCATCGGGGCCGTGCTGGTCCACGGCGCGAAGGCGCCGCACGTGATCCGGCGCGAGCAGCTCGTGATGATGAAGCCCGGGGCGGTCCTCGTCGACGTCTCGATCGACCAGGGTGGCTGCTTCGAGACGTCCCGGCCGACGACCCATCGCGAGCCGACCTTCGAGGTCGAGGGGGTCACGCACTACTGCGTGACCAACATGCCCGGCGCGGTGCCGATCACCTCGACCTATGCGCTGACGAACGCCACCCTGCCGTACGTCGTCGCGCTCGCGGACCTCGGGGTCGAGCGGGCGATCGAAGCGGACCCGGGATTGCGGATGGGTGTGAACGTCGCGAACGGGAGCGTCACGCATCCCGCCGTCGCGGAGGGAGTCGGAGCTGAAAGCGTAAGCGTCGAGGAGGCATTGAGATGAGTCAGTACGCAGTCGTCAACCCGGCAAACGGCGAGAAGCTCGAGGAGTATCCGGAGATCTCCGACGAGGACCTCGCGGCCGCGATCGCGAAGGCCGAGGACGCGCACCGGACCTGGTCGCAGAGCACGTCGGTGGCGGAGCGCGCCGACATGATCCGGAAGGTCGCCGACCTCCACGCGGAGCGGCGGGAGACGCTGGCCGAGATCGCCACCCGCGAGATGGGCAAGCCGATCGAGCAGGCGCTCGGCGAGATCGACTTCTGCGGCGACATCTACGGCTACTACGCCGACAACGCCGAGGAGTTCCTCGCGGACGAGCCGATCGAGCTGCTGGCCGGCGAGGGCACGGCGCTGATCCGGCGATCGTCGATGGGCCCGCTGATCGGGATCATGCCGTGGAACTTCCCCTACTACCAGGTGGCCCGCTTCGCCGGCCCGAACCTGATCGTCGGCAACACGATCCTGTTGAAGCCCGCCCCCCAGTGCCCCGAGTCGGCGCAGGCGATGCAGGCGATGTACGACGACGCCGGCTTTCCCGAGGGCGCCTTCCGGACGATCCTCGCCACGAACGACCAGATCGCCGACGCGATCGCCGACCCGCGCGTCCGCGGCGTCTCCCTGACCGGTTCCGAGCGCGCCGGCGCTGCTGTCGCCGAGGTGGCGGGCCGCAACCTGAAGAAGGTCGTGCTCGAGCTCGGGGGCTCCGACCCGTTCATCCTGCTCGCCACGGAGAACCTCGAGGAGGCGGTCGACGCCGCCGTGGAGGCTCGCCTCGACAACACCGGCCAGTCGTGCAACGCCGCGAAGCGCTTCATCGTCGCCGACGACCTCTACGAGGACTTCCTCGGGAAGTTCACCGAGAAGATGAAGGCGGCCGAGCCGGGCGACCCGACCTCCGAGGACGCCGCGATGGGGCCGCTCTCGTCGTCGACCGCCGCGGAGCGCCTGCAGGACCAGCTCGACCGGGCCGTCGCCCAGGGCGCCGAGGTGGTCGCCGGGGGCGAGCGGAAGGACAACTACTTCCCGACGACGGTGCTGACCGGGATCACCCCCGAGAACGACGCCTACCGCGAGGAGTTCTTCGGGCCGGTCGCGAGCGTCTACCGGGTCGGCTCCGAGGAGGAGGCGGTCGAGCTGGCGAACGACACGCCGTTCGGGCTGGGCTCCTACGTCTTCTCGGACGATCCCGAGCAGGCGCAGCGCGTCGCCGACGGCCTCGATACCGGGATGGTCTTCGTGAACGGCGTCCTGCTCGACGGCGCCGAGCTCCCGTTCGGCGGCGTCAAGCGCTCCGGCTTCGGCCGGGAGCTCGGCAAGTACGGGATGGACGAGTTCGTCAACAAGAAGCTGATCCGCGTGGCGAAGATGATGGCCGTTTAGTGGCCGAGATCGGGCTGCGGGGGTTGCGCAAGGCCTACGGCGACGTCGTCGCCGTGGGCGGCATCGACCTGGAGATCGCGCTCGGGCGAGTTCTTCACGATGCTCGGCCCCTCGGGGTCGGGCAAGACCACCACTCTGCGGATGATCGCCGGGTTCGAGGAGCCCGACGCCGGCACGGTCGAGCTCGGCGGGCAGGACGTCGACTCGCTGCCGCCCTACGAGCGCGACGTCAACACCGTCTTCCAGGACTACGCGCTCTTCCCGCACATGACCGTCGCCCGGAACGTCGAGTACGGGCTCAAGGTGAAGAAGGTCGCGACGGCGACGAGCGCGGCGCCGCGCCGCGCGAGGCGCTCGAGCTGGTCCGGCTGGGCGGCTACGGCGAGCGCAAGCCCGACGAGCTCTCGGGCGGCCAGCGCCAGCGGGTCGCGCTCGCGCGCGCGATCGTCAACCGGCCGCGGGTGCTGCTCCTCGACGAGCCGCTCGGCGCGCTCGACCTGAAGCTGCGCGAGCAGATGCAGATCGAGCTTCAGGCGATCCAGGACGAGGTCGGGATCACCTTCGTCTACGTCACGCACGACCAGGAGGAGGCGCTGACGATGTCCGACCGGATCGCGGTCTTCAACGAGGGCCGGATCGAGCAGGTCGGCACGCCCGCCGACGTCTACGAGCGGCCGGCGAACGCCTTCGTCGCCGACTTCGTCGGCGTCTCGAACGTCCTCGAGCGCGACGGCAAGCGCTACACGATCAGGCCGGAGAAGATCCGGCTGCTCGAGCGACGGCGCCGGCGACCGATGGACTTCACGTCGGAGCGAGGCAGGGTCAGCGAGGTCGCTTACGCGGGGATGCTGACCCGTTACTGGGTCCAGCTCGACGGCCGGAGCAGAGCTCCAGGTCGTTCGCCAGAACCTCGAGGGAGACCCCGAGGACGAACGAACGACGCGGGCAGGAGATAATCGATCGGATGGAGGGCCGAGCACATGGTCCCCATCGCAGAGGAGAGGAGCATTCAGTGAGCGAGAGAGGACCCAACCCCGTTCGGGTTGCATGGCAGATCCTGGCCGGCCTGGCGATGTTCATGTTCGCCTTCGGCTGTGGCTGCGGCGACGACGACGGATGACGACGGCGGCGGCGGTCGCCGAGGCGCCGACGCGAGCTCGGGGAGATGGAGGACGAGCTCAACCTCATCGCCTGGGCCGGTTACGCCGAGGACGGCTCGACCGATCCCGGACGTCGACTGGGTGACCGACTTCGAGAAGGAGACCGGTTGCCAGGTCAACGTCAAGACCGGCAACACCTCGGACGAGATGGTGCAGCTGATGCGGACCGGCCACTACGACGGCGTCTCGGCGTCGGGTGACGCGTCGCGGTCGCCTGTATCGAGGGCGGCGACGTCGATCCGGTCAACACCGACCTGATCCCGAACTACGCGGATGTCTTCGATGCCCTGAAGGATCAGCCGTTCAACACGTTCGACGGCGAGAACGTACGGCATGCCGCATGGTCGCGGCTCGAACCTGCTGATGTACGACCCGGCCGAGGTCAAGCCGGCGCCCACATCGTGGGACGTCGTCTTCGACAACGCCGCCGACTACTGCCGGCAAGGTCACCGCGTACGACAACCCGATCTACATCGCCGACGCGGCGCTGTACCTGCGCGAGCATCAGCCGGACCTCGGGATCGAGGATCCGTATGAGCTGAACCAGGAGCAGTTCGACGCGGCGATCGACCTGCTGAAGGAGCAGAAGGAGCACATCGGCGAGTACTGGTCCGATTACACCAAGGAGATCCAGGCGTTCGCGAACGACGACTCTCGGTCGGTACGACCTGGCAGGTGATCAGCGCAACCTGCTCAACGCCGACGGCTCGAAGGAGGAGGTCGTGCTGCCCGAGGAGGGCGCGACCGGTTGGTCCGACACGTGGATGCTCAGCTCGGAGGCCGAGAATCCGAACTGCATGTACGCGTGGATGGACCACATCATCAGCCCGGAGGCGAACGCCGCCGTGGCTGCGTGGTTCGGCGAGGCGCCTTCCAACCCGAAGGCGTGCGACGAGGTGAAGAACCTCCCCGCCGCCTACGGGGCTGCCCGAAGCACTGCGATATCTACCACGCCGACGACGAGGAGTTCTTCGACCAGATCGAGTACTGGAAGACCCCCGTCTCGGATTGCGGTAACGGCGATACCGACTGCAAGACCTACGACGAGTGGGTCCAGGGTTGGAACGAGGTGAAGGGCTAGATCCCGACCTCGACGCTCCGTGGAAGCGGGTGTAGCAACGCCCACCGAGGAGGTCGGCGGGCCGCAGGCTCGCCGGCCTCTTCCACGGGCGTCCCCGCCTCCAGGCGGGGGCGCTCCTCGCAGGCCCGATCGGGTGGCTCGTCGTCGGCTATCTCGGCTCGCTCGCGATCCTGCTCGTCACCGGCTTCTGGAGCGTCGGCGAGCTCAGCCGCGAGCTCGAGAAGACGTTCACGCTCGACAACTTCGAGACGCTCGTCTCGGAGCCGACGTCTACCGGGCCGATCGTCGGGCGCACCGTCGCGATCGCGGCGCTGGTCACCGTCGCGGACGCGCTGCTCGCCTTCCCGATCGCCTTCTACATGGCGAAGGTCGCGAAGCCGCGCGTGCGGGGCGCTCCTGGTCGTCGCGGTCCTGATGCCGCTCTGGTCCGGCTACCTCGTGAAGGTCGTACGTCTGGCGCTCGATCCTCAGCCAGGAGGGCGTGCTCAACTGGGTGCTCGAGCCGCTCGGGCTCGCGGGCCCGGGCTACGGGCTCGTCGCGGTCTTCCTCGTCCTGACCTACCTCTGGCTGCCGTTCATGATCATCCCGATCTACGCGGGGCTCGAGCGGATCCCGAACTCGCTCCTGTCCGCCTCCGAGGACCTCGGCGCGAAGCCGCCACGACCTTCCGCAAGGTGATCCTGCCGCTCGTCTTCCCGGCCGTCGTCGCCGGCTCGATCTTCACCTTCTCGCTGTCGCTCGGCGACTTCATCACGCCCGACTCGTCGGTGTCGAAGACCAGTTCATCGGCAACGATCATCTACGATTACTTCACCGACCAACCTGCCGCTGCCGCCGCGTTCTCGCTGGTCCCGATCGTGGTCATGGTCGTCTACCTGCTCATCGCCCGGCGGCTCGGCGCGTTCGAGCACATATAGCGATGAGGCTCTCGCCGACGATCCCAGCTGGCTGCTGCGCGGTCGGCGACCGGCGTTCACGCTCGCCTTCATCTACATCCCGCTCGTCATCGTCGTCGATCTACGCGTTCTTCGGTCCTCGCACCCTCGAGTGGCCGCCCCCGGGCTTCACCCTCGACTGGTTCGAGCAAGGCGATCGACAACACCGGCGCCGCGACGCCCTGCTCGTACTCGCTCAAGGCGGGCGCTCGCTCGCGACCGGCGTCGCGCTCGTCCTCGGCACCCTCGCCTCGCTCGCGGTCGCGCGCCACCGCTTCTTCGGCCGCGAGACGATCTCGTTTCTCGTGATCCTGCCGATCGCGCTGCCGGGCATCGTCACCGGCGATCGCGCTCAACTCGACCTTCACGCAGGTCTTCGGGATCGACCTCTCCCTGTTCACGATCGTCGTCGCCCACGCCACCTTCTGCATCGTCGTCGTCTACAACAACGTCATCGCCCGGCTGCGGCGAACTCTCGGCCTCTTCGCGGAGGCCTCGGCGACCTCGGCGCGACGCCCGTGGCAGACGTTCCGCCGCGTCACGCTTCCGAACATGCGCACGGCGATCGTCGCCGGCGCGCTGCTCGCTTTCGCGCTCTCCTTCGACGAGATCGTCGTCACCACGTTCACTCTCGGCGGCAGCAAGACGCTGCCGATCTGGTTCTTCGAGAACTTCGCCCGCCGAACAACCTGCCCGAGGTCTACGTGATCGCGCTCTTCGTGATCCTGCTCTCGATCATCCCCGTCTACCTCGCCCACCGGCTCTCGACCGACACGCCGGGGCGCGGCGGCGGGCGGCGCCGCGGTCACGGCGCAGGCGACGGCGATGCCCTAGCCCCCGAAGATCGCCCGCACGAGCGCGGCGGTGACCGCCGCCGCGCCCACGGCCCACAGCATCGACGCGCGCAGCACCAGCAGGACGAACGCCGCGGCCGCGACGCCGATGGCCCGGGCGTCCAGCTCGAGGGCTCCGTCCTCGCCGGCGAAGGTCTCCACGACGACGAGAGCGGCGAGCAGCGCCGCCGCGACGAGGGCGATCACGTCCATCACCCGCGGCGGCAGCTCGCGCCCGCCCAGGGCGACCGGGCCCGATGCGCGAATCAGCGCGGTGGTGACGGCAAGCGCGCCGATGGTCACCCAGACGGAGGTCATCGGTCCTCGCCCTCCGGCTCGTACCCCTCCTGGCTCGTCCAGATCCCGAGCAGCGCGCCCAGGCTCGCCGCGAGGATCGGGACGCCGGGTGGGGTGAACGGGGTGAGCACGAGGGCGATCCCGGCGCCGATCGCGGCGGCTCCCCTGGCGCCGGGTCGCTTCAGCTCCTCGACGAGCAGCGCCAGGAAGAAGGCCGGGAAGAGCGCGTCGAGGCCGAGCGTGGCCGGGTCGCCGATGACGTCGCCGGCGAGCGCACCGATCGCCGTGCCGGCGACCCAGACCGGATAGGAGGGGAGGGTGGCGCCGATCATGAACGCCGGGTCGAAGCGCCCACCGCCCCGGCTGGCCATCGCCCAGGACGCGTCGATCATCGCCTGGCCGACGGCCGCGCGGCGGACCGCGCGGCCCTGGACGGAGGGCGCCAGGGCGATGCCCATCGGCGCGTAGCGCAGGTTCAGCAGGATCCCGGCGACGACCGCGGCGACCGCCCCGCCCCCGGCGCCAAGCACGGCCGTCGACTGCGAACTGCGCTGCGCCGGCGAAGACGACCGCCGACATCACGATCGCGGCGGTAGCGCCCATGACCGGCTCGGCGACGACCCCGAACGAGACGCCCGACGAGGCCCGCCGCTACGGCGTACGGGATGCCGGCGCGCATCCCGGCGCGGAGGCGCTCGCGGTACGTCGGCGGGGCCGGCGTCACCGCGCCCGGATCGCGAGGATGGCGACGTCGTCCTGCGGGAAGTCCGGGGAGTGGCCCGCGGCGCGGGCGAGCACCGCCCCCAGGATCTCCCGGGGCGAGCCCTCGCGCGCCTCTGCGAGCGCCGCGCGCAGGCGGTCCTCGCCGAACGGCTCGCCGCCACGGGGCCGCGCCTCGAACAGCCCGTCCGTGTAGAGGAAGAGCGTCTCGCCCGGCGCCAGCCGCAGCCGGGTCTCCTCGATGTCGATGTCGGGCAGCACGCCGACGAGCGGGGCGGTCGGCTGGACCGGCTCGATCGTGCCGTCACCGCGCGCGATCAGCGGCGGGGGGTGGCCCGCGACCACGATCGCCACCTCGATCCCGCCCTTGCCCGGGCGCAGGGAGCCCACGCACATGGTGGCGAAGGTGCCCGGCGGCGTCTCGCGCCGCACGGCGTCGTTCACCTCCCGGGTCGCGTGAAGCGGCCCGCGATCGGCGACGCCCCGCGCCGTGTACCGCACGAGCGACGTGAGCGCGGCCGCCTGGGCGCCCTTGCCGCTCACGTCGCCGATCATCGCCGTCCAGTGGTCGCCGGTCCCGAAGAGGTCGTAGAAGTCGCCGCCGACCTCGAGGCCCTCCGCGCCCGGGGCGTAGACCGCCGCGGTCTCGACTCCCGGCAGGACCGGCAGGCTGGGGGAGGAAGGCCTGCTGGAGCGCGGTCGCGGTCGCGCGCTGCGACTCCGCCTCGCCCGCCGCGGCATCGCGCTCGCGGCTCAGCATCTGCTCGCGCCGCTCGGCGAGCGCGAAGAGCGCCGCGGCGAGGGCGGCGAGCAGGAGCCCCACCCCGCCGACGGCGAGCGCCGGAAGCACCGCCGGCTCCGCGACGTTCGCGACGTGAACGGTCCAGGTGCGGCCGAGTACGTCCACCGTCATCGACTGGCCCTCGGCGTCCGGCGGGTCACCGGGCGACGACCGGCTCGTCCTCGTCGAAGATCGAGACGTCGACGGCCTCGCCGAGCTGGCCCTCGATCTCCGCCCGGATCGCCGCGGTCGGGATGCCGCCGGAGAGGACGCCGACGATGGCGCGGCGCCGCTGCCGCGCGTTGCCGAGCCGCGAGCCGGGCGCGTAGACCGGATCGACCACGAGGACGGAGGTGTCGGCGCGGCGGGCGCGGAAGACGGGGGCGGTGAGCTGGGTCTGGTTCGAGTCCCGACCGGCGCGCACGGCCGCGGCGCGGTCGGGCTCGGAGAGCAGGTCGATGCCGAGCGCGCGCCGCGGGCCCTTCTCGTCCGGGTGGACGAACCGGACCGGGTAATAGGCCCCTCGGCGGCGTTCGACCGGGCGCAGGAAGCCCTTCGGTTGGTTCTCGGTCGGCGGCCGCGGCTCGGTGATCCGCCGGTTCAGCGTGCGCTCGAACCGGCCCCGTTCGCGCGCCGGCACCCGCGGGGCCCAGGCGAGCGCCGGGAATTGCGTCTCGGCGAGGATCTCGCGCGCGTAGCGGCGAAAGCCGCCCTCGGGCATCGGGCCGGAGCGGCGCAGGACGCCCTCGCCGCCGCGAACGCTGGAGGCCGTGAGCCCGACCTGGCGCTCGGCGATCGCCGTCGCCTGTCGCGCCAGGGCCTCGTTCGCGCGCTCCGCGTCCTCGCGCTCGGCGGCCCAGACGAGCTCGGCCGCCACCACGCTCGCGATGAGCAGGAGCCCGACGACGAGCGCCGGTGGGATGAGGCCCCGCGCGGATTGTGGGATGCCGCCCATCCCGGCACGATCTCAAAACGACGACGCCGCCGGGTGGGCCGGCGGCGTCGGGTGCTTCGAGTCTTTCTGAGCGGCTGGGCTAGAGGCCCTTGGGGTGCGTCGCCTTGAAGCCGCTGGAGGAGCGCATCTGCTTGCTCCAGCCCGGGCCGTCGCCGGGGGTCATCGAGGTATCCCAGCGCAGGCCGGCGATCACCGCGTAGGCATGACCGCCGTTGCCGTAGACCGTGATCCAGTCGCCCTTGCCCTTCTTGCCCCAGCTGTTGAAGCCGCCCGAGGCGAGGGGGGAGTCGAGGAGGCCGGCCTTGATCAGTGCGTAGGAGACCGCTCCGGAGCAGTCGTAGCCGGAGTCCTTGATGCTCCCGTGACCGCCGCCCCACTTGTAGGGCTTGTCCTCGATCTCGTTGGCGGCCTCGATGGCCTTCACGACCTTGCGGGGCGCGTCCGCCGGCGGGATCGCCGTTCCGTCCTTGGCGAGCCGGGCATCGCCCGCCGGGCCGACCGGGTCGAGCGAAGCGCCGCCGGTGGCCGCCTGGGCCATCCCTGCGAGTCCGCCGAAGGTGATGAGCGCGGCCACTGCTCCGGCCGCCAGGGCGTTGCGTGAGTTTGTAAGCGCGCGAATTTGAACCAGCTCCTTTGCGGGCCTACGGGGTTAGCTGACGGGCTGGCGCTTAAAGGAGCCGCGCTCCCACTCACGTGGGTTCGCCCCAACTGCTTGGTTCCCCCGCTCCCCGTCTCCAGTTGGGACGGGGACTCGGCGTCTGTTTCAGTTACGAGGTCGGGGATTGTAACCCTTCTGCGGCCTCTTTGTTACGGACCGCTAACAGAGTGCTCGCACAGCGCTCGTAAGGGCAGCGGTAAACCGCTTCGCCATGCGGTTTCCGCAGGACTGCGGGCGTCCTTAAATTTTCGCGAAGCGGCGTTTGAGCGGTTGTCAGCTGGAGATTTGCGCGAGCTCGGGTAACACCCCCAGGGGGTATCGGCTAACCTGATGTCCATGAGCACGGACAGCCAGAAGGACTTCGTCGTCGAGGGAATGACCTGCGGGCATTGCGTGCTCTCGGTCCGCGAGGAGGTCGCCGAGGTCCCCGGGGTCTCCGCGGCCACCGTCGATCTCGAGACCGGCCGCCTCACCGTGCGCGGCGACGGCGTCACCGACGAGGCCGTGAAGGCGGCCGTCGCCGAGGCCGGCTACCGGGTCGCGACGTGAGCGCCGGCGCCCGCATCGCCGCGTTCGCCGCCGCGCTCGCCGTCGTGTTCGTCGGGGCGGTCGCCGCGGGCGCCGCGATCGACCCGGAGGGTGCCGGCGAGGCCGATCGCACCCACGACGACGGGGGTCACCCGAGCGAACCGGCAGCCGCCGGCGCCCACCCCGTACGGGGCCTGGCGGTGGCCGAGGGAGGCCTGCGGCTGGTCCTCGACCAGGAGGAGCTCCGGCGCGGCGCCGAGGAGACCCTGAGCTTTCGGATCCTCGACGACGCCGGCGAGACCGTGCGCGACTTCGACGTCGAGCACGAGCGGCGCATGCACCTGATCGTGGTCCGCCGCGACTTCGCGGGCTTCCAGCACCTGCACCCGTCGCTGGGCGAGGACGGAACCTGGAGTACTCCGGTTCGCCTTCCGGACGCCGGCTCGTATCGCGTGTTCGCCGACTTCACCCGCGAGGGAGAGCCGCACACGCTGGCCGCGGACCTCCGCGTGGACGGCGCCGCGGACCTCGCCGAGCTACCCGCGCCCGAACCCTCGGCCAGGACCGACAGCGGCTACGAGGTCCGCCTCGATTCCGGACACGCGGCGCCGGGTGAGCCCGCGGAGCTTCGCTTCACCGTCGAGCGCGACGGCCGGCCGGTTCGCGTCGAGCCGTATCTCGGTGCCAACGGGCACCTCGTCGCCCTGCGGGAGGGCGACCTCGCCTTCCTCCACGTGCACCCGGCGGGCGACTCGGTCAGCTTCGAGGCGACCTTTCCCACGGCCGGCCGCTACCGCCTGTTCCTCCAGTTCAAGCACGCCGGCCGCGTGCACACCGCGGAATTCACGCAGGAGGTGGAGTAGCGGTGGCCACCGCACCGAGCGACGCCCGCGCGCACCTCGAGCTGCCGATCGCCGGGATGACATGCGCCTCCTGCGCGAACCGGATCGAGCGCAAGCTCAACAAGCTCGAGACCGTCGAGGCGTCGGTCAACTACGCCACCGAGACCGCGACCGTCGACTACGACCCCGGATCGGTCGCGACCGGGGACCTGCTCGGCGCGGTCGAAGCCGCCGGCTACCAGGCCGTGGTGCCCGCGACCGAGTCGCAGGCGGGGGCTGGGACCGAGGAGGTCGACGAGACCGCCCAGCTGCGCCGGCGGCTGACGATCTCCGCCCTCCTCACGCTGCCCACCCTGCTGCTGGCGATGATCCCGCCGCTTCAGTTCGACAACTGGCAATGGCTGACGCTGACGCTCGCCGCGCCCGTGGTGGTCTGGGGGGCGCTCCCGTTCCACCGCGCGGCCTGGGTGAACCTCAGGCACGGCGCCACGACGATGGACACGCTGATCAGCGTCGGCACGCTCGCGGCGTTCGGCTGGTCCCTCTACGCCCTGTTCCTCGGCGATGCCGGCGGCCCGGACATGCGGATGACCTTCGACCTGATCCCCGACAGGGCCGGCGGGACGCACGAGATCTACCTCGAGGTGGCCTCGGCGGTGACGGTCTTCATCCTCGCCGGCCGCTACTTCGAGGCCCGCGCCAAGAGCCGGGCCGGTTCCGCGCTCGAGGCGCTCCTCGAGCTCGGGGCGAAGGACGTCGCGGTCCTCGACGCCGGCGGCGGCGAGCGCCGGATTCCGATCGAGGAACTCGCGGTCGGCGACGCCTTCGTCGTCCGGCCCGGCGAGAAGGTGGCCACCGACGGAGTCGTCGTCGAGGGGACGTCGGCGGTCGACCAGTCGGTCCTCACCGGCGAGTCCCTGCCCGTCGAGAAACGGCCCGGCGACGAGGTCGCCGGCGCCACCGTCAACGCCGGCGGGCGGCTGATCGTCCGGGCGACCAGCGTCGGAGCCGACACCGCGCTGGCGCAGATCGCCAAGCTGGTCACCGAGGCCCAGTCCGGCAAGGCGCCCGTCCAGCGGCTGGCGGACCGGGTCTCCGGCGTCTTCGTGCCCGTGGTCATCGCGATCGCCGTCGCCACGCTCGGGTTCTGGGTCGGCGCCGGCGAGGATCTGACCTTCGCGTTCACGGCTGCCGTGGCCGTGCTGATCATCGCCTGCCCGTGCGCCCTGGGCCTGGCCACTCCGACCGCGCTCCTCGTCGGGACGGGGCGCGGGGCTCAGCTCGGGCTGCTGATCAAGGGCCCCGAGATCCTCGAGTCGACGCGGAAGATCGACACGATCGTCCTCGACAAGACCGGCACGGTCACCACCGGCGAGATGGCGCTTACCGACGTCGTCCTGGCCGCGGGCCAATCGCATGAGGAGGTCCTGCGGATCGCCGGCGCGCTGGAGGACGCCTCCGAGCATCCGATCGCGCAGGCCATCGCCCGGGCGGCGAGGGAACGGCTCGGTTCGCTGCCCGCGGCGGAAGGCTTCGCGAACCGCGAGGGGCTCGGCGTCGAGGGCATCGTCGAGGCTCGCCGCGCCCAGGTCGGCCGGCCGATGCTCATGAGCGACTGGAGCCTGCAGGTGCCCGCCGCGCTGGAGGCGGCCATGCGCACGGCGGAGGACCAGGGCCGCACGGCCGTGCTCGCCGCCTGGGACGGTGAGGTGCGCGCCGCCCTGGTCGTCGCCGACACCGTGAAGCCGACCTCGGCCGAGGCCATCGAGTCCCTGAGGGACCTCGGGCTGAGGCCCGTCCTGCTGACCGGCGACAACGCCAGGACCGCTCAGGACTGTCGCGGCCGAGGTTGGCATCGAAGAGGTGATCGCCGAGGTGCTGCCGGCCGACAAGGCGGACGTCGTCCGCCGCCTGCAGGCCGAGGGCCGGGTCGTCGCCATGGTCGGCGACGGCGTGAACGACGCGCCGGCGCTCGCTCAGGCCGATCTCGGGCTGGCGATCGGCACCGGCACCGACGTCGCGATCGAGGCCAGCGACCTGACCCTGGTCTCCGGCGACCTGCGGGCCGCCGCGGATGCGATCCGCCTGAGCCGGCGGACGCTGCGGACGATCAAGGAGAACCTCGGCTGGGCCTTCGGGTACAACGTCGCGGCGATCCCGCTGGCGGCGGCGGGCCTCCTGAACCCGTTGCTGGCGGGTCTGGCGATGGCCTTCTCCAGCGTCTCCGTGGTGGCCAACGCCCTTCGCCTGCGGAGCTTCCCGTGAGGGACCGAGCCCCGGGCTCGCAGATACCCCATAGGGGTACGGTAACCTGGATGTCCCCGAGATCGGAGATGGCGATGACCCCCAAGGCAGCAGAGCTCGAGACGGACGCCGTGCCCGCCGAGCACGGCTACAGCAAGGACCGCGACGCGCTGCTCAACCGCCTGCGCCGGGTCGAGGGCCAGGTGCGCGGCGTCCAGAAGATGGTCGAGGAGGACCGGTACTGCATCGACGTCGTCACCCAGATCACCGCGATCCAGGCGGCCCTGGACAAGGTCGCCCTGGGCGTCCTCGAGGACCACACCCAGCACTGCCTGATGGGCGCGGAGACCAAGGATCAGACCGAGCTCACGGAGGAGCTGATGTCGAGCGTGCGTCGCCTCCTCCGCCATGGCTGAGCAGGCGCTCGCTCTCCTCCCCGCCCTGCGCTTCAAGGCGCTCACGCCGCTGTTCGACCGGGTCGTGCATTCGACGATGCGGGAGTCGACCTTCAAGCCCCTCCTGCTCGATCAGGCGGAGCTCGCGCCGGGGGTCCGCGTCATGGACCTGGGCTGCGGAACCGGGACGCTCGCGCTGCTCGCGAAGGAGCGGGAGCCGGGGTGCGAGGTGGTCGGCGTCGACGGCGACCCCGCCATCCTCGAGCTGGCGGCCGGCAAGGCCGAGCAGGCCGGCGTCGACATCGCCTTCGACGAGGCGCTCTCGACCGACCTTCCCTACCCCGACGCCTCGTTCGACCGGGTGCTGTCGACCCTCTTCTTCCACCACCTCATGCCGCCCGACAAGGAGCGGACGCTCGCCGAGATCAGGCGGGTGCTTCGGCCGGGCGGTCAGCTGCACGTCGCCGACTTCACCCGGCCCGCGGACCCGCTCCAGCGGCTGGCCTCGGCTCAGGTCAGGGTGTTCGACGGGATCGAGCGGACGCGGCAGAACTTCACGGGTCGCCTGCCCGACCTGTTCGCCGCCGCCGGCCTCCGCGAGGTGACCGAGCACCGGCGGCTGCGCACCGGGATGGGCACGCTGGCGCTGCTCAGCGCCGAGGCTCCCGCCTAGCCGCCGACGTCCGCGGTGAACGCGGCGGTGTGGACCTCGCCGTCGGCCTTGAACTGCAGGAACAGCCCATAGCGGCCGTCCGAGGGGAACTCGGTCGCGAAGGCGATCGGCTCGCCCGCGCCGGCGTGGGCGGGCTCGGCCCCGTGCTCGGGTTCGCTCCCGTGGTCGCCGCCGGCCTCGATCGGGTGCACGTGCAGGTAGGCGAGGTCGCCCTCCCGGAGCGCGACGAGGTGCCCGTTCGCGCCGAGGTAGGGCTCGACCTCGACCGGCTCGCCGTCGCGGCTCACCGCGAAGGTGAGCTCGGATTCCTCGCCGGCCACCGCATCGGCGCCGCTGAGCTCGACCTCGTAGCCGTCGTCGGTGGTCGCCGTCGGGCTCGGCGCCCCGAGGGGCTGCGAGTCGGCGGCGCCCGGCACGACGAGGTCGGTGGCGAGCGTCTGGTTCGTGCCCTCGCGCTTGAAGTCGGCGAAGACGCGGTAGTCGCCCGCCTCCCTCAGGACGATCGGCGTGCTCCAGGTCCCGTCCGGCGGACAGGGTGGGGTGGAGGTGCTGGAAGCCGGTCAGGTCGCGGCGGACGACGATCAGGTGCATCTCCCGCTCGTGCTCGACCTCGTAGTCGGTGACCGGCTCACCGTCCTCGTCGGAGATCGAGAACGCGAGCTCGCCAGGGCGGCCGCGCTCGAGCTCGGCCTGCTCCAGCTCGAGCGTCATCCCGCCGGCCGTGTCGCTCAGGCCGCGGACCTCGGCGGGCGCACCGGTGGCGGAAGCCTCCAGCTCGTGGCCGCCGCCGTGCCCCTCGCCGGCGTCGCCGTCGGCCAGCTCCGCGATCAGGACCGTCGTGCCGAAGATCGCCGCGACCACCGCGACGGCGCCGACGATGCGGGTGTCGGGGCCGCCGTGGATGCCGGTCTCGTGCAGGGCGACGTGACCCTTCCCCTTGGTGATCAGCCAGCGGTTGACGGGGAAGGCGACGATGCCGGCGACGACGAGGGCGAAGGAGAGCGCGCCCCAGAACAGGACCGAGTCCAAGCCCGGCCTCCATCGCGCCCGGGATCGCGACCATGATCAGGTTGTCGACCAGCTCCATCACGGCGATCGAGAACGTGTCGGTCGCCAGCGCGACGGGGATCACCGCGCCAAGCGCCATCCCGGCGCGCAGGAGGGGGAGGCTCGTCAGCGTGTAGCCGAAGAGGAACGCCAGGCCGACCGCGAGGGCGATCGTCCCCAGGTCGGAGAACCCGAGCGCCGTCCCGATCGCCATGCCGGTGACCTCGCCGATGGCGCAGCCGGTGAGGCAGTGAAGCGTCGCGCTGAGGGCGACCAGGCTGAGCGCCCGGCCCTCCGTCGGCATCTCGTGGTGCTGATGTGTCGTGGCTTCCATGGCTAGGCGGTGGCCTCGGCCATCTTCGCGTGGCGATGATGCGGGAGTGGAGTACTCGTCCCAGCGCGCGAGCATCACCGCCAGCATCGCCGGGAACATCGCCACGTGCTGGATGGCCATCGCGGCGTGGAAGTCGCTGATGCCGGCGCCGAGCAGAACCATCGCGCCGATCGTCGGGACGATCATCGACGCGGCCATCTCGAGCGACGGGCGCCAGCCGTGGCGGCGGTAGCGCATCCAGCCGACCATCGGAACGGTCATGACGACTCCCATGCCGGCCAGGGCGGCGCCCGGCGCCGTCTCCCTGACGTCGGAGACGCTCGAGCCCGCCAGCTGGAGGATGCCCTCGGCCGGAAGCCCGAGGACCACCATGCCGGCGAACATCGCGATGACCATCTCGACGTAGTGGAGGCCGAACCTGCGGATCTGGGTGGCCCGGCTCTCGTGTGCTTGCTCCATTGGGGAGTTCCTTTCGTTCCGACGACTCGCTGCGGTGCACCGTAGCATATACCCCTAGGGGGTATCAAGCCCGTGACACGAAGGCGCCCCTCCAGCGGAGACGGCCCCGATCAGGGCCGCTTCCGTGGCGCGCTAGGCCGGCAGAACGTCGAACGAGAACATCATGTTGCTCTCGATGTGCTCGGCGATGTGGCAGTGGGCCATCCAGCGGCCGGGATTCGTCACGTCGAGCAGGATGTCGATCGTCTCGTCCGCCCGGATCAGGACCGTGTCCTTCCAGACCAGGTTCTCGCTCCGGTTCGCCGTCCCGGGCGAGGACGAGGAAGCGACCCGCTCCATGGATGTGGAACGGTGGTGCATCGGGTGATCCTGCTGTCGGGTGTTGTCGAGGCGGATCTTCACCTGGTCGCCGACCCGGAACTGCCATGCGATCTCCTCGTTCTTCGCTCCGCTCTCCGCGTCGACGAGCTGCCAGACCATGTTGGTGGTGTCCGTCTGGCGGTTCATCTCGGGCATCAGGTCCTCCCACTCGAGACCATCGCCGATCGTGACCTGCATGCCCTCGTGTCCGGTCATCGCCTCGCCGTCCGTCCATGCCGCCGGCTCGCCGTGCCCGTCGTCCATCGCCAGCTCGTCGACAGTCAGGAGGCACGGACCTCGTCCGGCTCCACGCTCGTGGTGTTCGGCAAGTCGCTCAGCGCGGAGCTCGGTGAGCTCAGGGTCGATACTCGCAACTGGTCGGAAGGTCGCGGCGCCGCCTCGCTCGTCGGCCGGCGGGCCCCGGACGATGAAGCAGCCGAGGTCGTAGGTCCGGTCGGGCGAGCGGTGTTCGAGGCGCGCGGGACCGGAGCTCGAAGAGGACGTCGACGCTCACCCGCTCGGATGGCGAGATCAGGACCTCGTCGGCGAACTCCTCGCGCTCGACCCGGCCGCTGTCGCCGCCGACCAGCTTCATCGCGCGCCGCGATCCCGATGTTGAAGTTGCGGGTGTTGGCGGTGTTCACGAGGTGCAGCCGCACCACCTCGCCTCCGCACGCGCTCGGAGAACTCCGTCTGGCCGTTGATCAACATGACGTTCCCGAAGCGCCCCATCGCGGTGAACGTCGGGCCCGAGCGGCTGAAGGGCACCATCCGGCCCTCCTCGATCAAGACGTCGTCCAGCGTGACCGTGAGCTCGCGGTCGGCCGGGGGCCAGTAGGCGTCGTCCCGCGGCTCGACGATGATCGCGCCCGAGAGCCCCAACTCCTGGGCGAAGTCCTCGCGCAGGTGCGGGTGGTACCAGTACGCCCCGGCGTCGGGGAACTGGACCAGGCAGATGTCGGTGCCGGCGACCGCGATCGGGTCCTGCGTCTCGCCGGGCACCCCGTCCGCCGAGTTCTCGAGCCGCAGCCCGTGCCAGTGGACCGTCGAGTCGACGTCACCGTTGTTGACCACCTCGACCTCGATTTCGGCGCCTTCCGGCACGACGAGCGTCGGGCCGGAATCGAGCCGTTGTAGGCCAGCATCCGCACGTCGGCGTCGCCGATGCGCTTGCGGACCGGGGCGATCTCGAGCTTCAGACGATCACCGTCGCCGAGCCGGACGGACTGCGGTCGGGCGGCCTCCGGAAGGCCCTCGACGTCCGTGGGGAAGAAGTCGGCGGGGGTGGTCTCGGTCACCGCATCTCCCTGGAGCGTCACCCCGCCGTGGCGGCCTGGCCCCGTCATAGCCGGCGAGGACGACCCCGACGAGGAGCGCGATCTGAGCGATCTGAAGCGCCAGGCCGGCGACGTCCTGGAATCCGCTCGCCAGGCCCGCGTAGCCGACGTCGATGGCGATGGCTATCGACAGCGCGCCGGCCACCATGGCCGCCCAGCCGACCCAGGCCGCGATCGTGCGCGCGATGACGATCGCCGCACCCGTCAGCAGCAACCCGGCGCCGAAGAAGAGGCGAAAGTAGCTCTGAACGCCCCATTCGGTCCAGCGGACCGCCTCCGCATCAGCGAAGCGCGCCTCCTGCGCCGCGCCTGACGCATCGAGCCACGCCTCGGTCGCGTACTTGAGCGCGACGCCGTCGACCGCCTGGAGGATTCCGTAACAGACCCCCGCGGCGATGAACGCGAAGCCGGCGAGCCGGGGAAGCGCACTGAACCGGCCGGGAACGGTGAGGAACCGGGTGAGGAGATAGAGGCCGGCGAGCGCCATGAGCACGCCGAGAAATTGGCCGAAGTGAGTGAGGACCCACCCGTCGGCGTTGGCGTACTCGGTGAAGATCGCCGGGTGGTCGTCCTCCTCGCCGGCGGGGTGCCACAGCATCGTCACCGCGAAGTTGATGACGAACCCCAGCGCTAGGAGCAGGCCGACCAGCTTCAGCGGATCGCGATCCGAGCCGCTCACCTCGTCGGCCTTCGCTCGCCTCGAGCCGGTACCTGCGTCAGCCATCGACGCCGCCACCATACCGCTGTGGCGCGACCCGGCAAAGGGCGGACCGCGACCGCGTGGATGCGGCTACAGCCCTTCCCAGTGGCGCTTCTTGAAGCCCTTGCCGGAACGCATCTCGTCGCTCCAGCCCGGGCCGTCGCCGTCGGTCATCGAGGTGTCCCAGCGCAGGCCGGCGATCACCGCGTAGGCGTGGCCGGGGTTCGAGTAGACCGTGATCCAGGAGCCCTTGCCGCGGTCGCCCCACTTCATGAAGCCCGTCGAGTCGAGCGGCGCCTTCAGGAGGCCGGCCGCGTGCAGCGCGTAGGAGACGGCGCCCGAGCAGTCGTAGCCCTTGTCGTTGAAGCTGCCGTGGCCGCCGCCGTACCTGTACGGCTTGTCCTCGATCTCGTTGGCGGCCTCGATCGCCTCGACGACCTCCCTGGGCGCGTCGGCCGGCGGGATCGCGGTGCCGTCCTTCGCGAGCTTCGCCTTGCTTCCGGGGACGGGGGTGGTGGGGACCTCGGTGCCGCCGCTGGAGGCGGCGAAGGCGCTCGAGGCCGAGGTCAGCATTGCGACTGCGGCCACCACGATGATGGTTGCGGGCCGACTACGGGGGTATCTCGAAACGAACAGCTGAACCAGCTCCTTTGCGGGCCTACGGGGTTAGCTGTCGGGCTGGCGCTTAAAGGAGCCGCGCCCCCACTATTCGTGGGTTCGCCCCAAACTGTTCGGTTCCCCCGCTCTCCGCCTGTAGCAAGCGGAGATTCGGCGTCTAGTTGGTCGGGCGGCGGGCAATATAACGGTTTGCCCGGCGAATTGTTATGAAGCCTTAACGCGTGTGCGGATGCGCACGAGCCCACTCGACGATGCGCTTGGACTCGTTGATCACCTCGCCGTCGTCCGTGACGAGCACGGGGACGGTGGTCTTGCCCGTCAGCTCCTCGACCTCGCGGCGGCCGTCGGTCTTCACCTGGAGGAATCCGGGGCCCACGCCAAGCCCGTGAACCTTGACGACCTCGGGGTCGTAACCCGCCTCGCGCAGGGCCTTGTGCGCGTTCGCGCAGGGGTGGCCGCCGGGCCTGGGCGTCTGGAACGTTCCCCAGCAGATGTAGAGCTTCATGGGACTGACCCTATCCGCCCGGGGAGGGCGGTGGCTGCAGCCCCATGTAGGTGAGCATGCTGCCGCGGTCGAAGGCGCCGAAGAGGAAGCCCGGGTCGGTGCCGGGCGCCCGGGTTATGACCACCCGCGCGACGCTTTGTCCGCCCTCCTCGCGGGTCTCGGTCTCGGCGTCCTGCACGAGGTCGCCCATCGCCTCGCCGCTGACCCCGTCGCGCGCGCTCGGCGCGAAGGCCCGCTCGAGGGGACCCACGGCCGCGTCGACCCGCCCGGGCTCTCCGACCAGGCACAGCATCTCGCGCGAGCGGTCCGGAGGATCGGCCGCGACGCCGAACGCGAGCAGGTCGGGGCCGGAGTTCGGCAGGTGCGTGTGGTTGTTCAGCACGAGCCGGGCCGCCACGACGTCACCCAGGCAGTCGGCGGCCGCGGCGACGGCTTCGGAATCGGTCGCCGGCGGGTCGGCGCGCTCCATCGTCTCGCGGGCGAGCGACGAGCGCGCCAGCAGGACCTGCTCCTCGCGCACGCCAGTGCGCGCCGCCAGCGAGCCGAGCGGGGCCAGCCGCGGGTCGTCGGGGATCGCCCAGTCGGGTCCGAGGTCGAAGTTGGTCCACTCCCCGGCCGACCTCGCCCTCGCCCCGGCCTCGGCGAAGGCAGCCTCGGCGCGCTGCGGGTCCAGCCCATCGAGCCGCAGCGCGAGCGTGTACGACGACGCCGTCGAGATCAGGGTGTCGGCGGCGAGGGGGTCCACTCCGGTGCGCCCGAGGCCCTCCGCGTCCTCGGCGAGCCCGCGCGCGCCGGGCCCGAGCGCGCCGGCGGCCCACCCGAGCTCGCCCGCGAGCGGCCGCCGGCCCTCGCGCAGCCGCTCCACGTCGATCCAGCCGAACCCGACCCCCAGTGGCTCGGAGGCCGAAACCGACGCGAGTGACTCCTCGAGCCGGGTCGGCTCCTCCGCGGGCCCGGGATCGGAGCCGCCGCAGCCGGCGGCGAGGGCCGCCGCGGCCAGGACGAGCCCGGCCGGCCCCGCGCCGGCGCTCAGCCGCCGGGGCCGAGCATCACCGACTGCTCCCACGTGCCGCGGTCGAAGAAGGGAAGGTCGTCGACCGAGGCGGCGCCCTGCGCCGAGACCTCGTACATGCGCCGCGGCTCGCGCCAGCCGGCGGGGTCGGCCGAACCGAAGCGCGCGGCGAGCGCTGCGGCCGTGGCGTCGGCGGCCTTGCCGAAGTCGCGGGGGCCCTGCAGGCGGAGCCCGGCGGCCTCGCCGTTCGTGATGTCGAACTGGTGCGAGCTGCCCGTAGTCGCCGGCGAGGATCGTCGGCCCCCGGCCCCATCCGGGCGGTCAGGCGCGCTCGATCCGGACCTTGAACTCCTCCCATATCGCGACCCCCGGGTCGACCGTGCCGTCGGCCGCCGGTCCGAGCGTAGCTCCCGTCCCAGCCCTGAAGCTCGCGCGATCACCGCCCTGCCGTCGGCGTTTGCGAACCGCTTCGCGGCGCGCAGCTTGCGCTTGAAGAACGGGAACTGCTGAGCCGTCGTCCCGGTCTTGCGCACGATCGCGGTGTGGCGCTCGTAGTTCGGGTTCTTCGCGACCCGCGCCACCTCGCGCTGGAGCAGTCGCACGCGGTGCAGCGGCCCGGTGAGCCGCTCGCGCGCCTCGCCGTCGCCGTTCGTCCAGCCGGCGGACGGCGGGTTGTTCCAGTTCGCGAGCCAGCCCTGCGTCCGGGTTCACCGCGTGGGGCGTCTTGCGCCGCGGCAGCAGCCCGCGCCACTCGGCCTCGCCGGTGCCGGGGAAGGGAAGCCGCTCGTCCCAGCGCTTCGGCCGCAGCGGGTGGAGGCCCGGGATGCCAGAAGCCGATGTCGCCCGAGTCGTCGGCGGCGATCACGTTCTCGTTCCAGGTCACCTCGCTGCATCGCGGCGTCGACGTCGTCGATCGACTTCGCGCGTCGTTCAGCTGTCGCAGGCCGACGAAGGTCTCGAGCTCGCGGCCCCAGATCGCGTAGCGGCGGGCGAGCGCGACCCCGTCGCCCGTGTGCTGGACCGGGCCGTGCACCGTGCGGCAGATCCGCTGGGTGACCGCGCCCGGGGGCGGGCCCGGCGTCGTCGATCAGGTCGGGAAGGTCGGTCGCCGGAGTCGTAGTAGCGGAAGACCTCGTCGCGGCAGTCCATCTGCCGCTCGGCGCCCTTGAACTGTAGGTCTCGGCGCCGGTCACCTTCTCGACGTAGAGGTCGTCCTCGTCGGAGAGGCCGGAGGTGAAGCCCCAGGCGACGTGGCCGTTGTGGCCGATGCCGACCAGCGGGACGCCCGCCGCGCTGACGCCGCGGATGTTCGGGCTGCGCCGGCGAGTGGAGCTCGAACTCGACGAACAGCTCCGGGATCGAGAAGCCGAGCTGCGGCCCGTTGAACTGGTAGGTCGCGCTTCGCTCGTCGTCGCGATCGCCCACATGAACGAGCCGCCGGGGCTCGGGAGGATCCGGCGCAGGTCGGCGCCCGGGTCCTCGCGCGGCGGGGATCCCCGCGCGCTCGGTGACGCGCTCGGCGGTGTTGGTCGACCGCGCTCAGGTCGGTGTCGGCGAGGAACTCCCGGGTGCGCCGGAACCCGACCCGCTCGTCGCGGCGGCGTCCGGCCCGGGCTGGGCGGGGAACTTGCCCCTCGGTCCTTCGGCACGGTGATCCGCCGACCGGGCGTGCGGACGGGGTGCAGGGTGTCGAAGTCGCGGGCCGCATGCGCGGCGAGGGCCTGCGCGTTCTCGAGCTCGACGCCGTCGCCCGAGGGCACCGTGCGCGCCAGGAAGACCCCGACCCGGGCCGTGTCGCGCAGCGTCCAGTCGTTCGATCGGCACGCCGAGCGCGGCGAACTCGCCGGGCAGGTCGGACGGGCTCGAGCTGACGTGCTCGATCCAGGCGTTGATCCCGTCGCGGTAGGCCTCGGCGCGCGTGCGGAGCTCCGCCGGGACTCCGGCGATCATCGCGTCGATCTCGGCGTCGGTGTAGTAGTCGCGGCGGGCGATCAGGTCGTCGTCGAGGTAGCGTCGAGCCGAGGATCTCCGCGAGCCGGCCGGACGTCGCGCGCCGGAAGAGCTCGAGCTGGAAGAGCCGGTCCTGGGCGACCGCGTAGCCGACGCCCCACCAGGCGTCGTACTCGCTCGGCGCGGTGATCGCCGGGCACGCCGTAGGAGTCGCGGATGATCTCGACGCCGGGGCGCGGCGTCTCGGTCTCGCCGGGCTGGTTGAACCCGAACGGCCTGTACTCGAAGTTCTCGAACAGCGTCGACCTGGTCGGTCAGGTGCGGGGAGCCGGTGCCGTCGGCGACGCCGGCGATCGAGACGTAACCCGCTCTGGCCCGGCGGCAGCACGGCCTCGGCCTCGCAGCGTCTCCGCCTGCGCCGGCCGCGGGCGAGCGCGCAGCACCGCGAGCGCCGCCCGCGAATGCCGCGAGCCTCCTGGCACGCCGCGCGAGGCAACCGGCACGTTCGGCGTACGCGCCGGTGCGCCGGTCGGTAGGTTCGGCCGCGTGGAGCTCGCGGGGCAAGACCGCGCTGCTCACCGGCGCGACCGGCGGCCTCGGGCCGCGCGATCGCCGCGGCCCTCGCCGACCGCGGGGCGACGCTGATCGCTCAGCTCGCGCAAGGGCCGAGCAGCTCGAGGAGCTGGCGGCGGCCTGCCGGGCGACGGGCACCGCGCGGTGGTCGCCGACCTCGCGCGAGGAGGGCGCGGCGCTGCAGCTGCTCGCCGACGCCGGCGACGATCGACATCCTCGTCGCCAACGCCGGCCTGCCCGCGCTCGGGCCCGCTCGACGGGTTCTCGCAGGAGCAGATCGGGCGGGCGCTGCGCGTGAACCTCGAGTCGCCCGTGCGGATGGCGCGCGAGCTGCTTCCCGAAGCTCGTCGAGCGCGGGGCGGGGCCACATGGTCTTCGTCTCCTCGATCTCGGGCCAGGCCGCGACCGCCGAACGCTTCGCTCTACGCGGCGACCAAGTTCGGCCTGCGCGGCTTCGCGCTCTGCCTGCGCGAGGACCTGCGCGACGACCGGCGTCGGCGTCTCGGTGGTCTCCCCGGGCGCCGTCCGCGACGCCGGGATGTTCGCCGACTCAGCGGCGCCAAGCCGCCGCCGCGGCATCGGCACCGCGACGCCCGACGCAGGTCGCCGCCGCGGTGATCGCCGCGATCGAGCACAACCGGCGCGGCGAGTTCACCGTCGCGCCGCTGCGCCAGCGAGCGCTCGGCAAGGTCGGCATGCTCCTCCCGGAGGTCTCGGGCCGCGTCGCCGGCCGCAAGGCCGCCGAGGTCGCAGACGAGATCGCCCGGGGCCAGACCGAGAAGCGCTAGGCGCGTCCGCCAAGGGGGGTGAGTTCGAACCGTTTGGCACCTCGACGGGGCGATGACCCCGTGTCGGATGCCGGACGGCGAACGGATCGGTCTGGGCGATCGCTCGGAGCAGGAGCGGTTGGTGACCCATGCGCAGTTGGTCGCGCTCGGGTATGGATCTGAGGCGATCCGGCATCGGCTCGCCACCGGTCGCCTGCACCGCGTCAGGCCGCGGAGGTCTACGCGGTGGGCGCGCCGCTGGAGCTCACCAGCAGGGGCGGGCGGTTCGCGGCGTGTGCTCGCCGGCGGTCCGGATGCTGTCGCCAGCGACGAAACGGCGGCGGCGGACGCTGGGGAATCAGACGCGCGACCTCCTCACGAGCCCGCCGCATATCACCCTGCCCGCCGGCGCCAACCGCCGCCCGGCCGGTGTCACCGTCCACCGCCGGGCGCTGGCGCCTCACGACGTCGACCACCCACGACTACATGCCCGTTACGACGCCCGTCAGGACCCTGCTCGACCTCGCGGGCCTTCTTGCCCCGGCAGAGCTCGAGCGCGCGGTCAACGAGGCGGATCGGCTCGACCTCGTCGATCCCGAGACCCTGCGCGCCGCGCTCGACGAGCCGCGCGGGCCAGCGCGGGGTCCGGACGGCTGCGGGCGCTCCTCGACCGCCAGACGTTCCGCCTCACCGACTCCGAGCTCGAGCGGCGGTTCCTGCGGATCGCTGCGCGCGCCGGGTTGCCGACGCCGGAGACCCAGGCGCTCGTGAACGGGTCTCGCGTCGACTTCTGGTTCGCCGGACGCTCGGGCTGGTGGATCTCGAGACCGACGGGCTCCGCTACCACCGGACCCCGGCGCGGCGAGCCGTGACACGACGCCCGCCGAGACCAGGCACACGCGCAGGCGGGGATCGCCGTCGCTGCGCTTCCGCACGCCCAGATCCGCTTCGAGGCCCAGGTGGTCGCGCGGACACTCGCGGCTGGCGCGCCGTCTGGCCGCCGCGCGGTGACCCACCGTCGGAGATCCGACCACCGCCGTGGTGGAGCCGCAGCGATGATCGGAGTGACGCCTCGAAGTCATGATCTGGCTAAGAGAGTACCACTGGGCGGCGTGCCCCAGAGATGGCGTGACTTTCGTACATGGGTTGGATGAGCGACAGCTTCGGAGCACGCGACGAGCTGGAGGTGGGCGGCGAGGCCTTCGAGATCCACCGCCTCGACGCGCTCCAGGAGAAGTTCGACGTCGCCCGGCTGCCGTACTCGCTGAAGGTCCTGCTGGAGAACGTGCTCCGGCTGGAGGACGGCGAATCGGTCACCGCCGACGACGTCGAGACGATCGCGAACTGGGACGCGAAGGCCGAGCCCGCGGACGAGATCCCGTTCCAGCCCGCCCGCGTGCTGATGCAGGACTTCACCGGCGTCCCGGCCGTCGTCGACCTCGCCGCGATGCGCGACGCGATGGACGACCTCGGCGGCGACGCGAGCCGGATCAACCCGCGCGTGCCCGTCGACCTGGTGATCGACCACTCGGTCCAGGTCGACGCCTTCGGCAACGACCGCGCCTTCGACATCAACGCCGACCGCGACTACGAGCGCAACGAGGAGCGCTACGGCTTCCTGCGCTGGGGCCAGACCGCGTTCGAGGACTTCCGCGTCGTGCCGCCGGCAACCGGGATCTGCCACCAGGTGAACCTCGAGTACCTGGGCCAGGTCGTCTTCTCGACCGAGGACGAGGACGGCCAGGCGACCGCCTATCCCGACACCCTGGTCGGGACCGACTCGCACACGACGATGATCAACGGCCTCGGCGTGCTCGGCTGGGGCGTCGGCGGGATCGAGGCCGAGGCGGCGATGCTCGGCCAGCCGATCTCGATGCTGCTGCCCCAGGTCCTCGGGTTCAAGCTCAACGGCGAGCTCCGCGAGGGCGCGACCGCCACCGACCTGGTCCTGCGCGTGACCGAGATGCTGCGCGAGCGCGGCGTCGTCTCGAAGTTCGTCGAGTTCTTCGGTCCCGGCCTCGCCGGGCTCGGCCTCGCCGACCGGGCGACGATCGGGAACATGTCGCCGGAGTTCGGCTCGACCTGCGCGATCTTCCCGCCGGACCAGGAGACGCTCCGCTACCTGGAGTTCACCGGCCGGCCGACCGAGCTGATCGAGCTCGTCGACGCCTACACGAAGGAGCAGGGCCTCTTCCACACCGAGGACTCCGAGGAGCCGACCTTCTCCGACACGCTCGAGCTCGACCTGGCCGACGTCGAGCCCTCGATCGCCGGGCCCGAAGCGGCCGCAGGACCGGATCTCGCTGTCCGACGCCAAGGCGCGCGTTCATCGAGTCGCTGAAGCCGAGTACTCGACGAGGGTGCCGCCGAGGTGCTCGGCAACGAGCGCGACGAGGCGATGGAGGAGAGCTTCCCGGCCTCGGACCCGCCCGGCGAGGACCACTCGGGCGACGCCGGCAAGCCGCACAAGATCGGGGAGGGCGCGGCCGCGGTCGCGGAGGCGCACCCGACCGACGACCGCATCGAGGTGACGCTGAGGACGGCACCGAGACCGACCTCGACCACGGCCGCGTCGTGATCGCCGCGATCACCAGCTGCACCAACACCTCGAACCCGTCGGTCATGCTCGGCGCCGGGCTGCTGGCGAAGAAGGCCGTGGAGGCCGGGCTCGACGTGAAGCCCTGGGTGAAGACCTCGCTGGCCCCGGGGTCGACCGTGGTCACCGAGTACCTGAAGCGCTCCGGGCTCGACGAGTACCTGGACAAGCTCAACTTCAACCTCGTCGGCTACGGCTGCACCACCTGCATCGGCAACTGCGGACCGCTGCCGGAGGTGATCTCCGAGGCGATCGAGGAGAAGGACCTCGTCGTCTGCTCGGTGCTGTCGGGCAACCGCAACTTCGAGGGGCGCATCAACCCCGACGTGCGCAACAACTACCTCGCCTCGCCGCCGCTCTGCGTCGCCTACGCGCTCGTCGGTCGCATGGACGTCGACCTCACCTCGGAGCCGACTCGGCGAGGGCTCCGACGGCGAGCCCGTCTACCTGTCCGACATCTGGCCGACGCTCGGAGGAGATCAAGGACACCGTCGCCGAGGCGGTCCGCGCGGAGATGTTCACCAAGAGCTACGCGGACGTCTTCACGGGCGACGAGCGGTGGAGCGGGCTCGACGTCCCGGAGGACGACCGCTACACGTGGCCCGACTCGACCTACGTCCGCAAGCCGAGCTTCTTCGAGGGCATGGACTCCGAGCCGCAGCCGATCGAGCCGATCGAGGACGCACGCGTGCTCGCCGTCCTCGGCGACTCCGTCACGACCGACCACATCTCGCCCGCCGGCGCGATCAAGAAGCAGAGCCCGGCCGGCCAGTGGCTGATCGACAACGGCGTCGAGCCCCGCGACTTCAACTCCTACGGCGCCCGCCGCGGCAACCACGAGGTGATGATCCGCGGGACCTTCGCCAACGTCCGGCTGCGCAACAAGCTGGTCGAGAAGGAGGGCGGCTTCACCAAGCAGTTCCCCGACGGCGAGGAGACGACGATCTACGAGGCGGCCATGGCCTACGCCGACGAGGACGTGCCGCTGGTCGTGCTCGCGGGCAAGGAATACGGCTCCGGCTCGTCGCGCGACTGGGCGGCGAAGGGCACGAAGCTCCTGGGCGTCCGCGCCGTCCTCGCCGAGAGCTTCGAGCGCATCCACCGCTCCAACCTGATCGGGATGGGCGTGCTGCCGCTGCAGCTCCCGGAGGGCGAGACCGTCGAGTCGCTCGGCCTCACCGGCGAGGAGACGATCACCGTCGGCGATCTCGAGAACGGCGAGGCGAAGTCCGTCTCGGTCAAGGCGGAGAGCGACGGGAGCGACCCGGTCGAGTTCGAGGCGCGCGTCCGCCTCGACACCCCGAACGAGGTCAAGTACTTCCAGCACGGCGGGATCCTGCACCGCGTCCTGCGCGAATCTGAAGTAGCGCGCCAGTGACGCCGTGTCAGCCCGAAAACTGGGGTTGACAGGGATGGTCAGCTGGGAGACAATGATCTCAGCACGCAGGGGCTCTTATCAAGGGCTCGTTCCCGGTTAGTCCCGCCTCCGGGAACGATCGCGTCGGCATCCCTCCCTGGCTACCGACGCGCAGGCGTGGGTGCGGGCTGTGTGGACCCCCTGCCTCCCACAGCCCCGCTCACGCCATCCCTGAAACCGGCAGGTCAGCCAACCGGCGCCGCGCGCTCGCGCCGGTCGCGGCGGTCAAGCCAGGCGATCCCCGCCACGCTTCCGATCGGGCCCAGCGGTGTGAACGTCGCGGCGAGGAGCCAGAACGGCACCTCGTGGCGGAGGACCGCGACGAAGATCAGGGCGAGCAGGGCGAGGTAGCCGATGCCGTGGGCCCAGCCGAAGACGGTGGTCGCGCCCGCGAAGCCGGGGAGGAGCCAGAAGACGACCAGGGCGGCGAAGACCGCCGCCTCGAGCCAGGAGGCGCGCCGGACCCAGGGGTACAGGGCGGCGGGGCGCGCCCGGCGCAGCTCGTGCGTGGGGCTGGACGTCGTGGACACCGGTCCAGGCTAGATCCTGGCCCCGTGTCCATAGGCCGGGGTGAGTACCGCGAGCGAAGATGAGGCCATGAAGACGCAATTCAGAAAGCCAAGCCGGAGCGCCCTCGGGAGCCGGCGGCTCGAGCGCAACTACCGGTGCGCGAGCTGCGGCGCCGAGCACCGCTCGGTGACCCGGATGCACTCCTGCCCGGACTGCGGCGAGCACCTCGCCGTGGCCGTGATCAGGCGCACCGCGCTCGCACCGGCCTAGACGCGATTCGCACCTTCGCTACTCCGCGCCGACAACGGTGTTTGGCGGGGAAGATGCGGTTGCGAATGGCCATCGCGGTGCTGGCGGCGCTCGCCTGCTCGGCGGCGCCAGCGAGTGCGGCCACGCTGCAGCCGGTCGGCCAGTTCGCGAGCCCGGTCTTCGTCACCTCCGACCCGGATGACGCGGCGCGCCTCTTCGTCGTCGAGCGCGCCGGCACGATCCGCCTGATCGCGAACGGGACCACGACCACGTTCCTCGACGCCTCGACACTCGTCCTCTCCGGCGGCGAGCAGGGCCTGCTCTCGATGGCGTTCTCCCCCGACTACGCCCAGACGGGTCGGTTCTACGTCTATTACACGTCCCGTCCGGCGGGCGACATCCAGATCGACGAGTTCACCGCGCAGGGCGACCGCGCCGACCTCTCCACCCGGCGGCCGATCCTGACCGTTCCCCACCGCGACGCCGGCAACCACAACGGCGGCCAGCTCCAGTTCGGCCCCGACGGCTACCTCTACGCGGGTACCGGCGACGGCGGCGGGGGAGGGGATCCGTTCCACAACGCGCAGAACCCGGAGAGCCTGCTCGGCAAGCTGCTGCGCATCGACCCGCTGCGCCCCACCGCGGGCGCGCCGTACTCGGTCCCGGCCGACAACCCGTTCGTCGGGCGCGCCGGCGCCGACGAGATCTGGAGCACGGGTCTGCGCAACCCGTACCGCTTCTCCTTCGACCGCCAGACCGGCGCGCTCCTGATCGGGGACGTCGGTCAGGCCAGCCGCGAGGAGGTCGACTACGAGCCGCAGCCGAACGCGGGCCGCGGCGACAACTTCGGCTGGAGCTGCCGCGAGGGCCTCACCGCGTACACCGCGACGACCGACCCGCTCTGCGCCGGGGCCTCGGGCTTCACCGACCCGATCTTCGACTACTCGCACTCGACCGGCGGCTGCTCGATCACCGGCGGCTACGTCGCCCGGGACCCGTCGCTGGGCGACCTCGCGGGCCGCTACGTCTACGCCGACTTCTGCCGCGGCGAGATCCGCTCCCTGGTCCCCGGCGCTCCCGGCGGCAACCGGCGATCGCTCCGAGGGCATCACGGTCAACGGCCCCAGCTCCTTCGGTGAGGACGCCTGCGGCCACCTCTACGTCGCCGCGCTGAACAGCGGCCAGGTCTCGCGCTTCGTCGGCGACACCCCCTCGCCGTGCACGACGGGCGGGGACACGACGCCCCCGTCGGCTCGACGCCGAGGCGCCGAAGCGCCAGGACGCCGACAGGAAGATCAAGGTGCGGGTCACGAGCGCCGAAGCCGCCGCGGTGACCGCGCGGCTGCGGGTCGTCGCGAGTGGGGACACGATCGCGAAGCCGAAGAAGAAGACCGTGGACGTCGCCCCCGGCGACACCGCGAGGGTCGCCTGGAAGCTCGACAGCGCCGACCGGCGCGCCGTCCGCAGGGCCGCCGGCAAGCCCACGGCCCGGTTCACCGCGCGCGGGCGCGACGCCTCGGGCAATCGCAGCCGGACGGCCAGGGCGAGCTCGAAGCTGTCGGGCTGAGCCGGTCCCGGCTCGCGCCGGTTACTCGCTCGGCAGCTCCAGCTCGAGCTCGCTGCGGTAGCCGCCGTCGCCCAGTGGGGTCTGGGTGACCTGTCCGCGGGCGTTCAGGTACTCGTCGGTCCGCCGACGATCGGCCGCGAGACGCACGAGGGGAGTAGACGCCCGAGGCGACGATGCTGCCCTCGTCGAGCGTGAACTGGATCGTCCCCGCCCGGTACTCGACGTCCTCGCTGCCCTGCTTGCCCACGTCCGTCACCAGCACGGTGCCGTCGAGCCGCCCGACCCTCCTCGCCGTCCTCGTCGAGGAGCGGCGAGTCGAAGGCGCGCGACGCTAGCCGCCGAGCGCGGTGAGGACGATCCGCTGCTGCTCGGAGCGGTGCGCGGCGGGGTAGCCCTCGGACGGGGCGGCGCGCTGCGGTCGGCCGACGTAGCGGAACTCGACGCCCTCGGGGATGACGCCCTCGATGCGGCGCGAGAGGACCTTGTAGGCGCCCATGTTCTTCGGCTCCTCCTGGGCCCAGATCACCTGCTTCAGGTTCGGGTAGCGCCCGACCAGCTCCGTGAGCTCGTTGCGTGCGAAGGGGTAGAGGAGCTCGACCCTCGCGACCGCGGTCCCGGTCGCCTTCTCGCGGTGGTCGCTCGCCGTCGATGTCGTAATAGACCTTGCCCGAGCAGAGGACCAGGCGCTCGATCTCCTCCTCGCGGCCCTGCGCGCGCGGGTCGTCGAGGACGAAGTGGAAGCGGCCCTCGGTCAGGTCCGAGAGCTTCGACGAGGCGGCCTCGAGGCGCAGCAGGCCCTTCGGGGTGAAGACGACGAGCGGCCGCGGCTTCGCGATGCGGGCCTGGCGGCGGAGCAGATGGAAGTACTGCGCCGCGGTCGTCGGGTTCGCGATGCGGATGTTGCCCTCCGCGCCCAGCGCGAGGAAACGCTCGATCCGCGCGCTCGAGTGCTCGGGCCCGGAGCCCTCGTAGCCGTGCGGCAGGAGCAGCGTCAGCCTGGAGGTCTGGCCCCACTTCGCCTCGCCCGAGACGATGAAGCTGTCGATGATCACCTGGGCGGAGTTGGCGAAGTCGCCGAACTGCGCCTCCCACAGGACCAGGCTCTCGGGAGACGCGGCCGAGTAGCCGTACTCGAACCCGAGGCAGGCGATCTCCGAGAGCGGGCTGTTGTAGAGCTCGAACGGGGCGAGCGCGCCGGAGAGGTTCTGGATCGGGGAGTACTCGAGGCCGGTCTTCTCGTCGTGGAGGATCAGGTGGCGGTGCGAGAACGTGCCGCGCTCGGTGTCCTGGCCGGTCAGGCGGATGTGGGTGCCCTCGGTGAGCAGCGTCGCGAACGCGAGCGCCTCGGCGTGGCCGAACTCGATCGGCCCCTCCTCGAGCAGCTCGTCGCGGCGGAAGAGCGGCTTGCGGAGCTTGCGATGGACGCTGAAGCTCTCGGGGACGTCGAGCAGCTCCTGGTTCAGGGTCACCACGCGCTTCTCGGAGACCGCCGTCTCGACCTCGGGGCTCTTCGAGCGATCCAGCTCGCTGGTGCCGACGGCGGTCGAGCTCGGGTCCTCGTACTCGCCGCGCTCGATCTTCTCGCGAAGCTCCTTGAGGCCGGCCGAGAGCTCCTCGCGGCGCGACTTCGACTCCTCCTCGACGTCGTCGGTGGAGACCGCGCCCTCCTTCACGAGCGCCTCGGCGTAGATCTCGGAGACCGGCGGGTGCTCCTTGATCGCGCTCGCCATCTTCGGCTGGGTGTAGGCGGGCTCGTCGGACTCGTTGTGGCCGTAGCGGCGGTAGCCGATCAGGTCGATCACGACGTCGCGGCCCCACTCGCGGCGGTACTCCATCGCGAGCCGGGTCGCCCCGATGCACGCCTCCACGTCGTCGGCGTTCACGTGGATGATCGGGACGTTGAAGCCCTTCGCCATGTCGGCCGCGTACGGCGTCGAGCGGCTCTCGATCGGGTCGGTCGTGAACCCGACCTGGTTGTTCTGGATGATGTGGATCGTGCCGCCGGTCGAGTAGCCGTCGAGCGACTGGAGGTTGAGCGTCTCGGCGACGACGCCCTGGCCGGGGAACGCGGCATCGCCGTGCAGGAGGACCGGGACGACCGACTCCGGGTTGTGGTGGAGCTTCGGCCCCGAGTGCTCGGTCTGGTCGGCGCGGGTGCCGCCCTCGACCACCGGGTCGACGAACTCGAGGTGGCTCGGGTTCGGGTACAGCCGCATCTTGATCTGCTCGCCGTCGGGCGTCTCGAACATGCCCTCGGCGCCGTGGTGGTACTTGACGTCGCCGGTGCCGCCGCTCGGGATCGCGGTCGCGGCCTTCACCGCGTCGATCGCCTTGGCGCCCTCGAACTCGGCGAAGATCGACTCGACCGTCCGGCCGAGGTTGTGGACGAGCACCGAGAGCCGGCCGCGGTGGGCCATGCCGAGCACGACCTCCCGCGCGCCGTGGCGCTGGCCGAGGGTCGCGATCTCGTCGAGCATCGGCACCGTCGCGTCGAGGCCCTCGATCGAGAACATCTTCTGGCCCAGATACGCCTTCTGGATGAAGCGCTCGAAGACGAACACCTCGAGCAGCCGGTGCAGGAGCTGGCGCTTCTCCTCCTCGGAGAGCGGCGTCCGGTGCGTCGACGTCTCGATCATCTCGCGCAGCCACATGCGCTGCTGGTGCGAGGAGAGGTGCTCGATCTGGTATCCGACCGTGCCGCAGTAGGCGGTGCGCATCCGCGGCAGCGCGTCGAGCAGGGTCTCGCCCTCGACGCCGATCCGCAGGATCTGCGCCGGGATCTCGGCCATCAGCTCCGGCGTCAGGTTCAGGTTCTCGGGCTGGATCGCGGGGTCGCCCTTCGGTTCGGACCCCAGCGGGTCGAGGTGCGCCGCGAGGTGGCCGTGGGTGCGGTACGCCTTGAGCAGCGAGGTCGCGGCCTGCACGGCCTGGAGCAGCTCGGCGTCGGGCTTCGGCGCGGTGACCGCGGTCTGGCCGCCCGGCGCGGCGGCGTCCATGGGCGGCGCCGACGCCGACGCGGGGTGCGCCTTCGCGACCACGCTCGGGCTGATGCCGAGGTCCTCGGCGACCGACTCGTAGAAGGAGTCCTCGCCGAGCAGGAGCTGCTCGATCCGGCGCAGGAACGCCCCCGACTCGGCGCCCTGGATGATCCGGTGGTCGTAGGTGGACGTCATCGTCATCACCTTCGAGACCCCCAGCGACGCGATCTTCTCCGGCTGCGCGTGCGCCCACTCGACCGGGTAGGCGATCGACCCGGTGGCGACGATCGTGCCCTGGCCGTTCATGAGCCTCGGCACGGAGGCGACGGTGCCGATGCCGCCCGGATTGGTGAGCGTGATGTTCGTGCCCTGGAAGTCGTCGGCGGTGAGCTTGTTCTCCCGCGTCTTGTTGATCAGCTCCTCGTACTGGGAGTGGAAGCCGTCGAAGCCGCGGCCGTCGGCGCCCTTGATGCAGGGCACCATCAGGCTGCGCTCGCCCTTCCGCTCGACGTCGACCGCGATGCCGAGGTTGACCGCGCCGTGGTCCACCAGCGTCGGCTTGCCGTCCTGCTCGGCGTAGGTCCGCGCCATCGCGGGGTGGTCCTCGGCGGCGGCGCGGACGATCGCCCAGGCGATCAGGTGGGTGAAGGAGACCTTCATGCCGCGCTCCTTGAGGACGCCGTTCAGCGCCTTGCGCTTCGCGTCGAGCACGTCCACCGGCAGCGTGCGGAACGACGTCGCGGTCGGCATCGACCGGCTCTCGTTCATCGCCTTCGCCAGCATTCCCGCAGGGCCACGCAATGGTTTGGTCTCCGCCTCGGCCGGTGGTGCGGCGGCTGCGGGTGCCGCGGCGCCGTTGCCCCTGGCCGCGCCGGCGGCCATCAGCACGTCCTCCTTGGTGATCTTGCCGCCGATGCCCGTCCCGGTGACCCCGCTCAGGTCGACCCCCTTCGAGGCGGCGACCCTCCGTGCCACCGGCGACGCCTTGCCGTTCGAATCACCGCCCGCCGCCGGCGCGGCAGCCGGCGCGGACTCGGCCTGTGGCGCGCCTGCCTCGCGCGGCTCGGGCGTCACCTTGCCGCTCGCGCCGCCGACCGACAGCTCGGCCAGCGCCTCGCCGACCTTCACGATCTCGTCCGGCTGCTTGAGGATCTTCGTGAGCGTGCCGTCGCCGGGGGCCGGGACCTCGGCGTCGACCTTGTCGGTGGAGACCTCGACCAGCGTGTCGCCCTCGGCGAAGCCCTCGCCCTCCTGCACGTGCCACTCGAGCACGGTGCCCTCGGTGACCGACTCGCCCATCTCGGGCATGACGAGCTCCGCGCCCTCGCCGCCGCCGGCGTCCGGCGCGGGGCTCTCTTCCACGCCCGGCTGCGGGCTGTCCGACGGCACGTCGTCGTCGCCGAGGTCCTCGTCGCCCTCGCCGCCGCCCTCGACCAGGTCGCCGCCGTCGGAGTCGCCGCCGCCGCTCGGCGGATGCCGTCGCCCGGCTGCAGCTGGGCGAGCGCCTCGCCGACCTTCACGTCCTCGTCGGCCTGCTTGAGGATCTTGGTGAGCGTGCCGCTGGCTGGGGCGGGCACCTCGGCGTCGACCTTGTCGGTCGAGACCTCGACGATGGTCTCGCCCTCCTCGACGAAATCCCCCTCGTTCTTGTGCCATTCGAGCACGGTGCCCTCGGTCACCGACTCGCCCATCTGGGGCATCTCGATGTCGACAGTGGTGGTGCTCGCCATCTCCGCTTTCGAGTCTATGGCCTCGTCATGAGCGCCGTGACATAGGATCGCCACCTGTGGATCCCCGATTGATCGCTCGTTTTAACGCCCTCGGCCGGGCCGCCATCGGCGTGATCGCGATCGCCGATCCGCAGCGGATGCTGGAGCCGTGGATCGGCTCGGACGCCGACCGGACCACGAACAAGGTCCTGGGCCGGGCGCTCGGCGCGCGGGACCTGGTGCTCGCGGCCGGGACGCTGCGCTCGATGGACGACGCGGACGCGCTGCGGCCGTGGATCGCCGCCGCCACGCTCGCGGACTGCGTCGACTTCGCGGCGACCGCGGCGGGCGGCTCGGACCTACCGCTGCGCGGGCGTGTCTTCGTGATGGCGCTGGCCGGCGGCGCGGCGGCGATGGGCGCGATCGCGCTCGCGACGCTCGACTCCCAGGCCTGACTCGCCGATCGTCGCCACCACGCGCACCCGGGCGGGGCGCGGCTCGTCGGTGAGCGACAGGTAGTCGCGCGCCGGCGCCGTGCGGGCGCAGAAGGGACAGGCGAGGGCGGCGCCGAGGGTGATCGCGCCGTCGAAGGAGACCGGGACGTCGCAGGCGGGGCAGGCGAAGGTGCCGCCACCGACCTCCCAGGTCCGGGAGAGCTCGCGCTTCTCCTCGGCCCCCGGGACCAGCTCGGTGCGCTCGCCGTCGCGACTGGGCTCCAGTTCGCCGGGGTCCAGGTGAAGCGCCATCGCTGTCGAGTGTAGGGTCCAGAGCGCAGCTTCAAGCGGCACTGAGGAGGAGAGATAAGTGGCCTATTTCGTCACCGGCGCGACCGGGTTCATCGGGCGCAACCTCGTGGAGCGCCTGCTCGATCGCGAGGGGACGATCTACGTGCTCGTGCGGGAGGGCTCGCGCGGCCGGCTCGAGGAGCTGATCAATCGCTGGGGCGCCGGGAAGGACAGGATCGTCCCGATCGTCGGCGACCTCTCCCAGGCGCGGCTCGGCGTCACCGACGAGGACCTCGAGCGGCTCAGGGGGAACGTCGAGCACGTCTTCCACCTGGCCGCGATCTACGACATGACCGCCGACGCGGAGTCGCAGATGGTCGCCAACATCGAGGGCACGAAGCACATGGTGGAGCTCTCCGAGGCGATCGACGCCGGGCGGATCCACATGGTCAGCTCGATCGCCGCCGCCGGCCTCTACAAGGGCGTCTGGCGCGAGGACATGTTCGACGAGGCACAGGACCTCGACAATCACCCGTACTTCCGGACGAAGCACGACTCCGAGCGCGTCGTGCGCGAGAGCAAGCTGCCCTGGCGGGTCTACCGGCCGGGGATCGTCGTCGGCGACTCCGAGACCGGCGAGATGGACAAGATCGACGGGCCCTACTACTTCTTCAAGCTGATCCGGCGGATCCGCGGCGTCGTGCCGCAGTGGGTGCCGCTGGTGGGCGTCGAGGGTCGCGAGATCAACATCGTCCCGGTCGACTACGTCGTCGATGCGATGGACCACATCGCTCACGAGGACGGGCTCGACGGCAAGGCCTTCCATCTGACCGACCCGCATCCGCTGACCGCCGGCGAGGTGATCGACACCTTCGCGCAGGCGGCGCACGCGCCGCAGACCACGGTGCGGCTCCCTGCCGGCGCGCTCGACCTCGCCACGCCGCTGCTGGCTGGGGCGATCAACGGGTTGCCCCTTGCCGACGGGGTCGCCGAGACGGTGCTGGCGGACTTCGGGGTCCCGCGCTCGGTCCTGATCTACGTCAACTATCCGACCAAGTTCGACTCTCGTCAGACCCGGGCGGCGCTCGCGGGCTCGGGCATCGAGTGCCCGCCGCTCCCGGCGTACGCCGGCAAGCTCTGGGACTACTGGGAGCGCCACCTCGACCCGGACCTCTATCGCGACCGCACGCTGATCGGCGCCGCGCGCGGCCGGGCCGGCCTCGTCGGCGGGCTCGCCCAGATCCTGGAGCACCAGATCCCGGACGAGCTCGTGCGGTTCGGCCGCCGGGTCCGCGGCAACGTGAGCCTCGAGGGATCCGTGCGCGGCCGCGTGGTGATGGTGACGGGGGCGTCCTCGGGCATCGGCAAGTCGGCCGCGATGAAGATCGCCGACGCGGGCGGGATCGTCCTGCTCGTCGCGCGGACGCCCGAGAAGCTCGAGGCGACGAAGGAGCAGATCGAGGCGGGCGGCGGGACCGCGCACATCCATCGCTGCGACCTCTCCGATTTCGACGACATCGAACGGATGGCCGAGGAGGTCCTCGAGCAGCACGGCCACGTCGACGTGCTGGTGAACAACGCCGGGCGGTCGATCCGCCGCTCCGTGGCGCTCTCGTACGACCGCCCGCACGACTTCGAGCGGACGATCCAGCTCAACTACCTCGGCGCGGTGCGGCTGATCCTGAAGCTGCTGCCCGTGATGCGCGAGCGCAAGTCGGGCCAGATCATCAACATCAGCTCGATCGGGGTGCAGACCAACATGCCCCGCTTCTCGTCCTACGTCGCCTCGAAGGCGGCGCTCGACGCTTTCTCGCGCTGCATCGCCTCCGAGATCATCGACGACGGCGTCTACATCACCACGATCCACATGCCGCTCGTGCGGACGCCGATGATCGCGCCGACCAAGATGTACGACCGTTTCCCGACCATCACGCCCGACGAGGCCGCGGGGATGATCACCGAGGCGATCGTGCACCGGCCGAAGCGCATTGCCACCCCGATGGGGACGCTCGGGCAGATCCTCTACGCGATCAACCCGCGCTCGATGGACTACATCCTGAACACCGCCTACCACCTGTTCCCCGACTCCGCGGCGGCGAAGGGCGACGAGAAGAAGGGCGAGAAGAAGAAGGCGCCGGTCCAGACGGGCACGACGACCGACGAGCAGGCGAACAACCGCCAGCTCGCGTTCGCCTACCTGATGCGGGGCGTTCACTGGTAGCCGGCGCCCGCCGGTGAGCGAACGCCGGCGCAAGCACTGGGGCTGGGGCTGGGAGGACCAGCAGCCGGACCGGGCGGGGCTCGAGGCCGCGGCGAAGGCGATCCACGAGCGGCTGGGGTTCGAGGTCGAGCGGATCGACGAGCCGGTCCCCCTCGACCGAGTCGAGCTGCGCGAGCCGCGGGTCGAGCCGCCGGCGTCGCTCGCCGGCGTCCTCAGCGCCGACCGCCACGACCGCGCCTCGCACGCGCTCGGCAAGGCGTACCGCGACGTCGTCCGCGGCTTCCGCGGCGAGTTCGAGCACCCGCCGGACCTGGTCGCCCGGCCGGCCGACGAGGCGGAGCTCGAGGCGGTCCTGGGCTGGTGCTCGGACGCGGGGCTCGCGGCGATCCCGTACGGCGGCGGCACGAGCGTCGTCGGCGGCGTCGAGCCGCGGGTGGGTGAGGATTACGCCGGCGCGGTCACGATCGACCTCGGCCGCCTCGACCGCGTGCTCGAGGTCGACGAGGTATCCAGCGCCGCGCGGATCCAGGCGGGGATGCTCGGCCCCGACCTCGAGGACGACCTGCGAGCCCGCGGCCTCACCCTGCGCCACTTCCCGCAGTCGTTCGAGTACTCGACGCTGGGCGGCTGGGTCGCGACGAGGGCCGGCGGTCACTTCGCGACGCTCCTCACCCACATCGACGACCTCGTCGAGTCGGTGCGGGCGATCACCCCGGCGGGGGAGTGGGAGAGCCGCCGCCTGCCGGGCTCGGGCGCCGGGCCCAGCCCGGACCGGATGCTGATCGGGTCCGAGGGCACCCTGGGCGTGATCACCGAGGCGTGGGTGCGGGTGCGCCCGCGGCCGACCGCGAAGCTCTCGTGCGGCGTGCGCTTCGACTCGTTCGAGCGCGGCGCCGAGGCGGTGCGCGAGCTGGCGCAGTCCGGCCTCAACCCCTCGAACTGCCGCCTGCTCGACCCGCTCGAGGCCGAGACCTCGGGCGCGGCCGACGGGACCGCGGCCGTCCTCGTGCTCGGCTTCGAGTCGGCCAGCGTCCCGGTGGGCGCGCCGATGAAGGAGGCGGTCGAGATCGCCCGCGCCCACGGAGGCGAGCCGGGCGAGGTCAGAGGCAAGGCGAGCCCTGAACGGGGTCTGACCCCATAACCGGCGGCGAACCGAAGCGCGGCGGCAACTCGAGGGGGTCTGACCTCGCCACCGCTCCCACGGCGCACGCGTCCCGCGGCAACGACGCAGTCGACTCCTGGCGCGGCGCCTTCCTCGCGGCGCCCTACCTGCGCGACACGCTCGTCGCCTGCGGGGTCATCTCCGACACCTTCGAGACCGCGATCACGTGGGACCGCTTCGCCGCCTTCCACGCCGAGGTGTCCGCGGCGGTCCGCGGCGCGGTCGCCGAGGTCACCGGCGCCCCGGCCGAGGGCCCGGGCGCGGCGCGCGTCTCGTGCCGCTTCACCCACGTCTATCCGGACGGCCCCGCCCCCTACTACACGATCCTCGCGCCGGGCCGCCGCGGGCTCCGAGGTCGAGCAATGGGATGAGATCAAGGCCGCCGCCTCCGACGCCGTCATCGCGGCCGGCGGCACGATCACCCACCATCACGCGGTCGGCCGCGATCACCGCCCCTGGTACGACCGCCAGCGCCCCGACCGCTTCGCCGACGCCCTGCGCGGCGCCAAGCGCGCCGTCGACCCGGCGGGCATCCTGAACCCGGGCGTGCTGCTCGACCCGTAGTCCAGACCTATCCTGAGGCGGGCATGGAACCGCTCACCGAAGAGCGCCCCACCCGACCGGAGGTGCCGCCCGTGACGCCCTCGCCCGCGAGCCCGCCGCTCGCCCGCGCGGGCGCTGGCCGTCGCGATGCGGCCGGGGGAGTGGGTCAAGAACCTGCTCGTCTTCGCCGGCCTCGTCTTCTCGCGGCAGTTCGACGAGGTCGATCCGCTCGCCGCGGCGATCCTCACGTTCGTCGCGTTCTGCGCGGTCTCGAGCGCCGGCTACCTGCTGAACGACCTGCGCGACGTCGAGCACGACCGCCGCCATCACGAGAAGCGACGGCGGCCGATCGCGGCCGGCGAGCTCAGCCCGCAGCTCGCCGCCATCGCCGGGGTCGGGCTCGCCGCGGCCGCCATCGCGATCGGCTTCGCGGTCTCGGCCGAGGTCGCCGCGCTCGTCGCGGGCTACGGGGTCGCGACCGCCGCGTACTCGCTGGTGCTGAAGCGGCTCGTGATCGTCGACGTGATGACGATCGCGGGGCTCTTCATCCTCCGCGTGGTCGCCGGCGCGGTGGCGGTCGACGTCCAGGCATCCGAGTGGCTGCTGATCTGCACCGGCATGCTCGCGCTGTTCCTCGGCTTCACGAAGCGACGCCAGGAGGCGATGCAGGAGGAGCTCGGCGACGCGGGGGAGACCCGGCCGGTGCTGGAGCACTACTCGCTGCCGTTCCTCGACCAGATGATCGCGATGGTCACCGCCGCGGCGCTCATCAGCTACGCGGTCTACGCGGTCGACTCCCCGTTCATCGGCTCGGAGATGCTGGCGACGGCCCCGCCGGTCCTCTACGGGATCTTCCGCTACCTGTACCTGATCTACGACCGCGCGGACACCCGCTCGACCGACGAGATCCTCACGCGCGACCCGGGCATGATCGCCGCCGCGATCGTCTGGGTCGGGACCGCGCTCCTCCTGCTCTACGTCTTCTAGGCGCCCCGCGCGGGTTGCCGGTTTCCGCCTGCTCGCGTGCGGGTATTCCATCCGGGCGCATGGCAGGGCATCGCTGGCAACTGATCTTGGGAGCGGTCGCGGGAGCGGCCCTCGTCGCGATCCTCGCGGTCGCTCTTCGGCGACGCTCGCTCCGCGACCTCGTCCACCCGGTCGCGGTAGTTGTCTTCGCCGCTGCTCGGCGCGGTCGCTCGGGGCATACGCGGGTGGCGCGCTGGCATACGACCGGCGAGCGCGTCAGCGCCGACCCGGACCCGGGCTATCGGGTCGGCGGTCCTCGCCGAGCGCGAGGCGGACGAGCTGCCGGCCGGGCTACGGACCTGATTGCCGGCACGGCGCCGGACCAGCCGGTCGGGTAGCGTCCCGGACGCGGCATGGACCTGACCCTCACAGCAGAGGAAGAGTCCTTTCGCGACGAGGTGCGCGCGTGGCTGGAGGCGAACCATCCCGGTGAGGGACCCGAGGGCGACGACCAGGCCGAGTTCGAGTTTCGAGCGCCAGTGGCAGAAGCAGATGCACGCCGGCGGCTGGGCCGGGATCTCCTGGCCGAAGGAGTACGGCGGCCGCGGCGCGACCCTGATCGAGCAGGCGATCTTCATCGAGGAGATGGCGCGCGCGAAGGTCGCCGCGGCCCGCGAACGTGCTCGGGCCTCGTGATGGGCGGCCCGGTCGTGATCGCCCACGGCACCGAGGAGCAGAAGGAGCGCTTCCTCGACCCGATCCTCTCCGCCGAGGAGATCTGGTGCCAGGGCTTCTCGGAGCCGGAGTCCGGCTCCGACCTCGCCTCGCTGAAGACGAAGGCGGTGAAGGACAACGGCGGCTGGCGGATCACCGGCCAGAAGGTGTGGACGACGTTCGCCCACGAGGCGAAGTGGTGCATGCTGCTCGCCCGCTCCGACCAGGACGCGCCGAAGCACAAGGGCATCACCTACTTCCTGATGGACATGGAGCAGGACGAGGTCGAGGTCCGGCCGCTGCGGCAGATCACCGGCGAGGCCGAGTTCAACGAGCTCTTCATCGAGAACGCCTACGTCCCCGACGAGAACGTGGTGGCGGCGAGGGGAACGGCTGGATGGTCGCGATCACGACGCTGATGAACGAGCGCGCGGGCCTCGGCGCCTCGGCCGCGCTGCAGCTGAGCATCTCGCTCGACGAGCTCGCCGAGCTGGCGAAGCAGCGCGGGCTCGACTCCGACCCGCTGATCCGCGACAAGATCGCGCGGCTTCGGATCGGCATCGAGGGCCTGCGCCTGGGCGCGATGCGCGCGCTCACGCAGACGATGAAGGTCGGGATCCCGGGCCCGGAGGGATCGGTGGCGAAGCTCCAGTGGTCCCACACGAACCAGGCGATGACCGAGCTCGCGATCGAGATCGGCGGCATCGAGCTGCTCGAGCGCGACTCGCTCTGGGCCTACCGCTTCCTGCGCGCCCGCGCCAACTCGATCGAGGGCGGCACGACCGAGATCCTCAAGAACATCGTCGCCGAGCGCGTCCTCGGCCTACCCAAGCTGCGTTAGGAGCGGCAACGACCCATGGACTTCGGCTTCAACGACGAGCAGCAGGCGATCCGCGACACGGCGCGCGAGTTGCTCGCGAAGCGCTCGCCGCTCGGGCGCGTCCGCGAGCAGGCGGAGGCGGGCAGCGCGACGACGAGCTCTGGAAGGAGATCTGCGAGCTCGGCTGGCCGGGCATCGCGATCGACGAGGAGCACGGGGGCCAGGGCCTCGGCACGGTCGAGCTGGCGATCCTCTGCGAGGAGCTCGGCTACTCCTGCGCCGCCGTGCCGTTCCTGTCGAACGCGCTGGCCGGGCTCCTGATCGCGAACAACGGCAGCGACGAGCAGAAGTCGAAGTGGCTCCCGGGGATCGCCTCCGGGGAGGCGCGCGGCGCGGCTGCGTTCGAGCCGCAGCAGCCCGCCACCGTGGTCGACGCCGACGGCGCGGCCGTGATCGTCCTACCGGTGGAGGACGGCGGCGTCCTGCTCGATCCGAGCGAGGTGGAGCTCAGCGACCTCGACCTGATCGATTCGACCCGGACCTACGCGAAGGCCTCGGCGAGCGGTGGCGACCCGTACCCCGGTGACCCCACCCAGGCGGTCTGCCGCGGGTTCGTCGCGATCGCCGCCGAGCTCGTCGGGATCGCCCAGCGGGCGATGGAGATGGCCGTCGAGTACGCCAAGGAGCGCGAGCAGTTCGGCCGCCCGATCGGCGCCTACCAGGCCGTCTCGCACCGCTGCGCCGACATGCTCTGGGACGTCGAGGAGGCGCGCTCGCTGACCTACTACGCGGCGTGGTGCGCCGACGCCGAGCCGGAGTCGCTGCCGTACGCCGCCCACATGGCGAAGGCGCGCGCCTCGGACTCCGCCTGGGCCGTGACCTCGTCGACCCTCCAGGTCCTCGGCGGCATCGGCTTCACGTGGGAGCACGACCTGCAGTTCCTGCTGAAGCGGGCCAAGGTCGACGGTGAGCTGCTCGGCTCGGCCGGCTACCACCGCGAGCGTGGTCGCGGGCTTCGCCGGCCTCGGCTCGCGTAGTCAGGGCAGGATCTCGGCGTCGGAGATCAGCTTCGTCCTGCCGCTCTCGCCGGTACTCGACGTCGACGATCTCGTTCTTGCCGTAGCTGCCGAACAGGCCGAGGAACATCGCCAGCCAGCGGCCGCCCGAGACCTGCTCCTTCACGATCGGCCGGGTGAAGACGATGTCGCCGCGCTCGAGGCGGTAGTCGGGCCCTCGGCCCGGCGCACCCCGTTGACGTACACCTCGACCGGCGGCTCGGCGCCGGCGGGGAGCCGCACGCGCGTCCCGGCCTCGACGCTGCCCTTCGGGACTTCCTCGCTCATCGCAGCGCCTTGCGGACGCGCGTCGTAGACGGTCTGGCTCCCCTTGGGCTCCAGCTCGCGGCGCTGATCCCGCCGCGGAACGGGACGACCGCGCCGTCGCCCATCACGTCGATGCCGGCCTTCGGCCGCCGAGCAGGCCGCCGCTCGAGATCTCGACCGCGCGGCGACCCGCGTCTCCGGCTCGTAGTCGCGGATCAGCTTGCGCGGCGGCAGCCGCCCCTCGGCGACGACCTGCTCGGCCTCGCTCGCGCATCGCCTCGACGGCGTCGCCGAGCTTCTCGAAGGTCTCGCGCGAGACGTCGGAGCCGTGCCGGATCGTCAGCCTGATAGGTCGCCAGTGCCGGCTAGGCGCCGCGGCGCGGCAGCTTCGGCCGGCTTCGCGGGCGGCCCGCGGTGATCTTCTCGGGCCCGTCGCGGTCGTCGATCGGGACGTAGTCCTCGTCGCGCTTGCCGGTGTAGATCTGCCGCGGCCGGGCGATCTTCTGCTCCGGGTCCTCGCGTCATCTCCATCCACTGCGCGACCCAGCCGGACGTGCGCGGGATCGCGAAGATCACCGTGAACATGTCGGTCGGGATCCCGAGCGCCTCGTAGATCAGGCCGGAGTAGAAGTCGACGTTCGGGTAGAGCTTGCGCTCGGTGAAGTACTCGTCGTCGAGCGCCCGCTTCTCGAGCTCGGTGGCGATGTCGAGCAGCGGGTTCTCGCCGGTCGCCTCGAGCACCTCGTCGACGTGCTTCTTGATGATCCGCGCCCGCGGGTCGTAGTTCTTGTAGACCCGGTGGCCGAAGCCCATCAGCTTCTCCTCGCGGTTCTTCACGCCCTCGAGGAAGTCGGGGATGTTGTCGGTGGTCTCGATCCGCCGCAGCATCTGCAGCACCGCCTCGTTGGCGCCGCCGTGGAGCGGGCCGTAGAGCGCGGCGACGCCGGCGGCGACCGCCGAGTAGGGGTCGACGTCCGAGGAGCCGACCGCGCGGACGGCGTCGGTCGAGCAGTTCTGCTCGTGGTCGGCGTGGAGGATGAAGAGCACGTCGAGCGCCTTCGCCAGCCGCGGGTCGGGCTCGTACTTGATCTCCATCTTGAACATCATCGAGAGGAAGTTCTCGGAGTAGTTGAGGTCGTTGTCGGGATAGACGTAGGGCAGCCCCATGCTGTGGCGGTAGGCGAACGCCGCCAGCGTCGGCATCTTCGCGATCAGCCGGATCGCCGCCATGTAGCGCTCCTCCTGGTCGTCGATCTGCTTCGCGTCGGGGTAGAAGGTCGAGAGCGCGCCGACGGAGGCGAGCAGCATCCCCATCGGGTGGGCGTCGTAGCGGAAGCCCTCGATGATCTTCTTGATGTCCTCGTGGACGAAGGTGTGGTGGGTGACGTCGTAGATCCAGCGCTCGAGCTGGGGCTCCGTCGGCAGCTCGCCGAAGATCAGGAGGTAGGCGACCTCGAGGTAGGTCGACTTCTCGCAGAGCTGCTCGATCGGGATGCCGCGGTGCTGGAGGATCCCCGCCTCGCCGTCGATGTAGGTGATCGCCGAGCGGCAGGAGGCGGTGTTGGTGAAGGCCGGGTCGTAGCCCATCATCCCGAAGTCGTCCTCGTAGACCTTGATCTGGCGCAGGTCCATCGTCTTGATGGTCCCGTCGGTGATCTCGACGCTCGTAGGTCTCGCCGGTGCGGTTGTCGGTGATCGTCAGCGTGTCCTGTTTGTCGGCCACGTTTGGTCCTCCTGATGGTGGGCTTGGGCGGTTGGGCCTTGGATTATCCGCATCCAGGGCGTTTCGCGAAAGGCGCTAGGCCGCGATCGGCTCGAAGTGGGTGAGCCGCTTGAACTGCTCGAGCCGGGCCTTGACCTCGGACTCCTCGAGCGCCGCTGACGCGCTCGGTGCCGAAGTTCTCGACGTTGAAAGAAGCCATCACCGAGCCGTATGCCATCGCCCGCCGCAGCGCCTCGTCGTCGATGCTCGCCGCCGGCGCGGGCGGAGTCGAGATAGCCGAGGAAGCCGCCCGCGAAGCTGTCGCCGGCGCCGGTCGGGTCGCGCACGTCCTCGAGCGGGAGGCCGGGGATCGCGAAGGCGCCGTCGGCGGTGAACAGGGCCGCGCCGTACTCGCCGCGCTTGGCGACGACCACCGACGGGCCGAGCGCCATCGTCGACCGCGCGGCGCGGGCGAGGTTCGGCTCCTCGGTGAGCATCCGCAGCTCCGCGTCGTTCAGGAGCAGGCAGTCGACCTCGCGCGATCGCCGCGACGAGCGAGTCGCGCGTGGTCTCGATCCAGAGGTTCATCGAGTCGAGCGCCGCCCAGCTCCGCCTGCGACTGCTGCGCGCACGTCGCGCTGGAGGTCCGGCTGGATGTTGCCGAGGAAGAGCATCTCCGACTCCCGCGAGCCCGCGGACAGCTTCGGCTCGAACTCGGCGAAGACGTTCAGCTGCGTGTCGTCGGTGTGGGCGACGTTCATGTCGTGGTCGTAGTGGCCGCGCCAGAAGAACGTCTCGCCGCCCTCGACCCGCTCGATGTCCTCGGTCCCGACGCCGCGCCCCTCGAGCACCGCGATCTCGTCGGCCCCGAAGTCGTCGCCGACCGGCCCGACCACCCGGACATCGGTGAAGAAGCTCGCCGCCAGCGCGAAGTGAACGGCCGAGCCGCCCAGCATCCGCTCGCGCTCGCCAAAGGGCGTGCGCACGGAGTCAAACGCGATCGAGCCGACGACCGTCAGGGACACGGCGCGGCAGTGTAGGCGGGCGCGCGCCGTACAAGCGGGTAGCGTCCCGCGCCAGGTATGGGCGCGGCCGCACCGACCTTCTACCCGATCGCCTCGTACGGGTTCCTCTCGGACGGCCGGACCGGGGCGCTGGTGGCTCCGGACGGGGCGGTCGAGTGGCTGTGCCTGCCGCGGTTCGACTCGCCGAGCGTCTTCGGGGCGTTGCTCGACCGCAGCGCGGGCGCCTTCCGGTGGGGGCCGAAGGGAATCAGGGTGCCGGCGGCGGCGCGGTACATCCCCGGGACGAACGTGCTCGAGACGACCTGGATGACCAAGGGCGGGGACTGGCTGGTCGTGCACGACGCGCTCGCGATCGCGGCCGAGGGAGAACCGGAGGGGATGCTGATCCGCCACGCGACCTGCACCTGGGGCTCGGTCGACGTGGAGCTCGAGTGCGAGCCGATGCTGGACTACGGGGCCAAGCCGGCCCGGTGGACGCAGGACCGCGAAGGTGCTCTGCGGGCCGACGTCCCAGGCCTCGACGAGTCGCTTCACCTCGGCGTCGCCGGTCCGCTCGAGATCGAGGACGGCGTCGTCTGCTCGACGCGGACGCTGCGCAAGGGGGAGTCGTGCTTCTGCGCGCTCTCCTGGGACGGGATCAAGCCGCCGGCGGATGCGGGGGAGGCCGCGCGGCGGATCGACGCGACCGTGAGCTACTGGCGGCGCTGGCTCGAGCGCGGGAACTTCCCCGACCACCGGTGGCGGATCCACCTGCAGCGCGCCGCGCTCACCCTGAAGGGCCTCGTCCACGAGCCCAGCGGCGCGCTGATCGCCGCCCTCACGACCTCGCTGCCTGAGACACCGGGCGGCGAGCGCAACTGGGACTACCGCTACTCGTGGGTTCGCGACTCGACCTTCGCGCTCTGGGGCCTGCACATCCTGGGCTTCGACCGCGAGGCCTTCAACTTCATGTCGTTCATCGGCCGGCTCTTCGACACCGCCGGCCCCGACCCGCAGATCATGTTCGGGGTCGGCGGCGAGCGCGAGCTCACCGAGCGGACGATCCCCCACCTGAGCGGCTACAAGGGCGCGCGCCCCGTCCGGGTCGGGAACGGCGCCTGGGACCAGCACCAAAACGACGTCTACGGGATGCTGCTCGACTCGGTCTACATCCACACCCGGGCGCGGCGGATCGACCTGCCGGAGGGCTTCTGGCAGATCGTCCACGACCAGGTCGAGGGGGCGATCGACGTCTGGCGCGAGCCCGACCGCGGGATCTGGGAGGTGCGGGGCGATCCCAAGCACTTCGTCTCCTCGAAGCTCATGTGCTGGGTCGCGCTCGACCGCGGCGCCCGGCTCGCCCATGAGCACGGCGAGCCCGAGACGGCCGAGCGCTGGGAGTACGAGGCGGAGGCGATCCGCGAGGACATCCTCGAGCACGGCGTCTCCGAGCGCGGCGTCTTCCGCCAGCATTACGAGACCGACGCGCTCGACGCCTCGACGCTGATGATCCCCCTCGTCCGCTTCCTGCCGCCGAACGACGAGCGCGTCCGCGCCACGGTGATGGCGATCAACGAGGAGCTGACCGAGAACGGCTTCGTGCTGCGCTACAAGGTCGAGGAGACCGACGACGGCCTCTCCGGCAAGGAGGGCACCTTCGTGATCTGCTCGTTCTGGATGGTCTCGGCGCTCTCGGAGATCGGCGAGCGCACCATGGCCAAGGACCTCTGCAAGCGCCTGCTGACCCACGCCAGCCCGCTCGGCCTCTACGCCGAGGAGCTCGAGGCCGACGAGCGGCGAGCACCTCGGCAACTTCCCCCAGGCGTTCACGCACCTCTCGCTGATCAACGCGGTCGCCCACGTCATCGCGGACGACGAGCGCGGCGAGCGCCACCGGACGGCCGTCTTCAGCGAGCTGCGCAGCGGCGACCCGGGCGACGGGGAGGACGACGACGAGATCCGTCCTCGAGATGCCCGGCTGAGTGCCTGGCCGACCCGCGCGGTGATCTGTACCATCGGCCGCCGGAATGCAGGGACGCATCTCTGCGCTTGTTGCGGGACTGGCCCTCGCCCTCGGCGGCGGAGTCGCCGGTGCCGCCCTGGTCGACGGCAGGATGCCGGCCCAGGCGCCGACCGCGCAGCCGCTCGAGGCGGAGCGCCGCGGCCGAGGCCGAGAAGGTCGCGCTAGGCAAGCGCCAGCCACGCGCTCAAGGCGGCGCAGAAGGCGCGCCGCATCGCCCGCCGCGCGCGCTCAAGGCCAACGAGAGCCTCGCCACCAGCCACCGCGCTGCTCGACGACGTCGACAAGGCGCTCGCCGACTCCGCGAACGCGCTTGCGGCGGCGCGAGCAGGCCGAGCAGGACGCCGCGACCGCGCTGCAGGCCGGATCGACCGCGAGCCCGCCTCGACTCGACCCAGATCGTCGCGACACCGCGGCCGGGACCGCGACGGCGACGTCTGGAACCACCGACTACTCAGGCGGCCCCGGACGGTCCCCGCGTCGAATGTCACGGTCCGCGCGCGTCCGGATGATCGAGGTCTGGGCTTCGGTCTCGGTCGAGTCCGACGAGGGTGGCCGTTGCTCGTTCCGCGACGGCAACGTCGTGCCGAGCCCGGGGGCAGGACGGGATGCTGTGACCTCGACAACGCGCTGCTCATGACCCAGTCGGCGGCGGCCCACTGATCATCTCCACCCCGCCCACGGTCCCGGATTCGGCGGCATCTGCGGCATCGTCGGTGAAGCCCCTGCTCCGGTCCTGTTCAACGCAGCCTCCCGGCGAGCACACCTACGAGCTTCGCTACGCGGACTGCGGCTGCTCGCCCGGGGACGACGCGGTCTTCTCGAACCGCACGCTGCGCGTCGCCCCGCGCCTCTAGCGGGTTCTGCGCAAGACTCCGCGCGCGATGCGCGCGATCCAGGTATCCGAGTTCGGTGGCCCCGAGGTGCTCGAGCAGTGTCGAGCTGCCCGATCCCGAGCCCGCCGAGGGCGAGGTCGCTCGTCGACGTCGCCCGCGCCGGCATCAACTTCGCGGACACCCACCAGCGACGAGACGAGTATCTGGCCGAGGCCGAGCTGCCGTTCATCCCGGGCGGCGAGATCAGCGGCACGACCGCCGGACGGGCGGCGGGTCGCCGCCCTCCTCGACGGGCGGCGGCTATGCCGAGCTGGTCGCGGTCCCCGAGGCCGCGCTCGTCCCGGTCCCGGACGGCGTCTCCGACGACCAGGCCGCCGCGATCCTGCTCCAGGGCCTCACCGCGCGCACGATGCTGCGCGTCTCCGCCCGGCTCGAGCCGGGCGAATCCGTGGTCGTCGGCGCCGCCGGGAGGCGGCACCGGCACGCTCGCGGTGCAGCTCGCGAAGCGGTTCGGCGCCGGCCGCGTCATCGCGCTCGCATCATCCGAGGAGAAGCGCGAGCTCGCGATGCGCCTCGGCGCCGACGCGGCCGTCGACAACCGCGCCGAGAACCTGAAGGAGCAGATCATCGAGGCGAACGGCGGCGAGCGTGTCGACGTCGTGCTCGAGATGGCCGGCGGCGCACCTTCGACGCCTGCCTCTCGGCGCTGGCGCCGTTCGGCCGCCTCGTCACCTTCGGGATCGCCTCGGGCGACTCGAACACGGTCAACACCCGCAAGCTGATGGCGACGAGCCGCGCGGTCATCGGCTTCTGGCTCATGCACCTCTTCACCCGCCCGGACGAGCTGCGCGAGGGAATCGAGGAGCTCCTCACGGCGGTCGCCGCCGGCGACCTCGAGGTCGTGATCGGCGGGGTCTACCCGCTCTCGGACGCCGGCGAGAGCCCACGAGGACCTCCAGCGGCCCGGGACCACCAGCGGGAAGCTCCTGCTGGATCCGTCGGCCTGAGCAGCGTCCGAGCCAGCCCGAAGCAAGCCCCTAACCTGACTGCCCTCGATGCCCGCTTTCAAGGACCTCGGACTCAAGCCGGACATCCAGCAGACGCTCGACGAGCTCGGCTACGAGGACCCGACTCCGATCCAGGAGCAGGCGATCCCGGAGCTGCTCGGCGGCCACGACGTGATCGGCCAGGCGCAGACCGGGACCGGCAAGACCGCCGCCTTCGGCCTGCCCCTCCTGCAATACATCGATCCTGAGGACAAGGACACGCAGGCGATCGTCCTCACGCCGACCCGCGAGCTCTGCATCCAGGTCACCCAGGCGCTTCGCTCGTACGCCGAGCACCTCGAGGGCGTCGACATCGTCGCCGTCTTCGGCGGCGCCCCGATCTCCTCGCAGACATCGCAGATCCGCAAGGGCGCCCAGGTCGTGGTCGCCACCGTCGGCCGGATGATGGACCTGATGAACCGCGGCGCGCTGCAGCTGACGCTCGGCGCGCTACATCGTCCTCGACGAGGCCGACGAGATGCTCGACCTCGGGTTCATCGAGGACGTCGAGCAGATCCTCGCCAGGCGCCCTCGGGGCGCGCAGACCGCGCTCTTCTCGGCGACGATGCCGCCGCCGATCGCGAAGCTCGCGGAGGGGTACATGTACGACCCGGTGACGATCCGGATCGAGCCGAAGAAGCTCACCGTGGACGCGATCGCGCAGGCCTTCATCGAGGTCGGCAACCGCGAGAAGACCGACCGGCTGGTCGAGGTGCTGAAGGCCGAGGAGCCCGAGCAGGCGATCATCTTCTGCCGCACCAAGATCGGCACCGCCCGCCTCGACCGCGACCTGCGCGACCGCGGACTCAAGGTGAAGGCCCTCCACGGCGACATGAGCAGGGCCAGCGCGACGGCGTGATGCTCGCCTTCAAGGGCCGCCGCCTGCCGCTCCTCGTCGCCACCGACGTCGCCGCCCGCGGCCTCGACATCGACCACGTCACCCACGTCATCAACTACGACCTGCCGAACAACCCCGAGATCTACGTCCACCGCATCGGCCGCACCGGCAGGGTGGGCAGGACCGGGCGCGCGATCACCTTCGTCACGCCGGCGCAGCGCGACGAGATCGGCGTGATCGAGCGCCACGCGAAGACGCGGATCGACGAGTGGGAGCCGCCCGAGGAGCGCCTCCAGCACGCTCCCGACCCGAAGCGCCGCGACCACAGCAAGGACAGCCGGCGAAGCAGGACGAGCCGGAAGCGACGAGGAAGAGCGAGGCCGCGCCCGCTACCAACGGCGTCGCGAAGGTCTTCGTCAACCGTGGCGAGCGCAGCGGCATCTCCGAGGAGGACATCCGCTGGGCGCTCGTCGAGGGCGCGGTGGTTCCCGAGGATTCGATCGGGCCGATCCGGGTACTCGAACGGTTCTCGTTCGTCGAGCTCGACGCCGAGCAAGCCGAACGGGCGCTGGAGATGCTCGATGGGACCAAGCTCAAGGGGAAGCAGATCCGCCTCGAATATGCGCGCGGCTGAGGCGCGCTGCCGGCGGAAGCTCGTTCTCCTCGCAGCCTTCGACCGCCGCTCCTCCTTCGCGCCGCCGCCGCACACGCCGCGCCGCGCCACCCGAGTTCTACGGCGTCGTCTCGCCAGGCCGGCCTCGCCGACGAGGACTTCACCCGCGGATGAGTGACAACGGCGTCGGGATCATGCGCGTGCAGCTCTCCTGGAAGAAGGTCCAGCCGACCGCAGGGCGAGTGCGACTCCGCGCCTGACCGCTTCCCGGCGTGACCCGGTGCCCGGCGACCTGCGACTGGAGCCACTACGACCGGGTCATCGGCGGCGCCGCCGCCGCGGGTGTCGAGGTGATGCCGTACCTGCTGAACGTCCCGGCCTGGATCTCCGAGCGACGAGAACGCGCCGCCGATCCGCTCCGACGCCGACCGCGCGGCCTGGACCGCGTGGCTGCAGGCCGCCGTCGCGCCGCTACGGCCCCAACGGCACCTTCTGGACCGAGGAGTACCCGGCGCAGCACCCCGGCGCCGCGCCGCTGCCGATCCGCCGCTGGCAGATCTGGAACGAGCCCTCGCGACGGCACCTTCTGGCACCCGCGGCCCGACCCGGCCGAGTACGGCGACCTGGTCGAGCTCACGTCGGCGGGCGATCCATGTCGTCGACCCGGCGCCGAGGTGATCCTGGCCGGCGTCTTCGGTTCGCCGAACGAGGAGCAACAACGGCATCGACGCCAAGCCGCTACCTGAGCGCGCTCTTCCGCAGCCGCGACCTCTGCGGCGCCTTCGACTCGCTCGCCCTGCACCCGTACGGCCCGAACCTGCAAGCGCTCGCTCGGCCAGGTGCGCCGCGCCCGCACGGTCTTCGTGCGCGCCGGGCTTCGGCAACCGCCCGCTCGTGGATCACCGAGCTCGGCTGGGCATCGGGCGGGCCGCATCCGCAGCTCTCGAAGACGCCCGGCGAAGCAGGCGACCCTCCTGCGCGAAGGCCTATCGCGACCTACGCCGCCAAGCGCGGCGAGGCTGGAACATCGCGGGCATCACCTGGTTCGCCTGGCAGGACACGAGCGAGCGCGGCGCCTGCGCCTTCTGCGCCGACGTCGGCCTGGTCACCGTGGACCGCAGGCCGAAGCCGGCGCTCGAGCGCCTACCGGCGCGGGCGACCACGGGCGCGCTGAGTGCCCCGGCCTCAGTCTTCGGACCAGAGCAGGAAGCGGATCGTCTCGTAGGCGAGGCGGTCGGCGCCCGCAGAAGTCGACCTCCGGGCTGGGAGAGGCGCTGCACCGAGGCGCCGTCGCCGATCGAGAACAGGTAGGTGAGGATGTCCTCCGGCGGGTAGCGCAGGCGGACGACGCCCTCGCTCTCCTTCTCGCGCAGGATCTCGGCGAACTCGGCCGCGGGCGGTGCCGTAGAGGCGGCCGAGCTCCTCGAGGATCTCCTCGTTGTGGCGGCCGGCGACGAACAGCTCGGAGACCATGTAGACGTAGCCGATCTCGTCTGCGATCGTGCGCGTGAAGGCGTCGAAGAACGCGGCGATCACCCCGTCGACGACCTCCGCGCGGCGCAGGGCCGAGCCCAGCGTCTCGACGCGGATCTCCGTGTCGCGCCGGATCACGTCGACGAGCAGCCGCTCCTTCGTGCCGAAGTAGTAGTGCAGGAGCCCGCGGCTGACGCCGGCCTTCCGCGACGACCCGGTCGAAGGTCGAGCCCGCGATGCCGACCTCGGCGACGCTCTCGCGCATCGCCTCGACGATCCGCCGGGCCTTCTCGCCGTCAGGGGTCGCGTGGGAGCGGACGTGTTATGTCACCTGAACGGCAGCGGATTGGCAAGAATCACGCTCGGCGTCGCTACAGACCGCGCCGGCGGGCGACGAACGGGATCGTCCGCAGCAGAAGCTGGATGTCGTGCCAGGCCGACCAGTTCTGCACGTATGAGTAGTCGAGCTTGACCATCTCGTCGAGCGGGATCCGGCGCCGAGCCAAGCACCTGCCAGTACCCGGTCATCCCGGGGGTCAGCGACAGACGCTGGCGGTGCCAGCCGTGGATCAGGCGGTCCTCCTCGACGACCAGCGGCCGCGGGCCGACGAGGCTCATCTCGCCGCGGAGCACGTTCCACAGCTGCGGAAGCTCGTCGAGCGAGAGCGGCCCGCAGGAGCCTGCCCGACGCGCGTGACCCGCGGGTCGTCGGCGATCTTGAAGAGCCCGCCGCCCGCCTCGTTGAGGTGCCGAGCTCGTCGCGCAGCGCGTCGGCGTTCGCGGTGCATCGTGCGGAACTTGAGCATCGGAACGGCTGACCATGGCGCCCGACGCGAGTCTGGCGGTAGAGGACCCGGCCCCGGCGAGTCGACGACTTGATCGCGATGCGCGATGCGCACCATCAGCGGGTCGAGCAGGATCAGCGTGGCGCCGGAGATCGCAAGGTCCATCGCTGCGCTTCAGGATCTGCGACGAGCGGTTGAATTCGAAGCCGCGGACACCGAGCAGCGTCATTCCGTCGATCCGATCGAGCTCGAACGACGTCCCGCCGGCCTGCGAGACCGAAGGCAGGACGCTGATCTTGACTCCGAGACTCTTGATCTCGGCGACGAGCCCCAGCATGTTTCGCTCGTGCTCAGCGCCGGGCGCAAACATCACGCGCTGGATCTCTGCTCTGACGAGGAACGCGGCCAGATCATCGGTGCTCGCCGTTCGTGGAGTTCCTCGCCGACGAGGCCGACGAACTCCACGGTGGCGCCGCTCGTTCGCACCTTCGCGGCGATCCCGTCGGCGACCTTGCGATCGCCGACGACGACGCATCGCTCGGCCGGCGCGAGCGCGCGCGCGATACCCCGGGCGAACGCGCGAGCTGTCGCCATGCCGACGAAGAGGCATGACCGCGAGCACGAGCATCGCAAGGGCGGATAGCTGATGCTCGAATAGGAGGCCCTGGGAGAGCAAGAGCGCGAACGAGACCAGCACGGCGAGATGGAAGAGCTTCGGGAGCTCGTCCAGCGTCGCCTTGTAGATCAGATGCTGGTCGCGATCGTAGAGGCCAAAGACCTTCGCCAGTAGAACAACGAATGGGAGCGCCAGGAGGGCGTAAGCGTTGGGCGCATCGGAAAAGGCGAGCGCGACAACTCCAACTGCAAACCCTAGGGCGAGCCCGTCGGCGACCGCCAGTAGACGCCGGTAGATCGCGTCGCGGCGCATGCGCAACCGCGTCGAGGTTGGCAAGTCGTCGTTCTGCAGAACGCGGCGCCAACGGGCGCGCGGAGGGGCCGCGAGCGCGTCCGTCAGCTCGCCTTCCCGCCACTCGTTGGCGGGCGCAGTCCCTACTGCTGGGTCTGCGGTCGACATCGACGTTCGCCCCACTGCCCTTCCCGGCCGTTAGCCCGTAGCGGCCAATCTGGTTTGCCCTAAAGCCGTTGAACGACCAGCGTTAACCCGCGCGCAACTTGATCCGGCGATCCTTCTTCTGCTTCGTCCCGGCATTGTCGTTCGCTTCGATCCGAACCTTCGCCTTCACCTTGGTGTCCTTGCGCTTGATGAGCTTCTTGGCCGTCTTGAGCCCGTCCTTCGGTACCTTGAGCTTCAGGGTGGTCTTCTCCCCGGGCCGAGGGTGTCGAAGTCATTCTTCAGCTTGTACTTCTTGTCGTTCCCGTTCTCGACCTTGATCGCCATCTTGCCGTGAGCGGCGACGAAACATGATTCCGCCGGACACTGTGCCACGACCTTGACATTGCCTGAGAGCTTCTGTTTACCCGCAGTGCCACGGAGTGAGAGGCGCAGTCGGTCGTCGGGAGGCGGTGTCGTCGTGGTGGTAGAAGTCGTGCTGGTGGTCTCGGTCGACGTCGTCGACGTCGTCGTGTCGTCGGGGTGTACTGACCTTGAGCGCCGGTTACGGCGAACGCGAGCGCAGTGCCGCCAACCACAGCGACACTCAGTGCCCCTGCGACTCTGAAAGTCCTCGAATTGCGCATTCCGCTCTCGCTCCTTCCCCTGAAGCTCTACAAACGCCTCGAAGGCAACCATACGTGAATCAGGCTTCTTTGGGGCATGTTGGTTAAAACCCGACTCCGGCCCTAAACGCAGCTGCGCTAATGGTGCTTCCAGATCAGGCTTGATTCGCCGCCGATCGAGGCCCGAAGCGAGGCGTGACGCTTAACCCTCAGCTTCTCTGTGAAAGGGACACGGGCCTGGACTCGAACGCGCGAAAGGGTTCGCCAGCGACTCTGCGCTCGCCACTCGACCTTGAGCTCTCCGGAGGCCGGGGCGATGCCCCAAGCGTGGACCTTACGCCCGCGCGCGCTGTCGATAACGAAGGGGAACCGAAATGCTTGAAGTGCCGGCTTCGTTTCGCCTTGTTCGATGCAACAAGGCCCGTGCCAACGGTGTCCGAATTCTGCGGTGGGTCTCTGTATTGGAACCAGAACGCGCGAGCACCCCTTGTCCCCAGAAGAGAAAAAGCGCCTCCTGGAGCCAGCGGGCCTGCTTGCGTGCCGAAACGCCGAACGAACTCGGCGGCTTGCTCGCCCACCAGTACTCGGTGACCCAGACCTCCTTCGGTAGGTCGGAGCCGATAGGTCCCCTTCTTGCGAGCCGTTCGAGCCAGCCTTGTAGTCGCTTAGGTCGCTCGTAGTGGCGTTCTGACGGTCTTCTGCGTGAGTTCTCGGTGCGTCGGCGTTAATCGGGTTGTGGGCGAAGATGCTGAGCTTCACAGGCGACCGGCAATCCCCACTGCCGTCTAGGCACCACAATTCGCGCAGGAAGCGAACTGGCTTCATCCGACCCTCGCCGCGCGGGTCCCCGTACGGAGCCAGCCCGGGCCCGACGACGAGATTCTCCGGATGAACTCCCCTAATGGCTGGATAGGCGGTGGCAAGTAGGTCTCGGTAGAGCCCGGGGGCCGCAGGCCGCCCAGCCTCCCACTGCGGGCTGAGATAGGTGTTCAGGTTGGGTTCATTCCATACCGGTAGTAGTGGATTGCAGGGAGATTCTGTGCCGGGAGCTCTGGGATCGGGATAGCCGCCGGAATACCGGCGCGCCACCGCGCCCGCGAAGTCGCCGAACGCGGATGCGTTCGGGAACCACGTGCCAGGCTTCGCCGTAGCCGGGCGATCGCCCCGCTCCGCCCAGTCAGGCGCTCCGGAGATGGTCAAAACGATTTCGTAGTACTCTGTTCCGATGCATTCCGCACGGTGTCATCGAGACTCGACCAGTCATACCGCGGGTCCGCTGGGTCCGAGGCTGCGAAGACCGGTCCCGGTGGCGTCTTCGCGATCGATCGCCAGCTGGCGTTCAAGGAAACGGACGACGCCCTGCTGAGCACCGCACCGTCAAGCAGCAGATCCCGCTCGACGGGGTCCGCCGACTGAAACCTCGGGTCCAGCAAGCCCAGCGACATACGATCCGCTCCTCGGGCTTCGGTTGGGGTGCCCATCGCCGCGAGGGTCAGGACCGCCGCCCCCGCGAGCGCCGCGAGCTCAACGCTCCGCCGGCTGATTGAACGCTCAAGGCCGCGCCATGGGGCGCGGATTCCCCGACGCCGCAACGCGAGCAGGAAGGCGGCGAGTAGTCCGAGCATGACCGCTGCTAGGGATGCGGCCGCGAACCCAGTCATCGGATAGTCCACGACGGGAATCTCGAACGATGGTCCTCCGGTGGCCGGATCCTCAACGACCGGTGAGGACGCGCTGGAGCTGACGTGTAACGCGTCGGTTCCAGTCCTGCCGGAGCCGACACTCGGGTCAAGAACCGCATCGTTCTCCGCCAGGTCTTCGCCTTCGCCCGGCGCTGTCGATGGCACCGCGCCCGAAAGCGCCGATGTCGCGTCGTCCGGTCCTCCGCGCCGGGCCCCGCCTCTCGACCGTTCGAGCCCCCCGAATCGACATTGCCAGGGGCGGAAGGGACATATTGGTCGATCGCCGAGGGCGGTACCGCAAATGCGGCGCTGGCGCTCGCGGCTAGCATCGAGAGGATCGCAAACACAGCGGCGGATGCGAGGATTCGTCGCGGTTGTCCCGTCCCGCCCGTGTCCACTGGCGCAAGTATAGAAAGGAGTGACACCGGTCGGGCCGGCGCGCGGGCCGCGACCCCGCGGCCAGGAGCGTCGTTGCGCCGGCTTAGGCGGCAGCGCACGATCGTCTTCGTGGGCGCCGCGATTGCGGTGGTGACTTATGCGATGCGTGGCGGAAGCTACGACGTCGGGGAGTGGCATGAGGCCGCGATCGTGCTGTGGGGACTGCTAGCGCTCGGATTCGCGTTTGGGGTTCTTCCGAGAGCCCACTTCGAGCGGAAGACCTCGATTGCTCTCCTTCTATTCGCGGGGCTCGCAGCGTTCACGCTGGTGAGCTTGCTTTGGACGGCAAGCGCGAGTCGCACGGTCGAGGAGTTCGCCAGGCTCGTCGGTTATCTCGGTGTGATGGTTGCGATTGCGTCATCCGTCAATCGATGGACGTGGCGTGCGGGTGCCGCCGGGATCTGCGCTGGCGCACTGATCGTTTGCTGGATCGCTTTCGCGTCAAGACTCGCGCCAGACCTGATCACGGATGAGGTCGGGCAGACCCTTGCCAACGGCCGATTGAGCTTCCCCTTGACTACTGGAACGCGGTTGGCGCGTGGGGCGCGATGAGTCTCGGAGCGGCTCTGTCGTTGAGCGCCCATTCGACCTATCCGTTCGCTCGAGCGGCGTGGCTTGCAGCGGCACCGGCCGCAGTTTTGGTCCGTCTACCTCAGTTACTCTCGCGGCGCGGTCATCGCGTCCATCGTCGCCCTCCTCGTGGCGATCGGCTTCAGCCGCAATCGATGGACGACGGCGATCAACCTCTCCGGCCTGTCGATCTGCTGCGCTGCTGTGATCCTTGTCATTCGCTCAGAGTCCGGAATCGCCGACGGCACGAGCGGGGACGGGGCTGTCATTGTCGCTGTGGCATTCGTGCTGGCTGCCGCTTTCCTAGCGGGCCTCGCATTTCTGAATCGTCGTCTCCGGTTCGACGAGATTAGGTTGAGCGCTGGTCGTGGAACCGCGGCTCTGCTCGTCGCTGGCGTCCTGGCTTTCGATTGCCCTGGGGACGGCCCGGGCGTGAGCCGATCCGGTCGGCCTGGGAAGAGTTCCGCGAGCAGCCGAACGTGGCGATCGCCGCCGATCCGGCAACCAGGCTCACGAACGCTGGGGGGAGCCGGTACGAAGTCTGGTCCAGCGCAATCGAGGCGTTCCAGTCTGCGCCGGCTGGAGGCATCGGACCGGGTACGTTCGAGTTCTGGTGGTCTCGGGAGGGGACGAAGCCCGAATTCCTGCGCGACGTGCACTCGCTCTACATCGAAGCGTTCGCGGAGCTTGGCCTACCCGGCGGGATCTTGCTGCTCGGCTTCCTGACAGCGCTCGGCTGGGGGTCGATCGGAGCCGTGAGGCAACTGAGAAAACCGAGCGACATTGGCGCGGGGGCGGCGATGTTGGCCGCCGGCGTGGCTTTTTGGTCCAGGCGAGCGTCGACTGGCTGTGGGAAATGACCGCGGTCGCGGTGATGGCGCTCGCCGCGCTCGTGTTTGCTGCGCGTCCCGCAGCACGCGCCGGCACACGAAAGCCCCTCTATCCGTCCGGTTGGCGGTCGCGGGCGCGTGTCTCCTCGCGGTGTTCACACAGGTACCGGGACTGGTAGGTACGGAGCTCATTCAGGAAAGCGATGCCGAGCTCTCGTCGGGTTCTGTCGACTCGGCGCGGCAGGCTGCGGAAGCCGCGGTTCGAGCGCAGCCTTGGTCGGTAATACGCGGTGATTCAGCGCGCTGCGGTTGCCGATCCGGCGGCCGCCTCGACGCTTCTCGTGCCGATTTGCTCGATGCGGCGGAGCGCGAGCCCGAGAACTGGCGCCCCTGGGTCGCATTGGCGCGCACCGAACTTCTACTCGGTGACATCCAAGCGGCCCGCGCTGCTTTTGCCCGTGCTAGCCGCGTCGGGCAAAACCTCCCGTTTGTCCAGAGCTTCGAAGAATTCAGGTCCGCGAACTCGCTGTAGGCATGGAGATGCGTGAGAAGATCCGTCTCGCTCCAGCGGTCGCCGTGGATCGGGGGCGCCGAGTCCTCGACCAGAGTTCGCTGGCGGACGGTCGCCAAGAGATTTTCAAGGCTCTTCGTTCACGAGCACTTGCTGCCGGAATCGGTGACCTCTGGCCGGGGTCGCGACCGACCGCAGTGGATGGGGGGTGCCGATCTGGAAGCTGCCCCTCGACGCATGGATCCTGCAGGAAATCATTTTCGATACCCGTCCACAGCTGATCATCGAGACCGGCACGCATGCAGGGGGTAGCGCGTATTTCTTCGCGACGCTCCTCGATCTCCTGAGAGAAGGAGCCGTCCTTTCCGTCGACTTGACAGATGAGAACGTCCATCGTCGGGTACGCGAGCATCCGCGAATCGAGTTGCGATCCGGAGGATCGCTGACCCCCGCCTTCATCGAGGAAGCAAGAATCCGATCATCGGGCCTCCGCACGATGGTGGTGTTGGATTCGGATCACCGCCCATCTCACGTACGGAAGGAGCTTGAACTACTTGCCCCCCTTGTCTCCCTTGGCTGCTATCTGGTCGTCGAGGACACCGCATTGGGACGCGACTACTTGCCGGGGTGGGGGGCCCCGGCTTCGGCACTCAACCGCTGGCTTCCTTCACATCCGGAGTTCGAGGTGGACTCTTATAGAGTCGATTCCGATCCTCGCTGAACCCTGGGGGATACCTTCTCCGAATTGACACGCAGGCAAAGGAGTGATCTGGAGCATCAGGAGTCGGCGGGGAAACGCGCGGCTCTCGTCCACGACTACCTCCTGATCATGCGGGGCGCAGAGCGTGTCTTCGCGGCGATTGCTGCAACTCTGGCCCGAGGCGCCTATCTATACCTCTGTCTTCGATTCGGAAGGTACGGGGGAATCGATTCTCGGGGCGCGACGTTCGTACCTCATATCTTCAGTCACTTCACGTGCGGCAGAGCTGGTTTCGGGCGCTCCTACCGTTCTATCCCCAGGCGATGGCGTCGCTGGATCTCGGGGACTTCGACTTCATCCTGTCCTCGAGCAGCGCGTTTGCCCACGGCGTTCGTTCCCGTCCGACGCCTCCACGTCTGCTATTGCCATTCGCCGTTCCGTTATGTCTGGCACGAGTACGACGAGACTCTGGCCGCGCGATCCAGGTCGATGCGATGGCCCCTTGGCCACTCTTGACCGAGCCCGTGCGTGGGATCTCGATGCGGCTTCGCGGGTTACGCACTACATCGCGAACTCTGCGAAGACACAGGAACGCATCGCGGCTTATTACGGGAGGCCATCCGCGATCGTGTATCCCCCCGTCTCAACCGAACGCTTTTCGATCGGCTCGCCTGAGGACTGGTTCTTGATCGTCGGACAATTGGTTGCGCACAAACGCGTGGATCGAGCCCTCGCCGCGGCGCGCCGTGCGGGGCGGCGCGTGAAGGTGGTAGGCATGGGGCCAGAACTTCAGCGGCTTCGGGCGGATACGCGGACGTTGTGACGTTCCTCGGTTCCGTCACCGACGACGATCTTGCGGATTTGTACTCACGGTGCTGCGCACTGATCGTTCCCAATGTCGAGGAGTTCGGGATCGCCGCCGTTGAAGCACAGGCGGCCGGTCGCCCGGTCGTTGGATCTCGAATCGGTGGTACCGGCGAAATCGTGCTCGACGGGAAGACGGGGATCCTGTTCGGACATCGATCTGACGACAGCAAGCTCGCCGAGGTTCTGCGCGAATCCGATTTCAGCAGGTTCGAGTCACGCTGGCCACGAACAATGCCGCTCGCTTCACTCCAGACCGATTTCGAGCAAATCTGCAAGCGGAGATCCACCGCATCACAACGCAGTGAATGATCCGGGGGCGCGTACCGGGACGGATTCGCACCTAAGCGCGGAGCGGGTAATGCGGAACACGATCCTGCAGGTCGCAGGCGCGGCAGTCAGCCGTGTCGCAATCCTCGTCTTCTACCTCGTGCTCGCCCGCGAACTCGGCGAGAGCGCCTTCGGCGACTTCAACTTCGCTCTTCTCGGTGACTCTCGTCGTCATGATCGCCGGACTCGGGACGGGCTTCATCATCACGAGGGAAGTGGCGCGTCGGCCGGATGCTGTGCACGAGCTCTTCTGGCCGGCGGTGATCATCGAGCTGACCCTCGGAATGGTCGGGATCGCAATAGCCGTCGCCGCGACCGTTGCGGGGGATCATTCCGACGGGGTCGTGGCCACCGTAGGTTTGATCGGTTTAGCGACGCTCCTCGACGTCGTTGCGACAACCCTGCAAGCGACGTTCAGAGGATTCGAGCAGATGGGGGTTATCGCACTCGGCTGGATCGTTCAACGCGGGCTCACAGCGATCATCGGTTGCGCACTCCTCCTCACCGGTGGCGGGCTCGAGATGGCCGCCGGCGCGTATGTCATCGGAAGCCTCTCGAACGTGTTCTTCCTTGGCGGCGTCTTGAGGCGTCGTGGGATTCGACCGCGCGCCGAGCGCCGACGCGCGCAATCCTCGCCCTGGCCTTGAGCTCCCTGCCGCTCGCTGTGAGCGGCATCTTCACTGTGGTGCTTTCCCGCATCGACGTCGTGATTCTGTCGTTCCTGAAGGGCTCGGCCGCGGTTGGGGCCTACGCAGCCGCGTATCGCATCTTCGCAAGGCCCGCTCTTCGCGGCTTCCTTCTTCGCGCTCGCGGCCTATCCCGCACTCTCTCGGTTTGCTCGGAGTCATCGAAACGGGCGCGATCCGCCTATGAGGGCGGGCTCAAGGTCATAACGTTCTTGCTGACGCCAATTGGCATCGTGTTGGCTCTTTACGCTGGATTTCTGATCGAGACGCTTTACGGGCGCGGATTCGGAGATGCAATTACTCCGATGATCTGGCTCGGGCTGGGTGTCCCACTCTGGGGAATCTTCATCTACTCGGTCTACGCGCTCGTCGCCGCAGATCGCCAGAAAACGATTGCCGTCGTAGTCGGGGTCGGGCCGCCGCGAACGTCGGCATGAACTTCCTTCTGATTCCGGAGCTCTCAGAGGTCGGGCGGCCATCTCGATGACGGTGACGTTGGTCCTAATCAACGCGGTCCTCCTCGCGGCTATGACGCGCCGTGACGGCAGGCTCAACGCGCTTCGGGTGCTTGCTGGAACGGGTTGCGGGTCGCTTGCCATTCTGGTGGTGGCCCAGATCTTCGGTCATAACTGGCCATCGCTGTTACTCGCTTTCGGCGCGTACTTCGCGACTGCGATCGCGTCCGAACGCGTTTTCTTTCCCGAGGACGTCTCGGAAGTTCGCGGCGTCGCGAGCCGGTTGCTCGACCGGTCTCGGCTGCGCCAGAAGGCTACAAATGCACCCTAATTGGGCTGCTATGGTCGCACTGAGGCGGGGACGGCTCCCGACTAGTTACGCACCCCATGGGTGCGCCGACGCCGCGCCATTTCTGGATGGAGGATGAAGGAAGGCATCGCACCTGGCGCGACTACGCTCGCGTCCTCCGCGTGCACTGGATATCGGTGGGGCTGGTCGTCCTAGCTGCTATCGCTGCCGCAACTGCGTACGTCGTGCTCAAGGAACCCGAGTATTCGGCAACCGCGCAACTGAGCTTTCGGGATGAGGGGGAGGATCTCGCTGTTATCGGTTCTCCGACTGCGGCAGATCCCCAGCCTGAGAAGGCAGCCGCCGCAAACGCCGAGCGGATCACACGGCCGGCCATAGCGCGGGAGGCGGGTAAGCGTGCGGGCACGGACGCTTCAGTCGCAGAGTTGCAGGCGATGGTCGAAGCGCGAGTCGACCCAACCTCAAACCTCGTCGAAATCGAAGCAACGGCCGGAACAGGTGAGCTAGCCGCCGGGCTCGCGAACGCGTTTGCGGAGGTCGCTCGTAGCACGACGACCCGATCCGTTCGAGCTCGATACCGAACCGCTGCTACTGAGCTTCGGAGGCGGATGCGTTCGAGCGAAAGCGTCGATAACCCGTCACAAGATGCAGTGTTCGCGGACAGACTCTCGCGCTTGCTATCGCTGGCCAGCTTCTCCCGCCCGGTCGAGATCGTGCCGGGCCTGTGAAGTTCCATCAAGCCCGACGGCGCCGCAGCCAGTCCGGGACATCGGATTCGCTGCGCTCCTCGGTCTCATCCTAGGTGCGCTCGTTGGCCTTGCGCGCGGGGCCTTGGACAGGCGTGCGAGCGATCCGCACGAGATCCAGCGAGAGATGGACCTCCCACTCGTCGGTTTTCTCCGCGACGAGGCGCTTGGTCACATGGACCTAAGTGGCAACGGCACGTCGAAATTCGACCAGCGAGATCTAGATGGCTTCAGGATCTTGCGCTCGAACCTCTCGTTCCTCAGTGTTGACCGCAAGATCCGAACGCTGGTGGTGACGAGTGCGGTGGCGGAGGAAGGAAAGTCGACCGTCGCAACATGGCTTGCTTACGCCTCGGCTGTTGCGGGCAAGCAGACGCTCCTAGTCGAGTGCGATCTCCGGAGGTCGGTGCTGGCGTCTCGGCTAGGTGTCGACTCCGCTCCCGGTCTCACCGAATACCTCGCTGGAGCCAGTGCGCCGAAGGAGGTTCTCCGCAGGGTGACCATTGGCAGTCAAGGGAACGGTGGGAGTCCAGATGGTGCGCCAATGGCGACATTCACCTGTTTGCCGGGGCGGTTCCTCCATTAGACTGCGGAAATGCTCGGGTCCAACCGTTTCGCCGAATTCCTAGAAGAGGTGCGGGAGGCTTATGACCTCGTCATCCTCGACACCGCGCCGATGCTTCCGGTGGGCGACACGCTTCAGTTGATTCCTCGCATTGACGGGCTGCTCGTCTGCGCGAGGCTCGGTCAAAAACGCGCGACGAATTGCACGCCCTGAGAACCGCGCTCGATCGCATGCCCGAGAGGCCCGCCGGATTGGTGGTCACGGGCGTCAAAGCGGGCGGGGGAGTGGCGGTTACTACGGGTACTACTCGTACGGCGCGCGGGAGTACGCCTGACTTACGGGACTGACCTGGTGTCCGCAACTACGGCGGGCATCCGACGAAGGCGGCCACCGGGCGGGCTGGGATCTGCATTAGTGATCGGCGTCGCGGGGATCGCGGCGGCGGCGATTGCGATCCTGGCCGGCTCGCTCGGAGGAACCCCCGCGGTCCTCGGCGTCCTCGGGTTGTTGTGCTTCTCTGTACTTGCGGCGGTTCGCCCCGTCTATGCCCTCTGCATTGGGCTGGCGCTCGCGCCGATCGACTTCTTTTCGATCGACATCGGTCAGGCGGTAGCCGTGAACCCAGCCGAGTCCATCTTCCTTCTCACAGCGGTCATATGGGTAGCCCAACGACTTGCTAACGGTGAACCGGTGATGACGGCGACACCCCTGACACTGCCTCTGGTCGTATCGGTCATCGCGATCGCGCCGGGGATCGCGTTGGCTGAGACACCAATCATCGTCGTGAAGATCATGGTGATGTGGACGGTCTTCATCTTCCTCTTCCAATTGGTGGTGACCGAGGTGGGGATGACGTCGGTGAACCAGATCCTCGCTGCAATCTGCATTGCCGGGGCGATCCTCGGCGTGATCGCGATCGCGACGAGCGGGCCCCAGGAGGTAAGTGAGTTCGGGCGCCAGGCGTCCGGACGGGCCACGGCGACGTTCGTCAGTCCCAACCGTCTCGGTGAGTACCTCGCTCTGGCAATTCCGTGTCAAGTTGCACTGCTCGTCCGCGGGAGCCTTCCAATCCGCGTGATTGCAGGCCTGTCTTTGGCCCTTGCATTGGCAGGCCTGCTGTTGACGCTCTCGCGCGCCGCGTACCTCGCCGTCTTCGGCGCGGCCGTACTCCTTCTGCTGTGGCGACCGTTTAGGCGGCTCGTCGCGGTCTTCGTGGCCGTTGTGGGCTTGCTGATGCTGATCGGCGCGAATCCAGTGAAGGGCGTCGTGGACACGGATGTGATCATCGAACGGGTAACGTCGATTCGCTCGATGAGGCAGGCGCCAATCCACGAACGGTTGCGATCGGACGGACCCCCCAGGTCGTGGCGGATCATCCGGTGTTCGGCGTCGGAGTCCTCGCTGACGTCGCGGTGGACTACGGGCTGATCGAACCTAGAACGGGAGACCTCCTCGGCCACGCCCACAACCTGCCGTTGAATCTTGCGGCCGAGCGCGGTCTACTCGGCCTCCTGGCTTTCGTCTGGGTGGTCGTCCTCTAGCTCGCACCCCTTTGGGATCCCCTTACGAAGGGCGCAGGTGACGTTCGGGCGTTCGCCTTCGCGGTCGCCGCCGCATGGCTCACCGTGCTCGTCGCCGGAATCGCGGACTATCCGCTCGAGCAAACAGCATGACCGGCACCGTGTTCGTTCTATGTGGAGTGGCGGTGATCCTGCGCCGGCAATACAGGACCGCGCGTTCCCTACCTACAGCGGAACGCGGCCACGGCCACGAAGAACCTCTCTTATCCCGGCAGCCACTCCCTGCGCCGCGGCCCACTCCCGGTTGAGTAGACGGTGCGCGAGCAGCAGAAGCAGGAGCGCGCCGAATTGAGCCACTCGGACCGGGTCTACGCGAAGTTCTTGCGGGAAGAGATAGGTCCGGACGATGACGATGTCGCGGTCGAATTCCCGCGTTCGCGGCTGACTCAAGCCGATTTGCCGATGGTGAGCAATCGCGCTGGGGACGTAGCGGATCCTCCCGCGCCTCGAGAGGCGATACGAGAAGTCCTCATCTTCTCCCTGAAACCCGAGCTGCGATCACCGCGTCGTGGGGAACTTGGCGCACGACGTCGAGACGACCGCTCATGAAGCACCCCTGCATCCACTCGACGTCTTTGGGGGTATCCGGATTCAGGATTCGCCGCGGGTATCCGAAGCCGGTCATCGTGCCCTCGCGGCCGCCGGGAAAAAGGAACCGGCGGATCGGCGCGCTCTTCGTGCCAAACCGGCGCCTTTCGGGCTCATGACGCGACCAGTCGCTCCAATTATTTCGTCGTCTTGGTAGGCGCGAGTCAGGGCTTCGAGGAAACCGGAATCGAGCTCAATGTCGTCGTCTAGAAAGACCACGATGTCGCCGGTGGCCAGACTGACTTCAGCGTTTCGTTGGGAACTCAAGCCCGGCTCCGCGACCGCGTAGAGAGTCCGCGTCCAGGTGCTGCCGTGGTCGGCGTCGCGCACGATCGGTTCCGACCCTCGGTCTGGATCGGCGTCGATGACGATTACCTCGTAAGGAGGCGGGTCACAGGCGGCGAGGCTCCGTAGGGTGTGGCCGAGCGGCTCGGGCCGGTCAAGCGTTACGACGACGATCGAGAAACGGATGGGCTGATTCACTGACTGAGAACGTACGAGACGGACATGCGGTCGCGGACGACCGCTTGTCGCCCGAGCAGGATGCGAGCCCGGTACCGGTCACTTTTGTCACCGCGTATTCGGAGATCGGCGGCGCGGAGGGGCTCCTCCAGATGCTCCTCGAGTCTGGCCTTCCCCAAGAGTGGGTGAACGCGGTGGTGGTGCTCGAGCATGGGAGCTGGCGGCCCGCCTCCGTCAGATCGGCTACCCCGTGGTTGTGGTCCCCGGTCGGTTCCTGCTCCTCGACTCCTAGGGATCGCTTCAGCTCCGAGGTTGTCTTCGCCGACTCGGTGCCGGCGTGGTCCATGCAAATGGAGCGAAGGCGGCGTTAATCGTTGCCTGCTCACGAATATCTTTGCCCGTGCGGACAGTCTGGCTGCGCGTCGATCTCGCCTTGGAAGGCAAACGCGCGCGCCTGATCGGAATGTTCATGAACCGCGTTGTCGCGATCAGTGAGACGGCGGCCGCAACGTTCGGCACTGCGCAGCGCCGGAAAGTGGAAGTGGTTTACCCAGGCATACCCGATTACGAATTCGACAAGACAGTCGCGAGGACCACAGTGCGGTCTTCGCTCGGATTTGAGGCAGACGCCAAGGTGATAGTCCTCTCGGGGAGGCTTTGCCCGCCGAAGGGCCAACTCGAGCTTGCTGAAACGATCCCGAGTCTGGTTGCGGCTCGCAACGATCTTCGGTTCGTCTACCTGGGCGGCGAGAATCGAGCGTACGCAGGATTTGCGAAGCATGTCCGCGCTCGCCTAGACGACATGGGCGTGAGCGATCGGGTCCGGTTTCTCGGGCATCGTTCAGATCTGGTCCTCTCCGTAGAGGACGCCGTGAGGTTCGTGGCCGGATGCGACGTCCTCGTCCAGCCGAGCCGTCACGAGGATCGGAGCAACTGGTCCGAAGGTTTCGGGCTCGCCGCCGCTGAGGCGCTGAAGGTCGGAACGCCCGTCGTCGGCTACCGGAATGGCTCGCTTCCAGAAGTGCTCGGCCCTTGCGCTCGACTGGTCGACGAGGGCGACCAGTTGGGACTCCGCGAGGAGATCCTCAAGGTGCTCGGGGATGACGAATTGGCGCAGAAACTCGCCGATTGCGGCGACGCCGCACTCGGCGATACAGGTCGATCGCTTCTTGGGGGGTATGAAGGGCGTGTATCGCGGACTGTCGCACCGGAATTCATGCGCATATGCCCGAGCGCCGAAGGCGGCTGCGGACGCATTCATCGGGCCTGCGCGGCACCCGCCGACGGACGTACACACGAGGATACGAAGGTGGATTCCTCACGAGGCTGGCGGCGGCCGTCCGTCCGGGCGTCTCGGTCCTGGATGTAGGGGCCGGTGCCACACCAACTCTCTCGCCCGATCTTCGATCGCGTGTCGGTAGCTACGTGGGTCTCGATCTCTCCCAAGGCGAACTGAATCGAGCGGCCGGAGGTGCCTACGACGAGACCGTGGTCGCGGATCTCCGCGACTATCGCCCCGAGCTGGCGGGGAGGTTCGATGTCGTCGTGAGCAGCTTTACGCTCGAGCATGTCAGCGCACTCGAGCCCGCCATCGGCAACATCGCGGCGTATCTCCGCCCGGGTGGCCGGTTCCTCGCCGTGCTGTCCGGACGTAATTCGCCGCCAAGCCTGGCCAACCGTCTACTCCCATTCGAGCTAACCGAGCGCTTGGTCCCCAGACTGCTCGGCCGACCGGCGGACGACGTGTTCCCGGCGCAGTACGACCAATGTTCAGCTTCGGCGCTGGCCCGTCCGCCGAAGCGCGGTTCGCGACTCTGGTTCCGGTGTTCGTCGGCGCCAGGTATTTCGAGTTCTGGCGGCCTGGGCTCGCCGCATATCTGGCCTGGGAGGAGTGGGCGCTCCGTCGGGGCCACGAAGACCTTGCCCCCTACTACGTCATCGAAGCCAGCTGTGACGACACCGGAATATGACGCTCATCACCTCCTGGCATCAAAGCGAAGCAGCAACAGGCGAGCGCGTTCGTTTCGGAGCGCTCGAATGCGACGGCTGTCGGCCTCCACGACTCATCTACGGCACCGAAGACCGGATTCGCCGCCTCGGCTGGGGAATCGCAAGCCTGGATCATGGCCCTCACCAATGCTGGTGGTGTCGGGACCTTGTCCCGGGCCACCGGCTCAGGTTCTTCACTCCCAGCGAACGGCCCGCGCTGCCAACGTTCCTCATCGTCGGCGCGGGGAAGGCGGGCACGAGCAGTCTTCACCGCTACCTGAGCGCACACCCGCAAATCTGGATGCCTCGTGGGAAAGAGATGAAGTTCTTTCAGAACCCCGACTGCTTGGCGCGGATAGACAATATGCGGACTACTTCGACGGAAGTCTTCCCGTCCGCGGCGAGGCATCCCCATCGTATTCATTCGCTCCCCTGTTCGACGATGTGCCGAGGAGAATTCTCGCCGTTCTACCCGACGCTCGCATCATCTACCTGGTGCGCGAGCCGGTGGAGCGTGCTGTGTCGATGTATTCAGGTGTTGACGAACCAAGCCGAAGACAGGCCGCCTCGAGAGGCCTTCGCCGACCCCGACAACCCGTTCAATCCGTACCTGGCGCAGAGCCGCTATGCGACGCAGCTCGACCTTTACACCAAGTCCTTTCCGGCGAAAAATGTTCTCGTCGTCGATAACGCCGATCTTCTGCGCTCGCGCCGTCCGACCCTCGCTCGCATCCTCCAATTCATCGGCGCCGACCCCGATTTCGATTCGCCCATCTTCGACGAGGAGGAGAATCGAAGAGTCGAAAAGCGTTCGATGACCCAGTTCGGGTGGCGCCTCAGGCGGGCCCCGGTGGCGAGGGCCCTGCTCCGGCTTCCGGAGCGCCAGCGGCAGATGTTCCTGACCCCGATTCGCCGCGCCACCTCCCGACGGGTCGCGAATGTCGAAGCCGATCGAGGTCTTTCGCGCAGCGATACGCGCCTCACTGGTCGACGAGATGCGGCGCTTCGAGGAAAAATTCGGATTCGTTCCGAGCGGCTGGAGCGACGACGCAGGGCCGGGATTACGCGGCGGTTAAGAGCAGGTAATGCCGCTCGGTCCCTCGCCAGCGCTCGTCCAGCACCGTGAGTCCAGCCGAATCGGCTAGCTGTCGCGGGGGTCCGGCAGCGGATACCGCCTGATGAACCTCCGGTTCGTTCTCGGCAAGAGCTTGTCTGGGAGCCGGAGCAGTCCCCGTCGGAATGCGCGGCTTGGGCGCGTATCGAACTGGAGCACGGCCTTGCCCGCCGGCTTCAGAACACGCTCTATCTCCCGCAGGTAGCCAGCGACGATCGATTCATCTGGGATGTGCTGGAAGACGAGAAACGACACGATCACGTCCTGCTCGGCCTCGCCGCGGCGCCCGAGGTCCTTGCCGTTGGCGACCTCGACTTCGACGTTTCCCGGGAGCCCGAACGCCACTGCCTGCTCGATCATCTCGGGTGAAATGTCAACACCTACTACGCGCTCGAAGTGGTCGGCGAGATGATGGAGGAGCCGGCCGAGTCCGCATCCGATCTCAAGCGCTGATTGCCGAGACGCGGCGGGGCCGATCCACTCGACTAGGTCGTCGACGATCGGTTTCCCGGTGGCCTTGAATTCGTCGAAGGTCCAGTCCTCACGCTCCGCCGCGATGTAGAACATGGCGTTCTCCGCCGCGAACGCCTTCCAGTGCGCTCGCATCTCGTCGACGGTCTCGTTCATCGCTGCATGAACAAAGCGCCAAACGTGTAGTCGTTCGATGTCTTGGTGTGGAAGGCCTCGCGCAGTGGGAACTCGCGACGGAATAGGTAAAGCGGCTTCCATCCCCGGCTCCAAGCTTCCTTACGGTAGAACGGATTCGAACAGGTATAGCTCGCCGTTGTCCTCGAACCTCGGATTGCCGCGGACGTCGAGTCCGGACGGCACGACGAACTGGTCGCGAACCGCCTCCGGCGAACGAAATCTCTGCTGCCCTCGAGGGGTTCTTGTAGTCGAAAGTGATGCTGAAGGTCCCCCCTTCGCGCAGCAGTCGCCGTACGCCGGTATTGACTTTGATCCGCCCGCTGATCGGAATGTGCTCAAAGACGCAGACGGAAGTGATGTGGTCGAATCCGCCTTCGAGGCGCAGATCGCGCATGTCCATAACGCGATTGTCGAGGTCCCAGCCGGTCCGCCTCGCGACCTCGTTCGCATTTTCGACAAGGACCTCCTGCAGGTCAACCGTGGTGACCTCGAGACCCTTCGAGGCGAGAAAGTAGGAGAAAAGCGAGGAGCTTCCGCCGAGGTCGAGCAGGCGATCGCCTGGCTTGAAGTCGTTGTGGATCGTGAGCCAAGCGATCTCCCAATACAGAAACCACGGAAAGCACAGGA
>CAWJOD010000011.1:0-10961 GCA_963844425.1 uncultured Thermoleophilia bacterium | reverse complement strand
CCGGCCCGGTAGGCGTCGGCGATGCGGGGCCGGTAGGGCGGATGGAGCTCCATGACCAGGGGCGCCTCGTGCTCCGCGAGGAGCGGCGCGATCCGTTCCCAGGGCAGGTTTCCGCGCCCGGGAGGGAGGTGGAGGTCGAGGCGCAGCGGGTCGATCCCGGCCGTCTCGCGATGGCTGCTCGGGGCGCCGAGCCGGCCGCCGAGGTTGTCATGGACGTGGAAGACGGTGACGACGTCGAGAACGGGCTCGATCAGGCGCTCGATCGAGGTGTGGCGGAGGTCGGCGACGATGTGCGCGTGGCCGAGGTCGAGGCAGATGCCGACCCGGTCGGAGCCGATCCGGTGGGCCAGCCCGCGAAGCGTCATCGGGTTCGCCGAGAGCAATTCGAGGCCCGGGAACACCGGCGCCAGGTTCTCGATCGCGATCGTCACCCCCAGGCGCTCGGCGCGCGATGCGAGCCGCGCCAGCGAGCGGGTCTCGAAGAGCAGAGCGCTCTCCGAAGTGGGGTCGTCGGGGAGGGCCCGAGCGTGGTAGACGACCTGCTCGGCGCCGATCTCCGACGCCCATGAGAGCAACCCCTCGAATGCGCGGTCGGCCGGCTCGGAGCCGGCCAGCAAGCTGTTCGGGCCGTGGACGACCGTCCTCAGCCCGGTGGTCTCGAGCGTCGCCGCCATGACGGCGGCGTGGGCGGCGCAGAGCCGCGGGGTGGCGAGCACCGACGGTGGCGGGGAATGAACCTGGGCCCAGCCGAACCCGGCGGCCTCGAACGCCTTCAGGAGCGGCGCCGACGGCCACCACCCGTCCGGGACGTTGAGGCCGAGGCGTCCCCGCAGGGCCTCCGGCGTGTCCTCGCCGCGGTCCGATCCGGCCGCGATCTCGGGAGGGGCCGAAGCGCCTCCCGTGGTCCCTGGCTCGAGTGTTTTCCTCGCCATTGCAGGGAACTTACGCGCGATCTCCGCAAAGACGGTTATCTATCGGTGACCGGCATGTGAACAGGATGTTTCCGTGCCCAGCGCCATCCGAATTCTCTGACAACATGGACTTCAGGCCCTGATGCTCTGCGCGGCGATCGATATCGGCTCCAATACGACCCGCGTCCTGGTCGCAGAGCCCCAGAAGGGACAGCTGCGCAAGGTGATGGAGCAGCGGGCCTACACGCGGATCGGCAAGGCCTCCCGCCACGACGGCAAGATCGACGACGCGAAGGTCGCCGAGGTCGCGGAGGTCGTCGCGACCCAGGTCCGGCTCGCCGAGGAGATCGGCGCCGAGGCGATCCGGATCGTCGCCACCGCCGCGATCCGGGAGTCCGACAACCGCGACGAGGCGGTCGCCGCATTCGAGGACGCCGCGGGGATGGCGGTCCAGGTCCTCAGCGAGGAGGAGGAGGGGCGCCTCGCGTTCATCGGCGCGACGAAGACGCTCGGGCACCCGGTCGACGGCTCGATCGGCGTCGTGGACGTCGGCGGCGGATCCTCGGAGATCATCCTCGGCACCGTCGCCGACGGGGTCCGGGAGGTTCGCTCGTTCCCGATCGGCTCGGGCTCGCTTGCCGACGACTTCCTCGAGGCCGACCCGCCGTCTCCGTCCGAGGTCCGCAAGCTTCGCGATCACATCGACGACTTCTTCGCCGACGTCGAGGTCGACCACCCCGAGCAGGCCGTCGCGGTCGGCGGCAGCGCGACCTCGCTCTCGAAGCTGGTCGGCACGGTGCTCGAGTACGAGACGCTCGAGCGCGCCGTCCGCGTCCTCGCCGGCGACCCGGTGGAGGACGTGGCCCGCCGCTTCGAGCTCGACCCCCGTCGCGTCGAGCTGCTGCCCGCGGGGGTCCTCCTGCTCGAGAAGCTCTCCGAGCTGCTCGGCCAGCCGCTTCAGATCGGCAAGGGCGGCCTGCGCGAGGGGATCATCCTCGACCAGCTTTCGAACGGCTCCTCCAACGGCGCGGCAAAGGTCCTCACGGCCTGATCGTCCGTAGACTCGTCGCGCCCTTGGCCAAGGCGCGCGAGATTCCCGACCTCGATCCGGGCGACCCCTACGGGGAGGTGGCCGTCCGCGTCGTTGCGGTGCGTGCCGCCGAGGTCGTCGAGCACGCCCACGATGTTCTCGATCTGACCGAGATCGAGAGGCTGCACGCGATGCGGGTCGCCACCCGCCGCCTGCGCGCCGCGCTCGAGATCTTCGAGCCCTGCTTCCCGGAAGAGGACCACGCGGTGGTGCTGGCCGAGGTCAAGGCGCTCGCCGACGCGCTTGGCGAGCGCCGCGACCGCGACGTCTCGATCGAGATGCTGGAGCGTTTCGCCGAGGGGCTCGCGGCACCCGACCGCCGCGGGATCGCGGGGCTCGTCGCCGAGGATCCGAGGTGAGCAGGCGAGCGTCAACGATGAGCTCGCCTCCAAGGTCGCGCCGGAGCGGCTCGAGGCGCTCTCCTCGCGGATCGCGGAGCTGACGGCGAACCGATGAAGGCCCGGAGGGTGAAGAAGCTCGATCCGGAGGGCCCGCTGGTCGAGAACGCCGCCAGGATCCTTCAGGTCCGGCTCGACGAGCTGCGCTCCTTCGCGCCGCGGGCGCTCGATCCGGATGGGGTAACCGAGCAGCACGACATGCGGATCGCGGCCAAGCGGCTGCGCTACGTGCTCGAGATCACCGAGATCTGCTTCGGCCGCCCGGCGGTGTCGGCCCGCCGCCGCGCCCGCGAGCTGCAGGGGCTGCTCGGAGACATGCACGACTGCGACGTGACGATCCCCGTTGTGCAGGCGCAGCTCGACGACCTGCGCCATGCCGACGCCGAGGCGCTCCGCCGTCGCGCGGGCGACGAGCCCGACCTCGATCCGGAGGTGGCGCGCGCGGCACCGAGCCGGACCTCGTACCGCGGCCTGGAGGTGCTGATCGTCTACCTCGAGGCGCGCCGCGGGCACCTGTTCGAGCGCTTCCGCGAGTTCTGGGCCGCGCAGGAGAAGGCCGGGACCTGGGACCGGCTGGAACGCGCCGCGGACAAGCAGCTCGAGCTGGCGAAGGAGCGGCGGCGGGCGGAGCGCGAGGCCGAGAGCGCGCGCGAGGACCTCGAGCAGGCCGAGCGCGCGGAGCGGGAGGCACGAGAGCGGGCGGCGCGGGCACAGGCAGAACTGGAGCGAACCAGCCTGAGCGGGTGATTTTGCGGCACACTGTCAGTGCCGGTGCGAGCGGCGGCCACAACTACGACCGAACCGGCGGCCCAACCTCCGCCGGCCTTCGCACGTAGCTCACAACTTCTGCGTGAGGCCTACTCCATGGCGCTCGAGGCGCACCACGGCTCCCGCCGCCGCGGCGATACCGACATCGGTCACCCGGTCGCAGTGGCCGAGGTCCTGTTCGAGTACGGGATCAGCGACGAGGAGGTGCTCGCCGCGGCGTTCCTGCACGACGTCGTCGAGGACACCGACACCGACCTGGACGAGATCGGCCAGCGCTTCGGCGATCGCGTCCGTGACCTTGTCGAGGCGATGACCGAGGACGCTGAGATCGAGTCCTACGCCGAGCGCAAGGCCGAGCACCGCCGACGGGTCGCCCGCGACCGCTGCGTGTCGGCGATCTACGCCGCCGACAAGCTCGCCAGCAGCCGCGATCTGCGGCAGCACCCACGCGAGGCCTCGCCGGAGCGCCTTGACCACTACATCTCCACCCTCGAGCTGCTCTGCGACACCCACCCCGAGCTCCCGTTCCTCCCCGACCTACGCTCGGAGCTCGAGCTGCTCCGGGATCGGTTGCACGTCCCGCACTAGGCGACCACGACCAGCCCGTAGACGACCGTGCCGGCGGCGACCGCGAGCGCGAGCAGGCCGACGAGCCCGAACAGCGCCGAGAGCATCGGCCGCTGCTGGCGGCGGAACTCGGCGTAGCGGATCACGCCGAGCAGGCCGAGCGAGAAGAACGCCGTGACCCCGACCCCGGCGGCGATCGCGACGGCCGCCGACTCCCAGACCGGCTTCGTCTCGATGGCTGCGCGCAGGCCCGCGGCGGCCCCCATCCGGCGACCCTAGATCGGTTTCGGGCGCTAGTTGTGAACGAGTTGTGGAGACGGCACGCAGGCGGCGACCTCGGCTCCGGCGGCGGTCAGGGCGAGCTCGATCTCGCCGAGGTGGTCGCGATTCTCGTATGTCCCGACGATCGCCCCACCCGAGCCCGAGTAGTTGGCCGCGGAGCCCGCGGTACGAGCGAGCTCGACGAGCTCGACGTGGCGCGGATCGAGGGTCGCGAGCCGGCGGCGCACCCCGAACGTGGCGTCGATGGCGGCGCCGACTCCCTCCCGATCGCCCTCGACGAGCGCGTCGCGGGCGCGCGTGGCGATCTCGCCGAGGTTCCCCATCGCCTCCACGACCTCCGTCTCGCCCGCCCGCCAGCGACGGCGGAGCTCGGCATGGGGCAGCTCCGAGGGCTCGCCTGCGGCGGGGAGGTGGGCGATGAACAGCGGCGGCAGCAGCTCGGGGTCGAGGCGTTCGTAGCGACTCTCGGCCGCGAGCGCGGGATCGAAGTCCATGAAGGTGAGCCCGCCGTAGGCCTGGGCGATCCGATCCTGGAGCCCGGCGGTGATCCCGAGCTCTTCGGTCTCGACCGAGAGCGCGAGCTCGGCGAGGCGAGCGGGCTCGATCTCGATGCCCTGGAAGTCGAGCAGGGCGCGGATCGTCGCGATCACGATCGCGCTCGAGCCGCCGAGACCGACTGCGCGCGGGATCTCGGTCTCGTATCCGATCGTGAAGTGGCCCTCAAGCTCGACCTCCTCGGACAGCCGCTTGATCGCCGCCTTCAGTAGCCGCGACCCGCCGTAGTAGCCGTTCGCCGCCACGTCCGAGACGAGCTCGTGGACGTCGGCGAAGCGATGATGGTCCTGGGCCGACGGCAGGATCTCGAGCCGGTCCGACTCGCGGACCTCGACCCGGGCGCGGAAGTTCTCGATCGCGAGGCTGAGCACGCGGCCGCCGTATCCGTCCGACGGATTTCCGGCGAGGGCGACCCGGGCGGGGGCGGAGGCGCGAGCGACGAGCATTCGGCGCGATCCTAGACCGGAGCCGACCGGGTTTCGGCCGCGAGCCCGCCGTGGCCGCGGCCCAGGCCGAGCCAGGCGAGGGCGACGCTGCCGTAGAGGGCGACGGCGAGCACCGAGGTCGCCGCGAGCGCCAGCCCCGCCGCGGCAGCGGCGGCGGCGTCGACCGTGCCGAACACGGCGACCATCGCCCCCGCTGTGGCCGCGGGGCCGAACGGGAGCGTCCCGAAGATGCCGAGGGTGGCGAAGATGACCGCGACGCTCGCCGGGTCGTGGGGGAGGGCGAAGCCGGCGAGCAGGAACCACGCGCGGAGCATCCCGAAGGCGGTGAGGGCGGCGATCAGCGAGGCGAAGGCGATTCGCCGCCGCCGGTCGGCGAGCACCGAGAGGCCGGCGGCGAGCCGGCGTCCCGCGAACCGGGCGAGGGAGGCGCGCATCGCGACCAGGGCGGCGGCGGAGATCCCCAGGCCGGCGAGCGCCGCCCATGGGGGAACCGCCTCGAGCGCGGGCATCGTCAGCGCCGCGGCGGTGAGCAGGAGAGTGGCGAGCACGGCCTCGCCCGCGATCACCGGGCCCTCGGCGACGAGGGTCTGCGCGAAGCTCGGCGAGCTCACCGGGGCCAGGCGGCGAAGCGCGAACGCCCGCGCCGGCGCCGCCGCGGCGGCCTGCACGACGCCGGCTCCGAACCCGGCCGCGCACGCCGCGTGCATGCGCGGCCGCGGGATCCCGCCGCCGGCGATCGAGTTGACGGCGAGCCGCCACGCCTCGGCCCGGAGCGCCACGGTCGCCACGTGCGCGGCGAGAGCGCCGGCAAGAGCCCACGCGGGCGCCTCGCCCAGCTCCTCGGCGAGCGTCGAGCCGCTCAGCAGGACCAGCGCCGCGAGCGGCAGGCAGAACCCCAGCACTGACCAGAACACCCTCACGTGCAGGATCCTTCGCCGCGGCCGGGCGCGAACCTGTGAACGACTCGTGTGCGAGACGTTGAAAAGCGGGGAAGGCGCGAGGGCACGGGCGAGGGACCAGAGCGTCGCATCCGCGGCCCAGGGCGCCTCGGTCGCGGGCACGTGGGGAGGAGCCAAGGGTGGATTCCGTAATGCACCGTATGCGTGCGCTTTCGGTATCCACCCCTACGCCTCCGCGAATCGCACCTCGCGCCCGGGCGGCGCCTCCCACTCCCCGTCCCGCCAGGTGACCTTCGTCCCGTCGGCGAGCCGCGCCGCCGCGTGGCCGAGCCGCGGCCGGCCCCAGAGCGTCGCCTCGAGCGGCCGGTCGGCCTCGCCGTCGAGCCCGAGCCCGGAGGCGACCGCCCCGGCGGGATGGGTGAGGAGCATCGAGCCCTCGCGGACCCAGACCGGGATCCGCTCGCGCGGGGCGTCGGCGAGGATCGTCTCGCCGCCCGCGACCCGCTCGCCGGTCCAGAAGTCGATCCAGCGCCCGCGGGGCAGGTGCACGGGGCGCGAGCTCGCGCCCTCGTCGACGACCGGAGCGACCCAGAGCGCCGGGCCGAAGCCGTAGGCGTCGGTGATCTGCCAGCCGATCCGGTCGGACGGGTCGAGCAGCGGCAAGGGGCGGATGATCGGCAGCCCGCATCGCTCCGCGGTCGCCGCGGCGGAGCGGATGTAGGGGACGAGGCGCTCGTGCAGCAGCACGTAGTCGCGGTAGGTGTCCAGCGTCGGGCGGTCATAGCGCCAGGCCTCCTGGGCGAAGCGGCCGTGGGCCTGCATCAGGGGCGTGAAGCAGCCGAACTGGACCCAGCGGATCAGGAGCTCGGGCGGGCAGCGCTCGACCAGCCGCTTGCCGAGGTAGCCGCCGACGTCGTGCGACCAGTTCGAGAAGCCGCTGATCGCCGCGGTCAGCGTCGCGGCCAGGAGCGTTCGCAGGGAATAGAAGTCCGAGGCCTGGTCGCCGCCCCAGAGCAGGCCGACCGACTGCTGGCCGGTCCAGCCGCTGCGGCCGAAGAGCACGCCCCTGCCGGGGTGGACCTCGTCCAGCACCTCCTGCATCGTCCGGCGGTAGAGCAGGCCGTACTCCCAGGCGACCTCGGCCCCCGTGCGGCCGTCGGCGAAGGTGACGTCGGGCGGGAAGTAGTAGCCCTCGCCGTCGTCGGCCTTGATCCCCTCGACCCCGAGCGCGAGCGCCTCGGCGGCCTGGCGCTTCCACCACTCGCACGCCCGCTTCGAGGTGAAGTCGACGATCGAGCCCGTGCCCATCCACCAGCGCGCGACGTAGGGCTCGCCGTCGGGGCCGCGGACGAAGTGGCCCTCGGCGACGCCCTCGGCGTAGTTCGGCGCCGGCTCGAGGTGCATGCGCTCGGAGACCGGGTCGGGCGGCCGCTGGCCCTCGGCGCTGTCGAGGTTGACCCACGGCGTCACCCAGACGACCGTCCGCACCGCCTCCGATCGCAGCCGCCCGATCATCCCCGGCGGGTCCGGGAACTGCTCGGGGTTGAACTTCCACGTGTTGTACTGCGTCTCCCAGGGCGAGTCGATCACGATCGCGTCGAGCGGCAGCCCGTGCTCGACGTAGCCGTCGAGGTCCTCGAGCACGTCGCGCTCGTGCTCGTAGACGTCGCGGCTCTTCCAATGCCCGTAGGCCCATTCGGGGAGGAGCGCCGGCATCCCGGTCAGCGCGCAGTAGCGGCGAAGCGCGGCGGCCGGTGTGGGGTCGCAGAAAAAGCGAGCGCGCAGCGGGCCGGCGGGCGGCCGCACGGATGCCGAGACCTGCTCGGCCAGGTCGAACTCACAGCCGGCCCCGTCGGTCTCGATCCACAGCGCCCAGCCCGCGCTGGAGACCAGCCACGGCGCAGGGCTGTAATCGCCCATCGGGATCCCGCCGATCTCGAGCATGTCCTCGGGGCAGTCGGGCCCGGTGTAGCGCCGGTCGGCACCGAGGCGAACGGTCCGCCCCGACTGATCGAAGGCGAGCCCGTGGCGGGCGCCGAGGCCGGAGAGCGCCTCGCCCTCGGCCTGGGGCCAGGCGATCCCGGTGCGCAGCGGCGCTCCCTCGCAGCGCAACTCGAGCTCGACGGTGGACCGCCCCGCGAGCGCGACCTCGAGCGTGAACCCGCGACCGCCGGCGAGCGTCCCCCCGAATTCGAGCCGGTCGACCCCGGCCGGGCGCAGCTCGGCCGCCTGCGGCCACTCGATCCCCTCGCGCTCTTCCTCGTCGAGCACGCCCTCGGTGAGCTGCACGAGCTTGTCGCCGCCGGTCCCGGCGCAGGCCCAGGGGCGCACGACCGGCGATCAGGGGCGCTCCCCGGCGCAGGACCGTGAGCCGCAGCGGATCGGGATCGACCCGCACCTCGATCTCACCGCGCGCCACCGAGATCCCGCTACCGGTGAGGGAGGCCATCTCGGCAGCTTCGACGGCTCGCCGCCCGGACCCGTTGCGATCCCGTGAATGTCTGACCAACGCACCGTGAAACGCCTGCATTCACCGGTAATTCACCGGCCGGATACCGCAGCTTCACCTGGCTCGCCCGGGCGCCGTTGAAATAGACGGCAGAGAAATCGATGAGAGAGAGGAACCAGATGGAGACGGTCACACCGAAGACCGCGCTGGGTGCCAGGGCCGACATGCATTGTCATTCGACCGCCTCGGAGGTCTCGAAGCTGGGCGTGCAGCGCAGCGTCGGGCTGCCCGAGTGCGCGACCCCGCCGCAGGAGGTCTACGACCTCGCGAAGCGGCGCGGCATGGACTTCGTGACGATCACCGACCACGACACGATCGCGGGCTGCCTGGAGATCGCCGACCGCCCCGACGTCTTCATCTCCGAGGAGCTCACGACCTGGTTCGCCGGCGAGCCCCAGGCCGTGCACGTGCTCTGCTACGGGATCACCCCCGCCGACCACGACTGGCTCCAGGCCCATGCCGGCAACGTCGAGTCCTGCGCCGCCTACCTGCACGAGCACGAGATCACCTGCGCGCTCGCCCATCCCTTCTACGCGGTCGAGGCCCCCCTCACGCCGCGCCACCGCCGCCGCCTGGCCGAGCTCTTCCCGATCTGGGAGATCCGCAACGGCTCGCGGGCCCGCGAGCTCAACCTCCCCGCCGCGGTCTACATCGAGACCCACGGCGGCACCGGCGTCGGCGGCTCCGACGACCACGCCGGCGTCGACATCGGCCGCACCTACACGGAGACGCCGCCGGCGAAGGCCCCGGAGGAGTTTCTCGCCCACATCCGCCATCGGCTGCTGCCGAGGCGAAGGGCGCCCAGGGCAGCGCCGCGAAGTGGGCGCATTCGGCGATGGCCCTCGCTGTCCGCGCGCTGGTCACCCGCGACCCGACCGCCCCCGGACGCGAAGCGGAGGAGGTCGGTCGCCGTTGTCTCCCCGGACGCCGTGCTGAAGATGGCCGAGCGGGTCGTCAGCGAGGGGGAGCGTCCGCCGCGGCGAGGGCGGGGCCGACCTCGGTCCCGACGATGCCCGCGCCCTGCTGCAGGCATGGCTCCAGCGGGTCGACCTCGACCAGGACCCGCGCGCGCTGATCGAGCTGATGCAGGACGAGCACTTCAGCCACGCCGACCTCCAGCGCCGCGCCCGCACAACCCACGAGCGGATGCTGCGCAGCGCCGTCTCCGAGGTCACCGGCGCGGCGAGCGCCGGCGAGGGGTACGGCGACGCGGTCCGCGCCGTCTTCGACTCCTGCGTGCCGGCGATCCCCTACGTCGCCGCTGCGACCTTCCTCGGCGGCGAGAAGGCGAAGCTCGCGCCGCGCGACGGCGAGCCCGGCCGGATCGCTCTGGTCGTCGACGCGATCGGCTCGATGCACGGGGTCAGCCACACGCTCGAGCGGGTTCGCGAGCTGGGCGTCCCGGGCTTCGAGGTCGAGGTGATCGGCACCGACCCGGCCGTCGACCGCCGCCTGCCCGCGGTCGCCGAGGTCGAGGTCCCCTTCTACGCAGGCCTGCGGATCGGCGTCCCCGCGGTCCCGTCGCTGGTGGAGACGATCGCCGAGGGCCGCTACGACCTCGTCCACCTCGCCTCGCCGGGCCCGGCCGGAGTCGCCGCGGCGCTGGTCGCCCGGATCGGCAAGATGCCGACGCTCGGCAGCTACCACACCGAGCTCGCCGCCTACGCGGGCCTGCGCACCGGCGATCCGGCGATCGAGCACGGGATGCGGATCGCGCTGTCGCTCTTCTACGGCCAGTGCGAGCGGGTGCTCTCGCCGAGCTCCGCGGCCGACCTCTCGCTGCGCTCGCTCGGGATCGGCGAGGAGAAGATCGGTCGCTGGGCGCGCGGCGTCGACCTCGCCCGCTTCGACCCGCTGAAGCGCGACGAGGCCGCCTATCCGGGCGAGCTCCGCGTCCTCTACGCGGGCCGGCTGACGAAGGAGAAGGGCGCCGACCTGCTCGCCGAGTCCTTCCTGCTCGCCCGCGAGCGCGACCCGCGCCTGCACCTGCTGCTCGCCGGCGGCGGGCCCGAGGAGGAGATGCTGCGCGAGGCGCTCGGCGAGCACGCGACCTTCCTCGGCTGGCTCGAGGGCGAGGAGCTCGCCAAGGCCTACGCGAGCTCCGACGTCTTCCTCTTCTGCTCGCAGACCGACACCTTCGGCCAGGTGATCGTCGAGGCGCAGGCGAGCGGCGTCCCGGTCGTCGCGGTCGACGCCGGCGGGCCCGCCTCGCTCATCCGCGACGGCGACAGCGGGCTGCTCCGCCCGGCCGACCCCGAGGCGGTCGCCACCGCGGTCGCCGATCTCGCCTCATCGCCCGGTCTGCGCCACCGCCTCGGCGCCGGCGGCCGAGCCGCGGCCCGCGAGCGCACCTGGGAGCGGTCGATGGCCGAGCTCGCAGCCGGCTATGAGCTCGCCCTTTCTCGCGCCGCGATGCCGGAGCTCGACCCCGCGAGCCCGCCCCACGACATTCGCCCGCTCACCCCGATCGCAGGCGGCCGCCGCGCCGCGTAAGTTCGAGGTCAAGGGTCGAGAAATAGCAACTCCCCAGCGCGCT
>CAWJOD010000010.1:0-62463 GCA_963844425.1 uncultured Thermoleophilia bacterium | reverse complement strand
TGAGATTCCCACGCATGCCGTATAAGCGCAATATGGATTTCGAGGGTGTGTGATAAGTTCTGCTTATGCTCGATGTCAAGCGGATGCGGGTGCTTCGCGAGATCTCGCGACAGGGCTCCTTCTCGGCCGCGGCCGACGAGCTCTATCTCTCGCAGTCGGCCGTCAGCCAGCAGCTCGCCGCCCTCGAGAAGGAGGTCGGCCAGAAGCTCGTGCAGCGCGCCAGCGGCGGCGTCCACCTGACGCAGGCCGGCGAGGTCCTCGTCGCCCATGCGGACGCGGTGCTCTGCCGCCTCGAGGAGGCCGAGCGGGAGCTGGCCGCCCTCGCCGGGATGCGCGGCGGGAAGCTGCGCCTCGTGAGCTTCCCGAGCGCCTCGGCGACGCTGGTGACCGCCGCGGCCGCGGAGTTCACCACCCGGTTCCCGGAGGTGAAGCTCGAGCTCCGCGAGGCCGACCCCGAGGATTCCTTCCCGGCGCTCAAGCGCGGCGAGGTCGGACGTCGCCCTGCTCTTCGACTACGACCTCGTCGAGGCCGAGGCGGACCGCGACGTCGAGTACCACCTGCTCCTCGAGGACCGGATGTGGGCGGCGCTGCCGAAGGACCACCCGCTGGCGAAGCGGCCGGCGATCGAGCTCTCCGAGCTCGCCGAGGAGCCGTGGCTGCGCGGGCAGTGCGACTCGACCTGCCGCCAGATGGTGACGCTCGCCTGCCGCGAGGCCGGCTTCGAGCCCCAGGTGTCCTACGAGTCGGACGACTACGCGGTCCTGCAGGGCCTCGTCGCGGCGAAGCTCGGGGTGACGCTGCTCCCCGACCTCGCCCTCACCGCGCTGCACCCGGGAGTCGAGGTCGTCGCGATCAAGCCGAAGCCGCCCCTTCGCCGGGTCTGGGCCGCGACGCTCACCGAGGGCTCGCGCTCGCCGGCCGCCGAGGCGATGGTCGAGATCCTGATCGAGGCGAGCCGCAGCTTCGCCGCCGAGGTCGCGCGGCCGATCGCCGCCGCGGCCTGACTCCGCGCCTAGCCGCCGTTCGTGTCTCCCGCGAGTGTCTCCTCGGGGGATTCGGCAGAGGCCACGGCCGAGTCCGCGGCGACCAGCGTGTGCCAGGTCGGCAGGGCCGGCTTGTTGTAGTACTTGAGCGCGTCCTGGCGGATCGTCGAGACCTCGTCCGAGGCCCAGTAGCGCTCGAAGTCGGCGCGGTCGCGCCAGACGCTCGTCTGGCGGAAGGCGAGCGGGTCCTCGATCGAGCGGGTGATCGTCCAGCTCGTCGCGCCGAACGCCAGCGCGCGCTCGGCCGCCGGCAGCCAGATCTCGAACCAGCGGTCCGCCCGGAACGGGTGGACGTGCCAGTCGATGATGCAGACCTGGTTGACCTCGGGGCGAACCGGCATCGGCTATGCGCCCACCTCGGCGCGGATCGCGCCCTCGCCCTCCTCCTCCTGGCCCTCGTCCTCGGAGGTGGCGCCGACCATGATCGAGATCTTGCCGAGGTGCTTGTTCTCGTGCAGGAGCTGGTGGGCGTCGGGAACGCCCTCGAAGCCCATCGCCTGCCAGATCACCGGCCGGACCTTGCCCTCGGCCATCAGCTGGTTCGCGCGCATGCACTCGTACGCGTTCGCGAAGTGCGAGCCGAGGATCTCCTTCTGGCGCATCCACAGGTAGCGGACGTCGAAGTCGAGCGTGTAGCCCGAGGTGGCGCCGCAGATCACGACCTTGCCGAACGGCTTGACGACGAAGACCGAGGTCGGGAAGGTCGCCTTGCCGACGTGCTCGAAGACGATGTCGGGGGAGTCGCCGAGGATCTCCTTGACCCGCTTGCCGAAGGCGCGGGAGACCTTGAAGCGCTCCTTCTCCTCGTCCTTCGACTCGTCGCCCTTGCGCATCATCCCGGCGAACTCGTTGCGGTCGATGTAGTCGACGGCGCCGAGCTGCTTGACCAGCTCGCCCTTCTCCGCCGAGGAGACGACGCCGACGGCGTTCGCGCCGGCCGCCTTGCAGAGCTGGGTCGCGAAGACGCCGAGCCCGCCGGCGGCGCCCCAGATCAGGACGTTGTGCCCGGCCTGGATGTTGCAGCGGTTGAAGAGCATCCGGTAGGCGGTGAAGTAGGTGAGCCCGTAGCGACGAGGAGTCGACCCACGAGAGGTTCTGCGGCTTCGGCAGCAGCTGCTGCGCCTGGACCTTCGTGAACTGGGCGAACGAGCCCCAGGTCGTCTCGTAGCCCCAGATCTCCTGGCTCGGCGCGGCCATCGGGTCGAGGCCGTGGACCTCGACGTCCTCGTAGGAGGCCTGGTTGCAGTGGATCACGACCTCGTCGCCGGGCTTCCAGCTTGGTGACGCCCGCGCCGACCTTCCAGACGATCCCGGACGCGTCGGAGCCGCCGATGTGGTGGCCGAACTCGGGGTGGTCGCCGTAGCCGAAGACCGAGACCGGCTTGCCGAGCGACGCCCAGACGTTGTTGAAGTTGACGCCGGCCGCCATCACGCGGACGATCACCTCGAAGGCGCCGGGCTCCGGAACCTCGATCTCCTCGAGCTGGAAGGCGTCCTTCGGCTCGCCCTCGCGCTCCTGGCGGATCACCCACGCCGCCATCGTCTCCGGCAGCTCGCCGGGCTCCACGTCGAGCTTGGTCACTTCGGCTACGTCTACGGCCACGTTTCTCCTTCGTCGGTCGCGTCTTTCGGGAGCGCATCCTATCCGCGTCTGCGGCGGCGCTCGGCTCTAGCGCAGGCGCGCCGGCTCGACCGCGACCTCGCCGCCGGTGCCGACCGCCTCGGCGGCGGCGGCCTCGGCCATCGGCGTCGCCGCGTTCGTTGACCCGGCGCATGCCGCCGCTGAGGGTGAGGGCCGCGATCCCAGCGCCCGGCGAGCGTGACGGCGGCGGCGATCGTCAGCGAGGTGCCGAGGGCGTCGACGAACTGCGGTCGGCGAGCCGCCGATCGCCGAGCCCGTCTCGGCCTGGAAGATCGCGCCGAGGACGGCGACGCCGAAGGTGCCGCCGACCATCCGCCACATCGAGAGGATCCCGGAGGCGAGCCCGGACTTGGTCACGTCGACGGCGTTCATCGCCGCGGTCGACATCGGCGACATCACGAGCGCCATGCCGATCCCCATCAGGACGAACGGGACGAGCAGCTGGCTGTAGGCCGTGTCGACGCCGACCCGCGACTGCAGGTAGAGGGAGACGGTGACGATCAGCGAGCCCGGCGACGATCGGCGGGCGGGGCCCGATGCGGTCGGTGAGGCGCCCCGAGAGCGGCGCGAAGATCACGATCATGAGCGTCGAGGGCAGGAAGCGGACGCCCGGCCTCGAGCGGTGAGTAGCCGAGGATGTTCTGCATGTAGAGGGCCATGAAGAAGAACATCCCGAGCATCGCGAAGCTGACGATGAAGGCGACCGCGTTCGCGCCGACGAACTGCCGGTTGCGGAAGAACGCGAACTCGACCATCGGCGCCCGCACCGCAGCTCGATGGCGACGAAGGCGCCGAGGAGCACGACGCCGCCGGCGAACAGGCCGATGATCTCGCGGCGATCCCCAGCCCCAGGCGTTGCCCTCGACCAGCGCGAGGACGAACGCGGTCAGCCCGGCGGTCAGCGTCGCGGTCGCCGGCGTAGTCGATCTCGCGCGCCGACGGTCTCGTCGCGCGACTCGCGGACGGCGAAGAGGCTGGCCACGATCGCGCCGGCCGCGACCGGGAGGTTGATGTAGAAGATCGCCCGCCAGGAGACCTCCTCGGTCAGGAAGCCGCCGAGGACCGGCCCGACCGCGAGCGCGAGGGCCGAGACCCCCGCCCAGGTGCCGATCGCCTTGCCGCGCTCCTCCGCCGGGAAGGCGTTGGTGATGATCGAGAGGGTCGCCGGCATCATGAACGCCGCGCCGATGCCCTGGACGACGCGGCTCGACGACCAGCGCGGTCTCGGTGGGCGCCAGGCCGGCCGTCGCGGAGGAGATCGCGAACACGATGACGCCGAAGAGGAAGCCGCGGCGGCGGCCGAAGATGTCGCCGAGGCGGCCGCCGATCGCGAGCAGGACGGCGAAGGCGAGGGTGTAGCCGTTGATCGTCCACTCGAGCGCCGCGAGCGAGGCGTCGAAGTCGCGCTGGATCGACGGCAGCGCGACGTTCATCACGGTGTTGTCGAGCATCACCATGAAGAGGGCGAAGCACATCGCGGCCAGCGCCCACCACTTGGCGTTGGCGTCGTTGATCAGCTTCTCGCGGTACCGGGTCACTACGAAAAAGATAGCAAGCTAACTATTGCTACCCTAAGGAACCATGAGCACTCCGGAGACGGTCGAGACCGGCGCCGAGCTCGCGGCCTTCGAGGAGGCCTGGGCCGACTTCTTCGCGTCGATGCGGCGGCTCAAGGGCCGGCCGCCCAGGAGGAGGGCGAGCTCAGCCTCTCCCAGCAGTTCCTGCTCGTCGCCCTCGCCGAGCAGCCGACGATGTCGGTCGGCGAGCTCGCGCTCGCCGCCGGGCGTCGCGCCGCCGACCGCGACGCGGATGCTCGACGGGCTCGAGCGCGACGGGATCGTCGTCCGCGCGCCCTCCGCCGAGGACCGGCGCAAGGTCACCGTCGAGCTCACCGACGAGGGCCTCAAGCTCGTGCGCAAGAAGAAGCGCCAGATCTCGGCCCGCCGCAAGGCCGTCTACGACTCGCTCTCGGACTCCGAGCGCGAGCAGGCGGTCCACCTCCTGCACCGCTTCGCCGGCCTGCTCGAGGAGCTCTAGCACGCGCTCGCTGAAGAATTCCCGCCCAGCCGTCAGCTTCCCGTCCGGAGCCGCGACTACCTTCGAGAGTCGATGGAAGCTTCGGAGAGACAGCAGCTGGACCTGGGCGCCGACGCGACGGCCGAGGGCACCGTGCGCGCGCTCGACGACCGGCTCGTGATCGAGCGGCTGACGGTCGCCGACGAGCGCGCCGCCCGCGTCGTGCGGGAGCGCGCGAAGGCGGGCCGTGCCCCGGTCGAGACCGTCGCGAAGGCGGTCGAGATCGGCGCCCGCGTTCTCGACTCCGAGGAGACCGCCGCCAACGTCGACTACGTCCGGGCCGAGTTCGAGCGCCATGCCGGCGCTCTGCGCGAGCGCCTGATGAAGCAGCTCGAGTCCGGTGACGAGGCATTCGCCGACCGGATCGCCCAGAGCTTCGACGGCGAGCGCGACGGCTCCGTTCAGAAGGAGATCGAGGAGCTCGTCGACGAGGCTCTCACCGACCAGCGCGACGCGATCCTGAAGCTGTTCAAGGTCGAGGACGGGTCGAACCCGCTCTTCGACTACAAGGAGACGATGGTCAAGGTCTACAAGGAGCTGCGGGCGAGCCAGGAGCGCCAGGGCGAGGAGAACCGCAAGGTGATCTCCGACCTGCAGCGCGAGATCGTCGAGCTCAAGGAGCGCGACGCAGGCCGACGAGCGGGTCGCCGAGGCGGAGGAGAAGCGGGACCCGCAAGGGCCGCAGCTTCGAGGAGCGCGTCCACGTCGCGATCGAGCGCATCGCGGACGGTCGCGGCGACGCCCGCGCAGCGCGTCGGCGGCGAGCGCAACGAGGGCGGCGGCAAGAAGGGCGACGCGGTCGTCGAGCTCGGCGCCGCGAACGGCAACCGTCGCCGGCAGGTCGTCTTCGAGGTCAAGGACAAGAAGCTCTCCCGAGAACGACGCCTGGGCGGAGCTGAACGGGGCGCTTGCCCAGCGCGGCGCGGGCTTCGCCGTCCTCGTCGTCGCCGGCGAGGAGCGGGTGCCGGCGCGGACCGAGACCCTGCACGAGTACGAGGGCAACAAGCTGATCGTCGCGGTCGACCGCGAGGATCCCGACGACCTCGCGCTGGAGATCGCCTACCGCTACGCGCGCTGCCGGGTGCTGCTTGCGCGCGAGGGCGAGCTCGAGGTCGACGCCGCCGGCGTCCGCGACGCGGCCGAGGAGGCGGCGTCGGCGCTGAAGAAGGCTCAGAGCATCAAGCTCGCGCTGACCGGCGCGACCGACAGCGTCGCGCGGGCGCGCGACGGCCTAGAGGAGATGCTCGCCGACGGTCGCGGCGAACCGTCTCGTGCGGGATCGAGTCGCTGATCGCCGCCGCCGCCGAGGGCGACTGAGGCGCTGCCTACGGCAGAAGCAGGTCGTTCTGCGAGCTGGCGCGCTCGGGGCCGACGGTGAGGACGGCGTCGCGGGCGCCGGACGCCTCGCCCGCGCTGACGACGTACTCGCCCTCTTCGAAGTTGAACTTGAAGTTGCCGGGCTGGCCCGGGGCGATCGTCGGGCCGGTGCCGCCGGTGGGTCCCTCGACCGCCGATCTCGACCGGGTCGTCGGACTGGTTCGAGATCGTCATCACGACGAGGCCCGGCGCCGAACTTCGACGGCTGGACCTCGACGCTCTCGTCGTCGACCCTCGCCGTCACCTCGATCGGCGCCGGCGGACGCGGCTCGTTCGGATGGTCGTCGGCACCGCAGCCGGCGACTCCGCTGGCGGCGAGCGCGGCGACCGATGCGAGGACGGGCCCTCTCCTCATCGCGCGCAAATCTAACCCAGATCCAGGCGGAGGGCGCCGGATGGCGCCAAGTCGTCTTCAGCCCATCCACACCGACTCGCGGGCGGCGAGCATCGAGTCGAGCTCGGACTGGATCTGGCCGCGGATCCGCTCGGCGATCGATTGCACCTCCGCCGCGTCGTCGATCGTCTCGGGCGGGTAGCCGGAGAGGTCGACCGGCTCGCAGGAAGCGGATCCGGAACTTCGCCGGCAGGTACATCGCCCCCGCGGCGAGGCCGAAATGGGGGAAGGCGTGGTTCAGCGGGAAGTAGATCAGCCCGCTGATCCGCTGCGCCAGGCGCATGTGGGCGAAGATCGGCATCGCCTCCTCGCCGCCGACGAGGGCGATCGGCACGATCGGGACGCCGGCGCGCAGCGCGGTGCGGACGAACCCGCCGCGGCCGAAGCGGCGAAGCCGGTAGCGCTGCCAGAGGACCTTCCGGCTGCCCTTCTGGCCCTCCGGGAAGACGATCGCGAGCCGGCCCTCGTCGCGCGAGCAGGCGCTGGGCGTTCGCGGGGTGCGCCGGGACGAGGCCGATCTTGTTGGCGAGCATGCCGACGCCCGGGTAGCCCTTGAACCAATGCTCGCCGAGCATGTAGAGCGGCCGCGGCTGCGGGCGCCTCGTTGCGAATCGCCTGCATGATCATCGGCGCGTCCGGGGGCAGCGCGCCGGAGTGGTTGGAGACGAGCAGGGCGCCGCCCTCCGTCGGGACGTTCTCGATCCCCTCGGTCTCGACCCGGAACCAGTAGCGGTAGTAGAAGTTGAGCACCGGGTCGGCGAGGCCGAGGACGCGCTCGTCGCGTCCCCAGTCGTCGAGCGGGCGCTCCGGCTCGGCGGCGGGGAGGAGGTCGCGGCGGTCGAGCGCCGCCTCCGGATCCGGTCTCGGCCGGCGCCGCCGGCGTCCGGTCGGAGGCGAAGTCGTCCTGGTGCGGGTCGTAGCCCGGCTGCGGCGGGGCCGCCTCCTCGGCTCCGGCGGCGGCCTCGCTCGGGCAGCGGCCCGCCGAACAGCGGGCTGTCGGCGCCGAAGCGGCCACCGCCGAGTCCGCGAGGCCCGTCGGACGTCGGCGGGCGGCGCGTCCCGCCTTCCTCCGGGCTCACCCGAACGGGACCTCGACGACCTCCGCGGTCACGCCCGCGTCCCCGACCTCGACCTTCGCCCCGGGCTCGGCCTCGCGGCGGACGATCGCCAGCGCGATCGGGCCGCGGGCGGGGGAGAGGACCGCGGTGCCGACCCGGCCGAGCTCGCGCTCGCCGAGCCGGATCGCGTCGCCTCGCTCCGCCGGCGCCGAGAGCCGCAGGCCGCGCAGGTGGCGGTTCGGCTTGCCCTTGTAGTGGAGGCGGGCGACGGTCTCCTGGCCGATGTAGCAGCCCTTCGTGAAGCTGACCGCGCGCTCGTTGATCCCCGCCTCCTGGGGGATCGTCTCGGTCGCCATCTCGGCTCCGAAGCGGGGCCGGCCGGCCTCGACGCGGAGGATCTCCGCGGCTTCGATCGCCGGCCTCGGCGACCCCCGACCGCGGCGAGCGCCTCGCGCACGGCGGCCGCCTCGCCCGCGGGGACGATCAGGTCGGCGCCCGCGTCGGTGGCGACGGCGCGCACCTCGACCCCGCCGATCGCGAGCGGCTCGTGCGAGTGCTCGGGGCCGAGCGGCGGCGCCGAGCGACGGCCTCGGTCGCGGGCCCGAGCAGCGAGAGGATCGCCCAGGCCTCGCCCGCGTCGGCGATCTCGACGTCGCGGCCGATCTTGTACATCTCGAGGTGGCGGGCGACGGCGGCGAGCGCGACCGGCCTCGGTGTCGATCCAGAAGCTGGTCGGTCGCCGAGCCGGAGCAGCCGCATGTCGCCCTGCATGTGGCCCTTGCGGTCGAGCAGCGCCGCGTACTGGCCCTCGCCCGGCTCGAGCGCCTCGACGTCGTTGGTGAGCTGGCCCTGCAGGTACTCGGCGGTCTCGGCGCCGCGCGAGGACGAGCTTGCCGCGGTCGGAGCGATCGACCACGCCCGCCTCCTCGCGGAGGAGCCGGTACTGGCCGTCGAGCTCGATCGACGGCGTCTGCGGCCGTATGGCCACGCTCGCAGTCTAATGGCCAGTGTATATTTAGTCCCGTCTAAAACGATGTCGAGCCAAGACAAAAAGACCGAGGGACGCTGAGTCAGCCGCCGCCAGCTGATCGGCGGGGCCGCGGCGGGCGCGGCGGCGCTGCCCGTCCTCCACGAGGTCGTCCCGCACCAGGGGCTCCACAACGCCCTCGCGGGCGCGCAGACGCCCGATCACCACGACGCGGGCGCCGACCCGGCGGAGCTCGCCCACACCCACGGCGGCGGCGCGGCCGGCCCGACCTTCCGCAAGGGCGAGGTCGTCGACCACGACGCCAACGGCTTCAACCCGACCGAGATGCTGCGCGACTTCGACTACGGCAAGACGCGCCGGCTGGCGAGCGGGCGGACCCTGCGCGAGTGGACGCTCGTCGCCGAGGACAAGGAGATCGAGGTCGCGCCCGGGGTCAAGCTACCCGGCCTGGGTCTACAACGGCCGCGTCCCGGGCCCGACCCTGCGCTGCCGCGAGGGCGAGCGCCTGCGGATCCGCTTCGCCAACGGCTCCGCGCACCCGCACACGATCCACTTCCACGGCCTGCACCCGGCGGAGATGGACGGCGTCCCGGACATCGGCGCCGGGCGTGATCGAGCCCGGCGAGTCGACCGTCTACGAGTTCGACGCCGAGCCCTTCGGCCTGCACCTCTACCACTGCCACGTCGGCCCGCTCGCCGAGCACATCGCCCGCGGCCTCTACGGCACCTTCATCGTCGATCCCGAGCGACGGCCGCGCCGAAGCCGACGAGCTGGTGATGATGATGAACGGCTTCAACACCAACTTCGACGCCGAGGGCAACCAGGTCTACGCGGTCAACACGGTCGCCTTCCACTACGTCAACGAGCCGATCCGCGGTCAAGCGCAACGAGCTGGTCCGGATCTACCTCGTGAACATCCTCGAGTACGACCCGATCAACTCGTTCCACATCCACGGCAACTTCTTCGACTACTTCCCGACCGGCACGCGGCTCGAGCCGACCGAGTTCACCGACACCGATCGTCCAGGGCCAGGCCCAGCGCGGGATCTGCGAGCTGCGCTTCCCGCACGCGGGCAGCTTCATGTTCCACGCCCACAAGACCGAGTTCGCCGAGCTCGGCTGGATGGGCTTCTTCGAGGTCGTCAGACTGATGGAGGCGCGCGGCCAGACCGTCGACGAGCGCGGCCCCGGCCGGGGGCGCCGCTCGCTCTGGCTGCTCGGCGGGGTGCCGCTGGCGATCATCGTCGCCGCGATCGCGCTGTTCGCCGCGCTCGGCGGGCCCGGGCTCGAGGAGCGCACGGGCCCGCCGGTCGAGGAGCTCGCGGTCGAGCGCACCGTGCTGCGGCCCGGCGAGATCGAGCTCACCGTCCGCAACACCGGCCCCGACCCGGTCAGCGTCGCGCAGGTCTTCGTCGCCGACGCCTACGTCGACTTCGAGGCCACCGACCGCGAGCTCGGCCGGCTCGAGTCGGCCGACGCTCACGCTCGACTACCCGTGGCAGGAGGGCTCGCCCTACGCGATCACGATCGTGACCTCGACCGGCGCGACGATCGACCACGAGATCGACGTCGCGGTCGAGACGCCGGAGGCCGACGCCGAGCTTCTTCGGGCTGATGGCGCTGCTCGGCACCTACGTCGGCGTCATCCCCGTGGCGCTCGGGATGCTCTTCCTGCCGTTCATCGGCCGCGCGCCGGCGAGCTGGGTCCGGGTCTTCATGGCGTTCACGATCGGGCTGCTCGGGTTCCTCGCCGTCGACGGCTACCCTCGAGGGCTTCGAGATCGGCGGCGGGTCGGGCGGCGCCTTCGGCGGGGTCGAGCTGCTCTTCCTCGGCGCGGCGCTCGCCTACCTCGCGCTGGTCGGCGATCGACCGCTGGCTGGCGGGCCGCCGCGACAGGGCGCCGAGCCGGGGGCGCGAGCGGCTACCGGCTCGCGCTGATGATCGCGATCGGCATCGGCCTCCACAACCTCGGCGAGGGGCTCGCGATCGGCTCCGCCTACTCGGTCGGCGCGCTCGCGCTCGGCGCCTTCCTCGTGATCGGCTTCGCGATCCACAACACGACCGAGGGCTTCGCGATCGTCGCCCCGCTCGCCGGCGGCGAGCGACCCTCGCTCGCTCGCGTCGGCGTGCTCGGCGTGATCGCCGGCGCGCCCGCGATCCTCGGCGCGCGTGATCGGCGCCTCGGTCTCCAACCCCGAGCTCGTCGACGTTCCTGCTCGGCGTCGGCGTCGGCGCGATCGTCCAGGTGATCGTCCAGCTTGCGCCGACGATCCGCGACGGCGCCGGCAGCGCGCTGCACGCCCGCCGTCGTCGGCGGGATCCTCGCCGGGATCTTCGTCATGTACGTGACCGGCCTGCTCATCTGGTGTAGCGATCTGATGGCCGCCGCCGCGACACCGGCGCCCACGCGAGGCGGTCCAGGACTACGCGAAGGCGATCTACACGCTGCAGCGCCGCTCCGAGGGCGCGATCTCGACGAGCGCGCTCGCCGAGCGGCTCGGGGTCTCCCCGGCCTCGGTCACGGCGATGCTGAAGCGGATGGGCGAAGGCCGGCCTGGTCGAGCACGAGCCCTACCGCGGCGTTCACCTGACCCGCGGCGGGCGAGAAGGTCGCGCTCGAGGTGATCCGCCACCACCGCCTGCTCGAGTCCTACCTCGCCGACGCCCTCGGGATGCCCTGGGACCGCGTCCACGCCGAGGCCGAGGTGCTCGAGCACTACATCTCCGAGGAGCTCGAGGAGCGGATCGCGGACGCGCTCGGCGATCCGGCCGTCGACCCGCACGGCGACCCGATCCCGAGCCGCGACCTCGAGATCGTCGAGCGAGCCGGGCAGCGCGCTGGGCGAGCTCGAGCCGGGGGAGGGCGGCACCTTCTCGCGCGTCTCCGACTCGAACTCGGAGATGCTGCGCTACCTCGCCGAGCGCGGGATCCGCCCGGGCGCGAGCCTCGAGGTGACCGAGCGCCAGCCCTTCGGCGGGCCGCTCTTCGTCGAGGTCGAAGGCGAGCGCCACGCGATCGGCGGCGAGCTCGCCGAACGTATGCTCATCACGTAGAATCCCGGGATGAGCGATCGACCCGACCAGCCCGCCGGCGATGGCCTGACCCGGCGGCAGGTCCTCGTCGCCGGCGCCGCGACGGGCGCCGCCCTGGCCCTCAGCGACCGGATCGCGCTCGCCGGTGCGAGCGCGGCGCGATCGGCCCCCGGCGATCGACTTCGGCGGCGCTCGGCGAGGGCGAGGGGTGGCGGGCGGACTGGAGGTGCATGGGCGTCGCCAACCTGCGCCGCGGCGGCGGCGAGGGCCTGCTCGAGGCCGGCTCGGACGTCTTCCCGAACGACCCGCGGCCGGTCGCCTTCGTCCTCGACAGCCGCTTTCGCGAAGGCGCGATCGAGGCGACGGTGACGCGCGCGGGCGCCGGCGCCGGGGTCGTTCTGCGCCGCACCGGCCCCCGCGCCTACTACGCGGCGATCTACGACGCCGAGCAATCGGCCCTGCTGATCATCCGGCGGACCGGCGTCGAGCTCGCCGAGCTGGCGCGGATCGCGGTCGCGGCGGTGGCGCCGCCGCTGACGCTCCGGCTCGCGGCGAGCGGGCTCCGGCCCGACGGCGCTGCGGGCGAGCCTGGCCGCGGCCGGTGGTCCCACCCTCGAGGTCTCGGCGAGCGACGCCGAGCCGGAGCTGCAGCGAGCCGGCGACCCGGGCGTCCTCGCCACGGCGCGGACGCTCTTCCCGAGCGGCAACCCCGTCTACCCGCCGCTCGGCAACCTCCACCTGCTCCCCTACGGCGTCCAGGAGGGCCAGGCGGTGATCGCGACGCCCGGCGGGGCAGGCGCTCGATCGGCGAGATCCGCAGGCAGTCGACGGCGGGCTTCGCCCGGATCGTGATCGACTCGGCGGAGGCGCTTCGAGCCGACCGCCGCCGTCGGTGATCGCGGCGACCACCGGCGCTCCCCGCCGCGGGGGAGCGCACCTTCTGGTCGCCACCGACGTCCCGGCGCGGGTGACGCTCGAGGTCTCCCGCTCGCCGGAGCTCGCTCGCCCGCGGATCGTGCCGGCCGGGCGCACCGGCGAGTTCGACTCGGTCGAGGCGGCCCTCGCCGACCTTCCCCAGGGCCGCCGGATCTACTGGCGAGCGCGGTGCCGCCGCGGCGAGACCGAGGCGGTGGGCCCCATCCGGAGCTTCCGGGTGCCGCGGGCGCGGGGCAGCGGCAGGCCGGTGCGGGTGGCCGTCGGGTCCTGCGGCGCGCAGTTCGGCGCGATCTTCGATCGGCTCGCCGAGGCCCGCCCCGACGTCTTCGTCTGGCAGGGAGACCTCAACTACCCCGACACCCACGGCCCGCTCGCCCAGACGGTCAGCGGCTACGCGGGGATCTGGCGGGACTTCCTCGCGAACCCGCGGCTCGCGCCGGTGCTCGAGCGCACCGCCTTCGCGGGTCAGCGCGACGACCACGACTACGGCCTCCAGGACGCGAACTCGACCAACCTCGTCCCCTGGGGGCTCGGCCCGTGGGAGTCGCTGCTCGGCCGGCGAGCCTACTTTCGCTTCCCCGCCGGCCTCGCCGAGTTCTGGGTGCTCAACCAGCGCCAGTTCAAGAGCGACCCGGAGCTCCCGGACGACGCGTCGAAGACTCTGCTCGGTCGCCGCCAGCGCCGCTGGCTGCTCAGGACCCTCGCCGCTTCACGCAGCCCGTTCAAGGTGATCTGCTCGCCCTGCACGCTCCTGATGGAGGGCAACGGGCGCGACGGGAGCTGGGCGAACAGCTTCTCGGCCGAGCGCGAGCTGATCCTCGCCCACATCTCCGAACGGGTCTCCGGCCAGACGATCTTCCTCACCGGCGACACGCACCTGACCGGGGTCCACGAAAGCGACGGCAGGTTCGAGGCGCGGGCCGCGCCGATCGACATCCCGACGCCGAACGACATAACGCTGACCAACCCGAACGCCGCGGCGGAGCTGCGCGGCGACGCCCGGGGATCGTCTACGCCGACGACCAGGGCCATTTCAGCCTCGTCCGGGCCCGCGCCCGGCGCGGCCGGGCGACGCTGGAGGTCGCGCTGGTCAAGCAGGACGGCACGATCCCCTTCGAGCGGCGCTTCGAGCAGCCGGAGTAGGCTGGCGCCGTGGCGCTCGCCGACACCTTTCAGGAGATCGTCGACTCGCTTCCGGAGGACTGGACGGACATCGAGGTCGACCTGCGGATCCTCGACGAGACCCGCTACATCGACGCCGCGGTGATGCTCTCGCAGGTGAACGCGCAGCCCTATTCGCGCGCCGACTGGCACTGGCGCCTCCTCGTCGCCCACAGCTTCGGCCACGCGGCGGCCGCGGAGACCGTCGTCGGCACGCTCGCCCTGCTCGACCGCGAGGGGATCGAGGGCGAGATGCGGCTCCGCGACGTGCGCGAGGGGCGCGCCGAGATCGTCCAGATGTGGGGGCGCCCGGAATCGGTCCGCCGCGAGTTCCGGGCTCGCCGCAACCTCTGAGCGCGCGCGTGGCCTACGCGCTCGCGATCGTCGCCGACCTGATGCTCGGCTCCCGGGTCGCCGAGACCCTCAGCGCCGCCGGCCACGAGGTCGAGCTGGTCCCTGCGATCGCCGAGGCCTCCGGCCTCGACCGCGCCGAGATCGATCGTCGCCGACCTCGACTGCGAGCCGCCCGAGGCGCTCGTCGGCCTCGGCCCGCCCGTGCTCGGCTTCTACCAGCACACCGACGTCGACGACGAAGCAGGCGGCCGACGCCGCCGGGCATCGACCTCGCGGTCCCGCGCTCGCGCCTCGTGCGCGAGATGCCGGAGCTGGTCGACCGCCTGCTCCGAACCTAAAGGGGTCAGACCCCTTTAGGATTCCGACGAACGCCGCGTCCACGTCGATCGGCTCGTCGACGATCCCGTGCTCGAGGTCCCAGTCGGCCCAGTCGCGAAGGGCTTCTTCGTCGAAGCCGCCGGCCGGCGAGAACGCGTCCGCGGTGGTGAGCGCGTCGAGCTGGGCGCGCTGCTCGGCTTCGTCGAGCCCCTCAGCGGCGGCGAGCAGGTCGTCGAGCGCCGCCTCCGGGTCGGCGACGAGCGTCCTCGTAGCCGGCGGCGGTTGCCGCGCGGACGTCGTCGGCGAGCGGCGAATCGGGGTCGTCCGTCGACCAGCACCAGCTCGGGGTAGCGCGGGGCGCCGTAGTCGTCGACGCGGAACTCGCGGGTGGGGACGCCGGCGCGGCGCAGCGCGACCCCCTCGGCGTTCCAGAACGCGGTCGCCGCCTCGAGCCGGCCGGCGGAGAGCTGGGGGACCGCCTCGAACCCGATCGTGACCCGATCGACGGCAGCCGGGTCGGCGCCGCCGGCCTCGAGCACGGAGTCGAGCACGGCCTCGTCGGAGGGAAGGCCGGTGACCCCGACCTCGCCGCCCTCGAGGTCGGCCGGCTCGCGCGACCGCCTCGCGGTCGCCGGCGATCACGGCGGCGAGCGGCCGCTGCACGATCGGCATCACGCCGACGACGTCGAAGCCGCGCTCGCGGGCGATCGCGAGGTCGTGGATGTCGAGGATCGCGAAGTCGGCCCGGCCCGGCCTCGAGCAGCTTCGGCGCGTCGGAGGAGGCCGAGGGCTCGCGGACGGTGAGCTCGATGCCGCGATCCGCGTAGAGGCCGTCGGCGAGCGCCGAGTAGATCCCGGCGTGCACGGCGTTCGGCTGGAAGTCCAGCACGAGGGTCGCCTCCTCCGAGGCGCCCGGTTCAGCACCGTCCCCGCCGCAGGCCGCCAGGGCCAAGGTCGCGAGGACGGCCGCCAGCGACGCGACGACCTTCATCGGCGGCGAGCTTAGAGCGAGGGATAGGCTCGCTGCGCGATGGCGGACCACGGCCTCGAAGACGAGCTCCTCGCCTTCATCGAGATCCCGAAGGGGAGCCGCAACAAGTACGAGTACGACGAGGGCATCGGCGAGGTCATCCTCGACCGCTTCCTCTCCTCCTCGACGGTCTACCCGACCGACTACGGCTACCTGATCGGCCACCGCGGGCAGGACGGCGACCCGCTCGACTGCCTGGTGATCGTCTCCGAGCCCACCTTCCCCGGCTGCGTGATCCCGGTGAAGCCGATCGCCCTGTTCAAGATGACCGACGAGAAGGGGATCGACGACAAGATCATCTGCGTCCCCCTCCACGATCCGGGCTGGAACCAGCTCGAGGAGCTCGACGACCTCCCGGAGAACTTCCGCAAGGAGGTGCCGCACTTCTTCTCGGTCTACAAGGAGCTCGACGACAAGCCGGTCGAGATCGACGGCTGGTACTCCCGCGAGGAGGCGCTCGAGGTGATCGCGGCGGCGAAGAAGCTCCAGGAGGAGCATGACGCGGAGCGCGAGCGCGACGCCGGGCAGGGCGCCTGAGCCGCAGGTCTTGCAGTTCCCTTAATGCGCGACCGGTTACACTGCCGCCCGCTTCGAGCCCGGGACCGCCCGTGGCTGCGCGTTGAAAGCTTTCGAGGAGGTCGACTAGCACAGTGCAGGATCGAGGACTCGCCGCCTATATCGCCGAGCTGATCGGCACGCTTTTCCTGACGTTCGTGGTCTGCACGGTCGTCATCCTGTACGTCTCGACCGGCCCGACGGCGTCGCAGTTCGGCTCGGACTTCGCCGCGATCGGCCTCGTCCACGGCTTCGTGCTGTTCGCCCTGATCGCCGTGTTCGGCGGCGTCAGCGGTGGCCACTTCAACCCCGCGGTGACGCTCGCGGCCGGCCTCCTGCGGCGGATCGACCCGGTCGACGCGGTCGTCTACATCCTCGCCCAGCTCTCCGGCGGCGTGCTCGGCGCGCTGCTCGCCAAGGGCCTGCTGCTCGACGAGGGCCGCGCCACCGACTACGGCGCGGCGACGGTCAGCCCGCTGCTCGGCGGCGACTTCGCCGGCATGGTCGTCGAGGGCCTCGGCACCTTCCTGCTGGTCCTCGCCGTCTGCGCGATCGCGTTCAACCCGCGCGTCCGCAACGAGTGGGCGCCGCTCGCGATCGGCCTCACCCTCGGCTTCGTCGTGATCATCTTCGGCCCGCTCACCGGCGCCGCGGTCAACCCGGCGCGCTGGTTCGGCCCGGCCCTGATCGGCGAGGAGTTCGGCGGCGTCTGGCCCTACCTCGTCGGCCCGATCATCGGCGCGGCCCTGGCGGCGCTCGTCTATCGCTTCGTGATCGCGTCCGGCGAGGAGCCCGGCGGACCGGGCGAGGCGGCCGGAGCGGTCGCCGAGCGCCAGCCCGGAGGCACCGCCGAGGTGGCCGACCGAGGCCGCCGAGGCCGAAGCAGGAGCGCCCGAAGAAGAAGTAGCGCCGGTCAGTAGCCTCCGGCGCCCATGCGCCGGGTCACCTTTTCGCGCAACTACACGCTCTCGCTCTCGCGGACGTGCCAGTGCTTCTGCAAGTACTGCGCCTTCGCGACGCATCAGGCGCACATCCACGCGCCCGATGAGGTCGAGCGGCGGCTCGACGAGGCGCTTCGCCGCAACACCAAGGAGCTCCTCGTGCTCACCGGCGAGCGCCCGGAGGTCAACCCGGAGGTCGCCGAGCGCCTCGCTCCGTGGGGCCACGACGACTTCACCTCCTACGTCGTCTGGGCCTGCGAGCGCGCGCTCGAGCGCGGCATGCTCCCGCACACCAACCTCGGCGTCCTCTCGCGCGAGGACCTGGCCCGCCTGCGCGAGGTGACGGCGTCCCAGGGGCTGATGCTGGAGTCGATCAACCCCGACCTCGTCGTCCACCAGGGCTCCCCGACCAAGCACCCCGCGCTCCGGCTGGAGACGATCGAGGCCGCCGGCGAGCTCAGGATCCCGTTCACGAGCGGCATCCTCGTCGGCATCGGCGAGACCGAGGAGGAGCGCGTCGCCTCGCTCGAGGCGCTCGCCGAGGTCCACGCGCGCCACGGCCACCTCCAGGAGGTGATCCTCCAGAACTTCGTGCCGCACCCGCGGTACTACGGCCAGGAAGTGGCGGACATCGCCGACGCTTCGGCTCGGGAGCGCTGGGCGGGGACCGGGGCCTACCGCCTCGAAAGCGCGAGTCTGCCGATTCGGCAGCCCCCGTCCCGCCTCCCCTGCCTGGGCGAGCGAGGTCTCCATCGCCGAGATGAAGCGCCTGATCCGGGAGTGCCAAGCGGCTGATGCCCGACGTCGGCGTCCAGGTGCCGCCGAACCTGTCCGACTGGTGGGGGGAGCTGGTCGAGGCCGGGGCCACCGATCTCGGCGGCCTCTCCGCGAACGGCGACCACATCTCGCCCGAGCACCCGTTCCCGAGCCCGCATCAGGTGCGCAAGGAGCTGGCGCCGGAGGGCTATGCGCTCACCGAGCGGCTCTGCGTCTATCCGCAGTACATGGACTCCGAGTGGATGGAGCAGGGCGTCCTCGACGTCATCAAGCTCAAGTACTGGAGCTTCATCCCGCGCCGGGGCTCGGGCCGCCGCCAGGAGACGGTGGTCGATCCCGACGCCGCGCCGCGGGCGATCGCCAAGGGGCGCGACGGCGAGGCGCTGACGCGCGGAGGAGCTCACCGCGCTCTTCGCCGAGACCCGGCCCGAGGTGGTCGAGGAGATGCGGGTGGCCGCCGACGAGCTGCGTGCCGAGCTCGCCGGCGAGCGGGCGACGTTCGTCGTCAACCGCAACATCAACTTCACCAACGTCTGCGTCGTCGGCTGCGCCTTCTGCGGCTTCGGGCAGGGCAAGCGCTCGCCCGACGCCTACCTCGTCTCCGAGGACGACTTCCAGGCGCGGGTCGCCGAGGCGGTCTACTTCGGCGCGACCGAGATCTGCATGCAGGGCGGGATCCATCCCGACTACACGCTCGAGGACTACGGCCGCTGGCTGCGGCTGGCGAAGGAGGCGGCGCCCCGAGATCCACCTGCACGCCTACTCGCCGATGGAGGTCCACTTCATGTGCGAGCGCTCGGGTCGCTCGCCCGGAGGCGGTCTTCGACTACCTGCTCGAGTGCGGCCTCGGCTCGACGCCGGGGACCGCGGCCGAGGTGCTCCACGACGGCGTCCGCCAGCGGATCTCGCCGAACAAGCTGCCGGTCGCCCGCTGGGTCGAGATCATCGAGGCCTGCCACCGCTCCGGGCTGCGCTCGACCTCGACGGTGATGTTCGGCCACATCGAGGAGCCGGCCGAGCTCGCCACGCACATGCGCGTGATCCGCGAGCTCCAGGAGCGCACCGGCGGCATCACCGAGTTCGTCCCGCTCAGCTTCATCCCCTACAACACGCTGCTCGGCCGCACCCACGGCGTCGAGGAGATCGGCCGCGCAGGAGAACCTGAAGCACACCGCCGCGTTCCGCCTCGCCCTCGGCAAGAGCGTCACCAACCTCCAGGCGAGCTGGGTGAAGATGGGGCTCGACGCCGCCACCGAGAGCCTGCGCTGGGGCGTCAACGACCTCGGCGGCACGCTGATGGAGGAGAACATCTCCCGGATGGCCGGCTCCCAGCACGGCGTCCGCCTCGAGCCCGAGGACCTGATCGGCGCCGCCCGCGCCGCCGGCCGCACGCCGGCCCAGCGCACGACGCTCTACGACATCGTCGAGACCTACTGAGGTCGCGCTCGGGTCAAGACGGCGGCGCGCTGAGCCAGGCGACCGAGAAGTTGCCCTGATCCAGGAACACATCCTCGCCGGAGGTCTGGTAGGCCGTGGCGAAAACCTCTTCGTTCTCCCCGAGCTGGATCACCTTGCTGAGTGTCTGCCCGGTGCGGCCCGAGGCATTCGGCTGGACCGAGGAGTTGGCGATTTCGGCTCCCTCGCCGAAGAAGGCGCCGCTAAGCGATCTGTACATATGAAGCTGCCGCGTGCCGGTCGCGTTCTCATCCCAGACCAGGTTCAGGGTGACGAGGTAGATGCCGTCTTCGAAGGGCGGGCGCGACACCTGGACGCCGACTGTCCCAAACTCGCAGTCGGTGGAACCGAGCGAGGCCCGGGGTCTGGATCTCTGTCCCCGTCCAGGAAATTCGCGTTTCGTCGTTTGAGGGCACGCCACCGTTGATATTGCAGGGCCCGGGCTCGTCGAAGGCGATCACCGGCCATGCATCCATGTCGATGGCGCCGATCGTGCCGTCGCGGATGTCGGAGCTGGCGACGGCATCGGGTGCGATGTCAGAGCTGCCGACCGCACTCGGTGCGATGTCAGAGCTGCCGACCGCACTGGGTGCGATGTGCTTCCCCTTCACGCTGTTGCGCTCGATGGCGAACGCGGTGCCTCCGAGCGCGACGAAGAGCGCCACGTAGGCCACGACGTTCCCCCGCAGGTGCCTGCCAACCCGTCCCATAGGGCGAGGTTAGGGGAACATCGGCCCCGTGGTCCAGCGTCTGATGCCGGTGGCGATCGCGCTCGTCGTGGGAGCAGCGCCGACCGCCGACGCGGCGCCCAGCGACGAGCAGCTACTCGAGCGCCACCGGCCACTCCTCCGCTATGACGCTCAGGAGCGCTACTTCGCGCAACCTGCGGAGGACCCCGGCGACATGCAGGCAGGACCGGACCTCGTGTACGGGCATGTGGCCCGGGAAAGCGGGGAGACCTATCTCCAGTACTGGCTCTTCTTCGCCGAGAACACCCAGGACCGCGGCATCTTCAAGACCGGGCGGCACGAGGGCGACTGGGAGCTCGTCCAGGTCGGGCTCGGCGACGAGGGCGAGGCCGAAGAGGTGACGTTCTCCCAGCACTCCTCGGCGGAGACCTGCGCGATTGGCGATGCGGAAGTAGAGGACGGGAGAGTGGTCGCCTACGTCGCGAACGGCTCGCACGCGCTCTATCCCGCGCCCGGGAACCGCGGACCGGCCGTTCCCGGACCCGAACGACGAAGCGGGCGGCACCGGGCGCATGGTTCGCCCGCCGGTCGATTCCGCGACGGGTGAGTGGACCGAGTACGAGGGCCTCTGGGGAGCGAGCCGCGCCGGGATCGTTCCCGGGGAGCAGTCGAGCCCGCCGGGCCCGCCGTTTCAGGAGTCGGGCGCATGGGAGCGGCCCGCGAGCTACGCCGCGGCGGCGCGACCGTGCGGATCCGGCTCGCCGGGACGGTGGTGGGCCCTGCCGGCGCTCGCGCTCGTCCTGGCCGCGCTCGCCGCCGCCGCTGTTCCTCGTCGGTGCGCCGGTTCGGCGATGATCAGCCGATGCGCGCGATGGTCCTCGACGCGACGGGCGAGCCGCTCGCGGAGCGTGAGCTGGCCGACCCCGAGCCGGGGCCCGGCGAGGTGCTCGTCCGGGTCGAGGCCTGCGGCGTCTGCCGCACCGACCTCCACGTGGTCGACGGCGAGCTGCCGGATCCGAAGCTGCCGTTGATTCCCGGGCACCAGGTGGTGGGCCGGATCGTGGACACCGGCGAGCGCGTCGGGATCCCGTGGCTCGGCTGGACCGGCGGCGATTGCCGCTACTGCCGCTCGGGCCGCGAGAACCTCTGCGAGCGCGCGCTCTTCAACGGCTACACCCGCGACGGCGGCTACGCCGAGCTCGCGACCGTCGACGCGCGCTACGCGTTCCCGCTCCCGGAGCGGCAGCGCCGTGCAGCTCGCGCCGCTCCTCTGCGCCGGGCTGATCGGCTACCGGGCGCTGCGCTTCTGCGGCGACGCGGAGCGGCTCGGGCTCTACGGGTTCGGCTCCTCGGCGCACATCGTCTGCCAGGTCGCGCGGCACCAGGGCCGGCGGGTCTTCGCGCTGACGAGCCCGGGCGACGACGAGGCCCAGGCTTCGCGCGCGAGCTCGGCGCCGAGTGGGCGGGCGGCTCCGACGAGCGGCCCGCCGGAGGAGCTCGACGCGGCGATCATCTTCGCTCCCGTCGGCCCGCTCGTCCCGGCGGCGCTGCGGGCCACGGCGCCCGGCGGCGTCGTCGTCTGCGCCGGCATCCACATGTCGGACATCCCCGCGTTCCCCTACGAGATCCTCTGGGGCGAGCGAGCGGTTCGCTCGGTCGCCAACCTGACCCGCCGCGACGGCGAGGAGCTGCTGCCGCTCGCGGCTGAGGTCCCGGTCCGGACGACCGTCACCGAGTACCCCCTCGCGCGTGCGAACGAGGCGCTCGCCGACCTGCGCGCCGGAAGGCTCCGGGGAGCCGCAGTGCTCACGGTCACAGACGGCGCCGCGGCGCGGGAGTAGGGTTCCCAGCGATGGCCGACGTGACGGTCAAGCGCCTCGACGAGTTCGAGGCCGTGTACCACGGAGGAATGAGGCGCGTTCGCGCCGGCCTCGGCGTCACGTCGTTCGGGATCCAGGTGATCGAGCTGCCGCCGAACGCCGACATGTATCCCGAGCACGACCACAGCCACGACGAGCAGGAGGAGGTCTACACCGTCCTCCACGGCGAGGCCACCCTGAGGGTCGGCGGCGACGAGTACGACCTCGTCCCCGGAGTCTTCGTCCGCGTCGGTCCCCAGGAGCGCCGCAAGTTCGTCACCGGGGAGGAGGGCGCGCGCATCCTGGCGCTCGGGGCGACGCCTGGACGGACGTACGAGATCCCGGATTTCACCGAGGAAGGCGCCACCCCGATGCCGATCGAGAAGTACTAGCTTTCACATAGGGACAACGCGGGAAAGGGAGATGCAGGGATGAAGGTTCGAATCACCGTCTTGGCCATCGCCGTTGCGGGCTTGGTGCTGGCGCTTGCGCCTGCTGCATCGGCCAAGGGAACTCTCTTCGTCGTCGGCTCCGGCTCGAACACCGTGGCCGCCCACGCGATCGGGCCCCTGGGCGGGTTGACGCCGATCGGCGCCGGCGTGGCGACAGGCACCACGCCGCGAAGCGCCGCCGTCTCCCCGGACGCCAAGTTCCTCTACGTCTCGGCCGTGGGCGGAGACAACATCTCCGTGTATTCGGTCGGGTCGAGCGGCGCGCTGACACCGGCGACTACGGTCTCGACCGGCGCCAACTCCGATCCCCAGGGCATCGCGATCACCCCGAACGGGCTCTTCCTTTACACGGCCAACAACGGTACGAACGACATCGGCGGGTTCACGCTCGGCGCCAACGGGACCCCGGTCCCGACCGGCAACAACCAGGCCGCGGCCAACATCAAGGAGCTCGCGATCTCCGGCAACGGGCAGTTCCTCTACGCCACGGTGGCCACCGGCGTGCGCGCCTATTCAATCGACCAGACAACGGGCGCCCTGACGCCGATCGGCGGCGTCGTCGGCGCGGGCACGGCCCCGAAGGGCGTCGCCACGACTCCCGACGATCGGTTCGTCTACGTCGGGAATACCGGCTCGGCCAACATCACTGCGTTCTCGGTCGGGACCGACGGCTCACTCACGCCGATCAACAATTTCCCGACCGGCCCCACGCCGCAGACGATCGCGGTGTCCCAGGATGGCCAGTTCCTCTACAACGCTAACTCTGGAGCCGGGAATACCATCTCCGGGTTCTCGATCAGCAACGACGGAAGTCTCACCCCGACGATCCGCCGACGGCTCTAGCGGGAACGGAGCCGTACGCGGTCGATGCAGCACCGAATACTGGCGTCTACACGTCGAACTTCAACGGGAACGGGGCCGCCACCGTTTTCGTCTTCGACACCTCGACGGCGGTGCGCCGGCTGGGGTCGCCAAATGCACCCGCAGGCGTCAACGGCTCGGAATATCAGGCGGTCGCGATCACCCCGAACCAGGGTCCGACCGCGATCTTCACGGCGTCGCCTGAGGGTGCCGGCAACCCCGCGGCGTTCAACGCGACCAGCTCGAGCGACTCCGACGGCGGCACAGTCGTCCGCTTCGACTGGGACTTCGGCGACGGCACGACGCTCCCCGACGGTGGTCCGACCCCGACCCACGTCTACGCCAACGCCGGCAACTACGAGGTCGCGCTCACCGTCACCGACGACGAGGGCTGCTCGAACCTGGTGCTCTTCACCGGCCAGACCGCCGACTGCAACGGCTCGAGCTCGGCGCGGATGACCCAGACGGTCCCGATCTCGGCGAGCGACACGCCGCCGGATCTGAAGCTCAAGGGCAAGAAGCAGGAGCTGCCAAGAAGGTCACGGTGACGGCCAAGACCGCCGACGACACCGACGCGGTCGCGAAGGGCTCCCTCAAGATCGACCCGAAGAAGGGCAAGAACAAGAGCTTCGACCTGAAGAAGGCGAAGAAGATCGCTCGAGGGCGGCGAGAAGACGAAGCTCAAGCCGAAGCTCTCGGACAAGGCCTACAAGCAGGCGAAGAAGGCGCTGAAGAACAAGGCGAAGGTGACGGCCAAGGTCAACGTGAAGGTGACCGACGCCGACGCCGACACCGACAAGGACAGCGTCAAGGTCAAGCTGACCAAGTAGGTCAGCGGAGGAGTATCTTCGGCGGGAGGAGAGCTCGGGGATGAAGGGACGAATCGCAGTCGCCACCGCCTCGGCGGTCGTCGTCCTGATGGGCCCCGCCGGCGACGCCCTCGCCAAGGGAACCGCCTACATCCCGGGCGGCGGGGCGACCGGCGCCGTCGCCGCGCAGAGCATCGCCGCGAACGGCGGGCTGACGCCCCTCGGCACGGCGGCAGCCGGTAACACTCCCCGCAGCGTCGTGGTCACGCCCGACGCGAGGCACGTCTATGTCTCGAACTCGGGTGGCACCGGTAGCGTCTCCGGATTCGACGTCGGAGCGTCGGGCTCGCTGACGCCGTTCGCCGGTCCGGCGTCCGCTGCCGGAGCCGGGGCGGAAGGTCCCGCGATCACTCCCAATGGTCAGTTCCTCTATGTCGCCAACACGATGATGGTCGGAGGCGACTCGATCTCGGGGTACTCGATCGACTCCGCGACCGGGGCGCTGACGCCGGTGCCCGGCTCACCCGTCCAGGTGACGTCCCCCAATGCGGTCGCGATCGCGCCCGACGGCGCGCGGCTCTTCGCAACACTCGACGGCGGCATTCGCGTCTTCGACATCGGCGCCACGGGCGCGCTTACCCCCAATGGCGGGCTGGTCACGGCCGGCACGACTCCACGCGCGGTAGTCGTCACGCCCGACGGCCAGTTCCTCTTCGTGGCCAACTTCGGCGACAGCAACATCTCCAGATTCTCCATCGGCGCGACCGGGACCCTGACGCCTCTCGGTGTGACCGCAACCGGCACGAGTCCGCGCGGCCTCGCGATCGACCAGGCCGGGCAGTTCCTCTACACGGCGAACAGACACCGCGCCGGGCACTGTCAACGCGTTCATGATCGGCCCGAACGGCGGCTTGATCCCGGTTCCGGGACAGCCGTTCGGCGCCACGTCCAACCAGAGCTATGCGGTCGACGCCGCCCCGAACGGCCGCGTACTACGTCGCGAACGAAATCGTCGCGGGAGGGGGGACGCCGGGCACCGTCACCGTTTTCGACGTCGGCGCCAACGGCTCTCTCTCGCAGATCGGCGGCTCCCCATTCAACGCCGGCGTCAACGGACCGCAGTTCCAATCGATCGCGATCAGCCCAAATCAGGGACCGACGGCCCAGTTCACCGGCGGAACGTTCGAGCATCGGTCCCCGATCCACGAACCGAACGGCGGGATTCGACGCGACCGGCTCGACCGATCCCGACGGCGGCAGCGATCGCCCGATTCGACTGGGATCTTCGGCGATGGTTCGGCGCTCCCGAACGGCGGCCCGACTCCGTTCCACGTCTACGCGAGCGAAGGTAGCTACCAGGTGACGCTGAGGGTCACCGACAACGAGGGCTGCTCGACCGCGGTGATCTTCACCGGTCAGACCGTCGACTGCAACGGGTCGAGTGCGGCGACGTCGACGCAGACCATCCAGGTCGGGACCGACACCGTGCCGGACCTGACGGTCACGGCCAAGACGCCGCAGAAGCTGAAGAAGACAGTCACCGTCAAGGCCCAGACGAACGGAACCACCAATGCCGTCGCCAAGGGCAAGCTCAAGATCCAGGGCCCGAAGAAGGGCAAGGTTGCGCGGAAGATCTTCACGCTGAAGAAGGACAAGGCGCAGCTGGTGGGCGGCGCGGTGCAGAAGCTCACCCCGAGGCTGTCGAAGAAGGCCTTCAAGCTCGCGATGCGAGCGCTGCAAAACGGGGGCAGGGTGGGCGCGAAGGTGGGCGTGATGGTCCGCGACGCCGATGGCGACACCGACAAGAGCGCGGTCAAGATCAAGCTGACGAAGCCCTGACGCTCCGCGGCTCAGCGGAAGAGGTCTTCGCCGGGGGATCGCTGGATCGCGACCGACCCTGGCCCGTCTTCGGCGGTGACGAAGCGGCCGAGGCCGCGGATGATGACGACCGGGACGCCCGCTGCCTTGTCCCGGACCAGGTCCGCCGCCGAGGCGGCCTGATCGGCGATCGCGATCTCGGTCGCCTCGAGGACGCGCCCGCTCCGGTCGCTGCGGCCCCGCCAGTCGTCGAGCGGCGCAAGTCCGGCGCAGCCGATCGCGACGTCCATCTGCCCGACGCGCCAGGGACGGCCGAAGCTGTCGGCGACGACGACCGCCGGCCGGGTCCCGGCGGCCTCCTCGATCTCGCGGCGCAGCCGCCGCGCCGAGGCATCGGCGTCGTCGGGCAGGAGCGTGACCGAGTCGTCGGCGGCGACGTTGGAAGAGTCGACCCCGGCGTTGGCGCAGATCCAGCCCGACCGTGGTCTCGGCGATCAGCACGCCGCGCTCGGCGCGGACGATCCGGCGGCTCTCGCCGAGGACGAGCTCGACCACGCGGGGGTCCTTGCCGAGCTCGGCCGCAAGCTCGCGGGCGCGCTCACCGGGTCTGACGGAGGCCAGCTCGACCACCCGCCCCTCGGCCTTCGAGACGATCTTCTGCGAGACGACGACGACGTCGCCGTCGCCGAGCTCGACGGCCTCGGCGATCAGCGTGCCGAGCCGGGCGCCGGCGGCGATCTCGGGCAGGCCCTCGATCGCGAAGACCTCGATGCGGGGCGCTCAGACCTCCCCCGCTTCGCCGCCGACTCGACGTCGCGCCGCAGCTCGGTCGAGCTTCGCCGCGGTTCGCGGCGCCAGCTCGGGGTTGCGGTCGAGCGCCTGGCGGAGCACGGTCAGGTCCTCGTAGGTGTCGACGTCGAGCGAGAGCGAGTAGAGCCGCTCGACCGCGACCTCGTTGCCGAAGCCGCGCGCGAGCTTCTCGTGGCGCTCGCGGCTGCCGGGGCCGAACGCGGGCTCGATCGCGTCCGGGGGGCTGAGGATGAGCCCGTTCGTGCCGCTGCCGTGGCGGTCGGGGACGATCGCGACCCGGCCGGGCTTGGCCCGGCGCAGCGCCCCGTCGAGCTCGGCCGGGTCGAGCAGCGGGCAGTCTCCGGGCAGCATCGCGACGCATTCGGCGCCGTCGGCGAGCGCGCGCTCCACGCCGAGGCTCGCCGCCTTCGAGTGGGTGGTTCGGCGGCGGTCGGAGACCCCGGTCCAGGGCACCTCGACGATCGGCAGGTCCCACTCGCGGGTGACGACGATGGTCCGCTCGACCTGCGCGCTCTCGCCGATCGCCTCGAGCACGTCGCCGAGCATCTCCCGGCAGAGATCGCTGCCTCGCCTGCGGTGAGAGCGCCTTGGCGAGGCGCCGCTTCGCGTTCGAGAAGCGCTTCACGGGGACGATCGCCGTCGCGTCGCACGATCGTCCTCAGCCCAGCGTGCCGGGCGAACTCGAGCACCCGCTCGGCGAGGCCGCGGCGCGCCGCCGCGGAGTCCATCAGCGTCGGGATCGAAAGGGTCGCGAGCCCCGACGGCGCGGGGCCCGGGTCGTCGGAGTCGACCACGAGTCGCGTCGGCGACCCCGGCGTAGGCCTCCGCGACGCCGCCGGAGCTCTGCTCGTGGCCGCTCGCGCGCATGAACTCGTTCGTCGGGCCCTTGAGCGATGCGTCCGCCGACGTAGGGGCTGACCGCGACGACCGGGGCGGCGGAGGCGGCGATCGCCTCGCGGATCCCGGGCACGGCGAGGATCGGCCCGATCGAGATCACCGGGTTCGAGGGGCCGATCACGATCGCCTCGGCTGCCTGCGATCGCCTCGGCCACCTCGGCGCTCGCGCTCGCGGCCTCGATCGCCCTCGAAGCTCGACCTCGTGCACCTCGGGCTCGGCGCGCTCGCGGACGAGGTACTCCTGGAGGCCGATCCAGCCGCGAGCGATCCGTACCTGCGTCCGCACCGGCTCGTCGCACATCGCCAGCACGTGCGAGCGGGCGCCGAGCGCGTGCGAGATCCGCATGCTGGACCTCGGTCTGGCGCTCGCCCGCCGCGAGCAGCTCGTGCCGGCGCAGGCAGGTCGCGAGGTCGCGGTCCGAGAGGCCGAACCAGTTCGGAGCGCCGAGCTCGACGAGGCGCTCGAAGACGGTGAACGAGTCGCCCTCGATCCCCCAGCCGCGCTCGGAGTCGATCTCGCCGTTGAGCCAGTAGGTGACGAGGTCGGCGTCGGGAGAGACGTGGACGCCGAGGGCCTCGACGTCGTCGCCGGTGTTGACGATGACCGAGAGCTCTTCGCCGAGCAGGTCCTGCATCCCGGCGGCGAGCTTCGCGCCGCCCGTGCCGCCGGCGAGGACTACCGCCCTCACGGGCGGGCTCACCAGTCGCTGCCGTGCGGCAGCCCGGTGATCTTGATCCCGGCGTGCGTCTTGTGGCGGACGTTGATCGAGATCAGGAGCGGGGTCAGCTGCTCGACGATCCGCGCCATCTCGAGGGCGCCGGCGTTGACGGGCCTCAGCCCGTCGATCGCGCCGATCAGCTCGGCGACCCGCGCCTTGTCGGCCTTGCGATCGCCGCAGACGAGCACGTCCTCGTCCATCTCGGCTTCGAGGTCGGAGAGGACCGGAGCGCTGACGCTGTGCAGGGCGGAGACGACGGTGACGCCGTCGGGCACCATCTCCTGCGCCTGCTGGGCGGCCGAGCCCTGCCAGACCCCGAGCGAGCGGGTCGCCTTCCCGCTGACCGCGGCCGCGAGCGGCACGGTGCAGTCGACGAGGATCTGGCCTTCGGCGAGGGCGCCACGGAGGTTGTTGAGCGTCTCCGACTGGGCGCGGAACGGCACGGTGAGGAAGGCGATCGGCCCGCGCGCCGCGGCCTCGCCGTTCTCCAGCCCTTCGACGGTGGCGCCTTCGACCGACGCGGCGACCTTCCCGGCGGCCTCCTCGGCGCGGTTCGCGTCGCGCGAGCCGATCACGATCGGGACCCCGGCCCGGGCCCAGCGCAGCGCCAGGCCGTAGCCGAGCGCGCCGGTGCCGCCGAGGATCGGGATCGGTTCCAAGGAAGGCGGTGAGTCTATGCTCCCCGCCCCATGCGACTCGAGGGAAGACGAGCGCCTGGTCACCGGCGGCGCCAGCGGGATCGGCGCCGCGATCGCGCGACGGCTCGCCGCCGAGGGCGCCGCGGTGACGATCGCCGACCTGAACGAGGAGGGCGCCCGCGATGTCGCCGATGAGATCGACGCCGACGTCGTCGCGCTCGACGTGGCCGACCACGAGGCGGTGACGAGGGTCGTCGGCGGGCTCGACCCGGTCGACATCCTCGTCAACAACGCCGGCACCGACGACTTCGCCTTCTTCACCCAGATCACCCCGGAGCGCTGGAAGCGGCTGATCGCGATCAACCTCGAGGGCGTTCTGAGCTGCACGCACGCGGCCCTGCCGGCGATGCAGCAGGCCGGTTACGGGCGGATCGTCAACATCGCCTCCGAGGCGGGGCGCGTCGGCTCCAAGGGCTCGGCCGTCTATTCGGCGGCGAAGGGCGGCGTGATCGCCTTCACGAAGGCGATCGCCCGCGAGAACGGGCGCTACGGCGTGACCGCGAACGCGATCGCGCCCGGCCCGATCGAGACGCCGCTCCTGATGGGCGCGCTCCAGTTCGGCGAGATCGGCGAGAAGATCGTCGAGACGATGCGCAGCTCGACCCAGCTCGGCCGGCTCGGCCAGCCCGAGGAGGTCGCCGCGGCGGTCGCCTTCCTCGCCTCCGACGACGCCTCCTACGTGACCGGAGAGACGCTCGGCGTCTCCGGCGGCCTCGGGATGGTCTGAGCGTGGCGCTCGAGCCGGGGATGTCCAACGAGCAGGAGTTCACGCGTCGAGGACCGGCTGATCACCGACGTCGGCGGGACGATCGGCGCTCGAGCGTGCTCTCGACCCCGGGCATGATCGGGATGATGGAGTGGGCGGCGTCGGTGCTCTCCTACGAGAACCTCGAGGAGGGCAAGGCGACCGTTGGCTTCGAGGTCTGCGTCAAGCACGTGGCCGCCGCGATGGAGGGCTCGACCTGCCGCGTCCGCGCCGAGCTCCGCGAGATCGTCGACGGGCGAAAGCTGCGCTTCGACGTCGAGGTCACCGAGGGCGACCGCACGATCGGCGTCGGCACCCACGAGCGCCGCGTGATCGAGGTAGGCGGCGTAAAGAGCACGTGAGCGAGCTTCCGCAGCGCGCGCGGATCCGTGAGGTCGGGCCGCGCGACGGGTTCCAGAACGAGCCGGAGACGATCCCGGCCGACGAGAAGGTCCGCCTGATCGGGTTGCTCGCCGGATCCGGGCTGAAGCGGATCGAGGTCACGTCGTTCGTTCGGCCCGACGTGATCCCGCAGCTCGCCGACGCCGAGGAGGTGCTCGAGCGGATCGAGCGGCCCGAGGGCGTCGCCTATTCGGTGCTGATCCCGAACGAGCGCGGGCTCGAGCGCGCGCTCGCCCACCGCGACCGATTCGACGAGGTCAACCTCTTCCTCTCGGCGTCGGAGACGCACAACCGCAAGAACGTCAACCGCTCGATCGCCGAGTCCCTCGAGGGACTCGAGCGGACGATCGCGCGCGGCCCGCGAGGGGGACCTCCGCTGCGAGGGCGTCATCTCGGTCGCCTTCGGCTGCCCGTACGAGGGCGAGGTGCCGCCCGAGCGCGTCTTCGAGATCGCCGAGCGCCTCGCCGAGGAGGGCTGCGAGGAGATCGCCTTCGGCGACACGACGGGGATGGCGAACCCGCGCCAGGTCGGCGAGTTCTTCGACGCGGCCCGCGAGCGCCTACGCGACGTCGAGCTCACCGCGCACTTCCACAACACCCGCGGCCAGGGCCTCGCCAACGTCCACGCCGCGCTCGAGGCCGGCATCGACTCCTTCGAGTCCGCCTTCGGCGAGCTCGGAGGGTGCCCGGTGCCGCCGGGCGCGACCGGCAACATCGGCACCGAGGACCTCGTCTCGATGCTGGAGGAGATGGGGATCGAGACCGGCGTCGACATCCCGAAGCTGATCGAGGCCTCGCGCGAGGTCCAGGAGCTGCTCGGGCGCCCGCTCGGCTCCCACGTGCTCACCGCCGGCCCGGTCGACTGGTCGGGCCGGTCGGGAGTAGGGTCTGGCTGTGTCCAGCGACGCCTTCAAGGCCGCCGTCGAGGCCCGAGACACCGACGCGATGGAGGCGGCGCTTGCCGAGGACGTCGTCTTCCGCAGCCCGGTCGTCTACCAGCCGTACGAGGGCCGGGAGGCGACGATGATCGTGCTCCAGGCCGTCATGCAGGTCTTCGAGGACTTCGCGTACCTCGACTCCGCCGAGGGGGAGAGCAGCGCGATGCTGATCTTCCGCGCCCGGGTCGGGGACAAGGAGATCGAGGGGCTCGACCACCTCAGCTTCGACGCCGAGGGGCGGATCACCGAGCTGCGGGTGATGGTGCGGCCGATGAGCGGGATGTACGCGCTCGCCGACGCGATGCGCCGCCAGCTCGAGGCCGCCGGCGTCCTCCCCGCGGCTGACTAGAATCCCCGCCCTTGCAGGGACCCATACAGGAGGAATCTATGCATCGAGTCTGGATCGCCGTGCTGGCCTGTGCCGTCGCGGCGTGTTCGAGCCTGGCACTGGCGGGCGGCGCCTCGGCGAGCGGCGAGGCCGCGAAGCAGCCGCGGGCGAGCTGTGACCAGGAGCGGTTCGGCAGCACCTACATCACCTCGCTGAAGCAGCGGAACACGAAGTGCGGGACCGCCAAGAAGGTCGCGAGGAAGTACACCGACTGCCGGAAGGACAACGGTGGCGCGAGAGGCCATTGCAATCAGAAGGTGGCCCACTACAGCTGCAACGAGGGCGACCGCAGCGGCAACAAGTTCCAGTTCAGCGCGAGGGTGAAGTGCCAGCGCGGCTCGAACAAGGTCGTCTTCAAGTACACCCAGCAGACCTAGGCGACCAGCCGCGTCCGATCAGGGCTCGAAGTCGTTCTGAATGGCTTCGAGCACCTGGTCGGCGGCGATCCCGGAGCCGACGTCGTTCAGGTGGATGCCGTCGCCCTCGCGGACGATCGTCGACTCGCCGTCGACGTCGATCGAGTCCGTGTAGGTGCCGTCCGGCGCGAAGGTCGGGTCGGTCTCGAGCACGCGGACCTGGCTGCGCCACGGCTGGGTGCCGACCTCGATCGCCGCGTTCACGACCTTCTGCAGCTCCTGGCGGTCGGGGTCGCGCGGCAGCGGCTGCTTGAGCCAGTAGAGCCGCGCGTCGCCGTCCTGGCGGTAGGTGTTCGCCAGCTGCCGCACCCGTGAGGCGTAGATCGCCGCCCACTCGGCCCCGCAGCACTTGATCTTCTCGCCGTCCGGGCCCTCGAAGTCGTAGCCCTCGTTCGCGCCCATGAACATCACGACGGCGTCCGGCGAGTCCTCCTCCACCTGGCTCGTCGCGAGCTGGCCCCAGTCCACGATCGCGTCGTTCGAGATCCCGCTCGCGAGGTGCGGGTCCTGGATCACCTCGACGCCCTCGGGGGAGAGCCTTCGCGCGATCTCCTGGTCGAGCGGGGTGGAGAGGGAGTCGCCGGTGACGAGGACCGTCTCGAGCTCGCCGGCGTCCACCGGCTCCTCCCCGATCGCCACCGGGTCGAAGGCGTCCGGCGTCACCGGCGCGACCTCCCCGGCGCTGCCCGCGACCGTCTCCGAGTCGAAGCCGCCGGCGCCGAGCTCCGTGTCGGGGCTGAGCCCGGCGGTGATCGAGTTCCCGGCCTCCTCGAGCGGAGTGTTGTCCGCGATCCACCCCGCCGGCGCGCCGATCGCGGAGACGATGTCGCGCTCGATCCCAGGGTTCATCTCGTCGGCGGCGTCGCCGATCGAGTTGCCGGAGAACAGGATCAGCACGACCGCGGTGATCAGCATCGCCTTGACCGCGTCGCGGGCGGTCACGCGCCGCACGCCCTCGCGGTCGAAGCGGCTCATCTGGCTGTCGTCGCGGTGGGTCGAGGGCATCGGGGCTCAGAACTGGAAGTAGATGAACGGGGGCACGCCCTGGCTCGGAACCGTAGCCCCGACGAAGAGGATGACGATCGCGAGCCCGGTCGGCGAGCGCGACCGGCTGCAGGTTCTCGATCCTGATCTGGAGACGCTCGCGCGGATTCTCCGGCAGGAGCTGGGTCCCGATCACCAGGAGGACAAGGAGCAGGAGCGGGACGCTGAAGAGCGTCGCCGGCCCGGGGTCGAAGAGCTGGCCGAGACGAAGGCCCCGAAGAGCTCCAGGTCGAGCGAGCGGAAGAGGATCCAGCCCAGCACGACGAGGTTGAAGACGACGAACCAGCGCAGCCAGGCGGGGGTGCGCCGCCCGATGCGGCCGTCGATCGCGTGCTCGGCGGAGAGCCCGGTCCCGTGGAACGCCCCCCAGAGGATGAAGTTCAGGGAGGCGCCGTGCCAGAGCCCGCCGAGCACCATCGTCGCCATCAGGTTCACGTAGGTGCGGACCCGGCCCTTGCGGTTGCCGCCGAGCGGGATGTAGAGGTAGTCGCGCAGGAAGCGGGAGAGGGTCATGTGCCAGCGCCGCCAGAAGTCGCGGAAGCCGAGCGCGCGGTAGGGGTTGTTGAAGTTCTGCGGGAAGACGAAGCCCATCAGCAGCGCGAGCCCGATCGCCATGTCGGTGTAGCCGGAGAAGTCGCAGTAGATCTGCGCCGCGTAGGCGTAGGCGGCGAGCCACACGTCCGGGGCGAAGTACGCCTCGGGCGCGCCGAAGACCGGGTCGGCGATCTCGCGCGCGAGCGTGTCGGCGATCGCCACCTTCTTGATCAGCCCGAGGGCGACGAGCGCGATCCCGGCGCCGACCGCGACCCGGCTCGGATCGACCGGCTTGCGGAGCTGCGGCAGGAACTCGCTGGCACGCACGATCGGCCCGGCGACCAGGTGCGGGAAGAAGCTGATGTAGACGGCGACGTCGATCGTCGAGGCGACCTCGGCGTCGCGCCGCTTGACGTCGACGACGTAGGTGATCGCCTGGAAGGTGAAGAAGCTGACCCCGATCGGGAGCGCGATCGTCAGCAGGGGCAGCGGCAGGCCGAGCGCGATCGAGTCGAGCACGGCGCCGACGTCCTCGACGAAGAACCCGTAGTACTTGAAGACCCCGAGCGCGAGCAGGTCTCCGGCGACCGCGATCCCGCAGATCCACTTGCGCCGGCGCTCGTCGTCGGAGCGCGCGATCAGCTTGCGCGGCGCCCTGGTTCCAGAGCGTGATCCCGGCGAGCAGGAAGCAGAAGCGCCAGTCCGCCGCCGCGTAGAAGACGTAGCTGGCGACGATGATGAACGGCTTCCAGAAGGCAGGCCGCGGCATCAGCGCCCAGTTCAGGGCGAGGGTGATCGGGAAGAAGATCCCGAAGGTGATCGTCGGAAACAGCACCCTGCGACCGCGCTTTCTGCTTGGATAGCTGCGCTTCGGCCGTGAAGCGAGCGGCGATGTTAATCATGAGGACCAGCGGTGCGGGACATATGCGGGACGGCGGTCGCTCGCGATGGCGGCCTCGCGCTCGTCGCTGCGCTTGTCGCGGCGCCCCTCGCGAGCGCCCAGTGCGGCGGGGTCAAGGTCGTCGAGCCGAAGAAGAACGTCAGCCGCGGTCCCGCGCCGCTCGCGATCGGCGACTCGAGCATGCTCCTGGCGCTCCCGGACCTCGCCCGCAAGGGCTACAAGGCGAACGCCCGCGGCTGCCGCGCGATGCCCGAGGGGATCGAGGTGATCAAGAAGGCCGACAAGCGCGGGCCGCTGCCGCGGCTGATCACGATCGCGCTCGGCGCCGACGGCACGATCTCGATGGGCCGAGATCCGCCAGGTCCTGAAGATCACCGGCCGCAAGACCAAGATCGGCATGGTCGTCCCGCTCGAGACCGGGGGCCGCACCGGCCACGACGCCGAGGTGGTCCGCAAGGCCGCGCAGCGCTACGACAAGCGGATCCGCCTGCTCGACTGGCCGAACTACTCCAACGGGCACCCGGGCTGGTTCCAGCCCGACGGGCTCCATCTCACCTTCCCCGGCGCGGCCGCCTTCGCCCGCCTGCTTTCGAAGGCGCTGAAGAACCTGCCGCCGCCGAAATAGCGCCATCTAGCCTACGCAATAGGCTGCGCGGCGTTCAACTCCAGCGAAAGGGAAGGTCCTTGACTGAGATTTCGAAGGTGGGTGTCGTCGGCTGCGGGCTGATGGGCCACGGCATCGCCCAGATCAGCGCCCAGGCGGGCTGGGACGTGGTCGTGCGCGAGGCCGACCAGGACTCGCTCGACAAGGGTCTCGGCAAGATCGAGAAGCAGCTCGCGAAGGCGGTCGAGAAGGGCAAGGCCGAGCAGGCCGACGCCGACGCCGTGCGCGGCAGGATCCAGGGCACGCTCGACTACTCCGACCTCGCGGACTGCGACCTCGTGATCGAGGCGATGACCGAGGACCTCGACGCGAAGCTCGAGATGTGGCGCGAGGTCGACGGGATCGTCAAGGACGGCGCCTTCTTCGCCAGCAACACCTCCTCGCTGCCGGTCGTCGACCAGGCCGCCGCCACCGGCCGCCCGGCAAGCTTCCTCGGCCTCCATTTCTTCAACCCGCCGCAGGTGATGCCGCTGCTCGAGGTGGTGCGGACCGTGACCACGAGCGACGAGGCGTTCGACCTCGGCCTCGCCTTCGGCGAGAAGCTCGGCAAGACGGTCGTCCCCGCCAAGGACAAGACCGGCTTCATCGTCAACCGCCTGCTCTGCCCGTACATGCTCGACGCGATCCGCGCCTACGAGGAGGGCTTCGGCTCGATCGAGCAGATCGACACCGCGATGAAGGCCGGCGCCGGCCACCCGATGGGCCCGCTCACGCTCGCCGACTTCGTCGGGCTCGACACGCTCGCCGCGATCGGCGACGTGATGTTCGACGAGTACCGCGAGAAGCGCTTCGCGGCGCCGCCGACGCTCCGCAAGATGGTTGCCGCGGGTTACTTCGGGCGCAAGTCCGGCAAGGGTTTCTACGACTATTCCGGGGAGAAGCCCGTCCCCTCGGAGCTCGGCCTGTAGCTAGGCTTCCCGGAGGGGATACGAGGGTTGGGAGGAGACCGAGTGGACCAGAGCAGCGGCATCGAGCGGATCCGCACCGCGACTTTCACGCTGGCGCGGCGCGGCTACGACAAGCGCGAGGTCGAGCAGTTCCTGAACCAGATCGCCGACTGGCTCGAGACCGGTGGCGGAGACCAGGCGCGATCGGACGTCGTCCGGCGCGAGCTCGAGCGGGTCGGCGAGCGCACGGCGGGCATCCTCGCCACCGCCGAGGACTCGGCCGAGCAGATCCGCGCCGATGCCGAGGAGCTCGCCGCGGAGACGACGGGCCGGGCCCGTTCGGCGGCGGCATCCACCCGGGAGGCAGCCGACGAGTACGCGGCGAAGACGCGCGCCGCCGCCGACGCCCACGCGGCGAAGGCGCGCAAGGACGCCGAGGAGTACGGCGCGAAGACGCGCCGTGCCGCCGACGCCTACGCCGCGAAGACGCGGCAGGAGGCGGACGAGGACGCTGCGGAGACCCGCGAGGACGCCGACCACGACGCACGGAACCGGATCAGCGCCGCGGAGGCGAAGGCGACCCGGATCGTCGAGGAGGGCACCGCGCGGCGACGCGACATCGAGGCCGTGATCTCCGATCTGGTCGCCCGGCGCGACGGCGTGATCGCGGAGGCGAACCGGCTTGCCGACGAGCTCCGCGAGGTCGCCGACGGCCACACGCCCGCGCGCGGCGAGGATCCGTTCGCCGAGCCGAGCGAGCTCGATCCCTCAGAGCGAGTGAGGGCATAGCCATGGCACGGGAACCCTGCGCCTCGCGATGCACGAGCGGATCACGGAGATCCGCAAGGCGAGCTTCGAGAGCTCGCGCAAGGGCTATGACAAGGCCCAGGTGCGGCGCTATCTCGAGGCGGTCGCCGACTGGCTCGAGGGCCTCGGCCTCGGCGACGCCGACCGCGGCGAGCTGCGTCGCGAGCTCGCCTGGGTCGGGGAGCGCACCTCGGAGATCCTCAGCAAGGCCGAGGAGACCGCGAGCGAGCTGCGCCAGCAGGGCGAGAGCGAATCCACGAAGTTGCGAAGCGAGGCCGAGGCGGCCGCCAAGCGCCTGCGCACCGAGGCGGAGGCGGAGGCCGACCGGATGCGCACGGAGGCGAGCTCGACGGCCGAGCAGACCGTCGCCGCCGCCGAGAGCCGCGCCGAGGCGATCCTCGAAGAGGCGGCGAGGCGCCGCCAGGACCTGCAGGCGCTGATCGGCGACCTGCTCGGGCGCCGCGACGAGATCGTCGCCGACGGGGTCCGCCTCGCCGACGAGCTCGCCGAGCTCTTCTCGACGGCGGTCGAGGCGGAGGAGGACGAGGACGAGGACGACGGAGCCCGAGCCAACCCGCCGCTTCGATCCCGCAGCGCTCGACGACATCGCCGGCGACACCTACGACGAGGACGGCGTTCGCGTACCGCTCGAAGACGACGACGGACCCGAGCCGATCGCAGGCGATCCCGGGGAGACGATCGAGAGCGACGCGATCCCCGACGTCGAGGGCGCCGAGGATCCCGACACCGAAGAGCAGTCCACGCGCGCCAGATGAGCGACCCCGCCGGCCGGGATCTCGCCGGCGCGATCGACGCCGCCCTCGCGGGCGGGCCCGAGCGGCATCACCGCAAGGTCGCCGATCAGGGAAAGCTCCCGGTGCGCGAGCGGATCGCGCGCCTGATCGACCCTGACTCGCTGGTCGAGGAGGACCGGCTCGCGAACTGGGACCAGGAGGGACTCGGCGCCGACGGCGTCGTCACCGGGATCGGGCTGCTCGACGGTCGCCGTGTGGCGCTGATGGCCAACGACCCGACCGTCAAGGCGGGCTCCTGGGGACGGAAGACCGTGGAGAAGATCCTCCGCATCCAGGCGCGGGCGCGCAGCCTCGAGATCCCGATGATCTACCTCGTCGACTCGGCGGGTGCGCGGATCACCGACCAGGTCGCGATGTTCCCGGGCCGCCGTGGCGCCGGCCACATCTTCTACAACGAGGTCCGCCTCTCCGGTCGCGTGCCCCAGGTCTGCATCCTCTTCGGGCCCTCGGCCGCCGGTGGCGCCTACATCCCGGCCTTCTGCGACGTCGTGATCATGCGCGACGGCAACGCCTCGATGTACCTGGGCTCGCCCCGGATGGCGCAGATGGTGATCGGCGAGGACGTCACTCTCGAGGAGATGGGCGGGGCCCGGATGCATACCTCGGTCTCGGGCTGCGGGCACTTCCTCGCCACCTCCGACGAGGAGGCGATCGACCTCGCCCGCCGCTACATGTCGTACATGCCGCGCTGCTGGCGCGAGTCGACGCCGCCGGTCGTCCCCGGCGAGCCGGCCGGGAGGCCCGTGTCCGAGGTGGTGCCGACCGACGAGAAGACGCCGTTCGACGTCAAGGACCTCATCGACTCGATCGTCGACGAGGGCTCCTTCATCGAGGTCCAGGCGCGCTGGGCGAAGGAGCTCGTCATCGGCTACGCGCGGCTCAACGGGGAGGTCCTCGGCGTCGTCGCCAACCAGCCGAAGGTGAAGGGCGGCGTGCTCTTCGTCGACTCGGCCGACAAGGCGGCGCGCTTCATCTGGACGTGCAACGCGTTCAACATCCCGCTCGTCTTCCTCGCCGACGTGCCGGGCTTCATGATCGGCAAGGCGGTCGAGCGCGAGGGGATCATCCGCCACGGCGCGAAGATGATCTCCGCGGTCTCCGAGGCGACGGTGCCGAAGATCTCGGTGATCGTCCGCAAGGCCTACGGCGCCGGGCTCTACGCGATGGCCGGGCCCGCGTTCGGCTCGGACTCCTGCATCGCCCTGCCGGGCGCGAGGATCGCGGTGATGGGCCCCGAGGCGGCGATCAACGCCGTCTTCTTCAACCAGATCCAGGAGATCGAGGACGAGGCCGAGCGCGAGCGCTTCGTCCGCGAGCGCCGGGAGGAGTACTCGGAGGACATCGACATCCTCCACCTCGCCTCCGAGCTGGTCGTCGACGACGTGATCGAGCCCGACACCCTGCGCTCTGAGCTGATCCGCCGCTTCGCCCTGGCCGAGACCAAGGACCGGTCCTTCTCGGCCAAGCGCAACCCGATCACGCCGGTCTAGAGCTTGGAAGACAGCTCGACGAAGTAGTCGAGCGCGGCGGGGTTGGCGAGCGAGTCGCGGCTCGCCGCCTGCTCCGGCGGGGTCCCCATCAGGATCCGCTTCACCGGCACCTCGAGCACCTTCCCCGAGAGCGTCCGCGGGACCTCGGCGATCGCGTGGATCTCGTTCGGCACGTGCCGCGGCGAGCACTGCTCGCGGATCCGCCGCTTGATCTCCGCGGCGAGCTCGTCGGACAGCTCCACGTCCTCGCGGAGGACGACGAAGAGCGGCATCCAGCCCTCGGTGCCGGGCCGGGGAACGTCGACGACGAGCGCGTCGAGGACCTCGGGGACGGCCTGGACGGCGCGGTAGATCTCGCTCGTCCCCATGCGGACCCCCTGGCGGTTGATCGTCGAGTCCGAGCGGCCGTAGATCACGGCGGTCCCGCGCGAGGTGATCTCGATCCAGTCGCCGTGGCGCCAGATGCCGGGGAACATGTCGAAGTAGGACTCGCGGTAGCGCGAGCCGTCCTCATCGCCCCAGAGGTACAGGGGCATCGAGGGCATCGGCTCCGTGATCACGAGCTCGCCGACCTCGTCGATCACCGGCTCCCCGTCCTCGTTCCAGGCCTCGACCTTGGCGCCCAGCGAGCGGCCCTGGAGCTCGCCGCGGTAGACGGGCAGCAGCGGGACGCCGCCGACGAAGGCGGTGCAGACGTCGGTGCCGCCGCTGGTCGAGAAGAGCCACGTGTCGGCGCCCACGTGCTCGTAGATCCAGTCGAAGCCCTCGGGGGAGAGGGGGGAGCCGGTCGATCCGACCGAGCGCAGGGCGGAGAGGTCGCGACCCTTCGAGGGCTCGACGCCGGCCTTCATGCAGGCGGCGACGTAGCTCGCGCTGGTCCCGAAGCAGGTCACCTCCGCGCGCTCGGCGAGGTCCCAGAGGACGTCCATGTCGGGGTGGCCGGGGCTGCCGTCGTAGGTGACGATCGCCGAGCGCGTCGAGCAGCACGCCGACGAGGAAGTTCCACATCATCCAGCCCGTCGTCGTGAACCAGAAGACGCGGTCGCCCGCCTGGGCGTCCAGGTGGAGGTTGAGCTTCTTCAGGTGCTCGAGCAGGATCCCGCCGTGGCCCTGGACGATCGCCTTCGGCAGGCCGGTCGTCCCCGAGGAGTAGAGGACCCACAGCGGGTGGTCGAACGGGACCTGCTCGAAGCTGAGCTCGGCTCCCTCTCCGGAGGCGGCGAGCTCGGACCAGGTGATCGCGTCCGAGAGCCCGCCGAGGTCGGGGTCGGGGTCGAGGTAGGGAAGGACGACGGTGCGCTCCAGCGTCGGCATCTCCCGCTGGAGCCCGGCCACCGTGTCGCGGCGGTCGAAGTCGCGCCCGCCGTAGCGGTAGCCGTCGACGGCGAACAGCACCTTCGGCTCGATCTGGGCGAAGCGGTCGACGACGCTCGAGGCGCCGAAGTCCGGTGAGCAGCTCGACCAGATCGCGCCGAGGCTCGCGGTGGCGGCGAACGCGACGATCGTCTCCGGGATGTTCGGCAGGTAGGCGACGACGCGGTCGCCGCGGCCGACCCCCAGCTCGCGCAGGCCCGCCGCAACCGAGGCGACCTGGGCGCGGAACTCGCCCCAGCTGAGCTCGCTCGAGGTCGCGCAGCTCGGAGGCGGAGAGGATCGCGACGTCATCGTCGTCGCGATCGCGGAAGAGGTGCTCGGCGTAGTTGAGCTCGGAGCCCGTGAACCACTTGGCCCCGGGCATCGACGCGTCGCCGAGGACGTCGGTGTAGGGCGTCGTCGCCTGCACCTCGAAGAAGTCCCAGATCGAGGCCCAGAAGTCCTCGAGCTCGTCGACCGACCAGCGCCACAGCTCGTCGTAGCCGTCGAGCTCCACGCCGCGCTCGGCCGCGAGCCAGCGCATGTACCGGGTCATCGACGAGCGCTCGATCGCCTCGGGCGAGGGCTCCCAGAGCTTCTCCCCGCGGCCCGCCGCCGTCGCCTCCTCCATCACGCGCTTATACCACCGCCGCCTCGCGCTCGGCCTTGCGGGCGAGGTCGCGATCGAGGGCTCGGGCGAGCTCGAGGATGAAGCGGTGGGCGCGCTCGAGGGCGTCGGGATCGAGGGCGTCGGGGACGTCGGCGGCCGTATGGGCGCCCGGCGGCAGCAGGCGGTCCGGCACGAGGCAGCTGATCGTCGTCGCCGGGAATCGCGCGGTGACGGCGGGAAGCGAGCCCGACCCGAAGCCGCTGCGAAGCGGCCGGGCCCCGAGCGGGTCGTCGCGCTCGGAGTCCGCGTCGGCGATCGCCTCGCAGAGCTCGGTCAGCCGCGAGGCCATCCCGTAGCTGACGACGGGTCCCTGGGAGGTCTCGAAGCGGACCTCGCCGTCGCCGACCGCCTCGACGCGCGACGAACCACGTCGCCTCCGGGTCGAGCTCGTCGCGGTGAGCGCGGACGAAGCTGCGCATGCCGGCGGCCAGAGGGTCGCCCGCACCGGGGAGGACGACCCAGACGTCGAGCTGCTCGCGGCTCGTCCCGGTCGAGCTCGTCGGCGATCGAGACGGCGGTGGCGACCCCGGAGGCGTTCACGTTGGCGCCGGGTACCGGCGCGGAGAGGTGGATGTCGACGAGGAGGAAGATCGCGAGCACGAGCACGAGCGTGGGCGGGAGCTGGAGGATCGAGATCCAGTTGGCGTCGAGCTCGGCCATCCGCAGCCCGATCAGGGGCAGGAGGACCGCGATCGACCAGAAGACGAGCCGCGCCGGGCTGAACGGAGCCGGGACCAGGGCGCCGAGGCGGTTGGTGACCGCGCTCCAGCCGCGCCCGTAGGCCGAGCCGCCGCGGCCCGTGTCGTAGTTGGCGCAGAGGACCAGGGTCCCGGCCGCGTCACGGCGGCGACCGCGGGAGACGACGTTCTGGGAGGCGCGGCGGAAGAAGATGCGGCGGAGGAGGTAGAAGCGGCCGTTGAGGTCGAGGTACATCGAGACCGCCGTGACGAGCACGATCGCGAACCCGACGACGGGCAGGTTGAGCGCCACGAGGCTGCCGGCGAGCGCGAGCAGGCAATGGAGAGCCTGCGCCAGCGCCCATTGCGGCTGCACGTAGGTCGGCTCGATCTCGACCCGGCGCCCGCGATCGCGGAGCCCGGCCGCGAGGTCGTTCGCCGCCCTGCGCTCGGCGTCGGTCCCCGCCAGCCGGCCCTCGAACGAGCACAGCCGCCGGACCGCCTCGATCCGCTCCTCGACGTTCACCCGTGGATTATCGCGCTGTCGGCGGGTCTATCGTTCCGTAGGAACGCCGGAGTGGAGGAACGGCAGACTCGCGGCACTCAAAATGCCGTGTCCGAAAGGGCGTGTGGGTTCGAATCCCACCTCCGGCACTGGAAGGCGGAACCGGCTCAGGCTGGTTGAGGGGACCGGTCCTGGTATTCGTCGCTGTGAGGTCGCTCCCCGCCACCGATCGGGCGCTCCTCCTCGACGTGCCAGTTCTGGTTGAAGCGCGTACATCGCGACCGCGATCAAGACGATCTGCACCGGGATCATGATCACGACCAGGAGCCCGATCAGCTCCTCCGGGAGCGCCGGTGAGCTGAGGCCGTCCTTGTCCCGGGCGAACCAGCCCGGCGCCGAGACCGCGGCGAAGATCAGCATCAGGACCGCGAGCGCCGCGGCGACCGGGAGGATGCCGCGCTGCCAGCGGATCACGAGGAACGCGAAGAGGACGTAGAGCGCGGCCCAGGCGAGCGTCACCGCGCCGACCGAGGCGCCCTGCAGGCGCTCCCACCCGCCCAAGGTGATGATGACGAGCAGGGCCGCCGAAGCGAGCAGCACGATCGCGACGAGGACCTTCGTCGCCTTCGCATCGTTTCTCTCCCGGTTCGGCCGCCAGAGCTCGTAGCCGGGACGGATGCTCGTAGCCTCCACGCGCCCAACTCTAAACTCTCGCGCGGGTGTTTGCGACGATATGATCTCCCTGCGGGCGTGGAGAAACTGGCAGACTCGCGAGCTTTAGGTGCTCGTGCTCGAAAGAGCGTGGGGGTTCGAATCCCTCCGCCCGCACTTCACCCGCGTCACTCGTAGACGACGAACTCCGGCGGGGGCTTCAGGTCCTCCACCTGCTCCGGCGTCATCAGCGGGTAGTCCTCGAGATAGAAGAGCTTGAAGCCGGGGTGGAACTCGCCGGTGGGCCCGCGGGGGCGGAGCTCGTCGTACTTCGCCTCCTTGTTGGCCGGGTCGCTGAAGCCGTCCGAGTTGAGCACCATCGCCACGCCTGGATGCTCCTCGAGCATTTCGCGGCCGGCGATCATCTTCTCGGTGAACTGATGGACGACGAGCAGCTTCTCGGGCAGGTCGTTGGCGGCGACGAGGTCGGCCAGGTAGGCCGAGACCTCGTTCACCTGCTCGGCGTCGACGGAGCCGATCACCGCTCCCGGGAGGTCGGGCGGCTCGATGTGCCACTCGGGGTCGAGCGCGAGGCCGACGTCGGGCTCGCGCAGATAGGGCTCGAGGCGCTTGACCTCGGTCATGAAGTCGGCGTAGCCCGGCTGGATGTCCAGGATCAGAAGCGCGCCGATCTCCCGCGCAGCGTCGAGGTACTTCTCGATCGTCTTCGCCGGGACCCGGATGTTGTACTCGCCGCGCTCGCCCTCGCTGTCGGCGACGATCGTCGAGATCAGCTCCATCGCCGGCAGCACCGGTTGCTCAGCGGAGTCGTACGGTCGCGCCTGCTTTTCGAGCTCCTTGCCCGCCTGTGCCGGCGAACCGATCCCGAGCGCGCCAAGCGCGTCGTCGCCGGGCGACCCGTAGAAGGCGACGACGCGGCGGTCGGGGAAGATCTCCCGCCCGCCGCCGGGCAGCTCGGCGACCGGCGCCGCCTCGGCGGGCGCCGCCTCGTCCGGCACATCGCCGCCGCCGGCGCCCGAGGAGACGCCGACCACGAACGCGATCAGGGCGACGACCGCGAGCACTGCGAGCAACGCCCTCCCGCGCCGCCCGGAAGCGGTGTCGGGACGGGGACGCCGAGGTGGATTCAAGCCCATTCCGAGATCATCGAACATTCCCGGCCACCGCTACGATCTCGCACGCCTCGGGGGAGTGAGTTAATGGCTATTCGCTCGGTCTCCAAAACCGAGAATCCGGGTTCGAGTCCCGGCTCCCCCGCTACCAATCGCCACCTCGTGTGTTGACAGGAAAGTGACCGCAAAGTCCCCGACATTGGGGCGGTTGCGGGGGGTTTTGCTCGCGGCGTCGATGGCGTTGCTTGTCGCGATCGCCCTGATGCAGCCGAGCCCCGCCGCCGCCAAGTCGTGCTCGCACCAGAGCGCGAGCCCTGGGTCGGTCTCCGCCGGCACCGCCGAGCGGGCCGTCTTCTGCCTGCTGAACAGGCAGCGGGCGAAGCGCGGGGTCGCGAAGCTGAGGCGGCACCGCGATCTCGACAAGCCCTCCCTGCAGCACTCGGAGCTGATGGTCCGCGACAAGTGCTTCGAGCACGTCTGCCCGGGTGAGGACGACCTCGGCGATCGCCTCGTCGACTACCTCGCCAAGGCCGGTCGCGGCTTCGGCGAGAACATCGCCTGGGGCACCGGTGACTTCGGCTCGCCGCGCACGATCGTGCGCAGCTGGATGAAGAGCGAGGGCCACCGGCGGAACATCCTCGACCCCGACTTCGAGCACATCGGGATCGGGATCGCCTGGGGAAGCCCCGATCCGCGCATAAAGGGCGAGGACGCGGCCACCTACACCACCGATTTCGGCTATCGCGACGACTGAGTGGCGGTTTCGCCGCCCGCGGACCGCTACACGCGGGGCCGGCAACTGTTCTTGCAGGGTGAGCGCATGAGCGCGCTCTACGATCGACGCTCGGGCCGCCGAGGTGAATTTGCGCGCCCGACCTGCTTGTCGCCATGCAGGTGGACCATGCGAACAGCACGCTGAGGAGCAGGGCCGTGGCGGCCCTTGTCCTCGCGATCGCGATCGCCGTCGCAGTCGCCGTCGCCGGCGGCGAGAAGGGGGAGGCGGCAAGCGTGCAGCTCGCCTCCAAGCTGCGCCAGCAGCCCTGCCCCGAGCTCGCCCTCACCCGCGATCGCACCTACAGCGAGCGGCAGGTGAGGCTCGCGCTGCGCGGCCGCTTCGTCATCGCAGGCGACCGGGTCAAGCTGAAGCCGAAGGTCAACTGGTTCAAGAACCACAACTCCAGTCGCGAGTTCCAGGAGCAGCTGCACTCGCTTCGCTGGCTCGACGTCCTGTTCCAGGCCTATCGCGACGGTGACCGGCAGCGCGATCCTGCAGGCGCGGCGGCTGGCCGTGGACTGGGTCGAGCAGAACCCGCTGCGCGGGAGCAGGCAGGCTCGAGGCAAGGGCAAGGGGCATGGCGGGGGCGGGCACGGCAAGCCGAACAAGCCCGACAAGCCGAAGCCGGTCCCGCAGATGGCCTGGCAGAACCTCGTCGCCGGCGACCGCGCCTCCTACCTCGGCTACGTCACCCGCGCCGCCGCCTGCGAGGGGATGCTGCCGAACAAGCCGGCGAAGACCCTGCTCGACTCGGTCAAGGCGCACGGTCGCTACCTCTCCTCGAGCGCGGGCTACTTCGAGTCCAACCACGGCCTCTTCACCGACCTCGGCCTCTTCCTGCTCGCCAACCGCTACTTCCCGTTCCTGCCGGAGGCGCCCCAGTGGGAGTCCCTGGCGCGCGAGCGATTCCCGCAGACCCTCGCCGGCCGAACCAGCGGATCCGGGATCTGGCTCGAGCACTCCGCCGATTACCAGTTCCTGACGATCCGGCTCGCGGAGACCTTCCTCCAGTACGCCGGGCAGGACCCGCGCATCTCGGCCCTGGTCGCGCGGCTGAAGGAGGCCGCCGCCTGGTTCGTCGAGCCCGACGGCAAGTACCCGCTGATCGGCGACTCGTCCGCCGACCGCGCCGCGGTCGAGTACCGCAAGGCCGCCAACCGGCTCAACGGCCACCGGGCCTTCCTCGATTCCGGCTTCTTCGTGGTCAGCCGGTCCAAGCGCTACTTCGCGACGATGGCCGGCTTCCACAACAGCAGCCACAAGCAATCCGACGAGCTGAGCTTCGAGCTCTTCGACCGCGACACCCGCGTGATCACCGGCCCGGGCAAATACGGGTTCGATCGCGACGAGCGCCGGGCCTACGTGCTCTCGAACGCTGCCCACAGCGTGCTCACGGTCGACAAGGTGCCGTGGCCCCGCGACGGGAAGTCCGCCTACGGCAGCGCGATCGACGCCACGGGTGAGGGCGAGAACGGCTGGTTCGCCGCGCTCGGCCACAATCCGCTCACCGAGCGCCAGGGGGTGAGCCACAGCCGTCTCTTCGTCTACCACCCGCTCGTCGGCCTCTTCATCCTCGACAACCTGGACTCGCGGACCGGCAAGCACGAGTACCGGCGCTACCTCCAGTTCGGCGAGGACGTGAAGGTCGACCGCGCCAACAAGCGCGGCCTCGACCTCGGCTCGAAGGGCGACTTCGACGGGTGCGTCCGCGACGAGGCCGCGCCCGCGGTGGGCTCCAACCTGCGCCTCGACAAGGGGAAGAAGAACCCTTACGAGGGCTACACCTTCCCTCGCACCGGTGAAGGCGTGCCGCGCTGGACCGCCACCTACCGCTCGAAGGCGACCGACGTCAGCCACCTGATCGGGATCGGGCTGCAGCGCGGCTGCCCGTTCAGCGTGCAGCGAGTGGCGGGTGGCGGCCTGCTCGACTTCGTCCTGACGCGCGAGGGCCACAAGACGGTCCAAGTCTCCGTGACCCAGTCGGGCTCGACGCTGAACGTGACCGAGACGCCCATCGACGAGCCGCCGCCCATCGACGTCCTGCCCCCGCTACCCCCGGTCTACGCGGAAACTCCTTAGACCTATCCCGCTCGCGCTCAAGTTTCTCGTGCCTTAGCCGACGTAACTGGTGCAGCACGAGCACCAACATGAATGGGGGAGTTGTCGTAGTGAGCAGGGAACGGGGCACCGAAACCAGCCACGCCGAGCGTACGCTCCCTGAGACGAACGGGATCACGTCTCGGCTGGTCCTGCTCTACGTCCATCGCGTCGGCGGTCCGCAGGCGGTCGAGCGGGTGCTCCAGGTCGCCGGACTCTCGGGACGCGGGGACGACCTCATGGACGAGAACTACTGGTTCTCCTACGACGAGAAGATCGCCCTCTTCGAGGCCGCAGTGGATGTCCTCGACGACCCGGACCTCATGTTCGGGGTCGGCAAGTCGGCGATCGATCTCAACGTGGGCGAGGGCCTGCGGATGGCGCTGCGCGCGCTCGGCACCCCCCGGCTCGTCTACCAGAACGTCGTCCGCGCCAACGCGAAGTTCTCCGGCGCCCACCAGATGACCCTCCTCGAGCTCGGTTCCGACCACGCCACCATCCGCTACAGCGACCTCACGGACCAGGCTCGCTACCACCCGCTCGACTGCCAGTACAACCGGGCGATGCTGGCGGTTGTCCCGCAGCTCTTCGGCCTGCGCCGCGCGGTGATCGACCATCCGGTCTGCGGCTGCGATGGTGCCGACGGATGCGTCTACGAGATCCGCTGGGAGCAGGGACTGAACGTGACGAGGTCGGCGATCCTCGGCGTCCTCGCCTCGGCCGTGGCGATCGCGATGGCGGCGATCTTCGTCCCGTCGCTGCTCCCGGTCGCGTACGCCGTGCCGGTCGCGATCGCGATCTGGCTTTCCTATCGCTACGCGCAGTCGAGCGGCGACCGGATCGAGCGGCTCGAGCACGAGGTCGAGGACCAGGCGCGCATCTTCCAGCGCCTCGGCGAGTCGCTTCAGGACCTGGTCTCCGAGCTTCGCCTCGACGACGTGCTGACCAAGGTCGCCGAGAACGCGCACCTCGCCCTCTCGGGCAGGGAGTTCGTGCTCCTTCTGAACGAGGGCGAGGGCCCGTATTACTGCCAGCGCTCGGCGAAGGTGAGCACGCTCGCGCGGACGCGGCTCGAGGCCTGGGCGTCCGAGCTGCCGGAGCGCGGCACCGAGCCGATCAGCATCGACGACCTGCGCACGGTGCAAACGCTCGCCGCCCTCGCCGGCGCGGAGGGCGGGCACTATCGCTCCATCTGCGCCGCGCCGCTCGTCTTCCGCGACCAGCGTCTCGGGATCCTCGTCGCACTCGACCCGAGCGCGCAGAGCTTCCTGCCGAGCGACGTCGACGTGATCCGCTCCTACGCGGCGCAGGCGGCGATCGCGATCGCCAACGCGAGGCTCTACGAGGCGGCGGAGGAGATGGCGACCCGCGACCACCTCACCGGCCTGCTCAACCATCGCGAGTTCCACGAGGCGATGGATCGCGAGCTCGCCCGGGCCCAGAGATACGGCGATCGCTTCAGCATCGTCCTCTTCGACCTCGATCGCTTCAAGCAGGTCAACGACGCCCGCGGGCATGCTCACGGCGACCGGGTGCTGAGCCAGGTCGGCGGCGCCCTCGCCGGCGCCTGCCGGGCCTCCGATCTCGCCTTCCGCGTCGGCGGCGACGAGCTCGCCCTGCTCCTGCCGGAGACCGAGGAGGCCGAGGCCCAAGCCGCGGCGAAGCGCGCCCAGCAGGCGATGGCCGCCGTCGCGGACGTGTCCGGCGTCTCCTACGGCGTCACCGCCTGGCCCTCGGACGCCGAGTCGAAGGACAGCCTCCTCGCCCGAGCCGACGACCGCCTCTACGAGATGAAGCGGGCCCAGACGAACCTATAATCCGCCGCGCGCGGGCGAGGTGTAATTGGTTGCACGCCAGCCTTCCAAGCTGAAGGAAGCGGGTTCGAGCCCCGTCGCCCGCTCTTAGCTGGTCGCCCTCGATGTCGCTCCAGGGTCGACGTTAGTAAATAGCGGAGCGACTGCCGCCGGGCTGCCTCCCTCCGACGGTGGCAATTCGCGCATACCACCTCGCACTTCTCAATTTCCTCGAGGGTTCTGCTGCCAGCTCCGATCGAAGTTGGCTGCGCCGATATCAAACGATTTGTCTTCCAGGTGGTCGAACTCCAGAACCACCGGATCTGACTCGCCACAGTCCGCGCAGGGATGCTCCTCCAGGTACTCGAGTAGAGTAGTGACATTCGCTCCAGCGGAAGGCTTCTTCGCTCGCCTGGCCGCCTGAGCGATGTATCGCTGCTTGTTCGCGAGGTAGTGCTCGCGGTGATACTCGGCATGGCAGGCTCGACACAATTCTGTGGCGCTGCCGCTGCTCTCGCCGGTGCCACGCGAAGTCCCCCAGCGGCTTCATCTCCCCACATCGCCCGCATCGTCGCAACTCCTCCATGATCGAACGTATGTTCCCAAACGGACCGGCGGAACTCCCCTAGACTTCGCGCCGACCACGGGGCGTGGCGCAGTCTGGTAGCGCATTCGGCTGGGGGCCGAAAGGTCGCTGGTTCAAATCCAGTCGCCCCGATCGGCCGAGGCCCGCTTTTCGAGCGGGCTTTCGTGTAATGGGGACCCCTGTCGAAACGTCCCAGTCACCCCTTCGCCAGGTAGCTCTCCCCGCGGAGGAGGGTGACGCTCTCCTTACGCTCGAAGTCGCGCACCTGCAGCTTCCCCTTCTTCACCTTGAAAAACGTGCCGTCACAACGCTCCTCCGTCAACCAGACGGTGCCGCGGACGGTCCCCGACCCCCGGCGTCCCTTCGTCCTCGCCTTGCCCTTGCCGTTGCCCCAGAGCCTGGCCAGCTTCTTCGGGGCGCCCCTGGCACTCTTCGAGCCGCCCTTGCAGGAGCCGAACTTCGCGTCTTCCAGCTTCGCCGTCACCAGGCCGTTCCCGGCCTGGCTGGTGTTGAATTGACCCTTGTAGAACTCGGTCCTCTGCGTTCCGCCCTGCTTGGTTGCCGCGGTGATCCCCACGCGGCCGTTCGTCGTCTCGACGCTCGAGCCGAGCGGGATCAACTCGCTGCCCGTGAGCTCGTGGAACTCGCTCTCACCCGGCTCGCGGATCAGGACGGTCCCGCTGACGAGGCCCACGTCCAGCGACTGGCGGAATACAGGGGTGAGCGTGTCGACGGCGACGCTCTCGTTCGGGTCGTTGCAGGCGCCGGGGACTGCGTTGTTGTCGGCGTCGCCCGAGTAGGAGGCGACCCAGCGGTAGGTCCCGGTGGCGTCCGGGGCGAAGCTCGCCGACTGGTAGTCGCCGTTGCCGGAGACGGTCTGGGTGTCGGTGAAGACAGGCGCGCCCGAGCAGTCGGCGTCGTCGGGGCCATAGAGGCTGAACGTGATCTGACCGGTCGGGCTCACCCCGTCGGCCAGCCTCGCGGTGTCGTTGACCTGGCCATTCGTCACGCTCGAAGCGTTCGTGGTCAGGGCCGGGCTGACCGTGTAGGTGAGCGTGACCTGGCCGGGGCCGGAGCGAACTCCGTTGGTCATCCCGGTGCCCCCGGGTGTAAATCCGGAACCGCCCCCTCCGCCACCGCCTTCGCCGATGGCGCTTCCGCCGGCGCCGCCGCCGCCGCCGAAGAGCCCGCCCCCGCCACCGCCACCACCGTGTGCCGGGAGAGAATCGCCGCCGTCGCCGCCGGTGCCCGCCACCCCGGTGCCGCCGGCGCCTGAGCCGCCCGGTGCCTCCAGCGCCACCCGCGCTCTGAGTGCCGCCGCGCCCCCGCTGAACCCCGCCGGGGCCGCACGGGCTCCGTCGCCGCCCGTGGTGCCACCACCACTCCCGCCCGTGCACGACGAGGGGGCCATAAGGATCCCTCCGCCGCCTCCGCCGCCGGCGATCACGATCCGCGCGGCGAGACCAGTACCGCCCTGGCGGACGTCCGAGGCGCCGCCGCCTCCCCCGCCCCCGCCCCCGCCAGTGCCACCCGTGCCGCCGCCGTTGAAGCCCCCGGCCACGCCGTTTGCCGTGCCCGTGCCACCTTGGCCACCGACGTTGACCTGGAGCACCTCGCCGGGAGTGACCGCAATCGTCGCGTTGGCGCGGCCGCCCAGCCCGCCGGCGGCGCCGCTTCCGGATGAGCCGCCCTGGCCGCCGAGCGCGTCGACGGTGATCTGGGTCACCCCGGCGGGGACGGTGAAGGCTTGGGCGGCCCCTGTGAAGGTGAAGGTCTGGGCGATGGCGCTCGCTCCGGCCGGGAGCGCGAGGCGGAGGCCGCGAGCGTGATACAAAGCGCTAGAAGTGTCCGCCGCGCCCCGCGCATCAGCCCTTGGCGAGGTAGCTGTCGCCGGTCCGGAGGTTGAGGATGATGTCTTTGAACGGAACCGCCGCGCCAGCCGCTGATGCGAAGACGAGCAGAACCGATCACCAGTGCGGCGAGCGGCCCATAGACATTGGTACCTAAACGCGCGCGATCTCTCCCTGCCACTGGCCCTCCCTAGCGGTTAGCGCTTCTAGCGCCGCGACGCCTGCACCGTCGAGGCGAGAATTTAAGTCGCCGGTTGAGCGAAATCCGCAGGGACTCAGCAAACACGTTGCCGAGACTACGCATGTCCTGACCTACTCGCAACCAGCGCCGACCATATGCCACGATCGCGGGCGCGACAACCCCTCAGAAATGAGGTGCCCCAAGCAAAGCAGAACGATTTATGACGCCGTGGTACCGCTTTGGTACCCAACGCATCGTCCTATGCGTCCAGATCGTCCCGGAACCGGGACACATGGGACACATGGCACGCTCCAGGACGCATCTACACCAACTGCCTGTCGGCTGGGGGCCGAAAGGTCGCTGGTTCAAATCCAGTCGCCCCGATGGAGTTCCGTTCGGCGTGCTGGCGGGGACTCCGTTTTCGCGCAGAGCGAGACTGGCTAAGGCGTCGTTCACGCTCCTGCCGCCTCTTGTTCCGACCGGATCCCCCGGAAGATCAGCTCCATCACGCGGCCGAGAAGTTCGCCCGGCAAGGCGTCCTCGTTGACCAGCCGCTCAAGCGCCAGGCCGTAGCTGAGTGCCTTCAGGGCCAGAGCGACGTCCGCTGGGTCCAGCGTCGAGTCGAGCCCTGCCCTCTCCAAGCCGGCGCCGATGCCGGCGGCGAGCTCGGCAAGACCCTGCTCTCGTACTCGCTCGAACCGTTCGGCAAACTCCGCGTCGCGGGCAGCGTGCAACGCGAACTCGAAGTACAGAATGAACCACTCGCGCTCGCGGTCGAGCGCCTGCGTGGCGTTCGCCGCCGCCGGCGCTAGGCCTGCCTCCGGAGAGCCCGCCTCCTGCATCACCTCGCGCAGCTCGCGCCGGCGTCGTTCGATGCGCTCCTCCCAGAGCGCGAGGAATAGGTCCTCCTTGCTTTCGAAGTTCGAGTACAGGGCACCTCTCGAGAACCCCGCCTCCTCGGAGACGGCCTCGACCGAAGCACCGTGTAAGCCCTCGCGCGCAAAGACTCTCGCCGCTGCGTCGAGCAGGGCATTGCGGGTCTCCGTCCGCGGCCGTCTGCGGACACGCTCCGGTCGCTCTGGATTTTGGTGCGGTGGATACATAGCTGTATTGAATACGCTACTGTATCGACCGGATGTCGGGACGTGCAGATCCTGGCGCCGCGAAGGCGCACGCCGCCGAGGCCCATTTCAACCGGTGGGCCGGCGCGTACGGGCGCTCTCGTCTACTGCCCTCGCTTCAGGGGAAGGCGCTCGCCGAACTCGATCCGACTGCCAGCGACCGCGTTCTCGACGTCGCCTGCGGCGCGGGCGCGCTGGTCATCGAGATAGCCCCTCACGTCGCGCGAGCCGTCGGTGTTGACATCTCCGACGGCATGCTCGAGATCGCGCGGTCCCGCCTGCGCGCCGCCGAGGAGGAACACCCCTCACCAATGTCGAGTTCCTCCAAGGACCGAGCGACGCCCTGCCCTTCGACGACGGCAGCTTCACGGCGGTCGTCTGCACGACCGCACTCCACCATTTCCCCGACCCACAGCGCTCGATCGACGAAATGGCGCGGGTTCTCGAGCCTGGAGGCCGGCTTGTGATCGGCGATATGTGCCGAGATGCGCTCACCACCAAGATCGCCGATCCGATCTTCCGCCGGTTCGAGGAAGGGCACGTGGGGCTCAGGCGCAAGCGCGAGGTCGAGGCGATGCTGACAGTGCGCCGGGCTCCGGGTGACCTACTCGCGCCACAAGTGGCTGCTCCTGTACGCGCTCGTCGGCGCGGAGCGGCCAGCGAGCTAGCCGCGGATGCCACGGCTTCGTCCCTACCCAGGATATGTTTGGGCGGTCCGCTCCAGGCAATTCGGATGTGAGGAGGCAGGTACATGGATGATCCAGCTATTCGTCCGGGTCCGACGAACGACGCGGGAGCGCCCGATCGCGGGGCGTTGAAGCTCGTCGGGATCATGTTGGTCGTCGGCTTCCTCATCAACCTCGTGGTGACGATGCTGTGGCATCCCGCCGGCGAGGAGGACAACCACCCCGAGATCTTCACCGAGTACGCGAACGCCGACGGCTGGATCCTCACGCACCTCGGCCAATTCCTCGGGGTCATGATGGCGATTGCCGGGCTCTTTCTGCTTTGTCGCTTTGTCACCAGGCCAGGCCGCTTCGACGCCCTGGCTCGGCTCGCCGGCCTCGCCTTCATCGCCGCCGGCGTTTGCTACGGGATCCTGCAGGCGGTCGACGGGATCGCCCTCAAGTACACGACCGAGGCCTGGCTCGAAGCCTCGGGTCCGGCGCAGGAGGTTCGGTTCGCCGACGCCGAGACGGTGCGATACACGGAGTGGGGAGTGCAGAGCTACTTCCGCGTCTTTTTCGGGATCGGCCTGATCCTGGTCGGTGTCGCGATCGCCACGAGGCGCCTCCTCGCCGGCTGGCTCGGCTGGTTGGCGGTGCTCGCCGGGGCGTTCTCGATAGCGGTCGGCATCGATGTCGGCTACGCCGGGTTGGGAAGCGGCTTCCAGGACGTCGCCAGCCCGCTGCTCCAACTCGTCCTCGCCGTGTTCGTCATTGGCCTCTTGGTCGCTGGCTCTCGAGGTCGGGAACCGGACACGGTCGCCCCCGCCTAGGGCGTCTCGCCGTGCGGCCATGACGGAGACCACCCCCGAGCACTCGTTTCCGACCGAGACCACCGGCCTTCCTGAGGCCTCGCGTCCGGAGACGATCAGGCTGGAGGATGGCGACCGCTTCGAGCTCGAGATCGTTCCGGTGCGCAAGCGGCTCGGAGACGCCGAGGTGCGGATGTTCGCCTACAACGGCTCGATCCCGGGCCCAACCCTCGTTGTGGAGGAGGGCTGCGAGCTCGAGGTGCAAACGACCAACAACTGCGACGTGGAGACGACCGTCCACTGGCACGGACTCCGCCTCGACAACGCCGCAGACGGCGTTCCGGGCGAGACGCAGGAGGCGATCGGGCTTGGCGAGACCTACACCTGCCGCGTGCGCTTTCCCGACCCCGGCGTCTACTGGTACCACCCGCATATGCGCGAGGACTTCGCCCAGGAGATGGGTCTCTCGGGGGCGATCCTGGTCCAGCCTCGCGATCGGGACTTCTGGCCAGCCGCCGATCGCGAGCTGACCATCACCCTCGACGACGTGCTGATCGAGAACGGCCAGATGGCTCCCTTCGCCCGTTCGGGTCCCACGTTCACCGCGATGGGGCGGTTCGGCAACGTGATGTTGATAAACGGCGACACCGAGGTCTCCGAGCGGGCGCGCAGTCGGCGAGGTCGTGCGTCTTCACCTGATCGACACCGCCAACACCCGGATCTTCAACGTCGGCGTGCGCGGAGCGAGGATGAAGCTCGTAGGCGGCGACAGCGGTCGCCACGAGCGCGAGGAGATCGTCGAGGAGGTCTTGCTCTCGCCATCGGAGCGCGTCAGCGTCGACGTCCTCTTCGACTCACCCGGAGTTGTTCGACTCGAGCATCGCTCGCCGGACAAGACCTACGACCTTGGCGGCTTCGACGTGGAGGAAGGCGAGCCTGGAGAGGCTGCCCAGGCATTCGAGGAGCTTCGAGTCGACCCAGAGCTCAGCTCCCTACGCGAGACGCTTCGCGGCGAGCTCGATCGCGAACCCGACAAGGTCCTACGGCTCCACTCCGAGATGCCGCTTCTTTACGGCGAGGAAGATGCCAATGCCTCCTCATACGTCTGCCCGATGCACCCAGAGGTCACGGCAACAGAGCCCGGCTCCTGTCCGAAGTGCGGGATGAAGCTGATCCCGGGGGAGGGAGGGGCCCCGGACGCCGGCGGTCACGCTCACGAGCACGGCGACATGGCCGACGGCCTGGAGTGGGAGGACCTGATGCCCGAGATCAACCGCCAGACCGACACGACCAACATGGTCTGGCAGCTCATCGACGGCGAGACCGGCGACAAGAACGACGAGATCTCATGGGCGTTCAAGGTCGGTGATCAGGTCAAGATCCGGCTGGCCAATGAGATGGACCAGGACCACCCGATGCATCACCCGTTCCACATTCACGGTGCCGGACGCTTCCTGATCCTCGCTCGCGACGGAGAGCCCGAGAAGAACCTGGTCTGGAAGGACACGGTGCTCGTCCGCGCCGGCGAGACCGTCGACATCCTGCTCGAGGTAACGAACCCCGGGCGCTGGATGGCGCACTGCCACATCGCCGAGCACACCGAGAGCAACATGATGTTCAGCTTCGACGTCAACTGACAGTCGCCCCGAGGCCGGGCCACGTACGGGCAGCGCAAGCAATATGGGGCAGCGCTCGTTCGGCAATCGCCATAACGTTGTACGCGTTTGACCGATCCCGATGCATCATCAGCCGAGCAGTGGGGCGGGAGCGCTGAGGCCTGGGCTCGAGCCGGTGAGGAACCCGAGAAGGGCGCTGGGGCCGATGCGGCCCGGTGGATGCTGAAGGCCGCATCGCTCCAGCCGGGCGAGCGGGTGCTCGAAGTCGCCTGCGGCGCCGGACGAGTCGGCCTGCAGGCGGCGGAGCTGGTCGGCGATGAGGGCCTGGTCGTCTGCTCGGACTTTGCGCCCGAGATGGTCGCCGCCGTCACCGCCCTTGCCGAGCGACTGGGTCGAGACAACGTCGAGGCCCGGGTACTGGACGCCTTGAATCCCGGACTCGGCGACGAACGTTTCGACGTCGTCTTGTGTCGCTTCGGATACATGCTGATGAGCGATCCCGGCCAGGCCTTGGCTCACAGCCGCGACGCATTGGAATCCGAGGGCCGACTGGTACTGGCGGTGTGGGGGAGGGGCGAGGAGAACCCGTGGCTGATGGCGATCTTCGAGGCGGTGATGGGTCATTTGGGCGCGCCGCCCCCGGAACCCGGGACGCCGGGACCGTTTGCCCTCGGCGACCCCGACCGCGTGCAGAGCCTGCTCGAGCAGGCCGGGTTCAGCGAATCCTCGGCCGTGTCGGTAGAAGCGAAGCAGTCCTACGACTCCCTCGATAGCTGGTGGGAGGAGATCCGCGACGTCAGCGGACCCCTAGCAGCGCTGCTGGCGTCGCTTCCAGAAGACGACCAGGCGGCGATCCGCGAGCGAGCAACCGACAATGCCCGCGACTTCCTGAATTCGGGCGGAGGCGCGTTATTCCCCGCGTCTTTTATTGGTGCGCAGGCGACCAGGTAAGCGGCCTATACATACCACCCCGGGGGTATGCTAGGCTGAGCTCGGCCAATACCCCCCCCCCGTATAGGAGAGTGATGATGGAAGCCGCAGGCCACGCCCAGCACGCACCACCACGAGATGCCGACCGAGGGCAGCGCCCTCACCGAGCGTCGCCGTCAGCGCGACGCTCCACTGCCTGACCGGCTGCGCGATCGGCGAGGTCGCCGGCGTCGCGATCGGGACCGCGCTCGGGTTCTCCGATTTCGGGACGATCGCGCTCGCGATCGGCTCTCGCGTTCCTCTTCGGCTACGCGCTGACGAGCCTGCCGCTGCTGCGCGCGGGCCTCGCGCTCGGCGCGGTGATCCCGATCGCGCTCGCCTCCGACACGCTCTCGATCGCGACGATGGAGGTCGTCGACAACGCGATCCTCCTGATCATCCCGGGTGCGATGGAGGCGGGGCTCGGCGACCTTCTCTTCTGGGGCGCGCTCTCGTTCGCGCTGGCAGTCGCGTTCGTCCTCACGGTCCCGGTCAACCGCTGGCTGATCGCACGCGGCAAGGGCCACACCGCCGTCCACGAGACCGGCATCCACGGCGGCCCGCCGACCGCGGGTGGTCGGCGCCGCGGTGATCGTCGGCCGCGGTGTTCGGCACCGCGGTGCTGGTCGCCGAGGCGCTCGACGAGCGAGGACGAGGGCGCCATGGCGGCTATGACGCGATGGAGGGCGAGGCGCGAGAGCCGGGGGACGCGACACGGCGGCCGACGCAGCGGCGTCGCCGAGCCCGTCCGTCCGAGGCCTCTCAGCGAGCGCGAACGGCGTCACCCTCGAGCTGGCCGGAGTCGAGCTGCGCGCCGGGTGAGCCGAGGCGAGCTCGCCTTCCGCGGTCATCGGCGAGGACGGCGACGCCGTCACCGACTTCGAAGTCGAGCACGAGAAGCGGATGCACCTGATCGTCGTCCGCGCGGACCTGACCGGGTTCCAGCATCTGCACCCGCGGATGAGCGCGGACGGCACCTGGTCGACGCCGATCACGCTCCCCGACGCGGGTCGCTACCGCGTCTTCGCCGACTTCGTCCACGAGGGCGAGAGCACGACGCTCGGCGCGCGATCTCGCCGTCGACGGCGACGCCGCTCGAGGAGCTGCCGGCGCCGGCGGCGACGGCAAGCGCCGGCGACGGCTACGAGGTCGCGATCGAGGGCGCGGCGCCGCCGCCGGCGAGCCGGGGAGCTCGCCTTCAAGGTCAGCCGCGACGGCGAGCCGGTCGAGGTCGAGCCCTACCTCGGCGCCGACGGCCACCTCGTCGCCCTGCGCGAGGGCGACCTCGCGTTCCTACACGTCCACCCGGCGGAGTCGACGGGCGACGGGTCGATCCGGTTCGAGACCGAGTTCCCGAGCGCCGGCGCGCTACCGCCTCTTCCTCCAGTTCAAGGACGGCGGCGAGGTGCGCACCGCCGCATTCACCCAGGGAGGTCGACTGACATGAAGATACCCACGGCTACACCGAGAACAAGGCCGCGCTGCTGAAGCGTCTGCGGCGGATCGAGGGCCAGGTGCGCGGAGTGCAGAGCATGGTCGAGGAGGACCGCTACTGCATCGACATCGTCACCCAGATCACCGCGATCGAGGCCGCGCTCGACAAGGTCTCGCTCGAGCTGCTCCAGGACCACGCCAAGCACTGCGTGATCGGCGCGGAGGAGGGGGATCAGGATGAGCGCACCGAGGAGCTGATGGGTGCGGTCCGGCGCCTCTCCGCCACGGCTGATGGTGACGGAGCGATGCGTTCGCCCACGACATGACGTGACCAGTATCTCCAGAGTGCCGCATTCGCATGACAACAGAAACCATTAAGTGCGTCAGAAAACACCAGGGCAAAGTTGAAAACGCGATGGGGCGGCAACCCAACGGGGACCAATTCGGGGTCCAAACTTGAGCGCGAGTCAGATCGTCTCAGGTCGCTCTGCAATGCCTGACAAAGCGGAAACGGCCTGACGGCGTCTCAATCCGTCGCACTGGGGGGCCGAAAGGTGCGCTGGTTCAAATCCAGTCGCCCCGACTCGCGAAGGCCCGCATTTGATACGAGACTTTCCGCGTTTGAGAGAGGCCTCAATCTTTTCGGTTCTATCCCTGCGCGTCGGGGTGCGAGAGGTAGCCCACGCTCACCAGGTAGTCGAGCATGCGCCAGACGTACTCGCTGTCCACCGGCGGGCTGGCCGGCCCCGGCAGCTGGGGGTGCATGCTCCAGCCGCGCCCGGGCGGGATGTCGCCGAAGGCGTGGGCCTCGGCGTCGTCGGTGAGCCCGAACTCCGCGGCCACGGCGATGGCGGGGTTGTGATTGGACGGCTTGGCCGAGCCGGTCGCGCCAATCCGCGAGCGGAAGCGGCTCGAGCGCGAAGCCGTATTCGGCGGCGCCGCGAAACATGCGGGTGAAGCTGGCGATCGTGGCCGGCGGATAGGCGATCCCGGTTGCGTCGCCGAACTCGAACGGGTCCGATCCCAGCACGTCGGCGAGCAGGTCCACCGGCGCCCACGGCTCCCAGCCGCTCCACTGCGGGTAGGCGCCCAGCTCGATGCATCCGCGCAGGAGGTGCACGGCGGCATCGTTGGTCGAGGTCGCCCCCGAGTGAAGCGCCGACATCGCCCGGGGCAGGCGGATGGCCTGGACCGGGATCCCCTGCTCGCCGGCCGCGAGGACCATGCGCTCGGCGACCCACTTCGATTCTCCGTATCCGCTGCCGAACGGTGGCTCGAGCTCGGCGTTCGCGCGCTCCGCGAGGCGCCCGTCGCGAAGCTCCAGCGTCGTGCTGATGCTGGACACGTAGCGCACCGGCACGTCGCCGGCGAGGCGGGCCAGCCTGAGCACCTCCCGGGTGCCGCCGACGTTCGTCGCGCGGAGGTGGCCGTAGTCGTAGAGATGGTGGACTCGGGCGCCGTTGTGGACGATCGCGTCGACTCGGCGGGCCAGCTCGGCGACCGCGTCGTCGTCGAGGCCGAACCCGGGCTGCGAGAGATCGCCGGGCACGACCTCCACCCGATCCCAGTCCGCTCCGAGGTCGCGGCGCTCGGCGAGCAGGGCGGCGCGCAGCTGCTCGATCCCCTCCGCCTGCGAGCTCGCCCGGACGAGCGCCAGGACCTGGCCGCCCTCGCTCCGCGTCGCCGCCGCGAGCGCCGCGAGGACGTGCGGGCCGAGAAAGCCGCCGGCGCCGGTGAGGAGGACCGCCCGGCCGGCGTCGGCGCCCGCCGCGGGCCGCTCCAGCGGCCGGACGTCGCCGAGCTCGGGATCGGTTTCGGCCTGCCAGTCGATCTCCTCGTCGGCGCCGCCTTCGAGCGCCGCCACCAAGCTGCTCACGGTCGGGTGGGCGTAGAGGTCCTGCACCGGGAACTCCTCGATCCCGAGCGCCTCCGCGATCGCGGTCGCGGCCTCCACGGCATCCAGCGAATCGCCGCCCATGGCGAAGAAGTCGTCGTCGGCGCCGACCTCGTCGAGCTCGAGCACCGCGGCGAATTCCTTCGCCACGAGCTCCTCGCGGGCGTTGCGCGGTGCGACGTAGGCGTTGTCGAGGTCGGCTCGGCGGGCGATCGGCTCCGGCAGGTTCTTGCGGTCGATCTTGCCGTTGGGCGTGAGCGGGAACTCGTCCAGCTGCACGTAGGCGGTCGGGACCATGTACTCGGGCAGGAGCTCGCCCAGGTGCGCGCGGACGTCGGCCGCGGCCGGCGCCGGATCGGTGGCCGTGTAGTAGCCGACGAGCTGCTGGCCGCGGCGGCCGTGATCGACCGCGATCGCCACCGCGTCGACGATCGCGGGCATGGAGGTCATCGCCGTCTCCACCTCCGCCGGCTCGATCCTGTACCCGCGGATCGCGATCTGATCGTCGACGCGGCCGTGGAAGTCGATCTCGCCGTCGGCGGTCCAGGCGCCCAGGTCGCCCGTCCGGTACATCCGTGCGTCCTCGCCCGGCTCGAAGGGGTCGGGAAGGAAGCGCTCGGCGGTGAGATCGTCGCGCCCCCGGTATCCGCGCGCGACCTGCACGCCGCCGAGCCAGATCTCCCCGGATTCGCCGACGCCCACCGGTGCGCCCTCGGCGTCGAGGACGTAGACCCGCGTGTTGGCGAGGGGGCGGCCGATCGTCGGCGGCTTGTCCCCCGCCGGGGGCACGATCCCCTGGGTCGCGACCACCGTGGTCTCGGTCGGCCCGTACATGTTCACCAGCGGGAACGAGGCGTCCGCGGCCGGACGGGTGAGAAGCGCCGCGCCGCCCGTCATCAGCCGGCGCATCGACAGGCGCCGGTAGAGGGCGTGCCGGTCGAAGAGCAGGCTGACCAGCGCGGTGGGGACCATCGAGATCGAGATCTCGCGCTCGATGAACCAGTCCACCAGGCGGCGTGGATCGCGTCGCAGCTCGTGCGGCGCGATGTGGAGGCTGGCGCCGGCGACGAGCGGGTGCCAGACCTCCATGACGGTCGCGTCGAACGCCGGCGCGGCGGTCTGGGCGAGCCGGTCGCCGGGGGTGGTGCCGCAGGCGTAGGCCTGGGCGTGGGCGAGGTTGGCCAGCGAGCGGTGCTCGACCTCGACGCCCTTCGGCCGCCCGGTCGATCCGGACGTGTAGACGACGTAGGCCAGCGCTCGCGGATCCGGCGCCGCGCCCGGCGCCGCGCCCCCCGGCTCGGCCGGCTCGTCGAGGTGGACCAGGCGGCCCGGCGTTGGCCGCCAGAACCGCGTCCGGCGTCGTCGCGTCGACCAGGATCGCGACCGGATCGGTGTCCTCGATGATGAGCTCGATCCGTCCCTGCGGATACTCCGGGTCGATCGGGACGTAGGCCGCCCCCGCCTTCATCGCTCCCAGCGCGCCGACCACGTAGGCGACCGAGGCGCGCACGCAGAGGACCACGCATGCCTCCGGCTTAGCGCCACGGCCACGCAGCGCCCGCGCCAGCGCCGCGGCGCGGGCTTCGAGCTCGCGGTAGTTGAGGGCTCCGTGCTCGTCGATGACCGCCTGCGCCTCGGGCGTCGCGGCCGCGTGGCTCTCGAGCTCCTCGACGACCGTCCGCCGGGGCTCGAAGTCGACATCCGTGTCGTTGAAGCGCCGGAGCAGTTCGACGGCGTCATCCCGGGAGCGGGCTGCGGCGCGTGAGCTGAGTTCGGGCACGGCGCCGACCCTACCGGGGAGATGCCCGAGGGACCCGCCTCAGCCAGTGTGCCGCTAGGGGATGCGGACGGTGCGGCGGCTGCTCACCGGATGACCGAATCGCGCGATCTACGGCGGCCGGCCGATGGGCCCGCCGCCGCATTCGGTGGCGCTGCCGTAGCGCTATGCAGCCGCGCCGGCGCTCGCGCGCGCCGCTGCGATGACCAGCTTCGCCGCGGCTTCGGGCTGCGACACCATCGAGGCGTGCGACGCCGGGGCCTCCTCGATCGTTGACTCCGAGCGCTCTGCCATGAAGCGCTGCGTCGCCGGAGGGATCGCCTTGTCCTCGGTGCCGAGCAGATACCACGAAGGGACCGACTTCCAGGCCGGTGGTCCCGACTCCGCGCCGAGTGCTGCGGCGCTCCACGGGCGCAGGGCGGCCGCCATCACGCGCGCCGTGTCGTCGTCAACGTCGCCGGCGAAGACCTCGGGAAACGCGTCCTGGTCGAGATAGAGATCCACGCCTTCAGAGCCGTCAGGGTTCGTAAACGGCACTTCCTGCAGCGCGGTCGGAACCAGGCTGCCCTCGTTTAGCTCCAGGAGCTGACCGATGCTCTCTCCTTCGTCCAAAGCCCACCCAGCGAGATAGACGAGTCCAACCACCTGGTCGTTGCCAGTCGCGGCATTCGTGATCACCGCTCCGCCGTAGGAGTGACCGACGAGCACGATCGGCCCCTCGATCGTCTTCAGCAGGTCGGCGAGGTACTGCGCGTCGCCTTGTAGCCCTCGCAGCGGGTTCGCAAGACCGATTGCGCGGTAGCCCTGGTCATGCAGGATGCGGATGACGCCATCGAATCCAGTGGCATCTCCCCAGGCACCGTGGACGAGGACGACCGTCGGCTGGGAGCCGTTGCCGGTGCTCTCCATGTTTCCTCCTTGATTGGAGATGGCCCGCCGTAGCCAGCCTACATCGCCCCCTTCCATTGCAAGAGCCGGCTTGAGTCTCGCGAACCAGCTCGATCCCGATCAGCCCCTGCCCGCCCGGCCGATTCCCGCCCCCGCCGGGGAGCTGCCCCGTCGGTCCCGCACGTGGGTCGGCGGGTCTGCCGGCCCGTGATTATCCCGCGGCGGTCCCGCC
>CAWJOD010000009.1:0-13387 GCA_963844425.1 uncultured Thermoleophilia bacterium | reverse complement strand
TCGACTGCCGCCTTATGAGGCGATGGCCTGCTCTACCCGGCAGTGGCTCGCGAATCTGGTTGGGCTACGGCTCCGTAGGCGACACGGCGCGATCGCGCGCTGGCAGCTGATTTGAACTCGGAGCTTCGCGGGCGTGGATCGAGCATCGGATGGCGAAAGGGCGGCTTCATCGGGTTCATCGCGGCGTCTACGCGGTCGGGCGGCCGGAGCTCACCCAGGAGAGCATTCGGATGGCCGCGGTTCTGCGCTGCGGGCCGAATACCTGCCTCAGCCATCTCTCGGCCGCGGCCCCTGGAAGATCCGGCGGGAACCCAGAGGTCCAATCCACGTCTCCCTACTTGCCGACGTTTTTGTCAACCACCGGGCATCCGAGTCCACCGGCGGCCGAACCTGAACACCCGAGGACCTGACCACGCATCGAGGCATCCCGACCACCACGCCCACCCGCACCCTATCGACCTGGCCACGATCCTCACCCCGAACCAGCTCGAGGCCGCCGTCAACGAAGCCGACGTCCTCGACCTGATCGACCCCGAGACCCTGCGCGCCGAGCTCGAGTCGGCGCAAGGGCCACCCGGCGTCCGCCCCCTACGCGCCCTGCTCGACCGCCACACCTACCGGATGACCGAGACCGAGCTCGAGCGCCGCTTCCTGCGCATCGTCAAGAGCGCCGGCTGCCCCTGCCCGAGACCCAGCAACAGCTCGCCGGCCGCACCGACTTCCACTGGCCCTCGCTCGGCCTGGTCGTCGAGACCGACGGCTGGCGCTATCACCGCACCGCGGCCCGCCAGGCCCGCGACAACCGGCGCATGCAGGCGCACGCCGTCGCCGGGCGCACGGCGATCCGGATCAGCCATCACGAGATCCGGTTCGATCCGGGGCGGGTCGAGGCCGTCCTGAAGGGGCTCGTCCATCGCCTCCAAGCCCGAAAAGCAGCCTGAACTCGTGCTCTAAGCTGCCTGCACTCATGCGTGCCGCCGACGCACTCTGCGAAGCCCTCAAGGCCGAGGGCGTGAAGCACGTCTTCGGGATCCCCGGAGGCGCCAACCTGCCGACCTACGACGCGCTCTACGACGCCGACATCACCCACATCCAGGTGCGCCACGAGCAGGGTGGGGGCCACGCCGCCGAGGGCTACGCGAAGGCCTCCGGCAAGGTCGGTGTCGCGCTCGCGACCTCCGGCCCCGGCGCGACGAACCTCGTCACCGCGATCGCCGACGCCCATCTGGACTCGGTGCCGACGGTCTTCGTCACCGGCCAGGTCCGCACCGACCTGATCGGCACCGACGGGTTCCAGGAGGCCGACGTCACCGGGATCACGCTCCCGGTCGTCAAGCACTCGTTCCTGGTCCAGGACCCGCGGCAGATCCCCGAGTACATCCACCAGGCCTTCCACGTCGCCTCCACCGGCCGGCCCGGCCCGGTCCTCGTCGACGTCCCCCAGGACCTCTCGCGCGCGGACATCGACTACGAGCCGGCGACCGGCAAGCCCGACCTCCCCGGCTACCAGCCGACCACCGAGGGCAACATCAAGCAGATCCGCCTCGCCGCGAAGGCGCTCGCGAACGCCTCCCGCCCGGTGATCTACGCCGGCGGCGGCGTCGTCAACGCCAACGCCTCGGAGGAGCTCCGCGAGCTCGCCGGCTCGGACAACTTGCCGGTCACCTGCACCGTGATGGGCCTCGGCGCGTTCCCGGCGCCGCACGACCAGTGGCTCGGGATGCTCGGCATGCACGGCACCCGGACCGCGAACTGGGCGATGGACCAGGCCGACCTGATCCTCTGCGTCGGTGCGCGCTTCGACGACCGGATCACCGGCAAGCTCTCCGAGTTCGCGCCGCGGGCGAAGTTCGTCCACATCGACGTCGACCCGGCCGAGATCTCGAAGAACGTCCCGGCGCACATCCCGATCGTCGGCGACGCCAAGGACGTGCTGCCGAAGCTGACCAAGGAGTACAGCGCGCTCAAGCCCGACTCCGAGCGGCTCTCGGCCTGGTGGAAGCAGATCCGCGACTGGCAGGAGAACTACCCGCTCGGCTACGAGGACTCCGAGGACTCCGAGATCAAGCCGCAGCTGATGGTCGAGGCGATGTACCGCGCGACCGGGGGCGACGCGATCGTCGCGTCCGACGTCGGCCAGCACCAGATGTGGGCGGCGCAGTACTACCACTTCTCCAGGCCGCGCCGGTGGATCAACTCCGGCGGCCTCGGCACGATGGGGTTCGGACTGCCGGCCGCGATCGGCGCCAAGGTCGCCTGCCCCGACGAGAGCGTCGTCTGCCTCGCCGGCGACGGCTCGCTGATCATGAACGTTCAGGAGATGGCGACCGCCGCGGTGCACGACATCCCGGTCAAGGTCTTCCTCATGAACAACGGCTACATGGGCATGGTCCGCCAGTGGCAGGAGCTCTTCTGGGAGAGCCGCTACAGCTCGGTCGAGCTCGGCCCGAGCCCGGACTGGAAGGCGCTCGCCGAGGCGTTCGGCTGGACCGCCGACGTGGTCACCGACAAGGCCGAGGTCGAGGGCGCGATGCGCGATGCGATCGCCGCCGACGGCCCGGTCCTCCTCGACGTCCGCGTGACCAAGGAGGAGAACTGCTACCCGATGATCCCGGCCGGCGCCGCTGCCCGGGACATGGTGGGCTAGGGCCATGGAAGCCGGAACGCCAGAGCTGGTCCGCCTCGAGGACCTCCAGGTCGCCTCGCAGCTGACCGGGCGCAAGCACATCCTCTCCCTGCTGGTCGAGAACCGCCCGGGCGTGCTCGCCCGGATCGCCGGCCTCTTCAGCCGCCGCGGCTTCAACATCGACACGCTCACCGTCGGCCCGACCGACGACCCCAACATCTCGCGGATCACGCTCACCCTCGACGGCGCCGTCCACCCGATCGACCAGGTGACGAAGCAGCTTCACAAGCTCGTCAACGTGATCAAGATCCGCGACATGGAGCCGGGCACCACGATCGCCCGGGAGATGGCCCTGTTCAAGATCACCGCCTCGGTCGAGTCCCGCGGCGAGATCATGCAGTTCGCCGAGATCTTCAGGGCGAAGATCGTCGAGGTCTCGCGGCGCACGCTGACCGTCGAGATCACCGGCACCAAGGACAAGATCGACGCCTTCGAGCGGATGATCCGCCCGCACGGCCTCGTCGAGATGGCGCGCACGGGCGAGGTCGCGATCGCCCGCTCCAAGGCCGACGCCTAAACGCGTCGCCCTCCACCGCTGGCGAATCACCCGCTGAGCGGACGCGATCGCGACTGACCTAGGCTTTCGGGGATGGCGTCTCCCCGACAGCCGCTGGTCAGCGCCGGCGAGCCGGTCGAGCGCCTCGGCGCCCTGATCGAGCACTCGCCCGCCGGCCGCCGCAGGCGACTATTCAGCGTCACCGTCGAGCTCCCCGAGGGCGGCCTCGACCCGGCCGCCGCGGTCTTCGCCTCGAGGCTCGCCTCGGACCGCTGGTTCTGCTGGGAGCAGCCCGACGCCGAGTTCGCGCTCGCCGGCCTCGGCGCCGCCCACGAGGTCGTCTCCCGCGGCGGGTCGCGCTTCGAGGACGTCGGCCGCGCCTGCGCGGAGATCGGGCGCGACCGGATCGCCGACGAGCCCGTCGACCTGCCGCGCGGCGCCGGGCCGGTCTGGGTCGGCGGCTTCGCCTTCGCTCCCGATGGGGGCGCCGGCCCCCACTGGTCCTCGTTTCCGCCCGCGCTCGCCGTCCTCCCCGAGCTCTCGCTCGCCCGCGCGGGCGAGCGATGCCTGCTGACGCTGAGCGCGCTCATCGCCGTGGGTGAGGACCCGGCGGAGAAGCTGCGGCGGCTCGGGTCCCGCCTCGGCTCGCTCGGCACCGCCGAGCTGCCGATGTTCGACCCGCACCCGACCGGGGCGGTCTCGATCCGCAGCGTCCGCCCGCCCGACCACTACGAGGCCGCCGTCGCCGCCGCCCGCGACCGGATCCGAGCCGGCGAGCTCGAGAAGACGGTGCTCGCCCGCGAGGTCGTCGTCGACGCCCCAGCGGCGCACGACCCGGCCGCCCTTCACGGCGCCCTGCGAGAGCTCTTCCCGGCCTGCTTCTGCTTCTGCGTCGGCTCGCCTCAGGGCGCGTTCTGCGGCGCCAGCCCGGAGCTTCTCGTCCGCCGGCACGGAGCCGGCGCGGCGACGGTCGCCCTTGCCGGCTCGGCGCGGCGAAGCGCCGATCCGGCGGTGGACGACCACCTCGGCGAGCAGCTGCTGCGCTCCGACAAGGAGCGAAGCGAGCACCGGATCGTCGCCCGCAGGATCGAGCGAGCGCTGCGGCCGCACTCGGTCTGGGTCGAGGCCGGCCGGGAGCCGGGGCTCGTCAAGGTCGCCAACATCCAGCACATGGCGACGCCGATCCGGGCCCAGCTCGCCGAGCCCCGATCCGCGATGGAGCTGGCCGCGATCCTGCATCCCACCCCCGCCGTCGGCGGAGAGCCGCTCGATCGCGCGCTCGCCGCGATCGACGAGCTGGAGGACATGGACCGCGGCTGGTACGCGGGCCCGGTGGGGTGGATGGACGCCGCCGAGGACGGCGAGCTCTGCGTCGCGCTGCGCAGCGCGCTGCTCCGCGATCGCCGTGCCCACCTCTACGCGGGGGCCGGAATCGTCGCCGATTCCGATCCCGCGGCCGAGCTCGCCGAGACGGAGGTCAAGCTCGGCGCGATCCTGCCCTTGATCGCAAGCTGACAACCAGCGAGGTTCGTTCCAGATTCTTGTTTCCGTCGGATCCGCATGGGTAGACAAACCTTGGACCATGAGCCCAGCTGCCCTCAGAGACGAGGCGCGGGCAGCGGAGGCCTGGACCTCGTTCAATCTTCGAGGTGGCCCCGGTGTCGCGTCGCAGGCACGGTCGGTGATCGAGCCGCTCCGTCCGACCCTGGGCGAAGACGTCTCCGCGGACCTGGCGTTGATGGTCTCCGAGCTCGTCACCAACTCCTATCGCCACTCCGGGGCCGGCGACCGGGAGATCAGCCTCGACGTCGAGGTGAGCCACGACCGGGTTCGCGCCGAGATCCGCGACCAGGGCGAGGGGTTCAAGGCCGAGCCGGTGCCCGCGAAGAAGCGCGGCGCGGGCGGGTGGGGCCTGGTCATCGTCGACCGCCTCGCCGAGAGCTGGGGAGTGCGCTCGGGCCCGCCCTCGTGCGTCTGGTTCGAGCTGGCGCGCTGAGCGCGACTAGATGAGTGATCCCACGACCCCGCGCACGCGGATGACGCGCGGATGCCGTCGCCGGACCGGGGTCATCGGACTCGCCAATAGCTCCTGCTATTGGCTTCGCCCTGCTTCCCCCGCCCGGCTCGGCCCCGCGCGCCCCCGCGCACACGCGGCCATGGGATCAATCATCTAGGTCGCGCGAGCGTCGGCGGGAGGCTCGTCGAGCAGCTCCAGCCGGTCGGTGAGGCCGGTGACTTCGAGCAGGCGGTTGACGGTGTCGCCACCCTTGACCAGCGCGAAGCCCCGGCCCGCCTCCTCGGCGCGGCGGAGGGCGGTGAGGAGGATCCGCAGGCCGCTCGAGTCCATGAACGTGACCTCGCGCAGGTCGATCACCAGCTTCCCCGGCTCGCGCGCCTCGGCCTCGGCGATCAACCGCTCGGCCTCGGGGGCCAGGGCGAGGTCGATCTCGCCCTCGAGCGCGACGATCGCAGTCTCCCGCTCCTCACTCACGCCAGGAAGTATCTCCGACGGAACCGGACGCTGCCTTGCGGTCGCGATCGGGCTCCGCAAAGCACGGCTGTCGCCGCCCCGTCAGGCCGGCTTCGCGATCGCCGCCGCGACGCGATCGGCGATCCGGCGGTGGATCTCGACATTGCGCTTGCGGCCGGTCCGGACCTCGATCAGCCCGGTGCCGTCCGCCGCCGCGTCGCCGAGCTCTGCGAGGCGATCGACCCGCCGGTAGGGCAGGCCGTAGGCCGCCGCGAGCCGCTCCGGCTCGATCCCCGAGGCGGTGCCGAAGAGGGCCTCGAACTCGGATCGCTCGAGCAGCTCGGCCTGCGGGAGGAACTCGAAGATACCGCCGCCCTCGTTGTTGATCACGACCACACGGACCGGGACCTCCGCCGCGGCGACCGTGGCCAGTCCGGCGGCGTCGTGGACGAGCCCGAGGTCACCGGTGACGATCCAGGTCGGGCGGCCGGCGGCGATCGCGGCGCCCGCCCCGGAGGAGACGAGCCCGTCGATCCCGTTGGCGCCGCGGTTGCAGAGGAAGGTGACCCTCCCCGGGCCGGCGGCGAGGAACGCCTCCTGGTCGCGGATCGGCATGCTCGAGGCGGTGTAGACGACGTCGCCGTCGGCGTAGAGGCGGCCGAGCTGCGCGTGCACGCCGGGCTCGGAGGGCTCGCTCTCGCCGGCAAGCTCATCTTCGATCGCCACCGCCGCGCGCTCGCCCGCGCGCAGCCAGTCGGCGGTCCAGTGCACCGCCGCGCCCGCCGCGCGCGCCGACCCGAGCCGGCCGGCGAGCCCCTTCGCGATCGCCGCCGGGTCCGCGCGGACGATCTCGTCGGCGCGGTTGGTCGGCTCGTACCAGCCGTGCGGGGCGAGCACGATCTGCTCCGGCTCGGTGGCGACGATCCAGTCCCGCAGCGAGCGCGACGTCGGCATGTCGCCGATGCGCAGCACGAGGTCGGGGGAGAGCGCGTCCGGTCGCTTCCGTGCGATCGAGTCGTAGGCCCAGATCACGCGCGAGAGGTCGTGGTCGCCCATGCGCAGCTGCGAGGTCGGCTCCGGCAGGATCGGGTAGCCGGAGACAGCGGCGAGGGCGGCGACGACCCGGCCGAGCCCGGGGTCCGTCTGGCGGCCGGCGACGATCAGGCCCTGCGGCTGCTCGGCGACCCTCTCCGCGAGGCGGTCGAGCAGGGCGAGCCCGCGCCGCGCGGGCGGGGTGAGACCGAGGTCAGCGGGCGATCGCCCCGGCCCTCGCGGGCGAGCGGGGAGGTCGCGATGATCCCGCCCGTCTCCCTGCGGGGCGCCAGCGGCTCGCGGAACGGCACGTTCAGGTGAACCGGCCCGGGCCGGGGCTCGCCGCGGGCGGCCGCGAACGCGCGGCACGCGACGCTGCGGAAGTGCAGGAGGCCGTCGTCGTCCGCGTCGTGGGTGCCGACCTCGCAGAACCACCGGACGGCGGACCCGTAGAGCTTGATCTGGTCGATCGTCTGCCCGGCGCCGATCCCGCGCAGCTCGGGCGGGCGGTCGGCGGTGAGCACGATCAGCGGCACCCCCGCCTCGTCGGCCTCCGCGACCGCGGGGTGCAGGTTCGCCGCCGCCGAGCCCGAGGTGCAGAGGGCGACCGCCGGCCGCCCGCTCGCCTGCGCCGCGCCGAGTGCGACGTAGCCGGCCGAGCGCTCGTCGAGCACGACCGAGGCCTCGATCCCCGCCTCACGCCATAGGGCGAGCGCCAGCGGCGTTGACCGCGACCCGGGCGAGATCACGGCCAGGCCGACCCCGCTGCGGGCGAGCTCCTCGACCATGACCGACGCGAGCGCGGTGTTGTCGTTGGTCGGGTCCATCCGCGCGAACGCTACCTGCGCCTAGATCCGGTGGCGCGCGAGCGCGTCGTCGTCGATCTCGACCCCCAGGCCCGGCCCCTCGGGCAGGACGAGCATCCCGTCGCGGATCGCGGGCCCGCGCGCGGCGATCGTCGCCGAGAAGAGGAGCTGGGTCGCGAGCCCGTGGGCGATGCCGGCGTCGCTGCCGCCGGCACGCATCGAGGCCGCCACGCGGCCGGCAGCGGCGATCCCCACGGGTCCCTCGAGCGCGCTCGAGATGTAGACCGGCATTTCCCACTCGCCGCGCTCGGCCGCCTCCGGCCCACCGACCTTCGCGAGCTTCAGCGTCGCCAGGTCGCAGGCGCCCAGCTCCGCCGCGCGCCGCGCCTCGGCCGGCTCCGTGACGCTCTCGTCGGCTGCGATCGGGATCTCGGTCGCCGCCCGCACGATCGCCATCTCCTCCAGAGTCGCGACCGGCTGCTCGCAGAGCTCGATCCCGAGCGGGGCGAGCTCGGTCAGGACCCGGATCGCCTCATCGGCGCTCCAGGCCCCGTTCGCATCGACGCGGATCCGCGCCTCCTCGCCGACGGCCTCGCGGACAGCCTCGACCTGCTCGACGTCGCTCTCGCCGCCGACCTTGAGCTTGAAGGTGGTGAAGCCCAGCTCGGCCCAGGCCTCCGCTGCCCGCGCCACCTCGCCGGGCGGCCCGGAGGAGAGAGTCGCGTTCACCGGGACCGGTTCGACGGGGCGCGGTACGCCGGACCTCCTGAGCTCGAGGTCGAGCAGGGCGGTGGCGATCGCGCATCGCGCCTCGGGCGAGCGCGCGCCCTCGTGCGGGCGGTCCCAGGAGCGGTGCGCAGCTCGGCGGCGATCGCCTCCAGGGCGCGGCCGCCGCGAAGCGAGAGCGACGTCGTCTCCCCGAGGCCGACGACGCCGTCGGCATCGGTCAGCCGCAGCAGGATCAGCTCGCGCCGCTCGAGCCGCGCCGCGGGCCGTGACGTAGGGCTCGCGGAAGGGCAGTGCGTAGGGGATGACCTCGGCGCTGCGGATCATGAGCGAACTATGAAGGTGCCTGGCCCCGCTTTAACTCGCGAGGAGCAGGCCCGCGGAGAGCAGGAGGCTGAAGGCGCCGAGCACGGCTCCCGACTGGGCGAGCGCCTCGTTCAGCGAGGGGCCGTCGGTCCGGGTGCGCACCCTCCCGATCGGCCCGATGGCGAGCGGCAGCGAGAGCAGGGCGATGAGCGCGGTGGCCGGCCCGCCCGCGGCGGCGAGGCCGATGGCGAGGACCGCGTAGGCGCCGAGCAGGAGCGCGACGAAGAGGCGCCTGGCCCGCTCGCGGCCGATCCGGACCGCGAGCGTCATCTTGCCCGCGCGGCGGTCGGTGTCGATGTCGCGGACGTTGTTGACGACGAGGATCGCCGTGGCGAGCATCCCGACCGGGATCGAGAGCGCGAACGGGAGCCAGTCGAGGCGCTCGAGCTGGACGAAGTAGGAGCCGTTGACCGCGACCAGGCCGAAGAAGAGGAAGACGAAGAGCTCGCCGAGGCCCGCGTAGCCGTAGGGCCGCGGGCCGCCGGTGTAGAGGACGCCGGCGAGGATCGAGACCGCGCCGACGGCGAGGATCACCGGGCCGGCGACGATCGCGAGGTAGACGCCGGTGGCGACGGCGCCGGCGAACGCCAGCCAGGTGGCGACGAGGACGCGGCGCGGCGTGACCAGCCCGGCGGCCGTCACCCGCACCGGCCCGAGCCGGTCGACGTCGTCGGCGCCGCGCTTGGCGTCGGAGTAGTCGTTGGCGAGGTTGGTCCCGATCTGGATCAGGACGCTGCCTAAAAGCGCGGCGACGAAGGCCCCGACACGGAGGTCGTCGGTGGTCTCGACCGCGGCCGCGGTGCCGACGAGGACGGGGGCGATCGCCGCGGGAAGCGTCCGCGGCCGCGCCGCCATCAACCAGATCCGCAGGGCGCCCAAGGTCGCTTAGGGGCGGCGCGGGAACTTCGAGAAGTCCGGCCGGCGCCCCTGCTGGTAGGCGTTGCGCCCCTCCTGGCCCTCCTCGCTCATGTAGAAGAGGAGCGTCGCGTCGTGGGAGAGCTGCTGGAGCCCGGTGAGGCCGTCCTCCTCGGCGTTGAAGCTCGCCTTCTGCAGGCGCAGGGCGAGGGGGGAGAGGTGGCCCATCTCGCGGCACCAGGCGACGGTCTCGCGCTCGAGCTCGCCGATCGGCACCACCGTGTTGACGAGGCCCATCTGCAGCGCCTCGGAGGCGTCGTAGAGGCGGCAGAGGAACCAGATCTCCTTGGCCCGCTTGACGCCGATGTTGCGGGCGAGCAGGCTGGCGCCGAAGCCGCCGTCGAAGCTGCCGACGCGCGGGCCGGTCTGCCCGAAGACGGCGTTGTCGGCGGCGATCGTGAGGTCGCAGACGAGGTGGAGGATGTGGCCGCCGCCGACGGCGTAGCCGGCGACCATCGCGATCACCGGCTTCGGCAGCCGCCGGATCTGGACGTGCAGATCGCCGACGTCGAGGCGGCCGACGCCGCTCTGGGCGACCTCGTCGTCGCCGATGTAGCCGTCGTCGCCGCGGATCCGCTGGTCGCCGCCGGAGCAGAACGCCTCGTCGCCCGCGCCGGTGAAGATGATCTGCCCGACCTCGAGGTCGTCGCGGGCGAGGGCGAAGGCCTCGCGCAGCTCGGCCAGCGTCTGCGGGCGAAACGCGTTGCGGACCTCGGGCCGGTCGATCGTGATCTTCGCGATCCCCTCCGCCTTCTCGTAGCGGATGTCGCCGAAGTCGCCTGCGCTGCTCCACTCGATCGGCGCGTAGAGCTCCTCGCGCGGCGGTGCGTCCTTGTGCGGGGTCGGCATAGGCTGCGGGGACGATAGCCACGAACCGGGTTTCGGAGGAGCACTCGGTCTTGAACCTCGACAACTGGCTCGCACAGCGCTCGCAGACCTGCCCCGACCGCCTCGCCCTGGTCGTCGGCGGGCCAGGAGCTGACCTACGCCGAGCTCGAGGCCGAGGCGACCGCGATCGCCCGGCGGCTGGCCTCGCGCGGAGTGCGCCGCGAGGGCGACGGTCGCGCTCGAGCTCCCGCCCGGGCCCGACTTCGTCGTCCTCGTGCACGCGCTGATGAAGCTGGGCGCGATCGCCTACCCGCTGAGCCCGAGCCTGACCGACGCCGAGCGCGAGGCCGAGCTCGAGCGCGCCGACCCGACCCTCGTCGTCTCCGGGCCCTCCGACCTCTCGGGGACCGAGGCCGACCTGCCGCTGCTCGGCGAGCACGACCTGAACGCGATCCACTGCCGGATCCTCACCAGCGGCACCTCGGGGCGGCCGCGCCCCGTGGGCCTCACCTACGGCAACCACCTCTGGAGCGCGGTCGGCTCCGCCTTCAACCTCGGCGTGGAGCCCAGCGACCGCTGGCTCTGCTGCCTGCCGCTCTACCACGTCGCGGGGCTCTCGATCGTCCTGCGCAGCGTCATCTACGGCACCACCGCGGTCGTCCACGACGGCTTCGACGTCGACCGCATCGCCGACTCGCTCGAGGGCGACGGCGTCACCCTGATCTCGGTCGTCGCCACCCAGCTGCGCCGCCTGCTCGAGGCCGGCGTCGACCTGCTGCCGCTGCGCGCGGTCCTGGTCGGCGGCGGGCCGGTGCCCGGACGAGGTCCTCGAGGAGGCGATCGGCCGCGGCGCGACCGTCGTCCAGACCTACGGCCTGACCGAGGCCGCCTCGCAGGTGACGACGCTCGCGCCCGCCGACGCCACCCGCAAGCTCGGCTCCGCCGGCCGGCCGCTGCTGACCACCCACCTGCGGATCGACGACGGCGAGATCCTCGTCCAGGGCCCGACCGTCGCCCCCGGCTGCGCCGACGTCGACGGCTGGCTCCACACCGGCGACCTCGGCCGCATCGACGACGAGGGCTTCCTCTACGTCACCGACCGGCTCGGCGACGTGATCGTCACCGGCGGCGAGAACGTGATGCCCGCCGAGGTCGAGGAGGTCCTCCTGCGCCATCCCGCCGTCGCCGACGCCGCCGCGGTCGGCCGCGCCGACGCCGAGTGGCAGGAGGCGGTCGAGGCGGTCGTCGTCCTCCGCGACGGCGCCGAGGCGAGCCCCGACGAGCTCCGCCGCCACTGCGCGGCGCGCGCTCGCCGGTTTCAAGGTGCCGAAGCGCTTCGAGTTCGTCGGCGAGCTGCCCCGGACCTCCTCCGGAAAGCTCCTGCGCCGGGCGCTTCGCTGAGCGCTCACGAGTCATCCGCCCCATGGCCGACGACCGGCACCCTCTACGACGACGACGCCGACCTCTCCCTGCTCGAGGGGAAGACCGTCGCGATCCTCGGCTACGGCTCCCAGGGCCACGCGCACGCGCTCAACCTGAAGGAATCCGGGGTCGACGTGTCGTCGGGCCTGCGCCCGGACTCCTCGAGCCGCGCCGACGCCGAGGCCGCCGGCCTCGAGGTCACTCGACGTCGCCGACGCGGCCAACCGCGGCGACATCGTGATGATCCTGCTGCCCGACGAGAAGCAGGCCGAGATCTGGGAGAGCGAGATCAAGGACGGGATCGCCGCGGGCAACCTGCTGATGTTCGCCCACGGCTTCGCGATCCACTTCGGCCAGATCGAGCCGCCCCGCGGGCGTCGACGTCGGCATGGTCGCGCCCAAGGGCCCCGGCCACCTGGTCCGCCGCCAGTTCGAGGAGGGCCGCGGCGTCCCCTGCCTGATGGCGGTCCACCAGGACGCCAGTCCGGCACCGCCCGCGACCTCGTCCTCGCCTACGCCAGCGGGATCGGCGGCGGCCGCGCCGGGAGTCATCGAGACCACCTTCAAGGACGAGTGCGAGACCGACCTCTTCGGCGAGCAGTCCGTCCTCTGCGGCGGCGCCACCGAGCTGGTCCGCGCCGGCTTCGAGACCCTCGTCGAGGCCGGCTACGACCCGCGCCTGGCCTACTTCGAGTGCCTGCACGAGCTGAAGCTGATCGTCGACCTCATGTACGAGCAGGGGATCTCAGGGCATGCGCCACTCGATCTCCAACACCGCCGAGTACGGCGACATGACCCGCGGCCCGCGGGTGATCGGCGACGAGACGCGCGAGGCGATGCGGAAGATCCTCGCCGACATCCAGTCAGGCGAGTTCGCCAAGGAGTGGATCGCCGAGAACCAGGCCGGCGGCGAGAACTTCGACCGGATGCGCTACGAGGCAGCCGGACCACCAGATCGAGCAGGTCGGCGGCGACCTGCGGGCGATGATGCCCTGGATCAAGAAGAGGAAGATAGGGAGCAGTCGCGCTACCCGCGGTCGCGGGCACCGCCGAGCTGCCCGCCGAGCTGCGGGACTACCCGGTTCAGCTCGGGGTCGCGCACCAGGAGGAGTACAACCGCTGGCTGCCGCTGGTGAAATGGCTGCTGCGATCCCGCACTACTTCGTCCTCCTCTTCCTGGGGATCGGCGCGCTGTTCGTCTCGATCTATCGCCTTCTTCGCCGTCCTGTTCACCGGCCGCTACCCGCGCGGGATCTTCGATTTCCTCCCCGGCGTTCTGCGCTGGGGCTGCGCGTTACCGCCTACGCACTCCTGCTCGTCGACCCGTACCCGCCGTTCTCGCTCGACGACCACCCCTCACTACCCGGTCGCGCCCCGAGATCGCCTATCCGGAGGCCGGGCGTCGACAACTGGCGCCCCCTGGTCCACTGGCTGCTGTCTGTCCCGTACCCGTCGTGGCCAGCCTGCTGGTCTCGCCGCGGGTCTTCGCCGTCATCGCGTTCTTCTTCGCGATCCTCTTCACGAAGGAGTTCCCCGGGGCATCTTCGAGTTCATCGAGATCGCTCTGCGCTGGCAGTTCCGGGCGAGCGCCTACGCGTACTTCATGGTCAGCGCTACCCGCCGTTCGAGTGGGGGATAGC
>CAWJOD010000008.1:0-11196 GCA_963844425.1 uncultured Thermoleophilia bacterium | reverse complement strand
TCTCGAAGTAGGGGTCGATCTCCTCGTCCTGCTCGCGCGCGGCGCGCAGGGCTCGCTCCCAGGTGAGGGCGCGGGCGACCTTGGCGACGCGGCAGGCGAGCTCGAGGTCCCGGGCGAGCTCCGCGAGGGGCGCGAGGTCGGTGAAGACCTCGAGGTAGGCGTCGCGGGCGCTCAGGAAGCGCGGGTCGGTGAGCCCGCCGCCGGCGCGGCGCTCGACGAATCCGAGCGGCACGAGCATCGCCGCGAACGGATGGGCGACGACGGCGTCGCCCCAGTCGTAGAAGCGGACCTCGCCTCCGCCGCCGACGACGTTCCACGGGTGCAGGTCGTTGTGGTCGAGGCTGGCCGGCAGGGGCGACTCCGCGAGCCGCTCGCACCAGCCGGCGAACTCGGGCTCGAAGGCGGCGATCCCCTCGATCTCGCCGGCGAGCTCGACCGCCTCGCCGAAGCGGCCGGGCATCGCCGCCGGGCGCATGTCCGCGACGCCCGCGGCGAGGAGCTCCTCTACGTGCGGCTCGAGGCGGCGCTGCAGGCGGCCGTACTCGACGATCGCGGCGGCGAGGGCGTCGAGCCGCTCGTCTCCATCCAGCCGCTCGCCGAGCGCCGGGCCGCCGTCGGGCAGCAGGATCCAGGCGCGCTCGACGTCGGTCGCGAGCGGGACGAGGACGCGGTCGGGAACCGCGCGGGCCAGGACCTCGTAGGTGGCGACCTCGAACGCCGTACCCGGCCCGGCCGCCTTCATCCACACGGAGCCGTCCGCGGTCGGGACGCGGAGCACCGTCGCCCACGGCCGCAGGTGGGGCTGCTCGACCTCGCCAGTGCGCTCGAGCCCGGCGGCGGCGAGCGCCGCGTCGATCCAGGCGACCGCCTCCTCGCGCCATTCGGCCGAGGACCAGACGCCGACGCCGTACCGGGCGACCATCCGCCCTAGCGACGGCGGCCGGGAGGCGGCGGGCGATCGTCCTTCGCGCCGCCGCCGTCCTCGCCGCCGAGCACCTTGCGCAGGCCGGGCTCGTCGAGGATCTCGGTGCCGAGCTCCTGCGCCTTGGCGAGCTTCGTGCCCGGGCTGTCGCCCGCGACCACGTAGTCGGTCTTCTTCGAGACCGACCCGGTCACCTTGCCGCCGGCGCGCTTGATCATCGCGGTCGCCTCGTCACGGGTGAGCTCGGGAAGGGTGCCGGTGAGGACGAAGGTCTTGCCGTCGAGCGCCCCGCCCTCGGAGCGGCGCTCCTCCTCTGAGAGCTCGAAGTTGAGGCCGCGCTCGCGCAGCCGCTCGATCAGGTCGAGGATGGCCTCGTCGGCGAGCTCCTCGTCGAGCTGGGCCGCGAGCACCGGGCCCATCCCCTCGACCTCCTCGATCTGCGACGGCTCGGCCGCGAGCAGGGCGTCGATGGTGCCGAAGTGGTCGGCGAGCGCGTGCGCGTTCACGTAGCCGATCCCGGGCAGGCCGAGGGCGAACAGCACCGTGCCGAACGGGCGCTCGCGCGAGCGCGCGATCTCGCTGACGAGGTTTCGCGCGGAGACCTCGCCGAAGCCCTCGAGCTCGACCAGTTGCTCCTCGGTCAGGTCGTAGATGTCGGCCGGGTCGCGGATCAGCTCCTCTTCGACGAGGAACCGGTACGCCTGCTTCTCGCCGAACCCCTCGATGTCCATCGCGCCGCGCGAGACGAAGTGCTTGACGAGCTGGAATGTCTGGCCGGGGCAGCCGCGCCGGTTCGGGCAGCGCGTCCAGACCTCGTCCGGCTCCTTCACGGTCGGGGTCCCGCAGGCCGGGCATTTCTTCGGCGGCTTCGGCCTGCGCAGCCGCCGGCCCTTGCGGTGCTGGACCAAAGGAGAGACCACCTGCGGGATCACGTCGCCCGCCCGCATGACGACGACCTCGTCGCCCTCGCGGACGTCCTTGCGAGCCAGGTCCTCCTCGTTGTGCAGGGTCGCTGTCGTCACCGTGACGCCGGAGACATGGACTGGCTCGAGCATCGCGAACGGGATCATGTTGCCGCGGCGGCCGACGTTCCAGACGATCCGGTTGAGTGTCGTCGTCGCCGTCATCGGCGGGAACTTCCAGGCGACGGCCCAGCGCGGCTCGCGGCCGGCGACGCCGAGCTCGCGCCAGAGCGGGCGCTGGTCGACCTTGATCACGACGCCGTCGATCTCGAACTCGAGCCCCTCCCGCCGCTCCTCCCACCACTCGCAGCGGGCGACGACCTCGTCGGCGTCGGAATGGACCGCGACCTCCCCGTTGACCGGGAAGCCGCGCTCCCGGATCCAGTCGAGCTCCTCGGAGTGGGTGGCGAACTCGATCCCGCGGTGCGCGCCGATCCCGTAGGCCCAGATCGCGAGCGGACGCGAGGCGGTGATCTCGGGGTCGAGCTGGCGCAGCGAGCCGGCGGCGCAGTTGCGCGGGTTGGCGAACGCGGGCTCGCCCGCCGCCGAGCGCGCCTCGTTGATCTCGGCGAAGGCGGCCCGCGAGAGGTAGACCTCGCCACGCACCTCGACCAGCTCCGGGGCGTCGTCGATGCGGTCGGGGATCTGCTCGACCGTGCGCAGGTTGCGGGTGACGTCCTCGCCGGTGACGCCGTCGCCGCGGGTCGCCCCGCGGACGAACTCGCCGTCCTCGTAGGTGAGTGAGATCGCGAGCCCGTCGATCTTCGGCTCGGAGACGAAGCGCAGCTCGCCCGGCTCGATGTCGAGCCGCTTCAGCTGGTTGTGCAGGCGCGTCTCCCAGGCGCGGAACTCCTCCATCCCGCGGGCGTTGCCGAGCGAGAGCATCGGCTCGGCGTGCCTGGCCGGGGCGAACTTCTCGAGCGGGCGGCCCCCGACCTTCTGCGTCGGGGAGTCGGGGGTGAGGAGCTCCGGGTTCGCCTCCTCGATCTCGCGCAGCTCGCCCAGCAGCGCGTCGTAATCGGCGTCCGAGATCTCCGGGTCGTCGAGGACGTAATACCGATGGTTGTGGTGCTCGAGCTTCGAGCGGAGCTCGTCGGCGCGCTCGGCTGGGGTCGACGCGCTCAACGCGGCGACGGCTCGGCGAGCATCGCCTCCAGGTCCCAGCTGCGCAGGCGCTCGAGCCCTTCGTGGTCGGTGAGTTCGAAGTGGATCGCGGTCACCGCGACCTCGCCGCGGGCGATCGCGACGAGGTCGGTTCCCTCCTCGTCCTCGAAGGACGGCTCGAAGCCGTAAATCTGGTAGCGCTTGCGACCGCCGTCGTCCTCCTCGACCAGCTTCAGCTCGTCGTTGTAGAGGCGCTTGCCGAGCCGCGCGACCTCGATCCCCTTCGGCTCGCCCGCCGGGAAGTTGACGTTGATCAGCGTGCCGTCCGGCGGCGGGTCCTGGGCGAGCCGGCGGACGAGGCGGGCGGCGAAGCGGGCCCCGTGGGAGAAGTCGAATGACCGGCCGAAGCGGAAGTCCATCTCGCGGCGATCGGACTGCTGCGAGAGCGCCACCGCCGGGATCCCCAGCACGATGCCCTCGAACGCGGCCGCGACCGTGCCCGAGTAGGTGACGTCGTCGCCCAGGTTGGCCCCGTGGTTGATCCCGGAGACGATCAGGTCGGGCTTCGAGCCGAGCAGGCCGAGGTCCGCGAAGCGGACGCAGTCGACGGGGGTGCCGTCGGTGGCGAAGCCGGTGTCGCCGTCGTCGAAGGTGATCTCCTCGACCCAGAGCGGCGAACGCGTGGTGATCGACCGCGCTGTCGCCGAGCGATTCGAGTCGGGGGCGATCACGCAGACCTCGACGCCGTCGAGCTCGCGCAGCTCGCGGCGGATCGAGTGGAGCCCCTCGGCGCCGATGCCGTCGTCGTTGGTGAGCAGGACCTTCACGGGGATCGGGGCGATTCTAGGGGCGCGGGTGCGGCGCTCAGCGGCGCAGCGAGCGCACGGCCGCGCCCGTGTCGAGCGGGGTCGGCACCGCGTTCTTCGAGGCGCCCAGGAGGGGTTCCCCCGCGAGTCCGTCCCGCGGCGCCCCGCAGACGGCGGCGACCGTGGCGGCGACGTCGGTCAGCCTCGGCGCCCTCGTCGGCTCGCGATGCGCGGAGCGGCCCGGCGCGACGATCGCCCAGGCGCCGCCCGGGGTGTGGTTGCCCGAGCGTCCGCTGCCCGCCCCCTGGCGGCGGACCTCGCCGAAGCGAGGGGAGCGGACGAGCTCCAGGGTCGTCGCCGGCCGCTCGCTCCAATGGACGACGAGGTCGGGTAGGCGATCGGCCCGATCGCCGCGGTAGCGCTCGGCGACGCGCTCGACCGCGGCCACGGCCGGCGCGCCGTCGGGATCGGTGAAGCTCGCGAGGCCGTCGGCGATCTCCGCCGCCAAGCTCGCCGGCGGCGCCGGGATCGACGACGCCGTCACGCTCGCGCCCGCGCAGGTTGAAGCGAATGTACCCCTGGTTGTCGGCGGGATGGGCGAACGCCCTCGCCCCGCGGCGATCGACGCCGCTGAGCTCGAGCCTGGCGGTGAGCTCGAGCGCGAGCCGCCGCGGCAGCGCCTCCGCGATCGCGCCGCGCAACCCGGGCGGAACCGCCGCGCGAAGGCGCCAGACCCCGCTCGGCTCATCGATCGGTCCGCCGGCGAGGACCGCTGCGAGCATCCCCGGCAGCAGGTCCGCGCGGCTCGTGTTGACGTCCATCCCGACCGCGGAGCAGAGGATCACGTCGGTGTCGCGCGGCAGCGCCCGGAGGACGCGGCCGATCGCCTCGTCGACGCGGCCGTAGACCTCGGCGAGGGTCCGCTCCAGGGTGACTGCGGCGATCCACGTTCGTCCAGCGCTCGGCGAGCTGGGAGAGGTCCCAGAACTGGTGGCCGGCGATGTGCGCGGCGCTGAAGGTGAGCCAGGCGAGGTCGTACTGCTCTTGGGAGAGCAGGTGGACGGCGGCGTCGGCGACGCGGCCCGGTGCCTCGAGCAGGCGGCGGCGCAGGGAGATCAGCTGCCCCGACCGTGGCCGCCCGAAGACCTCGGTGGCGCGCGGTGGGCGGCCGAGGTCGCGGGCGAGCGCGCGGCGGGCCACCGCGGGCCGCGACCAGGCGGGAAGGACCGTGCGCTCCTCGAACCCCCAGCCCGAGACCACCGTCCCCTCGTATCGCGCGGGCGGCCGGCACTCATAGGGGTCGATCGCGAGCGTGCGCTTTCCCGCGACCGCGAGGCGCTCCCACACGGCAGGCGGAGCCTCGAGCTCGCCGGCCTGGCGGACGCTCTGGCGATCCGGATCCCACTGGAACGGATAGAAGATTCCGTGGTCGGCGACGTCGACGCCGCTGTAGAGGGTGTAGAAGGCGCCGGCCGCGAAGTCCCGCGCCGGCGTTTCGAGCTCGATGCGCCTGCCCCGCTCGGCCAGCGCGGCGACGTTCGGCAGCCGGCCCGCCTCGAGCATCGCCTCGAGCAGGGCGACGCTCGCCGAGTCGAACGTGAGGACCGCGATCACAGCCGCACCACGGCGCCCCCGCTGAGCGCCGAGGCGCGGGCGGCATCGAGGGCCCTCATCGCGATGACGCCCTCCCGCGCCGTCGCCAGAGCCGCCGGTCCCCTCGCCTCGGAGGGCGGCGCCGAGAGCGCGCAGCTGGCGAGCGAGCGACGCGACGAGCGGGTGCTCGCCCCCGCGCAGGCGGGCGACGGCGCTTCTCGCGACCCCGCCCTGCACGCTGCGCGCGCTGAGCTCGCCCGAGCCCTGGCGGACCTCGACCCGCTCGACCCAGGCCGAGTCCGTCTCGCATTCGAGCCGTGGCGGAACCGCGCTCGCCGGTCAGCTCGACCCGGGCGCGCTCGGGCCGGATCGACGTGGCCCGAGCCGAGCGCAGCTCGCCGCCGAGAAGGCAGGCGGCGAGGTCGGCGAGGTGAGGGCCGAGGTCGCCCAGCGCGTCGTCGCGGACCTCGTGGGCGCGCCATGAGGCGCGCCGGTAACAGCAGGCGCATCGAGAGCTCGAGCTCGCCGTTCGGCGGGACTCGGGGAGCGACCGCGGCGAGGTGGCTGAAGCGCCGGTTGAACCCGATCCAGACGGGTGTGTCGAGCGCGGCCAGGCGCTCGGCCTCGGCGGCGTCGCGCCCGGGTGGCTTCTCGACGAGCACCGGGACGCCGGCCGAGGCCGCGAGCTCCGCCTGCTCGAGGTGCAGTCCGGGAGGGCTCGCGATCACGAGCGCATCCGGGCGCGTCTTCTCGAGCAGTGCCGCGACCGACTCGAAGGTCGGCGGACCGCCGCTGGTGGCGGCGAGCACCTCGCGACGGCCGCGGTCGGGATCGGCGAGGGCGCAGAGCTCGGCGCCGCCGACGTGGCGGAGCGCGGCGAGGTAGCCGACCTGGCTGATCCGGCCGCAGCCGGCGATGGCGAGCTTCACGAGGCGGTCATCTTAGGGCACCCTAACTATCTGTTACCGGGCAGCCCACCGGGCGGGCGAGCCAGCCGTCGTCGACACGCTCGAAGAAGACGCCGCGAACAGGAGGCGCCCTCGAGACATCGACGTCGCCGATCGGCACCTCGAGCAACCAGGCGAGAGCGGTCTGTCCCTCGATCGCCCCGACGACGACCTCGCCGCATTCCCGGATCGGCTCCACGCCGAGCGCTTCGACGGTCGCCTCGAGGTCCTCCCTTGCGGCGCTGATCCGGGTCGCGCTCGCCGCGTCGTCGGCGAGGGCGACCGCGCGAACGCCCGCCTGGGCGACGAGTGCCAGCGCGACGACGGCCAGAGCGGCCGCGAGAGTCGCCGGCGGCCTCGTGTCGCGCGCCGAGGCCCCGAGCCGGGCCAGCCCGGCGGCGCCGAGAGCGCAGGCGACGGCCGCGGCGGGCGCGAGGAAGCGCGGCAGGCCCGCGTAGCCGCCGGCCGCCATCACGGCGACGAGCGCGATCCACGCGAGGGCGCCCCCGGCGACGACGAGCAGAGCGCGATCGCCCCGGCGCCGGGCGGCGATCGCCGCGCCCGCGAACCCGACCCAGAGCGCGGCGAGCGGCAGCTCGGCGGCGCGCACCAGGACCTCGAGCGCCTCGACCGGCGGCGAGCCCGAGCCCTCGCGGGCGCGATCGGCGCCCGTCAGGAACGAGCCCGAGCCGAGCAGGTCGGGGACGAACCACAGCGCGGCAACCGCCGTGACAGCCACGGCGACGGCGGCGCGTTGCGAGCTGCGGGCATGCCAGAGCCAGGCGCCGTAGAGGAGCAGCGCCGGCCAGACCTCGGGCCGGATCAGCGCCGCGGCGGCGGCGAGGGCGAGCGCCGAGCGCTCGCGCCCGGCGAGCCCACGCTCGACGGCGGCGAGCACGAGCGCGACCATCAACGGCTCTGCCAGGCCGCCGGCGAATTGGCGCAGCCACGGAGTCAGCGAGTCGGAGAGCAGGACGATGCCCACGGCGGCGATCACCGCGGCCGCGAGGCGCTCGCCGCGGCCGGCCCCGGCGCGCTCGGCCACCCGGCCGGCGAGCAGGGCGGCGAGCGCGACCGCGGCGAGCCAGCCGATCCGGGCGACGAGCAGCCAGAGCGCGGGCGCCGCGGCGCCGATCGCGGAGAACGGGGTGGTGAAGAGGACGGGGAGGGGCTTCCAGGAGGGTCCGCTGGAGGTGTCGAGGGCGAGGTCCGCGACCTCGCGCCCCCACACGAGCCAGCCCCACGGGTCGTACACCGGGTCCCACGGGAGGAGCAGCGAGAGGGCCGCGAGGACGACCACGATGAGGGCAATGGGGATCACGAGGTGAGAGATTGGCAATAATTAGGTATGCCTAACACCGCAGGAGCCAGAAACCGCTTGCCCCGCCACGCTCTCACAGCCCTGGGCGTCGCCTTCGCGACCGCCGTCCTCGCCGCCTGTGGCGGCGGCTCCGAGGAGGCCGAATCGGGCGACGACCCGGGACCCGACGGGATCACGATCTACTCGGGCCGGATCGCGCCCCTGATCGGCCCCGCGATCGACGCCCACGAGGCCGAGATCGGGAAGGACATCCAGGTCCGCTTCGGCGACAGCCCGCAGCTCGCCTCGACCCTGATCGAGGAGGGCGAGGGCTCGCCGGCCGACATGTTTCTCAGCCAGGACGCGAGCGCGCTGGAGGCGGTCGACGCCGAGGGCCTGCTGACGAAGCTGCCCGAGGACATCCTGCGGAAGGTCCCCGAGCGCTTCCGCGCCGAGGACGGCGACTGGATCGGGACCTCGGCGCGCTCCCGGGTGATCGCGTACGACAGCCGCGAGCTCAGCCCCGACGACCTGCCCGACTCGGTGCTGGACTTCACCGATCCCGAATGGAAGGGCCGGGTCGGGTGGGCGCCGCCGAATGCCTCGCTCGAGGCCTACGTATCCGCGGTGCGCTCGGTCGAGGGCGACGACGTCGCCCGCGAGTGGCTCGAGGGGATGGTCGCCAACGACACCCAGTCCTACGACTCGAACGTGCCGATCCGCGACGCGATCGCCGCCGGCGAGATCGACGTCGGGCTGATCAACCACTACTACGTCGCCCAGGCGGAGGCCGAGGAGGGCAAGGACTACCCGGTCGACATCTACTTCCCGCCCGGCGACCTCGGCGCCCTCATCAACGTCGCCGGCGTCGGCGTGCTCGAGTCGAGCGAGCGCAAGGAGGAGGCGTTCGACTTCATCCGCTACCTGCTCTCGCGCGACGGCCAGGAGTACTTCGTCGAGAGCTCGAAGGAGTACCCCGTCGTCCCCGGGATCGACGGCCCGGAAGAGGTGCCGCCGCTCGAGAAGCTGCCGAGCCCGGACTTCGACCTCGGCGACTTCGCGGACCTGCAGGGGACCGTCGAGATGCTCCAGGAGACCGGGGCGCTCTAGTGGCGACCGCCGTCGGCCGCCGTCCCCCGGCGACCCTGCTGATCGCCGCCGTCCTCGTCGCGATCCTCGCGGCCCTTCCCGCGGTCTACCTGGCGATCGTCGTCGGCGGCGATCTCGCCGCTGCGGCCGATGCGGTCTGGAACTCGGAGAGCGCCGAGCTGATCGTCCGCAGCGTCGGCCTCGCCGTCGCGGTGACCGCGACCGGGATCGCGATCGCCCTGCCGATCGCCTGGCTGACGACGCGCACCGACATGCCCGGTGCCCGCGCCTGGGCGACGCTGGCAACGCTCCCGCTGGTGATCCCGAGCTATATCGGCGCCTACGTGTTCGTCTCCGCGCTCGGGCCGAGCGGGGCGCTCCAGGACCTGCTCGAGCCGCTGGGCGTGGACCGGCTGCCCTCGATCTACGGGTTCGGTGGCGCCTGGCTCGTGCTGACCCTGTTCACCTACCCGGTGATCCTGCTCACGGTCCGCGCCGCGCTGCGCCGGCTCGACCCCCAGCTCGAGGAGGCGGCGCGGGCGATGGGCCGCTCTCCCCTCCAGACCTTCCGGAGCGTCGTGTTCCCGCAGCTTCGCCCGGCGATAGCCGCCGGCGGGCTGCTCGTCGCGCTCTACGTCCTCTCCGACTTCGGCGCGGTCTCGATCATGCGCTTCAACTCGTTCACGCGCGAGATCTACATCACGTTCACCGCCGGCTTCGACCGCACCGGCGCCGCGGCGCTCGCCGCCCTGCTCGTGCTCGTCACGGTTGCCGTTCTCTTCCTCTACTCGCGTGCGCGCTCGCGCCTCCACCTCCACCGGGCGAGCCCGGGGACGGCGAGGCCGGTGCGACCCGTCCCGCTCGGCCGCTGGAGATGGCCCGCGATCGGCTTCTGCGCCGCGGTCGTCCTCATCGCCCTGGTCATGCCCGTGGGCGTTCTCGTCTACTGGTCGATCCAGGGCGTGGGCGACGACGTCGGCCTCGGCGGGCTCGCCGTCAACGCCGGCCACTCGCTCGCCGCCGGCGGGCTCACGGCGCTCGTCGCGGCGCTGCTCGCGATCGTGATCGCCGTTCTCGTCGTCCGCTATCCGAGCCGGCTCTCGCGCGGGCTCGAGTGGGTGAGCTACACCGGCTACGCGCTGCCGGGGATCGTCGTCGCCCTGGCCCTCGTCTTCTTCGGCATCCGGGTGGCCCCGCCGCTCTACCAGTCGTTCGCGATGCTGGTCGTGGCCCTGACCGCGCACTTCCTCCCCCTCGCGATCGGCGCGATCGGCGCGGCCCTGCTGCAGGTCTCGCCCCGGGTGGAGGAGGCGGCGCGCGGGCTTGGGCGCGGCCCGCTCGGCGTCTTCCGCACGATCACCGCGCCGCTCGCCCTGGGCGGCATCGCCGCCGGAGCGGCACTCGTCTTCCTCCACGCCGTCAAGGAGCTCCCCGCGACCCTGATCCTGGCCCCGATCGGGTTCGAGACGCTCGCCACCGACATCTGGCGGCAGACGACGACCGGGTTCTTCGAGGCGGGCGCGGTGCCGGCGCTCGTACTGCTACTCGTGGCGGCCCCTCCCCTCTACCTTCTGACGGGCAGGAGCAGCCCCGCATGAGCGAGACCGCACTCGAGCTCAGATCGATTCGCAAGTCCTTCGGGGAGGTCGAAGCCGTGCGCGGCGTCGACCTCGAGGTCCGGGTGGGCGAGATCTGCGCCCTGCTCGGGCCGAGCGGCTGCGGCAAGACGACGACGCTGCGGCTGATCGCCGGGCTCGAGCGCCCCGACGCGGGCACCATCTCCGTCGCCGGACAGGAGGTCGACGGCGAGCGCGCCCACGTCGCTCCCGAGAAGCGGCGGATCGGAATGGTCTTCCAGGACTACGCGCTCTTTCCCCACCTCGACGTCGCCGCCAACGCCGGGTACGGGCTCGGCCGCCGGCCCGATTCCGCCCGCGTAGCTGAGGTGCTCGAGCTCGTCGGCCTCGGCGGGGCCGGCTCGCGCCCCGTCCACGAGCTGTCCGGCGGCCAGCAGCAGCGGGTGGCCCTGGCGAGGGCGCTTGCCCCCACGCCCGACCTCGTGCTGCTCGACGAGCCCTTCTCCAACCTCGACGCGTCGCTGCGCGAGCGCCTCCGGGGCGAGGTGCGCGAGATCCTCCGGCGCTCCGGCGTGCCGGCGCTGTTCGTCACCCACGACCAGGAGGAGGCCCTTAGCCTCGCCGACCGGGTCGCGGTGATGCGCGACGGCGAGCTGGCGCAGACCGGCACGCCGGAGGAGGTCTACGGCCAGCCGGCCGACCGCTGGGTGGCGGACTTCCTCGGCGAGGCCGACGTGCTGCCGGCGACCGCCAACGACCGCTATGTGGATTGCGAGCTCGGCCGCCTCGGCGTCGATCCCGGCTTCCGCGGCCCGGCCGAGGTCGTGATCCGCCCGGAGTCGATCGCGATCGGCGCCGGCCCCACCCCGCTCGGCCTGACCAACTCCGAGGGCTCG
>CAWJOD010000007.1:0-19387 GCA_963844425.1 uncultured Thermoleophilia bacterium | reverse complement strand
CGGGTTCTGGAGCGTCGTCGCGATCGAGACGCCGCACGCCTGCACCACCTCGTCATCGGCGACGAACCCGTTCTCGCGCGCCGCCTTCTCGACCTTGTCCCATCGCCCCATGCGCGACGGAACCTATCAACGGATCAGCAGACGGTGAGGCCGCGAGTAGCGCCGATCGCGCAGTAGGCCGGCTTCGCGACACCGTCCTTGTCGACGCTGCCGTAGCCGGGCTCGAACTCGTTGTCGCCCTGAGCGTCGCGGAACCGGTGGAAGATCAGCGTCTTGACCTGCGGGATGCGGCGGACGGCGTCGTAGATCTGGACCAGCGCCTGAGCCTGCTCCTCGGGCAAGAAGGCGCGGGCGCCGAACGTCGAGACGCCGACCTCGGTGATCCACAGCGGCCGCTCGGTGTCGCGCTCGAGCAGCATCACCTCCCAGAGGTCGCCCAGGCGCTTCGAGAACGGCTGGACGACGTCCTCGCCGGGGCCGGTCCCCGGGTACGGGATGGGTCGAGATCCCGTCCGACCGCTGGACCGCGCCGAGGTCGTAGCCCTGGGCCAGGAACTCGGCCGCGGCGACGGTGGTGTCGTCGCTCTCGGCGTGGGGGCTGAGCGAGCCGAACAGCACGGGGATGTCGGGATCGGCCTTCTCGATCTTCTCCTGGACCGTCTTGAACATGTCCGCGTAGAGGTCGGGCTCGGGCTGGCCACCCCAGTACTTGCCGGCGTTGGGCTCGTTCCAGACCTCGAGGGCGCCGATCAGCGGATAGCGCTTGACGGCGGCCGCGGCGAAGTCGCCCATCTCGTCGTAGAACTCGGGCGTTGGGCGGGCCTTGTTCTGGCAGTTGGACGGGATTCTCCTGTGCGAAGCACGGCGAAGACCAGACGAACCACAGCGGCGTGATCCCGCGCGAGATCAGGTTCTGGTAGAGCCGGTCGTAGATGGCCCAGTCGTAGGTGCCGCGCCGGGTTTCGACGGCCTGCCACTCGAGGCCGGAGCGGGCGAAGTCGGGCTGCAACCGGTCGAAGCTGTCGAGCAGGGAGGCGCTCGCGTGGTGCCACTCGTCGTTGTAGCCGAACAGCGGCTCGTGCACCGGGTCGGCGAGACGGGGATCTGGACCGGCGCCTTGTTCGCGCAGGTCGAGATCCGGATGAAGCCGACCCTGCCGGTGGAGAGCTTGCCGTGCAGGGAATCTCCGTGGCAGCGGTACGGCTGGGGTCCGGGGAGGATCCCCTCCGCGTACCAGGTGCAGATCACCGCGGTCTTGCCGTGCACCTTGCCCTTGGCGATCAGGCATCGGCGGATGTCGACGCTCTCGAGGCCGCGGGTCTCGAGCCGCTTCTGCAGCTGCGACTTGATGTGCTTGGCCTTCTTGCCCGGGGGCCGGAGCCGATCCGCGGAGGCGGGAGCGGCCGCGAGCGCGCCGACGAGCGCCGCCAGCAGCGCAAGCACGACCACGCTTGTCGTCCTTCGTCCCACCGTCAATAGCTGGACGCCCGCCAGCGTCCTGCGTCAGAAGGTACAGCCCTATGGGCGGCGGCGAGGATCGTCGAGGGCGCGATCGAGGTTGTAGGCGGCGCTGATCAGCGCCAGATGGGTGAAGGCCTGGGGGAAGTTGCCCAGCTGCTCCCCGGTCGGGCCGACCTCCTCGGAGTAGAGGCCGAGGTGGTTGGAGTAGGTGAGCATCTTCTCGAAGGCGAGCCGGGCGGCCTCGACGTGGCCGGCGCGCGCGAGCGCCTCGACGTACCAGAAGGAGCAGATCGAGAACGTGCCCTCGTCGCCGCGGAGGCCGTCGGGGCTGGCCTCGGGGTCGTAGCGGTAGACGAGCGAGTCGGAGACGAGGTCCTTGCCCATCGCCTCGAGCGTGGACAGCCAGCGCGGGTCGGCGGGGGCGATGAACCGCGCCAGCGGCATCATCAGCAGCGGAGGCGTCGAGGACGTCGTCCTCGTAGTGCTGGACGAAGGCCTGGCGCTTTTCCGACCAGCCGCGGTCCATGATCTGGCGGTAGATCGCATCGCGCTCCGCCATCCAGCGCTGGGCGGTCGGCCGGCAGGCCGCGGTGGTCGCCGATCCGCACCGCGCGATCGAGCCCCACCCAGACATCAGCCGCGAGTAGGTGAAGTCCTTGCGCCCGCCGCGCGTCTCCCAGATCCCCTCGTCGGCCTGGTCCCAGTTCTCGCAGACCCAGTCGACCGACCCGGGCGACGTCGTCCCACGGCGCGGCCGAGATCGGCTCGGCGCACTTGTCGGACAGGTAGATCGAGTCGAGCATCTCCCCGTAGATGTCGAGCTGGAGCTGGTCGGCGGCGCCGTTGCCGATCCGGACCGGAGCCGATCCCGCGTAGCCCTCGAGGTGGGTGAGCTCCTCCTCGGGAGCTCGGCGCGCGCCGTCGATCGCCGTACATGATCTGCAGCGGACCGCCGGCGTGGCCGCGGCGCTCGCGGAAGCGCTCCGAGAGCCAGCCGACGAAGGCCTGGGCCTCCTCGGTGAAGCCGAGCCGGAGCAGCGCGTAGACGCGAGAATGCGGCGTCGCGGATCCAGGTGAAGCGATAGTCCCAGTTGCGCTCGCCGCCGAGCTGCTCGGGCAGGCTCGTGGTCGGGGCGGCGACGAGCGCGCCGGTCGGCGCGTAGGTGAGCAGCTTCAGCGCGAGCGCGGAGCGGTTCACGATCTCCCGCCACCGTCCGCGGTAGCGCGATTGCGACAGCCAGCGCCGCCAGTACTCCGACGGTCTCGGCGAAGAGGCGGGCCGCCTCCTCGTTCGAGCACGGCCGGGGCTCGGCGCCGCCCGTGAGCCGGTCGAGCTCGAACACTTGCGGACTCGCCCTCGAGGAGCTTGAAGCGCCGACCGACGTCGTTCTGGCCGTCGCGTCAGCGGCACCGTCGCGGACAGCGCGAGCGTGAGCGACGGGGACTCGAAGATCGCCATCCGCTCGTCGTCGCAGATGCAGGGAGTGCTCCTCGCGCGCGTAGTCGAAGCGCGGCGCGACCCGGAGCTGGAACCGCATCGAGCCGCGCGCGCAGAGCACCCGCCGGATCAGCCGGTGGCGCTCGATCTCGCCCGGATCGAGCGTGATCGGCATGAAGTCCTGGATCTCGCCGACCCCGTCCGGAGTGAAGAACCGGGTGATGAGGACGTTGGTGTCGGGGAAGTAGAACTGGCTCGAGCGCGCCCAGAGGCTCGGCGCCCAGCACGAAGTGAGCCGCCGTCGGCGTGGTCGAGGATCGCGGCGAACACGCTCGGCGAGTCGAAGCGCGGCATGCAATACCAGTCGATCGTCCCGTCGGCTCCGACCAGCGCCGCTGTCTGCAGGTCGCCGATCAGCCCGTGCTCGGCGATCGGCGGGTAGGCGCCGGAGATGACGCCGCTGCCGGCGAATGAGTCCGATCGGGCCATGGCTTCTAACCCAACCACACTCGGGCGCCAAGGCAAAAAGTAGGGTGCGCTCATGCGCTCATGAGCCCGGTGCGCCCGAATGTAAGCGTCGTCGGCCGATCGCTCGGCTTCGAGGACCAGCGCCTGCGCGACTTCCTCACCCGGATCGCGCAGCCGTTCGAGTGGATCGAGGCGGGAACCCCCGAGGCCGCCGAGCTCCTCGGCTCGCGCGGTGTCGCCGCCGGCGATCACCCGATCGTGATCGACGCCGACCAGGTGATCGCGCCGGCGACGATCGACCGGGTCACGGAGGCCTGGGGGATCGAGAACGTGCCCACCCGCGCCGCCTATGACCTGGCGATCATCGGCACCGGGCCGGCCGGGCTGGCGGCCGCCGTCTACGCGGCTTCGGACGGCCTCTCCACCGTCGCCATCGAGGAGGACGTTCCGGGCGGCCAGGCCTCGTACACGTCGCTGATCGAGAACTTCTTCGGCTTTCCGGAGGGCATCGGCGGCGCCGAGCTGGCGCGGCTCGCGGGCCGCCAGGCGGAGCGGTTCGGCGCCGAGCTCCTGATCCGGCGCGCGGTCGTCGGGGGCCGCACCCGCGCCGACGGTCGCTTCGAAGTCGATCTCGACGGCGGCTATGGGTTCGAGACACCGCTCCTGATCGCGGCCCCGGGGATGGTCTGGCGCCGTCTCGAGGTCGAGGGGGTGGAGGAGCTTCTCGGCCGCGGCGTCTACTACGGAGCCGGGCGCGCCGAGGCGGCGGGCTGCAGCGGCCTCGACGTGATCGTCGTCGGCGCCGGCAACTCGGCCGGCCAGGCCGCGATGCACCTCGCGGGCTCAGGTGCGCGAGTGACGATGCTCGTCCGCGGCACCCGGCTCGGCAGCTCGATGTCCGCGTACCTGGTGAAGCGGATCGACGCGAACCCGCTGGTCGAGGTCCGGCTCGAGACCCAGGTCGAGGCGGTCGAGGCGGATCAGGGACGGCTCAGCGCGGTGCGCGTGCGTACCGCCGACGGGACCGGCGAGCAGCTCCCGGCCCAGATGATGTTCCTCTGCCTCGGCGGGGTGCCGCGAACCGGGTGGGCGGCGGAGGGCGGCGTCCGCACCGACGCGAGGGGCTACATCCTCACCGGGCCGGACCTGCTCGAAGCCGGCAAGCGCCCCGACCGGCTGGCCGCTCGACCGCGACCCGCTCGCCCTCGAGACCAGCGTGCCGGGCCTCTTCGCCGCCGGCGACGTCCGCCACGGCTCGACCAAGCGCGTGGGCGGGGCGGTCGGCGAGGGCGCGATGGCGGTCGCCCTGGCCGAGCGGCGCCTGGAGGAGATCCGGGCGGCGAGCTAGCCACGCGAGCGTCAGCGCCCCGACCAGGATTCGAACCTGGGGCCTACTCCTTAGGAGGGAGTCGCTCTATCCAGCTGAGCTATCGGGGCCTGCGTCCAGCTTATGGCTCTGCGTCGCGATTCCTAAGCCTCCAACTTCCGAAAATGGCGCTATGCGCTCGTAAGTCGCGAACTGCTGGATGCGGCTGTTATCGTCGCCGGCGTTGGCGGGCAGCGGGGAAACCAGCGTGCTTCAGAGGCTTCTTAAGAATCGTCCCCTCATCCGGGCCCTCCTCGCGGGCCAGATCGCGCTCGTCCTGGCGGCGTGCGCCGTCGGCGCGCCCGCTGCGGGTGCGAAAGTCGCCAAAGGCCCATCCGGGCTCGCGTTCTATGAGCCTCCGAAGGAGCTCCCGAGCGGCGAGGGCAAGCCGATCTGGGCGCGGCGAGCGACCGGGCTGGTGCCCCTCGAAGGCGCAGCGTGGACCAAGAACGTCCTCTACACCTCGACCACCCCCCAGGGCAAGCAGATCGCGGTCTCCGGATCGGTCAGCGTCCCCGAGGGCCGCCCGCCCAAGAACGGGTGGCCACTGATCAGCTACGCCCACGGGACCGTCGGGGTCGCGGACATCTGCGCGCCGTCGCGTAACCGCGCCGACGGGCCGGCCGTCGACTACATCTCCTACGTGAACCCTCAGCTCGAGGAGTGGATCGCGGCCGGTTACGCAGTGGCTCGCACCGATTACCAGGGGTTGGGCACCCCCGGCCCCAGTCCCTACCTGGTCGGAGCGTCCGAGGGAAGGGGGGTCGTCGACATCGTTCTAGCGGCTCGGCGCCTCGGGCCGGAGATCCGCAAGCAGTACCTGATTGCGGGCCATTCGCAGGGCGGACAAGGGGCACTTTTCGCCGCCGGCATGGCGCAGCGCAAGGCGCCCGGTCTGAGGCTGCGGGGGACCGTCGCGTACGCGCCCGCGTCGCACCTGACCGACCAGGCGAAGCTGCTCCCGGTCCTAACCGAACCCAGTCCGATCTCGGCGGAGGCAACGATGATCGTCGAGGGCGCCTCGACCGTGTCGCGCGATGTGGACCCGTCGCGGCTGCTCGCGGATGACGCGTTCGCCCTCTACCCAGAGCTCGAGAGAACCTGCCTACCGCAACTCCAACAGCCCGACTCGCTGGGCGGGATCGCCCCGGCCGACCTGCTGCGCGAGGGTGCTGATACGACCGGCTTTTACCGGGTTCTCCGCCAGGCGAACCCCGACGTCAATTCGAAGGCGCCGATCTTCCTCGCGCAGGGCAGCGCCGACTCCACGGTCCTTCCGATGTTCACGGACCAGCTGGAAACCGAGCTTGCCGATGCCTACAACCGAGTCCGGTACACCGTGTACGAGGGCGTCGACCACGGCGGGATCGTCGCCGCGGCGGAGGACGACGCTCTGGCCTTCTTCCGATCGAGGGTTCCGCCGGGCTGAGTAACGGTCCGCGGACCCTGGACGCAGCCAGGGCACACTCCTGCACATGAGATTCAGGTTCGTCCTCCCGCTCGTACTGGCCGCGTGCCTGTTCGCGACGGCGGCCGCCCCCCGCGCCGACGCCGCCACCTTCGAGCCCGGGCCATGCCCGGCGGAGCCCGCCGAAGGCGCTCGCGAACGCGCACTGCGGCTTCCTCGTCGTCCCCGAGGACCGCTCGAACCCGAACGGCCGGACGATCCGCCTCGCCGTCGCAATCGTGCCCGCCCTCTCGGCGACGCCCGCGCCGGATCCCGTCGTCTACCTCACCGGCGGCCCCGGCGGCAGCGCGATCTCCGCGATGGAGAACGTGATCAACGCCGGCGCGAACCGCGACCGGGACCTGATCGTGATGGAGCAGCGAGGCACGCTCAACTCCGACCCCTCCCTTACCTGCCCGGTGATCGACGAGTGGAACTCGGAGGTCGGTGGGGCTGCGCTACGACGCCCTGTCCACGGGGCGAAAGCAGACCGAGGCGACGCGCGAATGCCACGAGAGCGTGCTCGCGAAGGGAGCCGACCCGGCGGCCTACAACACGACCGAGAACGCCGCCGACTTCGCGGACCTTCGACGTCGCCCTCGGGATCGCCGAGTGGAACGTGATCGGGGCCTCCTACGGCACCGACCTCTCCCTCACCTACATGCGCCAGCACCCCGAGGGCATCCGCAGCGTCACGATCGACTCGGTGCTCCCGCCGCAGCTCGCAACCATCGGTCATGCCTGGACCAGCGCCGGCCAGGGGATGAAGAACATGTTCAAAGCGTGCGCCGAGCAGAAGCGCTGCGACAAGCGCTACACGCCGAAGCGGACCCTCAACCACATCGTCAACGAGCTCGAGGACGACCCGGTCACGAAGAAGGTAAAGCCGGCCCTGATCCCCGGCGATAAGCCCGAGCCGGGCGCGAAGAAGGTGAAGGTGGTCCTCGACGGCGGCGCCTTCGCGAACTACATGATCAACATCACCGGCGCCGGCCTCGGGGCCATGGTCCCTCATCTTCTCGACGAGTTCGAGCGGGGCGAGACGAAGCCGGTGTTCGCCTCGCAGGCGGCGACCGGCGGCCTCCACGCCGGCGAGCTCAGCTACGGCCTCCAGTACGGCGTGATCTGCAGCGAGTGGGTGCCGTACGCGCCGGAGTCGAGCGTCAAGCGGATGGGCAAGGACGCGTTCCCGAAATTCCCCGAATCAGTCCTCGCCCAGGCACCGCAGTTCCCGTTCCGCCACATGGACTGCCCGGTCTGGGACGTGCCGAAGGCGCCCGCGGCCCAGCGCGAGGTGACGACGAGCTCGATCCCGACGCTTGTCCTCGCCGGCAGCTTCGACAGCCTCACATCGCCGAAGTCCTCGCGGATCGCGGCGAAGACGCTGAGCAACCACACCTACGTCGAGATCCCCGGCGAGGGCCACGTGGTGCTGAACACCTCGCGTTGCGCGGGCGACGTGTTCGTCTCGTTCCTCAACACCCCGAGCACGCCCGACACCGGTTGCGTCGACGCGCTTAAGTTGCCGCCGTTCGAAACCGGCGAGTGACTAGCCGCTAGGCCCGCGCGGCGTTATTCCCAGCGGGCCTGCTGCCCCCAGCGGGCCGTCAGCTGGTAGATGATCGTCAGGTCGAGGATGATCATGAGGAACGCCCACAGCGGCGCCGCGGTGAACCAGACGATCTGGGAGATCGCGCTCGCGCTCAGCAGGAAGACGGCGAGCCAGCGGGCCGAGTCGCGGCCCACCAGCAGCCCCACGCCCGTGAGGGCGATGATCGCGCCGAGGACAAGGTGAAACCAGCCCCAAAGGGTGATGTCGGCGATGATCGCGCCCTGCCCGCCGACGACCACAACGTCGTCGTTGAGCACGCCGCCGAGGCCCCAGAACGCCTGCAGGGATCCGAGGATGAACATCGCGACCCCGGCGAAGGCCGCCCATCCGGATTCACGGCTTCCGGCCCGGCTGGATGCTTCCATGATCAGCTCCTTCTGCAGAGGTCAGCGCTGCCCGTGGATCGGGCCACCCGAGACTTCAACGGCTGGAGTGGGAACCCTGCACTACCCCGAGAGCCCGGCGGCTTCGAGGGCCTCTGCCTTAGTCGGGAAGACACGCAAGAAAATCGCGCGCCCGTCGCGCAGCGTCCATAGCTGGGCGAGGTCGCGGTCGAGCACCACTCCGCTCTTGCCCATCTGGGCCATTTCATGGATCACCGCGACGACCTGATCGCCCACGTCGACCAGTTCCTTCATCTCTGCCGAGTATTCGTTCCAACCGCTCATGTAGGTCGCGAGCATGTCGGTCATCAGCGCATCGCGCCCCTGGCCATGGTTCGGAACGTCGGGAAGAGGATGGGCGGATATGTCCCAGCCGATGTCGGGGTCGATCGTCGCGAGCCAGGCGTCCACGTCACCGCCGATCCAATGCTCGAACGATCGGCGCATCGTCTCGACGTTCTCCTCCGACACCGCCCGCAGTATCCCGTACCGCAGCAGGCCCCGCCGGGGCCGAACCTAGGTCTCGTCGGGCTTTTCGGGTGAGGGCTCCGGCTCCGTCTCGGGAGCCTCGGGCTCGTCGTAGAGGCTCTCCACCGCGACTGGGCGCAGGCGGCGGTCCCAGAGGTGGACCTTGAGGTAGAGCTCGTCGCCGAAGCCGGTGACGGCGTCGACGGCGATCAGGGTGAACCGGCCGTCCTCGACGGCGCACTGGTCGAGGACCTCGCCCTCGAGCTCGGCGGTGGCCGCGAAGGCGCCGCGCACCAGCGGGACGCCCCAGATCAGGGTCATCTCGCCGCCGCGGCTGCCGTCGGATCGCCAGCTGCCGATCACCTCGTCGTTGATGTCGATCTTCCAGCCCGGGTTGTCCTCGACCGTGACGTCGGTGAAGTCGGCGCTCGCGCGCAGGTCGGTCGGCTCCTCGCCATCGATGCGGCGGTAGGACACGTGGCCGAAGTACTCGATCGCGCCGCCGTCCGGCCCCGCCGTGCGCGAGGTCGCGGGAATGTATGTGCGCTCGCCCCAGGTGCGCTCGGGGAACCAGCGGACGTTCTCGGTGTCGAGCGGCGCGCCCGCCTCGTCGGCGAGCCCGGCGCAGCGGTCCGAGAGCGCCTCGAGCAGGCGCTCCTCCCAGCGCCCGTGCGGACGCCTCTCCTGCGAGGTGTCGGCGACGAAGCGGGGAAACGGTTTTGAGGTGGGCGCCACGAGGACGGCACACTAGTGCGCGTGGAGATCGCCTTCGTTCACACCGGCGAGTCGCACGACCGCGTCCACGTCCACCGCGACGACGGCACCGAGGCCGGCTGGCGATGGGGCGCCGGCGGGCCGCCGCATGACCTCGTCCACTGGGTGGTGGAGGACTCGCTCGGCGCTCGAGCGCGGGTTTTGGGGCCTGGTCGCCCGCGGCGCCGACTTCGGCTTCGTCAACGCCGGCGGGCACTCGGGCGAACGCGGGTCGCCCGAGCTCGGCGAAACGACCGAGCTGATGCAGGCCGAGGCCGTCGTCAACTCGATCCAGCAGGGGATGGCGATGGAGCCGCGCTGGGAGGACCTCGAGTGCCTGCGCTGGGCGGCGACGTGGTGCGAGCAGGCGCGGGCGGAGCTGCCGGCGGGACTCGACGTCGCTCGCTACGGCGAGCTCCGCGCGCTCGCCGAGGACTGGGTCGGCCGCTACCGCGAGCTCGGGCCGAGCGAGGCTCTGCACGTCACGTTCGCGAGCCGCTAGGTTCGCCCCCTCCACGCATCGAGGTGCGATTCCCGAGGGTCCGGTTAGTGCTGCTTCTCGTCCAAGGCGGAACTGAGGTTCCGCGCTGTGGGTACGCTTGATCCATGCGGCACTTGGCGGGTGGAGTCGCGGTTTCGTCGAAACGGCACACAAGCTTCGTACTTGCGTCTCTTGTAACCGTCGCGATGCTTGCGCCAGCCGGAGCTCACGCCGCGCAGCCTCGCGGCGATGAATGGATCATCTACTCCGCTGCGGAGACGTCTTCGCCAAGTAGCCCGGTGCAGCCTGCGGATGTCATTGCCAGGGCAGCCGATGGCGAAACCGTCAACCTGACCGCTGGCAGCTCGGGCTCGGATTCGGCCGGATCAGTCTCTGCCGACGGATCGCGCATCGCTTACGTCATGCAGGACCCATCCGCTCCCGGGTACACGACTGACGTTTGGGTCATGGGGGCAGACGGATCGACGCGGATCAACATCACCAACGACGGAACCGCCGCAGCCGAGTTCGGGCCAGAGTTCTTCCCCGATGGCAGTTGGATCGCCTTCAACAAGCACCATCCGTCAGTCAACGGTCCGCCAGTGCCGGGTGCGACCCCGGTCGAGCCGCGTGCGGTTCGCGCAGACGGCATGCAGCTGCGCCTCGCAGAATCGCTTGCTGACGCGCGTGATCCGGTCGTCTCGCCTGACGGCAAGACGCTGGCGACAACAGTTGGCGATGACATCTGGATTTCGAACCTCGACGGGTCAAGCGCACGAAATCTGACTGGACCGCTGTTTGCCGATCCCAGTTTTCGCGAGGGCGGCGCGGACTTCGCGCCGGACGGCGAGTCGCTTATCTTTCACAGCCATCCGCCCGTCAATCCCGGCCAGCCAAATCGGCCGCCGAGCGCCATCTATTCGGTCCGAGTTGACGGAACCCGCCTGACGCCGCTGATCCAGAGTTACTCCATTCGCGGCCGGCCCGACTATTCGCCAGACGGGACGCGGATCGCCTTTGCCGGGACCGGCTCCGCAGGCGACTGGGACATCTGGACGATGAACGCAGACGGGACCGACGTCGAGAACTTCACCAATACGCCCTCCGTTCTCGAGGACTATCCCGACTGGGGGCACCTGGCGCTTCCCCCTCCGGCAAAGGTCGTCCCAGAGGATTGTGCGAGCGCCCATGCCACGCTTATCGGGACCGACGCCGAGGATGCCCTGCCGGGAACACGAGGACCGGACGTCGTTCTTGGCCTTGAGGGCAACGACACTCTCCTGGGCGGCTCGGGCAAGGACGCTCTGTGTGCCGGCGCCGGCCGACTGCCTGACGCCGACTCCCTGACCGGCGGCGGTGCCAAAGACCTGCTCGACGGCGGACCAGGCCCCGACAAGCTGGTTGGTGGCCCCGGCGACGACCTACTGATCGGCGGGCGGGGTAACGATCAGTGCCTTGGCGGCGCAGGGCACGACATCCTTCGCAGCTGCTGATTCCCACCCGCTTCTCGTCCGAAGCGACTATCCGCCTGGTTCGCGAATTACGAGCGCAAAGCGCCACTTTCTCGCGAGGTGGATCGTTCCGCGGCGAACGTCCCAATCACGCCGCTATAGGGGGGACTCCGGGACGTTCGCGGCTGCTACGGCGTGTCCCGCGCCCTCGAGCGCGGCGATCGCGTCGGCGAGGCGCTCGCCCGGTACCAGAACGAAATCAGTGCCGAAGCTGGAGACGACGAAGATCGGGACCCCGGCGGTGCGGAGCGGCTCGGCGAGCCCGGCAAGCACCCCGGTCATCGCCAGGTCGAGCGGACCGGCGACCTCGAAAGCCCGCCATCCCTCCGACGCCTCGGCCGACTCCGGCGCCGTGGACTCGGGCGCGACCAGCGTGAGCGCATCGCGGTCGCGGACCAGCGCCGAGAGCGGCCCGGCCGGAACGCGCGGCGGCTCGGCGTCGCGATCGAATCGGGCGAGGGTGTAGGTCTCGGCGAGCAGCGCGAGGTCCATGCCCGCGGTCCCTACCCGAGCGCCTCGCGCAGGTCGGCGGCGGCGCGCTCCGGCGGATAGACGTTGATCGCGGTCCCGGTGCCGAGCTCGAACCCGGCGAGCACGGTCAGCCGGGGGACGATGTCGACGTGCCAGTGGAACTCGTCGGCGTCGCGCGGCGCGGTCCGCACCCAGAGGTTGAACGGCGGCGGCCCGAAGAGCTTCGCCAGGCCCTCGATTGCGCGGCGGATCATCGCCGTCCCGGCCTCGCCGTCGAGCTCGAACGAGGGGCTCGCCGAGCGCGGCACGACCCGCATCTCGAACGGCGAGCGCGAGGCCCAGGGGCAGAGCAGGACGGCCTCGTCGTCGACGGCGACGACGCGGTCGCGGCGGCGGATCTCCTCGCTGATCACGTCGACGAGCAGGTCCCCGCCCATCGTGCGCTCGTGATAGGCCTTCATCCGCTCCCGCTCACGGGCGATCTCCGCGGGGACGAACCGGAGCGCGTAGAGCTGGGCATGGCTGTGCTCGCGCGATGCGCCCGCCTCGACCCCCTCGTTGACGATCAGGTGCAGGCAGGCCGACCGATCGGCGAAGGCGCGCATCCGCTCGCGCCAGAACGAGACGGCGGTGCCGAACTGCTCCTCAGAGAGCTGGGCCAGCGAGACGACGTGCTCGGGGGAGTTGACGAGGACCTCGTGGGCGCCGCCGGCGGGGCTCGAGGCGAACAGGTTGGGCTCGGTCGCGCGAGTCGAGGCGCGAAGCGGGTCGATCGACGCGGCAAGCCCGGTCTCGAGGGGGGTCTCCTCGGGGACAGGGGGGACAGTCCCCTCAGTCCCCTCCGTCCCCGGTCCGTCCCCTCCGTCCCCGAATCCTCGATCGTCGCGGGCGCCTCGCCCAGGACCGGGAAGAGGTTGGGCATCGAGCGGGCGACCCATCCGGGGCCGTCGGTCTCGCCGCCGGCGGGGCGGGCGGCCCAGCTCTCGGGCGGGGTCAGCTCCTCGCTGCCCTCGCAGAAGGGGCAGCCCTCCCTGCCTCGCGGGGTGAGGTCGCGGGCCGCCTTGGCGAACGCCTCCGGACGGCTGGCGCGACCCGGCGCGAGGATCGTGCGCAGCCCGGTGAGCTGGTCGATCCGGATCTCGGGCGAGCTCAAGCGGGGCGGATCGGGGTCGCTCCGCCGGAGCCGCCACCCGCGCCAGTTTCCTCGGGAGCGACACTCGACGGCGCGCCCGGGATGAGAAACGGCTTGATCAGGTCGAGCGGGATCGGGAAGACGATCGTCGTGTTCTGGTTGACCCCCATCTCGAGCAGGGTCTGCAGGTAGCGGAGCTGGAGCGTCGCCGGGTTCCGGCTCATGATGTCCGCGGCCTGGCCGAGCTTCTCTGCCGCCTGGTACTCGCCGTCGGCGGCGATCACCTTCGCGCGCCGCTCGCGCTCGGCCTCGGCCTGGCGGGCGATCGCCCGCTGCATGTCGGCGGGCAGCTCGACGTCCTTGACCTCGACCGTCGAGACCTTCACGCCCCAGGGCTCGGTCTGCTCGTCGATGATCGTCTGCAGCTCCTGGTTGAGCCGTTCGCGCTCGGCGAGCAGCGCATCGAGCTCGGCCTTGCCGAGTACGGAGCGGAGCGTCGTCTGGGCGATCTGCGAGGTGGCGAGGAGGAAGTTCTCGACCTCGGTGATCGCCAGGTTCGGGTCGATCACGCGGAAGTAGGCCACGGCGTTGACCCGGACGGTGACGTTGTCCCGCGTGATCACCTCCTGCGGCGGGACGTTCAGCGTCACGGTCCGCAGGTCGATGCGGACCATCTGATCGATGAAGGGGATGAGCAGGATCAGGCCCGGCCCCTTCTGCGCGATCAGCCGGCCGAGGCGGAAGATGACGCCGCGCTCGTACTCCCTGAGGATCCGGACGGAGGCCGCGACCAGGATCAGGAGCAGAATGAGGAGGACCGCGAGTATCGCTATGGCGACGCTCATCGGTGCGACTCTACAGCGGCTCGACCAGGAGGGTGAGCCCGTCGACGTCGCGGACGCGAACCCGCTCCCCCACCGCCACCTGCCTCTCCTCGTCCGTCACCCGCGCCCGCCAGAGAGCGCCCTGGACGAAGACCTGCCCCTCGGGAGCGAGCGCGACGCGGACGTCTCCCTCGGCGCCCATCAGCTCCTCCCAGCCGGTCATCACCCGGTCCTGCCTCTGTGCCTTCCAGACCTTCCAACTGAACAACGCCCCCACCGAGACGATCACCACGACGAGGAGGGCGATGACCGCCACGGGAATGTCCAGCAAGATCCCGCCGGCAACCAGCGCGCCGATCCCGATGAGGCCTATGAATCCGCCGGTCGGCACGAGCGCCTCGACGAGGAAGAGCACCACCGCGGCGGCGATCAGGATGTAGCCGAGAGCGTCTTCCATGCCCTGATTATCCCGCTACCGCGCGTAGCGGGCGATGTCGGCCTCGAGGTCGGCCTGCTCCTGGTAGCCGCCACGGTGCACGTAGGCGATCTCCCCATCGGTGTCGTAGAAGATCGTGGACGGGAACTCCCGGTCGACGTCGATCGCCTTGGAGATCTCAAGATCGGGGTCGCTGTAGCTCGGGTAGGGAACCGGCAGCTCTTCGAGGAAGGTGGCGGCCTGGTCGTCCGAGTCCTGACCGTCAATGCCGAGGAAGGCGATCTCCTCGCCGCGCTCGGCCGCCAGCTTCTGGAAGAACGGGAACTCGGCGCGGCACGGCCCGCACCACGAGGCCCACTTGTTGACGACGATCGGGTGGCCGCGCAGCTCTTCGATCCGCGCCTCGTAGGCGGTCAGCTCGCCGGGGAGGATCTCGTTCGCCTGCTCGTAGAGCTCGGCCAGCGGCGGCGGAGCGTCTGCGAGCGCCTTCTCGTAGTCGGTCGCGGCCGATTCGGGATTGCCCGGGCCGGTGCGCCGAATCGGAGCCGCAGGCGGCAATCCCGAACGCCATAGCGGCGGCCGTGACAGCGGCCGCAAGGGGGGCTCGAGCACGGTCGCGCACGAAGACGATCATTCCCGCGCTCACTTTGCCTACAATAAACGCGGTCCAAGTAAGCCCTGGGCCGCGGGAGACGTTTGGGGTTGGCAGGCAGGGACCTCTAACTCGAAGCGATTCCCCCAACCATGAGGACGCGCCGCCGCGCGCACGTTGCGAAGCGAGGCCGGCGCGGGAGGAAAGGCCACGATTGGCTGACATCACTGATTCCGCCCCCACCAGGGGGCACGCGCCGAGCGGCGCGGCGTTGACGAGCGCTGAGATCGAGCGCGCGAGCGAGTTCGCGCGCGAGCCGATCCTGCTCGAGGGCGAGGAGCCCGGGGACCTCGCGCCGGGCACGGCCCGCTACATGGCCGTCCGCGACGCCCTGGCTGAGCTCGACGACGGGGCCGAGCACCCGTCGATGAAATGGCGCAGCGACTACTCGCTCTTCCTCGGCCTCGAGCGCGTGCTCGACGAGGACCCGCCCTTGCTGAAGGACGGCGCCGAGCTCTCGGCCCACCAGATCGACGCGCTTTCCGGCACGCTCGCCGCGCTCACCCTCGAGCTCGAGCAGCGCAACGGAAACGGGCGCTCGAACGGTGCCGCGAAGCGCGGCGCGAAGGCCAACGGCGCCGGCGACGAGGCCGAGGCCGCCGCGGTGCTCGTCGAACCCGAGGAGAACGGCCTCGCCGAGGTCGACGCGGAGGCGGAGGAGCTGCTCGCCGAGGACGAAGAAGAGCCCCAGGACTGGGACGAGCAGGAGGCCGAGGACGTAGAGCAGATCGAGGAGGCACCGGAGGACCCCGGCGCGAACCGTCGCTTCTGGTTCGAGCACGCGACCGGCGCCGGCAAGACGGTCGCCGCGGTCGGCTTCGTCGAGGCCTCGCGCACCGGCGGGATCCTGATCCTCACCCACCGCCGCAACCTCGTCGACCAGTTCATCGGCGAGATCTCGGACCGCGGCTACGCCGAGCGCCTCTCGCCGCCGCTGCTCGGCGACTCGGACCATCCCTACGGGCCGGTCACCGTCGAGACCTACCAGTGGTTCGTGCGCAACGCGGGCAAGGTCTCCAACGCCTACTCGATCGTGATCTGCGACGAGGCCCACACCGCGCTCGGCGAGAAGACGAGCGCGTGCATCCGCAACTGGCAGGAGCCGGTCTTCATCGGCATGACCGCGACCGGCGCCCTGATCGCGCGCCACGTCGCCGACCTCTTCCCGACCCAGACCTCGCGCTTCGACCTCGCCCAGGCGGCCCGGCGTGGCGTGATCGCGCCGCTTCGCTGCATCCGCATCCCGCCGGGCCCCGGCGTGCGGACGATCGCCAAGGTGCCGCTGCGCAAGGGCGAGGTCGACCAGGACTTCGACCAGGAGGAGCTGGCGAAGCTGCTCGACCAGGCGCCGTTCAACGTCGCCATCGCCGACCTCTACCGCTCGCGCTTCCGCCGCGTCCCGGGCGTCGTCTACACGGCCGGCGTCAAGCACGCGACCAACGTCGCCGCCGCCTTCCGCGAGGCCGGGATCAACGCCCGGGCGGTCTCCGGCGAGACCCCGAAGCGCGAGCTCAACGAGATCCTCGCCGCCTTCGAGCGCGGCGAGGTCGACGTGCTGTGCAACGCGATGCTGCTCGCCGAGGGCTGGAACTCGCCCGCGCGCGACGATCTGCATGCACCTCGCCCCGACCGCCTCGCGCCGCATCTACCAGCAGCGCGTCGGCCGCGTCACGCGGCGCAACCCGGGCAAGGAGGCGGGGCTCGTGATCGACCTCGTCCATCCCGGCGACGACCCACGACGAGACCGTCGTCAGCCTGCACAGCCTGCTCGACCGCGACGTCTACCGCGGCGGCGCGATCGTCGTCGGCCCGGTCCGGCGCGGCCGCGGCCGCCGGGTCCGCGTCGAGCGCCGGATCGTCCCGGTCTCCGCCGACCCCGAGCGCCGGATGGCGGTGCTCGAGCGCGAGCTCTGGCGGATCGCGGTCGAGAACCTCGACTACTCCGAGCAGCACGTCTGGGCGGCGCTGGCCGGCGCGCGGGTGAACCCGCAGGGCTGGCGCCGGGCGAAGGCGATGCTCCAGCACGACGTCGGCGAAGGAGCTCCGCCGCCGGTTCCTGCTCACCTGCCTGCAGCGCAACCGCAACCACCAGCTTCGCCTCAAGGCGCTCTGCGAGATCGCCGCGCTGCGCGACGCCGACGCGTTCGACGACGCGATCGAGATCGTCGGCAGCTGGCCGCGCGACGAGAAGCGCGCCGGCGTCCGCGTCCTCCTGCAGGCGCTCGCCGAGCGGCGGATCGGCCGCCGCGACCAGGCCCAGGCCTGGGTCTGGCGGCTCGCCGGCTACACGCGCGAGCTGCACGAGGAGTACGCGGTGCAGCGCTGGCCCGAGACGAAGCGCCTGCTCGGCCTCTTCGTCAACTCCTCCGGCCGCGCCCACGGCCGCAACGCCCGCCGGCTCGTCCACGCCGCGCGCCAGCAGGACCGCCGCCTCGCCGTCGCCCTGCTCGCCGCCGCGGTCGCGCACACGCCCGAGGCCGAGGAGGTCCTGCGCGGCGCGCGGATGCGCACCGCCCGCAAGCCTTCGGCGGTCGCGCGCGAGCTGCTTCGCAACTTCCCGAAGTCGGGCGGCGGCAAGCGCCGGCGGCGGCGACGGCGCGGCGGCGACAGAAGGGCGGCGGTGGCAGGGGCCGCAGCAGGGCGCCAAGGGCAGGGCGGACGCCAAGGACGAGAGCGATCTGCAGGACGACGACGATCTGCAGGACGACGACGAGCGACGAGGTCGAGGCCGAGGCCGAGGCGGAGCGGAGGACGACGAGGCCTGACGGTCGCGCAATCCGCACCCGCTCGCGGACGCCGATTGCTCAGTCGAGCTTCAGGTGCACCTCGCCGGAGCCGAGGGCCGTCCGCTCGCCGTCGGGCAGCCGGACCACCAGGTTCCCGTCGGTCCACCCCCTCCACGAGCCCCGCCCCTTCGCCCGCCCCCGTCCAGCGGATCTCCCGCCCCGCGCAGCGCATCCCGCCGCCCGAACTCCGCCAGCACCGCGCTCGTCCGGCGCGCCGACCCAGCGGCCGAGCGCCTCGCACAGCGCGCCAAGGCGTCCTCGACGCTCGGCGCCGCCGCCGATCGACGTCGCGGTCTCGCGCAGCTCCGCGCGGGAACTCGCCCGGCTCGATCGCGACGTTCAGGCCGATCCCGATCACCGCCCAGTCGGGCGGGCGCGCCTCGATCAGGACCCCGGCGAGCTTGCGGCCGTCGAGCCCAGACGTCGTTCGGCCATTTCACCCGGCAGTCGCCGGCGCCGAGCTCCTCGGCCGCCTCGCAGACGGCCAGCGGGACGGCGAGCGGCAGCAGCCGGTGACCGTGGACCAGCGGACGCAGGATCGCCGAGCAGAGGAGCGCCTTGCCCGGCGGGCGCGCTCCAGCTGCGGCCCTGGCGCCCCCGCCCCGCGCTCTGCTCGCCGGCGGTGACGACCGTTCCCGACGGCGCGCCCTCGTCGATCAGCTCGCGGGCGCGCTCGTTCGTCGAGTCGACGACGTCGATGGTGGTGGCGCGGCTCTCCGAAGCGGGCTCGCGCGCTCACGCCGCGCGGATCAGGAGCTGGTCGTCGATCGTCGATGCCGAGCGCATCGCGGGCGCTGCCGCGGTTGATCGCGACCGCGAGCCTGCCGATCGCGTTCTCGTAGACGACGAGCCCGCCCTCGCGCGACGTCGCCGAAGGTCCGGCCGACGACGGCGTCGTGGCGGTCGCCGCCCGCCCTCGACGACGACCGTCCGAGCCGGGCGCCAGCAGCCCGTCGGGCACACGCTCCGCCGCGAGGTCGAGGAGCGCGTTGCCGAACCGGTCGAAGTACGCGACGTGGGCGGCGACGTGGTCCGTCGCCGATCACCACCCGCGGCTCCGCGAGCCGGCGAGCGTGCCGGGCTCGATCCGCTCGCCCGCCTCGGCCAGGCTCGCGCCGAGCGCCAGGCTGGCGGCCGACCGGCGCGAAGATGTCGCGGCCGTGGAAGGTCGCCGAGACCGGCTCGAGCCGGAAGCTGCGACGCGCTCAGGTCGACCGCCTCCGTCGGCGCCGCCGAGCGCGTCGAGCGCCGGCGCGAGCAGCCCGTTGTCGGGCCCGACGAGGACGTGGCCGGAGCCCGCCACCGATACCGCGACCGGCCGCCGGCTCGTCCCGACGCCCGGGGTCGACGACCGCGACGTGGACGGCCTCGGGCCCGTAGGGCAGCCGCCGCGGCGAGCGCGAGGCGCCGCGGCGCACGTCCTGCGGCGGGATCCCGTGGGTCAGCGTCGATCACCGTCGCCCCGGGCGCGATCCGCTCGATCACCGCCCGGCAGACACCGGCGAACTCGTCCTCGTACCCGTAGTCGGTGAGGAAGGTGATGGGCTTCATGGCCCTACCGGGTCGCCGCCGCGTCCTCGAGCAGCGCCTCGACGACGCCGCCGGGGTCGTGGCGGGCGGCCTCGACGTGGACCGCCAGGCCGGCCTCGCGAGCGGTCGCGCTGGTCACCGGGCCGATCGAGACCACCCGGGCCTCTG
>CAWJOD010000006.1:0-110553 GCA_963844425.1 uncultured Thermoleophilia bacterium | reverse complement strand
CACCGCGCGCGGTGCCCGGGCCGCGCGCCTAGTGATCACCAACCATCCCAATGGCGGGCCGGTGTTCTCCGGTCCGCAGATCCAGCCGTGGATGTGCCAGGAGACCGCGGTCGACGCGCAGTGCAACCAGGCCGCCGGAGTACACGCTACCTCTACAAGTCGACCGACCCGTCGAGGCCGGTCTGCAGCCCTACGACCCGGAGCATCCGCCGTCGCGACCTGGCGACGACGACCACCGACGAGGGCGTCGAGGTGCCGTTCATCGTCCGCCAGGAGATCGGCTACCAGGACCGCGACCAGTACAAGGTCCTCACGCTCTTCACCCCGGGCGAGGCGTGGAGCCGCTGGGAGCCGCAGCCGCAGTGGAACCACAAGCTGCTGGTCACCGGCGGCGGTGGCTGCGGCGCCGCCTACGGCGCCGGCGACGCGCCGCTCGACGACCTGAGCGGCACACTGCCGCCGAACCCCGGGCTGCAGTCCAGCTACATCGCCGCGCTCGGCCGCGGATTCGCGGTGATGTCGACGGCGCTCGCCAACACCGGCCACAACTGCAACCTCGCGACGGAGGCCGAGTCGCTGATCATGGCCAAGGAGCGGCTGATCGAGAACTACGGCGACGTGCGCTACACGATCGGCACCGGCTGCTCGGGCGGCTCGATCGTCCAGCAGACCGTCGCCAACGCCTACCCGGGCGCCGTCTACGACGGGCTCGTCATCACCTGCGCCTATCCCGACGTGTTGACCGCGGGCGCGCAGTTCGCCGACTACCACCTGCTGCGCCGCTACTTCGAGGACCCGGCTCGAACCTGCTCGCTCTGGCCTGGACGCCCGCCGCAGTGGGGGCCGGTCGAGGGGCGGCCCGACCCGGTCAACGCGATCGTCGCCGACGAGGCGCTGTTCAAGAGCGCGACCGAACCCGGTCGGCGACTGCGTGCCGGCGGACCCGGTCTACGACCCGGAGACGAACCCGGGCGGCGTGCGCTGCTCGATCCTCGACTACATGATCAACGTGCTCGGCCCGCGCCCGCGCAGCGCGTCTGGTCGGACATGGAGCAGGCGCGCCGGCCGCGGGTTCGCCGGCCAGCCGTTCGGCAACGCCGGCATCCAGTACGGCCTCGAGGCGCTGAGCAGGGCCTGATCACCCCGGCGCAGTTCGTCGACCTGAACGCGACGATCGGCGGGCGGCGACATCGACCTCAACCCGACGCCCGACGCGGATCCCCGGCGACGACCGCGCGGTCGCCAACGCCTACCGCACCGGCGCGATCAACGAGATGACGCAACATCTCCGGCGTGGCGATCATCGACCACGCCGGGCCCGACCCCGGCATCGCGCACGACTACGCCCACACCTGGTGGATCCGCGACCGGCTCGACCGCGACCAGGGCCACCACGACAACTACGGTGCTCTGGTTCGGCCCGGCGCCGCTGATCGGCGACCCGAGCTGGCCGACCGAGGCGCTCCTGGCGATGGACCGCTGGCTGGCGGCGGTCGAGCGCGACCACTCGAGCGCGCCGCTCGCCGCAGAAGATCGTCGCCGACAAGCCCGCCGACATCGCAGGACCGCTGCACCGCGGACCTCTGCGAGTCGGTAGCTCGCCACCCGCTACGGCACGCCGCGCAGCGTCGCCGGCGGCGACGAGCTACAACGACATCGTCAAGTGCCAGCTCAAGCCGCTGGAGCGCGCGCGACTACCCGGCCACCTTCACCGACGGGCAGTGGGCACAGCTACAGAAGGCGTTCCCCGACGGCGTCTGCGACTGGAGCAAGCCGGGCGTCGGCCAGCAGCGAAACCGCGCCTGGCTGACCTACCAGGACGCCGAGGGCGACGTGATCTACGGCGGCAAGCCGATGGGCCCGCCGCCGCGCTCGATGGCGCTGCCCTAGCCAGTCTTCTCCGCCGTCCAACGCCGCGGCAATCGCATCAGCGCGCCGGCGACGCGGGCTGCCCGCTGATCTATCCGCCACCGGGTGCCTCGCAGGGCCTAAGCACGCTCTCGTCTGACGCCGAAGACTGGACCACCGCGGTGAGCACCGATTCCATCGACGTCGGCTTGATGCCGGCGATCGACCCGAAGGGCCGGTCGAGCTCGGCGATGGCGCCGACCATGGAACCGAGCAGGAGCACCGTTATCCCCAGGGCGACCACCGCATGCGAGCGGTCCTCCCAGTAGCGCACGGCGAGCAGGAACACGATCATCGCGAGTCCCGCGAAGACCACGAACCAGAGCGCGAGCGGCACTCGCGGCCTGCTGTCGGAGAGGACCAGCTGACGGCCCTCGGCGCGCGCGAGGTTGGCCTGAAGCAGGTCGTCGGCTATCAGGCGGTCGCGTTGCTGATACTCGCGGGTCAGCGACTCGACCAACTCGTTGAGCTCCCGGGTTCGCGCGTAGACGATCGGGGAGCCGCTCCCGTCCGACTCCCTGAGCGCCGGCCACTCGTCGGCGATCTTCTCGCGCGCATAACAGACGATCTCGTGCCGGACCCGGTCCTGGTCGGCGGCTCCGAATACCCCGATGACCTTGTAGAGGTCGTTCAGGCCCTTGCCCTCGTCCTCGGCATGACGGATCGCATCGGTGTAGTGCTGTGAGGCGAACAGCACGAGGATGGCCAGGAGGACGCCGTACGACGTGCCGAGGAGCGTGTAGACCGGCTGGACCTCGAAGCCCGGCTGCAGGGACGTGTATCTGATCGCCAGCCCGGCAGCGGCGATCGCAAGGGCGCCGACCGCGATGGCGATGCCCATGTAGAAGAAGGCCGAATGCGTGGAGAGGGCGATGTTCCGTGGAATCTATCTAGGCTGTGCCCATGCCCCTCGAAGGCGAATACGAGCCCAGCCCGTGGGACTGGGTCCGCGAGCAGGTCGCCGAGTACGAGGCCAGCGACGGCCAGCGCGCGAACACTCTCGCCGACACCGGCCTGCCGGTCATCGTCATCACGACGCGCGGCCACAAGAGCGGCAAGATCCGCAAGACGCCGCTGATGCGCGTGGAGCACGAAGGCGAGTACGCCCTCGTCGCCTCCCTCGGCGGCGCTCCCAAGAACCCCTCGTGGTACGGCAACCTCGCCGCGGACCCGACGGCGCTGATGCTCCAGGACGGAGCCGAGCCGCACGACTACGTCGCGCGCGAGCTCGAGGGCGAGGAGCGAGCCCGATGGTGGGACCGAGCAGTCAGCGCCTACCCGGACTACGCCGACTACCAGCAGAAGACCGAACGCACCATCCCCGTCTTCGTGGCCACGCGGGTGGACGCCTCGACTGCCTAGCGCCGTCAAGGCCGCGACGCGCTCGGCGAATTCCCTGCGTGACTGGAACAGGAACGCGTGGGAGCCGGGGAGGATCTCCAGCTCCGCGCCTTCGATTCGATCGGCGATCAGCCGCATGTTCTCGGCCGGTGTGACCGGGTCGGTGCGTCCGGCTGCGGCCAGCGTGGGGACGTCGATCCCCGCCAGCTGACGCAGGTTCTCACTCGATCGCAGCCAGGGATCCTCGGCGGCGACCTGGCGGTCCGTCGTCCGTGCGGGCACCCGGAAGTCGTCCGGGATCTCACCGTCGGCGCTCGCGGTCTCCAGCCGTCGTAGGAACCGCCGCCCCTCGGCCTGTTCGCCGGGCGGATAGAGGAGGGTGAGGATCTGTGCGTCGGTGGGGTCGGGATCGGAGTCGACGGCCTGGGCCTGCGGGGTCCCCAGCACCGCTCTCGGGCCGCCGGGGTTGGTCCCGGCGAGCACGAGCGCCGATACGCGCTCGGGATACTCGATCGCCATCCGCTGGGCGACGAAGCCGCCCATCGACCATCCGAGGATCGCCGCGCGCGGGATCTCGAGATGGTCGAGGAGCTCGACCGTCGTGGTCGCGAGATCGCTGAACGTCTTGCCGTGCCACGGGCCCGATCGCCCCAGGCCCGGGTAGTCGAAGATGATCAGCCGGTGGTCTCGGGCGAGAAGCCGCAGCAGCGCCGGATCCCATTCGGCCATCGTCGAACCGGTGCCGATCAGCATCACCAAAGGGTCGCCGTGGCCGCGCTCGTAGTACGCGACCTCGGTCTGTTCGAGGTCTGCGACCTTCACCTCGGCGCGAAACGGTTGCCCCGTCGGCTCGGCACCGTCATCGCCGCAGCCGGCTCCGAGGAGAGCCGAGCCGAGGACCAGCGCGATCGTGGCGACCGCAGACCGTCGTGACATCGATGCCGAACCTAGATGACCTAGGGCGTGAGGCTGCGGAGGAACGGCACCACTGTCTCGAGGAAGCGATTCTGGTCGGGGGCGTCGAGCAGCGGGTCGAGGTGGCCGGCGTCGGGCTCGGAGACGACCTCGTGGCGCGGAACCTTCGACTTGCTCACGAAGCGCTGCACCCCCTCGCGGACGCCGCCCTCGGAGATCGCCGACTCATACGCGTAGACCGGCACGTCGACCTGGCTCAGGTGAAACGTCCTCATGCCGAGGAAGCGCGAGACCGCGTTGCCCCTCAGGTACGAGTCGCCGCGCAGGACGTCGATCTCGTTGCGGACCGGGTAGTACCACTCGAACGCGTTTCCCGGCTCGCGCGTGAATGACGCACAGGCCGCGGCCACGCTCGAGATCGGGCCGTTGACCCAGGGGCGCGGATCGCCGGTCTCGGCAAGCTGCCCGACTCGCGCGTGCAGGGACGCGAGCGCGATCCCTGCGGAGGACTGGTTCGTCATCAGGTAGCCGATGAACGCCTCGTTGGTCACCGGGAACTCCGGCAGCAGGCCCGCCGGCAGCACGCCGGGGAAGACGGCCTCGAGCTCGTCGGCGAACTGCTGGAAGACGGACGGATCGTTCGGCGCCTCGATCGCGTACTGGCAGCCGAGCTCGGGCATCACGCCGACGAGCCACTCCGGCACGCCCTCGATCCAGCCCGCGAAGCTGAACGGCGACTGCCTGCCTGCGGCCTTCAGGACCCGCTTCGCCTCGCCGACGGTGCGGATCCGGTCCGCGTAGGGCGTGCCCGCAGTCGACTTCTCCCAGGTCCCCATCGCGCCGCCATCGATCTGGACCAGCCCATCGAGGTCGCGAAAGCCGGCGCGCCCGTTGAAGTCCCAGGCGGCGTAGAGCGGCGTCATCGAGGCGCCCATCGAGTGGCCGCCGAGGATGACGCCGCGCCCCCCGCGGCCCGCTTGCCTCACCACGCGATGGACGTCGTTCATCGCGACCGCCGCCCCCCACTGGTGGACGAAGTCGCCCTCCCGGTCGGACACGGGCTGGAACCTGCGGCCGCCGACCTCCTCGCCCAAGAGGTAGTAGGAAAGGGCGGTGCCTGCATCGCCCAGCTCGAAAGCGGAGACGTCCTCGAGGGCGTTGCCGCGGCGGTCGAGGGTCCATACGGCGAGCCCCGGCACTCGCTCGGCGATCTCCGGGGCGATCGCGTCGAAGCTGCCCTGACCGCTCGGCGAACCGGGCATCAGGACCAGGACGGCGCCGGCATTCGCCGGTCCGTACTTCCGCACCCAGACGCGATCGAACTTCGACGGTCCGGGCGCCGGAGCCCCCTTGATCGCGACCCGCTGACCGGTGTCTGCGCCGCCACCCGCAGCCGACGCCGACGATGCGAGGGCTCCCAGGGCGCAGGCGGCCAGGACGGCCACGAGCGCAACTGCGCGCCTCCGGTTCTCACGACGCATCGACTCTCCGCCTTCCCCTGTTGCCTGGCCCCCGCCTCAAACGAGGCTATGGGAGAACCGGCGCGGTGTCATCGGTAGTTGTCCGCGGACCTGCGACGCCCCGCGGGCAGGGACGGGTTACCCGCCGAAGCCGAGGAGCTGGTTGTTGACCGGTAGCACGCCGGTGTGAAGTCCCCGTAGGGCACCCGGATCGACCGGGGTCGGCTCCCCGGCGAAGAACGGACCGAGATCGGTGATCGCTCCCTGCCCGTCGAAGCGATCGAAGGTGAATGGAAGCCCGTTCGAGAGGAGAGGCGAGTGCGTGCTCATGACGTGGAAGTGGAGGTGCGGCGCGTCCGTGTTCCCGGTGTTGCCGAGGTGACCGATCACGTCGCCGGGGTGAAGACGGTCGCCGCGTTCGACCGCGACCCTGCCGGGCTCGAGGTGTGCGTAAAAGGCGTAACGCTTCCGGTGGCCGGCGATCGTCGTGACGACGAAGTTCCCGTTTGCGGTCTGGACCGTGATGTCGGGCGGAAGCTGGCCGGGCGTTTGGGTCGGCTGCCCGTCGCGGACGCGGAGGACGCGCCCCGCGGTCGCGGCGTGAACCGGCGTGCCGTAGTAGGCGTAGCTGGAGATCTGGTCGACGGGGCCGTCGAACAGCCGGAACTCGTCGTCCACCTGAGCGAAGTCGACTGCGAATCGCTCCGGGACGCGCATCGTCCCGTCGATCGGCAGCACCGCGGTGCGGTGGGGGTTGAACGTGCAGCAGCCGCTGATGGCGACCCAGCGGTTACCGCGGAGCGGCGGCTCGACCTCGACGGGTCGCGATGCGCGGACCCGCTCCGTCATCCCGGTGAAGGACAGGCTGTGCTCCGCGTCCCCGCCCGGGTCGATCGTCACCGAGATCGCATGGGTGATCTCCTCCGGCCGCGGCCGCTCGGGTGGATAGGTGACGTCCATGAACACGGTCGCGACGCTCCCGCTCGCGAGGGTGTTCGGACCGCCGCCCGGATGCACGAGGTGGAGCCGCGCTGCGAGAGCATCGCCGTCCAGGGTCCCGTGGAGAGGCCCGCCCGGCGCCCGCGGCTCGATGCGATCGATGCGGGCGTCCTTGTCACCAAGGTTCGAGACCTGGAGCTCGTAGGCGAGATGGACGAGACCGTCGGCGGCCGGCACCGGATCGGCGGGCTTGATCGGGGAGAAGGCGATCGGGGACAGGACGATGGGCGCGTCGTCGCCGTGCGCGGGCCCGGCGAAGGACAGGCAGAGTGCGGCGAGCGCAGCCGCCGCCCACCTTCTCCGGCCGCGCATCAGTGGCCGCGGAAGACCGGCTTGACGTGCTTGCCCCGGCCGGCCACGGAGACGGTGCGCCGGTACGAGCGCCGCAGCTTGCCGGCGACGCGTCGCCCGGCGCGCGGATTCGCAGGCAGCACCGTGTAGTCGCCAGGCCGGACCCAGGTCGGCGCGTAGCGCACCCGGCGAACGGTCACCCGATCGCCGCGGGCCCGCATGTCGAGCAACGCGATCAGCCCGTCCTGGGTGGCCGCGGGCTGGCCGGTGGCGGCGCGCTGGTTGGAGACCAGGTTGCCCTCGCTGAAGACGACGAACTTGTGGTGAAGGCGGTTGATCGGCTGGACGACGTGGGGACCCTGTCCGACGATCGCGGTCACGCGCCGTGACTTGGTCAGCCGCCGGGCGACGTTGACCTGGGACGAGTTCGGGCTGTGGTCGTACTCGCCGCCCCAGTGGAGCTGGACGATGATCGCGTCGGCCCCCGCGCGGTCGGCGCGCTTCACGTCCCGGAGGATCTTCTTCGCTCCGCCCCCGGGATCGGATGCCCGGTATGCGTTGACCGACCAGGGATGAGGCGAGCGGATCCCGTTGGTCGCGTCGGTGTAGGCGACGAACCCGATCTCCAGGCCGTGCACCCGGATGAGCGTCGGCCGGCGGCGGGCCCGCCGTGACCTGAAGGACCCGGTGTGGGCGATCCCGCGCTTGTCGAGGGCCTTGACGGTGCCGTTGATACCGGCCTGGCCCTGATCGAGCGAGTGGTTGGACGCGGTGGAGCACGCATCCCAGCCGCTCTGCCTGATCGACCGTGCGAGCCCGGTGGGAGTGTTGAAGAGGGGATAGCTCGAGGGCCTGCCCGGCCCCATCGGCGTCTCGACGTGGCAAAGCCCGAGGTCGACACCGGCGACGTAGGGCCGGACCTTGCGGAAGAACGGCGCGAAGTCGTATTCGCGACCGCCGCCGTTCGCGCGGGCGCGGTCGAGCAGCGGCTTGTGCATGAGCAGGTCGCCGCTGGCGGAGACGGTGAAGTTGATCGGCTCCGGAGCCGAACGCTGGCCCCCCGTGGCGGGGGCGGCGAGCACGACGACGACGAGGGCGGCGAGGGCGGCGGTGAGTCCTACGAGTGCCCGGCGGGGGAGGGCTGACGATGACATCGATCGCGCAGCGTAGCCACAGCGCGACGTTCACCGGCGGCGGCGGACCGGGCCTGGCGGGCCGGGAAGGGCACGAGGGACCCACCGTCTTCGTCCCACAGCTTCAGGCGCATCGCGGCGAGGCCGCTGCGGATGGTGACGACCGGGGTGAGCCGGAACATCGGCTGTTCCTCGTGAGCGGCGCGCAGGCGGTAGTTGGGTATCCGCGCGCTGAGGTGGTGCACGTGGTGGTAGTTCGCATTGCCCACCGCCCAGGCGAGCGCGCGCGGAAGCTCGAGGAAGGAGCTTCCCTTGAGCGCCGCGGACTCGAACCGCCAGTCGTCCCCGGCCTGGTAGTAGGTGTCCTCGTACTGGTGCTGGATGTAGAGCATCCACGCGGCGATGGCCCCGCCCGCGATCAGGGTCGTGCCCGTGATCAGCAGGAAGGTCTGCCAGCCGACGAGCAGGCTCCAGCCGATGGCCCATACGGCCAGCGCGAGGTTCGTGGCCACCACGCTCATCAGGATCCGCCGGGACATGCCCCGCCGCGGGAAGCGGCGGTCGAAGAGGAAGACGAGGGTCGGCCCGACGAGCATCATGAGGATCGGATTGCGGTACGCGCGGTATCCGAGCCTCCGGAGGCGAGTGGCGCCCTCGTACTCGGCGAGGGTCATCGTGTAGATCTCGCCGGGCCCGCGCTCGTCGAGGTTGCCGCTGTGGGCGTGGTGGAGGCTGTGCTGTCGCTGCCACCACCGGTACGGCGTGAAGAGCAGGAAGCCGAGGATGTGGCCCCAGAGGGCGTTTGCCGCCCGCGACTCGAACATCGAGTTGTGGGTGAGGTCGTGGAAGAACGAGTACATCCGGGTGAGCAAGACGGTCGCGAGCAGCCCGAGCCCGATTGCGGCCCACGCGCTCGGCTGGATGATCGCGGCGAGTACCCACACGCCGAGATAGGGGACGACCACGCTCGCGAGCTGCCCGAGGCTGCGCCGGCGGTCGGCCTCGATGTAGGGGGCGAGGTCCTGCTTCCAGCTCTTGCGGTGGGGGATCTCCGCGGTGCTCACGATGAAATCTACGCCGCAGCCCTGGATCCGGATCAATGCGAGCGGTTCCCAGGTTTCCGTCCTGACCGCGGCGGGTACAACCGGCGCGCAGCATCCCGGATTGTCCATTGAGGGGGCATCCGAGGGAATAGTGGATGAGGACACGGAGGGAGTGGAAGCATGAAGAGAAGGACCATTGCCGCCCTGGTGGCGGGGGTTGGCGTGCTCGCGATGGCAGGAACGGGGCTCGCCGACAAGAGGACGATCACCGACGCGGAGGGCGACACCAACGGCCCACCGCACAAGGACTTCGTCTCAGGGACCCAGAGTCACGTGGGGAAGAGGGGGCTCCTCCATACGGCGACCGTCGCCGGCAAGGCCGATGAGAAGGAATTCCCCAACCTCATCATCAACACGGAGGGCAACAGGATCTCGCCGCCGGAGTACGTGGCCCAGGTGACGGAATCCGGACCGGTGGTGACCAATATCGCCACCGGCGGGACGAAGCCGCTCGTCGTCTCGATCGGCGAAGAGGAGCTGATCAACACATACCGGTTCGCCTTCACCAAGGGCGCGATCGGCAAGCCGGAGCGCAAGTACGGCTGGCAGTTCGTCTACCCGGAGGAAGACGTCATGCCCAACGACAACTACGCGATTCACCGGCTGGGCTGACCCCGAGACCGTAGTTCTCCGGCGCCGCCGTCCCCCGAGGGGCGGCGGCGCTGGTCGTTCAGGCGGCGATCAGAACGGGCTGACGGCGCCCGACTTGGTGTCGACGGCGACGTAGGTGTTGCCGTCGAAGCCGAAGATGTAGAGCGGCGGCGTCTTGCCCTCCTGGAGGATCGGGCGCCGCAGGGTGACGTTTGCGAACGGGTCGGTGTAGCCGGCGTCGCGCAGTGAGCGACACCGCCTCCGCCAGCGTCATCGGCGGCGCCTCCTTGATCCGCCAGTCCTCCACGAACGGCTCCTTCACGCCCTTGACCTTGCCGAACCCGTCCTCGGCGGTGTAGTCGACGTAAACGCTGAAGAACTTGGAGCCCTTCGTCTTCTGGTTGTCGAGGATGAACCGCCAGTTCGTGATCCCGGAGGCCTCGCTTACCGGCGCGGCGCCGTCCGGCAGCCCGTCGGCCTCGAGCATCACGGCCTCCTTGAAGGCCCCGTGCCGGGCGGCCCGGACCTTCTTCACCGCCTTCGGGAAGAGCTTCGTCACGTCGGCGGCGCGCGGCTCCGGAGCCGTGGTGGCTCCGCCGAGCGGAGCGATCGCCAGCGCTATCGCCACGCAGGCCAGGCCCGCCGCGAGTGCTGTTGCCGGTCGACGCATCGCGTTGATGATAGGCGCGGGCTCAGTCGATCAGCCGCTGCGAGAGCTGCCGGATCGCAAGCCGCCACATCGCCAGCGCGAACAGGAGGAGCGCGCCGACCCGCAGCAGGTCGACCGCATGGAAGCCGAAGGCGGCGTCCCGGACGAGCTCGACGAGCTGGTAGAGCGGGTTGAAGTTGGCCGCCACCTGGAGCGCCTCGGGGAGCTGGTCGATCGGGAAGAAGGTGCCGGCGACGAGGAAGAGCGGCGTGATCACCAGCGTCGTCACGTAGTTGAACTGGTCGATCTTGCCGACGGTGCCCGGCGACGGCGATCCCGAAGCCGGCGAAGCCGAGCGCGGTGATGAACCCGAAGAGGGGCACGAGCAGCATCCCCCAGGTCGGCTCGAGCCCGAAGAAGAAGGTGATGATCAGCGGGAAGGTCCCGTAGAAGCCGGCGCGCAGCGCCGATCCAGAGCATCTCGGCGCTGACCAGCTCCTCGACGTCGACCGGCGCGGCGAGGATCGCGTCGTAGGTCATCTGGAAGCGGTGCTTGACGAAGGTCCCGAACATCGCCGGCAGCGCGCTCGAGAAGATCACCGCGGTCGCGACCATCCCGGTGCCGACGAACTCGACGTAGTCGACGTCCCTGCGACCTGTGGTGACGAGCGTGGTCCCGAGGCCGAGGCCGAAGGCGAGCAGGTAGATCGTCGGCTCGAGCAGGCTCGAGAACGTCGTCGCCTTCCAGAAGGTGCGGAAGTTGGCGACCTCGCGACTCATCACCCCGGCGATCGCGGCGGGCTCGATCCGGCGCATCCGCCGAACCCGGGTCGGGACGGGGGCGCTCACTCGGCCTCCTCGCCGGTGAGCATGACGAACACGTCCTCGAGCGTGGCGGCGCGGCGGACGGCGTCCGGCGGGATCGTGCTGTTCGTCGAGCGCTCGGAGCCGACGATCGCGACCGCCGGGCCGGCGGGCCGGACCCTGAGGCCCTCCGACTCCGCGAGCGCCCTCACCTCGGCGAGGCGGTCGGGCGGCCCGTAGACCTCGGCGGTCTCACGTCCGACGTGCTCGGCGATCAGGTCCGCGGGCTTGCCGCGGGCGACCACCTTGCCGTGGGCCATCACGGCGACCTCGTCGGCGAGCCGCTCGGCCTCCTCGATGTAGTGCGTCGACATCAGGATCGTCGCGCCGCCGCTGCGCAGGCCGCCGATCAGGGACCAGATCTGGGTGCGGATCTGCGGGTCGAGCCCGACGGTCGGCTCGTCGAGCAGGACCAGCTGCGGGCTCGTGGACGAGCCCGCGCGCGACCAGCAGGCGCCGGCGCATCCCGCCGGAGAGCTCGTCGACGGCGTCCTTGCGGCGTTCGGTGAGGTGCGCGAGCTCGAGCGCCCGGTCGACGGCGGCGGGGACGTCCTCGACCCGGTAGAGGCGGGCGAAGACCGCGAGGTTGTCCTCGACGGTGACGTCGATGTCGAGGTTGTCGAGCTGCGGGACGACGCCCATCGCCGCTCGCGCGGCCTTCGAGTCGCCCGGCAGCTCGTGGCCGAGCACCCTGATCTCGCCGGCGTCGGCGATCGCCTGGCCGGTGAGCAGCCGCATGGTCGTCGACTTGCCGGCGCCGTTGGGGCCGAGCAGGCCGAGGCAGATCCCCGCCGGGACGTCGAGGTCGAGCCCGTCGACGGCGGTGATCGGGCCGAACGTCTTGACCGCGCCGCGGATCTCGATCGCGTTCGATTCTGGTGTGGAGAGCGATTCCATCGGCGATTCTCAGACTAGGACGGGGCGCGGACCCCGGATTCATCGCCGAGCGATGAGTCTCGGCCGGCGTGTGCGGTCTTAGGGGGTGGCTACCTTGAAATCCGAAACCGCAGGAGACCAAGAGTGACTACCGATACGAACCCCACCGAGCGAAATCGCTGGCTCGCCCTCTACGTGCTGTGCGGCGGCATGCTGATGATCGTGCTCGACGCGACGATCGTGAACGTCGCGCTGCCCTCGATCCAGACCGACCTCGACTTCTCGCAGTCGAACCTCGCCTGGGTCGTGAACGCCTACCTGATCGCCTTCGGCGGCCTCTTGCTGCTGGCCGGCCGGATCGGCGACCTGATCGGGCAGCGGCGGGTATTCCTCTCCGGGCTCGTGGTGTTCACCGCGGCCTCGCTGCTCTGCGCCGTCTCGCAGAACCAGGAGATGCTGATCGTCGCGCGCTTCATCCAGGGCGCGAGCGGCGCCGTCGCCTCCGCCGTGATCCTCGGGATGATCGTGACGATGTTCCCCGAGCCTCGCGAGCAGGCGAAGGCGATCGGCGTCTACAGCTTCGTCGCCTCGGCCGGCGCCTCGATCGGCCTCCTCGCCGGCGGCATCCTCACCGAGGCCATCAACTGGCACTGGATCTTCTTCGTGAACGTCCCGGTCGGCATCGGCGTCGCGATGCTCGCGCTGCGGTTCGTCCCGGACCGCGAGGGGATCGGCTGGGCGCAGGGCGCGGACATCCCCGGTGCGCTGATCCTCACCGCCGGCCTGATGCTCGGCGTCTACACCCTGCTCGAGGCGGGCGAAGCGGGCTCGCTGCAGACGCTCGGCCTCGGCGCGACCTCGATCGCCCTCATCGCCGCCTTCGTCGCACGGCAGGCCCGGATCGAGAACCCGCTGATGCCCCTCCGCCTGTTCCGCTCGCGCGAGGTGACCGGCGCGAACCTGGTGATGGCGCTGATGGTCGTCGGGTTCTTCGGGATGTTCTTCCTCGGCGCCCTCTACATGCAGGGCATCCTCGGCTACACCGCGCTCGAGGTCGGGCTCGCGTTCCTGCCCTCCGCGCTCGTGATGGGCGGGCTGTCGCTCGGCTACGCGGAGAAGCTCGTGATGGGCTTCGGCGCCCGCCGCTCGCTCATCACCGGCCTGGTCCTGATCGGGGCTGGGCTGGTGCTCTTCGCCCGCACGCCGGTGGACGGCAACTACGTCACCGACATCCTGCCGGTGATGCTGCTCCTCGGAACCGGCGCCGGCGTCTCGTTCCCGGCGATGATGACGCTCGCGATGTCGGGCGCCACCGATCAGGACGCCGGGCTCGCCTCGGGCTTCGTCAACACCACGGTCCAGGTGGCCGGCGCGATCGGCCTCGCGGTGCTCGCGACGCTGGCTTCGGAGCGGAGCGACCGGCTCGCCGCGGCCGGCGAGTCGGCCGCGGAGGCGCTCAACGGCGGCTACCACCTCGCCTACCTCGTGGGCGCCGGCCTGATCGCGATCGCGATCGGCGTGGCTGTCGTCGTGCTCGAGCCGGACGCGAAGCGCGGGCGCGAGCGCTCGCCCCGGCGAGCCGGTCTACGCGGAGGGCTGAAGGGTCGCCCGCGGTATCGGTGTCTCGCGGCGCCACTATCCTCGCGGGATGATCGATCGCACCTTTCGCCTTCCGCTCCTGCTCGCCGCGCTCGCGGCGCTGACGCTCTTCTCCGCCCTGGCCTCGCCGCAGGCCCACGCAGCGACCTGTCCCGACTTCACGATCCTGCACGACGACAGGATCGACGGGGTGAGCCTCCCGCACGGGCGCTACGGCGTCACCGTGTTCTCCGGCGTCACCTGCCAGGACACGACCCGCCTGCTCCAGAAGTTCCTCCAGTCGGGCAAGACCTCGGACGGCTGGAAGATCAACTCCAAGGCCGTCTTCACCAAGGGCAGCCAGTCGTGGCAGATCAAGAAGGGCGGCGGAGGCGGCGGAGGCGGCGACGGCGAGGGCGGAGGCCGCAACGTCTGTCCGGCGCCGTTCCGTGTCCTTCACAACGACCGCATCGGCGACCTGCAGCATCCCCGCGGGCAGCTACCGGATCACCGCCCGGCGGATCAGCTGCGCCGGCGCGACCGACCAGTTCCGCCGCTTCCTCCAGTACCCGAGTGGCAACCTGCCCGACAACTGGAAGGTCCGCCCGCTGCGGGCGAAGTTCCGCAACGCGGGCACCGGCGAGAGCTTCCGGATCAAGCGCCTCGGTAACTGAGCCCCGCCCTAGTGGCGGTGGCTCTTCAGTTCGAGGACCCGGTCGCCGGGCCGTAGCTCGTTGGCGTCCGGATAGGCGTCGCCGAAGCGCAGCACCTCGCCGTCGCGGACGATCGCCAGCACCATCGACTCGTGCTGGGGGAGGGTGTGGGGCCCCGCCTCATCGGCGCCGATCTCGCGCTCCACGATGTCGATGCCCTGGCCGAGGGTGATCAGGTCCTCGATCACGGCGGTGACCTCTGGCGTCTCGGTCGAGAGCCCGAGCAAGCGCCCGGCTGCGCCCGAGGAGGTGATGACCGCGTTCGCGCCGCTCTGTTCGAGGAGGTGCACGTTCTCCTCCTCGCGCACGGCGCCGACGATCGTCGCCTCCGCGTTCAGCTCCCGGGCCGTGAGCGTGATCAGTACCGCCGTGTCGTCCCGATCGACGGCGACGACCACCGAGCGAGCCTCGCCGATCCCGGCTTCGATCAGGGTCTCCTGCTCGGAACCGCTGCCCTGCACGGCGGCGAGCCCGTTGGAGGTGGCGGTCGGCGCGGGCTGCGGGGCTGGGCTCGATAACCACGATCCGCTTCGCGTCGAGCCCCTTGTCGAGCATCGTTCGCACGGCGCTCTGGCCCTTGGTCCCGTATCCGCAGACGATCGTGTGGTCGTGCAAGCCTCTCCTCCATCGCGCCACGCGGTAGGCGTGGCGGCTTCGCTCCGCGAGTATCTCCAATGTCGTCCCGACGAGGATGATCAGGAACACGACCCGCGCCGGAGTCACGACGATCGTGGTCACCAGCCGGGCCTCGTCGGAGACCGGGCGGATGTCGCCGTACCCGGTCGTGGTGATGGTCACCGTCGAGTAGTAGAAGGCGTCGAGGAGGCTGACGTCGCCGTCCTCGGGGTCCGTGTATCCGGCCCGACCGGCGTACGTGACCATCGCGACCAGCGTGATCAAGCCGAGCGCGAGCAGGAGTCGCTGAACGATTTTCCGGAGCGGGCCCGTCCCCGCGCCCGGGAACTCGACCGGCGCCTGCGAGCTTGCACTTCGGCGCAGCACGGCGCCCTATTCGGTGACCGGCGTGTGCACGTCGGCCTCGCGGTGGTAGCGCCTGTTCGAGCGCTCGAGCTTCTCCGGATCGTCCGTCATAGCGCTTGCGTGACCACCACGAGCCCGGGTGGGCCAGCCGCAGCGCGCCGATCAGCGCCACCGGCCAGAAGTAGAGGCCGATCACGCCCCAGATCAGCTTGCCCTTGAGGAAGCAGATCACCGCCAGCGTCCAGCCGGGGATCTGGAAGAGGATGTAGGCGAGCGCGTCGCCGATCCCGCCCGAGGTGCCGATCACGATCGGCGTCAGCCCGACCACGGTCAGCCCGGCCATCAGCGCGAAGACGATCACCGCGTCGATCGACTGGCGGCCCTGCTCGGACCAGTAGACGTCGTCGAGGTGCAGCCAGAGCGCGAACTCGTCGAGGGTGAGAGCCGCCCCGATCCCGAAGACGACCGCGGTCACCTCAAGCGCGGGCTGGATCGCGACGGCGAGGACGCCCGAGATCAGCAGCAGGCAGATGCCCCAGACGAGGTGGTGGATATGGGTCTCGCCGGACTCGATGTCCTTGAGCCAGGAGAAGCGCTTCGAGCGGATCGAGTGGGTGATGAACCGGGTGATGCCGAAGGTGAGCCCGAAGGCGATCAGCATGAACAGGGCCGGCTGGCGGCCCTCGTCGACGATCACATCGTTGTAGGAGTCGAAGCTGAGGTTGAGTTCGGCGAGGAGCTGGGGGAGGGCCATTGCGCTCAGATCCTGACCGTCTCGGCGCCGAGCTCCTCGGCGATCGCGATGTCGGGCGAGTAGTCGACCGGGACGACGAGGAGCGACGGGACCTCGAGCGTGAGGGCGTGGCGGAGGCGGTCGCGATAGTCGGCGACCGACCCGCAGCGCCAGGCCGGCAGCCCGAAGGACTCGGCGAGCCCGACGAAGTCCGGGTTGGTGAACTCGGTGCCGAAATGGCGGCCGAAGCGCTTTTCCTGCTTCCACACGATCGACCCGTACTGGCGGTTCTCCCAGACGACGTTGACGAAGGCGGTCTTCAGGCGCATCGCCGTCTCCAGCTCCTGGACGTTCATCAGAAAGCCGCCGTCGCCCGAGATCGCGACGACGTTGCGCTCGGGGTGGACCAGCTTCGCCGCGATCGCGGCCGGCACGGCGAAGCCCATGCCGGCGAAGCCGTTCGCGATCAGCGTCGTGTTCGGCTCCTCGGCGGGCCAGAGGCGGCCGATCCAGAGCTTGTGCAGGCCGACGTCGGAGACGAGGATGTCGTCGCGATCGAGCAGCTCGCGCACCTCGTAGAGCGCGCGCGGGGGGCGGATCGGAAAGGCGTCGTCGCGCCCCGCGACCTCGAGCCGGCTGATCACCGCTTCGCGCAGCCGCGGCGAGCCGCCGACGCGGCCCTTCTCACCGCATTCCGAGCGCAGTCGCCGCAGCGTCGTCGCCGGCTCGCCGACCAGCTCGACCGCGGGGAGGAAGCTCTCGTCGGTCTCCGCGGGCACCGAGTCGATGCAGATGATGCGCTTGTCGCGGCCGGGGTTCCACAGCGCGGGCGAATGCTCGACGAGGTCGTAGCCCACGGTGATCACCAGGTCTGCGTCCTCGAACCCGGCCATCGCGAAGTCCCCCGCCTGCAGGCCGACGGCGCCCAGGGACAGCTCGGACGAGGCCGGCACCAGTCCCTTGGCCATGAAGGTCTCGGCCACCGGGATCCCCGTTCCCGCGGCGAACTCGCCGCAGGGCCTCGGAGGCCCTGGTCCGGACGGCGCCGTTGCCGGCGAGGATCACCGCCGCCTCGGCGTCGCGGATCATCGTCGCGGCCTCGGAGATCAGCCGGCCCGGCGGCTCGAACTCGGGGTTGGCAACGCGGGGCAGGGGCGCCCGTGGCGCGTCCTCGGGCACCTCGGTCGCGGCGATGTCCTCGGGCAGCTCGAGGTGGACCGAGCCAGGCTTCTCCGACTCGGCAACCTTGAAGGCCTTGCGCACGGCCTCGGCGGTGATCGCCGGGTCCGAGAGCCGCGCGTTCCACTTCGTGATCGGTCGCATCACCGAGATGAGGTCGATGTACTGGTGCGACTCCTTGTGCTGGCGCTCCATCTCGGCCTGGCCGGTTAGGGCGACCAGCGGGGCCCGGTCGAGGAAGGCGTCGGCGACGGCGGTGACGAGGTTCGTCGCTCCCGGCCCGAGCGTGCCGAGGCAGACGCCGGCGCGGCCGGTCAGCCGGCCGTAGACGTCCGCGACGTAAGCGCCGCCCTGCTCGTGACGGACGGGCACGAACTCGACGTCGCTTCCGGCGAGGGCCTCGTTCAGGTCGAGCGTCTCCTCGCCGGGGATGCCGAAGACGCGTTCGACGCCCTCGGCGGCGAGGCACTCGACCAGGAGCTGGGCGACGGTCGGCACGGCGGGGAAGGCTATGGGCTCTCGCGGAGCGCGCGATACTGGGACGATGTCCGAGACGAACGTGGAGGTGGTGCGGCGTTCACTGACCGTGTACAACCGGGGCGATTTCGAGGAGTTCGACGAGATCAACCACCCCGACGTCGAGGTGGACTGGTCGGCGTCCCGGGGGCTGGAGGCGGAGGTGTACCGGGGAAAGGAAGAGGTCCTGCGCTTCTACCGCGAGTTCCTCGAGATGTTCGAGGTCCACATCGAGCCCGAGCGCTTCGTCGAGTCCGGCGATTGGGTGGTCGTCCCGAACACCACGCGGGTCCGCGGGCGCGACGGGATCGAAACGGTCGCGCGAAGCGCCTTCGCGTTCGAGGTCCGCGACGGCCGGATCGCCCTCATCCGCCTCTACCAGGAGACCGAGGAAGCCCTCGAATCAGTCGGAGCGGGGGCGAAAGATCAGCGGTGACGAGTCGAGCAGGGTTCGAGCGGGGCTTGTGAGGGGATGCGGTCGAGGGTGCGACCAGAACATCCGTCACACCACCTCGGCGATCACGCGATTGATATTTGGGTCACACACCGACCACAACATCCGCTGCGTGCTGCAACCGACGACCCGATGGAAGTTGTTCATGGAAGACACAGGCCCACCGACCGGCGCTGCGCCCCCACGGCGCCTCCCACCTTCATGCCCTCCCTGGCGACCCTGAGACAGGTCGCCGAGCGACTCGCCTAGCCCGGCGTGGAGGGCGGGGCGCCCTTCACGAGCAGCGTCGAGAGGTAGATCACGATCTTCTTGTCGGTCCGGTTGGCGGCCATGTGGTGGTCGGTGGGCTGCTCGACTATCCACTGCCCGGCCTTGATCTTGCCGCTCTGGCCGGCCTTGATCTTGCGGACCAGCTTGGTGTCGCCGTCCGCGGGGCCCTTGCGGACCTCGACCGAGCCCTCGACGACCGTGTAGGTGAGCGTGCCCCTGTCGATGTAGGCGATCTGGGTGCCCTCGTGGTGGTGCAGGGCGAGCTCGGCTCCGGCCGGGATGGTGACCCTCGAGAGCCCGAGCGTGCGGCCCTTCGCCCCCTCCGGCTTGTCGGTGGCCGCGAGCGCCTCGCGCTTTGCCGTCGGCGCGGCCTCGATGCCCGCCAGCGCCCAGCCGATCGCTCCTCCCGCGACCAGGAGGAGTACCGCGGCGAGCGCGATCGTGCGGGTCCCGAGCGACTTCACGGCGGGCAGACTAGCCACCTAGACGACCGATCCCCAATCCACGCACACCTGGATGACGCGCCTGGCGCTGCGCTGGAGCGCCACCCACGGCACTCGCGCGTAGCAACCACGACGCGCTTCGGCCGCGCGCGGCGCCCAGCTTGGCCAGGCACGCCCCAGGCGCACGTCGATTAGGTATCGATCATCTATCCGGCGCGCCGGTCGCGCGCCGCCCTCACGTACGCGCGCTTCTGCCGGTGGACGATCTCGACCAGCTCGCCGAGGGTGATGTTGACGTCGATCAGGTGGAGCCCCCAGCTCGGGTCCGGCGAGGGGTTCAGGGTCCGCGCCGAGCCGACCGGTGCGATCGAGAGGAAGTTCGCGCCCTCCGCCTCCGTGCATTCGCCGGTGTAATGGTCCTGGGGCACCAGCCACGGCGTCGGCGCGCTCGGCGGCGGACCGCCGTACATGACGACGAGCAGGGCCCCGATCACGCCGGGATAGGGCCCGCTTGGCAGGAGCGTCGTGAGCGGCCCGCTGCCCCCCGCGAGCGCCGCCGGGTTCGTGCAGAGGACCTCGTATCCGGGGCCGGTGGGAAACCCGAAGGCCAGGGAGCCGGCGTTCTCGATCGCGCGGCCGAAGCGCGAGTTCTCGGGCGGGGTCTCGTTGAAGGCCGACCAGGCCATCGCGCAGCCGAGCTGGCTCGGCTTCGTGCAGGCCGGGATGTGCTTGAAGTCGCCGCCCGCGAGCTCGCCCTCGCGGACGGTCACGTTCGCCCCCGGCAGGATCGCGGAGACGAGCCGCTTCCGCACCGAGCGGCGCGGGTCGACCTCGGTGCGGATCAGCTGGCGCAGCATCGTCGTGCCCTGCGAGTGACCGATGAGCACGAAGCCGCGGCCGTGGTTGTGGTTGGCCAGGTAGTCGCGCCAGGCCGCGCGGATGTCCTCGTAGGCGACCCGCAGCGCCTCGGCCCGCTCCTCGTTGTTGCCAGAGGCGATCGAGGCGAGCGTCGCCTGCCGGTACATCGGCGCCCAGACCCGGCAGCGCTGCGAGAAGCGACCGGCCTGGTAGCGGGCGATGGCGGTCTCCTCGGGATCGATCGAGAGGTCGGAATTCGATCCCGGGTCCTCGCTCACCGTCGGGTAGACGTAGAAGCAGTCGATCTTTGGCCGCTGCGCGAGGCCGGGGTTCTCCACCCGCGTCTCGCCCGATTCCGAGGTGACGGTCGTCTCGAGGCTCTCCCGGCAGGGGTTCGGCTCGACCCCGGGCTCGCAGAGCCAGACGGTCTCGCGGCCTCCGTAGCCACCGCGGGCGCCGACCGGCTCGGGTTCGGGTTCGTCGGGCGGGTTGCCCGGGCCGGCGACGTCGAGGTCGTCGAGCGGGACCCGCGCGTGATTGCGATCGACGTCGCCGGAGATCCCGCTGACCCTGCCGGTGCTGGTGTGCTGCCAGATCGACCAGCCGAAGCCGCCCCAGTTCTCGGCCGGAACCTGCGGGCGGGCCACATCGAAGTTCGCGACCCAGAGCCGGTAGCCCTGCTGGGCGAAGCGCGTCGTGTTGCCGGTCGCCGACCAGCTCGAGACGTTGGTGTAGATCAGCGGCCGAACCTCGAGCTCCTTCTCGACCTTGACCAGCCAGTTCCTGATCCATCGCCGCAGGAGTGAGCCTGAGAGGTCGTTGAACGGGCTCTCGACGTCGAGCACCGGTGGGAGGTCGTTCGGGCCGTAGTCCCGGCCGACCCCGGCGAGGAAGACGTTGGCCTCCTCTCGCGCGTCGGCGCGCACGCTTTTCGGCCCCCTGCCGCCGGTGAAGGTCCGGTGGTAGGGACCGACCCGGATCCCCGCCTTGCGCGCCCGCTGGTAGTTGCGGTCGTAGAACTCGTCGGGGCCGCAGCGATCGGCGACGACGATGCAGTCATTGCCGCTCCCCCGGCTCGCCTGGACGAACGCGAACTCCACCTCGTCGCCGGCCACCTGCTCCCAGTTGATCCGGCCCTGGAAGCGGGAGACGTCGATTCCCGGGATTCGCTCGGCGCTCGCCGACGCGGGAGCGAGCAGCATCGCGAGCGCGATGCACGCGCCGGCGAAACCCACTTTTCGCTGCAAGTGCCGCATCGGACGGGTCGGTTCCGGTGAAACCCGGACGCAACCCTAGGATCAACAACACATGCTCGCGGCAACCGGAGCGACGGGGCGGACCGGTCCTGCGGACGAAGCAGCCTTTTACTGCGTCTCGAGCTCCCAATACTTCCTCGGCGCGGTCGGGATGATCAACTCGCTGTGCCTGCACGGCCACACCGAGCCGATCTACCTGCTCGATCTGGGCCTCGAGGACTGGCAACGGGCTCTGCTCGAGCCGCGGGTCACCGTCGTCGACGCCCCCGCCGGGATCCAGCCCTGGCTCGCGAAGACGGTCGCCCCGCTCGCGCACCCGGCTGCGACCACCGTCCTGATCGATGCCGACGTGATCGTCACCCGCCCTCTCGATGAGCTCCTCGAGCGCGCCGGCGCCGGTGCCGGCTCCGCAATCGCGTTCCGCAACAACGTCGACCGCTTCGTTCCCGAGTGGGGGGACCTGCTCGACCTCGGCCCCCTGCCGCGCCGCCCGTACGTCTGCTCCGTCTTCCTGGCCACCGGGGGCCGGCTCGGGGAGGAGGTGCTGCGCCTGCTCGACGACCGCCAGCGAAAGGTGGAGTTCGAGCGCACCTACTTCGGCGGGGACGACACGGGGTACGCGCTCCGTTTCCTCGACCAGGACGTGCTCAACGCGGTGCTCGCAGCCCGCGCCGAGGGCGAGCGGTTCGAAGCCCTCGACCACCGCCTCGCGGCCCCGATGCCGTTCGTCGGCGTGCGCGTGACCGACGAGGCGGCGGTCAGGTGCGAGTTCGAGGACGGGACCGAGCCCTATCTCCTCCATCACATCCTGCCCGCGAAGCCGTGGCTCGAGCCGATGCCCGACGGGATCTATCCCCGCCTGCTGAAGCGCCTGCTCTCCGGCCCCGACCTCGCGATCCGGGTGCCGGCAGCGCGGTTGCCCCTGCGCTTCCGAAGCGGGGCGCTGGCGGCGGCCGAGCGCCGGCGCTCGGACACGACGGCAAGACTCCGCTGGCGCCTGGGGCTCGCGCTCGACCGGATCAGGCGATGACCGCTGCCTTCTACTGCATGTCCTCCGACGTCTACTTCCTCGGCGCCGTCGGGATGATCAACTCCCTGCGCCTGCACGGCCACGACGAGCCGATCTACCTGCTCGACCTCGGCATGCGCCCCGAGCAGCGCAGGCTGATCGAGGCCGAGGCGACCGTCGTCGACGCCCCCGCCGGGATCCAGCCCTGGCTCGCGAAGACGGTCGCCCCGCTCGCCCACCCGGCCGAGACGATGGTCCTGATCGACGCAGACCTGGTCGTGACGAGGTCGCTCGGGGAGTTGATCGAGCGCGCTTCCACCGGCGCCGTCGTCGCCTTCGAGAACCAGGTCGACCGCTTCGTCCCGGAATGGGGCGAGTTGCTCGGACTCGGCCCGCTCGAGCGCCGGCCGTATCTCTGCTCGGGTCTTGTCGCCTGCGGCGCGGAAACGGGGCGAGAGGTCATCCGGGAGCTGGACGATCGCCAGGCCCGGGTCGATTTCGAGGCGTCGTTCTTCGCCCGCGACGATCCCGGCTACGCGCTCCGCTTCCTCGACCAGGACGTTCTCAATGCCGTCCTGCAGGCGCGGGTCCCGGACGCCGACCTCGAGTCGATGCCCTATCGGCTTGCGCCGATGCCGCCCTTCGACGGGATCGAGAGCCTCGACCTCGCCGCCGTGAGCTGCGCGTATGCGGACGGGATCACGCCGTATGCGCATCCATCACGTCCTGCCCGAGAAGCCGTGGCTGAAGGGCCTCTACGACGGCCTGTACGTGAGGCTCCTGAAGCGCCTCCTCGGCGGGGCGGGAATCGCGATCCGGGTGCCGCGCGAGATGCTGCCGCTGCGGATGCGCACCGGGCCCCTCGGATTCGCGGAGCAGAAGCGGATCAACGCCGGCCAGCGGTTTCGCTGGCACGTCGGCGATCCGCTCGCCGCCCGTCTCAGGGAGCGGCGCTCGCGATGACGCGCCTCCTTCTACTGCGTCTCCGACGACCGCTACTTCCTCGGCGCCGTCGGGCTGATCAACTCGCTGCGCCTCCACGGCCACGCCGAGCCGATCCACCTGCTCGACTGCGGCCTGACCGACGCCCAGCGCGAGCTGCTCGAGCCCGAGGTCGAGCTCGTCGCCGCGCCCGCGCCGGACGCCGCCCTGGCTGCTGAAGACGATCGCCCCGCTCGCCCACCCCGCCGAGGCGATGGTCCTGATCGACACCGACATGGTCGTCACCCGCCCGCTCGGCGAGCTGATCGAGCGCGCCGCGCGAGGGCAGGGTGCGTGGCGTTCGAGAACGACGTCCACCGCTTCGTGCCCCGAGTGGGGCGAGCTCCTCGACCTCGGCGCGCTCGGCGCCGCCCCGTACCTCTGCTCCGGCTTCGTCGCCCTCGGCCCGCGAGCCCGGGCAGCGAGCTGATCTCGCTGCGTCGACGAGCGCCAGCGGCCGGGTCGACTTCGAGCGCACGCTTCTGGCGCGAGGACGATCGCCGACTACCCGCTCCTCTACGCCGACCAGGACGTCCTCAACGCCGTCCTCGCCGCCCGGTCGAGCCCGAGCGGGTCGTGTCCCTCGACCATCGGCTGGCGCCGATGCCCGCCGTTCGAGGGGCTCGCGCGTCACCGACGCGGAGCGGCTGCGCTGCGCCTACGCCGACGGCACCGAGCCCTACCTCGTCCACCACTACGTCGTCAAGCCCTGGCTCGAGCCGACCCACGACGGCGTCTACTCGCGGCTCCTGCGCCGCCTGCTCATCGGCGGACGACGTCGCGATCCGCGTTCCGGAACGCGACGCTGCCGCTGCGCTGCGCGCGCGGGGCGCTCGCGCTCGCCGAGCGCAAGCGGATCGACGCTCTCCGAGCGGCTGCGCTACCGCGCGCGAAGGCCGCGGCGATGAGCATGCCGTGACGCCTGCCGCCTTCTACTGCATGTCCTCCGACGTCTACTTCCTCGGCGCCGTCGGGATGATCAACTCGCTGCGCCTGCACGGCCACGACGAGCCGATCTACCTGCTCGACCTCGGCCTGCGCCCCGAGCAGCGCGAGCTGATCGAGCCCGAGGTCGACCGTCGTCGACGCCCCCGCCGGGATCCAGCCCTGGCTCGCTGAAGACGATCGCCCCGCTCGCCCACCCGGCCGAGGCGATGGTCCTGATCGACGCCGACATGGTCGTCACCCGGCCGCTCGGCGAGCTGATCGAGAGAGCGCGCGAGGGGCAGGGCGTCGCGTTCGAGAACGACACCGAGCGCTTCGTCGCCGAGTGGGGCGAGCTGCTCGACCTCGGCCCGCTCGATCGCCGGCCCTACCTCTGCTCGGGCCTCGTCCTGCGTCGGCGGCGAGGCCGCGGCCCGAGGTCGTCGAGCCTGTCGACGACCGCCAGCGCCGGGTCGACTTCGAGCGCAGCCTACTTCGGCGCCGACGAGCCCGACTACCCGCTCCGCTTCCTCGACCAGGACGTCCTCAACGCGATCCTCGCCGCGCCGGGTCGCGCCCGAGCGATCGAGGTCGCTGCCCTACCGGCTCGCGCCGATGCCCCCGTTCGACGGGCTGCGGCGTCACCGACGAGCGACGCTGCGCTGCGCCTACGCCGACGGCACCGAGCCGTTCGTGGTCCACCACTTCGGCGCCAAGCCCTGGCTCGAGCCGACCCACGACGGCGTCTACTCGCGGCTCCTGCGCCGGCTGCTCAACGGCGACGACGTCGCGATCCGGGTGCCGGAGCGCGACCTGCCGCTGCGGCTGCGCCGCGGGCCGCTCGCGTTCGCCGAGCGCAAGCGTGTCGACCTCTCGCGAGCGGCTGCGCTACGCGTCGCGAGGCACGCCGATGACGGCGCGCGGCCTTCTACTGCGTCTCCGACTCCCGCTACTTCCTCGGCGCCGTCGGGACTGATCAACTCGCTGCGCCTGCACGGCCACAGCGAGCCGATCCACCTGCTCGACCTGCGGCCTGAGCCCGAGCAGCGCGCCCTGCTCGAGCCCGAGGTCGAGCTCGTCGAGGCGGCCGGAGGCGACGCCGCCCTGGCTGCGCGAAGACCGTCGCCCCGCTCGCGCGCCCCGCCGAGGCGATGGTGCTGATCGACGCCGACATGATCGCCACCCGCCCGCTGACGAGCTGATCGAGCGCGCCGCCCCCGGCGCGGTGGTGGCCTTCGAGAACCAGATCGACCGCTTCGTCGCGCAGTGGGGCGAGCTGCTCGACCTGGGCGGCCTCGAGCGCCGCCGCTACGTCTCCTCGGCGCTCGTGGTGCTCGGGCGGCGAGCCCGGCATCGAGGTGCTCGAGCTGCTCGACGACCGCCAGCGCCGGGTCGACTTCGAGCGCACCTTCTTACGGCGCCGACGAGCGCCGACTACCCGTTCCTCTATCCCGACCAGGACGTGCTGAACGCGATCCTCGGCTCGCCGGCGATCGCCGGCGAGCGCTACGAGCTGCTCCCGTACCGGCTCGCCCCCGTGCCAGCCGTTCGACGGGCTCGAGCTGTCGGGATGCCGAGAGGCTTCGCTGCGCGTACGCCGACGGGACGCGAGCCCTACGTCGTCCACCAGATCCTGCCCGAGAAGCCCTGGCTCGAGCCGATGTACGACGGCGTCTACTCGCGCCTGCTGAAGCGTGCGCTGGTCGGCCCCGGCCTCGCGATCCGGGTGCCCGAGGCGGATGCTGCCGCTGCGGATGCGCACCGGCCCGCTCGCCCGGCTGGAGCGCAAGCGGGTCGACCTGGCGGTATGGCTGCGCTGGCACCTCGGGATCGCGGTGCACCGGATCCGCACCCGCGGGGAGGCAGAGTGACGACCGCGTTCTACTGCGTCTCCGACGAGCGCTACTTCCTCGGCGCCGTCGGGCTGATCAACTCGCTGCGCCTGCTGGGCCACGACGAGCCGATCTACCTGCTCGACCTGCGGGCTCGCACCCTGGCAGCGCGGGCTGCTCGAACGGCGAGGTCGACGCTCGTCGAGCGATCCCGGCGAGACGCCGCCGCACCTCTCGAAGACGGTCGCCCCGCTCGCCCACCCGGCCGAGACGACGGTCCTGATCGACGCCGACATGATCGTCACCCGCCCGCTCGGCGAGCTGATCGACGCCGCCGCCGAGCGGCGGCGTGGTCGCGTTCGCGACCGCCAGCAGCGCTTCTTCGCCGAGTGGGGACGGCAGCTCGGGCTCGGCGAGGCTCGGCCGAGCCCCTACGTCTCCTCGGGCCTGGTCGTGCTCGGCGGCGGCGAGCGGCGAGCGAGATCGCTCGGACTGCTCGCCGACCGCCAGTCGCGGGTCGACTTCGCGCGCACGTTCTGGCGCGGCGAACGACCGCGAGCTACCCGTTCCTCTACGCCGACCAGGACGTCCTCAACGCGATCCTCGCAACCCGCGTCGAGCCCGAGCGCTTCGACCGCGCACGACGCCAGGCTCGCGTCGACCCCGCCGTTCCGCAAGCTGCGCCTCGTCGACGAGGCGGACGCTGCGCTGCGCCTATCCCGACGGCGCCGAGCCCTACGTCCTGCACCAGTTCGTCCGCAAGCCGTGGCTCGAGCCGATGTACCACGGGGTCTACTCGCGGCTGCTCGCCCGCTGCCTGCTGGCCGACGACGTCGCGGTCCGGGTGCCCGCCGAGGAGGTGCCGCGGCGGATGCGCGACGGGGTGCGGGCTCGCGTCGACCGCGCGCTCGTGAACGCGCGCGACCTCGGCCGCTTCTACCTCGGCGACGTCGTCCCCGGCTGGATCGGCAACCGGCTCGAGGATCGCCGCAATCGCCGCGAGGCCGCCGGCAACCGATGACGGCGCCGCTCGCCTTCTACTGCGTCGCCGACGATCGCTACTTCCTCGGCGCCGTCGGGCTGATCAACTCGCTGCGCCTGCAGGGCCACGCCGAGCCGATCTACCTGCTCGACTGCGGGCTCGATCCCCGGCAGCGCGAGCTGCTCGCCGCGCACGTGGAGGTCGTCGACGCCGCCGCGTGAGGCGGCGTCGCCGCACCTGCTGAAGACCATCGCCCCGCTCGCTCACCCCGCCGAGGTCATGGTCCTGATCGACGCCGACATCATCGTCACCCGGCCGCTCGGCGAGCTGATCGAGCCGGCCGCGGGAGGGGATGGTCGCCGCGATCCGCAACAACGTCCAGCGCTGGTTCGAGCAGTGGGGCCCGCTGCTCGACCTCGGGGAGACGCGGCGGCGGCCCTACGTCTCCTCGGGGCTCGTCGCGATCGGCGCGCGAGCTCGGAGCCGAGGTCCTGCGGCTGATGGACGAGAGCCAGGACCGGGTCGACTTCGCGCGCACCTACTGGCGCGAGCAACGAGCCCGATTACCCGTTCCTCTACGCCGACCAGGACGTGCTCAACGCGATCCTCGCGACGCGGGTGGAGCCCGGCCGGCTCGTCGCCCTCGACGAGCGGCTCTCCGCGGTCACCCCGTTCGGGGGCCTCGAGGCGCTCGACGACACGTCGCTCCGCTGCGCCTATCCGGACGGGGTCGAGCCGTCTCGTCGCCCACTTCATCCTGCCGGCGAAGCCGTGGCAGCGACCCATGTACCACGGGGTCTATTCGCGAGCTCCTCAAGCGCGCTGCTCGTCGGACCCGGGCTCGCGATCGAGCTTCCCGCCGAGCTCGTCCCGCTTCGCTTCCGCGACGGCGCCGCGGCCGGGCTCGAGCGGGCCAGGATCCATCGCACGCGACCGGCTCGGCTGGCGGGTGCGCGAGCTGATTCCGCAGGCGCTCCTCGACCGCCTCGACGACTCGCGCCGCGAGCGCGCCGCGGCGCGATGACGCAGGGTCGTTCAGCCGCCTTCTACTGCGTCGCCGACGAGCGCTACTTCCTCGGCGCCGTCGGGCTGATCAACTCGCTGCGCCTGCATGGCCACGACGAGCCGATCCACCTCGCTCGACTGCGGGCTGACCGCCGACCAGCGCGAGCTGGCTCGCGACCGAGGCCACGCTCGTCGACGCGCCCGAGGGCGTCGCCCCGTACCTGCTGAAGACGATCGCCCCGCTCGCTCACCCGGCCGAGGTGATGGTCCTGATCGACACCGACATGATCGTCACCCGCTCGCTCGGCGAGCTGATCGAGACGGCGCGCGAGGGGCAGGTGGTCGCCTTCGAGAACGACAGCGACCGCTTCGTCCCCGAGTGGGGCGAGCTGCTCGAGCTCGGGCCGATCGCGCCGGCGGCCGTACGTCTCCGTCGGGCTGGTGCTCTGCGGCGGCGAGCCCGGCGCCGAGGCGCTCCGGCTGCTCGACGACCGCCAGCGCCGGGTCGACTTCGACCGGACCTTCTACGGCGCCGACGAGCCCGGCTATCCGTTCCTCTATCCCGAGCAGGACGTACTCAACGCGATCCTCTCGCACCCGGATCGGGCCGGAGGAGATCACGACCCTCTCGAGGCGGCTCGCGCCGAACCAGCCCTTCGACGGGCTGCGCTCTGCTCGACGAGGCGGCCCTGCGCTGCGCCTACCGCGACGGGCTCGAGCCGTACGTGCTCCACCACTACCTCGACAAGCCCTGGATCGAGCCGATGTACCACGGCATCTACTCGCAGCTGCTCGCCCGCTGCCTGCTCGGCCCCGGCCTCGCGATCCGGGTCGACGAACGGGAGGTCCCGCTGCGGTTCCGCGAGGGCGCCCTCGCCCGGCTCGAGCGGGCCCGGGTCGGGATCCCGGACCTCGTTGGGTGGAAGCTCGGGGCGTGCTGCCGGACCCGGTCGTTAGGCGGATCGACGAGCGCAGGCGTCGCCGCGCGGCCGCCCGATGAGCGTCGCCTTCTACTCGGTCAGCGGCCGGGACTTCTTCCCGGGGTCGGTCGCGCTCGTCAACTCGCTGCGCCTGCACGGCCACCGCCAGCCGGTCTACGTCCTCGATTGCGGCATGACTTCGTCCCAGCGCGAGCTGCTCGCCCGCGAGGCGACGATCGTGGCCGCTCCCGGCGCCGCCGCGCCGAGCCTGCAGAAGCTCGTCGCCCCGCTCGCCCACCCAGCCGAGACGATGGTCCTGCTCGACGCCGACATCATCGTCACGCGCCCGCTCGACGAGCTGATCGCGACGGCCGCCGAGGGCCGGCTCGTCGCCTTCGAGAACGAGAGCCCGCGCTACTTCTCCGAGTGGGGCGCGCTGCTCGGGCCTCGGCGATGTCCGCGAGGGGCCCTACCTGATGTCGAGCGCGGTGGCGGTCGGGGGTGGCGTCGGCGAGCGCGTGCTGCCGCTCGTCGCGGCGAAGCAGGCCGAGCTCGAGACCGAGTCGACCTGGCTCTCCGGAGGGGAGAGCGCGGGCGAGTCGGCGCCCTTCTTCTACGCCGACCAGGACGTGCTCAATGCCGTCGCCGGCGCGCGGCTGGAAGCGGAGGAGGTGGTCGCGCTCGAGTCCAGGCTCGCGGCGATACCGCCGTTCGCCGGCGTGCGCTGCACCGGCCCCGGCCGGCTCGAGTGCTCCTATCCCGACGGCGCTCGGCCGTACCTGCTCCACCACTTCTTCCGCAAGCCCTGGCTCGTGCGGATGCGGTCGAACGTCTACTCGCGCCTGCTGACCCGGCTCCTCTGCGATCCCGGCGCGCCGCTGCGGCCGGATCCGGGCACGCTTCCACTCCGCCTGCGCACGGGGCCGCGAGCGCGGGCCGCTCGCGCGGCGGTCGACCTCGGCATCGGCGGCCCGGCCGCGATCAGGCGCAGGCTCGGCGGCGGCCCCAAGCGGATCGCCGCCTGGCCGAACCGTCCCTAGGGTCTCTCGCGCAGATGGCGAGGAAGCACAGGATCCTGTTCAGCATTCCCGGCGGGGCCGGTCACGCCTACCCGGCGTTCGCGCTCGCCCGGGCGCTGCGCGAGCGCGGCCACGACGTCACGTTCGAGACCTACGAGCGCTGGCGCGGTGTCGTCGAGGACATGGACATCCGCTTCCGGCCGGGTCTCGAGAAAGTGCTCTTCCCGGGTCCGCCCGAGCCCGGCGACGACGCGGCCGGGATGGCGCAGGCCGTGCTGCGGACCGTTCCGCTCTTCCGCGAGCTCGAGCCCGAGGTCGTCGTCCACGACCTCTTCGGGATCGCGCCCGCGATCGCCGCGGAGCTCGACGGCGTCCGCACGGCGACGCTGATCCAGCACGTATGGCCGGAGTACGGCCCGAAGGCGCCGCCGTGGGCGTGGGGGTTCGGTCACCGCCGGACCCCGCTCGGCGCGGCGACCTGGCGCGCGGCCAGCCTCGTCAAGGTCGTCCAGCGCCGCCTCGGCAAGCGCGCCCTCGACCGGGTCCGGGCCGAGCTCGGGATGCAGCCGAGCACGGGCGGCCCGACCCTGAGCGACGAGCTCGTCCTGATCGCCACCTTTCCCCAGCTCGAGTACCCGCTGCCCCGCCCGGCGACCGCGCACGTGACCGGGCCGATGCTGTTCGAGCTCCCGTACGGCGAGGTCGAGCTTCCTCCCGGCGACGAGCCGCTCGTCCTCGTCGCTGCCAGCACCGGGCTCGACCTCGAGCGCGGCCTGCTCGGCGATGCGCTGGAGGCGCTCGCCGGTGAGCCCGTCAAGGTCCTGGCGACGGTCAACGAGCGCGGTGCCGAGTGGCCCGGCGAGGTGCCCGCGAACGCGCGCGTCCACGACTGGATCTCCTACGCCGACGTGCTGCCGAAGGCGGCGGCCGTGATCACCCGTGGCGGCCACGGGACGATCGCCCGCTCCCTTTCGGACGGCGTGCCGGTGCTGGCGATCCCCGCCGGCGGCGACCAGCCCGAGAACGCCGCCCGCCTGGCCTGGTCCGGCGCCGGCCTGATGCTGCCACCGCGCTTTCTCGGGCCGGGCCCGCTGCGGCTCGCGGTCCGCCGCCTCCTCGGAGACCCGCGCTTCAGCGCCCGCGCCGCCGAGATCGCCGCCTGGGCGCCGAGCCAACGACGGTCCCACCCGCGGCGCCGAGCTGATCGAGCGCCAGCTCGGTAGCTAGGCGTCCTCGGCCGGCTCGTTCGCCGCCCGGTAGGCCGGCACGACCTCGGCGAACTCGCCCTCGCGGCGGACGTGGCCCTCTTCGAGCCAGACCGCCCGGGTGCAGATCCGCTCGAGCGCCGGGTGATCGTGTCCCGCGGCGACGACGATCCCACCGCGGTCGCGAAGCTCACCCGCGTAGCGCTCGACGAGGCCGCGGAACTCGTGGTCAAGCGCCTCGAAGACCTCGTCGAGCAGAAGCATCTGCGGCGTGATCGCCTGGATGACGGCGAAGTGCAGCCGCGCCCTCATCCCCTCCGAGTAGGTGTGGACGGGGCGTTCGAAGGCCTCGCCGAGCCGCGCCCGCTCGCCGACGAAGTCCATCGAGGCGCGCGCCTCGGCCAGCGTCAGGCCGGCGAGCACGGCAAGGAGCATCGCGTTCTCGCGGCCGGTCAGCGCGAGCCCGACCCCCGCCTCGGTGGCGAGCAGCGAGCTCGACGCGGCCCCTGACCTCGATCGTGCCCTCGTCGGGAGGGATCACGCCGGCGAGCACGCGCAGGAGGGTCGTCTTGCCCGATCCGGTCGGCCCGACGAGGGCGATGCCGGCGCCGGGCTCGAAGCGCAGGTCGATGTGGCGAAGCCCCCAGGCGCTCGAGCGGATCCGGCGGATGTGGGAGAGCGCCGGCGTGACGACGCGGGCGCGGCGATCGAAGTCGAAGCGGATCCCCAGGTCCTCGGCGTGGACCTCGGCCCGGACCTCCGCGGAGGTGGCAGGGACGGAGCTCATCCGACCAGCTTCGCGAGCTCGGCCTGCTCGTGGCGGTAGATCGGGACGAAGATCGCAAAGAGGACCGCGGCCGCGCCGCAGCGGCACGAGGATCTGCCAGGCGGCCGGAGCCTGGCCGTAGAGGAGCGCATCGCGGAAGGTCTCGAAGATCCCGGTCAGCGGGTTGATCGGCAGGAGCTCGCGGGTCGTGCCCGTGATGACGTCGAGCGCGATCAGTCCCGGCGCGAGGAAGAACAGGGTCCGCACCAGCGAGATCACCAGCCCGTGGTACTCGGGCCACCAGATCCCGATCAGCGAGAACGGGTACGCGAGCGAGGCGGCGAACACGATCGTCACCAGCAGGGCGACGGGCAGCCAGAGCACCGCCGCGGTCAGCCCGGTCCCGTAGGCGAGCAGCATCAGCGGGATCATGATCAGGCTCGCCGCCGAGGCCGCCGACTCCGTGATCGCCGAGGAGAGGGGCAGGAGGAAGCGCGGGAACGCCATGTTGACGATGATCGAACCGCGCCCGCTGATCGCGGTCAGCGCACCGAGGCTGATCGTGACCACGAACTGGAACGGGACGATCGCGCAGACGAGGCTGAGCCCGATCTCGGAGCCCGACTCGTTGAAGATGAAGGCGACGAGTACGAGGTAGACGCCGAGCGCCGCCAGCGGGTCGATCAGCCACTTCAGCACCCGCAGGCCGCCGCGGCCGTAGCGGACCTGCAGGTCCGTCGTCGCGAGGACCGTGAGCACGTCGAGATGGCGGCGGAGGCGGGCGCTCACCGCGGAGAAGCTAGTGGCCGGCCCGTTCAGGCGACCAGATCGAGGTCGGCCAGGCCCTCCGCAAGCGGCCCTTCCTCGAGGTACTCGGCCTTGGTGTTGACCGACCAGACGTCGCGGGCGATGCCGTCGGTGTAGCTCAGCGTCGCGAGGATCGCGGTCCACATCGAGTGGTCCTGGTTGTTGTAGCGGTGCAGGCCGTTGCGCCCGAAGGTCTTCAGGTTCTGGAAGTGCTCGAGGTAGCCGCGGATCTCGGCGACGGCCTCGCGGTAGGTCTGGTCGTACATCGGATAGGCCTTCGGCACCCGCACCTTGACCCCGTTGAAGACCTTCGAGCCGTCGAGCAGCCCGATCCGCGAGAGCTCCTCGGTCGCCATCTGCGACGGCGTCCTCGTCGGCCATCTCCCAGATCTCGTCGCCCTCGTTGCAGAAGTACTCGACGCCGAGGCAGGTCGCGCCCGCGGGAACCATGTCGTCGCTCCAGGCGCCGAAGTTCTGGACCCGGCCGGCGCGCGTATGCGGCTCGTGCAGGTAGATCCAGTTGTCCGGGAACGGCTCGGCCTCGGTCGTCATCAGCGCCACCAGGCAGAGCTCGCGGTAGCGGAGCCGGCGCGCCGCGGCGCGGACCTCGACCGGCGCCGGCGGGATCGAGCGCCTCGACCAGGTCCGCCAGCGGGATCGAGCTGAGCACGCCGTCGACGTCGTGCTCGACCTCCTCGTGGTCGTTGCGGACGACGACGCTCTCGGCGCGTGCCGGCGGAGTGGCGGATCGAGATGACGCGGTGGTTGAGGCGGGTCTCGATCCCGCGCTCCCCGACCCAGTCCTCGAACGCCTCCCACATCTGGCCCGGGCCCGAGCCGCGGGTAGAGGAACTCCTCGATCAGCGTCGGGGCGTGGGCGCGGCGGAAGCGGTTGAGCCGGAGGATCCCCATGATCGCGTGCAGCAGGCTGAACTCCTGGATCCGCTGCGCCGCCCACTCCGCCTGGATCTCGGAGCCCGGGATGCCCCAGACCTTCTCGGTGTAGGAGCGGAAGAAGGCGTCGTAGAGGCGGCGGCCGAAGCGGCGCACGACCCAGTCCTCGAAGCTGCGCGGGTGGGTGTTCTTGAGCTTGCGGCGCCAGTAGAAGTAGGAGAACGCGGAGCGGACGGACTCGATCAGGCCGAGCCCGCTGAGGACGTCGGCGGCCCGCAGCGGATAGTTGAAGAAGCGGCCGCGATAGAAGATCCGCGAGAGCCGCGGCCGGGTCAGGAGCTCCTCGCCGAGCATCTCCTCCCAGAGCTGCTGGATCGGCTCGAGCTTGGTGTAGAAGCGGTGGCCGCCGAGGTCGAAGCGGTAGCCCTCGAACTCGACAGTCTTCGCGATCCCGCCGACGACCCCGTCGGCCTCGAGCACGGTCGCCTCCTGGCCCCTGCGGGCCAGCACCCAGGCCGATGTCAGCCCGGCAGGTCCGGCGCCCAGGACCGCGGTCCCGAGGCCGGACCGATCTCTCGGTTCGCCCGCCATGCGAGCGGCGGAGTCTAGTGGCGTCGCCGGGGGTCCCGGTACAGGAACGTGCGACAACCAGCGTCATCTAGCCTTGCCCGGTGCAGGCAGCCGTTCGGCTCAACCCCTCCTCGGCGGCGAAGGGCGCCGCCCACAGATTGGCGATGACGCGGGCGCTGGCACGGGTCGCGGGCCGCCGCGATCCGTCCTCGCGCGCCGTCGCGAGGGCGCTCCGGGGGACGGCGGCGGGCCGGATCCCGGCCGATGAACGGGCCTGGCTTCGGCGGATCGAGTCGCGCCGAGACCGGCTGATCGCGATGCAGGACGAGCAGACGGTCGAGCAGCTGGGCGTCTTCGGGATCGCCGACGCCGTCCCGTGGATGAGCGTGCCCCCGGTGCTCGGGCGGTTTCTGATGCGGCTCGTCCGCGAGCTCGAGCCGAGCTCTTGCGTCGAGGTCGGCACCGGGCTCGGGCTCTCCGGCGCCTACCAGGGAGCGGCTCTGGAGCTGAACGGATCGGGACGGCTGATCACGATCGATCTCGTCGAGGCGCATGCCGCGCTCGCCCGCGCCGGCTTCGAGGAGCTCGGCATCGAGCGCGTCGAGGCCCGGGTCGGGGAGGCGGGCGCGGCGCTCGAAACGGCCCTGGCGGATGCCGCCCCGGTCGGTTATGCCTTCGTCGACGCCGACCATCAGGAGGAGGCGACGCTCGCCTGCTTCGAGACGATGCTGCCGCGGCTGGGCCCGGGTGCCGTGATCGTGTTCGACGACGTCGGCTTCTCGATCCCGGAGATGGCGCGAGCGTGGGCCACGATCGCGGCGCACGAGCGGGTCACGGCAGCTGTACCGGTCGGTCGCCTCGGGGTGGCCGTCCTCGGCGGCTAGGCCGAGCGCGGCACGGCCCAGAGCCAGGGCGTGTGCACGAAGCGGAGCTCGCTGAGGATGCTCTCGAGCTGGACCGGGCTCATCCCCGGCGTCGCGAGCAGATCGGGGTGGTCGACCAGATAGCGCTTTGCCGGCTCGATCCGCTCGACGGTGTGCGTCGCGGCGAGCCGCCGCTCGAGCTCGGCGGAGAGCCCGGGGCGGTAGGAGTCGTGGGATTCGATCAGCAGGCGGGCGCCGGTGAGCCAGGGCACCCGCTCGAGGTCGACCAGCTCCGCCTCGGCCCCCTCGCAGTCGCAGACGAGCACCGAGCCGGGGGGCGCTTCGATTGCGGCGAGGTCGTCCACGTCGCAGAAGCCGCGGGCCTCGATCTGCCGGGCGACGCCGTTGGCCGCCGCCAGCTCGGCAAGCGCGCCGGCGTCATATGGGTCCGCCTCGTAGGCGATCACCCCCGCGCGCGGGGAGCGGCGGGCGAGCCCGACCGCGTAATAGCCCTCGCCGGCGCCGACGTTCACGATCAGCGGCGGCTCGCCGGCGGCAATCAGCTCGACCGCGGGATGGAGCTCGGATTCGTACGTGCCCGCGAGCCTCGGCCCGAGGTCGGGCCAGTGCAGCAGGGCCGAGCGCGGATAGCGCATCCCGGCGAACGGGCCCGAGCGGACGACGAGGCCGTTGTGGCGGACGAAGCGAAGCGTCGCGACCGCCGAGCCGCGCCGCATCGTCAGCATCTCGGCGAGCGGTTCCACGATCTGCGCCGCGCGCCCGTCCCGGCGAACGTGGCTGCGCAGGCGCTCTACGAGCGCGACCGGCGCCCCCGCGACCGCCTCGCGCGCGAACCCGGCCGCGGTCGCGAGTTGGGAGCCGGCCAGGTAGGCGGCTCGCGAGCCCCGAGCTCCCGGACCGGGGGCGAGCGCCGAGCCCGCGATCGCGCGGACGACGCCGGAGCGGTCGGCGCCGGCCCCGCTCTCGCGCGAGCGCGCGAACGCCCAGGCGCCGCGGCCGTAGCCGTAGTGCTGGCGCGCGAACTCGCGCGGGGTCAGCGTCCGCATGTGGCGGACGACGGCCTCCGGGGCGGCGACGAGCTCGCGGCCCGAGCCGATCCAGCGCTCGCAGAAGTCGCGGTCCTCGGCGTAGCGGAAGTCATCGTCGAAGCCGCCGACGGAATCGAATCCCTCGGCGGGGACGGCGATGTTGGAGGAGGCGAAGAACCGAGGGCCGCCGCCGTCGTCGTTGAAATGGTCGTGGAGAGCGTCGACGACCGCCTGGCTCGCGACCGCGCGCGGGTCGCCCGGGGCGCCGTTGACGGTCCGCCCGCCGACCGCCGCTCCCGGGTTCGCGGCGAGCCCGCGCTCGAGCTCGGTGAGCCACTGCGGCTCGGGCTCGCAGTCGTCGTCGGTGTAGGCGACGTAGGTCCCGGACCCCGCCGCGGCGCCGGCGTTGCGGGCGGCCGAGGGGCCGCTTCGGCGAGGCTCGGTCGTGCGCAGCTCGCAGCTCGCCGGAGAACCTCGCGACGACCTCTTCGGTCGGCGCTCCGCCGCCGTCGTTGACGACGATCACCTCGTAGCCGTCGCGCGGGTAGTCGAGCGCGGCGAGCGCGGCCAGGCAGCCCTCGAGGTAGCGCGGCCGGCCGACCGTGGGGACGACCACCGAGAACACGGGTGGGTTCGCTGCGCTCACGGCGTCCCAGGGTACGGAGCGCGGGCGGGCCTCCAATAGGTTGAGCGCGTGGGCTCAGCGGCGAAGCTGACGGCGATCGTCCCGGCGACCGATGCGCCGCCGACGCTCGCGCGCTGCGTCGACGCGATCCGCGACTCCACGCGCCCGCCCGACGAGCTGATCGTCGTCACCGAGCCCGCGGGTGCGGGCCCGGCGGCGGCGCGCAACGCGGGGGCGCGCCGCGCCGAGGGCGATGTCCTCGTCTTCGTCGACGCCGACGTGGTCGTCGCGGCCGACGCCCTCGCCCGGGTCGAGGCGGCCTTCGCGGCCGATCCCTCGCTGACCGCGGTGTTCGGCTCCTACGACGACTCGCCCGAGGCGCCCGGAGCGGTCTCCGGGTTTCGGAACCTGCTCCACCACCACGTCCACCATGGCTCGCCCGGCGAGGTCCCGACCTTCTGGGCGGGACTGGGCGCGATCCGGCGCGACGGTTTCCACGCCGCCGGGGGATTCGACGCCGGCCGCTACCCGCGGCCTTCGATCGAGGACATCGAGCTCGGGGCACGGATCGCCGCCGCCGGCGGCCGGATCGTGCTCGACCCCACGGTCCAGGGAACCCACCTGAAGCGCTGGACGCTCGCCTCGAGCGTCCGCACCGATTTCTCCAGCCGCGGCGTTCCCTGGGTCGAGCTGGTGGTGCGCTCGGGGGCTCCGACCGGCATCCTCAACCTCGGCTGGCGCCACCGGGCGAGCGCAGCCCTGAGCGTCCTCGGCGTTGCGGCGGCGCTCCGGCGCCGGCCCCTCGGGGTGGGCGCGGCGCTGGCGGGCCTGGTAGCGCTCAACCGCGACCTCTACGGGCTGCTCCTCGCGCGGCGCGGGCCGGCCGCCGCCGCGGCGGGCATCGGGCTCCACGTGCTGCATCACCTCGTCTCGGCCGCAGCGCTGGCGGCCGGGATCGTCCGCGTAATGTCCGGTCGCGGCCGGCGTTAGAGGGATAGGGAGATGGCCCGAGGAGATTTCGACACGAAGCCGATCCGGCGCCGCGAGGCGCTCGTCGGGCTGGGCGTCGCCGGTGCCGGTGGCGCCATCGCGCTCTGGAGGGCGACCAGGGGCAACGGCGCCCACGTCGCCGAGAAGGCCTCGGACCTGGAACGAGCCGACCAGTGCGTCCTCCAGCCCGAGCTCACCGAGGGTCCCTATTACGTGGACGGCGCCGTGTTCCGCCGGAACATCACCGAGGGCAAGCCCGGCGAGCCTCTCGAGCTCCGCTTCGTCGTCCAGGACGCCGAGAGCTGCGAGCCGATCCGCAACGCGACGGTCGAGGTCTGGCACGCCGACGCGGCGGGCGCGTACTCCGTGATCATCGCCCCCGGTGACTTCCTGCGCGGCCAGCAGAAGTCGGACGAGAAGGGCCGCGTGGAGTTCCGCACCATCTATCCCGGCTGGTACTCGGGCCGGACGCCGCACATCCATCTCAAGGTCCACCTGAACGGCAACACGGTCCACACCGGCCAGCTCTTCTTCGACGAGGGCGTGTCCGCCAGGGTCTACGGGAGGGGCGTCTACGCGGACCGCGGGGCACCGGACACGACCAACGCCTCCGACGGCATCTTCGCCGCCAGCCAGGGGCGATCGACGCTGAAGCTGAGCCGCCGCCGAAATCGCCGTGGCAAGAAGATCGAGGGCTACGTCGGCAAGCTCAACCTCGGGGTCACCCGCGCCTGAGCCTCCGCCTTCGCGCCCTGAGCACGGGTTTCGGGGCGGGCGGTGGGGCGTCGGGCACGGCTTGTCCCTTTTTTGATCGGCTGAGTCAACTTCCGTCGGAATCTCTGCTACTCTGCCGCGCCTTCTGATTGTCAAGCAAATCAATCGAGAAAGGTGAAAACCTTGAGGAACAATTGGTTCAACGGGCGTGCGGGCAGGGTGGCAAGGCCGGTTTCGGCTGCGCTCGCCGCGTCCGCTCTCGTTCTTGGGGCCGCCGCCTGCGGTGGCGCCAACGACGAGGCCTCCGGCAGCGGGGACGGCAGCGGCGGGTCGATCGACCTCGTCGCCTACTCCACGCCGGAGACGGCCTACACCGAGACGCTCGAGCCGGACTTCAACGCCCAGAACGAGGACGGCGAGGTTGAGTTCGCCAACTCGTTCGGCGCTTCGGGCGATCAGTCCCGGGCGGTCGAGGCCGGCCAGCCGGCCGACTTCGTCCACCTCCCGATCGAGGTCGACATTCAGCGTCTCGTCGACGCCGGGCTCGTCGCCGAGGACTGGTCCGACGCCGAGTACGAAGGCGGGATCCAGAACTCCGTCGTCGTCTTCGTGACCCGTCCGGGCAACCCGGAGGGCATCGAGGACTGGGACGACCTGGTCACCGGTGACGTCGACGTCGTCACGCCGAACCCGTTCACCTCGGGTGGCGCCCGCTGGAACATCATGGCCGCCTACGGCCAGGTGGTCGAGAACGGCGGTACCGAGGAAGAGGGGCTCGAGTTCGTCAAGCAGCTCCTCGAGAACACGCCGATCCAGGACGCCTCCGCCCGTGACGCGCTGAGCACGTTCGTCGGCGGCGAGGGCGACGTCCTCCTCTCCTACGAGAACGAGGCGATCGGCGCGATCGACGCCGGCGAGGAGGTCGAGTACACGGTGCCCGACGACACGATCCTGATCGAGACGAAGGGCGTGATCCCGACGGACGCTGCCAACGCCGAGGAGGCCGAGGCGTTCCGTGACTACCTCATCTCCGAGGAGGGTCAGCGTGGCTGGGCCGAGAACGGCTACCGCCCCGTCGACGAGAAGGTCCTCGCCGAGTACGAGGACGACTTCCCGGAGCCGCCGGGGCTGTTCACGATCGAGGACTTCGGCGGATGGGCCGACGTGGCCACCGAGTTCTTCGATCCTGAGAACGGCTCCGTTGCCGCGATCGAGGAGGACCTTGGGGTGTCGACCGAGTAGGACTCATGGCTACCGGTCAAGGCGACAACACCCTGGCGCTTCCGAGGCCGGCCGCTTTCCAGCGGCCGCGCCTCGGCGGCGCTTATGCGCAGCGAGGCATCGTCACGCTCTGGCTGAGCGTGATGGTGCTGCTGCCGATCGCGGCGCTCATCACCCGCTCGTTCGAGGACGGCTTCTCATCGTTCTGGGACTCGGTGACGCGCCCGGAGGCCATCGCCGCGCTCGAGCTCACCCTGATCGTCTCGCTCGTGATCGTGCTGGTCAACATGGTCATGGGCACTCTGATCGCCTGGGTCCTCGTTCGCGACGAGTTCCCGGGCAAGGGCATCCTCAACTCGATCATCGACCTGCCGTTCGCGCTGCCGACGATCGTCGCGGGGCTCACCCTGATCGCCCTCTACGGCGGTAACGGAGTGCTCGGCCTCGACAACTTCGTCGCCACCAAGGTCGGCGTGATCACAGCGCTGCTCTTCGTGACCCTGCCCTTCGTCGTCCGCGCCGTGCAGCCGACGCTGCTCGAGCTCGACCGCGACATGGAGGAGGCCTCGGCGTCGCTCGGGGCGGGTCCGTTCACGACCTTCAGGCGGATCGTGCTGCCGAACCTGGCGCCCGCGGTGTTCGCCGGCGCCGCGCTGGCGTTCGCCCGCGCGGTCGGCGAGTTCGGCTCGCTGATCCTGATCGCGAAGGCGACCCAGGAGGTCGCCTCGATCTACATCTTCAAGCAGGTGGAGGGCGGAAACACAACCGGCGCCGCCGCGGTCTCCGTGGTGCTGCTGCTGATCTCGCTCGTCGTCCTCTTCGGGATCAACTTCCTCGGCCGCAGGACGGTGAAATATGACCGCTAGCGCCGCCTCATTGGGGCAGGGCCGCGCCAGCAAGTGGGGGCTGCGCGCGGTCGCCCTCGATCTATCTCGGCTTCCTGCTGATCCTGCCCGTGATCGGGATCTTCTTCGAGGCGATCTCCTACGGGATCGGCGTCGGCGATCGACGCCGTGACGACGCCCGAGGCCCAGCACGCCTTCTTCCTGACGATCCTGATGTGCCTGATCGCGGTTCCGCTGAACACGATCTTCGGCGTGCTCACCGCGCTCGTGCTCGTCCGCCAGAAGTTTCGCGGCAAGGGCTTCCTGAACGCGCTGATCGACCTCCCGTTCGCGATCTCGCCGGTCGTCATCGGTCTCGCGCTTCTCCTTCTCTACGGCCCGCGCGACAGCTGGCTCGGCGAGTGGTTCTTCGACCACGGGATCGAGATCATCTTCACGCCGATCGGCATGGCGATCGCGACGATGTTCGTCTCCCTGCCGTTCGTCGTTCGCGAGGTCGAGCCGGTGCTGCGCGAGATCGGCACGGACCAGGAGCAGGCGGCGTCGACGCTCGGCGCGAACGGCTGGCAGACCTTCTGGAAGATCACGCTGCCCTCGATCCGCTGGGGCGTGACCTACGGCGTCGTGCTCGCGACGGCCCGCGCCCTCGGCGAGTTCGGCGCGGTCAGCATCGTCTCGTCGAACGTCGCGGGCGAGACCGAGACCGTCCCACTGTTCGTCGCGCGGCAGTACGACCTGCTCGGGGATCACGTCGCCGGCGCCTACGCCGCCTCGATCGTGCTCGCGATCCTTGCCCTGATGACGCTCTTCTCGATGAACATGATCCGCCGTCGCGACAAGGTCGCGGCGCAGCCGACCACGATCGCGGTCGTGCCCACGCAGGACAAACGCAAGGAGGACGATCCCGATGGGAATTGAGGTTCGCAACGCGTCCAAGACCTTCGACGGGTTCGCGGCGCTCACCGACGTCTCGATCAACGTCCCCGACGGCTCGCTCACCGCGCTGCTCGGCCCGAGCGGCTCCGGCAAGTCGACCCTCCTGCGGATCATCGCCGGGCTCGAGGTCCCTGACTCGGGCCAGGTCCTGATCACCGGCCAGGACGTGACGGCCCAGAGCGTGCAGCAGCGCGACATCGGCTTCGTCTTCCAACACTACGCGGCGTTCAAGCACATGACCGTGCGCGAGAACATCGCCTTCGGACTGCGAATACGCAAGACGCCGCGCGACAAGATCCGCGACCGGGTCAAGGAGCTGATGCACCTGGTCCAGCTGCAGGGGATGGCGCACCGCTATCCCTCGCAGCTCTCCGGCGGGCAGCGCCAGCGGATGGCGCTCGCCCGGGCGCTCGCCGTCGAGCCCAAGGTGCTGCTCCTCGACGAGCCGTTTGGCGCGCTCGACGCTCGTGTACGCAAGGAGCTGCGCACCTGGCTGCGCCGCCTCCACGACGAGGTCCACGTGACGACGATCTTCGTCACCCACGACCAGGAGGAGGCGATGGACGTCGCCGAGCAGATCGTGGTCATGAACGACGGCAAGATCGAGCAGGCCGGCGAGCCCCGCGACCTCTACGAGCAGCCCGAGACGGAGTTCGTGATGAGCTTCGTCGGGCCGGTCAACAAGCTCGGCGACTCGTTCATCCGCCCGCACGACCTCGACGTGATGCTCGAGCCGAACGGCGGCTCGACGCGCGAGGCGATGGTCGAGCGGGTGGTCCACCTCGGCTTCGAGGTGCGCGTCGAGCTCGCCCTTCCGGACGGCGAGAAGCTCTGGGCTCAGCTCACCCGGGTCGAGGCCGAGTCGCTGGAGCTCGACGACGGCACGATCGTCTACGTCCGGCCGAGCCGCCGCAAGACCTTCCGCGACGGCCAGCCGCACACCGAGGAGATCCAGGCGGTCGAGGATTGAGCCCCGCTGCGATCGCGCTGTTCATCTTCTGCGCCGCGCTGATCGGGTTCTTCTGCCTGGTCGCGTGGGGACTCGGCAACGCGGTCGCCGACGACCTCGAGCGCTCGCAGCGCCGGCGCTCGGACACAGCGCGCTAGCGGGGGATCAGTGCGATCCGTGTCCGAGGGGTGGACACGGATTGCACAATTTGACTCGGTTAGCCAACGCACTTCCGCTTCTCGCGCGAAGCAGTAGCCGCTACTAAACCGCAAGGGCAATGCACGGCGTCGTCTGGAACTTCAATGACGCTCCGCAGTCACCCCTTCGCCAGGTAGCTCTCCCCGCGGAGGAGGGTGACGTTCTTCTTGCGCTTGAAATCACGCACCCGCAGCTCCCCCTCCTTGACCTTGAAGAACGTGCCGTTGCAGCGTTCCTCCGTCAGCCAGATCGTGCCGCGGACGGTCCCCGACCCTCGGCGTCCTTTCGTCCTCGCCTTGCCCTTGCCGTTGCCCCAGAGCCTGGCGAGCTTCTTCGGGGCGCGCCTTGCTGTCTGGGAGCGGCCCTTGCAGGAGCCGAACTTCGCGTCTTCGAGCTTCGCCGTCACCAGGCCGCTGCCGGCCTGCTCGACGTTGAACTGACCCTTGTAGTACTCGGTCCTCTGCGTCCCGCCCTGCTTGGTCGCCGAGGTGATCCCCACGCGGCCGTTCGTCGTCTCGACGCTCGAGCCGAGCGGGATCAACTCGCTGCCCGTGAGCTCGTGGAACTCGCTCTCACCCGGCTCGCGGATCAGGACGGTCCCGCTGACGAGGCCCGCGACCAGCGACTGGCGGAACTCCGGGGTGAGTGGGCCGACGGTGACGCTCTCGTTCGGGTCGTTGCAGGCGCCGGCAACGGCGTTGTTGTCGGCGTCGCCCGAGTAGGAGGCGGTCCAGCGGTAGGTCCCGGTGGCGGTGGGGGTGAAGCCCGCCGACTGATAGTCGCCGTTACCGGAGACGGTCACGGTGTCAGTGAAGATCGGCGTCCCTGAGCAGGCGGAGTCGTCGGGGCCGAAGAGGAGGAACGTGATCTGTCCGGTCGGGCTTGCCCCGTCGGCCAGCGTCGCGATGTCGCTGACCTGGCCGCCGAGCGTCACGTTGCCCGCGTTCGTGGTCAGGGTCGGGGTGACGGTGTAGGTGAGGGTCACCTGGCCGTTGCCGGAACGGACGCCGTTGGTCATCCCGGCGCCGTCGGGGGTGAATCCGGAACCACCGCCTCCGCCGCCACCGTCGAAGATGCTGATGCCGCTGGCGCCGCCGCCGCCGCCGAAGAGTCCGCCGCCGCCACCACCACCGTCGTGGTCCCCCCCACCGGCGCCACCGTTGCCGCCGGTACCCGCCACCCCGGGGCTGCCGGCACTTCCGCCGCCGGTGCCGCCCGCACCGCCCGCGCTCTGGGTGCCGCCGCCGCCCTGCTGGCCGACGCATGGACTGCCGGCGCCGCCCGCCGTGCCGCCCCCGCTCCCGCCCGTGCACGCGGGGTTCGTGATGTTGCCCCCGCCGCCCCCGCCGCCGGCGATCACGATCCGAGCGGCGAGGCCGGTTCCGCCCTGGCGGACGTCCGAGGCCCCGCCTCCTCCGCCTCCGGAGTTGGCGCTCGCGGTGCCACCGCGCCGCCGCCGTTGAAGCCCCCGGCGGCGGGGTTTGTCGGGCCGCCTCCTTGACCGCCGACATCTATCTGGAGCACCTCGTCCGGGGTGACCGCGATCGTCGCGATGGCGCGGCCACCGAGGCCGCCGGTGGCGCCGCTTTCCGAGGCACCGCCTTGGGCGCCGAGCGCCTCGACGGTGATCTGGGTCACCCCGGCGGGAACAGTGAAGGTCTGGGAGGCGCCCGTGAAAACGAAGGTCTGGCTGACGGCGCTCGCGGCGGCCGGGAGCGCGAGCGTGACCGCGAACGAGATGCAGAGCGCGAGAAGTGTGCGCCGCGCCCCGCGCATTAGCCCTTGCGGAGACGTAGCCGCGGCTGGCGTGAGAAGGTTCGCCCTCCCGTGAATTGCTCCGTGGCTCGGACCCTGCGACTGCACCGATACTCCTTGATGGACCCAGGCCGGATTATCGACGGTTGGTCGCGGCTGTCAAGGTGGAAAGCGAAGGGTGGGGTCCTCAGCGACTTCCGCTTTCGCGTGAAAGCGGCACTCGGCCGGCCGCATGCCGCTTAGTGGGGCTGCCAGACGTCCGGGCCCTCGGTGAGCTCGACGATCTCCGGCGGCAGCGAGCCCGAGACGATGTCGGCGAGGGTGACCGACTCGAGCACGTCGCGGATGTTCGCCCGTAGCGCGATCCAGACCGACTGCAGCGGCTTCGAGGCGCCGCGGTACTCGAGGTCCTCGGGGCGCTCGCCGCGGGTCGTCGCCAGGGGCCCCTCGACCGCGCGGATGATCTCGGCGAGGGTGATCTCCTCCGGCGGGCGACTCAGCCAGTAGCCGCCCTCGGCGCCGCGCTGGCTCTGCACGAGCCCGGCGTGACGGAGCTCGCCGAGGATGTTCTCGAGGAATCGCAGCGGGATCTTCTGGGCGTCGGCGATCCGCTCGCCCTTGACCGGGGTGACGACCTCCTCGGAGGCGAGCTCGATCGACGCCCGCACCGCGTAGTCCGCCTTCGCCGAGATCCTCATGTTCCAATTGTGACCGCTCGCGCAGCGGAGGCCGGTGATCCGATCCCGAACGCTAGGTCAGCCCGAGGACCGCGTAGCGCACGCCGAGAGCGAGAGCGAGGATGCCGAGGCCCCGGCGCAGGAGCGCCTCCGGCAGGCGCGGCGCGAGCCTGGCGCCGAGGGTGCCGCCCGCGAGACCACCGGCGCCGATCGCGATCCCGATCGACCACTCGGGAGCGATGTCGCCGGAACCCTCGAGGCTGAGCAGCGCGTACGCGGCGACGCCGGCGATCGAGGTGAGAAAGGTCGCCGCGAGGGTGGCCGGTGCGACCTCGGCGAGCCCGAAGCCGAGCCCGGCCAGGATCGGGGCGAGGATCGAGCCGCCGCCGATCCCGTAGATCCCGCCGATCGTGCCGACCGCGAGCGCGAGCGCGATGACCCGGCGGTCCGAAATCCGCGGGCGCTCACGCGGCCCGCCCCCTGGGCTGAGCGCGAGCCAGGCGCCGAGCGGGGCGAGGACCGCGGCGATCACGAGGTAGAACGCCTCGGGTCCCGCGAGCAGCTCGACGCGGATGACGGCGCCGGCGACGACTCCGGGGAGGGTTCCGAGCACGAGCAGGCGCGTGAGCGGCCCGCGAAGCCGGCCCTCGCGGTGGAACTGCACGAGGGCGCCGGGGATGGCGATCAGGTTGTAGAGCAGGTTGGTCGGCGTCACGGCCGGGCTCGGAACGCTCAGGACACTGACCTGGACCGGGACCAGGAAGACCGCCCCGGAGACGCCGACCGGCGTGGTGAAGATCGCGATCGCGAACGCGATCGTCGCGCCGATCAATGCGTCCTCGAGCATCGGCGGAGGCTACGCGTGCGGCCGGGTCGGCGACACCATCCGCGCTCCCTAGGGTGTGGGGCGTGATGGGACTTCGGGACGGCACCCGCAAATCGTTGGTCGCCTTCGCGATCGCCTGTGTGGGCCTGGTCGCGACGCCGGCTGCCGCCGTCGCCGGGGCGGAGGCGGATCTGGACGCCGCCCTCGACACGGTGGTCGGCGACGAGCAGGGCCCGCCCGGTGTCTCGGCCCTGGTTCAGCGCGGCGATCGAATCAGCTTCCACCGTGCCGGTGTCGCCGATGTGCGTACCGGTCGGGCGATCCACCGCAGCGACCACTTCCGGATCGCCAGCACCGCCAAGGCCTTCAGTGGCGGCGTCGCCTTCTCGCTCGTTGCCGAGGGCGGGCTCGAGCTCGACGACACGGTCGGGGAGCTTCTCCCCGGCCAGTACCCGAACTTCTCGGAGGTGACCGTAGCCCAGCTGCTGCACCACACGAGCGGCGTGCCCACCTACACGTCCGACCCCGATTTCCAGGAACGCTTCAGCGCGGATCCGCGCGGCTACATCTCACCCGAGGAGATCGTCGGCTTCGTCGCCGACAGCTCGCTGCGGTTCCCGCCGGGCAGCGACTACTACTACTCGAACACCGACAATGTCCTGATCGGGCTGATCGGGCAGGAGATCACCGGCAAGCTCTACCCGAACCTGCTCCGCCAATTGGTCTACCGCCCCCTCGGCCTGACCCAGACGACGCTGCCGACCGGCTACGAGCTCCCCACCCGCTTCGTCCACGGTTACGACGTAATCGCCGGCGAGCCGCCGGAGGACGTCTCGACGGCTCTCAGCGCATCCGGGATCTGGGCCTCGGGCGGGATCGTCTCCACGCCCGTCGAGATGAACCGGTTCATCCGCGGATATGTCGGTCGCGATCTGTTCGGCAGCGCGCTTCAGCGGCGGCAGTTCGACTTCATCGAGGGCGGCGAGTCGCAGCCGAAGGGCCCCGGCGAGAACGCCGCCGGCCTGGCGGTCTTCCGCTACCGGACCGAGTGCGGCACCGTCTTCGGCCACACCGGCAACATCCCCGGATACACCCAGTTCATGGCGTCCACTAAGAGCGGGCGCCGCTCCGTCGTCGTCTCCGCCAACCAGCAGCTCAGCGACATCGCCAAGCCCGACGTCCTCGAGCTCCTGCGGGCCGCCGACGAGGCCGCCGTCTGTGCTGTCCTCGAAGGCCGCAACTGATCCGGCGCTCGACCCGTCATCATTGACGGCGTGAAGGGCACGATCGAACCGCTTGGCGACGCCCACGGGCGCGAGATCGAGGACCTGCGGGTCTCGGTCACCGACCGCTGCAACTTCCGCTGCCGCTATTGCATGCCCGCCGACGGCATGGATTGGCTGCCGCGCGGGGAGATCCTCTCTTTCGAGGAGATCGAGCGCCTCGTCGCCCTGCTCGTCGCGCTCGGGATCCGCGACGTCCGCCTCACCGGCGGGGAGCCGCTCGCGCGTCGCGAATTCCCGGTCCTGGCGGCGAAGCTCGCCGCGATCGAAGGCATCGGCGACCTCTCGGTCACGACCAACGGCTACTTCCTCGAGCGCGACGCGGACGCTCTCGCCGCCGCCGGCGTCGACCGCGTCAACGTCTCGCTTGATTCGCTGGTCAGGGGGCGTTTCTTCGAGATCACCCGCCGCGACGCGCTCGACCAGGTGCTGCGCGGGCTCGATGCCGTCGCTGCCCACCCCGGGCTGCGGCCGATCAAGGTCAACGCGATCGCGATGCGCGGCTTCACCGAGGACGAGGCGCTCCGCTTCGCCGAGTTCGCCCGCTCGACCGATTTCCAGGTGCGCTTCATCGAGTTCATGCCGCTCGACGGCGACCGCGCCTGGACCCCGGACGCGGTCCTGACCGGCGAGGAGATCCGCGAGATCATCGAGCGCGTGCACCCGCTCGAGCCCGTGCCGCGCGAGCCCTCGGCGACGGCGCGCGTCTACCGCTTCGCCGATGGCGCCGGGGAGATCGGCTTCATCAACCCGGTCTCCGAGCCCTTCTGCGCCGACTGCAACCGGATCCGGCTGACCGCCGACGGCAAGCTCCGAACCTGCCTGTTCTCGCTGCACGAGACCGACCTGCGCGCGCCGCTGCGCGATGGCGCCTCCGACGGCGAGCTCGAGCATGTGATCCGCGACGCGGTCTGGCGCAAGGAGCTGAAGCACCACGTGAACGAGCCGGGCTTCCGGGCGCCGGCGCGGACGATGTCGGCGATAGGAGGCTGATGATGGGGAACCTCGACGGGCTCTCCGCCCGCAACACCTTCCCCGGGACCGTCCGGTCCATCCGCGTCGACGGCGTCATGGCTCTGGTCGAGATCGAGGCCGGGCCCCATCGCGTCACCGCGGCGATCACCCGCGATGCCGTCGAGAGCCTCGGGCTCGCCGAGGGCGAGCCGGCGACGGCGATCGTCAAGGCGACGTCGGTGATGGTGATGAAGGACCCGGAGGAGCGCGGATGAGGGCGGACGAGTGGATCGGGCAGTTCGCGGAGGAGATCGGCGCACGCGAGCCCGATGAGGCCACGGTCGCCGAGCTGCTCGAGTTGGCCGCCACCGCGGCCCACTCCTCGGAGCGCATCGCCGCGCCGATCGCGTGCTATCTCGCCGGCGTCACGGGGGCGCCGCTCGAGGAGCTGCGCCGGATCGCCGACGGCATCGACGGCGACGGCGACGGCGACGGTTAGCGGAGCGGCCCGTGCGGGTGGCCGAGCTCTGGCGCTACCCGGTCAAGTCGATGCGGGGGGAACGGCTCGAGCGGGCCGAGGTGCTGGCCGACGGCATCGCCGGCGACCGGCAGCTGCGGGTCGAGGACGAGCGCGGCCTGGTCACCGCTCGGCGCAAGCAGCGCCTGATCGGCGTGCCGACGGGCGTCGGCGGCGGCGGCGAGGCGCTCGTCGAGGGTGAGGCCTGGGACTCGGCCGGCGTCGCCGACCGCGTCCGCGAGCTCGCCGGCCCCGAGGCGCGGCTGGTGCGCACCGACGGCGGCAAGCGCTTCGACGCGGCGCCGATCCTGGTCTGCACCGACGGCGCGCTTGAGGCCCACGGCGCCGATCGCCGCCGCTTTCGCCCCAGCATCGTCGTCTCCGGCGTCGACGGCCTCGGCGAGCGCGAGTGGGTCGGCGGCGAGCTGCGGATCGGTGGGGTGGCGCTGCGAGTCGTCGAAGCCTGCGAGCGCTGCGCGGTGACGACCATCGACCCAGACACGATCGAGATCGACCCCGATGTCCTCAAGCGCGTCAACGAGGAGTTCGAGGGGATCATGGGCGTGTACTGCGTAGTCGCGAGGCCCGGTACGATCGCGGTCGGCGACGAGGTCGAAGCCGTGATCGAGAACTGAATGGCGACTGAGGAACGAGTCACCTACTGCCGGATCTGCGAGCCGCTGTGCGGGATGGTGGCGACGGTCGAGGACGGGCGCGTGACCAAGCTCCGCCCCGACGCCGAGCACCCGCTGTCGCGCGGGTTCGCCTGTCCGAAGGGGATCGCGATGACCGAGGTCCAGAACGACCCCGACCGTGTCCTCCATCCGCTGCGCCGGGTCCGCGGCGGCCGCGCCTCTTCCAACGGGGCGCCCGAGGGCTTCGAGCGGGTGAGCTGGGACGAGGCGCTCGACGACATCGGCGGCCGGCTGCGGGCAGTCCGCGAGCGCCACGGCGGCAGTTCGATCGGCTGGTACATGGGCAACCCCGGCGCCTTCTCGTACTCGCACCCGCTCTGGGTCAAGGGGTTCCTCGATGGTGTCGGCTCCAGCCACCTCTACTCCGCCTCCTCGCAGGACGTGTCGAACCGCTTCGCCGCCAGCCACTTCCTCTACGGCTCGGCCTTCCTCGTCCCGATCCCGGATCTCGCCCGCACCGACCTGCTCTTCGTGCTCGGGGCGAACCCGATGGTCTCGCACGGCAGCGTGATGAGCGCGCCGCGGATCAAGGAGCAGATGCACTCGATAACCGAGCGCGGCGGTCGCGTCGTCGTCGTCGATCCGAGGCGCACCGAGACCGCCCGCGAGTTCGAGCACGTGGCGGTCAACCCCGACTCCGACGCGTGGCTGCTGCAGTCGCTGATCCACGTCGTCTTCGACGAGGGGCTCGAGGACGCGGACGCGATCGCGCGCCAGGCCCGAGGCGTCGCCGCGCTGCGCGAGCTGGTTGCGCCGCACTCGCCGGAGCGGACCGAGGTGCGAACCGGGGTCCCGGCCACCGACGTGCGCCGGCTCGCCCGCGACATCGCGGACTCCGACACTCACGCCGCCATCTACGGCCGCACGGGCTCCTGCCTCGGGCGCAATGGCACCCTGGTCTCGTTCCTGCTCGACGCGTTCGCGCTGGTTACCGGCAATCTCGACCGCGAGGGCGGTGGCGTCTTCGGCTCGCCGCCGATCGATTACGAGCGCGGGGCCCACCTGCTCGGCCTCGCCTCCTACGGCAAGGTGCGCAGCCGGATCGGCAACTTCCCCGACGTGCTCTCGCAGCTGCCGGCGACGGTGATGGCCAAGGAGATCACGACGCCGGGCGAGGGCCAGATGCGCGCACTCTTCGTCTCCGCCGGCAACCCGGTGCTCTCCGTCCCGAACGGCGACGAGCTCGAGGCGGCGCTGCCCGAGCTCGAGCTCATGGTCTCGATCGACATCTACGTCAACGACACCAATCGCCACGCCGACTACGTGCTTCCGGCGACCACGTTCCTCGAGCGCGAGGATTACCCGCTGCCGTTCCTGGCGCTGTTCACGACGCCGTTCATCCAATCGGCCGAGCCGGTCGTCGAGCCGGCCGGCGAGGCGCGCCAGGAATGGGAGGTGATGGAGGCGATCGCCCGCCGCGCGGGCTTCGAGGCGGGGCCCGTGGCGCCGCTTCGGTGGCTCGGCAAGGCCGGTGTCCGGCTCTCGCCCAGGCGCCTGGTGGAGATGCTCCTGCGCGGCGGCCCGAAGGGCGACCTGTTCGGCCTTCGCCGGGGCGGCCTCAGCGAGCGCAGGCTGCGCGAGAACCCGCACGGGATCGTCCTCGGCGAGCACTGGCCGACCGGGGTGCTCGCGAAGAAGGTCCGCCACCGCGGCGGCAAGGTCCGCCTCGACCCGCCCGAGATCCTCGCCGACGCCGAGCGCCTCGCCGCCCGGGCCCAGCCGAGCGGGGAGTTCCCGCTGCTGATGATCGGGATGCGGGAGCTGCGCTCGCACAACTCCTGGATGCACAACTCGGAGAAGCTGATGCGAGGCGTAAAGCGGCGCCACACGGCCCGCATCCACCCTGGCGACGCAGCGGAGATGGGGATCGAGGACGGCGCTCGCTGCCGCATCGCCTCGGCCAACGGCGAGATCGAGACCGAGGCCATGCTCACCGACGAGGTCAAGCGCGGCACGATCGCCGTCCCGCACGGCTGGGGGCACCGCGGCGGCAGCTGGCGGCGCGCGATCGCCGCGGGCGGCGCCAACCCGAACGACCTCGCATCGACCGATCCCGCCGACCTCGAGCACCTCGCCGGCATGGCCCACCTGAACGGGATCCCGGTCCGCCTCGAGGCCGTCGCCGCGGTCGCCGATCCGGACCGCGAGGCGGTTACCGCCGCGTAAGACCGCACGGCTCGGGGTAGGACGACCCCATGAGCCAAACAATGCGAAGGATCGGAACCATCGGCGCCAGCGTCGCGATCGCGATCGGCGCAGCCGGCGTCGCGGGCTGCGGCGACGACGACAACGAGGGCGCGGCCGAGGAGGCCGGCCAGGCGATCGACGACGCCAGCGAGGACGTCGGAAACGCCGCCGAGGACGCGGGCGAGGAAGTCCAGGAGGCCGGCGAGGACGTCGACCAGGAGGTAGGCAGCGAGGACGAGGGCGGCGGGAAGGGCAACTAGCTCCCGCTACCCCGTGACGCGGGCCTCGCCGCAATAGACGTTCAGCCGTCCCTTCCGGGCGAAGCCGCATAGCGTCATCCCGCGATCGTCCGCGAGCTCGATCGCGAGCGAGCTCGGTGCGCCGACGCCGACCAGGATCGGGGCGCCGGCGACCGCAGCCTTCTGGACGAGCTCGAACGAGAGCCGGCCGCTGACGCAGAGCACGCGCTCGCTGAGGGGGACGAGGCCGTCGAGCAGCGCCCGTCCGACGACCTTGTCCATCGCGTTGTGACGGCCGACGTCCTCGCGGGCGATCAGGAGCTCGCCGGAGGAGTCGAAGAGCCCGGTCGCGTGCAGGCCGCCGCTGCGCTCGAACCCGGGCTGGCGCAGGCGCTCGGGCAGCGCGGCGAGGAGCGCACGGGGGACAGAGGGGACAGTCCCCGTGAGGTCCGGGGCGTCGACGGCGACCTGCTCGAGCGCGCCCTTGCCGCAGACGCCGCATGACGAGGTCGTGTAGAAGCGGCGCTCGCCGGGGTCGCGCAGGAGCGGGCCGGTGACCTCGATGACGTTGGCCGCGAGGTCCTCCGCGGGCTCGGCCGCCCGCGGGGCGTCGATCAACCCCTCGCCGTAGAGGAAGCCGAGGGCGAGCTCGTCGTCGGCGCCCGGCGTGCGCATCGTTACCGCCAGCGGCTCGCCGTCGATGCGGATCTCGAGCGGCTCCTCGACCGCGACCTCGTCGCGGCGGCCGCCGTGCTCGACCGTCTTCAGCATCCGTCCGGACTCCATCCCGCTAGAACGTACTCGTGCTACGTAAGCCGAAGCGCAGGCCGACCCCCTCGAACTGGGCGAGCTGGAGGCCGTTCGGGATCGGCGAGGAGCGGCCGAACAACTTCGGCGAGGTCTTTCGCGCGCTGCGCGAGAACCGCGACAGCGCCGGCTACGCCTGGCGGATCCTCAGCGAGGGCGTCTGCGACGGCTGCGCGCTCGGCACCACCGGGCTGCGCGACTGGACGATCGACGGCGTCCACCTGTGCAACGTCCGCCTCCGGCTCCTGCGGCTGAACACGATGCCGGCGCTCGACCCGGCGCCGCTCGCCGACGTCTCGGCGCTCGAGGGCCTGCGCGGGCAGGAGCTGCGCGCGCTCGGCCGGCTGCCCTTCCCGATGCGGCGCCGCCGCGGCGAGCCCGGCTTCACGCGGGTCGGCTGGGACGAGGCGCTCGAGCTCGCGGCGGGCCGGATCAGCGAGTCCGAGCCCGACCGGCTCGGCTTCTACCTCACCAGTCGCGGCACGGTGAACGAGACCTACTACGTGGCCCAGAAGGCGGTGCGCGCGCTGGGCACGAACTCGATCGACAACGCCGCCCGCGTCTGCCACTCGCCCAGCACCTTCGGCCTCAAGGAGGCCATCGGCGTCGGTGCCACGACGTGCTCCTACAGCGACTGGATTGGCACCGACCTGATCGTCTTCATCGGCTCGAACGTCGCCAACAACCAGCCGGTCGCGGCCAAGTACCTGCACCTGGCGAAGAAGGCCGGGACCAAGGTGGTCTCCGTCAATCCGTACCGCGAGCCCGGCATGGACCGCTACTGGATCCCGTCCACGCCGGAGAGCGCCGTCTTCGGCACCAGGATCACGGACCGCTGGTTCGGGATCAACGTCGGCGGGGACGTCGGCTTCCTCTCCGGGGTCCTGAAGGCGATGATCGAGGGCGGGCACGTCGCCGAGCGCTTCGTCGCCGAGCGCACGACCGGGTTCGAGGCGCTGGCCGAGGAGCTGCGCGCGACCGACTGGGAGCTCTGCGAGCGGATCGCCGGCACCACCCGGGCCGAGATGGAGGAGCTCGCGCGGATGCTCGGCGAGGCCGAGCGGGGCGTGCTGGTCTGGAGCATGGGCGTGACCCAGCACGAGCGAGGCGAGGACAACGTGCGAGCCATCGTCAACCTCGGCCTGGCACGCGGCTTCGTCGGCCGCGAGGGCTGCGGGCTGATGCCGATCCGCGGCCATTCGGGCGTGCAGGGCGGCGCCGAGATGGGTTGCTACGCGACCTCGTTTCCCGGCGGCGAGCCGGTGAACGAGTCAAACGCCGGGAAGGTGGGGCGGAAGTGGGGCTTCGAGGTGCCTTCGGCGCCCGGGAAGACGGCGCCGGAGATGCTCGACGCCGCCGGGCGGGGCGAGCTCGACGTGCTCTTCGCCGCGGGCGGCGACTTCCTCAACGTCCTGCCGCAGCCGGAGCAGGTGCGGGCGGCGCTCGGCAGGATCCCGCTGCGCGTTCACATGGACATCGTCCTCTCCGAGCAGATGCTGACCGAGCCCTGCGAGGAGGTGCTGCTTCTGCCGGCGACGACCCGGTACGAGGTCCCCGGCGGGGTCACGGAGACGAGCACAGAGCGCCGAATCATCTTCAGCCCCGAGATCGAGGGACCGCGGATCGAGGAGGCTCGGCCCGAGTGGGAGGTCCTCGCCGAGCTCGCCGCCCGGGCGCGGCCCGAGCTCGCCGACCAGCTGGCCTTCGACGGCACCCCCGCGATCCGGGCGGAGATCGCGAACGTCGTGCCGCAGTACAGCGGCATCGAGAAGCTAGCCGCGCAGGGAGACTCGTTCCAGTTCGGCGGGCCCAACCTGCCGCCCGGCGAGCGCTTCGACACCGACGACGGCAAGGCGCGGTTCACCACCGTGCCCATGCCGGATCCGGTCGCCGAAGACGGCCGCTTTGCGCTCTCCACCCGGCGGGGCAAGCAGTTCAACAGCATGGTCCAGGAGAGCCGCGACTCGCTCACCGGCGCGGTGCGAGAGGCGGTCCTGATCAGCGCGGAGGACGCCGGCCGGCTCGGGATCTCCCACGGCGACGAGGTCGTGGTCAGCTCGGAGGCCGGCGAGATGAGCGGCCGGGTGTTCCTGGCCCCGCTCGCGCCCGGCAACGTCCAGGTCCACTGGCCCGAGGGCAACGTGCTGATCGACGATTCCCGGCGCTCGCCCGAGGCGGGAATCCCCGACTACAACGCCAGGGTCACGGTGCGGGCGACGGGCCGATGAGCTGCCTGGCCAGCTCGAGGTCCTCGGGGGAGTTCACGTTCAACGCGATCCGGTTCGGGTCGCCGTAGGCGGAGATGTCGGCCTCGGAGATCAGGCGGGGGTGTAGTGCGGCGACCGCCTCGCGTAGCGCCGTCCCGGCGCGCAGCGAGGCCATCAGGGCCGGCTCGACCGCGGGCTCGTAGCGGGCGAGCAGGGGCTCGATCTCGCCGTCGATGTTGGCGACCGCGACCGGGTCCGCGAGCCGGGCGAGCGTGCCGAGCAGGGCGGGGGGGACGAGCGGCATGTCGCAGCCGATCACGACCACCGGCCGCGTCTCGGCGTAGCGCAGCGCGGCGACGATCCCGCAGAGCGGGTGGCGCGGCTCCGGCGGCTCGTCGAGGACGGGGACGCCGAGGTCCGGGACCGGCGAGTCGGGCTTGGCGACGACGACCGGTTCGAGGCCTGCGTCGACCACCGCGGAGACCGCGTGCGCGATCAGCGGCCTGCCGGCCAGCTCGAGCATGGCCTTGGGCTCGCCCATCCTCCGCGACGCGCCGCCGGCCAGGACGGCTCCGATAACCCGTTCGCTCATACCTGCATGATCTACGCTCGCCGCGATCGGGAGCCCCACCTTGCCCGCCTTGACAGATATCGAGCAGGCCCGGGAGATGGTCCTGGAGCGAGCCCCGCGCATGGCGGCGGAGGAGGTGGCGATCGGCGACGCCCGCGGGCGCGTCCTCGCCGAGCCGGTGGACGCCGGCGCCGAGGCGGTCCCGGGCTTCGACAACTCCGCGATGGACGGCTATGCGGTGCGCGCCGCCGACACTGCGAGGGCGGCCGAGGAATCGCCTGTGAGTCTGCGGATCGCGGGCGAGTCCCGCGCCGGCCATCCGGCCGAGGCCGCGCTGGCCGCCGGCGAGGCGATCGCGATCTCGACCGGGGCAATGGTGCCCGACGGGGCCGACGCGGTCGTCCGTGTCGAGGACACGCGCGCTGCGAACGGAAGCGTCGAGATCCTCGCCGCGCCCGCCGACGGCCTCAACATCCGCCGCGCCGGCGAGGACGTGCGCCCGGGCGAGCGGCTGCTCGAGCCCGGCGTGACGCTCTCGGCCGCGGAGCTTGGCGTCCTCGTGTCGGTCGGCCGCGAGTCGGCGATATGCGCGTGCCGGCCCCGCGTCAGCGTGCGCGCGACCGGTGACGAGCTCGTCGGCCCCGGCGATGCGCTCTTCCCGGGCGCGGTCCGCAACTCGAACACGTACACACTCCCGGCTCTCGCGACCGAAGCGGGCGCCGAGATTGTGGACGTCGCCCAGGCCCGCGACACGCCCGGCGCCACCCGCGAGGCGATCGCCGCCGCGCTCGCCTCGGACGTCGTCATCGTCTCCGGCGGCGTCTCGGTCGGCGAGCACGACCACGTGCGCCCGGCGCTGGCCGAGCTCGGCGTCGAGCAGGTCTTCTGGGGTGTCTCGCTGCGCCCCGGCAAGCCGACCTACTTCGGGGTTGGCGCGGAGGGGACCCTCGTCTTCGGCGTTCCCGGCAATCCCGTCTCGGCGATGGTCACGTTCCTGCTCTTCGCCCGGCCGGCGATCCGGCGCATGCTCGGCGCGCCCGACGCGCGCCGGCGGGCGTCGGCGCGGCTCGCGGAGCCCTATCCGAAGAAGCCCGGTCGCGCGCATGCGATCCGGGTCCGGCTGGAGCTCGGCGACGCGGGCTGGCTCGCGACTCCCACCAAGGACCAGGGCTCCCACGTCCTGACCTCGATGCTCGGCGCCGACGCGCTCGCCTACCTGCCGGCGGATCGTGGCGATTTCGACGCGGGAGAGAGCGTCGAGATCGAGCTCCTGCCGGGCGGCTCGGCGTAGCATCCGCGCGATGAGAGTGCACGTGCGCCTGTTCGCCGTCCTGCGCGAGCGCGCCGGCCGCGACGAGGTCGAGCTCGAGCTCGACGAGGGCGCGACGGTCGCCGAGGCGATCGCCGCGGTCGGATCGCTGCCGGGGCTCGACGACGTGGTCGGGCGGTTGCCGGTCCGGATGGCGGTCAACCGGGACTACGCGGACGAGGGGACGACGCTCGCGGCCGGCGATGAGCTCGCCCTGATCCCGCCGGTGAGCGGCGGCGCCGACGTGCATGCCCGCGTCGTCGACGGCCCGCTCTCGGTGGCATCGCTCACCGAGGCGGTCGGCCGCCCCGGCGCCGGGGCGATCGTGAGCTTCCAGGGCACGACCCGCGACGTCGACCGGCTCGACTACGAGGCGTACCGCGAGATGGCCGAGGAGCGGATCGCCGAGATCCTGCGCGACTGCGTCGAGCGCCACGGCCTCGAGGCGGCCGCGGCCGAGCACCGGATCGGGCCCGTTCCGCTGGGCGAGGCCAGCGTCGCGATCGCGGTCTCCTCAGCACACCGGGGCGAGGCCTTCGCCGGCGCCCGTGAGGCCATCGACCGGATCAAGGCCGAGGCGCCGATCTGGAAGAAGGAAGTCGAGGGGGAAGAGGAGCGCTGGGTGGAGGGAACGGCGCCGTGAACGATCTGACCCACCTCGACTCCGAGGGCGAGGCGCGGATGGTCGACGTCGGCGAGAAGCCCGAGACCGAGCGCCGGGCTCTGGCCGAGGCGCGGCTCGTGATGAAGCCTGAGACGGCGGCCGCGGTCGAGCGCGGCGACGCGCCGAAGGGGGACGTGATCGGGACCGCACGGCTCGCCGGGATCCAGGCGGCGAAGCGGGCGTCCGAGCTGGTTCCGCTCGCGCATCCGATCCCGCTCACCAAGGTCGACGTCCGCGGGCGGATCGACGCCGGCGCCGGCGAGGTCGTGCTCGAGGCGGAGGCGCGGACGGTGGGGAGGACCGGGGTCGAGATCGAGGCGATGGCGGCGGCATCGATCGCGGCGCTCACCGTCTACGACATGGTCAAGGGCCTCGAGCGCGGGGTCGAGATCGCGTCGGTGCGGCTGCTCGAGAAGTCCGGCGGGCGAAGCGGCGAATGGCGGCGCCCGTGAGCGCGGAGCAGCATCATTCGATTCTGGGTGCGAAGCGCGATCCGGTGATTTCGTGATGCGCGCGGCGGTGATCACGATCTCGACCTCGAAGGCGGCCGGGGAGGGGGAGGACGAGAGCGGCCCGGCGCTGGTCGCGCTCGCCGAGGGGGTCGGAGCCGAGGTGATTGGGACCGAGGTGATCGGGGACGAGCGCACCTTGATCGCGAGCCGGCTGCGGCACTGGTGCGACGTGGGTGAAGTCGACCTCGTCCTCACCACGGGCGGGACCGGGCTCGCCCCCAGCGACGTCACCCCTGAGGCGACCCGCGACGTGATCGAGCGCGAGGCGCCCGGCATCGCCGAGGCGATACGGCTCGCCTCGCGCGAGCACACCCACCACTGGATGCTCTCGCGGGCGGTCGCGGGCACCCGGCGGCGCACCCTGATCGTCAACCTGCCGGGCAACCCGAAGGCGATCGGCGAGGCCGGCGAGGCGATCGCCGATGCGCTCCCGCACGCGCTGGCGCTGCTGAGCGGCGAGCGGACCACGCACTAGACCTAGCCGGCCGCGGCGTCCTCAAGCCCGTGGCGCAGCTGGGCGTGCGGGGCGTCGTCCAGCAGGAAGCGGAGCTCGACCTCGGTTCCCTCGACGATCGCGATCGTTCCCGGCCAGTAGGGGCTGTCGGCGGCCGTCGCGCCGAGCAGGCCAGGGGAGTAGACCCAGCTGCCGGTGTTGACGAGCGAGGTCCCGTGCTTCGTCTTCCATCCGTTTTCTCCGGGATGGGGACCGCGGCGATGGGTGTGGCCGAAGATCACGGTCTCGGCTTCGATCTCGAGCCGCTCGACGGCCTCGATCATGGCCGCCAGGGTCGCCCTGCTGATCTCGGCGAGCGAGAGGTCGGGGTTGAAGCGGCCGATCCCGAGCCGGTTCGCGACCGCGATCGCGCCGGGGAGGGCGACCGAGCCGAGCAGCATGCCCTTGACCTTCTCGAACCCGGACTGCCCGCCGGCGAGCGTCGCCCAGAGGCGGGCGGAGGGACCGGGGCCCGTCGTCGCGGAGCCGCCGGACTGGGCGAGCGAGAAGAGGAAGGCGTAGAGCGGGGCGAGGACGCGCTCGTAGTCGTCGGGAGTCCGGGTGCCCTCGGGGAGGCCGCCGATCACGCGCTCGACCGCGCCCACCCCGAGCCGCTCGAACGTGGGCACGGTCAGGTGCGCGTCCAGGTAATGGCCGTGGGTCGCGTAGACGCCCTCGGCGAGCCAGACGCCCGGATAGGCGAGGACGAGCTCGCAGCCCGGGAGCCGTTCGGCGAGCTCTCCGATCGGGCCCGTCTCCGCCTTCGCGAGCTTCTCGAGCCCCATCGGCTCGGCCCCCGAGCTGAGCCGCTGCGCCTCCCGCCAGCTCGAGAAGAGCTGATGGTCGTGGTTGCCCGGCGTGAGCACGACCTCGGCCCCGCCGGCTGCCTCCCCGAGCGCCTCGAAGAACGGCGCCGCCGCGGCCAACGCCTCGCCGATCGGCCGGTCGCGGAGCTCGACGACATCGCCCAGCAGCACCACCCGCTCGGCGCCGTCGAGCTCCGCGAGGATCCGCCCCCGGAACTCCGGCACCCGCGCGAGGTCGTTCTCCCCGCCGCTGCCCAGATGAAGATCGGAGACGACGACCGTCTTGCCCATTCGCGCATCTAACTAGATGCGTGCGCCAGGGCCGCCGCGATCCGGGCGACGACGGCGTGAGGCTGGTGGGCGAGCTGCCGCCAGGTCACCCGGATCACGGTGTATCCGCGAGCAGCCAGATCCGCGTCCCGCCGGCGATCGGCCTCGAAAGCCCGGCGGCCGGAGTGGAACTGCCAGCTGTCGAACTCGACGATCACGCGCTCGTCGCGCCAGAGGAAGTCGGGCTCGTACGGGTCCAGCGAGTCGTTGGTCTCGGGACGCGGCAGGTCGGCGGCCCGGATCAGGGCGAGGAGCTTGGCCTCGGCTTTGCTCCGGGTGAGGGACGGGGTCGCCCCGTTGACGAGGGCATGTAGGGAGGGTGTGCCGGGGCGTCCCGGGTGGCGCGCGAGTTGGTCGCGCAGGTCGGATCCCTTCAGGAGGCGCCGCGCGTACGCGTCGGCGACAGTGCGTTCGAGGGCGGCTTGAGGGAGGAGCGCCGACACGTCCAGCAGGGTTCGGGCCGGGCTGGTGAGGGTGATGCGGTCGAGGGTGCGGACGTCGCGCCTGGTCAAGGCCGGGGTCCGGTGGACGGTGATCCCCGGCCGCCGGCGGTCGGCTCCGACGACCGTTACCTCCACCGGACCACGAGGCCTGTCGAGGATTCGCCACAGGTGGGCTGCGCTTCGATGGCTGACGACTGCGCGAGGTCCGCAGGCGAGGACGGCCGCCATCTCGTGTGCACGTGGGAGGGGTTTCGGGTGGCCCACGAGATAGACCCCGCGATGCACCGGATGGAGCCGCCCGACGCGGATCCGCCACTTGATCTCCGCGGGCGTCAAGCCTTGCTCCAACAGCTGGGCACGTGAGACAACGCCATGCTGCCCGCGAGCAAGGTCGGCGACGGATCGGTCAACGGCAGCGACCACAACTTCCATCACGTCGCCGCCGCCTTTGTGCGATGGAAGTTCGGGTCACATAGCGACCACAACATCCACCGCAAGTCGAGGGAGGCGACGCGATGGAAGTTGTTCATGGAAATCACAAGCCCGCCGGCCGACGCCGCGCCCCCTCGGCATCCCCACCTTCATGCCCTCGCTACTTGCCCGCCGTTGTTCGTCAACCGCCACCTCGCCCGAGAGTTAGACTCGCCGGGAATGGCAACCGCGGAACGCGAGGCCACCGGCATCCCGGTCGAGAACCCGGCGACCGGCGACGTCCTCGCGACCGTTCCCGAGCTGGATACCGAACAGGTGGCGGCGATGGTGGCGGCGGCGCGTGAGGCGCAGCCGGGCTGGGAGGCGCTCGGGTTCGAGGGCCGGGCCGAGGTCCTGCTCGCCGCGCGGCAGTGGATGGTCGCGAACGGCGAGCGCGTGGTCGAGACGATCTCGGGCGAGACCGGGCGGCCCGCCGACGAGAGCCAGTTCGCCGAGCTGTCCTACGGGCTCTCGGCGCTCGAGTTCTGGGCGAAGCGCGGCGGCGACTACCTCGCCGACGAGCCGGTCGAGTCGGCCTCTCCGTTCGTCCGAGGCCGCGACCTGAAGCTGCGCTACGCGCCGGTCGGCGTCGTCGGCGTGATCGGGCCCTGGAACTACCCGCTCAACAACTCCTTCGGCGACTGCATCCCCGCGCTGATGGCGGGCAACAGCGTCGTTCTGAAGCCCTCCGAGGTGACCCCGCTCACCTCGCTCCTGATGGCCGAGATGCTCGCCGAGGTCGGTGCGCCGGAGAACGTATTCCAGGTCGCCACCGGCCGCGGCGAGACCGGAGCCGCCCTGATCGACATCGTCGACTTCGTCATGTTCACCGGGTCCGTCGCCACCGGCAAGAAGGTGATGGCGAAGGCCGCGGAGACGCTGACCCCGGTCGCCCTCGAGCTTGGCGGCAAGGACCCGATGATCGTCCTCGCCGATGCGGACCTCGAGCGGGCAACCAACGCCGCCGTCGCCTACGGGCTCAACAACTCGGGCCAGGTCTGCATCTCGATCGAGCGGATCTACGTCGAGGACGCGATCCACGACGAGTTCGTCGAGAAGCTGACGCAGAAGGTCTCGACCCTGCGGCAGGGCCCGCCGGGCCCGCTCGGATCGGTGGACGTCGGCGCGATCATCTTCCCGCCGCAGCTCGACCTGATCGAAGCGCACGTCGCGGACGCCGTCGAGCGCGGGGCGGAGGTTCGCACCGGCGGCAGGCGCGGCGAGGGCCCCGGGCGCTTCTACCAGCCGACCGTGCTGACCGGCGTCGACCACTCGATGCGCTGCATGACCGAGGAGACCTTCGGGCCCACCCTCCCGGTGATGCGGGTCGCCGACGCCGAGGAGGCGATCGCCCTCGCGAACGACGGCCCCTACGGCCTCCAGGCGTCGGTCTGGACCACCGACCACGTCCGCGGCGAGAAGATCGCGCGCCGGATCGACGCCGGCGTTTCCTCCGTCAACGACACCCAGCTGAACTACGCGGCGATGGAGTTGCCGATGGGCGGCTGGAAGTCATCGGGCCTGGGCTCACGCCACGGTGCCGACGGAATCCGCAAGTACACGAAGCGCCAGTCGCTGATGGTCACCCCCGGCTACGCGCCGCCCCGCGAGCTCCACTACTTCCCCTACAACGCCGCCGTCTCCGAGCAGATCGGCGAGTTCGCCGCCTTCATGGCGACGAGCGAGGTCTTCAACGACGCCCAGCGCATGACGCTGCACGCCTTCTGCGACACGATCGTCCCCTCGCAGGCGCCGCCGAACGGGTCCGCGGACCTCGCGCAGGCCGGCTTCTGGGCGCGGTCGGCCTCCGACATGTCCGTGCCCGAGGCGATCGAGCAGGCGGTCGCGAACCTCCCGGCAGAGAACCAGCAGGGCCTCGCCGGCCTGCTCGACTCGCTCGCCGAGAGCGGCCTTGCCCCGGCCGCCCCGCAGGAGCTCCGCGAGACGGTCGTCAAGGGCTTCGAGGAGGCCGGGCCCGACGCCCTCGCCGGGATCCAGACCCTGCGCGGCCTGACCCTCACCCTCTTCTACGCGCTCCCCGACCTAGGCACCGGCAGGAACCCGAACTGGGACGCCATCGGCTACCAGGGCCCGCGCGCGCTCCCGCGTGACGTGCCGAAGCCGCTCGACGTCCGCACCCCCGACTCCGACGTGCTCACGCTCGAGGCCGACGTCTGCGTAGTGGGCTCCGGCTCCGGGGGAGGCGTGATCGCCGCCGAGCTCGCCGCGAAGGGCAAGCGGGTAGCGATCGTCGAGGCCGGCGGCTACTACAACGAGGCCGACTTCAACGGCCTCGAGCTCTGGGCCTACCAGAACCTCTACCTGAACGGCGGTCCATTCCCCACCGCGGAGGGCCAGGTGTCGGTGCTCGCGGGCGGCACCCTCGGCGGTGGCACCGTGATCAACTGGACCAACTGCCTGCGCACCTACCCCTGGGTCCGCGAGCAGTGGGCGCGCGAGTTCGGCCTCGATGGGCTGGACGGCCCCGATTTCGACGCGCACCTGGATGCCGTGTTCGAGCGGATCGGCGTCACCGACCGCTGCAGCGACCTGAACGGGGTCCACGAGGCCCTCGGCCGCGGCTGCAACGAGCTCGGCTACGACTTCCGCCCGATCGCCCGCAACGTCGTCGCCGATGACTACGACGCCGAGCTCGCCGGCTTCATGGGGTTCGGCGACGTCTCCGGCGCCAAGGCGTCGAACCAGAAGAACTACCTTCCCGACGCGCAGGCGAGCGGCGCCGAGATCGTCGCCCGCTGCCGGGTCGATCGCATCCTGACCGAGAATGGGCGTGCCGCCGGCGTCGAGGGCACCTACGTCGGCGAGGACGGGCAGATGGCCCGGGTCGAGGTGCGGGCGCCGACCGTCGTCGTCGCCGCCGGCGCGATCGAGTCGCCGGCCCTGCTCCTGCGCTCCCAGATCGGCGGCCCCGCCGTCGGCGACTACCTGCGGCTGCATCCCTCGACCGCGGTCTCGGGGATCTACGACGACGACACCCGCGCCTGGTTCGGCCCGCCGCAGGCGGCTCTCTCGCACGAGTTCGAGAACCTCGAGGACGGCTACGGCCTGCTGATCGAGTGCTCCCAGCACACCACCGGCCTCTTCGGCGCCGCGACCCAGTGGAAGGACGGTCGCGACCACAAGGAGAGGATGCTCGACTGGAGCCGGATCGGCGCCTTCATCTTCCTCATCCGCGACCGCGGCCACGGCCGCGTCTCCATCGACCGCGACGGCAACGCCGTCACCGAGTACCGGATGACCGACGAGCTCGACCAGCACAACTTCCGCCGCGGCCTCTCCGAGCTGATCCGCCTCCAGGACGCGGCCGGGGCCGAGGAGATCGTCACCCTCTCCCGCAACGGGCCCGAATGGAAGCGGGGTGAGGACCTCGACGCCTTCATCGCCAAGATCGCCTCGAGCTCGCTCGAGCCGCGCCAGCACGGGATCTTCTCCGCTCACCAGATGGGGAGCTGCCGGATGGGCTCGGACCCGCAGACGAGCGTCGCCAACCCCTGGGGCGAGCTGCACGACACGCCCGGCGTCTGGATCGGCGACGCCTCCGCCTTCCCGACCGCCTCGGGGACGAACCCGATGGCGACGATCCTCGCGCTCGCGCGACGCACCGCGCACGCGATCGCATCCGCCTGAGATGGCCGAGCCAGACGCCGGTCTGACGGTCGCCGTCACGGGCCCGACCGGGGACATCGGCCGCGCCCTCATGCGCGCTCTCGACGACGAGCCCACGGTCGGCAAGGTGATCGGGATGGCGCGCAGCCCGTTCGACCCCGCCGACGCCGGATGGGAGAAGGCCGAATACCGCCAGGGCGACATCCTCGACCACGATTCGGTCGCGGCCCTCGTCGGGGACGCCGACGTCGTCGTCCACCTCGCGTTCATCATCCTGGGCGGCCAGGACGAGACCCGGAAGATCAACCTCGAGGGGAGCCGCAACGTCTTCGAGGCGGCGCTCGGCGCCGGCATCAAGCGCCTCGTCTACACCTCGTCGGTGGCGGCGTATGGGTTCCACGACGACAACCCGCAGCCGCTCACCGAGGACGTCGAGCCGCGCGGCTCGGAGGACTTCTACTACTCGGCCCAGAAGGCCGAGCTCGAGGGCGAGCTGCGCAACTCCCTCGCCGAGAGCGAGGTCGACGCCTACATCTTCAGGCCCTGCATCGTGGCCGGGCCGGACGCGCTGATGCTGGTCGAGACCGTGGTCGAGCAGTACCAGCTCGGCGGCCGCCTGCCGATCGTCCAGCGCGCGCTCGAGGGGATGCCGTTCCTGGCACCCGTCCTGCCCGATCCCGGCGTTCCGTTCCAGCTCGTCCACCACGACGACGTCGCGTCGGCGCTCGTCGCCGCGATCGCCGGCCGCGGCTCGCCCGGCATCTACAACCTGGCCGCGCCCGGCGAGATGCGGACGGCCGATCTTGCCTCCGAGCTGGGTTGGTGGACGGTGCCGGCGCCGAAGGCCGCCGTCGGCGCGCTCGCCGAAGCGGCCTCCCACGTGCCCGGCCTGCCCGCCCAGGTCTCGTGGCTCCACGCCTTCACGACGCCCGTCCTGATGGACACCTCACGCGCCCGGGAGGAGCTGGGCTGGGAGCCCGACCACGACACGCGCGAGACGCTGCACCAGATGGTCTCTGTGGCTCGCCGCGAGAACCTGCTGGGCTAGTGCGCTCGGCAGAACTCGCGTACAGCCTGGTTGAACCGGGCGGGCTGTTCCAGGTTGCTCACGTGGCCGGTGTCGGGGAGCACGACCAGCTCGGTGCCCGGGATCGATTGCTCGAACTGGCGTGCGACGCTCATCGGCGAGCGGCCGTCGAGCTCACCCCAGATCAGGAGCGTCGGAACGGTGACCTTCGGCAGCAGGTCGCGCTGGTCGGCCTCGGCCATCGTCGAATGCTGCGCTCGGAGGCTCTCCGGGCGAACGGCGTCGGCGATTTCTAGGAGTAGCGGGACGAACTCGGCCGGCGGGTCGCCCGCAAAAAGCCCCGGTAGCTCGGGAACGAACTCGTCGGGCGGTGAGGCAACCATCTTCCGGGCATGGGCCATCCTGGCTTGCACTTCCCCGGCGGGCAGCGATCCCTTCCAGCCCGCGTAGGTGTCGGCGAGGACCAGGGTGGCGACGAGCTCGGGGCGGTGGCGATAGAGCTCCAAGGCGACGGTGCCGCCCCATGAGAGCCCCGCCACGTGCGCCGGGCCGAGCGCCAGCGCTTCGATCAGAGTCGCGAGGCCCCTCGCGTAGTCAGCAAGGCCGAAATTCGCCGGTAGATCCGAGGAGCGCCCCGCGCCCGGCTCGTCCCAGGCGACGACGGTGAACTCGTCCGCCAGGCCGGCGAGCTGCGGTTGCCAGATCCTTCCATCGCAAGCGGCGCCGTGCGCGAAGACCAAGAGCGGGCCGTTGCCGGCGCGCTCGTACGCGATTTCGATGCCATTCGCTTCGACGAACTCCATCGGCGCAACGTATATCCGGTCTACAGCCGGCTCACGACCGCGGCCGTGATGATCTCGGCGAGCGGGCCCACGTCGTAGCCCGCGACGGTGCCGCCGCCCTCGACGATCTCGATCCGGCCGCCGTCGGAGACGAGCTGGGCGTCGAGCGCGACGTCGAACTCCTCGCTCGCCTCCTCGGGTGCCTGCCCACCCAGGAAGCCCGCGATCGGCCCGCCGATCGGGCCGAGCTCGTCGGCGCCGAACTCGAGCAACGCCGTTCCCGATGTCGTCGCGTCCGAACGCAGCGTGTAGGCGCCGTCTCCTGCGCGACGCAGCTCGAAGCTCTCGACAGTGAACGGCCCCGCCTCGACCCGCTCGAGCGAGACGTCGACCTGGTCGAAGCCGTCGAGCTTGTCCATCACCTCGACGTCGTCGGAGACCTGGAGGTCGAGGTCGGAGCCGGTCACCTCGATCCGGTCCCCGTCGCTCCAGAGCAGGCGGACGGCGGGGAGGGCCTCGACCTCGGCCGACGCCTCGCCGCCGCCCTCCGTGAGCCGGCCCTCGATCTCGGAGGCGACCCGGCCGGGGAGGATCAGCTGGATCGCAACGACGGCCAGCACGACGACCACGACGAGCGCGAGCAGGAGCTTCCGCACGCCGACGAGCCTAGACCTACGCCGCGACGGCCCGGTCGCAGACCCCCTCCGCCGCGAAGCGATTTAGGCTCGCCAATTCAATGAGCCTGCTGCTCTACCGCCTCAGCCACCTCTGCACGCGGCACAAGCGCATCGTGATCGGAGTGTGGATCGTCCTCGCCGCCGGGGTCGTCGTCGGCGTTCAGGCCGTCGGGCGCCCAGACCTCGAACGACCTGACCCTTCCTGGCACCGGCTCCACCGACGCGACCGACCTCCTCGACGAGTACCTGCCGAAGGAGGCGAACGGCACCAACCCGATCGTCTACGAGGCGACGAGCGGCAAGGTCACCGACGCCGACAAGAAGAAGGCGATCCAGGACGCGAACCGGGCGCTGGAGAGCGCCCCGGACGTCGAGAGCACGGTCAGCCCCTTCTCCAGCGAGGGCAAGAAGCAGATCTCGAAGGATTCGACGATCGCCTACATCTCGGTCACGCTGAAGGACGACCCGGGCGACCTCGACGACGAGACGGCGCAGAAGGTGTTCGACGCCGCCGAGCCGCCGGAGGGCGCGGGGCTCGAGATGTCGGCAGGCGGCTACCTGGGCCAGCAGCTCTCGGTGCCGTCGACCCACTCGAGCGAGGTCATCGGGATCGTCGCCGCGATGATCATCCTCTGCATCACGTTCGGGACGGTGGCGGCGATGTCGCTGCCGATCACCACCGCGATCCTCGGCGTGATCATCGGGCTCTCCCTGATCGGGCTCTTCGGCCACGTGATCGAGATCCCGGACGTCGCGCCGACCCTCGGCACGATGATCGGGCTCGGGGTGGGGATCGACTACGCGCTCTTCATCGTCACCCGCCATCGAAGCCGCATCTCCCTGGGGATGGAGGCGAACGAGTCGATCGCGCGCGCCTGCGCCACCTCGGGCAGCGCCGTCGCGTTCGCGGGCGGCACCGTCGTGATCGCGCTGTGCTCGCTAGCCCTGGCGAACATCCCGATCGTCAGCGCGCTGGGCTACTCGGCGGCGATCGTGGTGGTGGTCGCGGTCTGCTGCGCCCTGACGCTCCTGCCCGCGCTGCTGTCGGCATACGGGCGCCGGATCGACTCGCTGAAGATCCCGAAGCTCCACAAGCCCGCCCACGACGACCACGCGCACGGGTTCGAGCGGCTCGCCCGCTTCGTCGGCCGCCACCAGTGGCCCTCGATGTTCTTCGCGATCGCCATCCTCATCGCGCTCGCCTGGCCGGTGACCGACATCCGGCTCGGCCAGCAGGACAACGGGCAGTTCCCCGAGTCGACGACGATCCGCCAGTCCTACGACGCCTTGGCCGAGGGCTTCGGCGTGGGCTACAACGGCCCGTTCCTGGTCGCGGTCAAGTTCGACCCGAAGGCGCATAACGACCAGAAGAAGCTGAACCAGCTCGAGCAGCAACAGCAGCAGGAGCAGCAGCAGGCCGAGGACCAGGCCCAGCAGCAGGCGACGGAGGAGACCCAGGAGCTGATCGACGAGGGCGTGCCGCCCGACGAGGCACAGGAAGAGGCCACCGACCAGGCCGACGCCGCCGCCCAGCCGAGTCAGAAGCAGACCGACCAGTACGACCAGCAGAAGCAGTTCCTCGAGTCCGACGCGTCGGACCCCGACCTCGTCCACCTCGAGAACCAGATCTCGAAGACGCAGGGCGTGAAGACGGTCTCGCAGGCGAAGGTCGACAAGAGCGGCACCGCCGCGGTCTTCTCGGTGATCGCGCGCACGGCGCCGTCGGCCGAGGCGACCTCGGACCTCGTCGAGACCCTGCGCGACGACACGATCCCCAAGGCGGCCAAGGGCACCGGCATGACCGTCTACGTGGGCGGCACCACTGCGTCCTACATCGACCTCGCCGACCGGATCGGGGAGAAGCTGCCGTCGGTGATCCTGATCGTGGTCGCGCTCAGCTTCCTGCTCCTGATGCTCGCGTTCCGCTCGATCCTCGTCCCGCTGACCGCCGGGCTGATGAACCTGCTCTCGGTGGCGGCCGCGTACGGCGTCCTGACCGCGGTCTTCGAGAAGGGCTGGGGCGCGGAGCTGATCGGCCTCGACCACGCGATCCCGATCGTGAGCTTCGTCCCGCTCCTGATGTTCGCGATCCTCTTCGGTCTCTCGATGGACTACCAGGTGTTCCTGGTCTCACGGATCCAAGAGCGCTACCGCGAGCTCAAGGAGGACAACCACGAGGCCGTCGTCGAGGGCCTCGCCACGAGCGCGCGGGTGATCACCTCGGCCGCGCTGATCATGGTCTGCGTCTTCTCGAGCTTCATCATCAACGGCAACCCGACCGTGAAGCAGTTCGGCGTCGGCATGGCGGTCGCGATCGCGGTCGACGCCACGGTCGTGCGCTGCCTCCTCGTTCCTTCGGTGATGATGATCCTGGGCAAGGCCAACTGGTGGTTCCCCGGCTGGCTGGAGAAGATCACGCCGCCGGTCGGGCTCGAGAGCGAGGACAAGCTGCCGGAGCTCTCGCCCGAGATGTACGACAAGGTCGTGGACGAAGCCACCGGCAAGGGCCAGAGCGGCCCGGCCTTCTAGGTGCGGCGGCCGATTTTCTCCATCATCCCCGCGTAGTCCGCGAGCGGGCCGACGTGGCCGAGCTTGTCGGGGTTCACCACCGAGCTCACGCTGCGGATCGCCCCGCCGGCGATCTCGAGGGAGAAGACGGCGACGACGCGGTCCTCGCCGTCGAGCACGACCGCGCCGGGCCCGCCGTTCACGGTCTCGCGCCGGAAGGTGGCACCGAAGGCGCGCAGGCCCAGGCGGTTCCAGTTGCGCAGCGTGCGCGCGACCCGGGCGCGCCCGCTGATCGCACGCGCCAGCGCCGGGACCTTGCCGCCGCCGTCGCCGCGCAGTACGACGTCATCGGCGAGGAGCGCCTCGAGGCCGCCCAGGTCGCCCTCGTCGACGGCGTCGAAGAACCGGTCGGCGAGCTCCTCGCGCTCGGCCTCCGAGCTGCGGAACCGCGGCCGGCGCTCGCCGACGTGGCGGCGCGCGCGGGACGCCAGCTGGCGGGCGTTCGCCTCGCTGGTGCCGACGATCTCGGCGACCTCGCCGTAGCCGTAGTCGAAGACGTCGTGCAGCAAGAGCGCGGCGCGCTGCTCGGGCGAGAGCGACTCGAGCAGGACGAGGAACGCGACCGAGAGCGAGTCGGCGATCTCCGCCTGCTCCGCGGGGCCGGCACCCGGGTCGGCGAGCAGCGGCTCCGGCAGCCACTCGCCGACGTAGCGCTCGCGGCGCGCCCGCGCCGAGCGCAGCTGGTCGATCGCGAGCCGCGTCGTCACCGTGCCGACGTAGGCGCGCGGGGAGTCGATCCGCTCACCCGCCTCGAGCGCCGTGTGGGTGCGGAGCAGCGCCTCCTGGACGATGTCCTCGGCCTCGGCGACGCTGCCCAGCATCCGGTAGGCGATGCGCGAAGGCCGTTGGCCGCAGCTCGGCAAGGAGCTCTTCCTCGGCAGCACCGTTCATGCCTTGCCCAGCTCCGTGCGCCAGGTCGGGTGCCCCGGCCGCCAGCCGAGCTCGCTCTTCGCCTTCGCGTTCGACGCGCCCCGCAACTCGGTCATCATGACGGTTGCGGCCTGCCCGGCGAGCAGCCGCCCGAGGAACCGGGGCACGCGCCGTGGCGGCTTCGCGCCGAGGTTCTCGGCCACGACGGGCAGCCACTCCGATGTCGGTGCCGGCTCGTCGTCGACGACGTTGTAGACGCCGCGCCTGCCGCGTTCGATCGCCGCGAGAGTCGCCTCGGCGGCGTCCGCGATGTGGATGAACGACCAGACCCCGGCGCCATTGCCGACGATCGGGAACTTCCGCGTCCGGATCGCGTCCAGCATCTCGCTGTCGCCCTCGAGCGAGGTGCCGGGGCCGTAGAACCCGCCGTAGCGCAGCGCGATTCCCACCGTCCAGTCCGCTCCGGTCACCGCCTCTTCGACGTACCGGATCGCGGCGAGCGTGGACCGCACCGCTGCGACCGGGTCGTCGTCGAGCGGGTCGTCCTCCGTCTTCACCGGGCCGCCGACCTTGGCGTACGGCCAGCCGGCGAAGCTCTGCGCCACGAAGCGCTCCACGCCGACCGCGCGCCCCGCGGAGAGCAGGTGGTCGGTGGCCTCGGTCCGCAGCCGGTTCGTCGGCCGCGAACGTCTCCTCGAAGCGCCGCAGGTTCAGATCGCCCGAGAGCGCGGTGAGCTCGTGGACGATCACGTCGGGCTCGGCCGCGCCGACGGCGGCCGCGACCGCCTCGGCGTCAAGCGCGTCGGCGATCGCCGCCTCGGCGCCCAGCGCCTCGATCTCGCCGCGCTTCGCGGGCGAGCGGCTCATCCCGGTCACCTCGTGCCCTGCCGCGTCCAGCATCGGCAAGAGCTGCCTGCCCAGGGCGCCCGTCGCGCCCGCTACGAAGACCTTCATCGTTGCCTCCTTCGTCGCTTTCACCCCTGAGACGAGGGAGGGGGTGGGGCTGTGACAGCAGTCAGCCGGCGGTTATCGCGATCCCGCGCGGACCGCCGTCCGACGGGGATCGTGCCGCCGACGGTGGTCCGCGTCGCGGTGTTGATCACGGAGAGGTTGTTGGCGCCGCGGTTCGCGACGTAGGCCCGTGTGCCGTCGGGGGTGAAGGCGACCGAGACCGGAGTCGAGCCGACCGGGATCTCGCCCCCGATCACCGCCATCGTCCCGGTGTCGATCACGGATACGGAAGAACCGCTCTCGTTTGCGGTATAGACGTACGGGCCGGTGGGGCTCGCGGCGATCCCGGTCGAGCCCCCGCCCACCGGGATGGTCGCGACCACGGTCTTCGTCGCCGTCTCGATCACGGAGACGGTGCTGTCGAAGAAGTTGGCGACGTAGACGTAATCGCCGTCGGGGGTCGCGGTCATCCCCTCGGGACCGCCACCTACGGCGATCGGGCTGCCTACCACCCGGTTGGTCGAGGTCTTGATCACCGACACGGCCTCGTCGTCGTTGTCGGCGACGTAGACGTTGCGGCCGTTGGGGGTGATCGTGATCCCGTGCGGCCGGTGGCCGACGTGGACGGTCCTGATCACCCGCTTGGTGTCGGTGTTGATCACCGAGACGCTGTCCGAGATGCGGTTCGCGGTATAGACGCGGTCGGCGGTCGGGCTCGCGACGATCCCGCGCGGCTGCCGGCCGACCCCGATGGTCCTGATCACCCGGTTGTTCGCGGTCTTGATGACCGAGACGTTCCCGGCCGCGCGGTTGGCGACATAGACGAAGCGCCCGTCGTTCGTGATCGCCAGCACCCGGGGCCCGTTGTCGACGTCGATCGGGCTGCCGACCGATGTGTTCGTATCGGTGTCGACGACAGAGACGCTGTCGTCGAGGTCGTTGGCGACGTACGCGGTGTCGGCCGAGGCGGGCGTCGCGACGATGCCGGCAAGCGCGGCGACGCAGGCGGCGATCGCGACCGTCCTTTTCCCGTCCACTCCCATGCACCATCGAAAGTACCCCTGCGCGTCCCTGCGATCAAGCGGATCTATAGATTCGCCCCCGTGGCCGAGAGCGACGGACGCGATCCGCGGGTCCTGGCGATCGACGCCGGGGGGACGATGACCGACACGTTCATCGTCGACGGCGCCGGCTCGTTCGTTGTCGGCAAGGCGCAGACGACGCCCGACGACGAGTCGGAGGGGTTCATGGCCTCGGCGGAGGACGCGCTGGGGCAGTGGTCGATGTCGCCGGAGGAGGGATTCCCGCGGATCGTCTCGGGCATCTTCAGCGGCACCGCGATGCTCAACCGGCTGCTCTCGCGGACGGGCCGCCGGATCGGGGCGATCGTCACCGCCGGCCAGGAGGACTACCTCGTGATCGAGCGCGGGATCCAGACCTACCTCGGCTTCTCCTACTCCGACCGCCTCCACATCGCGACCCACCACCACAACCCGCCGATCGTGGAGCGCGAGCTCGTCCGGGGCGTGCGCGGCCGGATCGACGTGATGGGGGAGGTGGTGCTGCCGCTACGGGAGGCCGACGTGCGCGAGGCGGCCGAGGCCCTGCTCGACGCGGAGGTCGAGGGGATCTGCATCTGCCTGCTCTTCAGCTACCGCAACGCCGAGCACGAGATTCGTGTCGCCGAGATCCTCGAGGAGGTGAAGGCGGCACACGGGAGCAACGGGAACGTGCCCGTGTACGTCAGCTCGGAGCTCTACCCGCTGCGCCGCGACCTGCCGCGGCTCAACTCGACGCTGATCGAGGCCTACGCGGCCGAGCCCTCGCGGGGCACGCTGAAGGCCGTCCGCGACCGCACCAAGGACCGCGGCGCCGGCTTCGAGCTGCGGGTCATGGCGTCGCACGGGGGGACGATCTCGATCGAGGCGCGCGAGCTCGGGCGCACCCTGGTGTCCGGGCCGATCGGCGGCGTCGTCGGCGGCCAGGCGCTCGCCCAGCGGCTCGGCCTGCGAAACGTGCTCTGCACCGACATCGGCGGCACCTCGTTCGACATCGCCCTGCTCACCGACGGCCGCTTCGAGATCACGCCGACGCCGGACATCGCCCGCTTCATGCTCAACATGCCGCTGGTCAAGATCGACTCGCTCGGCGCCGGCACGGGGTCCTTCGTCCGCGTCAACCCGAACTCGAACCGACCCGAGCTCGGACCCGACTCGGCGGGTTCGCGGATCGGCGTGAGCTGGCCCGAGGGCGGGCTCGAGACGGTCTCGGTCACCGACCTGAACGTCGTCCTCGGCCGGGTCAACCCCGAGTACTTCCTGGGCGGCGACGTCCAGCTCGACCCCGAGCGCGCCCGCGCCGAGGTGAAGCGCCAGGTCGCCGAGCCGCTCGGGCTCGACGTGACCGATGCGGCGGCCGGCGTGATCGAGCTGTTCGAGCAGACGCTTCGCAACGAGGCGGTCGGCCGGATCCTCGGCAAGGGCTACTCCCCGGCCGACTACGCGCTCCTCTGCTACGGCGGCGGCGGGCCGCTCCACGTCGCCGGCTACACCGAGGGAATCGCCTACCGCGACGTCCTGATGCCCGCGTGGGCCGCCGGCTTCTCCGCCTACGGCTGCGCCTGCGCCGACTTCGAGTACCGCTACGACCAGACGATCGACATGCCGATCCTGCCGACCGCGGACGACATGGAGAAGGCGGGGATCGGGTTCATGATCACCGGCGCCTGGCAGGCGCTCGACGACCGCGTCGCCGCCGAGTTCGAGAAGTCCGGGATCGAGCGCGAGCGGATCGACTTCACCCACATCGTCCGCATGCAGTACTACGGCCAGCTCAACGACATCGAGATCGTCTCGCCCCACCACGAGATGGAGGAGGGCGAGCAGGTGGACGAGCTGATCGCCGCCTTCGAGGACGCCTACGCGAAGGTCTACGCGCGCTCGGCGCGCTCACCCGAGCTCGGCTACCTGGTCACCCAGGCGATCGTCACCGGCTCGGTCGAGGTCGAGAAGCCGGCGCTGCCCGAGCTCGAGGAGGAGTCGCGGCTCGCCACCGGTGCAGGCGACGCGCACGGTGCGCTGGTCGGGCGGCGACGCCGAGACCTCGATCGTCCGCCTCGAGGAGGTCCGCGCCGGCCACGAGATCGAGGGCCCGGCGATCGTCGAGCACTCGGCGACGACCTTCGCGATCCCGCCCGGCCGCAGCGCGCGGCTGGACGCAAACCAGATCTTCCACCTGAGCGCGAGCGGGTAGCGCTACTCGGCCTCGCGCAGGTGCGAGCGCCAGTCGGGATCGAGCCCGTCGAGCGCCGCGAAGACCCTGGTGCGGACCTCGTCCTCGGAGAGCTCGACGTCCGAGTCGTAGGCGTCGGAGTCGAACGTCGCGCGAGTTGAACTCCGCGTCCCAGCCGACCGCCACCTCCTCGGTCGCGTCGCCGGCGGCCAGCGCGAGCCGCTCGCCCTCGGGCCCGATCGCCTCCATGAAGATCATCCCATTAGGCGAAGTATTTCGCAACGATCGCCTGGATGGTCCCCTGGGTCCGCATCGTCGCCGTGCCGAACATCTTCGCGAGCTTCTCCTGGCCGAGCGTCGACTCCTGGGTGCCGCCGCTGGGCAGCCAGTAGAGCTCGCGGCCGTCGAGGGCGAGCAGGTCGTCCTCGGTCGCCATCGCGAGGACCTCTTCGCGAATCGCCTTCGCCGGCTTCTTCGCGAGCAGCGACACCTGGAGCTTGCCCTTCGAGGCCTCGACCTGCTTCGGCGTGAACGGCTCGTGGGCCGCGATCGCGCGGACCTGGGCGGCCGTGCGGACGAACGTCCTCACCTCGTAGCCGAGCTCGCGCTCCAGCCCCGTCTCGACCCGCTCGGTGATCTCGCCGGCGCTCGCGCCACCGGCCTCGAGCACGACGTTGCCGCTGGCGCGGAAGATCGCGACGTCCTCGAAGCCGATGCTCTCGATCGCCGCGCGCAGCGCGTCGTTCGTCACGCGGCGATTTCCGAGGTTGATCCCGCGCAGGAAGGCCGCGTAGCGCGCCATCAGCAGCCGCGCGCTTCGAACTCCTCGCGGGTCATGTACTCGGAGCGCGGGAAGTAGGGACCCATCACCGCCTCCTCCTCGCTCGGCCGGGCGACCTTCTGGATCGCGTGCTCGAACTCGGGCGAGACCAGCATGTTGCGCATGATCAGTGCCGCGTAGTCGGGGTCGCCGGCGCCGTCGCCGTTCGCGCCCCAGTCGAGCCAGGCGACGCCGCATTCGCGGGCGGCGTTCGCCGGGCGGTCCTCGGGCTTGGAGACGACCACGGTGTAGTTGCGGCCGCTCTGGCGCAGGACCTGGCGATCGGAGAGGCAGTCGGGGGTGCGGGTGGTGACCCGCGACTCGCCGGTGCAAAGCGACCAGAAGCGCATGTCGCCGCCGGGCATCCGCTTCGGCTTGCCGTAGGTCTGCGGGGTCCGCGGCAACCTCGCCTCGACGACGAGGATCGGGCCGAACTCGCGGGCGAGATGGGCGTAGATGTAGGCGCTGTCGCGGTTCGAGTAGAAGCCGCCCTGCGAGGCGGCTGCTGCGCCAGCCGGGCCGAGCGCCCGGCCTCGGTGCAGTCGGCGGCGACCGCCTCGATCGCGTAGTTCACGTTGAAGAACCGCTCCCAGCGGACGGGGTCGTATCCGGGGTTGGTCTCCGCGTCGCACGGCGGGGTCGAGCGCACCGCCTGCCATCCGGCCGCCGGCACGTCGTCGACCGGGATCTCGCGGTCGGCGTCGTTGATCTGCACGCACGCCTCCTCCTGCTCCACGGCCGTGCCGTCGGCGAGCACTAGCTCGACCGACGGCAGGCCGGTCCCGCCGGTCAGGTCGAGGCCGCGATCGGGCTCGTAGACCCGGTAGAAGAGCTCGATCGGGCCCGTCTCGGACTGGTTGCCGTAGATCGTGTTCGGCTCCCGCTCGGCCGGGGGAGCGCCGGGAGGACCGTGACCGTCCACGAGCGATTTCCCGCGTCGCGCCGCGCGCCGGCGCGGAACGGGTTGCGGGAGCCGGGGTCGGGCTTCACCTTCGGGTCCGAGAGCGCGTCGACCGGAGCTCCGTCGGTGTAGGTGTTGAGCGACATGTAGCGGCCGTGCGGATAGCGGCCGCGGAGCACGAGCCGGGCGCCCTCGGGGAGGCTGAACCGCGCCATCCAGTAGGTCGCCGATTCCTCGGGGAAGTTGAAGTTGCGGCCGTCGAAGCCTCTCGTCGAAGGTCGTTTGGTCGAGATCGGCCCCTCCCAGAAGCACGTCGCCTCCGGCTTCGAGACGCCCGGCGCGACGCGGGTCGCAGGGGCGCCGCCGGCGCTCGCGAACGCGCTCGCGGCGACCGCGATCGTCGCGGCGCAGCAAGGCACCAGGATCCGCCACCGGCCTGCCCTCAGCATGGACGCGATCATAGATACGCGGGCGCTTGACTTTCGCCGGTAGCCTCGCGCCCGACAGCTACCCCAGGAGGGCTGAATGGAGTTCCCGGTCTGGTTCAACACCGAGGCCAAGCAGGTCGGTTTCGGCTACAGGAAGGGCACGCTCACCGTTGAGCCGTCGGGGGCGACGCTCGTCACGAAGGACGAGACGATCGAGATCGCCCCGATCCGATCGGTCGGCCGCGAGTGGGTCTCGCTCTGGCTGAAGTGGGTCGCGGTCGAGTTCGGCCCCGACAGCGGCGCCGGCCGGCTCTACATGGGCGACCGCCGGTGGCTCGGCTGGCGCGGGCTCTTCGGCAAGAACGACGAGATCGAGAACGCGCTCCGGGCCGCCGCGAGCGGCGCTCCGCCCCCGCCCCGGCCCTGAACGGGAGGGGCCGCCGGCGCGGCGGCGAACTATGAGGTAGTTCCACCCATCTCGGTTGAGGCAAGGCGGCCGACAGACCAAAGGAGTTTCAATGAGAGGCGAAGGCCGAACCGTGTTCGCAGCATTGATGCTGCTCCTACTCGGAATCCTGAACATCCTCTACGGCATCGGTGCTCTTGGTGACGCCAACATCTTCGTCGGCGACAGCAGGTTCATTCTCGACAACCTGAACACCCTCGGTTGGGTGTTGGTGATCCTCGGGATCGTCCAACTGACCGCCGGCATCTCGCTGATGTCTGGCAACACATATGGCCGCGTGCTCGGGATCGCCGCCGGCACCATCGGCGCTGTCGGCGCCCTGCTGTCGATTGGCGGTGCCTTTCCCTGGTGGTCGCTTGCGGAGTTCGCGCTTTGCATCTACGTCGTCCACGGGATCATCGTCTTCGGAGAGGACGAGCAGGCCACGGTCTGAGTTGACGGGTGCGGGGCCCACGCGAGCCGTGGGCCCCGCACATTTCTGGAAGGCGTCGAGCAGGAGCCAGCCGGCCTCGCCGTCCGAGGCCGGTGCGAGCCTGACGCGATGATTCGCGGTCGACTTCGACGCCACGGCCGACACGAGGGCTCCGCCGAGGCGACCGAAGCGGGCGAGGAGTACATCTCGATCGATCCGGGCGAGCTGAGCGGGATCTTCAGCGTCCCCGGGTGGCTGCGCGACATCGGCATGACCGCGTGGCTTCTGGTCGGCGTCGGCGTGTTCATCGGCGGCCTGATCTGGCTCCTCGGGCTGACGCAGGTGATCGTCTTCCCGGTGATCGTCGCTTCGGTCGTTGCCGCGGTCGCGTCGCCGCTGGTTGCCTGGCTCAACAGCCACCGCATCCCGCGGGCGCTCGGCGCGGTGATCGTCCTGCTCGCGATCGTCGCGATCGGGGTAGGGATGACGGTCGTCGTGATCACCGGGATCACCGGCCAGAGCTCCGGCATCACGACTCAGCTCGACAGCGCCAAGGACATGATCGCGGGCTGGCTGCGAGGACATCGGCCTCGATCCGGCCAAGGCGGACGCGGCCAAGGCCGACGCGGCCGCGGGAATCAAAGACAGCGCCGACGCGCTTCTCAACGGGCTCGCGACCAGCATCTCCAAGCTCTCCTCGCTCGCGTTCTTCCTCGCGCTCACGGTCCTCAGCCTTTTCTTCCTGCTCACCGACGGACCGAAGATCCGCGGCTGGGTGACCGAGCACATGGGCGTGCCGCGGGACGTCGGGCAGGTGGTCACGCAGCGGGTGCTCGGGTCACTGCGCGGCTACTTCCTCGGGGTCACGATCGTCGCCGCCTTCAATGCCATCGTGGTCACGGCCGGGGCGCTGATCCTGGGCGTGCCGCTGGCGGGGACGATCGCTGCAGTCACCTTCATCGGCGCCTTCGTCCCCTATCTCGGCGCGTGGGCAGCGGGCGGCTTCGCGGTCCTGCTTGCGCTCGGCAATGCCGGACCGGATGCGGCCGCCGGAATGATCGTCGTCGAGCTGCTTGCCAACGGGATCCTCCAGCAGCTCGTCCAGCCGTTCGCGATGGGCGCCGCGCTCGGAATCCACCCGCTCGCCGTCCTGATCGTGACGATCGGCGGCGGGGCGCTGTTCGGGATGGTGGGGCTGGTGCTGGCGGCGCCGCTCACCTCGGCCGTGGTCCGGATCTCGGCCGACCTCGGCAAGGCCAAGGCCGAGGCGGCCGCGCGTGAACCTCCGCTCAGCGCCGAGCCGGCGCCCGGCTAGCATCCCGCGTGAGTAATTCTCCCACTCCCATCGAAGGGACGTAAATGCTTCTGGCCGACGCCGAATACCCGCTCCTCAACATCATCTGGACGATGCTCGTCTTCTTCGGGTTGGTGATCTGGCTCCGCCTCCTGTTCACCGTGTTCGGCGACGTCTTCAGCCGAGATGACCTCTCCGGTGGCGCCAAGGCGGGCTGGTGCGTGCTTGCGATCATCCTGCCCTTCTTCGGCGTGTTCATCTACCTCATCACTCAGGGAGACGGGCTCGCAGAGCGCAACACCAAGCGCCTCCAGGCACAAGCGCGACAGGTGCTGGACAGCACCGGGCCCGCGGGCTCAGCGGAAGAGATCGCCAAGGCCAAGCAGCTACTCGACAGCGGCGCGATCAGCCAGGACGAGTACGACTCGCTCAAGCAGAAAGCGCTCGCGTAGCCCGGCGCCAGGCCGACGGGCCCGGTGCGGTAGCTTCGTCGGTTGTACGTGGCAATCAACGTTACGAAGGGACGTCAGCGTGGCCGTAGAGCTAGAGGAGATGGGCCCGGTCGACTACCTGGTGATCGAGTGGCCAGGCAAGCAGCCAAAAGGGGAGGCCGCGCCGCTCCTGCTTGATCTGGTCGATCGCGGTTTGATCCGGGTGATCGACCTCGCTTTCTTCGCCAAGGCCGAGGACGGCTCGGTCGAGACCCTCGACATCTCGCACCTGGCCGAGGAGTCGGACGAACTCAAAGATCTTCTCGGCGCCTCTTCGGAGCTACTCACCGATGAGGACATGGAGGAGGCTGCGGGCGCGCTCGACCCCGGCACCGTCGGCGGCGATCCTCGTTTACGAAAACCGCTGGGCGGCCCCGTTTGCCGCCGCACTGCGGGGCTCGGGAGCCCAGCTGGTCGCCAATGGCCGCATCCCCGTCCAGGCCATTCTCGCTGCGCTCGACGCGGCTGAGGAAGCCGAAACCACCACCGCCTGAAAGGAGAGAAGAAGCCGATGCCAGGACTACTTCGAGGCGTTGCCAGGGTGGCGGTCGTATCCGGGACCGCGACCGCCGTCAGCAACCGTGTCTCCCGTCGCCAGGGCAACCGCTGGGCCCAGCAGGAACCCCAGCAGGCTCCGGCGTACCAGCGAGGCTCCGCCCGCAGCGGCGCCGGCGCCAGCCGGGGTCGACCCGGTCGAGCAGCTCGGAAGCTCGGTGAGCTGCGCGACAAGGGCGTTCTCACCGAGGCCGAGTTCGAGGCACAAAAGGCGAAGCTGCTCGGCTAGTCGAACGCCAGGTACCCCTGCTCGGAGAGGGTGATCAGGTCGTGCGCCATGAGCCCGCCGTCGGACAGCGTGTAGAGGCGATCGCCGGCGACCAGGGAGCGCCGAACCGGGACGGTCGGGGTGGCTGATCCGCGCGATCTCGTCGATCCCCGTGCGCGCCGACGTGCAGGCCGACGGCGCCCGCGAACCGTGACCCGTCGGCGCCGTAGTCCTCGAGCGGGATCACGGCCAGGCCGGTCGCCGGATAGAGGAGGAAGGCGTGGTGGTCGTACTCGACCTCGCTCGACGTGCCCTCGCCCATCGCGAGGCGGTCGAGGCTCGAGGGGGAGGAGAGGTCGGTGACGTCGAACAGCGAGACCTGGGTGCCCAGCGTCCGGCCCTGCTCGGTCGCGCCCTGGCCGACGCCGAGCAGCAGCCCGTCGCCGACGGGGTGCAGGTAGGCCGAGTAGCCCGGCACCTTGAGCTCGCCGACCACCCGCGGGTCGGTCGGATCGGAGAGGTCGACCGTGTAGAGCGGATCGACCTGGCGGAAGGTGACGACGTAGCCGACGTCGCCGATGAAGCGGACCGCGTAGATGCTCTCGCCCCGCCCGAGCCCGCCGACGCGGCCGACCTCGCTCGAGCTCGTCGCCCGACTGGCCGAGGACGGTGACGAAGCTCTCGCGGTCGCCGGCGTCGAACTCGGGCGACTCCGCCGTGCTCGCGACGCGCAGGAAGCCGTCCTGCTCGGAGAGCGCCCACTGGCTGAGCATGAAGCCGGGCACCGCGCCGCTCGCCACGTACTCGGTCTCGGTCGGAGAGCCGAGCGCGAACCGGTGGATCTCGGTGCTCACCGACGAGACCTGCCGCTCGCCGGCGTCGGGCGGCAGCCAGCGCTCGGTCGCGACGTACAGGCTCTCCGGCGAGCTGTAGACGGTCTGGCCCTGGGTCATGATCGTGTCGACGTCCGTCGGATCGAGGCCGCGGCCGAGGTCGATCGTCAGCACGCTGAGCATCTCGAGCCCGGAGAACGCGCGCGGCCTGCGGATCGAGCGGCACGGGACCAGCCGGCTCTGCTGGCTGGTCCCGGCAACCTCGTCGCGAATCACCGTGCTCGGGATCAGCTTCTCGGTGCGCGCGGCGCTGGATGCCGGCCGAGCCCCGGCGTCGCGAACGCGTACTCGGGGAAGGAGGAGACGACGACGCGCGCGGTCTCGCCGGCGAGCCGCGCGCTGACGTAGCCGCCCTCGACGCGCAGCGTGCGGACCACGGACATCGCCGCCGGGTCGGAGACGTCGATCTCGCTGAGCACGGTCCGCGGCGCCCCGTAGTAGATGTCCGGCGCGACGATCCCGGGCGGGCCGCTACCGCCGCCGCCCCTTCGTAGCCCGCGCTCGTCTGCGTGATCAGGAGCAGTCGGTCGCCCGCGAGCAGGAGCTGGTGGTCGTAGCCGCTGGCGGCGTTGCCGGGGAGCTCTGAGAGGTCGATCGCGCCGAGCTCCGCCGGGGAGCTCTCGCTGACGTCGATCGCGCGCAGCTTGCCGGCGCCGATCGCGAAGACCATCGAGCCCTCGGCCTTGACGATGTCGGGCTCGTCGATCCCGGGCTCCTGGACGTTGGTAGGCGTCGACGAGCCCGGGGCGGCCGCGTCGCCGCTCGCCTCGCCGCCGGTGGCGCCCACGCGGGGCACCGGGCGTCACCGCGACGCCGCCTCCGGCGAAGCCCGGGTACGAGGCGGCCTCCGCGTGGCGCCGGGCGTAGCGGCCGAGGGCATGGCAGGACCCGAAGCCCCGGAGCTCGGCGCCGCCGGCGCTCGCGCCGCGATCCGCGCGCAGGACCGGGTCGCTGCCCGGCCTCGGCGCGTCGACGGCAATCGCCGCGATCGGCGCCGCGGCAAGCGCGAGCAGCACGCAGAGCGTGAGCCCGATCCGCCTCGAAGTCGATCCCGCTTTCATCTCCTCGCGCGCCACTCCCTCCGACTACGCGCCACTGAACGTTACGTCACATCCGGTAGCGTCAGGGATCGGTGGCGATGGTCGACGCGACACGCGAGCTCGAGCCGCGCGAAGCGACGCCGATCGGCTGGGACGGCAAGCGGCTCGACGAGATGCTCGCGGACTCCGAGCGCCTCTTCGCCGAGACCGGCTCGTATCTCGGGCTCGACGGCGAGCTCGAGCTGAAGGACTCGGACCCGATCGGCTACGAGAAGCTCTTCTCGCGGATCCGCGGCGGCCTCGTCTCGGCGCGGGAGACCGCGCTCAACATCTCCGCCTCGCCGATCGTCCGCGAGCTCGGGGAGCTCTGCTTCGCGCTCTACACGCCCGAGGGCGACTCGATCGCGCTCTCGACCGGGATCATCGTCCACGTCCACACGATGTCGGACGCGATCAAGTGGATGGTCCGGCAGGGCTACGAGGACAACCCGCGGATCAGGCCCGGCGACATCTTCGCCAACAACGACCCGACGATCGGCGACGTCCACAACGCCGACGTGCAGACCTTCGTCCCGATCTTCTGGGAAGGCGAGCTCGTCGCCTGGGCGGGCGGGGTCACCCACGTCCTCGACATCGGCGCCTCGACCCCCGGCGGCGTGCCCGTCGGGCCGACCCACCGGCTCGACGACGGCATCGACCTGCCCTGCATCAAGATCGGCGAGGGCGACGAGATCGCCCGCTGGCACCTCGAGCGCTGCGCGAAGCAGACCCGGGCGCCGATGTACTACCTGCTCGACGAGCGCACCCGGCTCGCCGGCTGCCACATGATCCGGGAGGCGGTCGAGCGCGTGCTCCTCGAGGAGGGCGTCGATCGCTTCAAGGGCTTCTCGCGCGAGGTGATCGAGGAGGGCCGGCGCTCGTTCAAGTCGAACATCCGCACCATGACCGTGCCGGGGCGGTACCGCTCGGCGGTCGGCTTCGAGGTCACCTTCGCGGACAAGGTCTCGCTGCCGGCGCGGGCCCGGCGCGACTTCCTCATGAACGCGCCGTTCGAGGTCCGGATCGGCGGCGACGGCGACTACGCGCTCGATCTCGACGGCGCCTCGGCGTGGGGCTGGCACTCGATGAACTGCACGCCCTCGGCGATGCAGGGGGCGATCTGGGTGATGTTCACGCAGACGCTGATCTGCAACGACAAGGTGAACGACGGCGCCTACTTCGCGGTCGAGACCAACTTCCCCGAGGGCTCGATCGCCAACCTCGGCGACGCGGAGGGCTCGACCGGGATCGCCTGGGCGTTCCTCCAGCCCGCGTTCACGGGCTATCCGCGGACGCTCTCGCGGGCGCTGCAGTCGCGGGGGTTCATCGAGGAGGTGATCGGCTCCTACTCGACGTCCGGCAACGTGATCCAGGGTGGCGGCATCGACCAGTACGGGAACTCCTCGGCGATCATGAACTTCGAGGTCGCGGCGCAGGGGATGGGGGCGAAGTACGTGCTCGACGGCACCGACACCGCGGCGGCGATGTTCAACCCCGAGGGCGACGCCGGCGACGTCGAGATGTGGGAGCTGATCACGCCGATGATCTACCTCTCCAGGCGGCTGAAGGCGAACACCGCGGGCGCCGGGAGGCACCGCGGCGGCTCCAGCTTCGAGTCGCTGCAGATGATCTGGAACACGCCGTTCTGGGAGCTGCAGAACCTCGGCTCGACCCGGATCGTCTCCTCGCCGGGCCTCTTCGGCGGCTACCCCGGCTGCGCCGGCTACGTCCACAACATCAAGGGCGCCGACCTGAGGGAGCGCGCCGAGCGCGGCGAGGCCTACCCCGTCGCCGACGGCTCCTTCGACGACCCGGCCCTGCTCGCGATCGAGGGCGAGCGGATCCTCAAGCAGGACAACTTCACGACGCTCGAGCCGTACTCGGTCGGCGACCTCTACCTCTCGGTGATGAAGGGCGCCGGCGGGCTCGGCGACCCGCTGCTGCGCCCGGTCGAGTGCGGTCGAGCGCGACGTCGAGGAGGGCCACCTGCTCGCCGAGTACGCGGAGTCGATCTACGGCGTCTCCGACCGCGACGCGTATCGGGCGAGACGCCTCGAGAGGGCACGGCCTTTTTCTGAGTGGTGGGCCACCGAGCGCGAGCGCGTCGCCGCCCAGGACATCATCGACCCGGTCCGGGTCGCCTATGCGGAGTCGATGAAGCTCTCCGAGCGCTGGGGCGCCGAGTTCCGCGGCTTCTGGGACCTCGACGAGGACTTCGCCTTCGAGATCGAGACGCCCGACGCTGCCGGCCGACCTCAGGCCGACGCCGGGCAAGATCACCCCCGAGGAGTCCGCCGACGCCTTCCTCGCCGCCTCCGAGGTCGCCGTGGTCGAGCCCGCGCCCTCGCGGGGCCGCTCGATCGACGCCGAGACCCTCGCCGCGCTGCTCGACGAGAAGCTCGAGCGCCACGAGGTGAAGGACATCCAGTCCGGCTTCAAGGAGCCCGACCGCTTCGACAAGTGGCTCGAGGTGCTCCAGGCCCGCGTCCCCTACGACGACCCGATCGTCCTGCCGGTCGGCGAGGGCCTGAACGTCGTCAACTAAAGCGGGGCCAGGCACCTTGATAATTCGCTGCGACTGCGGGCATGACTTCTGCGCCGCGAACCGCAACTGGAAGCACGAGGCGCTGATGATCGTCCGCGACGACGCCGAGTCGTTCGCCGAGATCTACCCGAAGTGGGCGGCGCCCGATCCGGAGTGGGTGGAGCTGCGGGAGTTCATCTGCCCGTCCTGCGCGCGCCTGCTCGAGACCGAGTCGCTCGCCCCGGGCCACCCGGTCGTCCACGAGTTCCTGCCCGACATCGAGGGCTTCTACCGCGGCTGGCTCGGGCGCGAGCTGCCCTAAGGGCAGGTGCCCAGACCCGCAGCTTCGCCTGGCGCCCGCGCACCTCGAACTCGCCGACGAAGACGACGTCCGCCGGGGGCTCGCCGAGGCGCTCGTAGGTCGACTCGGCGAGGAAGGCCTGGTGCTCGGTCCCCTTGGTCATCCCCTCGAGCCGCGCGGCGGTGTTGGTGGTGTCGCCGAGCGCGGTGTACTCGAGCCTCTGCTCGGAGCCGACGTTCCCCGACATCACCGGCCCCGAGTTGAGGCCGATCCCCATCCGGAACTCGTGGTCGATGCCGCGCTCGGCGAGCCAGGCGTTGAAGCGGGGTAGGCGCTCGCCGAGCATCGCGCGTGACGCGGCGACCGCCCGGTCGGCGTGGTCGGGCTGCTCGATCGGGGCGCCGAAGAGGGCCATGATCCCGTCGCCCATGAACGAGACCAGGGTGCCGCCGGCGTCGAGGATCGCGTCGGTCATCTCCGAGAGGTAGCGGTTCACCACCTCGACGACCAGCTCGGGCTCGAGCTCCTCCGAGAACGTCGTGAAGCCGCGCAGGTCGCAGAACATCACGGTCCCGTCGCGGCGGACGGCGCCGAGGCGCAGGTCGTCGTCGACGCGGTCGACGACCTCGTTCACGACCTCCGGCGGCACGAAGCGCGAGAAGAGCGAGCGCAGGTGGCGGCGCTCGCGGGTGACGAGCGCGTAGTGGACGATCAGCGCGCCGGCGGTGCCGATGAGCAGGCCGAGGACCGGCTCGGCGACGTCGAGGACCCGGCCGGCGTCGTAGGCGAGCTGGGCGACGACGAGGAAGGCCACGAGCGCACCGACGGCGACGAGCAGCACGAGGAGCGCCGAGCGCCGCAGCGAGACGAGCGGCGCCACCAGCCCCATCGCCAGCAGGAGCAGCGGCGTTGACGAGGCCGGAGGCGTAGCGGAGCGGGAAGCCGTCGAGGACCGTCGCCGTCGAGTTCGCCTGGAACTCCGGGCCCGGCATCGGCGCGTCCGAGGTCGGCGTCTGGACCAGGTCCTTGGCGGCCGGGTCGGTCGGGCCGACGATCGACGAGCTTGCCGTCGAACGCGTCGTCGGGCACCTCGCCGCGGAGGACGTCGACAGGGAGTAGGTCGGGTAGGTGCCGGGCGGCCCGGCGAAATCGACCCACGCCTCGTTCTCCTCGAACGCCGAGCCGTCGACCGGCTCGCCGAGGAAGAGCTCGCCGGCCTCGACCGGCAGCGTGCGCAGCTTGATCGGCCGGTAGAGCAGCTTGCCGCACGTTCCCGTCGGGGTCGGTCGGGACGCCGATCGAGGCGAGCGTCGCGCCGATCGCCTCGGGATCGTTGTGGCCGGCGGGGACGGGGATCACCTTGCCGCCGGGATCGAAGGTCGCGAGCACGACCGGCCGCGCTCCGCGAGACGGCGTCGATCAGCGCCCGGTCCTCGCGCGGGACTCGTCGTCGCCCTGGAAGCGCAGGTCGTAGGCGATCACCTCGCGCGCCGGCGTCCTTCAGGCGGTCGAGGACGCGCGCGTGAACGGACCGCGGCAGGATCGGGCCCGCGCCGAAGGCGCTCGAGGGTCTTCTCGTCGAGGCCGACGACGACCACGTCCGGGTTCGGCGCGTGGTCGCCGCGGATCGCGAGGCGCGCGTCGACGGTCGCGAGCTCGGCGCGGTCGAGCGCGCCGAGGGCGCCGAGCGCCGCCGGGACGCCGACGGCGAGCACGGCCACGACCGCGAGCAGCGCGAGGCGGATGCGGCGGTTGCCGGGCCCGCACTCAGGCGGACCCGGTCAGGGCTCGAGCAGCGTGATGTCGCCGCTGATCGAGGCCGGGTCGGGCGGGCTCGTCGACCAGCGGGACCGTGGCGAACGCGGACTTGTCGTCGCCGTGCTCCTTCAGGTACTCGAGGCCCTTCTTGCGAGATGCCGACCTTCACCTTGCGGGTCTCGCCCGCGGGGATCTCGAGGTCGGCCCGGCCGTACTCGCCGGGAATCTCCGGCCGAATCGCCCTTGAAGCTCGTCAGGATGATCGCCCCGACGCAATCCTGGTCGAGCGTGCACGTGGCGCGGATCGCGACGACCCGATCGCGCGTGCCGCCCACCTTCTGGTCGGGCATCTCGACGGGGTTGCATTCGCTCCGGGGCTCGTGCACTCGCCGAACCCGCCCGCCTGCTGGCAGAACCTGCGGCAGCCGGGCCGCTTCCTGCCTCGCCTCAGCGGCTCGCGCGACGCGTCGGCCGCCGCCGGCGCCCGCGGAATCGGCGGGACCGGGCTCGCCTCGGCCGGTCCCGACGCTCGCCTGCAGCGCCGCGCGGGCGCGAGCACGGCTGATGACCACGAGCAGGAGTGGGATCAAGAGCCGTGTACCTCACTTTGCCGATTTAGCCCGGCTACACGCCCGCCCATAGTGCGATCGCGAACAGCGTGACGATGTGGAAGCACTGGTCGACCGCGCGGCACGACCGTCGGGTTCGCGGCCGCGCCCGGCGCCCTTCACCTTCGCGATGTAGGCCGGCGAGCAGCCGGCCGTCGTCCTGGACGAGGTGGGTGGCGAAGATCACCGCCGCGACCGCGATCACCTCGGCGCCGATGTCGCCGGCCAGCCAGATGAAGGCGGGGACGAACGCGAGCGTGTAGGTCGACGACGTGAGCGAAGAGCGCCCGGCGCGCCGTCGGGTCGCCGCCGAGGCCGCCGCGCTTGTTTTCCGCCTGCCAGTCCGTCTGCAGGAGATAATCGCCGGCGAGATGGCAGACGACGAAGACCGCGAAGACCTCGACCCATGGCATCGGGCGAGACTAACGACGAGCTGACGCCGCGGCACCGAGCTCGCCGATGGCGCTTCGAGATCGCGGGGCCGATCTCGGGCGGGGCGATGGGCGACGTCTACCGCGCGCATCGACCGCGAGCTCGAGAGCGAGGTCGCGGTCAAGCGGCTGCTCGACGTCAAGCACTTCGCGCGCTTCGAGATCGAGGCGCGCCTGCTCTCCCAGCTTCGCCACCCGCGGGTGGTCCGAGGTCATCCACTACTTCCCGGACCAGCGGCCAGTACCTGGTCATGGAGCTGGTCGACGGCACCGACCTGGGCGCGGTGCTCGCGCGAGCGGGGCAGCCCGGGCTTGCCGGCCGCCGAGGCGGTCGAGTACGCGCGCGAGGCCTGCGAGGCGCTCCAGTACGTCCACGACCAGCTGATCGTCCACCGCGACGTGAAGCCGCGAACCTGATCCTCGGCGAGCGACGGCGTCGTCCTGGTCGACTTCGGCATCGCCCGCGAGCTCGGCGAGGACGAGACCCGGGCACCGTCGGGATCGGGACGCCGCGGTTCATGGCGCCCGAGGTCTTCGCCGGCGGCGACGTCTCGCCGCGCGCCGACGTCTTCGGGCTCGCCGCGACGCTCTGGACGCTGCTCATCGGCAAGCCGCCCGGCTACGACGACCCACGCAGCTCGCCGACGTCGTCCCGGCGTCACCCCCGGCTCGAGCAGGCGATCCGGGCCGGGATGGAGTTCATCCCCGAGCGCCGCATCGCCTCGGTCGAGCGTTCGCGCAGGCGCTCGGCTCGCCGCGCAGGTCGCGGCGGGGCGAGTCGCTCGCCCTCAGCGTCGAGCGCCCCGCCGGGCCCGAGGACCTGATGGAGAACATCGTCCGGACCGCCGCCGGCGTCTTCGACGCGGCCGCCTGCTCGATCGCGCTTATCGACCGCGCCGACGGGCGAGCTCGTCTACCAGACCGCCTGGGGCGCCGGGGCCAGGAGATCGTCGGCGTCCGGCTGCCGCCCGGCGCCGGGATCGGCGGCGCGGTGGCGGCGAGCGGCGAGGCGGAGGCCGTCGACTGCCGCAACGACTCGCGCTTCGAGGCGCAGATCGCCGAGGGCACCGGCTACGTGCCCTACACGATGCTGGTCGTCCCGCTGAAGCGCGGCGACGCCACGGTCGGCGTGCTCTCGCTGCTCGATCGCCGCGACGGCGGCCTCTACGGGCCCGCGGACATGGAGCGCGCCGCGCTGTTCGCCGACCTCGCCGTCACCGCCCTCGAGGTCCAGCCCGAGCGCCTCGCCACCGAGCCCGGCTCAGTCGTCGCGATACCCTCCCCGACGATGAGGCCGCCCGACGAGAGCTTCGCCCGGGTCGGCGAGCTCGGAGCTCTGCTACGAGGAGTTCGGGCCGCCCGATGGCGAGCCGCTGCTGCTCGTGATGGGCCTGGCGACGCAGATGATCGGCTGGCACGAGGACTTCTGCGGCGAGCTCGCCGAGCGCGGGTTCCGCGTGATCCGCTACGACAACCGCGACATCGGCCATTCCTCGAAGCTCGAGAACGAGCCGGTGCCGAGCCGCGGCCAGATGCTCTTCGGTTACGGCAACCCCGCCTACAAGCTCTCCGACCTGGCCGCCGACGCCGCCGGCCTCCTCGACGCGCTCGAGATCGACTCGGCTCACGTCGTCGGCGCCTCGATGGGCGGGATGATCGCCCAGATGCTCGCGATCGAGCATCCGGATCGGGTGCGCTCGCTGGCGTCGATCATGTCGGGGCCGGGGACGCTGGCGACGCGCCTGCCGCGCCTGCGCGCCTTCGGGACCTTGATGCGGGAGGCGCCGAGCGGTCGCGATGCCGCGATCGAGCACACCGTGAAGGTCTTCGAGGTGATCGGCTCGCCCGGCTTCGAGACCGACGAGGACCATCTGCGCGAGGTCGCCGGCATGAGCTACGACCGCAGCCACGACCGCCGGGGCATCGCCCGCCAGCTGCACGCGATCACGACTTCCAAGGCACGGGCGAGGTCGCTGAAGCAGGTGCGGCTGCCGGCCGTCGTCATCCACGGCGACAAGGACCCCCTCGTCCGCTACTCGGCCGGCAAGGCGACCGCGAGGGCGATCCCGGGCGCTCGCCTCGTCACGATCCCGGGCATGGGCCACGACCTGCCGCGCGAGGCGTGGCCGCGGATCATCGAGGCCATCGCGGAGAACGCCGCTCGCGCTCGGCGCTCCTCGGCGAGCGACGCCGAGGCCGTGAAGGCATAGGCAATGGCGTTCGGCTACCTCGTCCACGGGGAGCCGCCGCCACCGCGCCCGGAGGGCGCGATCGACCCGGACCCGGCGCTGCCGCGCGCCTGCGTGATCGGCGCCGGCTCCTGCGGGATCGCGGCGGCGAAGGCGCTGTACGAGGCGCGGGTCCCCTTCGACTGCTTCGAGCTCGGGCCGGTGGTCGGCGGCCTCTGGGTCCTCGAGAACCCGAACGGCCTGTCGGGCGCCTACCGGACGCTGGAGATGAACACCTCGTGCCCGCGGATGTCGTACTCGGACTTCCCGGCGCCCGAGTACTACCGCGACTACCCGATGCACTGGCAGGTGCGCGAGTACTTCGAGCGCTACGTCGACCACTTCGGGATCCGCGAGACGATCACGTTCAACACCAAGGTCGAGCACGTCGAGAAGCGCGACGACGGGGTCTTCGAGGTGCGGATCAGCGGCGACGGAGCCGAGGGCGGGGAGGAGGTCCGGGAATACGACGCCGTGCTCGTCTGCAACGGCCACCACTGGGACCCGCGCTGGCCGGAGCCCGCGTTCCCCGGCGAATTCGACGGCGTCGAGATGCACTCGCACGACTACCGCGACGCCGGGGCCTTCGAGGGGAAGCGGGTGGTCGTCGTCGGCGGCGGCAACTCGGGCGTCGACATCGCGGTCGCCTCGAGCTACCTCGCCGAGCGCACGATCGTCTCGCTGCGCCGCGGCGTGCACGTGATCCGCAAGCGGCTCGGCGGCAAGCCCGTCGACCAGCAGCTGGCGCCGCCGTGGCTGCCGTGGCCGCTCAAGCAGAAGGGGTTCGAGCTGCTGGGAGGCGGTCGGGGCGACATCTCCGACCACGGGTTCCCCGAGCCCGACCACAAGATCGGCCACGCGCACCCGACCGTCTCCGACGACTTCCTCGACCGGGTTGCCGACGGCGCGATCGAGCCGAAGCCGAACATCCGCGAGCTGCGCGGCGATCGCGTCGAGTTCGAGGACGGCTCGGTCGAGGCGGCCGACGTGATCGTCTACTGCACCGGCTACCGGATCAGCTTCCCGTTCTTCGACCCGGGCTTCGTCAGCGCCCCCGACAACGATCTGCCGCTCTACCGCCGGCTGTTCCACCCCGAGATCGGCGGCGTCTACTTCGTCGGGCTCGCCCAGCCGCTCGGGGCGATCATGCCGATGGCCGAGGAGTCGTCGAAGTGGGTGGCGCAGCTGCTCACCGGCCGCTACCGCCTGCCCGACGCGGCCGAGATGCGCGCCGACATGGAGGCCGAGCGCGCCGCCCACGCGAAGCGCTTCTACCGCTCGAAGCGGCACACGATGGAGGTCGACTTCGACGAGTGGCTGGCGGGCGCCCGCAAGGAGCGCGCACGCGGCGCCGAGCGAGCGGCGGCGTCGGGCTACCGGCCCGAGATCCCTCAGCGGCGGGCGTCCGCGGTCAGCTCGAGGAGGGTCGGCCAGTCGGCGGGGTCGCCGGGGGGCCGCTCGATCTTCTCCGGCCGGCCCTGAGGGAGCTCGTCGAGGAGGCTGCGCTTCGAGTGCTCGGCGAGCTGGCGGGCGACGGTCCGCTGCGCGGTGGCGATCGCCTCGTTTCGGCGCGTGCGGCTCATCAGGTTGATGCCCATCGCCTCGTGGTCCTCCGCGGTCGGCTGGATCAGGATGACCTCGGTGCCCGCCGCGCGCAGCTTCTTGGTCTCGGAGCCGAGCCGGTGGCCGGACGCGCGCCGCCAGAGCTGCGGCGGCGATCGCGAACGGGTTGTAGGCGCGGGTGGGGTGGAGGCTGGAGGTCGGGTTGAGGCAGATGACGAGGTCGAGATCGTCGGCGCGGAGGCTGTCGAGGTTCGAGGTCGAGTAGATGCCGCCGTCGACGTAGAGGCGGCCGCCGATCTCGACCGGCCGGTAGAAGCCCGGGATCGCGCAGGAGGCGGCGACGGCGTCGGCCAGCTCGGCCGGGGGAGCGCCCTCGCGGCCGAAGTGGACCCGTCGCCCGGTCTCGTAGTCGCAGGCGATCACGCGCAGCCCGGGATGAGGGCCCCAGCCGCTGGGATGACATGGCGGACCTGGTCGCGCAGGGGCTCGGTCGAGATCATCCCCCGCGGCAGCCAGCCGGCGACGAGCTGGGTCGGGGTGTGCCCCCGCGGGCGGATCAGCGATCGGGCGGCCAGCTTCCAGGAGCCGGGCACGAGCGGGAGGGCGCCGCGCTCGAGCTTGAATATCGCTCCCCCGGTGCGGTCGGCGCTGTCGGCCGGGCGGCCGTCGGCGTCGGTGACGCCGTCGAACTCCTCGCCCTTCGAGAACGCGACCAGGAACCAGGGCGGGACCCCCGCCACCGTGGCCGCGCCGAGGAGCGAGCCCGCCGAGGTGCCGACGACGTACTCGGCCTCGGCCGGGTCCCAGCCGGTCTCCCGCGCGAGCGCGTCGAGTCCGCCGACCATCCAGGCGCCGCCCATCACGCCGCCCGCCCCCAGCACAAGCCCGACCTTCATCGTCCGAGGAAGGCTATTGGTCGGCCGGCTCGGCCTCGTCGATCGGATACCACGCGACGTCCATGTCGACCCGCGGGCCCGCGAACGGCGTCCCCTCGGCCTCGAGCAGCCGCCGCTGGCGCTCGCCCTTGGCCAGCGACCCGTCGGCACGCACGACCCGCTGCCAGGGAACGTTCGGGTCGTCGCAGCCCGCGAGGACCGTCCCGGCGAACCGCGGCGCACCGGGGCTGACGTCGCCGTAGGTGGTGACGAACCCGGCGGGCACGGAGCGAATCCGCTCGAGGACCTCCTGCGCTCGCCCGTCGTCGGTCATCGAGGTGAGATTGTGCCGCTAGATTTGGCGGCGCGCGGCCGTGGCGGAACTGGCAGACGCGCGGCGTTCAGGTCGCCGTGTCCGAAAGGACGTGGAGGTTCGACTCCTCTCGGCCGCATAGCTCGAACGGGCGGTCCCCGGCCCGCAAGGGGCAAAGTCCGCCCGCTAAAATCGCGTGCTCGCGCCGCTATCGTCTAGGGGACTAGGACGCCGGATTCTCAGTCCGGAAACCGGGGTTCGAATCCCCGTAGCGGTGCCTCACGAAAGCGACGCCGTCGGGTGATGCTCCCGCCTAGATCAGGACGGCGACGACGTCAAGATCGATGCTCCCTGCCCTTGACCAGGCCGATCAGCTCTTTGCCAATCCCGGGCGTCGGATGGTCCCCGGCACCGATTACTTGGAGGTCCCTCTCCGGAGTTCAGGACGAACATGGGCAGGGCTGCGCCGCCGCCGCCGCCCTCGCCGGTCCCCTTCTTCCCGCTCGCCGGGTGCGTCGGTGAGGGTGATCTTGCCCCCGGCCTTGATCTGCGCAAGGAGTTCCTCATGGGTGGCTGAGTCGTCGAACAGCACCTGTCGCCCTGGTGTAGAAGTCCCCGGTTAGGTCGTCCTTTGGCGCGAGCTGGTAGACGCAGTCGCGGCCGAAGTACTCGGAGAGGTGGGTCGCGCCAATCGCATTGAGGGCCTCGTCCTCACCGATGGCCAGCGCGTACCGGAGCTGGTGGAGCCCGGAGGGAGCATCGCTGCTCGCATCCTCGGCGGGATTGCCCTTCTAGACGCTGAGGCCGTCGGACTTGGCGGCCCCCGGCGTTCATCATCCCGGTACGAGGAGCACGGTGATCCCTCGGTCCTGGAGCGCGCGCCGACGGCGCGCACAACCGGGGTAGCCCCGACAGCAGGACCCCGGCCGGGCCTGTGGTTGCGACTCCTAGCCCCCGCGCCACCGGGCCCCCGCTCAGGCCGTAGATCAGCGCGGTGGCGACGATCACGATGAAGGTGATCGGGATCAGGTTCTGGGCCCCCGCGACCCCGGCCTGGGTGAGGCCAAGGGCGAACGTCGACGAGGTCGCTGCGGCGACGATCCCGCGCGGCGCCATCCAGGCGACGAAGGCGCGCTGGCGCATCGGAAGCGACGAGCCCAGGGTCGCGAGCACCACGGCGAGCGGGCGGCCGACGAACACGAGCACGGCGATGAACGCGAGGCTCACCCAGCCGATCTCGGCGATCTGGTTCCGGGGGCGCGGGCGGAGAGGATGATTGAACAGGATCCGATCAGGAAGGTCGAGAGGGTGGCGATCCGCTCGCGCCAGGCGCGGGTAAGCTTTGCCAGTCTGGATCTTCAGGCCCGTGGGCTCCACCCCGGGGGGTGGCTTGTTGACGAGGATCGCGCGATTTAGGAGGCCGGTGATCAGGCCCGTGTCATCGCGCAGCAGGTCGGCACAGACGACCACCGCCACGACGAACATCAGCGTCCCGGTCACCGCCTGTGGCTGGCTGGGTTTGAACCATCGCGCCCAGGTCAGGACCAGGACTCCCCCGAGGGCGCCGAAGCCGGCCCCGATCACAATGGCAAGGAGAAACTCGAAGATCTCCTCTCCGGCCTTCGCTTGCCCGGCGATCACCGCGTTGAAGACGACGACGCCGAGCGTTCGCCGATGGGGTCGGCGAACGTGCCCTCCCACTTGAGGACCGAGTTGACTTCCTTCGAGGGACGGATGGAGCCGAGCAACGGCCCGACCACGGTCGGGCCGGAGGACGGGCCCGGCCCCGAGCACCAGCGCGACCTCCCAGGAGAGACGAAGAGCAGATAGGCGGCAACCGTCCCAATCGCCCAGGTGACGAGGATTCCGAGGGTCACGAGCCGGCGGTAGACGCGAGCGACGCTGCCGGTCAGCTTGCTGAAGTTCAGGCCGAGCCCGGCGTCGAAGAGGATGATCCCGACGGCGATCGAGACCACGGTGGAGATCAGGGTCTCGCCCAGCACTGCGTTGGGGTCGAGTGCGTCGATCGCGCCCGCGCCGAACCCAAGCGCGAGCAGCACCAGGATCGATGGGAGCCGGAGCACCTGGGCGATCAGCGGTGCCGCCGCCGCCAGCACCAGGATCAGCCCAGCTTCGAACAGGTATCGCGAATCGCTCAGCGCGGCGAGCGGGAGCTGGTCATGGAGCTCGATTGGCTAACCCCGCATTCTCAGCGCGAGTTGTGACCGGTGGCGAGTCGATCGTACGCCTGGGAGAGACGAACTACAAACGCCGCAAATCGGCACGTCCGCTACCAATCGCGAGCCTTATGATGTGACCTCCGTCATATCTCATGCTCCGGCGCATGCTGAGGGCGATGAAGTACTCGGCCGAGGAGGAGAAGTTCGGCCTGATCGCGGGAGCCGAGGTCACCTTCATCGCGGTCGGGACAAACAGCCACCCATTCGCTAGGCGAAGGCTGGAACGTGGTCGACGGGTTCTACTTCGCAGTCTGCACGCTGACCACGTCGAGCATCGCCGACCCGGACCTCACGCTGACGCATGACGCGCTGAAGCTCTTCACCGTCCTCTTCGTGCTGACGGGCATCGGGATCCTGGTCGAGCTGGCGCGCGAGCTGGGCGTCGGCTTCGTAAAGGAGCGCGAGGAACGGCGCGCCGCCGGAAGCGGGCCACCCGGGACACCGCCAAGGGAGAGCCCAAGCCGTCCGCCGTCGCAACTAAGGGCGTAACCTACGGGAAGGACGACGTCCTGACCGACGAACCGGGAGGCCATCCCTCCCGGGCACAAGAAATCCCCGCTCGTGGACACCCCCTCGCCGGAGGAGCGCGCAGCCGCCGGCAAGGCGGCGCGGGAGAAGGCGCCTCGCTCCAGCCACGGCGAGTGGGAGCCGGCAAAACGCCGGAGAGATCCGGTCAAGGTGCTCGAGGGCCAGGCCAAGAGCCGCGTCCCGGAGCTCGTGCCGATCCGCTACGGGCGGATGCTGGCCTCGCCGTTCACGTTTTTCCGCGGCGCGGCGGCGATCATGGCGATGGACCTTGCCAAGACCCCCGAGTCCGGGTTGCGGGTCCAGGTCTGCGGCGATGCCCACCTCTCGAACTTCGGGGTCTTCGCCGCCCCCGACCGCCAGCCTGGTCTTGGACGTCAACGACTTCGACGAGACCCTTCCCGGGCCCTGGGAGTGGGACCTGAAGCGCCTCGCGGCGAGCTTCGAGATCGCCGGGCGCGACCGCGACTTCACCCCGAAGCAGACCCGCGCCGCCGTGCTCAGCACGGCCCGCGAATACCGCGAGGCGATGCGGGGGTTCGCCGCGATGCGGAACCTCGACGTCTGGTACGCGCGCCTCGACGTCGACACCGTGCTCGCCGACCTGGCCAAGGTCGCCGACCGCAAGCAGATGAAGGCGGCGCGAAAAGAACGTGGCGAAGGCCGGAAAGAAGAACAGCCTCAAGGCCTTCGATCGGCTCGTCCACGAGGTCGACGGCGAGCCGCGGATCATCAGCGATCCGCCGCTGCTGGTCCCCGCCCGCGAGCTCGTCTCCGAGGATCAACGCCACGAGCTCGAGGAGCGGATCCAAGAGATGCTCGGCCGTTACCGCGAGAGCCTCAAGGGAGACCGCCGCCACCTCTTCGACAGCTACCGGTTCGTCGAAATGGCCCGCAAGGTGGTCGGGGTCGGCAGCGTCGGCACCCGCGCCTGGGTGGTGCTGATGATGGGCCGCGACGGGCAGGACCCGCTCTTCCTGCAGGCCAAGGAGGCCGAGGCCTCGGTGCTCGAGCCCTACGCCGGGGAGAGCGAGTTCGGCAACCACGGCGAGCGGGTGGTCGAGGGCCAGTGGCTGATGCAGGCCGTCGAGCGACATCCTCCTCGGCTGGCTTCCGGCGATCGGGATGGACGGCAAGGAGCGAGACTTCTACGTGCGCCAGCTCTGGGACGGCAAGCGATCGGTCGAGGTCGAGACCCTGCCGCCGGAGGGGCTGGAGATATACGGGCGGGTCTGCGGCTGGACGCTGGCCCGAGCCCATGCGCGCTCCGGCGACCGGATCGCGATCGGCGCCTACCTCGGCAAGGGCGAGAGCTTCGACCAGGCGATCGCCGACTTCTCCGAGCGCTACGCCGACCAGAACGAGCTCGACTACGGCGCGCTCGCCGACGCGGCCAAGTCGGGTCGCATCGAGGTGGAGACGGACCTCGACTGGGGCCGCAGCGTCGCCCCGAAAGCGTGTCCAGAAACATGCCGACCGCCCTGGACGAGCATCTCAAGGCAACTCGAGAGCACCTCAGCAGGCTCAAAAACGGCTCAACGAAACCATTTCGTTCCATTCTCAGTCCGGAAACCGGTGTTCAAATCCCGTGGCGGTACTCACGATCGGCGGCGCCGTTTGCTCGCGAACTGCGGATTTCCCCATTGCGGCCATGCCCCCATCTGCGACAATCGTCTTCGCCTTCGCCGGTTCGGCGTCGGCCCCTCCCGGTACGGGCGGTTAACGAAGCTGTGGGCGATAGCGGTTCGAGCGAACGCCATTCCGGCGTTGTGCGGACGGTCCTCTGGGCGATCGGAGTCGCCTCCCTTCTCTGCCTCCTCTTCGCGCCTTCGGCGCTCGGCGCCGACCGCGTCTACTGGACCAACTTCGACAACAACACGATCTCCTTCGCCAACCTCGACGGCTCGGGCGGCGGCGGCCAGCTCTCGACCGCCGGCGCGACGGCGAACAGCCCCTTAGGCGTGGCGATCGACCCCGCCGCGGGCAGGATCTACTGGGCCAACTTCAGCAACAACACGATCTCCTTCGCCAACCTCGACGGCTCGGGCGGCGGCGGCCAGCTCTCGACCGCCGGCGCGACGGCGAGCTTCCCCGCCGGCGTCGCGATCGACCCCGCCGCGGGCAGGATCTACTGGGCCAACTCCAGCGGGACAACACGATCTCCTTCGCCAACCTCGACGGCTCGGGCGGCGGCGGCCAGCTCTCGACCGCCGGCGCGACGGTGAACTTCCCCGCCGGCGTCGCGATCGACCCCGCCGCGGGGAGGATCTACTGGGCCAACCTCGGCGACGACACGATCTCCTTCGCCAACCTCGACGGCTCGGGCGGCGGCGGCCAGCTCTCGACCGCCGGCGCGACGGTGAACAACCCCTTCGGCGTGGCGATCGACCCCGCCGCGGGCAGGATCTACTGGGCCAACCTCGGCAACAGCACGATCTCCTTCGCCAACCTCGACGGCTCGGGCGGCGGCGGCCAGCTCTCGACCGCCGGCGCGACGGTGAGCAATCCCCGTCGGCGTGGCGATCGACCCCGCCGCGGGCAGGATCTACTGGGCCAACAACACCAACAGCACGATCTCCTTCGCCAACCTCGACGGCTCGGGCGGCGGCGGCCAGCTCTCGACCGCCGGCGCGACGCCGAGCGACCCGATCTTCCCCGCCCTGCTGAAGGCGCCCGCCGGCGCCGGGGCGCCGGCGATCTCGGGCGGCGGCGAGGTCGGCCAGGAGCTCTCCTGCAGCCAGGGGAGCTGGGCGCCCGACCTGCTCGGCTCCTTCCTCTACCGCGCGCCGCGCAGCTTCGCCCACCAGTGGCGAGTGGACGGCAGCCGACATCGCCGGCGCCACCCAGCCGACCTTCACGCCCGACCTCCCCGGCGAGTACAGCTGCCGGGTCACCGCCACCAACGAGGCCGGCTCCACCTCGCAGACGAGCGCCCCGCGGACGGTCTCCAGATCCCGACGCCGCCCCGACCCGACCCGCCGCCACCCGCGACGCCTGAGCTCGAGATCACCGGCCTCGAGCGCAACCGCGACGAGGGCACCGCGACGCTCACCGTCGCGACCAACCTCGGCGGCGCGCTCCGGTCGGAAGACCAAGAAGGTCAAGCAGCCGGCCCGGTCGAACTGCTCGAAGCCGGCTCGGCGGAGCTCCAGATCGTTCCGCGAAACCGCGCCGCCAGGCCCTGCGGCGAACCGGGCGAGTCACGGTCAACCCGCAAGTCCTCTTCGCCCCCGCGGGCGGCGGCGAGATCGGCGCGCGGCGCCAGTTCGATCTGCGCCAGGACTGACGCGCATCACAAACAGAATGATTGCCGAGGAGCCTCGGGCTCCGGGTTGAAAGGTGTCCCGAAACATGTCCCGAACCGCCCTCGACCGAGCCCATCTGAGGCCGCTCGGAGCGCCTCGGCGGCACGAAAACCGCTCAACGAAGCCATTTCCTGCCATTCTGAGTCCGGAAACCGGGGTTCGAATCCCCCTAGCGGTCCTTACTCGAAACTGGCTGGCAGGCGGGTTTCTCGTACAAGGGGTTTGGAAGAGCCGAGGGTGAGGACTACCGCTTCGCGCAAAGGAGCAGCGCGCCGAAGCAGTGCCGATCGAGCACCTGGTGCCCCTGCTCGGCGAGATGTTCCCCGCGGCGGCCACGGCCTGGCAAACGAGGGAGGGGCGACGTGCGGCTAACTACGGATGCGCATCCCCCGTCTGGGCGTGGGAGCCTTGGCCTTTGGTACGGGGCGCTAAGGCTGACTCGTTCGATCCCCGCGGGCTTGCGCCAGCGGCACGGGGGCGGCGGTGGAAACCCGGGCCGGAGCCGGCCCGCCGTTCCTCGCGCCCGTCCGACGCGGGCAAAAAATGACCGAAACGAAGAGCCGCTGCGCTCAGTCGCGGGAGCGGTTTCGCTCCTCGCCCTGGCCGCGCCTGGTTGGCCTCGAGTGAAAAGCCAGCGGACGGCGATCCGCCGCCGAATGGCCAAGCTGACCGTGGCGCTCTTCGCGATGGCATGCGCCGGTCTCGCCCTCGCCCCGGGCGCCCTGGCCGAATCCGAGACGGCAAGGCATGGGCATGTACTGAATCCCCATCCCGGGGAGAGACTCCCGGCCCGCTCGGTGCTGATCCGGGTCCGCGCCGGAAACCCAAGCCCAGCCGTTCAGAGCCCAGCTCAACGGCGAACCGATCGCCCAGCACTTCTCCGGCGCGCCGCGGCATCCGCAGGCTGAAGGCGTCGCTCGACCACGGTCTGAAGCACGTGCGCGGACACCGCCTCCACGTGCCAAGATCGACAAGGACCCTGGAGCGCGCTTTCGCGTAGAGCGGGACAGGGGGTCGCCACCTCGTCGGCGCCGGGTTCAAGCGCCAGGTGCCGGTCGGCGCCAAGGTGCTTCTGGAGGGCCATCACGTGCTCGCGAGAATTCCCGCCACCGCCGAAATATGGCGGCCGTGCAGTCCGCGCTCCGGGGTGGGATCGGTACAGCTACCGCTGGAAGACGGTCGCCGGTCCGCAGCACCACGAGGCAGGGCCGGACGGAGAGAGCAGCCCAGTCGCTCCACACCCGGCGGCCGGCGTTCAAGCCCACCCTGCCCGGCCGCTACACGCTGCGCCTGACCGTGACGACGGACGACGGGACGAGGGCCTCGGGCACGGTGGACGTGTGGGCGGACCCGACGCCGGCGGTCCCCATGGACACGTTGGTCCGCGACAGCGACAGATAGAAGACGAGCCACGTCCGGTGGGTGACGGCCGCTTATCCCGGCACCCTGCACGCGTGGCACAAGTCGTAGTTCTCGATCGCAGCACGGAGATCCCGGTCTCTCGGGCGAGCGCGAACAAGTCTTACCTCTGCAGTCCCCTGGGTAATTGCGGCCAGGCCCAGGAGCAGCTCTCATCCGACCTCGCGAAGCTCGGACCGGACAAGCTGGTGATCATAAAGCCGATCACGCCGTTCTACGCCAGCGAGTCCGGCCGGGCTGGAGCAGGCGCTGTCGCGAATCGGGGTCGCCGTGACCACCGCGGGCCCGGATCAATAGTGGCGGGGTCACCGCGATCGGAGTCCCAGGAACCCCGCCCGGCGAGGGCGACTGGCACACCCAGGCGTGCCCCCCAGGACACCCCGGCGAACTGCGAGCTGGGGCTGGGGCCGTGCGCCGGCCACCTCGTTCGCAACAACGAGGGCAACTACACCTTCGAGGCCTACGACCGCGTCGACTTCGACATCCAGGCCGCAGGGTCGACCGCGTCTCAAGAACGTGATCCAGGTCGGCGACCAGGAGTTCAGCCAGAGCTTCGACGGCGGGATCGGCGACGGCGGCGGGTTCCAGGTGGTCGTGCTCGACGCCCAAACGCTTGCCGGCGACTCGCACTGGTTCGAAACCGACCATTCCGACAGGACGAGAACGGGCTGAGGCAGCAGGTCCAAGCAATGCGAGACCTGATCCACAACGCCAACACCAGCGAGCGGCGGCAGCTCGTCCTCATCGCGAGTCTGGGCTCTCCGGCGATCCAGTACTACAAGCACACCAGCTCGACCGACGATTCGCTCAACACGGATCTCGCTCAACTCGTCAACGAGGTCGGCGGCTCGGCGGTACCCGCAACAACTTCTACAAGATGCTCGACCCGGGCCTTGTCGCCCACTACTCCTACACGCTCTTCTCGGTCGGCAACAGCGGGCCCGGCCAGGGCATCCAGGCGGTCGGGGACGGATCAGCGGCACCGGCACCGGCCCGCTGAATGGGTCGCCGGTCGCGGGCATGCTGGCTCGCACCGGTCCGAACTACGGGTTCGAGCTCCAAGGCTCACCGCAGTCGGCGTCCAGCCCCCACCGACGGCCCATGATCCGTCGCGCGGGTACACCTCCCCGAGGCCTCATGCACGTGGCCTTCCGGCAGCCGACCCCCTGGCCCGACCCAGGGCCCGGTTAACGATTACTTCCCGAGCGTCGACGGAGCAGCCGCAAGCCAGAGCGACAGCGATCGAGTGGATCGGCCTCAACGCCTCCTCGCTGAAGACAGCGACCCGCGTGGCCAGTACTGGAGCAAGCCCTACGTCAACAACCAGTTCGACTACAACGAGCTAGGACAAGGTCGCGTTCGAGATCCAGGGGGCCTGAATTACTGCACGACGAGGGGGTGCGCTTCAGCGAGGCCGACCTGAGTGGCTAAGAACGAGCTCGCCGGGCCGCTCAAGAGCCCGCCGCAGGTGGGGGGAGAGATCCGCTGGCTCGAGAGTACGCACCACTACCTCGACGCGCTGGCGACCCCGAACGCCGCGACCGCGCAGCGAGAACTGGGCGATCTTTCAGTCGACGGCGGCCGAGATCAACGGCGTCGTGGGAGACTTCCGATGACGCACAGGTCAACGGCAACGTGCGGGCGATCTTCAACCTGGTGCGGGGGCTGTTTGGGGCGATCCCCGGCGTCGAGGCCGGCGTTCACCGTGGTGAATGACGTCTTACGACTTCGCCTTCGAGCTGGCGGAGATCGACGGCAAGCCCGTCAAGCGAGTGGCTTCGCGACGACCGTGGGCAAGGTTGGGGTGGCGTTCACCAGCCGGCATGGCTGCGGCGCAGGAAACGCTCGCGCAACAGCTCCCGAACGCGATCGCGGCCGACTACGGCAGAGCTGAAGGCGGTCGGTGCCTGCGCTGATTGGACCAAGCCGGCTGCCCGTTCCCCGTCGATGACTGGTACTACACGCTGAGCGATCAGAACGCGGCGAAGACCGCGCTCAAGCAGGCGACGGCGGCCTGGGCTTACGGTCGAGCTGCTGCCGGCGAAGTACGCGCTCTTCAGGTTGGCGTCGTGGTGGAAGGGCAGGGTCGATGATCAGTTCTACAGCTCCCAAGGGGCGTATGACCGCCTCTACCCATTCCGCGGCCTGCCGGCCAGCGCCCAGGTCCCCGAAGCCGATATATCGGAACATTCCCGGCTATACCACGAGAACTACCGGGCTCCTCCACCGGACGGTGGCGGGAGTATGACGGGCGGTAGCGATCGCTGGCAGATCTTCGCGCTCGGCTTTCTGGACGGCGCCGGCACCGGCCCTGATCCGTGGATCATGAAGTACCCGAAGGCATCGGTGACGGACCGCCTACTTCGGGTCGATCCAGAGCGGCGGCCTCGGGGTCGACACCGAGACGTTCTTCGACACACAATTCGCCGGGCCAGGGCAGACGAAGGCATTCGACCGCTATCCGACGCCCAACCAAAAGGTCGGGTGGTGCGGGTTTGACGTGCCCTATGTTGGCCAGCCGGGGTGCGAGTAGTGACCTGTCGGGGCGTCACGCCGCGATGGCGTCCGAATGACTGACGCGGGCTGCGCGCCCCCTCCCGCGAGAACCTAAAGTGACTAAGGAGCGAGCCCTACCGGTCCAAATCGTTCCGGTTCGTAAATGGAAAGCAAAAGCGCTAACTGGATCGCGCAAGGGACGCGCGGTTTGCACCCCAAGGCTGATCGACGGATACTCCTGGGGCTATTGCGCAGGAGAACCTCGAAACAGTTCGCTCGCTCTACGAAGCTGCGAACGCCCGCGACTGGGACCGAATTCGCGGTTCGTTCATCCAGGTGTCGAGTGGATTCCGGACAGCCGCGTCGGTGAGGGACCTTTCCGAGGCGCCGGAGGCCGTCCTGCATTTCTTCGTCGACCGGGGTGAGATGTTCACCGACCTTCGGGTCCAGACCGAGCGTCTCTTCGACAAGGACGACGAGGTACTCGCCTTCATTCGCAGCACGGGACGCGGGAAAGGCAGAGGAGCTCCGTTCGAAATTGAAGTCGCGCACCTTTGGACTTTGCGTGATGGCGTCGTCGTGCAGGGCCGCGGATACGCCAACCGCGCGGAAGCCCTCGAAGCCGTCGAGCGGTCGGAGTAGTCGATGTCGCAGGAACCGTCCAACTCGTGCGGGGCGCAATCGACGCTATCAATCGCCGAGACCTGGACGTGGATTAGGAGCAAGCAGCGGACGACTTCGAGCTCGACTGGTCGAACTCCATTGCCCCGGGGAAGACAGGGGAGATACACCGGAAAAGAACAGGTGCGCGAATTCTGGCGATCATTCGCCGAAGCCTTCGACGAGCTGCGGTGGGACACCGCAGGAGATCATCGACGTGGACGAGTCGCGCGTCATCGTCGTCATCATCTCCATGCGCGCGGTCGTGGCAGCGGCGCCCCCGTGCAGGGGGTGAGCGCCCAGTTGTGGACGATCAGTGACGGCAAGGGCCGAAGCCTCAAACTCTTCCAGTTGAAGGCTGAGGCCCTGGAGACTGTCGGGCAGCGAGGGTAAGTCAGAACACTCGCGTCGGGACGAAAAGCGCAAGCGCTTCTGCTTCTCGCGCAAAGCAACAGCGCCCTGGGCGCCTCAGTCCTGGCGCGGGGGATTCGAACTTGCGACGCTTGGCGATCTCGCCGCCGACCGTCGGAGCGAAGCGGACCTGCGGGTTGACGGCGATGCGTCCCGTTCGCCGCAACTTCTCGGCCGCGCGGTGGCGCAGGACGACCTCGAGCTCCGCCTCGCCCGCGCCGGTCAGCTCGACCGAGCCGAAGGCCTTCACCTTGTTTGTCTTCGCGAGGCGGAGGGCGCCGCCGGGGTTGACCGCGACGGTAAGGGTCGCGGTGCCCGCCTTGCGGTCGCGCTCGATGCCGGTGATCTCGAGCGCGGGGATCGGGCCGTCGGGTGGCGGTGGGGGTGGCTCGGGGGTGGCCGAGACGGTGAACGTCCGCGTCGTCCGCGCGCCCGCAGCGCCGTTGCAGGATGCGGTCTGGCCAGTGTACTTGCGCTCGGTGGCGGACAGCCCCTCGTCGTCGGTCACGGTCAGCGTCGCCGGTGTAAGTCGCCGGGGGTCGCGTAGGTGTGGGTCGGGGTCGGCCCCCGTCGGCGAAGCGCCGTCCCGTCGCCGAAGTCCCAGTCGAAGCGGGCGGGGGTGCCGTCGGCGTCGGTGGTCGCCGAGGCGTCGAAGGCGCTCGCCTCGCCGGCTTCGGCGGGGCTGACCGTGAACGCCGCCACCGGCGGCTGGTCCGGGGTGATCGCGAGCGAGGAAGTAGGGCCGAGACGCCCGCCGCGAACGGCGAGCCCGCGACCGGGGTCAGGGGCGCCCGAGGCGGCGATCTCGTGGGCGGAGACGTTGCTGGCCGTGGTTGGCGACGTAGAGGTGGCGCCCCGTCGGGGGTGGCGGCGACCGCCGCCCGGCTGGCTCCCCGCCCGCGAACGGCGAGCCCGCGACCGGGGCGAGGGCCGCCGGAGGCGGCGATCGCGTAGGCGGAGACGCTGCTGCCGCCGAGTTGGTGACGTAGAGGCGGCGCCCGTCGGGGGTGGCGGCGACGCCGGTCGGCCCGGCCCCCGCACGCGAACGGCGAGCCCGACGACCGGGGTGAGGGCGCCGGAGGCGGCGATCTCGTGGGCGGAGACGCTGCTGTCAGCTGGGTTGGCGACGTAGAGGTGGCGGCCGTCGGGGGTGGCGGCGACGCCGGCCGGCGGGTCCCCCGCGGCGAACGGCGAGCCCGACGACCGGGGGTGAGGGCGCCGGAGGCGGCGATCGCGTAGGCGGAGACGTTGTTTTTGCCGTCGGGTTGGACGACGTAAAGGAGGCGCCCGTCGGGGGTGGCGGCGACGCCGAACGGGAAAGCGCCCGCCGCGAACGGCGAGCCCGCGACCGGGGCAGGGCGCCCGAGGCGGCGACTCGTAGGGCGGGACGTTGTCGCCAGCCGGTTGGGACGTAGAGGTGGCGCCCGTGGGGGTGGCGGCGACGCCGAGCGGCTCGTCCCCCGCCGCGAACGGCGAGCCCGCGACCGGGGTCAGGGCGCCGGAGGCGGCGATCTCGTAGAGCGGGCGTTGTTGTCGGCTGGTTGCTCGACGTAGAGGTGGCAGCCCGTCGGGGGGGCGGCGACGCCCGCACGGGTAGGTGCCCGCCGCGAACGGCGAGCCCGCGACCGGGGCAGAGGGCGGCCGGAGGCGGCGATCGCGTGTGCCGCGACGTTGGCCGAGGTGAACCCGGTGACGTAGAGGTCGCGCTTCGCCTCTGCGCCGGGGGCGAAGACGACCACGGCGAGCAGCGGCGCCGCCGCGAAACCCAGTAATTCTCCGTCGAACCTGCACCGCCTGCCTCCCAGCTGGAATCCGTGGTGGCGATGTACTGCGGGAGGCGGTGATTGTCGAGGCGCGGCCAGGCGCTGTGACGCCGCTACTGCTTTCGCGTGAAAGCGACAGAGGCAGCCCACATCGCTTGAACCTAGTGAAACCACACCGCTATGCGTGGACGGGGGCCCGAGCCGGGGCCCGTTGCGGGAAACCCGTAGATCTCGTCCAGAGGGGTCAAATCCGCCCGGAATCCGCCGATACTTGACCCGTGGCGGGGATCCCCACCTACAGCGGGCCGTTCGGCCCTGCACAGGCCGAGCGCCTGCTCTTGCGGGCCGGGTTCGGCCCGCGGCCCGGCGAGGCCGCCGAGGTCGCGAGCTCGGGCTGATCGCGCCGTCGCCGCACTGTGAAGCCGCCGGCGCTCGCCTGGTCCGGCCCCGACCCGCACGACGACGACGGCCTGCCGCTGGCGCCGTTCGACGCCTGGGGCCACGACCACCTCTCCTGGCTCGACCGCATGGTCCGCTCGAACCAGCAGCTCGTCGAGCGCATGACGCTCGTCTGGCACGACTGGTTCGCGACCGGCGACACCGGCCCGCCCGCGCTCGGCCTGCGCCAGAACGAGCTCTTCCGCAAGCACGCGCTCGGCTCGTTCAAGCAGCTCCTGCTCGGGTCACGCGCGACCCGGCGATGCTGCTCTGGCTCTCCGGCACCGAGAACACGAAGTGGGCGCCGAACGAGAACTACGCCCGCGAGCTGATGGAGCTGTTCACGCTCGGCGCCGGGGCCGGGTACGGCGAGGACGACGTCCGCGAGCAGGCCCGCGCCCTGACCGGCTGGGCGAACGACTGGGACGACGACACCGGCCCGACCCACTTCCGCTTCGAGGACGAGTACCACGACGGCGGCCGCAAGCGGATCTTCGGCGAGACGCGGCAGTTCGACTGGCGCGACTCCTGCATGCTCTGCCTCGAGCACAAGCGCCACCCCGGCTTCCTCGTACAGAAGCTCTGGTCCTACTTCGTGCCGATCGCCGCTCGACGCCGCCGACCGGCAAGGCGCTGCGCAAGCTCTACGTCAAGGGCAACTACGCGGTTCGCCCGCTGGTCGAGGCGATCCTCAAGCACCCGGCGCTCTACGACGGGCCCGCGGATGGTGAAGCCGCCCGTCGTCTACATCGCCGGGCTCCTGCGCGCCCGCGGCAGGGGGATCGAGACCGACTCGTGGACCTGGATCTCCGACCTCGCCGGGCAGCGCCTCTTCGACCCGCCGAACGTCGCCGGCTGGGACGAGACCCGCTGGCTCGACACCTCGACCCTGCGCGGCCGCTGGATCGCAGCCCAGCGGATCGCCCGCGACGACGTCGCTCGAGACCGAGGACCCCTACGACACGACCGAGAACGCGCCGACCGCCGTCGACCGCGCCCTCGAGTACTGGGGCAACCCGCTGATCACGCAGGCGACCCGCGCCGAGCTCGAGGGCTTCGCCGACGCGGGTCGAGGGCCTGATCGACCGCACCTGGAAGCAGTCCCAGTACCGCGTCCTGCGCCAGAACGCGCTGCGGATGCTCGTCGCCACCTCCCCCGACCTCCAGACCTGCTGAGAGGACGCGATGGCCCACCACCACTGCCAGGGATTCCGCCGCGCCGAGCTCGTCCGCCGCGCCGCCGCCGAGGCCGGCCGGGGGCTGCCCGCGGGTCGAGGCCGGCACGCCGCTTCCGGCCGGCACCGGCCTCAGCCGCCGCTCCTTCCTGCTTCGCTCGGGCGGAGCTGGCGCTGACCGTCTACGGCGCGTCCAAGCTCGGCGTCAGCGCGCTCCAGGAGGGGGTCGCCAAGGCCGCCGCCGCCGACGGGCGCGTGCTCGTCTCCGTCTTCCTCGAGGGCGGTATCGACTCGCTCTCGGTGCTCGCGCCGGTCGGCGACGGCCGCTACCGCGGCTATCGCAACACGCTCGCGCTGCCCGAGGGCTCGGGCACCCGGTTCTCCGAGGACGGCCGCCTGATGTGGCACCCCTCCGCCGCGCCGCTCGCCCAGCTGCACGCCGAGGGCAAGGTCAGCGTCCTGCCCGCCGTCGGCTACGCGGACCCCGACCAGTCGCACTTCACCTCCCGCCACTACTGGGAGGTCGGCGCGCTTCAGGCCGCACGCGAACACCGGCTGGATGGGCCGCCTGCTCGACGCCACGGGTACCCAGGACAACCCGCTCCAGGGCCTCTCGCTCGACGGCCGCCTCTCGCCCGCGATCGCGTCGCGCCAACGTCCCGGTCGCCGCCATCGACGGCCCGACCTACGACCTCTGGGGCCCGGGCGTGTGGGGCGACGTCGAGACCCTGATGTTCGACGCGTTCGCCCGCCTCGGCAACGCGCGTCCAGGGCGGCGATCCGTGGCTGGCCAGGTCAGGCGCCGTCGCCGCGCAGTCGATGCGCCTGCGCGAGCAGCTCTCCCCGTTCGAGGAGGGCGAGTCGCTGGGCACGCCGGTGCCCTACCCGGACAACGATGACGAGGACTTCCCGGAGTCGATGGCCGCGCTGGCGGCCATGCTCGCGGCGGGGCTGCCGCTCCGCTGCGTCGCCGTCAACGCGCCCGGCGACTACGACACCCACGACTCCCAGCCCGAGGACCTCGCCGACAACCTCGCGCTCACCGCCGACACCCTGCTCGCCTTCCAGCGCGACCTCGAGGCCCGCGGCCTCGCCGACCGCGTGCTGACCATGGTCTGGTCGGAGTTCGGCCGCCGCGTCGAGCAGAACGCGTCCGACGGCACCGACCACGGCGCCGCCGGCTGCGGCTTCGTCATCGGCAACGGCGCCCGCGGCCAGATGATCGGCGAGTTCCCGGGGCTCGACCAGCTCGATCCGGACGGCAACCTTCGCGCCACCTCCGACTTCCGCGCGCTCTACTGCTCGCTGATCGAGCAGTGGTTCGGCGTCGACGCCGCCGCCGTGATCCCCGACGCCGGCTCGGTCGGCCGCGTCGCGGTGGCGCGATGAGGAGGGCGCTCCTCGCCGCTGCCTTGATGCTGGCCGCGACGGCGACGCCGGCGGGTTCGGCGACCACCGCCCCCGAGCGCCTGCTCGTCACCTCGGACGAATGGAACCTCGTCCTCTCGAAGACGAAGCTCGAGCCGGGCCCGGCGATCGTCGAGCTCTACAACCGCGGCGAGGACGCGCACGACGTGCGGATCAAGCGCGGCGGGAAGTCCGAGCTACGTGCCGATCCCCGAGACCGGCTCGGAGCAGTCGAACCGGATCCAGACCCGCTTCAAGGCCGGCAGGCGCTACGTCCTCTGGTGCTCGCTCGAGGGCCACCGCGGGCTCGGCATGGAGGCCGAGCTGCGCGTCGAGAAGCGCTGAGCGCACCGGCGCTCGTGCTCATTCCTCCGCGAGCGCCGTCCCGACGTGGACGCAGTCGGTGATGGGCGAGAGCGCGCCGTTCGTCGTGATCACGGCCATCGAGACCGTCACGACCTTGCCGTCGCTGTCTCGCCGCCACCGGGCCGCGACGTCGATCTCTCCGCTCACGCTCGCGTTGGCCAATGCGGCGTCGTTCGCGGGCCCGCCTTGGGAGCCTGTTGCCACTGCGCCCCCGTTGAACAGGGCGGTCCGCTCGAGCACGCCGGGTGCGAGCAGGTCGAATCGGACGTTTCCACTCCCGAGGGCTCCCGAGCAATCCACCTCGACCCGTAGGCCGTTCTCCTCGAACACGGTCTCGAATCCGGTGTTCGCGGACTGGCGCTTCGAGATCGGCGTCGCCTCGTCGGGCGCGGCCGGCACGGCCGGCAGTTGCAACGAGGACTCGTTCACGTCCGCTCCCCCGAGGGAGTCGTCGGCTACGCCTGCGCCGGTGACCGAGTCCGGGGCGACCGCAGCCGCGCTCGGCACCTGCCCGAGCGACGACTCGTTGAGGTCGGCGCCGCTAAGCGAGTCGTTGACGACGCTGCCGCCCGTGATCGAGTTGTCGGCGACGCCGGTCGCGCTCTCGGCGCTCGGGACCGCGCCCAGCGAGCGTTCCTGCAGGTCCGCTCCGGTCAGCGAATCGTTCTTGACGCTCTTCGAGTTGACCGAGTTCTTGGGTGCGGTGGAGGCGGCGTAGGCGCCGCCGCCGAGCGCGACGCAGAGGGCGACCGTCGCCATGATGTTCGCGTAGCTCAGCCGGGTTATCTTCCGTGAAGCGGTGCTCATCGTGCCTTTCATTTAACGAATCGTGCGGGCAGCATCCAGCACCCAGGGCCCCTTGTCGTCAGGGGGAGCACCCTGATCTTTGGCCTACTCGAGCGTCGTCAGGATGAAGGCGATCGCGAACCCGAGCACCGTGACCAACCCGGCCGCCTTGCCGCCGGGCCTAATCGCCTCCGGGAACATCACGTCGCAGAGCATCGTCAGCACGGCGCCGGCGGCGAAAGCGTTGATCAGGCCGACCGCGTTTCCCGAGGCGCCCTCGAGCAGGCCGTAGCCAGCGCCGGCGCAGATCCCGCACACCAGCGCGACCAGCGCCCAGACGCCCAGCACCTTCGCCGCCGGCCAGCCCGCCGCGCGGAGGCCCGCGGACGATGAGAGGCCCTCGGGGAAGTTGGACAGGAACACCGCCGCGACGACCGCGACACCCACGCCCTCGCCCGAGAGCAGGGTCAGCCCGATCACCGCTGACTCCGGGATCCCGTCGAGGATCGCGCCGAAGAGGAGCGCCTTCGGCGACCCCTCCGCCTGCTCGCCCGTCTGGCTCAGCCGCATCTCGCCGCCGCGGTGGTCGATCAGCCAGTCGCCGGCGAAGAAAGCGAGCGCGCCGAGCGCGAGGCCCATCGCGACCGCATCGGCGCCGCCCTGGACGTAGGCCTCCTCGGTCAGCTCGAAGGTGAGCGCGCTGACCAGGGCGCCCGCGCCGAACGCGAGGACGAGCCCGACGACCCAGCTCCGCACGGGAGTCGCGATCGCGATCACGGCCCCGATCAGCAGCGATGCGCCGCCGACGAGCCCCCATCCGGCCGCTTCGAGCATCAGCCCTGAGCCCGCCCGGGCGTCTGCGTGCTCGTCAGCGCTTGAGGCGCTTGGTCAGCGCCGTCTTCGCATTGAAGAGCGAGGCCATCGCCCGCTCCTGCGTCGAGCCCGAGGGCGGCAGCGCCCCGACCTGCTGGGCGAAGACCATGCCGTTCGTGTAGGCGAAGTTGGAGACGATCTTGCCGTCCTCGACTTGGAGCACGTCGGCGCCGTGGAGGTCGATCGGCTTGCCGTTGGGGGCGAGGCCCTGGAACTTTCCGGTGCCCGAGAAGGTGCCGCGAGCGCGCCAGTGGACCGCGACGTCGTTGCCCTCGGCGACCATCGTCAGGACCTCGAACCGCCAGTCGGGGACGGCGCTGAAGATCATCGAGAAGTAGTCGCGGATCCCGTCCGGGGCGACGAGGTCGTCGAACCCGTCGAGGTGATCGACCGCGCCGGGCTTCCAGGTGGCGGTCGCGCGGTCGAGATCCTGCTCGCGGAGCGCGTCGAAGTACTCGGCGACGACCTCGCGCGCGGTCTCGGTCTCGGTGGTTCCCATCGACGCTCAGCCTATAGGGAGTCGGCGAGCTCCGAGGCGTCTGTGACCGGCGCGCGGCAGGCGAAGCCTTCGCAGACGTAGGCCGCTGCCCGGCCGTTGACGGCGTTGCGTTCGAGCATCAGCTCGGGGCGCTCGGTTCCCTCCGGTC
>CAWJOD010000005.1:0-79804 GCA_963844425.1 uncultured Thermoleophilia bacterium | reverse complement strand
ACCGGCTCCGCGGCCTTCTCGCGCTCGGCCTTCGCCGCCTCGACGAGCTGCTTGAACTGGATCACCTGGCCGGCCGCGCCCCAGCTGCCCTCGTCGATCTCGCGCATCAGCACCCAGACCCGCATCGAGTCCTCCTCGCTGAGGCCGGCGGCCTCGAGGACGGCGGCGGTGCCGCTCTCGACCATCTCGGCGCGGCGGCGGTCGGACAGCGCGCCCTCGGGGGTCGTCACCTGACCCGGAAGACGGGCTCGGCGACCGGCTTGCCGGAGGCGTTGATCGGCGCCCTCGGGCAGCTCGTGGAGGTAGACCCAGGTGACGCTGCGGAAGAACTCGGTGTCCGGCGCCCGCTCGGCGCGAAGCAGCGATGTCGTCAGGTCCTCGACGAGCTTCGTCCGGGCGTCGGCGTCGAGCGCTCCCTCGGGATAGGTGACGTCGATCATCGGCATTTGCGTGCTCCCTTCGAGCTCGTTTGTATGACGGGCGTCATACCGTATCATGATGACCGTCATAGCGATGGATGCCATTGTCCCGACAAGCAGCGAGTCGCGCCGGCGGATGATCCGCAGCGCCGCCGTGCTCTTTCGCAGCAAGGGCGTCGACGGGACCGCGTTCTCCGACGTCATCGCGCACAGCGGCGCGCCGCGCGGCTCGATCTACCACCACTTCCCCGGCGGCAAGGCCGAGCTCGCCGAGGAGGCGACGCGCTACGCGGGCGAGTACGTCGCCGCGGCGCTCGCGGCCGCGCTCGCCGAGGACGACCCGGTCGCGACGATGACCGGCTTCGCCGCCGCGGTCGGCGAGGGCCTCGAGCGCCGAAGTTCGAGGACGGCTGCCCGGTCGTCGCCGCGGCGCTCGAGGGCTCGCGGACGCCGGGCGCCCGCGCCGCCGCGGCCGAGGCGATCCGCAGCTGGGAGGACCTGCTCGCCGATTCGTTCGAGCGCAACGGCGTCGCCGCCGAGCGCGCCCGCTCGGTCGCGACGATGATCGTCGCCTCGATCGAGGGCGCGATCGTGCTGGCCGCGGGCCCAGGGCTCGGTCGAGCCGCTCGACGCGCGTCGCCGGCGAGCTCGAGGCTGCTCGCCCGCGCGGCGCTCGCCGACGACCGCTAGGCGGCGGGCCGGACGCACGTACTCGCCGGGGTCGAAACGGCGGGTGCGCTGCCAGAGCCGCCAGGTGAAGCCCGGCCACCAGACGGCGTTGCGCCCGTTCTCGTCGAAGTACCAGCTGGCGCAGCCGCCCTCGTTCCAGACGCTGTTCGGCGAGCCGCCGTCCGCCTCGCGGGCGAAGCCGTCGTAGACCTCGGGGCGAACCTCGACCGAGTCGATCCGGCCCCGGCGTCCATGGCCCTGATCGCCGCCCAGCGCGTAGTTGATGTGGCCTCGGTGGTGAAGATGATCGAGTTGTAGCCGCCGGCGCTGTTCGGGCCGACGAGGAGGAAGAGGTTGGGGAAGCCGGTGATCGTCGAGCCGAGATACGCGCGCGGGCTGCCGCCCCAGGCCTCGGCGAGGCTGAGCCCGCCGCGGCCGCGGACCCGCCCGAACGCGGGGTTGTCGAAGATCGCGGAACCCGGTGCCGAGGATCAGCGTGTCGACCTCGCGCTCCGTGCCGTCGGCGGTGACGATCGAGTGCGGGCGGACCTCGGTGATCGGATCGGTGACGAGCTCGGTGTTGGGCTGGGTGAGCGCCGGGTAGTAGGTGTTCGACATCGTGATCCGCTTGCACCCGATCGTGTAGCTCGGGGTCAGGCGTTCCGCCGCAGGTCGGGGTCGCGGACCTGGGAGCGGAGGTGGCGGCGGGCGATCGCCTCGAGCCCGTGGAGAGCCGGCGGTTCACGATCGTGCCGAAAACGGTGGACTCGTGGGCCAAGTAGAGCGCGCGGCGCAGCGCCCGCTGCGTCGAGGGCAAGCGCCTCCAGAGCCGGTGCTCGAGGTCGGTCACGCGCCGGTCCGGGTCGGGCATGACCCAGGACGGGGTGCGCTGGAAGACGTGAAGCCTGCCGACCCGTGGCTGGATCTTCGGGATGTACTGGATCGCCGAGGCGCCGGTGCCGATCGAGGCGACGCGCTCGCCGGAGAGGTCGTGGTCGTGGTTCCAGATCGGCGGAGTGAAAGCGGGCGCCCTCGAAGTCGTCCGAGGCCGGGATGTCGGGGTCGGCGGGCTCGCTCAGCCCGCCCATGGCCGAGACCAGCACGTCGGCGCTGAGCGGGCCGCCCGTCGGTCCCGAGGCGCCAGCGGCGCGCGTCCTCGTCCCACTCGGCCTCGGTCACGTCGCTGTCGAAGCGGATCCTCGGGAGCACGCCGAAGTCCGTCGCGCAGCGGCTCAGGTAGTCGCGGATCTCGGCCTGGAGCGGGTAGAAGCGGCGACCACTCCGGGTTCGGCGCGAACGAGAAGGAGTAGAGGGCCGAGGGGATGTCGCACTGGCAGCCGGGATAGGTGTTGTCGCGCCAGGTGCCCCCCAGCTCGCTCGGCGCGCTCGAGCACGACGAAGTCCTCGATCCCCTCCTGTTCGCAGCCGGATCGCCATCCCGATCCCGGAGAAGCCGCTGCCGACGATCGCGACGCGGAAGTGCTCGGCGGCCATCGCATGCCCCTATCCGGCCGGGCGCGACGCCCGCCTTGCGCGCGGCCTTCTTCATGCCGCGCGCCAGGGTGGCGCAGCCCGCGAGCATCAGCGGCCGCGACGGCGGCAGCCGGTAGCCGGCCTTCGTGTGCGGGGCGTAGAGCGCCGTCGTCGGGGTCCTCGCTCGTCATCCAGCCCGTGTAGATCCGCTGCTCCTGCCCGATCATCCGCGGGCGGAACCAGTGCGACGTGAGCCCGGCGCGCCGGCCACCCGCCGGCGCCGAGCCAGGAGGCAGGCTGAGGCGCAGGCCGTCCGGCGCCGCGCCTCGACGCCCCGGACCGGGACGACCTTGGGCAGGCTCGTCGGACCCGCACCAGCCGACCAGGGTGTGCGGCAGTCGCTGGTCGTGCGCCGCGGCCTTCGGCGACGTCCTGGCGCGGGACCGGTGCCGCCCTTCGGCTCCGACTGGGGCGTCGGGCGGCGGCGGCGGATCCGAGCCGAACACCTCCGGCACGCCCTCGGCGTCGGTCGTCGGATAGGCGAGGATGCGCTCGACCTCGATCTCGATCGCGACCCGCTGCCAGTAGTAGACGTCGAGCGCGCGCCCCACGAGGACCGGTCGACCGCGGCCCGAGGAACCGGTCCCACTCGGGCGTGATCGACTCGAGCCACTCGCGATCGGGGTTCGGGTCGAAGGACGCGCGGCCCTGGACCAGGACGTAGCCGGGCCGATCCGTGAGGCCGTGCTCGCGGGCGTGGTAGGCGACGGCGACGCCGGGGTTGCGGCGGATCCGGTCGAGCTTCTTCCAGAGCCCGAGCGAGGTGGAGAGGGTCACCGTGCCCCGTCTCGCGGTCGCGGAGGCCGAGCGGCGCCATCGGCGTGATCACGACGCCCTTGGCCGGCGTCAGGTAGGCGAAACCGGCAGCGAGGTCTCCGCCGAGGATCTCGTCCACTCGTCACTCCAGGCGACCGCCATCGCCGTCGAAAGCTAGCGATAGGGTCCGAGCCGTGCGCGGGACCTTGGGTACGGGGACGGCGGCGGCGTGATCGGCCGGATCATCTGGTCGGTCGTCGCCCTGTTCGTGATCGCCGGCGCTCGTCTACACGGGCGTCTGGCACCTGTTCACCCTGTTCATCTGGCAGCACCCGATGCTCGTCCTGGTGCCGCTCGTGGTCATGGTCGTGGTCGGGTTCGCCGTGGGCGCCCTTCGCATGCTCGCCTCGAACCGGGCTGCCCCCGCGCCCACCACGCCAGCCCGAGCGCGGCAGCTCGCCGGCCAGCTCAGGCCGCGGCCGGCGGCGCCCCCGTCGCGACGGCGCCCGCCGTTCGCATGGGGCTGGGGCTTCCTCGCCGGGCTCGTGGTCCTCTGCCTCGGCCTCTTCTTCACGCTGATCTCGCCGCGCGAGATCAGCCTCGACGAGATCGACTACACGGTCGTCGAGGAGCTGCCCGAGCGGACCCAGCCGCGCCTCCTTCCCCGCACCGGGCATCACCGACAACCAGGCGTTCCGCGACTCCGACGAGATCCACCTCGTCCGCGACCCGAGAGCGGCGAGCTGACCTACACGGGCGAGTGGCGCTCGCGCTGGAACGGCGGCGAGTCGGGCGGCGTCGCGATCCGCCCGCTCGACGACCTGATCGAGGAGTCCGACATCCAGCATGACCGGCTTCGCGCACTCGGTCGGGCGGGATCACGCCCGGCACGATGAAGGGCAAGGCGAACATCGACCACCCCACGAGCCGCGATCCAGTACCCGATCCTCGTCCCCGACGGCAAGGACGACGCCTTCGCGATGGCGCCGTACATGGGCTACAGCGGCTTCCCGTTCCCACAGCCCTACTTCAAGGGCGTGCTCGTCTACCACCGCGACGGCACCACTCGAGGACATCTCGCCGGAGGAGGCGGCGCGCGCGACGGAGCTGGTCCGGACCGGCCGCATCTTCCCCGAGGCGCTCGCGCGGGCCCAGGCCGAGGCGCTGGCCGCGTCGCCGACGATTCGACGGCGAGATCGTCGACGGCGAGGGCAACAAGCAGCCGTTCCTGACCTCGATCAGCCCGGAGCAGCACCGTCTGGCTGACGGTGATCGACAGCGATGCGCCGCAGGGCGGCGTCAAGGCGCTCGTCCTCGCCGACTCCTCCACGGGCGAGACCGAGGTCTGGATGCCGCCGGCGGACCAGCCGCTGATCTCGACCGAGGACGTCCTCAACAAGGCGCGCGCGCTGCCGCTGCGCTGGGAGGAGGAGCGCTGCTGCGACTCCGAGGGCGACAGCTACACGGTCACGCTGCGCGAGGTCGTCGAGCCGCGCCTCGCGTTCCGCGACGGCAAGCCGTACTACCTGGTGACCGTCGTGCCCGACCGACGAGCTGGCGCTCTCGCGCGAGGTCGAGTACACGCTCCTGATCGACGCCCGAGACGGGCGAGGAGCTGGATCGCTTCGAGCACGTGAACGGGCTGAAGGAGGACGTCCGCCTGCAGGCGTTCTTCGCGGAGAGCGATGCCCAGCCTGACTAGGCGCCTCCCCTTCCTGCGCTGGTCGTTCATCCGCATGGGGCTGGGCATGAAGCGGCTCACGACCGAGTGGCAGGTCGGGGACGGCCGCGAGGCGGCGCTCGGCGAGTACGTGAGACGCCACGCTCCGGCCGGCGACCTCGACGCCGCGATCGCGGCGGTCGACGAGTTCGCCTACGACCAGAAGTTCCTGATCAACGTCGGCGACGAGAAGGGCGAGATCCTCGACGCCGCGATCCGCCGCGCCGAGCCCCGCCGGCTGCTCGAGCTCGGCACCTACTGCGGCTACAGCGCCCTGCGGACCGCCCGCGCGATGCCGGCCGGCGCGCACCTCCACTCGCTCGAGTTCAACGCCGACAACGCCGAGATCGCGCGGCGGATCCTCGACTCACGCGGGTGCCGAGCGACCGGGTGACGGTCGTCGTCGGGACGCTCGGCGACGGCGGCAAGACGATCGCGGCGCTCGAGGGCGAGCACGGCTTCGCTGCGGGTTCGCTCGACTTCGCCTTCGTCGACCACGCCAAGGAGGAGTACCTGCCCGACCTCGAGCGCATCCTCGAGCGCGGCTGGCTGCACCCGGGCTCGGTCGTCGTGGCGGACAACGTGAAGGTGCCGGGCGCCCCGGAGTACCGCGAGTACATGCGCGAGCACGAGGGCCGCGACTGGCGCACCACCGAGCACGAGACCCACGTCGAGTACCAGACGCTGATCAAGGATCTCGTGCTCGAGTCGGAGTACGTCGGGGATGAGGTCCCGGGCAGGGTCCGCGCTCGCGTGCGCGCTCGTCGCCCTGCTGGGCGCGGTCGCGCCCGCCGGTGCCCAGGATCCCGTCGGCGACGCGACCAGGTCGCCTCGCTTCCCGACCTGCCGGTGCCGACGCCGCAGTACGCGGGCTACGCCTCGACGAGCGCGACGGACTGCGCCGACGTCCTCTGCACCGGCCAGTCGGGGCTCTTCTACTGGCTCGCCACCCGCGGCCCCGGCTACACGACCCAGCCCACGATCCTGTGGTCGAACGGCGGGCCGGGCTCGAGCAGCATGTACGGCTTCTTCTCCGAGAACGGGCCCTACACGATCATCCCCGACGGCCAGCTGAGGCCGTACCCGGACTCCTGGACGAACGCCGCCAACTACCTCGTCTTCGACCATCCCCTCGGCATCGGGCTCTCGTTCCCGGTGAACGGGATGTACGCCGAGAACCTCGGCCAGGGCATCACCCAGCTGCGAACGGCGCTCGGCGCACGTGATCGAGCGCCGCGGGATGCAGGAGAGCCCGCTCTACCTGGTCGGCGAGTCCTACGGCGGCACCTACATGCCGGTGCTGGCCAAGCAGATGCTCGAGGCGAACGAGCGCGGCGCCGAGTTCAACCTGGCGGCGTCGTGATCGTCGCGGGCTGGGTCGATCCGCTCGTGCAGGTCGGGACGATCGCGCGCTACGCGCTCACCCATGGGCTGATCGACGCGGACCAGAAGGCGAAGCTCGACGAGATCTACGAGCGCTGCCAGGAGGCGATGGACCGCCCGCCGCCCTCGACCCGCAAGGCGACCGAGATCTGCGAGTCGATCCAGCCGAAGATCGCGAAGATGAGCGGCCGCTACCTCGCCAACATCGCGAGACCGGCGACATCGACTACCAGCCGATCCTCGACTACCTCAATCGCGCCGACGTGCGCGCCGCGATCCACGCCCGGCCCGAGGGCCTCTTCGAGCTCGGCTCCGACCAGATCTACGAGAATTACCAGGTCGGCGAAATGGACTCGCAGCGAGGCGTCGTCGCCGACCTGCTCGACGCAGGCGTCCCGGTGATGGTCGTCTCCGGCCTCAACGACGCCAAGGACGTCAACTTCCTCGGCGCCCGCAAGTGGATGTCGAAGATGAAGTGGAGCGGCGCGAAGCGCTACGAGAAGGCCGGCCGGGAGAAGTGGGTGAGCGACGGCGAGGTACTCGGCTACAGCCGCAGCGCCCGCGGCCTCACCTCGCTCGAGGTGCTCGGCGCCGGCCACCTGACCCCGCGCGACCAGCCGAAGCTGATCGAGCAGATCTCGCGGTTCATCGCGGCGAACCCCTAGGGCGAGGTCGAGAGGCTCGCCGAGCGAGCGGGGGTTGCGTCGCCGTGGCCGACGCGGACGTCCGGCAGGACGCGACCGAGCCAGCTCGGCACGTACCAGGCGGCGGGCCCCGCGAGGCGCAGCAGCACCGGCATCAGCAGCAGCCGCACCACGAAGGTGTCCAGCAGCACGGCGATCGCCGAGGATCACGCCCATCTCCTTGGGGGGCAGCGGCCCCGAGAGGGCGAAGGTGAAGAAGACGGCCACCATCACCGCCCCGGCGGCGATGATCACGCGCCCGGAGTGGGCGAGCCCGCCGACCATCGCCTTGCGGGCGTCGCTGCTCGCGTCCCAGTGCTCCTTGGCGGAGGAGAGCAGGAAGACCGTGTAGTCCATCGAGATCGCGAAGATCATCGCGAAGAAGAACACGGGCGCCCAGGCATCGAGGAAGCCCTGCGGCTGGAAGCCGAGCAATCCGGCGAGGTGGCCGTCCTGGAAGATCCACTTCGCGATCCCGAAGGCGGCGCCGGTCGCGAGCAGGTTTGGCAGCACGCCGATCGCGGCCGCCACGGGCGCCTGGAACGCGACGAGCAGGAGCAGGAAGCCGAGCGCCAGGACGACCCCGATCACCACGGGCGTCTTGGCCGCCAGCGCGGCCTCGAGGTCGTGGTTCTCGGCCGCCGCGCCGCCGACCAGGGCGCCGGAGGGAAGCTCGGAGCGCAGGCGGTCGATCGTCGCGCCCAGCTCGGGGCTCGAGGGATCGCCGGTCGGGATCGCCTCGATCAGCGCCAGGCCACCGCCACCGGGCTCGGGCGGCAGGGAGCGGGCGATGCCCGGGTCGCCCTGCACCGCGGTCATCGCCTCGTCTGGCGCGCCGCGGCCGGGGCGACGATCTGGAGGGCGCCGGGCGCGCCCGGTCCGAAGCCCGCCTGGATCTGCTCATAGCCCTGCCGCGACTGATCGCCGGGCGGCACGACCTTGATCGAGGGCATCGCCGTGCGCAGCGAGAGCACCGGGTAGGGCGAGGACCAGCAGCGCCACCAGCGGCGAGGCCGCCGAACAGGTACGGCCGGCGCCAGAGGCAGCTCGCCCCAGCGGGCGAAGCGCGGCGAGCGATGCTCGCCGCTGCGCAGCCAGGGAAGCGACAGGCGGTCGACCCGGGGGCCGAGCTTCGCGAGCACCGCGGGCAGCAGCGTCAGCGTCGCGGCCAGCACGAAGAGGACCGCGACGATGATGCCCAGGGCCGTCGAGCGGAAGGCCGGGCTCGGCACCAGCATCACCGCCGAGAGCGAGACCAGCACGGTCAGTCCCGAGAAGAGCACGGCCTTGCCGGCCGTGTCCATCGTCGTCGCGACCGCGTCGACGGGATTGAGCTTCTGGCCGAAGTGCGCGCCCCGGAAGCGAATCGACGACGAAGAGCGCGTAGTCGATGCCCAGCGCGAGCGCGAACATCAGCGCGAAGTTCATCGCCCAGATCGAGATCGGCGAGACCAGCGTCCCGAGGAAGAGCAGCCCCGCGGAGGCGACCAGCCCGACGATGGTCAGCATCAGCGGCAGGCCGGCGGCCACCAGCGAGCCGAAGGCCAGCACCAGGATCGCCATCGTCACCGGCCAGGAGATGAGCTCGGACTTGAGCATCGCCTCGCGGTTCGCCTGGTTGAAGTCCGACCACATCCCCGAGGCGCCGGTCAGGTTGACGGCAACCCCGGGCCGGCGGCGTCGGCGAGCTTGGTCTTGAGGCGCTCGGCGGCGTCGACCATCGCGTTCGGATCGGCGGCCGCGCCGGCCCGGATCACGGCCGTGTGGCCGTCGGGCGAGATCGAGAGGCCCGGCTGCGGCGGGGAGACCCGGCCGACGGCGGGATCGCGCCGCAGGACCCGCTGCGAACGGGCCACCGTCTGCCGGAACTCGGGCGCGGTCGCCACGAGGTCCGGCGAGTGGACGGCGACCTGCAGCGCGTAGCCGCCGGCGCCGGCGAAGTTGCGATCGATCTGCTCGCGCGCCTGCGACCGACTCGCGAGCCGCTCGCCTGCCAGCCGGCGCCGGAGAGCGCCGTCTCGACCCGCGGGGCGAGGATGCCGAGGCCGACGGCGATCAGCGCCCAGGCGACGAAGACCCGTCCGCGATGCTTCGCCGCCAGCCGGCCGAGCCGGCCGATCGGACCGAGGGCGCTCATCGCGCTACCCCGAGACTGGCGCCGGAGGAGTCCCTCGAAGATCAATCGCATTGGTCTGCCCTCCTTGGGTTTGGTGGAAGCAACACGAGCGACCGTAGGCCTCGGTCCGGAGGCCTGTCATGAGGCATTCGCCTCAACTTCGGAGGGGTCAGTCGACGAGTCCGTGACGCATCGCATAGAGCGATGCCTCGGCACGGGTGGAGACGTCGAGCTTGGTGTAGATGTGCTCGATGTGGTTGCGCGCGGTCTTCTCGGTGATCGTCAGCTCCTGGCGACATCGCGGCTCGAGGCACCGCGGGCGACGAGCAGCAGCACCTCGAGCTCGCGGGCCGTCAGCCCGGCGGGGCGTGCGCGCTCGCGAGCGCCGGCGCGACGGTGGCCGGCCGCGGTGAGGACGTCCTCGGCCGCGTCGGCGTCGATCCGCCCGGCGCGAACCTCGCCGCGGAGCGTGGCGGCCGCCTGCTCGGGCTCGAGCGCGTCCCGATGCGGCCGGGCCTCCGTCATCGCGTGGTAGGCGTCCGCGGCGGCGAGGATCCGCGCGGAGGGCGAGAGCGCCGATCCCGGCAGCGAGCGGTGATAGCCGGAGCCGTCGAGGCGCTCGTGGTGGCAGGCCGCGATCGCCCCCAGGCGGGCGAGGGCCTCCGGGCGGGCGAGCATCCGTTCCGCGTAGTACGGGTGCAGGCGCACGCGCTCCCACTCGGCGTCGGTCAGCGGCCCGGGCTTGTCCCAGATCGTGTTCGGCACCCCGGTGCGCCCGAGGTCGTGGACGAGCGCCGCCCGGCGCAGCTCGGTGACCGCCTCATCCGAAGCCCGGCCTCCCGCGCGGCGGCGGCCGCCAGCCGCGCGACGCCGCGCGAGTGGCCGGTGAACCAGGGTGACTTCAGGTCGCCGAAGTCGGCGAGCGTCTCGAGGGCCGTGTCGAGTTGCGTCGCCGACGAGCGGCTTGGCCAGCCCCGGCTCGGCCGCGATCACCGCGTCCCAGCTCGACTCCTCGGCAAGCCCGTCGAGGAGCTCGGTAGCGCAGTCGGCGAACGCCTCCGCCAGGCGGGGGTCGAACTGGCTGCCGGCGCGCTCGCGCACGACCGCGACCGCGCCGTCGACGCCGCCGCTGCGGTGGTGGACCTCGGCGATCGCGGCGATGTGGACCAGCCTGATCGCCAGCGGCAGCTCCTCGCCGCCGGTCCCGCCGGGATCCCCTTGCCGTCCCAGCGCGCGAAGACGTGCACGAGGGGCTCCTGGACCTCGGGGCCGAGCCCGAGGCGCCGCGCGATCTGCGAGGCGACCATGCAGTGCGCCGTCATCGCTTCGGCGGCGGCGCGCCCCCGAGTCGCCACCAGCTCCGCCGCCATCCGCGCCCGCTCCAGTGGCGGGCGGCCGGTCCCGACCCGGCCGAGCAGGAAGCCCATCATCGGCAGGCCGGCGAGGTCGACCTCGTGGGCGGCCGCGCGAAACTCGATCTCGTCCCCGAACTGCGCCGCCAGCTCGTGGGAATCGGCCGTGCACCCGACCCACGCCAGCATCGCCGTGTAGTAGACGGCGGCGCGCTCGGCGTCGTCGACGTCCACCCGGTCGGCCAGCGCCGAGGGCGATCCGGCACTGGCGCAGCACGTGCTCCTGCGGCATGCCGAGCCCGAGATCGGTCGCCAGCGACAAGGCCGCGATCAGCTCCGCCAGGCGCAGGCGCATCTGTGCTCAGGCTATCCCGAACGGGAGGATGTGAAATCGGGGCGCCCGGATTTGAACCGGGGACCTCCGCCACCCAAAGGCGGCGCGCTACCAGGCTGCGCCACGCCCCGACGCTGGAGCGATTCTAGGCGCGGGCGGCGGCGCTCCCGCGATCACTAGGGTTCCGCGCCGATGGCGGATGTCAGGCCGCTCGAGGCGGTTCATTACGAGTTGGGGATGGTCGGGTCGACTCGGCGACGTGACCGCGCCGCCCTATGACGTGATCGACTCCCGAGAAGCGCAAGGAGCTGCTCGCGCGCTCGCCGTTCAACGTCGTCGAGGTCGACCTGCCCGAGGCCCCCGAGGGCGCCGATCCCTACGAGCACGCGGCCGAGACGTTCGACGAGTGGCTGCTGCAGGACATCCTCAAGCGCGATCGCGAGGCGGCGATCTGGCCCTATGCGCAGGAGTTCACGGGGCCCGACGGGCAGACGCGGACGCGGCGCGGGTTCCTCGCGCGGGTGCGGCTCGAGCCGTACGGGCCGGGCGGGGTGCGGCCGCACGAGCGCACCCAGCCGGGGCCGAAGGAGGACCGGCTGCGGCTGACGCGGGCGACGCGGCACAACCTCTCCCCCATCTTCGCGCTGCACGCCGGCGACGCCTGGCAGCACCTCGAGCCGGCGCTCGGCGACGCCTGGGGCGAGGCGACCGACGACGACGGCACGGTCCACCGCGTCTGGCGGATCGCCGACCCGGCGGTGCACGAGGCGATCGCGGCCGAGCTCGCCGACTCCGAGCTCCTGATCGCCGACGGCCACCATCGCTACGAGACCGCGCGCGCCTACGAGGCCGAGGTCGGCGCCGACGACGAGGGGCCGCACTCGTTCGTCCTGATGTCGCTGGTCTCGCTCGACGACCCCGGCCTCGCCGTCTTCCCCACGCACCGCCTCCTCTACGACCTCGACCCCTCGCCAGTACGAGCCGCTCGGCGCGGGCATCCGCGAGCTCTTCGATATCGAGGAGGTCGGGCTCGACGCGCTCGACCCGGCGGGCGAGGAGGGCGTCGGCGTCTTCGGCTACGCCGACTCCCACCACAAGCAGGGCTACCGGCTGCGGCTGCGCGACCGGGCGCCGCTCGCCGAGGCGCTGCCCGACCAGCCCGAGGCCTACCGCGACCTCGACGCGGTGATCCTCGAGACGCTCGTCCTGCGCGGGATCCTCGGGATGAGCACCGACGACATCGCGGCCAAGCAGGGGCTCGCCTACGACTCGGACCCCGCCTCCGCCGTCGCCTCGATCGAGTCCGGCGAGCGCGACTGCCTCTTCATGCTGCGCCCGACCCCGGTCGAGGCGGTCCGCGAGGTCGCGGCCTCCGGCGAGACGATGCCGCCGAAGTCGACCTACTTCTTCCCGAAGCTCCTCACCGGGATCGTCTTCAACCCCCTGAGCTGAACGTGGTCAAGATCTACACGCAGCAAGGGCGACGACGGCACCACGTCGCTCTGGTACGGCGGGCGCAAGCCGAAGTCGGACGCGCGGATCGAGGCCTACGGCGCGGTCGACGAGGCCGGCTCGGCGCTCGGCGTCGCGCGTTCGCTGTGCGGGCCCGGCGACGCCGAGGTCCACGACGACGTCCTGCGGCTGCAGCGCGAGCTCTTCGTCTGCGGCGCCGAGCTGGCGACCGCGCCGGAGGCGGCGGAGCGGCTCGAGGACGGCGTCAGCCGGGTCACCGACGAGATGGTCGAGTGGCTCGAGGAGCGGATCGACGCCTACATGGACCGGGTCGAGCTGCCGCCGAAGTTCGTGATCACCGGCGGCACCCAGCTCTCGGCCCAGCTCGACCTCGCCCGCGCCGTGATCCGCCGCGCCGAGCGCCGCGTGATCGCGCTCGGCGAAGCCGAGGAGCTCGCCTCCGACGCGGTCCAGCGCTACCTGAACCGCGCCAACGACTTCGCCTACGCGATGGCCCGCTTCGCCGACGTCGACGATCCGGAGCTGTTCGAGGGAAGGGGCTGACGGTGGCCGAGGAGCCGAGGTCCGGCGCGCGGTCGCGAAGCGGCGCGAGGGCTACACCCACGACGTCACCGTCCGCGAGCACACCGTCGTCGCCGACGAGCCGGAGGACGACGGCGGCAACGACGCCGGCCCGAAGCCGACCGAGTACCTGGCGATCGCGCTCGCCTCCTGCACCGCGATCACCGTCGAGATGTACGCCGACCGCAAGGGCTGGGACCTCGGCGACCTCGAGGTCGTCGCCGAGTTCACGCCCGCACCGCGCGGCGAGTGCGACCACTTCGAGGTGACGCTGAAGCTGCCGGGCGGGCCTCACCGAGGACCAGACCCAGCGGATCCAGACGATCGCCGGCAAGTGCCCGGTCCACCGCACGCTGGCGGCCGAGGCGGAGGTTTCGATCACCGACCGCGTCGAGGTCGCTGGGCTAGGTGGACCTCGGCACTCGCCGGACGAGGGTCGCCGCGGTGACCGGCGCCAGCCGCGGGATCGGCCGCGAGACCGCGCGCCAGCTCGCGGCCGAGGGCGCCAAGGTCGTGCTGGTCGCCCGCTCCGCGGAGGCGCTCGCCGAGGCCGCGCGCGAGTGCGAGCAGGCGGGCGGCGAGGCGGCGACGCTCGCGCTCGACGTCACCGACCCCGACGCCGGCGAGCGGATCGTCGCGACCGCCGAACGGACACTTCGGGCGCCTCGACGTCCTCGTCAACAACGCCGGCACGGCGCAGCTGGCGCACGATCGAGGAGGTGCCCGACGAGGACTGGCAGGCGGCCTGGGAGCTGAACGTGATGGCGCCGATGCGGGCGATGAAGGCGGCGATCCCGCCGATGGCCGAGCGCGGCTGGGGCCGCGTCGTCAACGTCGCCTCGACCGCCGGCAAGCGGCCCTCGGCCTCGATGCCCGAGTACTCGGTGGCGAAGTCGGCCGAGCTCGGCCTCTCCCGCCTCTTCGCCGACCGCCACGCGCGCGGAGGGCGTGCTCGTGAACGCCGTCTGCCCCGGGCCGGTCGAGTCGGAGATGTGGATGGACGGAGGGCGGCCTGCTCGACCAGTCGATAGGAGGCCGGCGGCCACGATTCGCGCGAGGAGGCGCTCGCCGAGGCCGGGGCTCGAAGCGGCCGATCGGACGGCTCGCGACCGCCGACGGAGATCGCGAGCGCGATCGTCTTCCTCTGCTCCGAGCGCGCCGGCTACGTCGCCGGGCGCCGCGTGGTCGGTGGACGGCGGCACGGTCCAGGTGATCATCTGAGCCGCGAGGAGAACATCGCCCTGATCGAGCGCTTCCACCGCACGCTGCTGGACTCTCGCGAGATCGGCGCGATCGACGAGTTCGTCGCCGAGGACTTCGCCAGCCACAGCACCCCGCCGGGCCTGCCCGAGGGGATCGCCGGGCGTGCGGAGCTTCTTCGAGATCCTCAACGGGGCGTTCCCGGACGCCGACCTCGAGATCGAGCAGCTCGTCGCCGACGGCGACTGGGTCGCGGTCGCGAGCCGGTTGACCGGCACCCACACCGGCTCGCTGATGGGCGTCGAGGCGACCGGCCGCGCGGGCCTCGGTGGCGATGATCGACCTCGTGCGGATCGCCGACGGCAGGATCGTCGAGCACCGCGGGCTCACCGACACCGTCGGCCTGATGCGCCAGCTGACCGAGTAGCCGCGTGCCCGTCTCCCCAGAGCTCGCCGCGAAGCTGCGGGAGTCGCTGCTGGCGAACGAGGAGGCGGAGGCGATCGACGCGCACGGCAGCACGGAGGCGGCCGTGCTCCTGCCGCTCTACGAGGACGACGAGGGGCCCGGCCTGATCTTCACCGAGCGGCGCGACGACCTGCGCCGCCACGCCGGCGAGATCTCGTTCCCCGGCGGGCGCCGCGACCACCCCGAGCGAGGAGCTCCAGACGACGGCGCTGCGCGAGGCCGAGGAGGAGATCGGCCTCGACCCGTCCACGGTCGAGCTCGTCGGCGCCCTGCCCCCGATCGGCACCTTCGTCACCAACTACAAGGTCCACCCCTTCGTCGGCCTGATCCCGCGCGACGCGCCGGTCGAGCCGAACCCGGCGCGAGGTCGCGTCGATCCTCCACATCCACCTCGACACGCTCCGCGACGCCTACGAGATGCGCCGCCTCGTCCGCCGCGGCGTCCCGTTCAAGACCCCCACCTACGAGGTCGACCGCCACATGATCTGGGGAGCGACCGCGCGGATCCTGGAGACCTTCTTCGAGCGGCTGGACGAGGGCGGTTCGTAGCGAGGCGCGATCGGAACATCGGCCGTGGCGAGAACCTTTCGCATATCGAAAGGAAGTCGACACGGCGGTCGATCTCACCCCGTTAATGCCGCAGTTGTTCGGCCTGGCTCGCGCAGTACGCGTCCCGGCGTGCGCGGTCGCCGGGGGTCTCGAAGGCGGCGATGCCCTGCGGCCCAGTTCGGCCGCGTGCTGACTCGATCGAGTCGGCGACCTGGCGGCGCTCCTCCTCGGACTTGGCGTTGGTGAGGCGCTCGGCGTTGCGCCAGACGCCCTCGCGCCAGGCGCGGACCAGCTCGAGGCCCGCGGCGTCGTCGGCGGGGACGCCGTCGGGGTTGGTGAAGGCGAGGTACGGGTCGTAGCGGCGCTCGACCTCGTCGACCACCCGCTGGTAGGCCATCTCGAGCACGGCGTTGACGACGTCGTGGTCGGGCTTTCGCGACTTGCCGTCGGGCGTCTCGAGGCCGAGCTCGGCGATCACGAACGGCCATGTCGCTCTGCACGTGGGCGTTGATCCCGAGGAGCATGTCCTGCGCGCCGTTGACGTCGGCATCCCGCGCGGTGTCGAGCGCGATCTCCCAGGCCGGCGGCACCTCCTCGCCGCGGTGCGTGCGCGTGGAGGGTGCTTGAAGTAGTAGTTGGCGAAGTGGGCGACCTCGGTGAAGAGGTACTTGCGGTCCTCGACGAAGTCGGGCTGCTCGCGCAGGAGCTCGTAGTAGGTCTCGGTGAGGGTCAGATAGGTCGTCGCGAAGACCGCGCGGTGGTCGCAGCCGAGCTCGGACTGCAGCTCGCGCATCCGCTTCATCGTCACCCGGACGCACTTCATCTTCGGCTTCTTGCAGTTCGGCACGGGCCCCGGCTGGACGTCGCCGGCGACGTCGAGCGGCGGCAGGTTCTCGACCCAGTTGATCCCGCCGCCCTCGGCAGCGGCGCCGCCGGCGCCGAGCCCGCAGGCGGCGACCACGAGCACGCAGGCGATCCCTCTCCTCATCGCTTCGATGGTAGGTCGCCGGGCCGCGCGCACGCGCCAGCCAGGCCGCTAGCCGGGGAACTTCTTCAGCAGCTTCTGGGCGACGCCGCGGATCGTCGCGATGCCGTAGTCCTTCGAGGGGCTCCCGCGGGTCAGGACCGCGAGCGAGAACGCGATCGCCGCCGCCATTCGAGTCGAGCTGCGCGACCTGGTTGACCGTCCACCCCGGGTCGCCGCTCGGCGCCCAGCCGCCCTTGAAATGGATCGCTGTAGCCGCCCGGCTTCGCCGGCGGGATCCCCCAGCTCTGGCGACGGGATGATCCTGGTCAGCAGGCCCATCGCGTAGCTCGCGGTGGCGCTTCGGGATGTAGCGCTCGATCTCGAACATCCAGTTCGCCTGGTCGCGGGCGGTGATCTGGCTGAGGCCCCAGACGACGTTGGGTCTGAGAACTCGAGTCATGCCCGCCTTGTTGGCGAGCTCGGACCAGCCCCTCGTTGCCGACGATGTCGCGGACCCTGCGTCGCGGCCGCGTTGTCGGAACGCGTGATCATCGGCCCGAGCAGGTCCTTGTCCGCCCGCCGTGAGCGCCTGGTGGTCGTTGTTGCCGAGCCGCAGGTAGGCGACCATCAGCATCACCTTCACCGCGCTCGCCGAGCTGTACTGGCGGTTCGAGCGTAGCCGTGGAAGTGCCTGTCCTCGTCGACGATCCCGATCGAGACCTTGCCCGTCCGCGTCGCGGCGAACTGCTTCGCGACCTTCAGCCGCTTCGCCCACGGGTACTCCCCGGGGGCCGCGGCCATGGACGCCGACGGGACGGCCAGGACGACGAGCGCGACCGCGGTCGCGAGTAGCCGCTTCACCGCGGCTACCGGTACCCGGTTGACGCCGGGCTCAGACGTCCTTCTCGATCGGCACGTCGACGAGGTTGCCCCACTCGGTCCAGGAGCCGTCGTAGTTGCGGACGCCCTCCTCGCCGAGGAGCTCGGAGAGGACGAACCAGGTGTGGGCCGAGCGCTCGCCGATCCGGCAGTAGGCGATGATCGGCTTGCCCTCCTGCGATCACGCCCTTGCCGGTGTAGAGCTCGCGCAGCTCGTCGGCGGACTTGAAGGTGCCGTCCTCGTTCACCGCCTGCGCCCACGGCACCGACGCCGCGCCCGGGATGTGCCCGGAGCGCTGCGCGCCCTCCTGCTCGTAGCCGGCCATCGCGATCAGCTCGCCCGAGTACTCCTGCGGGCTGCGCACGTCGACGAGGCGCGTGTCCGCATCGAGCTCGCCGAGGACCTCCTCGCGCTTGGCGCGGATCGCGTCGTCGCTCGCCGGAGACCTCGAACTCGTCGCCTCGTGGGAGGGGACGTCCGTCGTCGTCTCCCTGCCCTCCTCGATCCACTTCTCGCGCGGGCCGTTGACCAGCTTGACGTTGTCGTGGCCGTAGTAGCGGAAGTACCAGTAGGTGTAGGCGGCGAACCAGTTGTTGCGGTCGCCGTAGAGGACGACCGTGTGGTCGTTCGAGATCCCGCGCGAGCCCATCAGCTCGCCGAACTCCTCCGGGCCGAGGAAGTCGCGCCTGACCTGGTCCTGGAGGTCCGCCTTCCAATCGAAGCCGATCGCGCCCGGGATGTGGGCCTCCTCGTAGAGCTTCGGGTTCTCGTCGACCTCGACGATCCGGATCGAGTCGTCGTCGAGGTGCTCGGCGACCCAGTCTGTCGAGACGAGGACATCGTTCGCGTAGTCGCTCATTTGGTCGCAGCCTCCTATTGGTTTAAATCCCGATCAGACTTTACTGTTTTGCCGCGGCGACGGTTGTCGGTGGCGATCCGCGGACGCCCTAGGTAGGCTCGATCCATGCGGATGAAGAATCCGTTCTCTGACGAGCCGGGGGATGAGGAGATCGGACGCTGGCGAGACGCGTGCGGAGGAAACCCGCGCCGGCCAGACCCGTGAGTCGGAGGGCCCCGAGGTGACCGAATCGCGCGCCGAGACAGCCGAATCGCCGCGGGGACAGCGACGCCGCCGACGGCGACGACGCCAACGACGGCGGCGACGAGCGAGGTCGAGCGGGACGACTCCGACGAGGGAGACCATGGCCGCGCCCCTCGATCGGGCCGAACACGGTGATCGAGCAAGAAGCCGCCCGAGGAGCGGCTCGACTTCGACAAGATCTCCGACGAGGACGCGATGGGCAGGGACAAGCGGCGCGAGGTCGTCGGCGGGACCTACGGCCCGACCAGGGCCCGCGTCTTCGGCACGTTCGCCGCCTTCATCGCGCTCGTCGCCGCGCTCGCCGTCGGCTTCTACTTCCTCGCCAAGGAGCTCGACCAGCCGCCGTCGGAGAACCCCGACGTCGCGCCCTGGTCCGCCGCCGAAGCGCCGCAGACGCCGCCGAAGCCGCTGCAGTAGCGACCGCCGCTCAGCCGACCAGGCCGAGGACCGCGGCCTCGGCGTCGTCCGCCCACGCCCCGGGTCCCCGGGATCGGCGCCGGACCAGCGCGAACGGGATCCGCCAGCGCTCGTGCGCCTCCGCCAGCGCCCTCTCCCCCGCCTCGAGCCATCCGGCCTCGGCCGACCCGGCCGCCTCGTAGACGACGCCGCGCACCGGCGTGTCGACGAGCTCCTCGAGCAGGCGCTCCAGCCGCGGACCGTTGACCGCCGCGACCGCGTCGGGCTCGCCCTGCGCGGAGCCGAGCAGCCAGCAGACGATCGCGACGTCGGCGACGTGCTCGAGGACGGTGCCGACCCGGTCGGGGTCGGCGACCGCCGACTCGATCCCGGCGGCCTCGATCTCGGCGGCGCGCGCGGGGTCGCGGGTCGTGCCCCGCACCGCCCAACCGCGTTCGGCGAGACGCCTCCCCGAGCTCGCGGCCGCGGCAGCCGCAGCCGACGATCAGTGCTCGGGCCACTGGCGCTCGGCGCGGAGCTTCTCGTCCTCGCGCGCCATCGCGCTCGGCGTCCTCCTCGGTGATCTCCTCGGCGCCGCGGCGGCGGCGGTACTCGTTCTGCGCCTCGATCATCTGCGCGACGTCGTCGACCTCGAGCTGGGCCTCGTCCTCATAGGAACGGGTCGGCTTCCAGTCCACGAGATCGGCGCCGCTGCCCGGGTACGCGCGGGCGAGCAGCACCAGGATCAGGACGATGAACCCGATGAAGCCCAGCGATGACGAGCATGAACTCCATCCTGCGAGGATAAACGCGCATGCCCGAAGCGCTGATCATCGACGCCGTCCGCACCCCGATGGGCCGCTACCGCGGCGCCTCGCGGGCGTGCGGCCCGACGACCTCGCCGCCCGAGTCGTCGACGCCTCGGTCAAGCGCACCGGCGATCGATCCCGAGCGGGATCCGCGACATCTACATGGGCGCCGCGAACCAGGCCGGCGAGGACAACCGCGACGTCGCCCGCATGGCGGGGCTGCTCGCCGGCCTCCCCGTCGAGGTGCCCGGGCGTCACCGTCAACCGCCTCTGCGCCTCCGGGCTCGAGGCCGTCAACCAGGCCTCGCGAGCGCTCCGCCTCGGCGAGGGCGACCTCTACCTCGCCGGCGGCACCGAGTCGATGAGCCGCGCGCCGTGGGTCGTGCCGAAGCCCGAGTCGCCGCTTGCCGCGCGGGCCGCAGACGATGCACGACACCGCGCTCGGCTGGCGCCTCGTCAACCCGAAGATGGAGGAGCTGCGACTCGACCGAGGCGATGGGCGAGACCGCGGAGAACGTCGCCGAGCGCTACGGGATCTCGCGCGAGGACTCCGACGCGTTCGCGCTGCGTAGCCACGAGCGCGCGGTCGAAGCGCAGCGCTCGGGCCGCTTCACCGACGAGATGATCTCGGTCGCCACCCCGGGTCCGAAGGGCGAGGAGGACTACGGCGTCGTCGACCGCGACGAGGGCCCGCGCGAGGACTCGACCCTCGAGAAGCTGGCGAAGCTCCGGCCCGCCTTCCGCGAGGACGGCGTCGTCACCGCCGGCAACGCCTCGACCCTCAACGACGGCGCCGCCTGCCTCGTCCTCGCCAACGAGGAGAAGGCCGACGAGCTCCCCGTCTCACCGCTCGGGCGGATCCTCGGCATCGGGGTCGCCGGCGTCGACCCGGCGGTGATGGGGATCGGCCCGGTCCACGCGATCCCGCGCGCGCTCGAGAACGCCGGCCTCTCGCTGGACCAGATCGACCTGATCGAGATCAACGAGGCGTTCGCCTGCCAGGTGCTCGCCTGCGTCCGCGAGCTCGGCATCGACGAGGAGCGGCTCAACGTCAACGGCGGCGCGATCGCGCTCGGCCACCCGCTCGGCTGCTCCGGCGCCCGCATCCTGACCACGCTCGCTCTGGGAGATGCGCCGCCGAAACGCCCGCTACGGGATCGCGGCGCTATGCGTCGGCGTCGGCCAGGGCGTGGCGACCGTGGTCGAGAACCCGGCCGCTGAGCTGATTAGTTCTTCTTCGTGGGCAGCAGGCGCTGGACGCGCTTGACCTTGTCCTTGCTGTCGGTGCGTGCCCGGTTGCGAATGCCGGGTCCGCCGTCGACCAGGTCGCGCTCGCCGTCGCGGGCGGAGATGTTGTCGTTGTCCGCGCCCGCCTTGAGGACGTCGCTGTCCTTGCCGCCGAGGAGCCTGTCTGCCCCCTTCGAGCCGAACAACCGGTCCCTGCCCTTCAGGCCGAGCAGGAGGTCCGCCTTCTTGGCTCCGCGTGCGGTGTCGTTGCCGTTGGCGCCGTCGATCACGTCCGGGCCGCCCTTGGTCTTCACCACGTCGTCGCCGCCGAGCGCGCAGACGATGTCGGTCCGCTTGGTGCCGATGATGCGGTCATCGCCCTCGGTCCCGACGATCGTGCACTTGCGAAGAGCGTCACCGACCCGCCGGGCGCGATCCGCCGGCAGGGAGCCGTCGCCGTTGCCTCCACCACCAGCATCGCCGCTTCCGCGGTCGCTACTGACCAGGCGGATGTTGTCGAAGAGGACCTCCGTGGTGCCCACGATGTCCTTCTGTGAGGAATTGCTCCCCGTCGCGACGCGAATCTCGAGGTGGTAGGTGCCGCCCTGGGCGAGGATGCCGGGCGCGACGCCGACCAGCCGGTTCGCGAACTCGTCGTCCTCGGGCCGGAGCGAGTCCTCGAGCAGAAGCGTCTCGGCGCGGCTGGTGTCGTTCGACCAGGAAGACGCTCACGTCGGCCCTGGGGCCGATCGAGAAAAGCGGGCCGGCGTCGTACCGTCGGTCGTAGCTGAAGAGCGCGTCGAACGGGTCCGCGAGGGTGAAGCGGCGCGAGCTGGAATACGTGCTCGAGCGTGAACAGCCCGCCGGTGTTCACGAGCACCGTCGTGCGCGCGCGCAGCGCGCCGCCCGGGTTGCCGCCCTCGGCAACTCGCCGCCGCGGCGGTGCACAGGCTGCCGTCCTTGGCGCCTCGCCGAAGCAGCATTGCGCCGTGGTGTTCGTCCAGCCGTCCTCGCCGGCATCGAAGTTCGATCCGCCGGCGGGTTGACGTCGGCACCGGCGGTGCTCACGCCGAGCACCGCCAAAAGAGTGCCGTGCAGACCGCCGCCGCCGGCCACCCTCGGTCGATTCGTGCGAGCAGAATCATCCTCGCCTCCTGTCGAGTTCGTGTTGCGTCCCGTCGCCGGCGCGGAGACCCCCTCAGCAACCCGGCCGTACACACGATACCCCGTGGCAGATGCCGGAAACCAGCGGCAGCCTCGCGGAATGAAACCGCCGAATCCTCAGCTTCGCTTCCGGTTCGGCTGATCTCATCTGCATGAGATGGCGGAGGCGGTTCTTGCGAGCATCGACGGCGCGATCGGCCCGGCCGAGGGAGCGATGATCCCGGCGACGGACGACGGCCTGCTGCGCGGCGACGGCGCCTTCGAGGTGATCCGCCTCTACCAGGGCCGCCCGTACGCCCTCGGCGACCACCTCGACCGGATCGAGCGCTCGGCGGGATCGATCGAGCTGCCCGTCGACCGGGGAGCGCTCGAGCACGAGATCGTCGACCTGCTGGGCGAGTTCGGCGCCCGCGACGGCGCCCTGCGGATCGTCCTGACCCGCGGCGGCAGGCGCCTGCTGTTCTGCGAGACCCTGCCCGAGTGGGACGAGACGATCGCGGTCGCGACCGTCACCTTCGCGCCGAGCGTGATCCTCACCGGGGTCAAGTCGATCTCCTACGCCGCCAACATGCAGTCGACGCGGATCGCCGCCTCGAAGGGCGCCGAGGAGGCCGATCCTCGTCCGGCCCGACGGCGTCGTCCTCGAGGCGCCGACGTCGTCGATCTTCTGGGTCTCGGCGGAGGGCGGCCTGCGCACCCCCGCGATCGATACCGGCATCCTCGAGTCGATCACCCGCCACCGCCTCTGCCGCGAGCTCCACGTCGAGGAGGGCGACTGGGGGATCGACGAGCTCCGCGGCGCCCGCGAAGCGTTCCTCGCCTCGACCACCCGCGAGGTCCAGGCGATCTCGTCGATCGACGGCCGCGACCTCCCGGAGGCGCCGGGGCCGCGGACGATCGAGGCGCGCGACGCGTTCGCGCGCGTGCTCGAGTCCGAGCTCGACGTAGCCCCTCGCGGATCGAGTAGGCTCCGCCGCCCGTGGACCTCTCGCTCACCGACGAGCAGAAGCTGATCGCCGAGACCGCCCGCGAGTTCGCCGACGGCGTGATCGCGCCGCGGGCGCGCGATTCCGACCGCGCCGGCAAGTTCGACCGCGAGCTCGCCTCGAAGCTCGGCGAGATGGGGTACCTCGGCGCGCCCGTGGCCGAGGAGTACGGCGGCCGCGGGCCTCGACTACCTCAGCTACGGGCTGATCGTCGAGCAGGTCGGCCGCGCCGACTCCTCGGCGCGCACCGTCGTCTCGGTCGTCACCTCGCTGGTCGCCGGCTCGATCGAGCGCTGGGGCACGGAGGAGCAGAAGCAGCGCTGGCTGCCGCGCCTGTGCTCGGGCGAGGGGCTCGGCAGCTTCGGCCTGACGGAGCCCGACTCGGGCTCCGACGCCGCCTCGCTGCGCACCCGCGCGGAGAAGATCGACGGCGGCTGGCGGATCACCGGGAACAAGATGTGGATCTCGCTCGCCAACTACGCCGAGGTCGCCCTGATCTTCGCCCAGACCGATCCCGACAAGGCCCATCGCGGGCTCGCCTGCTTCCTCGTCCCGACCGACAGCGAGGGCTACTCCTCGCAGGAGATCCACGGCAAGCTCGGCCTGCGCGCATCCGACACGGCCTCGATCTCGCTCGACGGCATCGAGGTCGGCGACGACGCGCTGCTCGGGGAGGTCGGCGAGGGCTTCAAGGTCGCGATGTCGGCACTCGACTCCGGCCGCTACTCGGTCGCCGCGGGCTGCGTCGGGATCTGCGACGGCTGCGTCGACGCCTCGGTCGCCTATTCGACCGAGCGCCGCCAGTTCGGCGTCCCGATCGCCCGCTTCCAGCTTGTGCAGGAGCTGATCGCCGACATGGTGGTGCGCCGCGACGCGGCCCGGATGCTGGTCCGGCGCTCCGGCGCGCTGAAGGACGCGAAGCAGCCGAACACGGTCGAGACGTCGGTCGCGAAGCTCTACGCCACCGAGGCCGCCGTCGCCAGCGCGAACGACGCGATCCAGGTCCACGGCGGCGCCGGCTACGTCGACGACCACCCGGTGGAGCGCTACCTGCGAGACGCCCGCGTCACCACCCTCTACGAGGGCACCTCGCAGATCCAGAAGCTGATCATCGGCCGCGACGCGACCGGGATCAGCGCCTTCCTGCCCTTCGACGACGGCAAGGGCTGAAGCGGTGGCCGGCTTCGTCGACGTCGAGCCGCGCGGCGAGGGGGTCTGGCTCTTGCGGATCAACCGGCCGGAGACGCGAAACGCCCTCTCCCCCGAGGTCATGGACGAGATCGCGGTGGAGCTCGAGCAGCTCGACGCCGATCCCGAGGTGCGCTGCATCGTCATCGCCGGCGACGAGAGGTCGTTCGCCGCCGGCGCCGACATCCGCGCTCTGCGCGAGCGCACCTTCGAGGAGTCGATGCGGCACCCCTCCGCGTCCTTCTGGCGCCGGGTCGCCGCGGTGAAGACGCCGATCGTCGCCGCCGTCTCCGGCTTCGCGCTCGGGGGCGGCTGCGAGCTCGCGCTGTCGGCCGACATGATCGTCGCCTCGGAGACCGCCGAGTTCGGCCAGCCCGAGATCACCCTCGGGATCATCCCGGGCGGCGGCGGGTCGCAGCGGCTCGCCCGCGTGCTCGGCAAGCAGCGGACGATGGAGCTGGTCCTGACCGGGCGGCGGATCGACGCCAAGGAGGCCGCCCATCTCGGATTCGTGAACTCCGTCAGCAAGAAGAAGGAGTGGCTCGACGACGCGATCGAGCTGGCCCACCGCATCGCCCGGCGGCCCGCGATCGCCCTGCGGCTCGCGAAGCAGGCGGTGCTCGCCGCGGACGAGACCGGTCTGTCCGCCGGCATGGACGTCGAGCGCCGCCTCTACGAGCTCGCGATGGCGACCGAGGACCGGATCGAGGGCATGGACGCCTTTCTCGAGAAGCGCCGGCCGGAGTTCAAGGGCCGATGAGCGCGAACGTCTTCGAGCCGGAGTTCGAGGAGCCCACCGAGCGCGAGGGCTTTCGATACCGGCGCGCGCGGATCGGCTGGCAGGCCGGCGGCGAGCGGCTCGGCGCGAGCCTGTTCGAGGTCGAGCCCGGCAACGCCTGCTTCCCGCTGCACTGGCACTCGAACAACGAGGAGATGCTGATCGTGCTCTCCGGCCGTCCCACCCTGCGCACCACCCAGGGGGAGCGCGTGCTCGACCAGGGCGAGGTCCTGGCTTTCCCGGTCGGCGAGGAAGGAGCTCACCAGGTCATCAACCGCAGCGAGGGCACCGTCCGCTTCGTGATCGTCTCCGAGATGAACGCGGTCGACCTCAACGGCTATCCCGACACTGGAAAGGTCCTCGCCACCAACCGGGCGCCGGGGGCGAGGCCGAAGGAAGGCTCGAAGTTCTTCAGCTTCTACGAGCGCGACGCCGTCGACTACCTCGACGGCGAGCCCAAGCCGGAAGAGTGAGGGTCGAACGAGTCGGGGTCGCCGGGGCCGGCACGATGGGCGCGGGGATCGCTCAGCTCGCCTGCCTCGGCCGCTTCGAGACGTTCCTTCACGATCCCGACGGCCAGGCGCTCGCCGCCGGCGAGCGCGGCGTGCGCGCCGGCCTGCTGAAGGGCGCCGATCGGGGCCGCTGGACGACGGAGGAGGCGGAGGCGGCCTCGGCACGCCTGATCGCCGCGCCCCGGCTCGAGGACCTGTCCGGCTGCGACCTCGTGGTCGAGGCCGCGCCGGAGTCGCTCGAGCTGAAACGCGAGGTCTTCGCGCCGGCTGGCGGCGGCCTGCGGACCCGGCGCGATCCTGGCGACGAACACGTCCTCGCTGTCGGTGACGGCGATCGCGGCGGAGGTGGAGCGCCCGGAGCGGGTCTGCGGGATGCACTTCTTCAACCCGCCGGTGCTGATGCGACTGGTCGAGGTCGTGCCCGGCTCGGAGACCGCGGCCGCGGTCGCCGACGAGGTCACCGGGGTCGCCGAGCGCATGGCCCGCACCCCGGTGCGGGCGGCCGACGAGATCGGCTTCATCGCCAACCGCTGCGCCCGTCCGTACAGCCTCGAGGGGCTCCGCCTGCTCGCCGACCGCGTCGCCACGATCGAGCAGATCGACGCGATCGCGCGGCTCGGCGGAGGCTTTCGGATGGGACCGTTCGAGCTCACCGACCTGGTCGGCGTCGACGTCAACTTCGAGGTCGCGAAGTCGTTCTGGGAGCAGAGCTTCCACGAGCCGCGGTGGCAGCCGAGCCCGATCCAGGCGAAGATGGTCGCCGCCGGCCGGCTCGGGCGCAAGGCCGGCCGCGGCTACTACGACTACGGCTCCGGGCCGCACCGGCCCGATGACCCCGAAAGCAGGAGCCGCCGCCCGCGAACGTCAGCGAGTGGCGCGGCTCGGAGTCGATCGATCTCGACCCGCGACCCAGGTGGCGGCGCTCGAGCGGATCGTCTGCCAGCTCGTCAACGAGGCCGCCTTCGCGCTCGGGCGCGGGATCGGCAGCGCCGAGGACATCGACACGGCGATGCGGCTCGGGTTCAACTGGCCGCGCGGCCCGCTCGCCTGGGGCGACGCCATCGGCGCCGAGGGCGTGCTCAGCGTTCTCGACCGGCTTCGCTCGGAGACGGGCGAGGAGCGATACCGGGCTGCGCCGCTGCTTCGCCGCCGGGCGGCGGAGGGACGTCGACTGGCGGCGGCGTCCTAGCCCCGGGCACCCTCCCCTCGGCCGCGAGGTAGGAGCCGCCGACGATCAGCGCGAGCCCGGCGATCGTCGCCACCGTCACCTCCTCGTCGAGGATCGCGGCGCCGTAGACGACGGCGAAGGCCGGGGCGAGATAGGTGACGATGAAGGTCCGCGCCGGGCCCACGGTCGTCATCAGCTCGTAGAAGATCGCGAACGCGATGCCGGTGCCGACGACGCCCGAGCGCGACCACCGACGCGAACGCGTCGAGGCTCGGGAACGCGCCCGGCAGGTTGAGCGCGGCCGCGGGCAGCAGCAGGACCGTGCTCACGACCATGACCCCCGCGGCAACCCCGATCGGCTGCACGCCGGCGAAGCGGTGCTTGACGATGAACCCGCCGATCGCGTAGCCGAGGCTGGCGAGGACGATCGCGAGCCCGCCGAGGAGCGCCGCGCCCGAGCCGCCGAGGTCGAGCCCCAGCAGGACGACGACGCCGACGATCCCGGTCACGACGCCGACCATCCGCAGGCCCTGGGCGCGCTCCTCCTGGTCGACGCGGATCGCGAGCAGCGCGGTGAAGAGCGGGGTCGAGGCGACGAGGATCCCGGCGAGCGAGGAGGAGATCTCCTCCTCGCCGAGCGCGATCAGCAGGAACGGGGCGGCCGCCTGGATCGCGGCGAGCAGGACGAGCAGCGCGAGGCTCTCGCCCGAGCCCGCGGAAGGCGCCCCGCCGGTACGCGAGCGGGACGAGGACGAGCGCCGCGAGGGCCACCCGCGCCCAGGCGATCATCGTCGCGTCGAGGTCGTCCAGCCCGACCTTGATGAACATGTAGCTCGCGCCCCAGATCGCCGCGAGCACGAGCAGCAACGTCCACGATCGGCGATCCATCCAGCCAGGCTAGAGCGCGCTAGGGGCGGGCGAACTCGCCGAACGCGTCCCAGGCGGGCTTCGGCTCGCGCCCGGCGGTGACCAGCCCGGAGCCCGGGCAGAACGAGCAGACCGGCTCGCCGGCGTCGGGGGCGACGTCCTGGAAGGAGTGCCAATCGACGCCCTCGATGCGCCACGCCCGGCGGTGGCGGAGGAGCAGCTGGAACGACCTGGTCAGCATCTTCGCCTGGCCCTCGCGCCCCTTGGTCATCGGATCCGCGGCGGGCCCCTCCGATGCCCAGCCGAGCTCGGTGATCCGGACGCGGGCGCCGCGGTCGCCGGCGCTCTCGATCTCGTCGAGCGCCTGCCGGATCTGGAACTCGACGCCGAAGAGCTTCGGCGAATACGGGTGGAGGGCCACGGTGTCGAACCAGCGCTCCACGCGGGGCACGCGGTAGAGGCGCTCGAGGAACTCCCAGGGCAGCATCCCGCGCCTCACCGGCGCGACGCCGCCGAGCAGGATCTCGGCGCCCGGGTCCGCGGCGCGGAGGGTCTGCGCCGAGAGCCGCAGCAGCTCGGCGTAGTCGCGCGGCGAGGGCTTCGGCTTCCAGTAGCGCTTGAAGTTGCCCTCGTTCCAGATCTGCCAGCGGTCGATCGACGGCTCCGTAGCGCTCGGCGAGCGCGGCGAGGAAGCCCTGCCAGGCCCGCTTCTCGGCGTCGCCGTCGAGCGGCGGGCCTCGACTTCTGCGGGTCGACCCACTCCGGAGTCGCCCAGATGAAGGGCAACGGCTCGATCCCGCGCGCCACCGAGCCCTCGACGATCGCGTCGACCGCGCCCCAGTCGTAGACCCCTGGCGAGGTCTCGACCTGCGCCCACTCGAGCGGGAACCTGAGCACGTCCGCTCCACCGTCCGCCATCAGCTGGTAGTCGCCGGGCAGGACCGCGCCCTGCGTGACGACGCCGAAGAAGTCCTCGGGTACGCGGGCGCCGGCCTGGACCGGGAGGGCGAGCAGCGCGACGAGGGCGACCGCGACCGTGCCGCCGAGCGCGCGTATCGCGGCGCCGCTACTGAGCTTCGATCGTGCCGTGCTCGATCCCGCCGTAGCTGTGGCTCGGCACCACCGGCCACTGTCGCTTCCAGTCCGCCATCTCCGATGACGGGAACACGTTGAGGAAGCGGTTGTCGCGCGGGTTGGGATCGGCGAGCGCCTTCTCCTTGATCATCGAGTCGTACTGGTCGATCGAGTCCTCGAGCGTGTTCGCGTTGAGCACGACCTCGCGGCCGAAGTACTCGGCGAAGCGCTTCACGCCCGGGATCCGCGAGAGGTTCGGGTGCCAGTTGTCGGCGCAGACGCCGTTCTCGGAGCTGACCCAGACGCCGCTCGGCGGTGTTGACCACGAGCGAGTGGTTGCCGTCGGTGTGGCCGGGCGTCCAGACCAGCGCCACGCCCTTGCCCGAGCTCGACGTCGCCGTCGAGCAGGATCACGTTCTCGGTCGGGACGTCCTTGACGCCGTCGCCGACGTACCAGGCCCACTGCATCGGGTGGATGCGAGGCGAACGTGTCCCACTCCTTGCGCTGGGTGAGCAGCTTCGCGTTCGGGAAGAGCGGCGGGCGCGGCGCGGCCTCGCCGTCGATCGGCTTCGTCGTCCCGAGGACGAAGCGGACGTCCTGGACGTGGAGGTGGTCGAAGCTGACGAAGTCGACGTCCTCGGGCCGCAGCCCGACCTCGCGAGCGCCTGGTCGGGCTCGTTCCAGATCTTCGCGATCACCTTGTAGGCGAGCCAGTCGGGGACCTCGACGTCGCCCGGCATCTGCATCATCTGCTCGTAGAAGGGCGCCTCCTGCGGCCCCTCGGTGACGGTCGGCTCGTAGGCGAGCGTCCGCAGCTCGCCCTCGAAGTCCTCGAACTGGACGACCTGCAGCCGGTTGATGATGTTGATGTAGGGGTTGAGCCCGTGGGCGGCGCCGCCGAAGGCGAACTTGAGCGGATAGGGCGCCGAGGCGATGTCGACGGTGCGCACGGCCGCGGGCTCGGTTCTCCGGCGTCGCGAAGCGGGCGCGGAACTCGGCCGCGGCCTCGCGGATCGCCGCGGGCCGGTCGCCGCGCGGCCAGGTGCGCGTTCGCCTCGTCGAACTCGCTGAAGGGCTTCAGGCCGACCTTCTCCGGCTGCTCGATCACGGACATGCCACGGGCTCCTCTCGCTTGCTGGGCTGGCGCGGGGAAGGTTAGAGCGGGTTACCGTTGGCCGGTGAGGAGTCGACGGCGGCGGGCGGTGAGGGCGGTGGCGCCGGCCTGCGCCCTGGCGATCGCGGCGATCGCCGCCGCACCGGCGCTGGCCGCGTTTCCCGAGGACCCCCCGAACGACCCGCTCTACGACGCAAGCCCGCTGCCGAACTGGGCGAACGAGCAGTGGGACCTGGCGGCCCCCGCGGCGGGATACGACCGCGGGATCTCGGTCGCCGCCGCCTGGCCGCTGAGCACCGGCGAGGGCGCGACCGTCGCCGACATCGACCTCGGCGTCGACCTCTCACACCCCGACCTCGCGGGCCGCTTCACCGCGGGCTACGACTTCTACGAGCGCGACCGCGACCCGACCTCCGACACGCGCAACTCGCACGGGACCCAGGTCGCCGGGATCCTCGGCGCCGCGGCGGACAACGGGATCGGGATCGCGGGGATCGCCCCGGACGCCCGGATCATGCCCCTGCGGACCGCCGACCACATCCTCCATCAGGGCACGCGGCTCGCCGAGGCGATCGTCTACGCGACCGACCACGGCGCCGACGTGCTCTCGATGAGCCTCGGGGCCGACTCGTTCTCCGCCCAGCTCCGCGGCGCGGTCTCCTATGCCGCCCGTAACGGCACGCTCGCGGTCGTCGCCTCCGGCAACGAGTTCCATTTCCACCACCACCAGCCGCAGGTCCACGACGACGCGATCGCGGTCGGCGGCATCAACCCCGACACCGCCGACCTACGCGACAAGGACCCGAACCTGGCGCCGACGGGGAGGACTTCACCGTGCACGCGGCGTACGCCGACTACGGCCCCCACCTCGACGTCGTGGCGCCGACGCAGGTGCCGGCGCTGACCTTCGGCGGCGGCACCGAGCTGAAGTGGTCGGGCACCTCGGCGGCGACGCCGCACGTGGCCGGGGTCGCGACCCTGGTCGCCGCCCGCGCCCGCGCGCAGGGGATCGAGCTGCGCCCGGGCGAGCTCAGCAGATCATCCGGATGAGCGCCGACGACCTCGTCTCCGGCCGCGGCTACTCGCCGGGATGGGACCTGATCTCGGGCTGGGGCCGGGTGAACGCGCTCGCCGCCGTCGAGCTCGCGGCGCCCGGCCTGATCCCCCCGGTTCCCGACATCGAGTCGCCCGGCTGGTACGAGCCGCGGACCGGCAGGGTCGAGGTCCGGGGATCGCTCTCCTCGCGCTCGGGAGTCTCGTGGGAGCTCGGGATCGGCGAGGGCGAGCAGCCGGCATCGTTCGAGCCCGTCGCCGACGGGACCGCGGGAAAGGCGGCCCGGGGCGAGAACGTCACCCTCGCCGAGCTCGGCCGCCTGCCGGCCGGCGACTACACCCTGCAGCTGCGCGCCACCGACCGCGGCGGCAACGTCGGCGAGGACCGGGCCTTCTTCACCGTGCTCGGTCGAGAGCAGGGGCTCCACCGCGGCTATCCGCTCGAGCTCGGCACCTCCGGCGAGGCCTCGCCGCAGCTGGCCGAGATCGACCGCCGCCGCGGTGCCGAGATCGTCCTCGCCACCTCCGACGGCCGCGTCCACGTGCTCTCGGCCGACGGGAGTGAGCTGACCGGGTGGCCGCGGGCGATGCGAAAGGTCGCGGGCGCGGGCGCGGCGGCGAAGCGGATCGGGCCGATGCGCGCCGGCGCTCCTGGCGACGCCGGCGATCGGCGACATCGCCGGCGGGGGCGCGAAGGAGATCGTCGCGGCGGGCCTCGACGGCCGCGTCTACGCGTGGAGCGCGCGCGGGCGCCCGCTGCGCGGCTTCCCCTACCGGATCGGCCTGCGCCGGCCGGCCGAGGACGGCAAGCTCGACGCCGCGATCTACGCGAGCCCTGCGCTCGCCGACCTCGCCGGCGATCGCCACGCCGAGATCGCCTTCGGCGCCGCCGACCAGCGGATCTACGCGATCGACGGCCGGGCGCGCGACCTGCCCGGCTGGCCGGTGCTCGCCCGCGAGGGCGGGGACATCGCCAAGATCCTCTCCTCGCCCGCGATCGGCGACCTCGAGGGCGACGGCTCGCCCGAGATCATCGAGGGGACCGCGGAGGCGTACGGCTCCACGCCGGCGACGAACGGGCGGGTCTATGCCTTCAAGGCCGACGGCACGCGCGTGCCGGGCTGGCCCGTTTCGCCACCGGCGCTCTCGGCCGACTCGATCCCCCTCGTGGGCGAGGGTGTACCGGTCTCCCCCGCCCTCGCCGACGTCGACGGCGACGGCGACGACGAGGTGGCGGTCGCCGCCTTCACCGGGACCCCGCAGCTCTACGACGGCGACGGCGGCGAGATCGGCGGCGCCGGCGCGCAGGGGCACTTCCAGACCGAGGGCAGGGGCCCTCCTCGCCCGCGAGCGCACCGGCGGCGCTCGCGCTCGGCGCCAACGCGGCCTTCGGGCGAACGACGGCCGGCGGGCCGCTGCGGCTCTTCGGCGGCCTCGTCGACATGCGGCTGGCCCAGGCGCAGCTCTCGCCCGCGTCCGAGATCGAGTTCGAGCACCTGATCGGCGGCTGGGACGCGGCCTCCGGCCAGTGGCTGCCCGAGTTCCCGATCCCGGTCGAGGGCTGGACGATCGCGTCCGCCCCCGCGATCGCCGACGTCGGCGGCGACGCCGGCGCCGAGGTGATCGCCGGATCGAGCGGCAACGTCCTCCACGCCTTCGGCCCCGGCGGCGCCGAGCCGCCGGGGTGGCCGAAGCGCGCCGCCGGCTGGCTGCTCGCCTCACCGGCGGTCGGGGACGTCGACGGCGACCGGCGGGCCGAGGTCGTCGCCGTCACCCGCGACGGCTACCTGTTCGTCTGGGACACGGCGGCGCGGGCCGGGAAGGCGGAGTGGCCTTCGTTCCGCCACGACGAGCGCAACACCGGGCGCTACGTCTCTCCCGGCTGATCCCCGATCCGCCGGATCAGCCGCTCGCCCAGCTCGAACGCCGACTCCAGCGCGCTCTCGAGCGCGGCGATCGCGCCGCGGGCGAAGCCGAGGATCGCGGCCGCCCGGTCGGCGATCGCGAGCACCGGCGCGGCGAGCAGGGCGAACCCCGGGCCGAGCTCGGGCGGCGCGGGCGCCTTGACCGGCTTCGGCGGCAGCGTCTTCAGCTCTCCCCCGCCCCCGCCCGACGATCCGCCGCCGGAAGCAGCAGGAGCGGATCGCGTCGGCGACGATGCCGGCGCGCAGGGCGTACCCGGACGCGGTCGCGTGGACCCCGTCCGGCTGGAGCACGCCCGGCTCGGCTCGCCGCGGAGCGCCAGTCGGCGATCCGCGCGCCCGTGGCGGCGGCGACCTGCTCGACGGCGCCGTTCAGCCCGTCGTCGGAGACGCCGTTCAGCGGCGGGCGGTTGATCGTGGCGAAGACGAGGCAGCGACCCCCCGCGATCTGGGCGGCGGTCTCGAGGTTCGCCGCCAGCGCCCTCCGGGTTCGAGGGATCGTCGTTGGTGCCGAGGTCGAAGACGACGACCTCGTGCTCGCGGGCCGAGCGCCCCCTGCAGGACCGCGATCCCGTCCGAGCTCGGCCGCGAGGTCTTCGCGTCGACATCGAGCTGGACGCCGCCGAGCTCCTGGCGCAGGTAGGGCTCGGTGCCGACCTCGAGGCTGTCGCCGACGACGAGCACCGGGCCCGGGCCCTGGGCGGACGCGACCGACGGCAGCGAGACGGCCAGTGCCGCGACGCTCGCCGCGATAATTTGTCGCCCGATGCGGCGGGGGCTACCCATCTGCATGGCGATTCTGGCGATCTGCGCGACCGCGGGCGCTGCCGCGGGCACGGACCGGCAAGGCGAGCCCCGCGGCAAGCGCTTCAGCGCCTACTCGACCTGCAAGCCCGGAGCCAAGCACCCCGACCCGTACTGCATCGCCGGCGCGCGGACGACCTCGACCTTCATCGCCCACGACGAGGACCGCGTCGAGTACACCTTCTGCGTCCGCAAGCCCGGCGGCAAGCGCAACTGCCACGACCGCAAGACCGGCCGCGCCGGGACACCGTCGAAGATCCAGTTCAGCGCCGGCCGGGTCGGCAGCTACGACCTCACCTGGAAGGACGGCCCGCGCAAGTTCGACCACGACGTGATGCTCGTCCAGCCGCGCAAGGTCTTCGTCAACGGCGACTCGCTTGCCGAGGGCACCAAGCCCTACCTCCCGCGTGCGCTCGGCAACTGGAGCGTCAGCCAGTCGGTCTCGATCTCACGGCACGCGCCACAGGGCGTCGCGATCCTGCGCCGGATGGGCCACCTGCCGCCGGTGGTCGTGATGAGCCTCGGCACCAACGACGACCCCGGCGCGACGTCGACCTTCCGCAGCGCGATCGGGCAGACGATGAAGCTCGTCGGCCGCGAGGGCTGCGTCGTCTGGCCGAACATCGTCCGCCCCCCGGTGGGCGGCAACAGCTACGCGGGCTACAACGGCATCCTCGCCGAGGAGTCGAAGAAGCGGCCCAACCTGCGCGTCGTCGAGTGGACGCGGATGGTGGCCAAGCACCCCGGCTGGCTGGCCAGCGACCGCGTCCACGTCAACGCCACCGGCTACCAGGCGCGCGCCGAGGCGATCGCGAAGCAGGTCAAGCGCTGCTAGGGCTCTCGGAGGCCGATCTGGCGAGAACCTTTCGCATAGCGAAAGGAAGTCGCCATCCCCGCGTCTCTATCAGGAGCTGACCGGGGCCTCGGCCGCGAGCGCGGCCCTCGTGCTCCTCGCCCGTGGACCAGTGGGCCTCGGGTGAGGGCGGGGTGTCGCGCAGGTACCACTCGGCGTCGAGGGCGCCCTTGGTGCCGGAGCCGGCGGCGGTGATCGCCTGGCGGTAGGTGTGGTCGACGAGGTCGCCGACCGCGAAGACGCCGGCGAGCTTGGTGCGCGTCGAGGGCTCGTCGACGAGGACGTAGCCGTTCTCGTCGGTCTCGACCTGTCCCTCGACCAGCTCGGAGCGAGGCGTGTGGCCGATCGCGACGAAGGCGCCGCCGACCTCGAGCTCCTCGATCTCGTCGGTCTCCCTGTTGCGCAGCCGGACGGCGCGCAGCTTGCCGTCGTCGCCGGCGATGAACTCCTCGGGCATGAACGGGGTCTTCAGCTTGATGTTCTCCTTGCCCTTCGCGCGCTCAGCCATGATCTTCGAGGCGCGGAGCTCGGGCCGGCGGTGGACGATCGTCAGATCGTTGGCGAACTTCGAGATGAAGATCGAATCCTCCATCGCCGAGTCGCCGCCGCCGATCACCGCGACGTCCTCGCCCTTGAAGAAGGCGCCGTCGCAGACGCCGCAGGTGGAGACGCCGCGGCCGCCGAGCTCGATCTCACCGGGGACGCCGAGCCGCTTCGGCTCCGCGCCCATCGCCAGGATCACGGTCTTGGCGACGTGCTCCTCGTCGCCGACCCAGACCCGCTGCAGGCCGCCGTCGGAGAGCTCGACCCTGGTCGCGTCGTCGGTGATGAAGCGGGTGCCGAAGCGCTCCGCCTGGTCGCGGAACTTCTGCATCAGCTCCGGTCCCATGATCCCGTTCTCGGGGAAGCCCGGGTAGTTCTCGACGTCGGTCGTGTTCTGGAGCTGGCCGCCCCACTGGAAGCCCTCGATCACGAGCGGCTCGAGCTCGGCGCGGGCGGCGTAGAGAGCGGCGGTGTAGCCGGCGCAGGCTCCGCCGATGACGATCAGGTTCTCGATCCGCTGGTTCTCGTTCATCGAAGTCCGATCCTAGTCTCGCTATCGGCTGGGTTGTTGCATACGCAATTATACTTCATTTTCTGAAGTAATGGCGGGAACGAAGCCGCTGGCAGGTCGGCCCTTGCCCTTCTCGCGCTTCTCCCGGTCCCAGCGCTGCACCGTCTGGCGAAGCTGGAAGAAGGCGACGATCCCGGGCGGGATCGGCAGCCAGAACGCCATCAGCCGGTAGGTCAGGATCGCCGCGAAGACGGTCGTCCCGTCGAGGCCGAAGAGGACGAACGTCCCGATCATGCCCGCGTCGACCGCCCCCACCCCGCCCGGCGCGAGCGGGAAGAGGTTGGCGACCATGCCGATGAAGAAGCCCTGGATGACGACGCCTAGCGGGACCTGGACGTCGTAGGCGTGGAACGCGGCCCAGAGGATGCCGATGTTGGTCGCCCAGAAGCCGATCGCGCCGACCACGGCGAGGCCGCCGCGGGAAGGCTCGCGGATGAACTCGCCCGCGGTGCGAACGCCGGTCGCCATCGTCGCCGGCACGGTCGCAAGCCGCCGCGCCCAGCGCTGATAGCGATATCCCTCGGCGAATTTGGCGATCCGGCGCTCGAAGTCGCTCGGCACCAGCGTCACCAGTGCGAGCAGGAGGATGATCCCGCCGGCGATCGCCGCCGGGACCACGGTCAGCCCCGGCGGTGCCGGGCCGCTGAGGACCCCGGTGCGCAGCAGGATCCCGTCGATCACGACGGTCAGCAGGTAGACGCCGTAGAGCAAGACGAGGAAGGCGAGCATGCGATTCGCGGACTCGCGCCGCGGCATCCCGGCCTTGCGAAGCGCCCAGTAGGTGAGCACTATCCCGCCCGCGCCTCCGGCCGAGAACAGCCGGGTCGCGGCGAGGCCGGCGAGGGTGATCTCGTAGGACTCGCGCCAGTTGAGCCTGGTGCGCTCGCCGACGACCCCGCGGAAGAGGGCGACGTAGGAGAGGAACATCAGGACCGTGAAGCCGAGCCCGATGACGATCCAGATCGCCTCCGCCTGGCCGAGCTTCTCGAGCGCGTCGTCGAGGCCGACCAGGTTCGGCAGCAGGATGTAGATCGCGACGACGAGGACGAGGACCAGCGCGAAGGTCTGCAGCAGGCGCTTCGGGTCGGTGAAGAACGAGGGCTCGGCGTCGTCGTCCTCGTCGACCTCGGCGTCGTCGTCCTCGCGCGAGGTCCGCTCGAGGTCGTCGACCGCGGTCCCGGCGACGTCCATCCTGCCCCCCGTCCGTTTTTCCTGCTGACGGGCCATCACGTCATCCTCGCAAGTGCGCTACCCGTTCGCCACCCTCTCGAGCCGCTGCACCCCGCGACTCACCACCTGCGCGACCGGATCCGCGAACGACTCGCCGCCCCTGACCAGGGCGACGAGCGCGGCGCCGACGGTGAGGTCGATGACGTAGTGCTCGCAGAGGTAGACGAGGGCGAAGCCGAGGGTGAGCGCGTAGCTCCAGCCGAGCGCGCCGGGAACCCGGCCCGTCTCCGAGAGCAGGATCGCCGCCTGCAGCGAGGTCGCGAAGTGCAGCGAGGGCATCGCCGCCCAGGGATTGCCGCCCAGGGCGTCGTAGAGCGGCGTCCAGGCCGGCCCCCAGACGTCCTCGCCGACCTCGACCATCACCCGCCGCACGTCGCTCTTCAGGTGGCCGTTCTCCCCCGCCCACCACGGCGGGGCGGTCGGGACCAGGAAGTAGATCAGGCAGCCGAGGTCGTAGACGGCGGCCATCTGCCTGGCCGAGCGGGGAAAGCGGTCGACGTCGCGCGCGAGGATCCAGAGCAGCGAGGCGTGGGGCTGGAGGAACCAGACCCAGTGGACCATGCTGAGGAAGCGGTCGCGCTTGGTGACCCGGCCGGGAACCGAGAAGGCGCGCTGCAGGCGCACGTTCGGCAGCTCGCCGAGCCCGATCGCGCGGTCGATCGCGATCGGATAGCGGAAGCGGAGCCGGCGACGCAGAGCGTCGGGATCGTCGTAGGGGAGCTCGTGGACGATCGCGAAGGCCCACATCTGCAGGGCGAAGACGAAGGCGTCGCGGGTGCGGGTGCGCGGGCGGAGCACCGCGAGCGCGAGCGGGGCGGCGGCGGTGGCGGCGATCGTCACCGCACCGGGAATCCGTCGCCGGCGGCGCAGCAGCGGCACGGCGAAGGCGGCGCCGATGGCGGCCGTCGCCCCGGCCCGCACGAGCAGGCGAGCGGGTCCGGATGAGCGCGGCGGACGCACGGCGGGCGAGTATAAGTCGGAGGTTCCCGGCGGCTTCGCTCGCTACCTTGGAACCGTGAGGAGGGCGATGACAGGCGCGGCCGCCTGCCTGCTCCTGCTGGCGCTGGCGGCACCGGCCACCGTCGGCGGCGCGGCGAGGCCGCAGTTCATCGGCAAGGCCTCGAAGATCGACGACGCCCGCGCGAAGCGGATGAAGGGGCGCTCGTGGCACACGGGGCTGCCCGGTGGCGATCTCCCAGCTGCGGCTGCTCCGCGTCCGCCACTGGAACTTCAAGGGCGAGATCGAGCGCGGCCGGCTGATCGTCCACGAGGACGCCGACCGGGCGATCCTGAAGGTGCTGGAGGAGCTCTTCGAGAACCGCTTCCCGATCCGGAGGATGGAGGTGATCGACGCCTACGGAGGCGACGATCACCGATCTATGGACGCCGACAACACCTCCGCCTTCAACTGCCGGTTCGTGGCCGGAACCCAGCGGTGGTCGGAGCATGCGTTCGGCAGGGCGATCGACCTGAACCCGATCGAGAACCCCTACGTGACCACATCGGGCCACGTCTCGCCGCCCGCCGGGCGCCCCTACGCCGACCGCTCCCGGGACGCCAAGGGCATGATCCACGGCGGCGACGCCACCGTCCGCGCGTTCAAGCGGGTCGGCTGGGGGTGGGCCGGCAACTGGAGCGGGACCAAGGACTTCCAGCATTTCTCGGCCAGCGGGAGCTGACACCGCAATCCGTGCGGCGGAGCGTTTCCCCGGCCACGGGCAATAAGATGCCCGCGCCTTGCCGCCGCTCCTCGCCAGCCTTCTGACCCCCGACTCGCCGGCCTCCCCGAACACCGGGGACATGCAGACGATCTACATCGTCATGCTGATCGTCGCGGTCCTGATCGGGCTCGCGATCAACGCCGCCCTGATCGCCGCGGTCGTGCGCTTTCGCGCCCGGCGGGGCGAGACCCCGGCCCGAACGAGCGCCGCCCGCGGCGTCGTCGTCAGGGTCGCCCGGGTGATGACGCGGGCTCGCCCTCGCGATCTTCGTCCTCGGCATCATCTTCACCGAGTCGATCCGCGAGCCCGAGGCCTCGGGTCCCGACGGCCTGCAGGCGGCGGCGGCGCGGACGGCCCAGGTGAACGTCGGCGAGCCCCCGACCTCCGACGGCTCCCAGACCCTGACGATCAACGTGATCGGCCAGCAGTGGTTGTGGCGCTACGAGTACCCGGTGAAGGAGTCCGACGACCAGGCCTTCCACCCGGTCTTCTCCTACGAGGAGCTCGTCGTCCCCGAGGACACGACCGTGATCCTCAACGTGACCTCTACCGACGTCGTCCACCGCTGGTCGGTGCCCGCGCTGGCCGGCAAGGTCGATGCGGTGCCGGGGCAGGTGGCGACGACGTGGTTCAAGGCCGACGAGGCCGGTGAGACCTACGAGGGCCGCTCCTACCAGTACTCCGGGCCCGGCTACGCGACGATGCGGACGCACGTCGACGTCGTCAGCGCCACGGAGTACGAGTCCTGGGTCGAGGAGCAGCAGCGGCTGATCGGCGAGGGCCAGGACGCCGTCGAGCAGGAGACCGACACCCCCGTCCAGGCGGTGAAGCCCGGATGACGCCGCCCACCCTCTCCCCCGCCCGCCCCGAGGTCGTCACCCGCAAGCCGCCGCGCGAGCGCTACGGCTGGGTCTCGATGATGACCGCGACCGACCACAAGCGGGTCGGGCTGCTCTACATCTGCACGGCGCTCTCCACGCTCATGCTCGCGGTCACGGTGCTGGTGCTGATCCGGCTGCAGCTGATCGTGCCGGAGAACACGATGATCTCGCCCGACGTCTTCGACCAGCTGATCTCGGTCTACGGCGCGGCCGCGGTCGTCTTCTTCGCGCTGCCGCTCGCGATCGGCCTCGCCACCTACGTGATGCCGCTTCAGATCGGCTCCCGCGGCGTCGCCTTCCCGCGGCTCGCCGCGACCTCGCTACTGGCTCTACCTGCTCGGCGGGGTCGTCCTCTTCGCCACCTTCCTCTACGAGCCGCCCGAGGGCGGGACGCAGGCCCTGCCGCCGCTCTCCCTGGACGAGTTCCTGTTCACCAACGGGATCGACGCCTGGATCGTCGGCGTCGGCCTCGCGGCCGTCGGCTTCGTCCTCGCCGCGATCAACCTGATCACGACCGTGCGAACGGCGCGGGCCCCGGGGATGGCATGGCGGCGGATGCCGGCCTTCTCGTTCGCCTCGACGGTGGTCTCGCTACCTGATGCTCGTCGCCTGCCCGATCCTGCTCTGCGGCGCTGGTCATGCTCTTCTTCGACCGCCACTTCGACGGCATCTTCTTCGAGACCGGGCGAGGGCGGCGGGCCGATCCTCTACCAGCACCTGACCTGGATCTTCCTCACCGCGGCGTACACGGCGATCGTCGTCTTCGCCGCCGGCGTGATCTCGGAGATCGTCACCGCGTTCTCGGCGAAGCCGTCCTTCTCGCACCGCTCGACCCTGGTCGCGCTCGCAGCCGCCGGCGTCTTCGGCCCGCTCGCCTGGATGCAGAACATGTACACCGCCGACATGGCGCGGGGGTGGATGTACTTCGGGATGCTCTTCGCGCTCGCCCTGATGGTGCCGCTCGGGGTCCTCTTCTTCAACTGGATCGGGACGCTCTGGAACGGCGCCCTGCGCCTGCGGGCGCCCCTGATCTTCGCGCTGGGCGCGATCAGCACGCTCAGCTTCGGCCTCGCCGGCGAGCTCGCCCAGTCGGTGATCCCGGTCGGATGGCAGCTCGCGAACACGATGGCCGCCTGGCAGGACACGCACTACGCGCTCATCGGCGGCGCGGTCTTCGGCGGGTTCGCCGCCCTCTACTACTGGTTCCCGAAGATGACCGGGCGGACGATGGGCGAGGGGCTCGGCATCGGGTCCTTCGTCGCCCTCCTCGTCGGCGTGCACCTGATGTGCCTGCCGATGTTCTTCGCCGGGCTCGAGGGACAGCCGGTCGACGCCTTCAAGTACTACTCGGACACCGGGCTCTCCTTCTTCAACCTGCTCGCCTCGATCGGCTCCTTCGTGCTCGCGATCGGGATCGTGCTGACGCTCGTCAACGCGGTCGTCAGCATCCGCTCCGGGGCCCGCGCCGGCCACGACCCCTGGGGCGGCTCGACCCTCGAGTGGTTCGCGCTCTCGCCGCCGCCCGACGCACAACTTCGACGCCGTCCCCGACGTCCGCTCGGACGAGCCGCTGCGCGACATCCGCGAGGCCGTCCGCCGCCAGACCGAGGCGTTCACGCCGCCGCGGCCGCTGGAGCCGGTCGGGGCCGCGGAGAGCCCGCCGAGGAGCCCACGGACGGCGGGAACGCCCCCGTATCCTGAGGCCGTGATCTCCGCGCGCCCGCGCGGCAGCCGGGACGCGCTGGACCGGTTTCGCCGCCTCGTCAACCTGACGATCGTCGCCACCTTCGCCCTGATCCTGATCGGTGGCGTGGTGCGCGTGAGCGACTCCGGGCTCGGCTGCGGGCCGCCCGGCAGCGGCACGCACGGCTGGCCGCTCTGCGACGGGCAGGTGATCCCGTTCCTGCAGGGCTCGACGCTGATCGAGTTCTCGCACCGCATCACCGCGGGCATCGTCGGGATCCTGATCCTCGCGGTGATCTGGCAGGCGCTCCGGCACCTGCGCGAGCGGCGCTGGATCGTCCGGGCCTCGATCGCCGCCGGCGTGCTCGTCCTCGCCCAGGCGGCTCTCGGCGGGGCGACCGTCGAGAACAACCTGCACGAGGTCCTCGTGGCCGCCCACCTGGGGCTGGCGATGCTGCTGCTCGGGATCCTGCTCGGTCTGCGGCGGATCGCGGTCGAGCCGGAGGAGGCGCCGGTGCCACCCGGCGCCACGCCGCGGGCTGCGGGCGCTGGCCGCGGTCGCGGCGACGCTGGTGCTGGCGACGATCGTCGCCGGCGGCCTCGTCGCCGGGACCGAGGAGGAGGGCGTGCACGGCTCCACCGTCGTCAACGGCGCCCACCTCGCCTGCGGCGAGGAGTTCCCGACCTGCCTCGACGGCGTGATGCCCTTCGGGATCTCGCGCCTCACCGACATCCACCTGACCCACCGCGCCTTCATGTACCTGGCGGCGATCGCCGTCGTCGCGCTCTTCGCGCTCGCCTGGCGCCGCCGCGTCCGCACCTGGCCGTTCGCGGCCGCGATCGGGGTCCTGTTCGCCCAGATCCTGCTCGGCGCGCTCAACGTCTGGCTCGGCAAGCACGCGGGGCTGATCGTCGCCCACCTCACCGTCGGTACGCTGCTCTGGGCGACCCTGGTGCAGGCGACCCTGTCGCTGGTGCCGGTGCCCGCTCCTGATCCCGAGCGGGTCCGCCGCCGCACCGAGGAGGCGGCCGTCCCGGCCTAGGATCGATCGAGATGGAGAGCTCAGCCGAAACAGCCAGACTCCCCGAGCGCGCGACCGAGCCGCGAGCACCGATCGCCGGCGGCCTGCGGGTGGGCCCGGCGTCGCACGCGCGGCCACTCGCCGCGATCGCGCGGGACTACCTCGCCCTGACGAAGCCGCGGATCATCTCGCTGCTCCTGCTCACCACGGTCGCCGCGATGTTCGTCGCCGACCCCTCCGGCCCCGCGCTCTCTGTGATCCTCTGGACGATGCTCGGCGGCTACCTCGCCGCCGGGGGCGCCGGCGCGATCAACCACTACATCGACCGCGACCGCGACGCCCGCATGGCCCGCACCCGCAGCAGGCCGCTCGTCGCCGGCCGGATCGAGCCCGTTCACGGGCTCGTCTTCGGGATCGTGCTCGGCGTCCTCGCGGTGGTCCAGCTCACGATCACCGTCAACTTCCTCGCGGCCGTTCTGGCCGCCGCCGGGCTCCTCGGCTATGTCTTCGTCTACACGCTCTGGCTGAAGCCGCTGACGCCGCAGAACATCGTCATCGGCGGCGCTGCCGGCGCGGTGCCGCCGCTCGTCGGCTGGGCCGCGGCGACCGGCAGCCTCACGCTCGACGCGCTGTGGCCGTTCGCGATCGTGTTCATGTGGACGCCTCCCCATTTCTGGGCGCTGGCGCTGCTGATCAAGGACGACTACGCCCGCACCGGCGTCCCGATGCTGCCGGTGGTCGCCGGCGAGGAGGCGACCCGGCGCCAGATCCTCGTCTACGCGATCGCGCTCACCGCGCTGACGATCCTGCCGTGGGCGACCGGCCTCTTCGGCGGCCTCTACCTCGCCGCGGCGCTCGTGCTCGGCGGCGGCTTCACCGGCCTCGCCGCCTGGCTCTCCATCCGGCCCTCGCGCCGGGCCGCCCTCCGCGTCTACCTCTCCTCGCTCGCCTACCTCGCGCTGCTCTTCGTCGCGATGGCGGTCGATCGGGTCATCGGGGTCTGATAGAAAGCCGCCCGTGGACCGCGAGCGCGCCCAGAGAACCGTCAGCGTCGGCCTGACCGACGGCCGCGATCGCCGTGGTCGTCTTCGGGCTCGCCTTCTTCGCCGCGATCAACTACATCGGCTGAGCAGATGGACGAGGGACCAGCGCATCCCCGAGGCGACCGAGCTGGTCTACGTGCCGGAGCCCTCGTGGCTTCCGTTGTTCGCGGCCGCCGGCTTCGCCGCGGTCCTGCTGGGGCTCTTCGCCGGGCTCGTCTGGGCGATCGCGGGGGCGGTCCTCCTGCTGTTCACCGTGATCGCCTGGTTTCGCCGGATCGGCGACGAGGTCTCGCGGATGCCGCGCTCCCAGCGCGTCTCCTCGGCCGTGATCCCGGCGATCCCGCCGCGCCCGCGCGACTGAGCGCCCCCGACGCCTAGGGCGGGGTCATCCCCGACGTCGCCCCCTCCTGCGTCCAGCAGCGGACGATGTCGCGCATCGAGAGCACGCCCGAGACCTGGCCGTTCTCGAAGACGACGAGGTGGCGGACGTGCCGCTTCGACATCTCCACCGCGGCTCGCTCGAGGCTCCAGTCGGGGGCGGCGGAGATGACGGTGTCGCTCATGTGGTCGCCGACGCGCTCGTCGTCGGGGTTCTCCCCCTGGCCGACCGAGGTCAGCAGGTCGCGCTCGGAGATGATCCGCGGCCCGGGCGCCTCCTCGTCGATGACCACCGCGGCGCCGACGCCCTTCTCGGTCATCATCCGGGCGGCATCGCGCAGGGTGTGGCCCGGACCGACCGTGAGCACGACGCCTGACATTCCCTCGCGAACTTCCATGTGCCGATCGGCGCAACCCTAACCGAACTGCTCGTGGGCGGGCACCCCGAAGGGCGGGCGCCGCACTCTCGGCATATAGGATTCCGCCTCGCTTGAAGCCGAGTCGCCTGAAGCTGATCCTCGCCCTCTGCGGCGCCGCGTTCGCGGCCGCCGTCGCTGCGGGCTGCGATGCCCAGGAGGACGCGAACCGCGAGAACGGCCGCAACCTGTTCATCGAGAAGTGCGGCACCTGCCACACCCTCGCCGAGGCGGCGACCACCGCCAACGTCGGGCCCAACCTCGACGCCGCCTTCGCCGACGCACGTGCGTCGGGGATGGACACCGACACGATCGAGGGCGTGACCCAGACGCAGATCTCGAACCCGCGCGAGGTCGATCCCGAGGTGACCGACCAGTACATGCCCGCCAACCTGGTCGAGGGCCAGGATGCCGAGGACGTCGCCGCCTACGTCGCCTCGGTCGCCGGCGTGCCCGGGATCGCGCCCCCGGAGGCGCCGGGCGGGCCCGGGGGCCAGGTCTTCGCCAACAACGGCTGCGGCGCCTGCCACACCTTCGCCGCGGCCGAGACCGCCGGCACGGTCGGGCCGGACCTCGACGAGGTGATCCCCGGCCAGGACGAGAAGATGGTCGAGGAGTCGATCATCGACCCGGAGGCCGAGCCCACGCAGGGCTTCCCGGCGGGTGTCATGCCCCAGGACTACGAGGCACAGATCCCGCCCGAGGACCTGAAGCTGCTCGTCAAGTTCCTGATCGACAATGCCGGCAAGGGCTCGTCGGGCGGCTAGGCCGCTACCGAGCCGGTCCCTCGCCCGGCTCGTGGTCCTGCTCGGCGCGCCAGCGCGTGTAGTCGACCCAGAGCTTCGCCGCGGCGAGGCAGATCAGCAGGAACGCGACCACCAGGCCCACCGCCGAGCTGCCGGTGATCACCGTGGCCGCGATCACGATCGCCGCGCCGATCATGAACATGACCAGCATGCGGAACGCGTCCTGCTCATGGAGAAAAGGGTTCGGCATCGGGTTGTCGATTTTGGCACGGCCGGTTCGTGGGTAGGTCAAGCGCGGATGAGATGCCCCAAGGCAGGAGCGATCCCCGCGGTGCTGTGCGCGCTCGCGCTGGGCACAGGCACGGCGACGGCGGGCCAGACGGACTACCCCACGTTCTTCACCGGGTTCAAGTTCTCTCAGAGACCAGTTCTCCGGCGAGATCGACTCGAACAAGGGCAATTGCGTGAAGAACCGCAAGATCGTCCTCTACCGCAAGAAGAACGGCGACAAGAAGAAGCTCGGATCCGACAAGACGAACGACAAGGGCAAGTTCAAGATCGGGGTCGGCGGCAACCCGAAGAACGGCAAGTACTTCGCGGAGGCTGATGCGAAAGGCGTCGGTGACGGCACCTGCCAGAGCCAGAAATCTGCGAAGGTCGAGATCAGCTGACCTGCGCCACGGCCTCGCCGCCGGGCTCTACGCGGCGGTCCTCAGCGGCGCTCCCTCGACCGCTCACGCGCTCGCCACGCGCGGCGACGCGCTCGAGGCGAGCGTTGCGGCGGGCTCGATCCTGCTCGGCGACGAGGAGCGGCGCTCCCGGCTGCTGCTGGCGGCGGTCCCGGTCCACCTCGCGCTCTCCCTCGGCTGGGCGACCGCGATCTCGCTGCCGCGCCCCGGGGCCGCGAGCTCGGGTTCGGCGTCTGCCGCCGGCGCCGCGATCGCCGCCCTCGACCTCGGCGTGATCGGCCGCCGCTTCGCGCGGATCAGGGCGCTGCCCCTCGCGCCGCAGGTGGCCGACCACCTGGCCTTCGGCGCCGTCGTGGGCGCCGTGCTCAGCGCCCGACGGCGAGCTACTACTTGAGCAACGGCGCGCAGCCGCTCTTGCCCAGCTGGAAGTGCTTCTTGCCCCCGAAGCCGATGTCGAAGCGGCCGTCGATCGCGACCCCGCCGTCGCTCACCTTCCCCTCGCCCGTGCCCCTGCCGCGCAGTCCGGACGCCCGGCCGGTGCCGCCGAGGATCCGGAAGCTCCCGTGGGCCTTGCCGTCCGGGGGCGAGTCGACGCGGAACGCCATGCAGGCTCGTCCGCCGGCGGGGAAGTTGAGCAGGGCGAACCCGTTCGCCGAGCCCGAGCCGGCGACCGTGTCGATCACCGCGTCGGTCGTGCTCGACCAGCGAACGCGGCGCTTGCCGTGGCGGAGCGACGCCGGGAAGGGGGTGGCGGGGATGCGGCCTCGGTCGACGCGGCCCATGACGATCAGCTCGTCTCCGTTGATCTGGAGCTCGCCGGGCTTCACCTGGTGCATCATGGGCGCGACCTCGGCCTCCTCGGACGCGCCAAGTCGCTCCTCGAGCTTCGACGCGGGAGCGAGGCGCGGAGGCGGGTAGTCGACGTTGACGTCTCGCGTGGTGGTGCCGGTCTCGCCAAGGCCATCGGTGACGCGGAGCCCGGCCGTGTATTGCGCCGGGTACGGACCGAAGCCATTGGTCGACTCCATCTGCGTCGTCGTCGGCGACGTGCCGGTGTCGAGCTCGTAGGTCCCGTTGCCGTCCAGATCCCATTCGTACCTGACGATCTGGCCGCCGTCGGGGTCCATGGACGCCGAGGCGTCATAGGTGACCTGGCCCTCGGGGGCAACCGGGTTGGGCGTCACGGTGAAGGAGGCGAGCGGTGGCTGGTTCGGACCCTGCTGGACCTGGAGCGTGACCGGCTTCACGGTGTGGTACTCGTTGATCTCGATCGGCACCTGCTGGCCGTGGAAGAGCAGCTCGGCCAGGGAGAAGCTGCGCTCGAAGGCGTTGACGATCGCGCGGACCTGGATCGTCTGCGGGACCGCATACGTCTTCTGGGCCGTCGCATGCCAATAGCGGGTGGTGCCGGGAAGCCGTTTCGGCTCGGCGGTCGTCTCGAACGACCCGTCCCCATCGAGGTCGAACTCGACCTTCGTCGGCGCGCCCGACCGCATCTGCCACGTCGCCTCGACGGTGACCTGCTGGCCGGCGTTCGCCGGATTGGGCGTGGCCTGCATCGAGCTCGTCTCGACCAGGTCGCACGGGCCGCACCCGGTGACCGCCAGCGTCGCCGTGACTGCGGAAACGACCGCGTAGATGCGTTTCCTTGCCCTGCTGCTGATCATCCCGCCCTTCCCTCCCCCGCCTTCCGCGCAGCTAGAGGATGTAGACCGTCGTGAAGACGATGATCCACATGACGTCGACGAAGTGCCAGTAGATCCCGGGGACCTCGACGCCGAGGTGGTCTTCGGCCTTGGGGCCGAAGTGGCCCTTCCAGGCGCGGATGTTGGCGAAGGTGAGCAGCAGCAGGCCGACGAAGACGTGGGCGCCGTGCAGGCCGGTGAGGCCGTAGAAGATCGAGCCGAAGGCGCCCTCGCGGGCGCTGAAGCCGATGTGGACGTACTCGTTCATCTGGATGAAGAGGAAGGTCGCGCCCAGTAGCCAGGTGATCCCGAGGCCGGCCTTGAGCGCGGTGTGGTTGCCGCGGCGGATCGCCTCGAGGGCCCAGTGCATGGAGAAGCTCGAGGAGATGAGGATCGCCGTGTTGACGCCGGCGACGGCGACCGGTAGCTCGAAGGGCTCCGGCGGCCAGACGCCGCCGTCGTAGGCGACGACGCGGACGAAGAAGTAGGAGGCGAAGAACGCTCCGAAGAGCATCACCTCGGAGACGATGAAAAGCAGGATGCCGAGGGTCTGGCGGTCGATCCGCGAGCTCTGGTTGGCCTCGGGGGGCCCGTGGTGCTCGTGGGCGCCGTGACCGGCCGCTACGGAAGCGGATTCCATTACGCCTCCACCGTCGCTCCCGCCGGCTCGGCCGATCGGCGACCTGCCGACTCGCCGCCGTCGCCGACCTCGACGTGCTCGACCGGGCTTGTCGGTGATCGCCTTGACCTTCTCGATCAGCCCCTCCTCGAGCCACTCCGACTGCTCGCCGTCGAAGGTCGAGATCACGATCTCGTCGATCCGGTAGTGCTCGATCGCGTTCTGGACGGCGGCGAACGGCTCCGGGCTCATCGGCTGGCCGGTGGCGTCGACCTCGTCGCGGTACAGCTCGGCGAGCGTGCGCGCGAGCCGCTCGCAGACCTCCTCGCGCGAGATCTCGCCGGAGCGCGGGCAGACGAAGGTGTAGCGGTGCGGACGTCCTTGGACGCGCTCCTTGAGCCGGTTGAGGAGCTCCGGCGAGTTCACCGTCTGGGTCGCGACGACGAGCGTGTGGGTGACGTCCCAGCGAACGGCGTCGTCGTCGACGCGAACCGGGATGTGGGTCACCGGCGGCTCGAAGCGGTCCTTCGCCCACTCGACGAGGTCGCGGCGCAGGAGCCCGACGCGGGTCTCGTAGAGGCAGGAGATCAGGATCTCCTGCGGGTTCGTCGCGCGGACCGCGTCGTCGAGCGCGAGCAGCGGGTCGGGGTCGAAGACCGCGGCCTCGGCCTCGATCCCGAACGTCGGCGAGCACCGCCTGGGTCACCTCGACCCGCGAGAGCGCCGCCTCGCGGACCTCGTCCTGGTCGACGATCTGGCCGACCTGCGGGCTGGTTCTGCGGCGCCGCGAGGTCGACCGGGAGGCGCCGTGCTCGACGCGGTCGCGGATCGCCTCGAGCAGCTTGCGCCCGCCGGCGACCTCGATGAGGAAGGCGAGGACGGCGCCGTCGCCGTGGACCGGCCCCTCCGAGATGTCGGTCGGCTGCGTGGCGGTCTCGGCCTCGGTCATGACGTGTCCGAGCCGTCGAGCCCGCCCCGGCACCGGCCGTCGCCGGCTCGGGCTTCTTGACCTCCGCCGCCTCCTCCTCGCCGCCCATGATCGCGTGCCGGGCGCCGGGGACGCCGAACTCGTACGGACCGCCGACGACGCGGGGGATCTCGTCGAAGTTGAAGAGCGGCGGCGGCGAGGACACCTGCCACTCGATCGTCTTCGCGCGCCACGGGTTGGCGGCGGCGCGCGGGCCGCACTTCCAGGAGACGACCATGTTGTAGAGGAAGATCAGCTGCGCGGCGCCCGAGCACGAAGGCGCAGATCGAGATGAACAGGTTCCAGTCGCCGAACTCGGCCGCGTAGTCGGCCACGCGTCGCGGCATCCCCTCCATCCCGATCCAGTGCTGCGGGATGAAGGTGCCGAGCATCGCGACCAGCGTCAGCCAGAAGTGGATCCGGCCCAGGCGCTCGTCGTACATCCGCCCGTCATCTTCGGGAACCAGTGGTAGACGCCGGCGAAGATCGTGAACACCGAGCCGCCGAAGAGCACGAAATGGATGTGCGCGACGACGAAGTAGGTGTCCGACACGTGGATGTCGATCGGGACCATGCCGAGCATGACGCCGGAGATGCCGCCGATCACGAAGGTCGCGATGAACCCGAGCGAGAACAGCATCGAGGTCGATTTCAGGTGTAAGACCGAGCCGAATAACGTCCCGAGCCAGCTGAAGATCTTGATCCCGGTCGGGACCGCGATCAGCAGCGTCGTGATCATCATCGGCACGCGCAGCCAGCTGAACATGCCGCTGACGAACATGTGATGCGCCCACACCGTGTAGGAGAGGACGACGATCCCGATCAGCGCCAGGGCCATCAACCGGTATCCGAAGATCGGTTTTCGGGAGTGGGTCGAGATGACCTCGGAGATGATCCCGAAGCCCGGCAGCATCATGATGTAGACGGCCGGGTGGGAGTAGAACCAGAAGATGTGCTGGTAGCTGATGACGTCGCCGCCGCCCGCCGCCTGGAAGAAGTTCGTGTGCAGGGCGCGGTCGAAGAGGACCATGAACTGCACGCCGGCGATGAACGGGGTCGCGGCGACCACCAGGAGCGAGGTCGAGAGGTTCGCCCAGACGAGCAGCGGCAGGCGCCAGAAGTTCATCCCCGGCGCACGCATCGTGATGATCGTCACAAGGAAGTTGAGGGCGGTCGCCACCGACGAGGCGCCCGCGAACTGCACGCCCAGGTTGAAGAAGGACTGGCCGAGGGGCGCGCCCGTCGAGAGTGGCGCGTAGCCGGTCCAGCCCGCGTCGAAGGCGCCTCCGGGGACGAAGTAGCTGGCGAGGAAGAGGACGCCGGCGATCGGCAGGAGCCAGAACGAGAGGCCGTTGAGGCGCGGGAACGCCATGTCCGGCGCGCCGATCATCAGCGGCAGGACGTAGTTCGCGAGCCCGGCGAAGACCGGGATCACGAAGACGAAGATCATCAGCGCGGCATGGGTCGAGAAGAACCCGTTGAACATGCTCGTGTCGACGATCTGCGTGCCCGGCTGGGCGAGCTCGGCGCGGATCCCCATCGCGATCAGGCCGCCGATGAAGAAGAAGATGAAGCTGGTGACCGTGTACTGGATCCCGATCACCTTGTGGTCGGTGTTGAACTTGAAGTAGTCCTTCCAGCTCTTGGCCCCGTGCTGCGAGTGGTCGTGCGGGTCGGGCGAGCCGCCGCCCGCCCACTTGAACCAGTAGTCGAAGCAGCCGAGGCCGATCAGGTAGCCGAGCGGGGCCGTGATCGCGGGCACGATCACGTGCGGGTAGCCGGTCTCCTCGGTCTGGAAGATCTCCAGGCCCGGAGATCGCGCGCAGGCCGACGACGAGGCCGAAGCCGAACGCCCCGCCGATCAGCGCGTAAAGCCAGGCCCGCCACTGCCCCGGGCTCCTCAGTGCTACTGCCATCCGGATCGCAGCCTATTCACTCTCCGGCGGCTCATTCGGTCGTGCCGGCGGGCTCGTTGAATTCTGACTCCGTGACCTGGAGGCCCTCCTCGCCCTTCGGGGATCGGGTCCTGGTCGGCCACCCAGTCGTCGAATTCCTCCTGGGAGACGACCTGACGAAGGCGCGCATCGTCGCGTGTCCGGTGCCGCAGAACTCGGTGCAGACCAGGGAGTAGGTGCCCTCGGCGTCGGGCGTCGCGGCGACCGAGGTCGCAAGCCCGGGCACGGCGTCCTTCTTCACGCGCCACTCGGGCACCCAGAACGAGTGGATCACGTCGAGGGCCGTCATCTCGAAGCTGGCCTGGCGGTCGACGGGGACGACGAGCTCGTTCGAGACGACGCCCTCCTCGGGGTACTCGAAGCTCCACTTGAACTGCTGCGCGGTGACGTCGACCTCGAGGCGGTCGGGCTCGCGGGCCTCGATGTCGTCGAGGATCACCCAGCTGTAGCCGGCGCCGAAGAGGACGATGATCGTCGGGATCACGGTCCAGGCGATCTCGAGCCTGGTGTTGCCGTGGATCGGCTCGCCGTCGGACTCGTCGCCGGGCTTGGCCCGGTACTTCCAGACGCTGTATCCCGAGCATCACCATCACGATCGAGAAGACGAACGAGCTGAGCACGATCATCACGTCGAGGAGGGTGTCGATCTTGTCCGCCTCGACCGAGCCGTTCGAGGCCGTTCCAGTCGGGGATCAACATGATCACCGAGCTGACGATCGTCAGCCCGATCATCACGGCGAAGAGCTTGAAAAGGGTCGCCCTGGGCATGCGCGCGGGCAGTTTATTGGTCGGGGACGGCCGGAAGACCGCCGAGGCGGCCCTCCGAGGCGGCGAGGATCCCGCGCGCGACGCCCTCCCAGCTCCAGCGCCGGGCCGCGGTCGCCGAGAGGCGCTCCCGAGTTAGGGCCCTGAGCGCCGCTTTCGAGGGCGAACCAGGCGCTGAGGCGCGCCGCGATCCCGGCCACCGCGCCGTCGCCCAGCTCGAAGGAGACCAGCTCCCGGGCGGCCTCCGGCAGCTCGGCGGCGAGCTCGCGCGAGACCTCGAGCATGCCCGAATGGGCGGCGCTCACCGGCAGGACCCCGGCGGCCGCGGCCTCGGCGGCGACCATGCCGAAGGCCTCGGGGAAGGTGCTCGGCATCACCAGGGCGTCGCAGGCGGGCACCAGCTCGCCGACCTCGTCGTGCTCGAGCCGTGCCGGCGAAGGCGACGGTCCGCCGCCGCCTCGCCGGCGAGCCGGGCGTAACCCTCGGGCGGGTTGGCAAGGAACGCGTCGGTCATCTTCCACGCCTGCTCGTCGGCCGCCCCGCCGGCGAGCTCGCGGGCGGCGCGGAGGTCGCCGGCCGCGAGGGCCGCGGCGAAGCGCTCGATCCGGTCCCTGCCCTCGCCGAAGCCGGCGATCAGCAGCCGGGCGCCCGGGTTCGCGGCGAGGACGACCGGCCATGCCGCGAGGAGCAGGTCGACGCCCTTGGTGTCGATCAGCTTGCCGACGAAGACGACGCGGCCGCCGCTCGCCTCCGCCAGCTCCGCGACCGCGACCGCGGCCTCGCCGGGGTCGCGGGCGAAGGCGGCATCGGCGTCCGTCGCCGCCGAGCGCAGCTCGCCGGCGAGCGCCCGCAACGCCGGTGTGGTGGCCCGCGCCTCGATGGGGGCGAAGAGCTCGAGGTCGACGCCCGGCGGGCCGAGCCGCGTCCTCGCCGGGAGGCCCGGGTCGTCGAGCGCCGCCCAGAGGCTCTCCGCGGTGTGGCGCGAGCCGGCGAGGACGGCGGAGGCGGGCTCGAGCCCGGCGCGCGCGTAGGGGAGGAAGCGCGGGTTCGGCTTGACCGTGAACTCGAGCGCGGAGCCGTGGACCTTTACCGCGTAGCCGGGCCCGCCGTCAGCCGCTGCCGAGGCCGGCCCGGGCGAGGATCGCCGGGCCCATGACGAGGTGGTTGGCGAGCGCCGCGTCGACCCCGCCGGCCCGTCTCGACGACGGCGCGCACGGCCGCAACGTTCGCCTCCAGGTAGCGCTCGAGCTCGGCGTCGGTGAGCTCGGGAAAGGTCTTCACCTCGAAGCCCTTGTAGTCGGTCGGCGACGTAGACCGGGAGCACGCCGCCGATATCGGGGACGTGCACGGTCACGGTCCCCTCCCCCGCCCCGGCCCCGCCGACGGCATCGACCCAGGGCAGCTCACCGGCCTCGCGATCCTGGCAGAGCAGATGGACCTCGTGCCCGAGCTTCGCCAGCGCCTCGGCGACGCTCGCGTTGTAGATGTTGCTGCCGGTGCCGCCGCAGCAGGTAGCCGTGGAAGATCAGGACCTTGATGTGCCGAGGCTATTTGGCGAGGCCGTGGCGAGAACCTTTCGGATATCGAAAGGAAGTCGCCAGGTTGGTTTCGGTTACCCTGCCCCGCCGATGCCCAACGATCGCCAGACCTACCGGATGCGCGCCCCGGGATCGGGCCGTGAGGCGCTCGCTCAGGTCGAGGCCGACGGGGTCTACGTCGACCGCGAGAGCGGCGAGGAGCTGCGCCCGGTGACGCGGACGCTGCCGCTGGCGCCCTCCGACTCCGGCGCTCCTTCGGGTTCCCGAGAACCTGCGCGAGTGCCGGCGCTGCGATCAGCTGATCGGGCTCGACGTCAGCGACTGCCCCTATTGCGGGCTGCGCCAGCCGGCGCTGGACGGCGATACGTGATCTCCCCTACGGCGCGCCGGGCCGGCCCTGCGGCCGGTGCGCTACTCGCTTGCCTCGCGCTCCTCGGCGGCGTCGCGATCCCCGGCTGTGGGGGCGATGACGAGGGCAGACGGCTCCCACGACCACGCCGACGATCGAGCCGGCGACGCCTACGGGGCCGACGGGCGCCGCCGGCGGGCAGAGCGACGAGCAGCACCCGGCCTCCGACGACAGCGATGTCGACCCCGACGACGGCACCGTCACGCCGCCGCCGGAGAGCGACTCGCAGTCGAGTGGGGGCACCGCCCCGGTGGACTCGGCGGAGAACGACATCCCGCCCGAGGAGGGCTCGCCCCAGGCGGAGTTCGAGAAGTACTGCGACGAGAATCCGGACGCCTGCGGGTAGCGGCCGGAGGGGTGGCTAGTTGTTGCCGCCGTCCCCGTTACCGCCGCCGTCGCCCCCACCGTTACCGCCGCCGCCGTCCTTCACCATCTGCGCCCAGTAGAGGATCCGCGCCGTCGTGTACTTGCAGCCGTAGCGCCGGCTCGAGCCGACCTCCGTTTGCGGACGCCCCTCCTGGATGTTCTTGTTGCCGGTGCACCGCTCTGGGTGGCGGCTGGCCCGCCAGTAGGTGTCGCGCGACTGATTGACGGCGAAGTTGGAGAGCCAGGTCGGAACGGTCAGCCCGATCACGTCGCCCTTCTTCACCCGCAGCGGGTCCTTGAGGGTGACGACCGGCTCCCTGCCGAGCTCGGAATTGAGCGCGACGGCCGGACTCTGGCTCTTCAGCTTGAAGTTGCTCTTCTTCTTCGGCTTCAGGATCGAGAGCCGGGCCGCGGGATTGGTGCCGAACTCGTTGTCGCGGTAGAAGTCGCCGAAGAACTTGCGCTGGTCCTTGTCGGGCTTCGAGAGCTCGGCGCCCCAGGCGACGATGCGGCCGTCCTTCGGGGCCTTGAAGACGCCCTTCTTGCCGTCGACCGCCTGCTGGAAGCCGGTGACGCTCCCGACCGCCTCGCAGGTGTTGCCCGGGCAGCTCGGTTTCGGCGTCCGCCCGGTGTCGCCGATCGTCGTCGCCTTCGCCGCGTCCGCGGGGCCGGCGTCGCGAAGGGCCAGAAAGGCGGCGAAGGCGATCACGAGCGCGAGCGCGCCGGCCGCAACGGCCCATGCGCGCGGGCGTTCGAGCTGGGATGGCGTCAAGGCTCGCATCAGTTCGGGAACACGGCAGCACGGGCGATGTTTCGCCCGCAAATCGCCGCTTAGGGTAGCCACCGGCGCCGTCGGCGGCCGCCCGCGAGAGCGCCTCGCAAGGGCCGGTTCATAGAATCGCACCGATGATCGCAATCGAGGTACGGGGGCTGAGGCGCGAGTTCGGCGACGAGGTCGTCGCCGTCGCCGGCGTCGACCTCGAGGTCGCCGAGGGCGAGATCTACGCCTTCCTTGGCCCGAACGGAGCCGGGAAGACGACGACCGTGCGGATGCTGACCACGCTCCTGCGCCCGAGCGGCGGTACCGCGACGGTCGCCGGATACGACGTCGTCGCCGATCCCGGCGCCGTGCGGCAGGCGATCGGGGTCGCGCTCCAGGAGGCTGCCCTCGACCCGCTCATGACCGGCCGCGAGCTGATCCGCCTGCAGGCGACGCTGCACGGGCTACCCCGCGCCGAGGGCCAGCGCCGCGCCGAGGCGCTTCTCGACCGGGTCGGGCTCGAGCGGGCCGCCGATCGCCGCGTCGGCACCTACTCGGGCGGCATGCGGCGGCGGCTGGACCTCGCCTCCGCCCTCGTCCACCAGCCCCGGGTCCTCTTCCTCGACGAGCCCACGACCGGCCTCGACCCGGTCAGCCGCAAGTCGATCTGGGAGGAGGTCGAGAAGCTCAATCGCGAGGGCACCACGGTCTTCCTCACCACCCAGTACCTCGAGGAGGCGGACATGCTCGCCGACCGGGTCGGGATCATCGACGACGGGCTGATCGTCGCCGAGGGGACCCCGAGCTCGCTCAAGGCCGAGATCGGCAGCCCCCACCTCGAGGTGCGGCTCGCCGAGGGCGAGTTCGATCGCGCCGAGGTGGTGGTGGCCCGCTTCGGGACGCCGCTTCCCTCGAAGGACGGGGCGGTCCTGGTCGCGCTCGAGCGCGGCGCCTCCGAGGTCGCGCCCGTGGTCCGCGCGCTCGACGAGGCAGGGCTCGCGGTCGAGTCGCTCGAGCTCGTCCAGCCGACGCTCGACGACGTCTTCGTCACCAAGACCGGCTATCACCTCGAGGGCGACGACCAGGACACGGGCGAGCAGGACGCGACCGACGCCGCACGGCCGGCGTGATCGCGAGGTTCCTGCTCAACCTCCGCGTCGTGGGCGCGCTCGGGGCGCGCTCGGTCAAGCAGACCTTCCGCCGGCCGCAGCTGATGGCGCCGATCATCGTCTTCCCGACGCTGCTACTGGCGATCCAGACAAGCGGCGCCGGCTCCGCCATCGGGCTCGAAGGCTTCCCGAAGGTCAACGGGTTCCTCGACTTCATGCTCGCCGGAGCGATGGTGCAGTCGACGCTGCTCGCGGGCAACAGCGGCGGCATCGCGCTCGCGGTCGACATCGAGATGGGCTTCACCGACCGCCTGCTGGCGGCCCCGATCTCGCGCTTCGCGATGGTGCTCGGCCGCCTCGCGGGCACGGCGGCGCTCGGCGCCGCAACCGCCGTCTGGTTCCTCGCGATCGGCCTGATCTTCGGGGTGCGGATCGAGGAGGGCGTCCCCGGAGCGCTGCTGATGATCCTCTTCGTCAGCCTCTCGGCGGTCGCCTTCGGCGCGATCGGCTCCGCGGTCGCGCTGAGGGCGGGCACGGCGTCGGTCGTCCAGGGGCTCTTCCCACTCGTCTTCGTGGTCCTGTTCCTCTCCACGGCGTTCTTCCCGGCGAACCTGATCCTCGAGCCCGCCGGAACGGTCGCCGAGTACAACCCGCTCAGCTTCGTCGTCGACGGGATCCGCGACCCGACGATCTCGGTGCTGACCGCGGAGGCGTTCTGGAAGGCGGTCGGCGCGATCGCGCTGATCCTCGCGATCGGCATCGGCCTCAGCGCCATGGCACTTCGCCACCGGCTGCGGACGGGGGGTTGAGCATGGAGGCGCGCTCGGTCCCGGTCTCCCGCTTCGGCTCCGGCGCCGACCGCGGGGTCATCGGCGCGCTCATCCGGCGCTCCGCAAATGAGATTTTGCGCGTGCCCGGCGCCGCGATCCCCGGCGTGCTCGCGCCCACGATCTTCTTCCTCGGCCTGAGCGCGGTGTTCGGCAACCTCACCCAGCTTCCGGGCTTCACCACCGACACCTACCAGAACTTCATCATCCCGGTCAGCCTGATGCAGGGGGCCGGGTTCACCGGCGCCGCGACCGGCGTCAACATGGCCCGCGACATCGAGCAGGGCTGGTTCGACCGCCTGCTCGCCTCCCCCGCCCCGCGCCCGGTCCTGCTCGCTGGGCTGGTGCTATCGGCGAGCCTGCGGGCCCTCGTGCCGGCGACCGTCCTGCTCGCGGTCGGCTTCGCCGCCGGCGTCGACTGGCCCGGGTTCGGCGGGCTCGTTGTCGCGATCGCTGCTGGTGATGGGGATGGGCACCGCGGCGGCTCTCTGGGGCTCGGCGATCGCGCTCAAGTTCAAGACGCAGTCCGCCGCGCCGCTGATGCAGGCCGGGATGTTCACCTTGATCCTGACCACCACCGCCTACGCCCCGCTGGAGCTACTGACCGGCTGGCTCCACACGGTCGCCGAGTACAACCCGATGACACAGGTGATCGAGGCCGCTCGCCAGGGCTTCGTCACCGGCGGCGTGACCTGGTCCGAGACCTGGCCCGGCCTGCTCTGCCTCGCGGGCCTGATCGCGCTGTTCGCCTGGTGGTCCCTGCGCGGGATGCACCGCTTCGCCGACGACTGAGCGGCTCGCAGCTACTTGTAGCGGTAGGTGATCCGACCCCGGTCGAGGTCGTAGGGGGAGAGCTCGATCTTGACCCGGTCGCCGGGGAGGATGCGGATGTAGTGGCGGCGCATCTTGCCCGAGATGTGGCCGAGGACCTCGTGGTCGTTGTCGAGCTTCACCCGGAACATCGTGTTCGGGAGGGCCTCGGTGATCTCGCCCTCCATCTCGATCTTTTCCTCTTTACCCATCGCTAACGGGCGAGGGTAGCGCAGTGCGCCGGCCCGGTTCGGGCGTCAGCGACCCTCGAATGTCGCGTTTCCTGGGCCCTTTTCGATGAAGGTCGCGACCGCCCGCTGCAGGTCCTCGCTCGCGAAGAGGCCGCTGAAGACCTCGGGCGTGACCGCATCGGCCGCGTCCACCCCGCCCTGGCTGAAGGCGCGCACGATGCGCTTGGTCTCGCGGTGGGCGACGGTGGGGCCGCTGGCGAGGCGCTGGGCGAACCGCATCCCCTTCTCGAGCAGCTCGTCGTCGGGAAGCACGCGGTTGACGACGTTCCAGCGCTCGAGCGTGGCGGCGTCGTAGAGACCGCCCGTCATCACGAACTCGCGCGCTCGCGCCGGGCCGGCGCGCTCGGCCATCCGCTGGGTGCCGCCGGCGCCCGGGCGTGAGCCCGACGACGGCCTCGACGAGCCCGAACCGCGCGGACTCGCCCGCCCAGATCATGTCGCAGCCGAGCGCGATCTCGAGCCCGGCCGTCAGGCAGATGCCGTGGCAGATGGCGAGCGTGGGGATCGGCAGCGCCTCGAGCCGGCGGACGGTGTCGATCAGCGGCTGCGAGAACCCGCTGGCGAGCTCGGGCCCTCCGTCGACGATCCGCTGGAAGGCGCTCACGTCGACGCCGCCGGTGAAGATCTCGCCCTCGGCGCGCCAGACCGCGGCGCGGACGTCGGAGTCCTCGAGCTCGCCGATCGCGTCGCCGATCTGGTTGAAGGCGTCGTCGGTGAAGAGGTTGAGGGGCGGGTTCGACAGCACGATCGAGCCGACGTCGCCGTCGCGCTCGACGCGGATCACCTTCTCCGCCATCAGCCGGCGCCCCGGATCTCGTCGGCGGTGCGGGCGATCTCGTCGGGGTCGCCGGGCTTCGGCACCCAGGGAAGCTTCAGCGGGTCGTCGTCGTAGCGGGGGACGACGTGGAGGTGGAAATGGAAGACGGTCTGCCAGGCGGCGGGGCCGCAGGAGTTCAGGATGTTGAAGCCGTCGGCGTCGAGCGGCTCCTCCATCCGCGCGGCCAGGCGGCGGGCGGCCTGGAAGGTATGCCCGAGGTCCTCGTCCGAGATCTCGAGCAGGTTCGCCGAGTGGTCGCGGGGCACGACGAGGGCGTGCCCGCGCGTCGCCGGGTTGATATCCATGAAGGCGACCGTGTGCTCGTCGGAGTCGAGGATCTGCGCCGGCACGTCGCCGGCGACGATCCCGCAGAACAGGCAGTCGTCAGGCGCCACAGCCACGCGCTCTTACTGGTCGGGCGAGACGCCGCCGCTGCCGCCGTCGACCGGCGGCTCGGTGACCGTCGAGGTCGTCGTCGTGGTCGTCGGAGGCTCGGTGGTGGTGGTCGTCGTCGGCTCCGAGGTGGATGTGGTCGTCGACGTCTCGGTCGAGGTCGTCGGCTCTGTCGACGACGAGGTCGTCTCGTCCTTCTTGTCGCCGTCGCTGGTGACGATCACCAGTGCCACGCCGAGGCCGATGATCAGCGCCGCGAGCAGGATCAGGAGCGCCTTCATCGAGCCGCTCATGCCGCCGCCGCCGGGCGGCTGCTCGTATCCGCCAGGGGGAGGCTGGCCGTAGCCGCCTCCGGGGGGCTGGCCCTCGTAGCCGCCTGCGCGGGGGCTGATCTTCGTAGCCGCCGCCGCTGGGCATCCGCCGGGTGGGATCCTCGTTCATTCGCGCGGGACTCTAACCCGAGCGCCGTTCGCGGGCGTACGCGACCGCGTCCTCGCGCGTCGTCGCCTCGCCCGCGAAGGCCGCCGCCGCGAGCTCGCGCAGCAGCCGCCCGAGCTCGGGGCCGGGCTCGATCCCGAGCTGCGGCGGCGAGCTCGTCGCCTCGGATCGGCGGCCGGGGCGGGCCCGCCTCGCGCCACGCGAGCGCCTCGCCGATCATCTCCCGGGCGAGCTCGAGGTGTGCGTCGATCGCCTCGCGACGGGTCTTGGCACCCTGGGTCGCGAGCCGGTCGGCGACCGTGAGCAGCGTCACGTCGAGCGAGTCCGGGTCGGTCGCGTCGAGGTACTCGAAGACCGCCCGCCGCGAGAGGGGGCGCTCGTGTACCAGGAACCCGAGCCGCAGGTGCTCGGTGCAGATCCCCTCCAGGTAGCCGCGCAGCCGCCGCGAGGAGCGGAGTCGCTCGCAGATGCCGGCGACGATGCGAGCGCCGGCACGGTCGTGACCGAGAAAGAGGACGCGGCCGTCGTCATTGACGGTCCGGGTCTCCGGCTTGCCGAGATCGTGGAAGAGCGCCCCGAGCCGGAGCGCCGCGCGGCGGTCGAGCCCGCCGGCGAGCTCCTCGCCGAGGATCGCGTCGACGGCGCCCGCGTGATCTCCGGCGTAGGCGCCGAGATCGCGCTCGATCGCGAGCAGCCACTCGAGCACCTCGATCGTGTGCTCGTAGGCATCGAGGTGGTGGTAGGGGTTCTGCTCGACGCCGCGCAGCGCGGCCAGCTCCGGCAGCACCACCGCCATCGCCGCGAGCTCGTCCAGCACCTCGAGGCCGCGAACGGGGTCGGGACCGGCGACGAGCGCGGCGAGCTCGGCGAGCTGCCGCTCCCCGGCGACCTCGCCGGCCCTGGCGGCGACGTCCCGCGCGCTCTTCGCGGTCTGCGGCAGCGACCTCCATGCCGAGCGCGGCGGCGAAGCGAGCGGCGCGGATCACGCGCAGCGGGTCGTCGGCGAACGCACGTGAGGAGACGGCTCGCAGCGAGCGCGCCTCGAGGTCGGCGCGGCCGCCGTGGGGGTCGATCAGCTCTTCCTCGGCGGCGCCGGCCGCCGCCGCCGCGAGCGGCACCGCCATCGCGTTGACGCTGAAGTCCCGGGCACCGAGGTCGGCCTCGATCCCCGCGCCCCGGAGGCGGGTGACGTCGACACCGAAGCCCGACTCGCCGGCGGCCACGCGCCAGGTGCCGAAGCGCTCGGAGAGCGCGAACGCGTGGCCGCCGAGCTCGCGCCCGATCGCCCGGGCGGCCTCGTCCTCGCCGCGCGGGGACCGCGAGGTCGAGGTCGGTGACGGGGCGGTCGAGCAGGCCCTCGCGGACGGCGCCGCCGACGATCCATGCCGGAGCGTCGCCGAGCGCGGCCGCAGCGGACCCGACCGCGGGGGACTCGCGCAGGCGCTGCGTCGAGGCTCATGCGTAGGCCCGCGGGACCCGCTTCGTGAGCTGGCAGGTGACCTCGTAGTTGATCGTGCCGAGCCGCCGGGCGACCTCCTCGCAGAGGATCCGCTCCCCGCCCTGGGAGCCGATCAGGACCGCCGGACGTCCCGCGCTCGACGTTCCGGCGCCGGGACCGAGGTCGACGGTGATGTTGTCCATCGAGACGGTGCCGACGAGCGGCACACGGCGGCCGCCGACGAGAACGTCGGCGTTGTTCGTGAGGCCGCGGCGGACGCCGTCGCCGTAGCCGATCGGCAGCACGCCGACCCGGGTCTCGCGCTCGGCGCTCCAGCGCCGCCCGTAGCCGGCGCTGGCGCCGGCGGCGAACGACTTCACCTCGGCCACGTAGGAGCGCAGCTCGAGCGCGGGCTCGAGGCCCTGCTCGCCGGGGTCGGACTGGAAGGGATCGAGCCCGTAGATGGCGATCACCGCAGCGGACCATGTCGAAGTGCGAGCCCTGGTCGCGCAGGGTCGCCGCCGAGTTGGCCGCGTGCAGGAGAACATCCGGAGCCTTCTCGCGCACCAGCGTCGCGAGCTCCCGGAAGCGCGCGAGCTGGGCCTCGAAGTACTCGCCTCCGCCGCCCTCGAGCTCGTCCGCGGTCGCGAAATGGGTCCAGAAGCCGGACAGCTCGAGGCGCTCGTCGGCGGCGACCGCGTCGGCGATCGCGAGCGCCTCGGCGGGATCGGCCTCGCCGAGCCTGCCCATGCCGGTGTCGTACTTGACGTGGAGCTTCGGCCGGACCCCGAGCGCCGCGCCGAGCCCAGCCGCCGTCCTCGGCCGCCGATCGGCTCGAGACCGCGATCTCCGACCCGGCGCGCAGCGCCTGCTCGAGCTCGGGAGCCGAGAGCGCCCCCATCGTCAGGATCCGGGCCTCGGGAAACTGCTCGCGGATCTCGGCCGCCTCGGCCGACGGTGGCGACGCCGAGCGTCGCTCGCGCCGCCGGCGAGCGCCGCACCTGCCGCCGCGACGGCGCCGTGGCCGTAGCCGTCGCCCTTGACGACGGCGCAGAGCTCGGCTGCCCTCGGCCGAGCGAGCGCCCGAGAGCACGGCAGTTGCGCTCGATCGCGCCGAGGTCGACGCGCGCGACCGCGCGGAGCGGGCCCTCCGCGGGCACGCCTACCCGTCCTCGCCGCTCGCCGGGCCGAGCCCGGCGGGCAGCGCCGCGATCACGTCGGTCGCGATCACCGACTCCGCGCCGCGCCGGCGCGCGGCCTCGATGCCCGGCGCGGCCGTGGGCGTGCACCGCGGCGCAGGTGGCCGCGAACGGCTCCATCCCGCGCGCGAGCAGGGCGGCGACGGTGCCCGTGAGGACGTCGCCGGTGCCGGCGGTCGCCAGCGCCGGGCTCGAGATCGCCTTGATCGCAAGCCGCTCGCCGTCGCCGCTCGTCGGCGACGATCGAGTCGTCGCCCTTGAGGACGACGATCGCGCCGCTGCGCCGCGCCGCCTCGCGGGCGTGCTCGAGGCGGCGCTCGCGGACCGCCGACGACTCGGTCTCGAGCAGCCTGCCGAGCTCGCCCTCGTGCGGGGTGAGCACGGTCGGGTGCGCCCGCGCCTGCGAGCGATTCCAGCCCGCCGGCGTGGGCGTTGAGCCCGTCGGCGTCGATCACGAGCGGCGCCTCGACCCGCGGCGCGAGCGCGCGCGCGAGCGCGAGCGAGGAGTCGTCGCGGCCGAGACCGGGACCGAGCGCGACCGCGGCGGCGCCCTCGGCGGCGGCGGCGATCGCGTCCGCGTCGGATCCTCGCCGAGCGTCCCGCCGCTCGCCGATGCCGCGCGACATCACCTCGGTCAGCTTGATCTCGAAGATCGTCTCCAGCCCGGCCGGGACCGCGACGGTCGCGTAGCCGGCGCCGGCGCGGATCGCCGCCTCGGAGGCCATGCAGACGGCGCCGGTGAGCCCGGGCGAGCCGCCGACGACGAGCACCTGCCCGGAGCTGAACTTCGTCGAGCCCGCGGCTCGCACGCGGCGCCAGCTCGAGCACGCGGTCGGTGATCAGCCCGGCGCCGGCCTCGGCCGGCGCGCCGTCCGGGATCCCGATCGGGGCGACGCGCAGCTCACCGCGCAGATCGCGGCCCGGGGCGATCCAGTGGCCGAGCTTGGCGGCGTGGAAGGTGACCGTCTCGTCGGCCTCGACCGCGACGCCCTCGGCCACGCCGGTAGCGGCGTCGACCCCCGAGGCGATGTCCGCGGCGATGACCGGCGCGCCGCAGCCGTTGATCGCCTCGATCGCGGCGTCGGCGGGGCGCGCGGCGCCCCGGAGAAGCCCGTGCCGAAGATCGCGTCGACGACCGCGCCCGAGCCGGCCAGCGCGGTCTGCGATCTGGCACTCGGGGTGCTCGGTGATCGCCCTCGGCCGCCGAGCCGCGCGAGGTTCGCCTCCGCGTCGCCGGAGAGCTCGCCGGCGCGCCAGAGCAGGATCACCTCGACCTCGTGGCCGGTCTCGCGCAGAAGGCGCGCGGCGACCAGCCCGTCGCCGCCGTTGTTCCCCTTGCCGCAGACGACGCGGACCGGACCCTCGCCGGCGCGCTCGCGCACCGCCTCGGCGACGGCCGCCGCCCGCCGCCTCCATCAGCTCGAGCGAGGGCACGCCGCGTTCCTCGATCGCCCAGGCGTCGACCGCGCGCATCCGCTCGGCGTCGAGGACGCCGTCCATCCAGGGCTCAGATCGCCATGCGGCGACAACCTAAAGCGGGTCAGACCCCTTTAGGATGCGGAGCGCGTCGCGACCGACTGCCGCCGCGAGCTCGCGCGAGTGCGTGAGGGAGACCGCGAGCTCGACGCCCCGTCTCGGCCGCCAGCTCGGCGGCGCGGCCGTGGAGCGCCAGCCGCGGCGGCTCGGAGCCGACGACCTCGACGTCCCGGGGCGCGACGCCGCGCCCCCCGAGCGCCTTGATCGCCGCCTCCTTCGCGGCGAAGCGGGCGGCGAGGTGGCGGCCGGGGCGGCGGCGGGCGCGGGCGTAGGCCAGCTCGGCCTCGGTGAAGAGCCGCTCGGCCAGCCGCGGGCGGCGCTCGAGCGCGCGCTCGATCCGGTCGATCTCGATCAGGTCGATGCCGATGCCCGGGGGGGACCCGTCGAGCTCATGACGTCGGCTCCGTCGTGATCCCGGAGATGCCGAGGAAGAGCCGCTGGCGCACGCGCTCGCCGTCGGTGCTCGACCCGGCGATGACGAAGTCGAGCGCCTCGAGGTAGGGCAGCGCCTCCTGCAGCGCAGGGTCGTCGTGGCCGCGGCCAGGTCGAGCAGGTCCGGCGATCGGCGCGAAGTCGAGGAAGCCGCTGACGTCGTAGCCCTCGCCGAGCTTCGACTCGGCCGCGGTGAAGCCCTCGCTCTCGCCCGAGCGACCCGTCGCCGCCTTCGGGGTCGAGCGCGGCGACGGTGGCGGCCTCGCCGTAGGCGATCACGATCCGGTCGCTCGCCGGCGACGAAGTTGACGCTGCCGGGCGTGTTCTGGATGTCGATCGAGAAGCCGGTCTCCCCGTCGCGCCCGGAGAGCCAGCGCACCTCCTCGCCGCTCCCGCTTCGCGGCCCGCTCGAGGCCCGCGATCAGCTTCGCGGCCGCGGCCGGATCGCTGGTCTCGAAGACGACGCCGCCGCCGGTACCGAAGATCCCCTCGCCGCTGGCGAAGAGCGGCGCCGTCGCCGAGCGGCTCGTAGAGCTCCTCGAGCTCGAGCCCGTACTCGCGGCGGAACCGCTCGCGCGTTCGAATCGATCTCGGTCGGCTCCCACGCCGAAGTCCTTCGCGCTCTCGAGCGAGCGAGCCGATCGCATCGCCGGCGTTCGGGAACCCCGCGGCGAGCCACGAGTCCTCGGGGAGCTCGCGCAGCAGCGCCGACTCCTCCGGCGGCCGAGAGGAACGGCACTTCGGTCGCGCCGTGGGAGACCTCGAGGCCGAAGCCGGTCGTCTCCGCGTCGACGACCGCGGTCAGCGGCTGCTCGGCGACCCCGCGCGAAGACGGTGTCGATCGCCTTGCGGTCTGCCGGCCGAGAGCTCGCCGGCCTCCTCGGCGGCATCGACGATCGCGGGCACGTCGACGAACAGGGTCGCGGTCGCGCCGACGTCGTCGCCCATCGACCTCGGCGTAGCCGGGGTCGTCGGCGAGCGACTCGCCGCCGGCCTCGGTGCCGACGACCTCTTCGAATCCAGCGTCGCTGACCGAACACCACGTAGTCGCCGACGGTTCCCAGCTTGCTGCCCCCCAGATCTTCGTCCTCGCGTTCGCCTTGTCGACGAACGCCTGCGCCGCGTCCGGATCGGTCGACTCGACGACGAACGCGCCCTCGACCCCCTTCTCGGCGAAGCTCTCTTCGACGGCGGTCTCGGTCGGCAGGAGCGAGGTGAAGAAGATCGCGCCGTGCTCGCCGAGCCACGGCTCGACGTCAGCCTCGTAGGCGATCTCCGACCGTCCTCGGCGGCCATCGCGGTCGAGCTCTTCGACGATCAACCCACCGGGGTCCTCGCTGCCGAGCAGCGCCGCCAGCGGCGCCTCGACCGCGGTTCGCTCCTCGCCCTCGGGGCGGAGCGATACGTCGGCGTAGACGAGGCTGGACGCCGGCACCACCGAGGCCGGTGTGGTCTCCGGCTCCTCCTCGTCCCCGCCGCAGCCGGCCGCCACCGCCACGAGCGCGGCCGTGGCCACGATCGCCGCGACGGCGCGGGCTCACTCGACGGTGACGGTCTTCGCCAGGTTGCGCGGCTGGTCCACGTTGAGCCCGTTGCGGCGGGCGATGTAATAGGCGAGCAGCTGCAACGGCAGGATCGCGAGGATCGGCTGCAGGACCCAGTCGGTCTTCGGGATGTAGATCGTGTGGTCGGCGGCGTCCTCGACCGCGGTCGTGCCCTCGGTCGCGATCGCGACGACGTCGGCGCCGCGCGCGCGCACCTCGGAGACGTTCGAGAGGACCTTCTCCAGCACGGGGCTGTCGGTGGCGACGCAGACGACCGGCGTCGACTCGTCGAGCAGGGCGATCGGTCCGTGCTTCATCTCGCCGGCGGCGTACGCGTCGGTCGGGATGTAGGAGATCTCGCGCAGCTTCAGCGCGCCCTCGAGGCAGACCGGGAGGCCGATGTTGCGGCCGAGGTAGAGGAAGAATCGCTGGTCGGACTGGGCGCGCGCGATCGCCCGGACCCGCTCGTCCACGGACTCGATCGTCTGCTCGATCAACGAGGGCATCCGCTTCAGCTCGGCGATGATCCGGCGGCACGTCCTCGGCGGGAAACGTGCCGCGGACCTGGGCGAGCCAGAGCCCGATCAGGTACATCGCCGCGACCTGGGCGGTGAAGGTCTTCGTGGCGGCGACGCCGATCTCGAGCCCGGCGCGCGTGTAGAGGACGGAGTCGGCGTCGCGCGTGGCCTGGCTGCCCATCACGTTCGTGATCGCGAGCACCTTGGCGCCGCGCTCCTTGGCGAGCCGCATCGCGGCGAGGGTGTCGGCGGTCTCACCCGATTGAGTGATCCCGATCACGAGGTCCTTCTCGGAGACGACCGGGTCGCGATAGCGGTACTCGGAGGCGATGTCCATCTCGATCGGGATCCGGGTCCAGAGCTCGATCGCGTAGCGGCCGACGAGGCCGGCGTGGTAGGAGGTGCCGCAGGCGACGATCACGATCCTGCTCACCGAGCGGGCGAAGTCCTCGTCGATATCGACCTCGCTCGAGATCGACGCCGTCGAGGGTCGGCAGGCGGTCCGCGATCGTCTCGGCGACGGCCTCGGGCTGCTCGTGGATCTCCTTCATCATGAAGGTCGGGTAGCCCGCCTTCTCGGCGGCATCCTCGTCCCAGGTCACCTCCTCGATCTCGCGATCGATCGGGCCGCCCTGCGGCGTCGGTGACCTTCGCCCCCTCCTGGTCGATGGTGACGATCTCGCCGCTCTCGATCTGGAGCACGTTGCGGGTCTCGCGCAGGAACGCGGGGATCGCCGAGGCCAGGTAGGCCTCGTCCTCGCCGATTCCGACGATGAGCGGGCACTCCTGGCGGGCGCCGACGAGCAGGTCGGGATGGTCGGCGTGCATGGCGACGAAGGCGTAGTGCCCGCGGAGCTCACCGAACGCGGCGCGAACGGCCTCGGTCAGGTCGCCGTCGTAATGGCGCTCGATCAGGTGGGCGACGATCTCGGCGTCGGTCTCGCTGGTGAAGTGGTGGCCCTCGTCACCGAGCTCGGCGTGCAGCTCGGCGTGGTTCTCGACGATGCCGTTGAGGACGATGTGGATCTGGTCGCCGCAGTCGCCGTGCGGATGGGCGTTCTCCTCGGTGACCCGCCCGTGGGTCGCCCAGCGCGTGTGGGCCAGCCCGATGCGGGCGTCGTCGCCGCCGGTCGCGACGGCGACCGAGCCGTCGCCGTTCGACGCGGCGGTGATCGCGGCGCGCAGGTTGGCGAGGTTGCCGACCGCGCGGACGGTCTCGATGTGGCCGTTTTCGAGCAGGGAGATGCCGGCCGAGTCGTAGCCTCGATATTCGAGCTTTTCGAGACCTGCGATCAGAAGATCGCGACAAGGCCGCCGGCCGACGTATCCGACGATTCCACACATAATTGGCTGGGAAGGATCGCGAGAGCCACCCGGCCCCCGAGACCGACTAAGGGTAGCTCAAGCCGTGGGTGCCGAATTCGCGGTGCGGCGACCTCCGCGAGGCGGGCGAGAACGGCGCTCGCATTCTTCCTCGGTCGGCGCCTCCACCATCAGCCTGACCAGCGGCTCGGTGCCCGACGGGCGCACGAGCACCCGGCCACGCCCCTCGAGCTCTGCCCCCTCGCGCTCGACCGCCTCCCAGAGCGCGGTCGCGTCCGTCGAGCGCCGCCGCGTTTCGGGAGCCGGACGTTCTCGAGGCGTTGCGGCAGCTTCTCGAACGGCTCGACCGCGGCGAGGTCGCGGTCGCCGAGCGCCTCCATGACGAGCAGCGCCGCGGCGATCCCGTCGCCGGTGGGCGCGAACTCGGTCCAGATCACGTGCCCCGACTGCTCGCCGCCGATCGTCCAGCCGCGCTCGAGCAGCTCCTCGATCACGTGGCGGTCGCCGACCTTGGTCGTCGCGACCTCGATTCCGGCCTCCTCCATCGCGCCGTGGAAGCCGTAGTTGGTCATCACCGTGACCGCGGTCCCGCCGGGCTCGCGGCCCGGCCTCGCGCAGGTGGAGCGCAGCGAGGGCGACGATCTCGTCGCCGTCGCGCACACGTCCCCTCGCGGTCGACCGCGAGCACGCGGTCGGCGTCACCGTCGAACGCGAAGCCGATCTCGGCGCTCGGAGCCCTGGAGCCGCTCGGCGAGCGCGTCGACGTGGGTCGAGCCGCAGCCCTCGTTGATGTTGCGGCCGTCGGGCTCGACGGCGACAGCCTCGACCTCCGCGCCGAAGCGCTCGAACGCCGCCGGGCCGGCGCGGAAGGCGGCGCCGTTCGCGCAGTCGAGCAGGACCGAGCGGCCGGAGAGGTCGAGCCGGAAGCACGACTCGAGCTCTCGCAGGTAGTCGTCGAGCGCGCCCTCGAGCGTGCGCACGCCGGCCGACGGCGCCAGGGCGAAGCCGACGCCGGGCTTTCGAGGCGCGCCTCGATCTCGGCCTCGGCGTCGTCGCCGAGCTTGACGCCGTCGCGGCCGAAGAACTTGATCCCGTTGTCCCGCCAGGGGTTGTGCGAGGCGGAGACGACGACCCCGAGGTCGAGGCCGTGACGGCGGACGAGGATCGACGCCGCCGCGCTCGGCAGCACGCCGCCAAGCCAGGCGTCGCCCGCCCGCCGCGGCCACCCCGGCCGCGACCGCCGCCTCGAGCATCGGCCCCGATTCGCGGGTGTCGCGCAGGACGATCACCTGCGGCCGCTCGGAGCCGCTGGCCTCCGTCGCCGCCCGCCCGAGGGCGGTCGCCAGCTCCGGGGTGAGCAGCTCGCCGACCGGCCCCCGCACGCCGTCGGTGCCGAAGAGCTTGCGGTCCGCCATGGACGCGAGCGGGTCTAGCGCTTCGAGAACTGCGGCTTCTTGCGCGCCTTCTTCAGGCCGGCCTTGCGGCGTTCCTTCTCGCGGGCGTCGCGCGTGAGCAGGCCGCGGCGCTTGAGGTCGCGGCGAAGCTCGGGCTCGATCTCGGTCAGGGCGCGGGCGATGCCGTGGCGCACCGCCCCGGCCTGGCCGGAGACGCCGCCGCCGTGGACGCGGACGCTGACGTCGACGCTCGACTCGTAGCCGGCGGTGACGAGCGCCTGCCGGGCGACCGACTGGTCGTGGGCGCGGGGGAAGTAGACGTCGAGCTCGCGGTCGTTGATCTTGATCTCGCCGCTGCCGGCGGTGAGGACGACCCGCGCGATCGCGCTCTTGCGCTTGCCGGTCGCCTGGATCCGGGCGTCGGCGGGGACCTCGGCGGCCTTGCGGCGGGCCGCCGGCTCCTCGCTGCGTCCGAGGTCGCGGCCTCCTCGGCGCGCGGCCCGCTCCTCGGCCTCGGCCTCCTTGCGAGCGCGCTCCTCGGCGGTCAGCTCCCTCTCGTCCTCGATGGCGATGGGCTCCAGATCGGCACCAGGCGGACGGTCCTTGGCTTTTGCCTTCTCGATTTGGACATCACCGCCGGATGCCTCCTCAGCTTCGCTTCCGGGGGCATCCGGGTCGGAGGTGGGCTGGTCGCCCTGAGCCTCGGGCTCGGGGGCGGGCTGGTCGTCCTGTGCTTCGGGCTCCTCCGAGGGTGCCTCGGCCTCGGGCTCAGCCGCCTCGGGGGCCGGCTCCTCCTCGGAGGCGGCCTCCTCCGAAACCTCCGGGTCGGCCTCGGGTGGGGTCGCCTCGGTCTCCTCGGCGCCTTCGATCTCCTCGGGGGTCTCCGGGGTCTCCTCGTTCTGCTCTTCTTCTGCCATCAGTCCTCGATCTCGAGCGGCTTCGGCTGCTGGGCCGCGTGGGGGTGTTCGGGGCCGGCGTAGACCTTCAGCTTGTTGATCTGCGCGCGCGCCAGCCGGTTGCGCGGCAGCATCCCCTTGACCGCCTTGCGGATCACCTCTTCGGGCTGGCGGTCGAGCATCTCGCTCAAGCGTCCGCGAGCGCAGGCCGCCCGGATAACCGCTGTGGCGGTAGTAGCGCTTGTCCTTGAGCTTGTTGCCGGTGACGACGATCTTCTCGGCGTTGACGACGACGACGAAGTCGCCGGTGTCGATGTGCGGCGTGTACTCCGGCTTGAGCTTGCCGCGCAGCGTGTCCGCGATGCGGGTCGCGAGCCTGCCGAGCGTCCTACCCTCGGCATCGACGACGTACCAGTCGCGCTGGCGTGTGCTCGGCGTCGCTACGTAGGTCTTGGTGGTCACGCGAAAAGCCGCGCCCAGTCGAAGATGGCGCGGCGCCGAGGATGATAGCCGCGGTGAGAGCGAGGCCCCGAGCCGCGCGAACGTCGGGCCGGAATTCAGTTAGCAATCCATGAGCATCCGCGTTGGCCGTCGGGGTTATACTCGCGCCGCCGAAAACACCTGCCGAATCCCCGCGGCCAAGCCGCCGGGAGCGGGGGAACCGAAGGGAGGGCCGCGAATAGGTCCTCCCAGGGGCGAACCGGACCCACCACGTCCGAAGCGCGGCTCTTTCCGCGCGAGCCCGACAGCTAACCCCGTAGGCCCGAGAAAGAGAGGGTCGAGTGCCGTCGACCGCCCGGCCGGAGAGCCGCGTAGGGCGCAAAGGATTGAGGATCGTCGTGGCGGCCCAGGTGGCGATCGCGACGATCGGCTGCGGCGCGGCGCTCGCCGCGAGCGGCGGCGGGATCACGGCCCCCCGCGCTCCCGAGCTCACCGACGTGATCTGCCAGAACCGCTGCGTCGGCCTGCGCGAGGCCACGCCCGGCGCGCGCGTCCAGCTCACCGGCCGCAACCTCGACTACGTCGAGGAGGTCCGGTTCGACCAGAAGGGCGGCGGCCGGGTCGGCTCCGCGGCCCAGAACGTCACCGCGACCGCGGTCGAGGCGATCGTCCCGGACGAGGCCGTGACCGGCAAGCCGCAGGTGATCGACGGCATGGGTGTCACCGCCGAGTCCCCCGTGGAGCTGAAGATCTCCGCCGGGACCGTCGCCGACCCCGGCGCTGGCGACGGCGGCGAGACGGGCGGCGACACCACCCTCCCCTCGGAGGCCGGCATCGGCGACGTCAGCGCCAACCCGGCCAGGGGCTACTTCATGGGCCAGCAGGCACGGCCTCCTTCGTCGTCCAGGGCAGGTCCGCGCAGGACGTCCGGGTCGACGTCGTCAGGAAGGACGAGCGGCTCCGTGGTGCGCAGCCTCGTCGCCAAGGGCCTCGAGCCGGGCACGCCGGCACAGGTGAAGTGGAACGGCAAGACCGAGGACAAGGAGATCGCCCCGAACGGCGCCTACGAGTTCGAGGTGAAGCCGATCACCGGCGGCAACGGCGCCCGTGCCGACTTCGAGCAGTACGACCACATCTTCCCGGTGCGGGCGAAGCACGAGTACTGGGCCGGCCTCGGTGACGGCCGCGGCCACCAGGGCGTCGACGTCGGCGCCGAGTGCGGAAAGCGCCTGGTAGCGGCGCGCGGAGGCAAGGTCCAGGCCAAGGCCTACCACGCCTCCGCCGGCAACTACCTAGTCATCGACGGCAAGGGCACGAACGTCGACTACGCCTACATGCACCTCCGCCAGCCCTCGAAGCTGCACGAGGGCGACAAGGTCAAGACCGGCCAGGGCATCGGCAACGTCGGCGAGACAGGAAACGCCTCCGGCTGTCATCTTCACTTCGAGATGTGGGACGGCGACTGGTACGGCGGCGGCAAGGTCATGGACCCGATGCCGCACCTGAAGCGCTGGGACGGCTGGAGCTGAGCGAAGCCCGGGGCGCGGACCGGGGCGGGATGCCCGCGGCCTCGCCGTCACCAGGCGGGGCCTCGTCGGCGGAGCGCTCGCGCTGGGGGCCCCGATCGCCCTGGGCGTCACCGGTTGCGGCGACGAGGACACCGAGGGGACCCCCGCGGCCGACGCCGGCCTGCTCAACGACGCGCTCGCGCTCGAGCTGAGCGCGGTCGCGCTCTACGAGGCGGGCGCGGAGCTGCTCGACGGCGCCTCGGCGGAGACCGCCGAGCGCTTCGCCGAGATCGAGGCCGAGCACGTCGCCGTTCTGCGCCGCGAGATCGAGGACCTCGGCGAGACCCCCGTCGAGGAGGGCTCGGCAGAGCAGTATCGCCGGGACCTGCGGCTCGACAAGCTGGACGGCGACGACGACTTCCTCAACCTCGCGGTCGACCTCGAGAACACGGCGGTCTCCGTCTACACCGAGGCCGTCGCCGGGCTCAGCCCGGCCGAGCTTCGCCGCACGGCCCTCGAGATCGTCGCCGTCGACGCGGCCCAGATCTCTGTCCTCCTCGGGGAGCTCGGCGAGCTCCAGGTCCCGGACGCGTTCGTCGTCGGAGCCCAGGCGGTCTGATGGGCGCCGGCGAGGCAACCAGGCGCCAGGCTCTCGCCCGCGGGCTGATCGCGGGCGGCGCCATCGTGGCCGCTCCCGCGGCCGCCCTCGCAGTCGCCGGGCGCGCCGAGGCGAAGGCCGGGGAGGCGGAGCTGCTCGAGCGGGCGATCAGGCTCGAACAGGAGGCGGGCGTCGCGTACGAGTCGCTCGCCGGCGGCGACCTGCTCGACGAGGAGGTCGCGAAGGCCGCGGAGCTCTTCGCCGACCAGCAGCGAGAGCACGTCGGCGCCCTGAGCGCGGCGCTCGAGGACCTCGACGGCAAAGTCCCTCCCACGCCGCGCCCGGCGCAGATCGGAGGCCTCGACGAGGCGGGCTCCCAGGCCGACGGGCTCGAGCTCGCGATCGATCTCGAGAACGCCCTGATCCGCGCCTACGGCGAGATCGTCGCGTCGCCCGCGAGCCCGGCGATCCTGAAGACGGTCGTCGAGATCGCCGGCAACGCCGCCCAGCACCTCGTCGTCCTCCGCCAGCAGCTCGGCGACCCGCCGCTCCCCGAGGCCTTCGAGACAGGCCGCTGAGCGGTCCCTACGCGGACGGCTTTCGCAGCTCCACGCCGATGCTCGCGGTCCTGCCGCTGATCGCTCTCAGGACCAGGTCGAGCACCGTGAATCCGGAGAGCAGCAGGAAGCTGCGCGCCGAGGAGGAGAAGATCGCGACCGGCGGGAAGAGCCGATCCGGCCAGCGGCGGCCGGGGAATCGCTCGCGGGCGCTCGCATGGCAGCTCCAAACCCAGAAGATCGGGTTCGGCTGGTACTCGGCCCGCTCGAGCGCGAGGCCCACGCGCTCGGCGAGGTCGCGCAGGGTGCGCTCGTCGTAGAGCGTCCAGTGCCGGGGGGTGTGGTTGCCGCCCCAGCGCCCGGCGAGGCGGCGCGCGTCGCGCGAGTCCCAGTTCGGTGTCGCGACGACGAGCAGCCCGCCGGGCGAGAGCAGCTCGGCGGCCCGGCGCGCGAAGGCCGAGCGGGTCGGCCACGTGCTCGATCACGTGGTAGGCGAGGATCAGGTCGAAGGAGCCCGGCTCGAGCTCCTCGTCGACCTCGAAGCGGCCCTCGACGACGCGGTGCCCGCGCCGGCGGGCGATCGCCGCGGCGCGCCCGTCGAGCTCGATGCCGTGGGTCTCGAGCCGAGCTGCCGGCCGGGCCCGAGCGGTACCAGTCCAGCAGGCGCCCGTCGGCGCAGCCGACGTCGAGCAGGCGCAGCGGCCCGCTCTTTCCGAGCCGCTCGATCAGCGCGCCGAGGCGCCGCTGGTACATCCGCCGCTTGAGCCGGTCGGCGACCCCCTCCCCCTCGCCGCCCTCCTCGGAGATCAGGTTGTATGCGTAGTAATCGGGGGGATAGATGCGCCCGAGCTCGGCGACGTCGGGCCGCGGGTCGAGCCGCACCAGGCCGCAACCGCGGCAGCGCACGAAGGTGAACTCCTCGTCGGTCGTGCCGGCGTACTCGTGCTCGCGCGTGCTCCACAGGTGCTCGGCGTCGGTCGCGCCGCAGTGGGGGCACGCGACCTCGACCTTCGCGACCGGCCCGGCGCTCACCGCCGGCTCAGCCTCGAAGCGCCCGCACGTAGCTCCTCAGCGCGGTCGCGTAGGAGGAGCGCTCGAGCACCGGCGGCAGGTCCGGCCGCCGGGCGAGCCGCCGGCGCAGCTCGCGCAGGCGCGGCGCCGGAACCGAGGGCAGCAGGTGATGCTCGGCGTGGTAGTTCATGAAGTACGGGGCGACCAGGCCGCGCTCCAGCGGATTGCTGTCGATCGTGATCAGCCGGTTGCCGTGGGCCTCGGTCTCATCGCCCGCGATCGCGTGCTCGGCGAAGCTGCGAACGAGGTGGCAGAGCGCGGTGAGGCTCGCGAGCGGGGCGAGCCAGAGCGCCGGGTAGACCCACCATGCGAATGCCAGGGTGAGGCCGGCGGCGATCGCCGCCTGGACGAGGACGAGCGCGAGGAGGTCGCAGGCGCGCCGATGACGGTCGGCGGCGTGCCTGTCGCTCGGGCCGAAGAGGACCATGATCGCGTAGCCGCCCGAGCAGGCCCTGGGCGAAATAGCGGAAGAGGCCCCACGCGGTGTCCTTCGGCGGCTCGCCGCTGTGGAGCTCGCGGTCGGGGTCCTCCGGGGTGGCGAGCAGGCGGTGGTGGGCGAGGTGGCGTGCCCGTCGCGACCCCGAACGGCGAGCCGACCGGCGCCGCGCAGAGGAAGGTGCCGACGAGGTCGTTCAGCCGCCTCCCGGGGAGGAACTTCCGGTGGACGCACTCGTGCTCGCAGTTGAGCAGCGCCTGCTGGCGGGAGGAGACGAGCAGGAAGGCGAGTGCGAACGTGTAGACCGCCTGGTGGGCCCAGAACAGCGCGATCGCGCCGCCCGCGACCGCCCACGCCAGGGCCAGGTAGCCGACGTTGTAGGCGACGAGGCCGCGCGAAAGCGTCGCCATCTCCCCGACCTCCCCACCGAGACCGTGGGTCTGCGCCGGCGCCCGCGCGGGCGAGGACCGCGGCTTCTCGACAGCGAGCTCGCTCATACCCTGCGTCCGAACTGTAGCCGCGCCGGGACCGGGTGCCACGGTGGCGCGGACGGCTAGCCCGAGGCGGCCGAGGAGACCTCGTCGAGCAGCTCGCCCTGGTCCTTCACGGCGAAGAGGACGACGTCGTCGCGGGTCTCGACGGCGAAGAACCCGACCTCGAGCGATTCGGCGACGGCCTCGGCGTCCTCGGGCGAGGAGAACTGCTGGATCACGACGTCGGCGGAGGAGCCGGGCTCGAAGACGCGCAGGCCCGCGGTGGCGTCGATCGTGCCGTCGGCGGTCTCCTGGCGCGAGGTCGTCGCCGGCCTGGTCCTCGACGTTGAAGCCCGCCTCCTCGAGGTTCGAGCGGGCGGCATCGAAGTCGATCGGCTCGGCCTCGGCGCCGTCCTCGCCGCTGGCCCCGGTGGCGCCGCTGGCGCCGCTGGGCCGCCGGTCGTGCCGAGGTCGACGGTCGAGGTGAAGTCGTTGCCTCGTCGTCCCCGCCGCAGCCGGCGACGACGTGAGCGCGGCGAGCGCGAAGGAGCGATCAGCGAGGTATCTGGGTCGGCCCTGCGCAAGGCGCGGCACCCTAGTGGGTGCCCCGCTGATCATTCCCACTCGATCGTCGCGGGCGGCTTCGACGAGACGTCGAGGGCGACGCGGTTGACGCCGCGGATCTCGTTGATGATCCGCGAGGAGACCCGCTCGAGCAGGTCGTAGGGCAGCCGGGCCCAGTCGGCGGTCATCGCGTCGTCGGAGGTGACGGCGCGGATCACGATCGGGTACGCGTAGGTGCGCTCGTCGCCCTGGACGCCGACCGAGCGGACGACCGGCATCACGCAGAACGACTGCCAGAGCTGGCGGTAGAGCCCGGCGGCGCGGACCTCCTCCTGGAGGATCGCGTCGGCGTCGCGGAGGATCTCGAGGCGCTCGCGGGTGACCTCGCCGCCGACGATCCGGATCCCGAGGCCCGGGCCCGGGAACGGCTGGCGCCAGACGATCTTCTCCGGCAGGCCGAGCTCGGCGGCGACCGCGCGGACCTCGTCCTTGAACAGCATCCGCAGCGGCTCGACCAGGTCGAAGCCGAGGTCCTCCGGCAGCCCGCCGACGTTGTGGTGCGACTTGATCGTCGCCGCGCCCGAGCGCCCGTCGCCGCCGGACTCGATCACGTCCGAGTAGAGCGTCCCCTGGACGAGGAAGCGCGCGTCGGTGAGCTTCTCCGCCTCCTCCTCGAAGACGCGGATGAACTCCTCGCCGATGATCTTGCGCTTCGCCTCGGGCTCGGTCTGCCCGGCGAGCCGGTCGAGGAAGCGGTCGGCGGCGTCGACCGCGATCAGCGGCACTCCCGAGCCGGTCGCGGAACGTCTCGACCACCTGCTCGGCCTCGTTCTTCCGCATCAGCCCGTGGTCGACGAGGACGCAGGTGAGCTGGTCGCCGACCGCGCGGTGGACGAGCACCGCCGCGGTCGCCGAGTCGATCCCGCCCGAGAGGCCGCAGACGACGCCGGCGTCGCCGACCTGGGCGCGGATCCGCTCGACCTGCTCGGCGATCACCGAGGCCGGCGACCACTCGCTCCTCGCAGCCGGCGACCTCGCGCAGGAAGCGGGTCAGGATCTCCGTGCCGTAGGGCGTGTGGACGACCTCGGGGTGGAACTGGATCCCGTAGAGGCCGCGCTCGGTGTGCTCGAACGCGGCGACCGGCGACGCCGGGCTCGAGGCGAGCGGCGTGAAGCCCGGGCGGCGCCTCGAAGACGGTGTCGCGGTGGCTCATCCAGCAGGCCTGCTCCTCCGGCAGTCCGGCGAGCAGCGTCCCGCCGCCGTCGAGCACGGTCAGGTCGGTGCGGCCGAACTCGCCCGGCCGGCGCCGCCTCGACCTCGCCGCCGAGCTCGTGGACCATCAGCTGCATCCCGTAACAGATGCCGAGCACCGGGATGCCGAGCTCGAGCAGCTCCTTGCGCAGCGGCGGCGCGCCCGTCCGCGTAGACCGAGGCCGGCCCGCCGGAGAGCACCAGCGCCCGTGGGCGCGCGCTCGCGGATCCGCTCGATCGGGTGTGTCGTGCGGGAGCAGCTCGGAGAAGACCCCGCACTCGCGGATCCGCCGCGCGATCAGCTGCGAGTACTGGCCGCCGAAGTCGAGGACCAGGACCTCCTCGACGCGCGGCGCTGTCCCTCGGATGGGCGACCGCTTCGAGGTCCGCCTCGGGCAGCGGCGCGCCCTCCGGCTCGCCCTCGGTGACCGCCTCGGCGACCTCGGCCGAGGACGGGACCTCAGCCATGGGCCTCAGTCATCGGAGACGGCGACTCCCGCCGACACGCGCGCGCGCCCGTTCGAGCCCATCCCGACCGACTGCTGGCGCTGGAGCGCCTTGCCCTCGGTCTGCAGCGACGGCGCGACCATCACCTCGGCGCGGTGGAACGAGGGGATGTCCTCGTAGCCGCAGGTCGCCATCGAGGTCCGCAGCGCGCCCATCAGGTTGAAGGTGCCGTCGTTCTCGTTCGCCGGCCCGAGCAGGATCTGCTCGAGGGTCCCGTCCTGGACCGTCGCGACGCGGGTGCCGCGCGGCAGCGAGGGATGGAAGGTCGCCATCCCCCAGTGGTAGCCCGCGGCCCGGGGCCTCCTCGGCGCGGGCGAGCGGCGAGCCGATCATCACGGCGTCGGCGCCGCAGGCGACCGCCTTGGAGACGTCGCCGCCGGTCCGCATGCCGCCGTCGGCGATCACGTTCACGTACTCGCCGGTCTCGAGCATGTGCTGCGAGCGCGCCGCCGCGACGTCGGCGATCGCCGTCGCCTGCGGGAACGCCGATCCCGAGCACGCCGCGGGTCGTGCAGGCGGCGCCGGGACCGACGCCGACGAGGACGCCGACGGCGCCGGTCCGCATCAGGTGCAGGCCGGTCGAGTAGGAGGCGCAGCCGCCGACGATGCACGGGACCGCGCAATCGGCGATGAACTCCTTCAGGTTGAGCACCCCGTCCTCCTTGGAGGAGACGTGCTCGGCCGAGATCACGGTGCCCTGGACGACGAGGATGTCGAGCCCGGCCTCGAGCGCGATCTCGTGCCACTCGGCCACCTTCTGCGGGGTGAACGAGCCGCAGGCGACGGCGCCCTCGGCCTTGATCTCCTCGACGCGCCGGGCGATCAGCTCCGGCTTGACCGGCTCGGCGTAGACCTCCTGCATCAGCCGCGTCGCGACGCTCGGGCGGAGCCGTCGGCGATCTCGTCGAGCTTCGCGTCGGGATCCTCGTAGCGGGACCAGATCCCCTCGAGGTTGAGCACCCCGAGCCCGCCGAGCCGGTTGACCTCGACCGGCGGTCCGCGGGCTGACCACGCCGTCCATCGCCGAGGCGAGCAGCGGCAGGTCGAAGCGGTACGGACCGAGCGTCCAGGTGATGTCGATGTCGTCGGGATCGCGGGTCCGCCGCGAGGGCACGATCGCGATGTCGTCGAACCCGTAGGCCCGGCGACCCTTCTTCCCACGTCCGATCTCGACTTCCACGCTCTCGCTTACCTCCTCGACGGAAGACCCCACGCTAGCGTGCTCGCGGACGAAAAAGGCCCCTCGACGAGGGGCCGAAAGTACGCGATTTGCGGCTTGAGGCCCGGATTTCCAAGGCCTCGGCGATGATAACAGCGGCGCAGGCGGGGGCCCGGGCGCCGAACATGGGCCGGCTCAGGCCGCGGCGGGCACCTCGAGCTCGCGGACCTCGACCCGTGGAGAGCAGCCGCTCGACCTCGGCCGGGTCGATCTCGCCCGCGCCGAAGTGCTGGGTCGACTCGGCGCCGCAGGCGACGCCGTAGGCGAGCGCCTCGGGCCCGCGAGCGCCGAGGAAGCGAGCGGAGATGTAGCCGGCGACGAACGCGTCGCCGGAGCCGACGGTGGCGATCGGCTCGAGCGGGTCGATCTCGACCTCGTAGCGGCGGCGCTCGCCGTCCTCGCCGAGGATCGCGACGCAGCCGTTGGCCCGGGTGACGATCGCGTCGTGCGCGCCCATCTCGAGCAGGCCGCCGAGGCCGAGCGCGAGGTCCGCGGGATCGCTGAACTCGTGGCCGACGGCCTGCTCGGCCTCGAGCTCGTTCGGCGCGACGACGTCCGGGCCGGCGCGCAGGCCGAGCCGCATCGGCTCGCCGTCGGTGTCGAGCAGGGTCGGGACGCCGAGGCTGCGCAGCTCGGCGATCAGGCGCGCGTAGACGTCGGGCTCGAGCCCGGGCGGGACGCTGCCGGCGACGACGCAGAACTCGGCGCCCTGGGCGAGGTAGAGGAGCTTCTCGATGAAGCGCTCGACCTCCTCGGGCGCGACCGACGGGTCCGCGCTCGTTGATCTCGGTCTGCTCGCCGGAGGTCGGGTCGACGACCGCCAGGTTGGTTCGCGACTCCTCGGCGATCCGCGTGAAGTCGTTGAGGATCGACTCCTCGGCGAGGCGCTCGAGGATCGCGGGCTCCGGTCGGGCCCGCCGGCGAGGCCGGTGGCGATCACGGGCCGGCCGAGCAGCTTCAGCGCGCGGGCGACGTTGACGCCCTTACCGCCGGCGACCGTGCGCGCCTCGACCGCCCGGTGGCGGTGGCCGAGGTGGAAGTTCGGAACCGCGACGGTGCGGTCGATCGCGGCGTTCAGGGTCACGGTGAGGATCACCGCAACGGCTCCTTTCCCCTGCGCGCGCCTCGTCCTGCGGACGATCACGACGCACTAGGACCTATCACGATCAGCCCCCTCCCACGACAGCAAGCGTAGGGAAGTTGTTGCGCACCCCGTCGCCGAGCGAGGGCGCGGGGGCGCGCGCGGGCGGCGACCAGCGGCGACGATCCGGCCGGGCGGCCGTCGACGGTCACCTCGACCGCGCCGAGCCGCTCGCCCTTCCGGACCGGGCCGGCGAGCTCGGCCGGGGCGTCGACCTCGGACTCGACGTTCTGGTCGCGCCGAGCCGAGACCGTGATCGGCCGCGCGCGACGAGCTCGACGTTGCCGCCCGAGTCGACCGGCGGGTCGGCCAGCGCCTCGCGGCCGCGCACCGCCGTCCGCTGGCGGTAGAGCGAGAAGCCGTACTCGAGCAGCGACGAGCACGCCGTCGTCGCGCGCGGCTCTCGCTCGGCGCGCCGAGGACGACGGCGATCAGGCGCATGCCCTTGCGCTCGCCGGAGCCGACGAGGACGTTTCCGGCCTCCCCGGTGAACCCCGTCTTCACCCCGGTCACCCAGGGCACGCGGGTGAGCAGGTCGTCGCGGGTGACGATCGGCCGCGAGGCCCGGTCGGTCTCGACCGTATGCGCCTCGGTGTCGGCGACCTTGCGGAAGAAGTCGTCCTCGAGCAGGATCGTCGCCAGCCTCGCCGAGGTCGGCGGCGGTGGAGTAGTTGCCGGGCTCGTCGAGCCCGATCGGGTTCGCGTAGCTCGTGTCCTCGAGCCCGAGCCGCTGCGGCGGTGGCGTTCATCTTCTGCGACGAAGCGCGTCGACCGATCCGCTCACGCCCTCGGCGACGGTGACCGCGCCGTCGTTGGCGCTCGCGAGGATCAGCGCGTAGATCAGCTCGCGGTAGCTGATCCGCTCGCCCTCCTCGAGCCCGAGCAGCGACTCGGCGGCGAGCGCCTGGTAGGGCGGGGCCGCGACCCGCTTGTCGAGGTTCTTCTCGCGCAGCGCGAGGTAGGCGGTCATCAGCTTCGTCGCGCTCGCGATCGAGCGCTGGGCGGTCGGCGTCGTCGCGCCGCGAGCCGCTCGCCGTCGCGGGCGT
>CAWJOD010000004.1:0-211387 GCA_963844425.1 uncultured Thermoleophilia bacterium | reverse complement strand
CGATCAGGATCCACGCCTCCGCCGCCGGCTGGGGCGGCTCGGCCGCCGTCGCCGCGCGGGGCCAGCAGGGAACCGGCGAGGAAGGTGAGCGCGAGCGCGCGGACGAGGAGCGGGAGCATCGGGGCGTCAGGCTAGGACCGGCTACGGCGAGGTCAGGTGCCGCTCTGCTCGCAGCCCTTCTCCTCCAGGCTGATGCACTGCCCCGGCGCGAGCGCCTGCGGATCGACGTCGGGATTCAGCCGGGTCAGCTCGTCGTCGGGCGACGCAGGTGCGCTGCGCGATCAGGCTCAGCAGGTCGTCCTGCTGGACGATGTAGAAGCCGTTTTCGACCGCGTTCTCGAACTCGGGCTTGCAGCCGACGATCTCGGGCTCCTTCTTCTTCTTGCCGCCGTCGCCGTCCTTGCCGCCGAGCGAGTTCGTGACGACGACGGCGACCGCGACGACCGCGGCCACGAGCGCGAGCGCCGCCAACAGGCGCACGACCCACCTCCCCCTCCGCGGTTTCGGCTTCATCGCGATCGAAGATGCTACGCGGAAGCGAAGCCGTTGCCGCCGATATCAGCCGCCTGGAGCGACGCTTGCGACCGTCTCCCGCAGCCGCTCGGCCGCGTCCCGCGGGTCGTCGGCGGACGCGATCGAGCGCGAGGCGGAGACCAGCGCCGAGGCCGGGTGATCGGAGAAGGCGGCCCCGAGCGCGCCGGGATCGCCGCCCTGGGCGCCCACGCCGGGCAGGAGGAAGACGGCGGTGGGCATCAGCTCGCGCAGCCGGGCGAGGAAGCCGGGCTCGGTCGCGCCGGCGACGGCGCCCATCCCCGAGAGACCTTCGGCCTTCGGCGCTGCCCGCCAGCCGCTCGGCGCGCTCGGCGACGATCCCGGCAAGGCGTTCGTGCAGCGGATGCTCGGGTGCGGGAAGGTCGAGGACGTCGGCGGCCCCCGCGTTGGACGTGCGCACGAGGGCGAAGATCCCGGCGCCGGCCTCGGCGGCGGCGTCGACGAGGGTGTCGAGGGCGTCGCCGCCGAGCAGCGGGTTGGCGGTGAACGCGTCGGCGCCGAGCCCCTCCACGTCGCCGAACGGGGTCGGCGTCGAGCCGACCAGGGCCTGCCCGTAGGCGGCGGCGCTGACCGGGACGTCGCCGCGCTTGCCGTCGGCGATGACGACGAGACCGGCCTCCTGGGCCGCGGTGACGGTTGCGGCGAGCGCCTCCCAGCCCGGCGCGCCGAGCCGCTCGAAGCAGGCGAGCTGCGGTTTTGCGGCGACGCAGGCGGGCCCCGCACGCTCGATCAGCGCCCGGCACTCGCCGGCGATCGCCGCGGCGGCGCGAGCGGCGGGATCGCCCTGAGCCTGCCCGTGCCCGGCTGCGGAGACCTTCGCCGGGTCGGGGTCGAGGCCGAGGCAGACCTGGCTGCCGCGCGCCTTTACGGCGGCGGCGAGCCGGTCCGCGAAGCTCGGCTCTGGCGCCGAGCTAGCTCCCCTTGACGGCGGACTTGAGCCCGGCCCCGGCGGAGAACTTCGGCACCTTCCCGCCCGGGATCGTGATCCGCTCACCCGTGCGCGGGTTGACGCCCTGGCGCTGACCGCGCTCGGCAACGTGGAACTTGCCGAAGCCGGTGAAGTTGACCGGGTCGCCTGACTGCAGCGATCCGGTGATCCCGTCGAGCACTGCCTCGACAGCGTCGGACGCCTGCTTCTTCGACTCGATCCGATCGTCTCCGGCGATCCGGTCTACGAACTCGGCCTTGGTCATTTCAGTTCCTTTCCTCGCGTGGTGAAGGGCGGCGCAACATAACAGCGGTTGCTGACGCCCCTACGATCGCCCGGTGAGACCCGACGAGCTTCGCTGGTACCACACGATCGAGCTGCCGGGGGTCGGGCCGACGCCCGGAGAATGGGATCTGCGCCCGATCCTGCCCCGCCTGCCGCTCCCGGACTCGCTCGCGGGCCGCCGCTGCCTCGACATCGGCAGCCGGGACGGGTTCTACGCATTCGAGATGGAGCGGCGCGGCGCCGGCGAGGTGATCTCGCTGGACCTCGACGACCCGGCGAAGGTCGATTTTCCCGGCGAGCGCCCGCCCGAGGAGCTGGTCCGGGCCGAGCTCGACGCGGGCCTGCGCGCGTTCGAGACCGCGCGCGACCATCTTGGCTCCAGCGTCGAGCGCCGCCATCTCTCGATCTACGAGCTCTCCCCCGCCGAGCTCGGCGAGTTCGACTTCGCGGTGATCGGCACGCTGCTCCTGCACCTTCGCGACCCCGTCGCCGCGCTGCGAGCCGTCCACGGCATCCTGCGCGGCGAGCTCCTGGTGAACGAGGCGGTCGTGCCCGGGCTGGACTCGCTGCGGCGGCGGCCGCTCGCCGAGCTCGGGATGGAGGGCGTCCCCTTCTACTGGGTCGCCAACCCGGCCGGCCTGCGCCGGCTGGCTAACGCGACCGGCTTCCAGGTGGTCCGGTCGGGCGGCCCGTACATCCTGCCTCGCGGGGCGAGCTGGGACCCGCCGACGCTGCGCAGCTGCCTGCGGGCGCCTCTGGGCGAGATCCCGAAGCGCCTGCTGCTGCGGCGCGGGATGCCGCACGCCTGGCTCCTGCTCAGGCGGGATCCTCCGGCCTGACGCGCGAGGCCGGAACGGTGGCGATCAGCGAGCAGGCGAGGATCGCGATCAGCGGCTCGAGCGGGGCCCGGTAGCGGGTGCCGCTGGCGACCGTGAACACGATCGATGCCGCGAGCGCCATCGCCAGCACCGGGTAGAGGATCTCGCGCCGCCTGCGAAGCCGCCAGAGGGCGACGAGGGCGAGCGGCAGCAGCACGTAGTACATCGCCAGTCCGATCGCGGTGACCGCGCTCGATCGCCCCTCGAACTCGACCTCGTCCATGGCATGGCCCGGCCGCCGCACGTCCCAGAAGCGGGAGAGGCCGTTCCAGTAGAAGGCCTCGACGACCGAGGCCGGGTGCGCCTCGATGTAGTCGAGCGAGCGCCGCTGGAACTCGGAGCGAAGGTCTGCCTCGTCGGCGAGATCGCTTCCCTCCGAGATGTCGACCTCGTCCCCGGCGAAGACCTCGGGGCGCCACCCGTAGGGATAGACCGGGTCGTTGGCGGACACCTCGTTGAAGGTCCCGTATGCGGCCGCGTCCTGGACCGAGATCGGGATCAGGCGGCCATCCGACTCGATCGCGTTCCGGAGCGTCCACGGCGCCACGACGAGCGCCGCGACGGCGATGGTGAGCGCGGTCATCGCCGCCCCGCGCCGCCAGCCCACGGCGACGATCCACGCGGCGGCGACGCCGGCGAAGAGGAAGCCGGAGGTGGGACGAACCAGCAGGCAGACGCCGATCGCGGCGCCGACCGCGGCCGCCCTCGCGGCGGTCGGCTCGCGGCCGAGGAACAGGAGCAGCGCGATCGCTGTCAGGGGCACCGCGAGCGCCTCGGGATAGACGAGGGCGTAGAACTCCCAGGCGAGCGGGAAGATCGCGACGACGAACGCGGCGGCGATCGCCACGCGAGGGGTGAACAGCCGCCGGGCGAGCAACCAGACGGCGAGCACCGTCACCGGGGCCAGGAATGCCTGCACGAACTCGAGCCGCGTCGCGTTGGCGCCGAGCAGCGAGTACCAGAAGCCGACCCAGAGCGGATAGCCCGGCGCCTTCCACGCGGTCGGGTGCTCGACTCCGAACGGCGTCGTCGACCACCACGCCTTGCCCTCGGTGAAGAGCACGCCCTGAAGGTGGTACTCGGGCATGTCGCCGATGAGGGGGTGGAAGCGGTTGGACGCGACGTAGGCGACGACGCAGGCGAATCCGGCGAGCATCGCCCCGGCGAGCAGCAGCTTCTCCCTTCGCGGGATCTCCGCGAAGAAGGCCCGGATGCGACCCATCAGCCGGTGAGCGCTCCCTCGCCGCCTCCCGGCGCGAGCGAGGGCTTCGGCCGCAGGTAGCCGACGATCTCGGAGAGCAGCCGCCGCTCGAACGCGAGGGTGGCGATCACGGTCACGGCGATGTAGAGGACGAGCTCGCCGACCGCCTGGCCGAGCGAGCGCTCGCCGCCGCCGGAGAGCGCCCGGACCGCCAGCACGGCTGCGACCGCCGGGACGCAGGGCGCCATCGCCCGCACGAGGTGGGGCAGGATCCGAAAGCCCACGAAGAGCTTGCGGAGGAAGTAGCCGCGCAGCGCGAGCTGGACGAGGAGCGTCGCGACCATCCCGATCACGTAGCCGTCGAGGCCGTAGAGGATCATCGCCGGAGCGGTGACCACGGCGAAGACGGCGACGATGAAGCCGCCCTCGATCGCCATCGGCCTGGTGTTGCCGACCGCGTTCATGAACAGCGTCCAGTTGAAGGCGACCTGGCCGAAGCCGAGGATCAGCCCGAACGCGACCAGGAGCGGCTCGGCTGCCTGCCAGCTCGGGCCGAGGACGTGGTCGACGAGGTCGGAGGCGAACAGCGCCAGCCCGACGCCGAAGGGGAGCCCCCACATGAGGGCCAGGCGGTTCGATTTCACGAACGCCTCGAACATCAGGGCGGTGCGGTCCTTGACCGCGCAGACGGCGGGATAGATCGTCAGGCTGACGATCTGGTCGACCCTGTCGGCGAAGCGGGCGACGATGCCGGCGAGCCCGATCGCTCCGACGCCGGCGAGGCCGACGGTGTAGTTGCCGACGATGACCGCGCCCTGGACGACGACGAGGCCGCTGGCGCTGGAGACGAGCAGCGGCCAGCCGAACCGGAAGTACTCGCGCAGGGTGCCGCCGTCGTAGCGAAGCCGCAGCGGGTACGGGCAGGTGACGATCGCGGCGATCGCGCCGCAGATGCTGCCGGCGAGGACGCCGACGATCAGGCTCCAGTAGCCGTAGCCGGCGACGGCGAGCGCGATCATCACGATCGTCGAGACGATCGGGTCGATCGACTCGAGCGCCCGCTGGCGGACGAAGCGCATCTGCCTGTAGGCGATCCAGATCGGTGTCTGAGGGCGCTGAAGAGCAGCGCCAGCGACAGCACCAGGCCCGGGACGATGATCTCCGGGCGCCCGTAGATCGCCGCGTAGAACGGCAGCGCGGCGAAGACGACCACGTAGAAGATGCCGGTGTAGGCGAGCTCGAGGGTGAACGCCTTCTGGAAGGCGCCGACCTGGTCCTCCTCGTCCTGCTGGACGAACTTGTCGGCGATGCCGATCTGCTTCAGCCAGGCGAGCGTGATCAGGGTCGTCACGATCAGCCCCCAGAGGCCGAACTCCGACGCGGTCAGGAACGCGGCGACGACGACGTTGCGGAGCAGGCTGATCGCCGCGAGCCCGACCTGGAAGAGGCCGTTGACGATCGCCCCGCGGGCGGTGTGCTCGCGCAGGCCGCGGCCGCGCAGGAAGAGGCGGCGGTCGAGGGTCTCGGCTGCGGTCGGGTCGGCGGCTGGGCCGGAGTCGAGCTCGTCGGGCTCGACGGAGGCGAGCTCGGCCGGAGTGGGCTGGCGCGAGTCAGCCATGTGTGCTGACGGTAGCAACGGGCGCGGCCTCGCCGGCGGGGTTCGGCGCTAGCCGGAGGCCCCCTCGCGGACCCCCGCGCGGATCGCTCGGCCGGCGCGGAGCCGGGCGAGCGGGCCGGCGCGTCGCGGGGAGTAGAGGACGAGGTGCGAGCGCGCGTGCAGGAACCGGTAGGAGATCAACCGCCTGCGGCAGATGCGGCGCAGGAGCGCGCCGGTCGGCAGGGGCCGGTGGAGCTCGGTCTCGCCCGGCACCGGCTCGAGCAGGTTGACGGCGACGAGCCGGCGCGGCTCTCGAGCTCGGCGAGGAATCCGTAGGGGTCGTCCACGTGCTCGATGACGTCGAAGCTGTACGCGGCGTCGAAGCCGCCCGGGAACCTCCCGGTCGAGATCGTGCACCGGCGCCTCGAGGCCGCGGCGCGCCAGGCGCCAGCGCAGGTACTCGATGCTCGGGTTGTCGAAGTCGGCGAACTCGACCCGGTACCCCGCCTCGAGCAGGGCGAGCCCGTCGGATGCCGATCCCGCAGCCGTAATCGAGCACCCGCGCGCCGGGCGCGAGGTGGGCGGCGAGCTCGCGCAGGTAGGGAGCTTCGTCCCCGACATCGCGAACGCGGTCAGGTTGTAGAGGTAGGCCTCGGAGCGTGCGGTAGAAGCGCGCCTCGTCGCCGCAGCCGGCGAACTCGTCCTCGAGCGCGCGGTCGTACTGCTCGAGCAGCGAATGCTCGTACCGGGGGCCCAGGTACTCGCGCAGCTCCGCCTCCTCGCGCTCGGGATCGACCGCTATCGCCATCGTGCCAGCCGGACTCCCCCAGAGGCACTAGGTTGGCCGCGTGGGCGTCGCCGACTCGGAGGTAGAGCTTCGCGAGGAGGTCCACGCGCTCGAGTGGTACCACACGCTCGAGCTCGCGCCGGGCCTCGAGACGCCCGGGTACTTCGACCTGCGCCCGCTGCTCCCGTCCTTTCCGCTGCCCGCCTCCCTCGCCGGCCTGCGCTGCCTCGACGTCGGCACCTTCGACGGCTTCTGGGCGTTCGAGATGGAGCGCCGCGGCGCCGCCGAGGTGCTGGCGATCGACATCCTCGACCCGCGCCGGTGGGACTGGCCCGCCGGCAGCGAGGGTGCCGTGCTCGAGGCGATCGGGGCGCGGAAGGCGCGCGGCGCCGGGTTCGAGCTCGCCGCGCCGTGCGCTCGGCTCGAGCGCCGAGCGGCGCGAGCTCTCCGTCTACGACCTCGACCCCGCCGAGGTCGGCAGCTTCGACCTCGTCTACCTCGGCAGCCTCCTGCTTCACCTGCGCGACCCGGTCGGCGCGCTCGAGCGGGTGCGCTCGGTCTGCTCGGGCCGGCTCGTGCTGTGCGACGCCGTCGACGTCCGCCTCGGCGCCATGCACCGGCGCCCGGTGGCGCGCCTCGACGGGCGGGGCCGCCCGTGGTGGTGGAAGCCGAGCCCGGCGGGCCTCGGTGCGCATGGTCGAGGCGGCGGGGTTCGCGGTCGCCGAGCCGCCGCGGAGGCTGCGCCTGCCCGCCGGGGCCGGGCACCCGCGGGCCCGGGACCTCCGCCCGCGCCAGCTCGCCAGCCGCGCGGGCCTCGAGATCGCGTTCACCTCGTTTCGCGGCGATCGCCACGCGGTGCTGACCGCCACTCCCCAGACCTAGACGACGCGCTCGAGCGCGGTGCGGATCGCCTCGTCGTAGGCCGACGACGGATACCGGCTCGCGGTCTCGATCCCGGCCCGGCGCAACCGGGAGCGCAGCTCCTCGTCGCCCGCGAGGCGGCGGATCGCCGAGGCGAGCGCCTCGGGATCGTCGCGGAGGCCGGTAGATCAGGCAGTTCTCGCCGTCGCGCAGGTACTCGCCGCGAGCCACCGGTTCCGGTGGCGATGACCGGCGTCCCGACGGCCATCGCCTCGAGGGGGACCAGGCCCCACGGCTCCTCCCAGAGCGACGGGGAACACGAGCGCATCGGCGCCGGCGTAGGCGGCGCGAAGCCCGCCGCGATCGACGTGGTCGAAGGAGACGCGCTCGGCGAGGCCGTCGCGCTCGGCCTGGGCGCGCAGCTCCGCCTCGTACCCGGCGTCGCCGCGCGCCGACGATCGCGCAGCCGGGCGCTCGGGCAGGTGGCGAAGCGCGGCGAGGGCGACGTGGGCGCCCTTGCGGCGGTCGAGGCGGCCGAGGCAGAGCAGCCGCCACCGCCAATCCCGGGCATCGCGCCGGGGTGAGCAGCTCGAGGTCGACCCCGGGATGGGCGACCTCGGCCGCCGGCAGCGAGGCCGGCGGCGGCGACGGCGCTCGCCCGGGTGGACTCGCTGTTGAAGAGCCAGGTGGCGGCGGCTCCGAGGTCGACGGGGTGGGGACGCCCGCGACGCGCTCGAGCGGGGCACGCAGCGGCCCGGCGCGGCGCGCGAGCCGCTGCCAGGCGTCGACCTCCGGCCCGTAGACCATCCAGTCGTCGCCGACCACGCCGACCGCCGGCAGCCCGGCGCGGCGGACCAGCTCGATCATCCCCAGCGACATGCCCCCCATCGCCCACCAGTTGACGACGTCGGGGGCGAACTCGCCGAGGTGGCGCCGCAGGACCCTCGCGTTGCCCCGCTCGATCGCCAGCCGCTCGCGCAGGCCGCGCGGCGGGAACTCGTGGTCCTCCCAGTACCAGCGAAGCTCGCGGTGGACGTCGGGATCGTCCTCCGCGCCGGCGCCGGGGAGCTCGAAGCCGGTGGTGAGCACGCGCACCTCGTGGCCGGCGCGCCGCATCTCCGCGACCGCCGAGCGCCAGGTCACCTCGTAGCCGCCGAGCGAGTGCGGCGGGTACATGTTGCCGACCGAGAGGACGCGCATGCTCACCGCGGGGTGCGGGCGATGACGAGCATCCGATCGCGCAGGTCGGGCGCCCAGAGGCGGTCCGCGACGCCGAGCCCGCGGGCGACGCCCGTGAGCAACCGCGCCAGCGCCGGGCTGTAGCCGGCGGTCCGCTCGAGGTAGTAGCCGACCGAGAACCACTTCGGCGCCGTCTCGATCGAGACCACCTCGTACTCGTGGCGGCCGAGCAGGGTGACGATGCTGGCGCGGGTGAAGTAGTGGACGTGGGTCGGGATCACCGACCACCAGCGGCTGCCGAGCATCCGCGCGAGCTTGCTGCTCGCGTTCGGCAGGGCGATCGCGACCACGCCGCCCGGCCTCGCCAGCTCGGCGATCCGGTCGAGCGCCGCCCCGGGGTCGGGGAGGTGCTCGATCACGTCGGCGAGGACGACGGCGTCGAAGCTCGCCCTCGGGGAGCTCGGCCTCGAACAGGCCGGCGGTGCGGACGTCGAGCCCGAGCCGCTCGCGTGCGTGGCGGGCGGCGAACTCGCTCGGCTCGACCCCGGCGCCGCTCCACCCGCGCCGCTCGGCCTCGGAGAGCAGGAACCCGACCCAGCAGCCGATGTCGAGCAGCCTGCCCGGCTCGCGTGCGGCGCTCGATCGCCGCCAGGGTCGCGCCGCGGTCGCGCCGCTGGCCCGCCTCCTCGCTCGATGTAGTCGCCGGACTCGGCGCCGGCATAGGCGGCATCGAGCTCGGCCTCGGCGGGCAGCGGGCTCGAGCTGCATGTGACCGCATGCGGCGCAGCGGTGGATATCGGCGAGCGCGGTGCCGAAGCGGCTGGTGGTGGGGATCAGCCCCTCGGCGCCCGGCGCCGCCCGCGACCGTCAGATGCGGGCCGAGCGGGCCGCCGCCGCAGGCCGCGCAGGAGCCGTCGAGGGCAGTCGTTACGGTTGCGTTCGTCCATGGTCGGCGCCGAGAGAGAGCCCGATCGGCGGCGGCTGGCGCTGCTCAGCGTAGTCACGCCGATCTTCAACGAGGAGGACAACGTGGACGAGCTCCACGCTCGCCTCGAGGCCGCGCTCGACGGGGTCGACGTTCGAGCTGATCGCGGTCGACGACGGCTCGACCGACGGCACCGCCGGCAGCCTCGCCGCGCTCGCCCAGACCGCGACCCGCGGGTTCAGATGATCACCCTCTCGCGCAACTTCGGGCACCAGGCCGCGATCACCGCCGGGCTCGACCACGCCGCGGGAGACGCCGACGGTCGTGATCGACTCCGACCTGCAGGACCCGCCGGAGCTGATCCCGGCGATGATCGAGCGCTGGCGCGAGGGCTACGACGTCGTCCACGGCGTGCGCAGCTCGCGGCCGGGCGAGACCCGCTTCAAGCTCGCCACGGCGCGCTGGTTCTACCGGCTGCTCGGCGGCTCACCGAGATCCAGGTCCGCCGCGACGCCGGTGACTTCCGGCTGCTCGACCGCTCGCGCCCTCGACGCGCTCGCGCTCGCTGCGCGAGCGCAGCCGCTTCCTCCGCGGCATCTCGGTCTGGGTCGGCTTTCGCCAGACCGAGGTCGCCTACGAGCGCGACGCCGCGTGCGGCGGGCGAGACCAAGTACCCGCTGCGGAAGATGCTCCGCTTCTCCTTCGACGCCGTCTCCTCGTTCTCGAACGTGCCGCTGCAGGCGGCGACGGTCCTCGGCTTCGTCGTTCTCGGTCGTCGCCTTCCTCGGCATCCCGATCGCGATCGCGTTCCGCGATCGCCGGCGAGTTCGTCCCCGGCGATCACCACGCGTCCTGCTGGTCGTCCTCCTGCTCGGCGGGATCCAGCTGATCACGGTCGGGATCATCGGCGAGTACCTCGGCCGCGTCTACGAGGAGGTCAAGCGGCGGCCCCTCTACGTCGTCGACGACCGCCGCAACGTCGCCGCCGAGCCTGCGGACCGGGGAGCTGAGATGAGGATCGCCGTCGTCGGGGCCGGGATCACCGGCCTCACCGCCGCTCGCCGGCTCGCGATGGCCGGGCACGCCGTCAGCGTCTACGAGCGCTGGCCGGGCCTCGGCGGCCAGGTCGCGACCGCTCGATCTCGGCGACGGCGACGCTGATCGAGCGCTACTACCACCACCTCTTCACCAGCGACGTCGAGATCGCCGCCCTCTACGAGGAGCTCGGCATGGGCGACGCGATCGAGTGGCTGCCGTCGAGCGTGGCGATGCACTCGCACGGCCGCAGCCATCCCGTTCACCTCCCCGCTCGACCTGCTCCGCTTCCGGCCGCTGCCGCTCCTCGAGCGGGTCCGCACCGGGCTCGCCGTCCTGCGGCTGCGCCGCTCCGGGCGTCGACCCGGCATCGCTCGACGGGGAGACCGCGCGCTCCTGGGTCGAGCGGACGATGGGCCGCGGCGCGTACAGGGAGATCTGGGAGCCGCTGCTGCGCGGCGAAGTACGGCGAGCGTGCCGAGGACGTCTCCGCCGCCTGGCTCGCCGGCAAGCTCGTCGTCCGCCGGGCCGCGAGCGGCAAGCGAGTCGCGGGGCGAGGTGCTCGGCTATCCGCGCGGTGGCTGGCAGCCGCTGCTCGACCGCCTCCGCGAGGAGATCTCCGGCAGCCGGTGGCGAGGTTCTGATCGACAGGCCGGTGAAATCGCTCGCCCGCGTCGGGCGAGCGCTTCGACGCTGATCGCGGGCGCCTCCGACTCGTTTCGCCGCGGTCACGACCCGCGCGCGTTCGAGGCAGCCGGGCCGCCGGAGGAGCTACGACGCCGTGCTGGCGACCGTCCCCAACGACGTCTTCGACGCGATGCTCGATCCGGAGCTCGCGACCGCGCTCGCGCCGGGCTACCTCGAGAACCTGCGATCGCTGGAGTACCGGGCCGCGCTCTGCCTGCTGCTCGAGCTCGACCGCCCGCTTCTCGCCCTTCTACTGGACCAACGTCGCCGATCCCGAGCTGCCGTTCATCGGCCTGATCGAGCAGACCAACCTGCTCGGGACCCGAGCGCTACGGTGGCCGCCATCTGCTCTACGTCGCCAACTACCTGCCGCGCGGGCACGAGCTCCTCGGGCTCGACGCCGAGGCGCTCCTCGCCGCCTACGAGCCCGGGCTGCGGCGGGTCAACCCGGCCTTCTCGGCCGGCCAGCGTGAAGCGGTGCCTGGCCGCACGCGCGAGCCGGCCGCGCAGCCGGTGATCACCGTCGGGTACGGAGCCCGCGTGCCGCCGCTCGAGACCGGCGCCGGCGGCCTCTTCCTGGCGAACACGACGCAGATCTTCCCCGAGGACCGCGGCACCAACTACGGCGTCCGCCTCGGGCGAGCAGGCGGCGGGGCGATCGATCCCGCGGCGGCGCGATGAGCAGCACCGTCGCCTCCGAGACGGCGCGCGAGCGGGTCGCGGCGCACGACCTCTGGTACCACACGATGGAGCTCGCGCCCGGGGTGGTCACGCCGGGCTGGTTCGACCTGCGCCCGATCGTCGAGCGGATGCCCTGGCCGGAGGTGCGCGGCAGGCGCTGCCTCGACGTCGGCCCCTACGACGGCTTCCTCTCCTTCGAGCTCGAGCGGCGGGGCGCGGCGGAGGTCGTCGCCGCCGACATCGGCAGCCACCCGGACTGGGACTGGCCGGTGCGCGATGCGCGAGCGCGCGCCCGAGCTCGTGCGCGCTCGCCGGCCCCGAGGTCGGCGCCGGGTTCCGGATCGCCCGCGAGCTGCTCGGCTCCGCGGTCGAGCGCGTCGAGGTCTCGGCCTACGACCTCTCGCCGGAGCGGCGTGGGGCGCTTCGACGTCGTCGTCTGCGGAAGCCTGATGCTCCACCTGCGCGACCCGGTGCGGGCGCTGGAGGCGATCCGCGGCGTCTGCGACGGCCACCTGCTCTCCGCCGAGACGATCCGCCTCGGGCTCACCGCGATGCACCCGCGGGAGCCGGCGGCGGAGCTGGTCGGAACCGGTGAGCTCTGCCAGTGGTGGGTGCCGAACGCGGCCGGCCACCGGCGGATGCTCGACTCCGCCGGCTTCGAGATCGTGAAGGCGGCCCGTCCCTACGCGGTCCCGTTCGGGCCCGGGCACCCGCCGCGCGGGCGCGCCGGCGGGCTCGGCGACCCGCTCCTTGGCCGGCTCGTGCCCGGCTGGCCGGGCGTCCCGCACAGCGCCGCGCTCGCGCGACCGACGCTCCGGCTCGTGACCGAGGCCTGCTCGAGAGGAGGCGCTCCGGCAGGCCGGCGAGCTCGGCTGGTACCACACGCTCGAGCTCGCCCCGGGCCACGTCACCGAGGGCTGGTTCGACCTGCGCCCGATCGTCGGCGAGTACGGGCTGCCGGAGCGGATGGACGGGATGCGCGCGCTCGACGTCGGCACCTGGGACGGCTTCTGGGCGTTCGAGATGGAGCGCCGCGGCGCCGAGGTCGTCGCGCTCGACCTCGACGACGAGCGCGAGCTCGACTGGCCGCCGCGGCGCCGCCCGAAGCGAGTTCCCGGACGAGCCGCGCGGCCGCGGGCTTCAGGCTCGCCCACGAGATCCTCGGCTCGAAGGTCGAGCGGGTCGTCGCGCTCCGTCTACGACGCGACCCCGGAGGAGCTCGGCACCTTCGACCTCGTCTTCTGCGGCTCGGTCCTGATCCACCTGCGCGACCAGCTGCTCGCGCTCGAGCGGATCGCCGAGCTCTGCACCGGGCACCTTCGTCTCCGCCGAGGAGTACGACCCGTGGAGCGGGCTCATCCCGTTCCCGGTCTCCCGCTACCGCGCCGACCGCGAGAAGGCGGTCGTCTTCTGGCAGCCGGCGGCGAAGACCTGGAGGCGGATGCTGTGGACCGCGGGCTTCGACGACGTCAGCGAGCACGGCCGCTTCCGGATGCACTCGCGCGACGGGCTTCTCGGTCCGCCACGTCGTCCACCACGCGACGAAGCGATGACGGCGGGGCCGGCGGTGACGCTCGCCGTCGTCTCCTGGAACACCCGCGAGCTGCTCGAGCGGTGCCTGCGCTCGCTCGAGCCCGAGGCCGAGGCCGGGCGCGCGGAGGTCTGGGTCGTCGACAACGCCTCCGCCGACGGCTCGGCCGAGCTCGTGCGCGAGAGTTTCGGCTGGGCGGAGCTCGTCGCCTCGGCCGGAGAACCTCGGCTTCGGGCAGGCCGTCAACCTCGTCGCCGAGCGAACCTCGGCGCCGTACCTCGCCGCGGCGAACGCCGACGTCGAGCTCGAGCCCGGCGCGCTCGCCGCGCTCCTCGCCGCCGCCGAGCGCGAGCCCCGAGCGCGGGGCGCTCGCGCCGCGGCTCGTGCTGCGCGGACGGCGCCACGCAGCACTCCGTCCACCGCTTCCCGACCCTGCCCTTCGTCGCCGCCTTCAACCTCGGCCTGCACCGCCTCGAGCGCGGCATCGGCGACCGGATGCTGATCGAGGGCCGCTGGGACCCCGAGCGTGCGCGGCCGGTCGACTGGGCGCACGGCGCCTTCCTGCTGATCCGCCGCGAGGCCTGGGACGAGATCGGTGGCTTCGATCCCGAGCAGTGGATGTACGCCGAGGACCTCGATCTCTGCTGGCGGCTCGACCGCCGCGGCTGGAGCGTCGAGTTCGTCCCCGCCGCGCGCGTGCGGCACCGCGTCGCCGCGGCAGCGGAGCAGGCCTGGGGAGACGCCCGCACCGAGCGCTGGCTCGCGGCCACCTACGCCTGGATGGAACGGCGGCGCGGGCGCCTCGCGGCCCGCGCGTACGCACTCCTCAACCTCGCCGGCGCCGCCGGCCGCTGGGCGCTCCTGCGCCCGCTCGCCGCGCGTGCGCCCGGCGCGCTGGGCGGCGCCCGCCGCGGAGATGTCGACGTGGACGCGCCTCCACCTCGCCGCGCTGCGGGGGTCGCCGCTCAGCGACCGCGGCGCAGGCCGCCGAGCCCGGTCCGCGGCCGGCGGGCGCCGGTCCCTGACCGCGGCGGCGAGGTACTCGTCGAGCTCGGCGGCCTCGAGGAAGACCCGCTCGCGCGCCTCGAACCCGCCCTCCCACCAGAGCGTCTGCACGCGCTCGCGCTCGTCTAAAGCGGCGACGGCGTCGGCGGGAAGCTGGAGCTCCTCGCGCCCATGGAGGACGCCGGGCTTGAAGACGAACTCGATCGCCGCGTCGGAGACGTCGACGAGCCAGTGGTGGTGCGACCAGCCGGCCCAGGGGCCGTGGACCCCGTAGCCCTGCTCCTCGAGCCGCGAGGGGACCTCGACGTATCCCGCCCGCGCGACGCGCGCCAGCTCGGAGCAGACCCAGACGGGGTCGCGGACGTCCTCGAGCGTGTGCGAGCAGACCGCGAACGCGAACTGGTCGTCGGCGAAGGGCCAGGGCTCGCGGTCGCAGATGTCGCGGGCGACCCAGGTCTCGGCAGTGAAGCGCTCGCTGCCGCGATCCCACTCGCCGTAGAGCCCGCGGGTCTCGTAGGGCATCAGGTCGATCACCCAGTCGGCGCGGGCGAGGGGCTTCGCCCAGCCCGCCGACGTCGAGGAGGAGGTCGTCCTCGCCCAGCTCGCGCTCGATCCGCTCGATGCTCGCGGCGAGCATCAGGCGGTCCCCCTCGCCGCGAGGACCGACTCGTAGAGCTCCTCGTAGCGCTCGACCAGCCGCGACCAGTCGTACTCGGCGGCGCGGGCGCGGCAGGCGGCCGCCGTCTCCGGGCTCGCCCCGAGCTCGAGGGCCTCGCATCGAGCGCGCGGGCGAGGTCGCCCTCGTCGTCGGCCTCGAAGAGGCGGCCGACCGCCTCCGAGTCGACGATCTCCGGGCAGCCGCCCGAGCGCGGCGCGGCGACCGGCGTGCCGGCCGCGAGCGACTCGAGCAGGACGAGCCCGAAGGCCTCGTCGGGCGCCGGCATCACGCTCGCCCAGGCGCTCGCGTAGCGCCCGGCGAGCTCGGCGGTGTCCGGGGCGTCGACCCACTCGGCGCCGTCGGGCAGCTCCAGCGGCTCCGTGGCGAAATGGGGATCCCGGGTGCGCATGCACTCGAGCCGGGCGTCCGGCCGCTTCTCCCGCAGTCGCTCGAACGCGGCGGCGAGCAGGGCGGCCGCGCTTGCGCGGGTCGCCGAGGCTGGCGGCGCAGACGATCGTCGGCACGTCCGCGCGCGGGCGCTCGGCGGCGAAGGCGCCGGCATCGACCCCGCCCGGCAGCACCCGGGGCCGGCGCAGGAGGAACCGCTCGAACACCTCGGCCGCGGCGTCCGAGAGGACGACGCACTCCTCGGCGCGGGCGACGACGCGGGCCAGCATCTCGAGCCGGTAGCGGCGGGCGACGAGGAACTCGCGGACCGGGATCCCGTTGAAGGAGAAGACGAGCGGCGGCCCGCCGAGGCGGCGCGCCGCCAGGGCCGCCCAGGCGTCGCTCGGGTAGAAGGCGTGGACGACGTCGAATCGCCCGCGCGCGAGCCTGCGGACGAGGTTGTGGACGTTGCCGAGGAACCGCTCGTGCAGGCCCAGCGTCGGAGGCTGCGGCAGGCGCCGGCTGCGGATCGACCTCGACCCCGTCCTCGACGCTGATCGCGGTCCGGCGCGGGATGGCTCGTGAGCACGGTCACCTCGTGGCCGCGCCGCGCCAGCGCGGCGCCGAGGTCGTGGACGAGCCGCTCCGAGCCGCGATGGACCTCGGGCCAGTAGGTCGGATGAGCGAGCGCGATCCGCATCGCTCAGAGGAGCAGGGTGCGGTCGCGGATCGCGCCGCGGGCCGTCGCCACCACCTCGGCCCCGTCGACGAGCGCCCTGCCGGGGAGCTGGGCGATCGTGCGGGCGAGGACGCGAGCCGGGAGCCGCGACCAGTCCGGCCAGGGGTCGAGATAGGGGACGAGGGCGAGCGCGGCGAGGAGCGGGCGGCGCCGGAACGCGAGCATGCCGGCGACCGCCGAGCAGCCAGGTGGCGTGGGTCGGGCGCAGGAAGTAGCGCCCGAAGAGGGCCTCGCGCTGCTCCGGATGGCGGGCGAACATCAACGCGGCGGAGCTCAGGCGCGAGCCCTCGCGGGCCGCGGCGAGCGCCGTCCGCGGCAGGACGGCGTGCCAGACCAGCGCCCGGTCGACGTAGACGCGCTCGGCGCCGGCATCGAGCGCGCGCAGGCCGAGGTCGGTGTCGTCACCGACCCACTCGAACTCCTCGTCGAAGCCGCCGAGCCGCTCGAGCAGGGCCCGCGGGTAGGCGATGTTGCAGGTCTCGTGCCACTCCGATGGCCCGATCACCTCCATCGAGCGGGCGAAGCCGTAGAGCAGGTGGCGCTCCGCCGGGTCGGGCTCGGTCCGCCCCTGCAGGAACGCGTCCTCGTCCGCGGGCGGCGCCGAGCAGGCGCTCGAGCCACTGCGGCGAGGGGCGGCAGTCGTCGTCGGTGAAGGCGACCAGCGGCGCCTCGGTCGAGCGCCAGCCGAGGTTGCGCTTGGCCACCGGCCCGGTGACCTGTGTGCCGAAGACCTCCTCGACGCGGAGGCCGTCCGGCCCGCGGGTGCGCGAGCGCTCGCGGGCGTCGCCGTCGCGGACGACGACGACCTCGAAGCGGTCGCGATCGAGCGTCTGCGCGGCGAGCGCGTCGAGCGCGAACGCGAGCCGCGACTCGCGTCCGCGGGTGGGGATGACGACGGCGATCTCGGCGCCGGCGCTCATCCGAGCTCGGGCGCGCGCCCGCGGGCGGAGAGCGCGACGTGGAGCTGCCGCATGCGGCTGATCGACGGGGGCCGCACGAACGCCAGCCGCCGGGTCTCGGCGAATCCCGCGGTCCAGCACCAGGCGCGCAGCGCGGCGACGTTGGCCACCCACCAGTTGAACTCGGTCCGGTCGGCGTCGAAGCGCGCCGCGGGCCGGCGCGGGAGGAGGGCGGTCAGCGCCGGCGAGACCGGCTCGAGCAGGCGCAGCTCGCCGGAGCCGCGAACGGTGGCGCGGATCCGCTCGAGCGCGCGAACGGGGTCGCGGAGGTGGAGCAGGAGGGCGCCGCAGAAGGCGAGGTCGACCTCCCCGCCGATCGCGTCCGGGCTCGAGGTCGTAGACGTCGCAGGCGACGCGCTCGGCGCCGGAGCCGAGCGCGTCGGCGGCGGCCCGGAAGCCGCGGCCGAGCTCCACCCCCCACTCCTCGCTCGATGCCTCGAGCCGGGCCCGGTTTCGGGGCGGCCACTCGTTCGCCGAGATCCGCTCGGTGTCGATCGCGACGACCTCGGCGCCGCGCCGCTCCATCTCGAACGCCCAGAAGCCGTCGAAGGTGCCGACGTCGAGCGCGCGCAGGCCGGAGAGGTCGCTCGGGAGGACGCGTTCGGCCGTCTTGCGCAGGTCGATCTGGCCGGGGGTGACGACGCCGGGCGCGAGCTCGATCGTGTGGTACCAGGTCGGGTTCGCGCGCAGGGCATCGCGCGCCTTGGCGGTCGAGGCGTTCACCGGCGCCAACATACTCAGAGCACCAGGGCGCGGTGCCTGCGGGCGCCGCGCGCGGTCGCCGCGACCTCGAGCAGCTCGATCGCGGCCACCGCCGGCATCTGCAGCGCGAAGCGCGCGAGCCGCCGCGCGGTCGGCCGGCCCGCCGCGAGCTCGTGGCGCAGGTGCCAGGCGAGATAGGGGGCGATCGCCGCCGCCCGCGCCGCCGCCGGCGCCCCGCGCGCGAGCACGCCCGCGAGCGCGAGCGGCAGCAGGGCGTGGGTCGGGCGCAGGAACCAGCGCCGGTAGATCGCGTCGCGCTGGGCCGGGAAGCGGGCGAGCAGGAGCGGGATCGCCTCGTAGCGGGCCGTCTCGCGAAGCGCCGCGCGCAACGAGCGCGGCAGCACCGCGTGCCAGGCCAGCGCCCCGTCGACGTAGACGCGCTCGGCGCCGGCCTCGAGCGCGCGCAGGCCGAGGTCGGTGTCCTCGCCCCAGACGCCGCGAAACCCCTCGTCGAAGCCGCCGAGCCGCTCGAGCAGGGCCCGCGGGTAGGCGATGTTGCAGGTCTCGTGCCACTCGGAGGGCCCGATCACCTCCATCGAGCGGGCGAAGCCGTAGAGCAGGTGGCGCTCCGCCGGGTCGGGCTCGGTCCGCCCCTGCAGGAACGCGTCCGTCTCCGCGGGCGGCGCCGAGCAGGCGCTCGAGCCACTGCGGCGAGGGGCGGCAGTCGTCGTCGGTGAAGGCGACCAGCGGCGCCTCGGTCGAGCGCCAGCCGAGGTTGCGCTGCGCAGCCGCCCCCCGCGAGCCCGGCAGGGAGAGGAAGCGCACCTCCAGCCCCTCGGGCGCGACCGCCGAGGGCACCTCGCGCTCGGCGCCGCGGACGACGACGACCTCGAAGCGCTCGCGATCGAGCGTCTGCGCGGCGAGCGCGTCGAGCGCGAACGCGAGCCGCGCCTCGCGGTCGAGCGTGGGGATGACGACGGCGATCTCGGGCGTTGTCACGCGGACAGGATGGCGAGTTCCTTTCGCTATGCGAAAGAAAGTCGACACGCTCGCCATGGGAAGCAGCGGCCCACCCCCGGTCCCACCTCCCTACGAGCCCGCCGTTTTTCATCTTTCTGCCCGCTCAGCGAGAACGAACACGCCCTCAGAGCAGCAGGCTGCGGGCGCGGATGCTGCCGAGCGCGAGCGCCGCCGCCCCGACGGCGTCGGCGGCGAGCTCGGTGGCGGCGACCTCGAGCGCCGGCCGCGAGGGCCAGCGGAGCGCGTGCTCGCGGACCCGGCGGACGTAGGGATAGGCGGCGATCAGGGGCACCGGCGAGCGCGCCAGCGCGGCGACCGCGAGGCCGGCGAGCGCCGCGTCGAAGGCCGCCGACCGCTCGCTCATCCAGAGGCGGCGGTGGAAGAACGTCTCGCGCAGCTCGGGCATCTTCGCCGCGATCGCCGGGAAGTAGGCGAGCCGCGTGCGCTCGGCGACGTAGGCGCCCCGGTCGCGGGGGAAGACGGCGTGCTCGACGACCGCCCGCTCGCAGAACGCCGTCGACGCGCCCGCCCGCCGGGCGCGCCAGCCGAACCAGAGGTCCTCGGCGAGCTGCTTGCCGCGCGCCGGAAGCCAGTCCTCGAAGCCGCCGAGGCGCTCGAAGAGCTCGCGGCGGACGAAGAGGTTGGCGGTCTCGTACAGCCCGATCTCGGCGCCGACCTCGACCGTGCGGTCGAACGGGCCGCGGTCCGCCGCCGGGTCCGCCAGCACCGGGCCCTGCACGAGCTCGGCCTCCGCCAGGGCGTCGAGGCCCTCGCGCAGCCAATCGGAGCGGGGACGGCAGTCGGCGTCGGTGAAGGCCAGGGCGTCGGCCGACGCGGCGGCGGCGCCGGCGTTGCGCGCCTCGGCCTGGCCCCGCCGCGGGCCCCGGAGGACCACGACGCCCTGGGCGCGCTCGGCGATCGCGGCCGTGTCGTCGTCGCTGCCGTCGTCGACGACGATCACCTCGAACGGGCGATCGAGCTCCTGGGCGGCGAGCGCCTCGAGCGTGTGCCCGATCGTCGAGGCGGCGTTCCGGGCGGGGACGATGACGCTTGCCGCGACCACGACGGGGATTCAACAGGACTACGCTCGCGGCGCGCGATGGGACTGGCGACGACGATCTGGCTCTCCGCGGCCCGCCTCGCGCGGCGCCCGCGCCTGGCGCTCGACTTTCCCGAGCGCCGCCGCCGGCTGGTGGCGGAGCTCGCGCCCGGGCGCTCGTTCGCCGACGTCGGCGGGATGTGGAACGCCCATGGCGAGATCGCCTTCGCCGCCGAGGAGGCGGGCGCGGAGTCGGTCACGCTCTTCGACGCGATGGATCCGACGCCCGAATTCGAGGCGGAGCGCGAGCGGCGCGGGTCCTCGGTGCGCTACGTGCAGGGCGACCTCCACGATCCGGCGGCGGTCGCGGCGCTCGGCCAGTTCGACGTCGTCTGGTGCGCGGGCGTCGTCTACCACTCCCCCAACCCGCTCCTCCAGCTCGGCCAGCTCCGCAGGCTCTGCGGCTCGCGCCTGCTCCTCGGCAGCCACGTGATCCCCGAGGTTCCGGGGCTGCCCGGCGCCTGCCTCTACTACCCCGCGACCTCCGAGTCAGGCCGGCGGTCGTTCCGCGGCGCCCACGGCGGCGAGCACGCTCCAGGCTGCCTCGGCGTCACCGAGCCGTTCGACCCCGTCGGCGGCTACGCCAACTACTGGTGGGGCATGACCCCCTCGGCGCTGAGCTCGATGCTCGAGACCGCGGGCTTCCGGGTCCTCGCCGAGCATCGCTACACGACCTTCCTGGTCGACCTCCTCGCCGAGCCCGTCGCCGGGCCGGCCCCCCTGCCGCCCCAGCCCGGTGGCGACTGAGACGCCCGCAGTCTCGGTCGTAGTCGCGACCTTCGAGCGCGCCCGGCGGCTCGAGCGCCTGCTCGCGGCGCTGCGGGCGCAGACGCTCGCGCCCGACCGCTTCGAGGTGATCGTCGTCGACGACGCCTCCGGCGACGGCACCGCCGAGCTCCTCGAACGCGAGCGCGAGGCCGGGGGGATCGACCTGCGCCCGATCGCCCGCGAGCGAAACGGCGGCTGGGCGGCCGCCCGCGAGGACGGCCGGCTGGCGGCGCGCGCGGAGCTCGTCGCCTTCACCGACGACGACTGCGTCCCCGACCCCGGCTGGCTCGAGGCCGGGCTGCGCGCGTGCGCCGAGAACCCGGGGGCGATCGTCCAGGGCCGGACCGCTCCGCGACGAGGCCGAGTGGTCGCGGCTCTCGGGAACCGCGCGGGCGTTCTCGCGCACCCTCGAGGTCCCCGGGCCGGATCCGCATTTCCAGACCTGCAACGTCTTCTACCCGCGCGGCCTGATCGAGCGCGCCGGCGGCTTCGACGTCGAGAACTTCTCGCGTGTGCCCGGCGAGGACGCCGACCTCGCCTGGCGCGCGATCGAGGCCGGCGCCCAGACCGCCTTCGCCGCCGAGGCGCTCGTCCGCCACGCGGTCGAGCCGCTCGGCGCAGTCGGCAAGCTGCGCGCCGCCGCTCGCGTCGACCTGCGCGTCTACGCCCGCCACCCGCGCCTGCGCGATGCCTACTTCGTCCGCCGCGTCTTCTGGAAGGGCAGCCACTACCTGCTCGTCCGCGCGCTCGCCGGGGCGCCGCTGCCGCCGCCGGCCTGCTGCCCGGTCCGGGCCTGGCTCGCCGTCCCCTACGCGGTCCACCTCGTCGAGCGCGGCCGGGTCGAGGGCGGCGGCCCGCCGCTCGCCCCCTACTACCTCCTGCACGACCTGATCGAACTGGCGGCAGCGGCGCGCTCGGCTCTGCGCTACCGCGCGCCCATGCTCTGAGCCGGGCCGGCTAGCGCACGAGGGCGTCGAAGCGCTCGATGCAGGCGCGCGGCCTGGCGGGCGGCGTCGTGGTGCTCGGCGACGAAGGCGCGGCCGGCGGCGCCCATTCGCGCGCGCTCCTCGGGGTCCATGGCGAGCAGCTCGTCGATCGCGGCGGCGAGCGCGGCGGCGTCTCCCGGAGCGACCAGCCTCCCCCAGCCCGGGCGAACGACCTCGGGCAGCCCGGCGACTCGACGACGCGACGACCGGGACCTCGAGCGCGAGCGCCTCGAGGACGACGACCGGGATCGCGTCGCGGTTGCCGTCGGCGGCGATCACGCTGGGCATCGCGAAGACGTCGGCGGACTCGATCAGCTCGCGGGTCGGCGGCCGGCTCGAGCGGGCCCGGAAGCTCGACGCGCTCGCCGACCCCGAGGCGCTGCGGCGAGCTCGGCGAGCTCGCGCTGCAGCGGGCCGCCGCCGGCGATCACCGCGCGCTCGAGCGGACGCTCGGGCTCGAGCTCGGCGACGGCCTCGACCAGGTGGCGGAACCCCTTCTGCTCGACCATCCGCCCGACGGCGACGACGGTGCGCCCGGCGGGGCGGGGCCGCGAGCGCCGGTGCGAGCCCGACGTCGATGCCGAGCGGCACCGAGACGATGCGCTCGGCGCGGCTCGGCCGGGACGAGCTCGCGCAGGCCGGCGACGTTGTAGTCGCAGACCGTGGTCACGAGGTCGGCGCGCGCGAGCTTCGCTGCGAGCGCTGCGCGGCTCGGCGTAGATCTCGTGGGCGTGCGGCGTGATGCTGACGGTGGCCGCCGGCGAGCCTGGCCGACCCGCAGCGCGTTGACCGCCGCCATCGCCGCGAAGTGAACGTGGAGATGGCGCTCTCCGCCGCGGCCGAGCCGGAGGGTCGGCCGGCGCCAGCGCGCGCAGCGGGAGCCGCTCGCCGGGGTCGAAGCGGCGGCGCTCGCGGAGGTCGCTCGCGGCGCGCAGCGGGATGGCGGGCGACGAGCCAGGCGAGGGCCGTGAGCCGATCGAGCGGCGCCCTCGTCCTCGAGCCAGTTGGCCTCGACGCCGCGCGCTCCGCCCTCGAGCGGGCGATCGGGGCGGGCGACGGCCTCGACCCGGACGCGGCGCCCGGCCCGCGGCGAGCTCGGCGAGCTCGCGGGTGACGAACTGCTCGGTGAGGACGGGGAAGTAATCGGTGAAGACGACGAGGCCCGGACCGGCGGCCGCGGTCGCCGCCCGCCGCGGCGCGGCGTTGCCGCGCAGGTAGCCGATCCCCTGGGCGCCGATCACGACCGCGTCGATCGCCTTCATCCGCGCCCGCTCGAAGCGGCCGGTGACGGCGAAGCCGGCGATCCCGGCGACGCATCGGGCGAGCGGCCCGAGCACCCTCGGCCGCGGCACCGCGCCCGGGACGGCGGCGATTGAGCCATGCGTCACCGGCGGCGTACATCGAGAACTGGCGGACGACGTCCCGCAGGGTCTCGCGGTGGAGGTGCTCCACCCGCGCCCCGGGGCGGTATTCGAGCCGCCAGCCCGCGTCCGCGAGACGCCAGCAGAACTCGAACTCGGTGCCGAGCGAGGCGCCCTCGAGAAAGCCGCCGACCTCGCTCCAGGCGCGGCGGCGGACGAGCAGGTTGGCGGTCGCCGCTGCCGGCCCGGCCGGCAGCGCCATGCTCCGCTCCTGGCTCAGGACCTCGCGCGTCGCCGCCCAGCGGGGCAGGACCCCCTGGCTGCTCGGAGGCCGGCACGATCGGCCCGGCGAGGGCGGCCGACGCGCTCGCCGATCGGCTCGGCGAAGTAGTCGTCGGCGAGGGTGGGCGCCGGCCGGCAGTCGGCGTCGAGGAAGAGCAGCCAGGGATTGCGGGCGCGCTCGGCGGCGACGTTGCGGGCGTAGTAGGCGGAGCGCTCGTCGCGGGCCGCGACGACGATCGGGGCGCCGTCGCGGCCGGCGGCGAGGCGCTCGAGCGCGCCGTCGTCGGTGTTGTCGGCGACGATCGCCTCGTCCTCGGGCGCGAGGCGCAGCGTCGCCAGCATCTCCAGCGCCGCCTCCGCCTCGGCCGGGCTGCCGCGGAAGGGCACGATCACGCTGACCGGCGGGCGCTTCCCCGCCGACTCCCCGTCCATCAGCTGGCCCGTCGCGCCTCGGCCCAGATGTCCATCACGGCGAACTGGGCCAGCGGCCCGAGCCGTGCGAGGCGCCGGTAGAGGCGTCGCGCGCGCTCGTCGGGGACGAAACCGGCCCACTGCCAGAGACCGAGCTCGACCTTCACCGACGCGAAGCCCGCGGCGCGCAGGGACCGCCTGAGCTTGCGCCGGGTCTGCTCGTTGACGTGCATCCGCTGCTCGAACTCGTTGCGCGGGTCCCTGGGCCAGCGCCGGGCGCGGCCCGGAACGGCGAGGCGCTGGAGCCGGTAGGTCACCTCGTAGACGGTCCTGTTCGGCGCGGTGTGCACGAGCAGCCTCCCGCCGGGTCGCAGGACTCGCCGCGCCTCGCGCAGGGCGAGGGTCAGCTCTCCCGGCGTCAGGTGCTCGACCACGTCGAGCATCGTCACCAGGTCCGCGGACCGATCGGCGAGCGGCAGGTCGCGGATGTCGCCCGCGAACGCCCGGGCGCGTCCCGCGACGCCGCGGGCCTCGAGGGTGCGCTGGGTGAGCTTGATCGCGTCCGGCGAGTAATCGATCCCGATCGCCTCGCTGGCCCCGATGTCGACGGCGGCGGCGAGCAGCTCGCCGCGCCCGGTGCCGAGATCCACCAGGACCTCGCCCGGCTCGAGCCGGGCGCGGGCCAGCGTGCCGGGGTAGATGCCGGCGTACTCGGCGCCATCCGACTCGCTCCACTCCTCGTACCCCGCACACCATTGGAGGTAGTAGCTCTCGTCGTAGGCGTCGGCGGGGACCGCGGGCTCGGAAAGCGCCACGGCGCGAGATTAGAGATCGTCGCCGGGCGCCGGGTGCTGTTAGCTTCGCCGCGGTGGCCGAGATCAGCGTCGTCATCCCGACTCTGGCTCGACGCGCGACGCTGCCCCGCGTCCTCGACGGGCTCGAGCGGGCGGCGGACCCGGAGCGCTTCGAGGTGATCGTCGTCGCCGAGCGCGATGGCGAGGTCGCGGCGCGAGAGGCGGTCGGCGAGCGGCCCTACGAGAGCCGCGTCCTCGCCCGGCACGGGCCGAGCGTCTCGGCCGCCCGCAACGACGGCTGGCGCGCCGCGTCGGCGCCGCTCGTCCTCTTCCTGGGCGACGACATGATCCCCCTCCCCGGACTCGTCGAGGCCCACCTCCGCCGGCACCGCGACGAGCCCGGCGAGGAGGTCGCGGTGCTCGGCCACGTCAGCTGGGCGCGCGAGCTGCGGGTCACGGCGTTCATGCGCTGGCTCGAGCGCGGCATCCAGTTCGATTACGACGGCATCGAGGCGGCCGACGCCGGCTGGGGGCGCTTCTACACCGCGAACGTCTCCGCCAAGAAGCGACTGATCGACGGCGCCGGGGGCTTCGACGAGGAGCGCTACCCGTTCGCCTACGAGGACCTCGACCTCGGCTACCGGATGAGCGAGCTCGGCCTGCGGCTGCTGTACGCGCGCGATGCCGAGGTCGAGCACCTGCACCCGACCGACCCGTCGCAGTGGCGGCGGCGGATGGCGCAGGTGGCGCCGGCGGAGCGGCGCTTCGTCGAGCAGTACCCGCAGATCCCGGCCTACTTCCACGACCTCTTCGCGGCCGCGGCGGCGGCGCCTCCGGCACGCGGGAGGGCCGCGAAGCTCGCCGGCCTCGTGCCGCCGTCCCTGCCCCTGATCGGGCCTCGCGTCTGGGCGGCGGCCGACCTCTACTGGCGTCAGGCGCTCGCCGGCTCGTTCCTCGACGCCTGGGAGGAGGCGAGCTCGGCCGGCTCCTGCCCCGGCGGCCCGAAGTAGTCGCGCACGGTCGCCGGCACGCCGGCGGCGACCGTGTAGGGCGGGATGTCGCGGTTGACCATCGCGTTGGCGCCGATCACGCAGCGGTCGCCGACGTCGGCGACGATCGTCACCTTGGAGAGGATCATCACCTCGTCGCCGATGCGGATCGGCCGGTGGTCGTAGCCCTGCTGGAGGAAGGGCCTGGTCAGGTCGCGGTAGCGGTGCTTGCCGTCGGCGACGAAGCAGGACTGGCCGACTCCGCAGCCGTCGCCGAACTCGATCGTCGTCGAGCACTGGATCAGGACGTCGTACGTGAAGGCGCAGTTCTCGCCGATGACGAGCCTGCCGTCGCCCGCGATCTCGGCGCGGAAGTTCCGCCGGAACTCGCTGCCGGCTCCGGCGATGAAGGTGCCGCCGGCCGGGATGTGGAGGCTGAAGCCGGGGCCGAGATAGACCGGCTCATGAAAGACGATCGTCGCCCGCGGGTGGCGCAGCAGCACCAGCCGCTTGCGCAGCCAGGACATCAGCCTCGGGCCGTCGCCGTAGGTGAGCCGGTGCAGGAGGCGGCCGAGGTGGAACCGGACCCGATCCATCGCCGGAACGGTACCGCCGGGCGACGCCGGGGCGTGGGTAGCCTGCGCCACCGGTGGACCGGGTGCAGCTCAGCGTCGTCATTCCCAGCCGCGAGCGCGAGCGCGTGCTCTCGGAGACGCTGCGGCGCCTGCTCGAGCAGGTCGCCGGCAAGCCGGTCGAGGTGATCGTCGTCTACGACGGCCCGAGCGGCGAGCGCCGGATCGCGACCGAGACGGCGGGCGCCGCCGCGGTGCCGCTGCGGGTCGCTCGAGCAGGAGGCGCTCGGCCCGGCCGCGGCCCGCAACCGGGGCGTGCGATGGCCGCCGGCGAGGCGGTGCTCTTCCTCGGCGACGACGCCTGGCCCGGCGACGGCCTGATCGACCGCCATCTCGGCTTCCACCGCGCCAACCCGGACCCGGGCGCGGCTCTGCTCGGCCGGCTCGAGCCGGCGCCGCCGCTCGACGGCTCGGCGTTCGTGCGCTGGCTCCATACCGGCGGCGTGCAGTTCGGCTACGGCGAGCTCGAGCCGGGCGAGGTGACGCCGGCGATCGTTCTGGACCGCGAACGTCTCGGTGAAGGCGGAGCTGCTCCGGGCGGCTGGGGGGCTTCGACGAGGAGTTCACCGACGCGGCCTGCGAGGACGTGGAGCTCGGCCTCCGGCTGGCCGGCGCGGGGATGCGCCTCAGCTACGACCCGGAGGCGCTGGCCGCTGCACTACCACCCCACCGACCTCGCCGCGACCCTGGGACGGATGCGCCGGGTGGGTCGGGCCTATCGCGTGCTCGAGCGCAAGGCCCCGCAGCTGCCGATGCCCTCGCGCCCCAGCGCCAGGCACCGGCTCAAGGCCGCGGCCCTGACCCCCCTCGCCGCCGCCGGCGTCGCGCAGCGAGACCGACCTGGCGCTTCCTCTGCGACGAGGCCCAGCGCGAGTCGTTCTGGGACGTCGAGCCGCCGCCGCGGCCGGGCGCTCGCGATCGGCGACGGGCTGGCGCGCGCGGAGATGCGGCGGATGCCGGCGAGCCGAAGGGCTGGAGCAGCGGCGGACGTGTGCGGGGGACGAGGCTTGTAGGGCAGGCCGGCGAATGCGATTCCAGGGCGAGTTCAGTTCCTTCGCTATGCGAAAGCAAGTCGACAGGTCGGCCATGGGAGCCGCCCCGGCCCCCGTCCCGCCCTCCCTACAAGCCCGCCGTTTTTCGTCCCTTCGCCGCGACTTCGTCCAGCCCGCGCACGGCCATCCCCGCCACCCGGAAGCAGGCCCGCGCCCGCTCCCGGTCCCGCGGCCAGTTGACCACCCCGCGCACGACGCCGACAGCACCGCCGCGAGCGCCCTCAGCGCCACCTCCTCGCGGCGCGGCCGGTGGCGGGCGAAGTAGCGGAAGAGGCCGGGGTACCAGCTGAGGATCTGCTCGGGGCGGTCCCACTGGGCGAAGGTGGCGCCGCCGACGTGCTCGAAGGTCGCGTCGTGGACGTACGCGATGCGGCCGCGGTCGCGCAGCCTGCGGGCGAGGTCGACGTCCTCGTACCAGTAGTAGAAGCCCTCGTCGAAGCCGCCGAGCGCATCGAAGTCGGCGCGGCATCGCGGCGAAGCACGAGCCGGCCGGCTGGTCGACGTCCTGGGTCCGGTCGTAGTCGAGGTCGTAGGCCGAGATAGCCGCGCGAGAGCGGATTCGCCGGCCAGGCGCGCTCGAGCCCGAGCATCTGCGCCGCCTGCGGGGCCGAGGCGCGGGAAGGCGCGGACGCTGTGCCCGACCTGGACGGACTCGGTCCCCGGGTCGACGAGGCGGCCGCCCGCCGCGGCGTGGACGTGATCCCCGGCGGCGAGGAACCTCGGCGAGCCGGCCGATCGCGCCGGGCCGGGCGTAGATGTCGCTGTTGAGGATCAGGACGATCTCGGCGCTGCCGCCCCGCGAGGCCCTGGTTGCAGGCGGCGCCGTAGCCGCGCGTTCTCCTCGTTGCGGAGCACCCGGACCTCGGGCAGGCGCTCCGCGAGCGCCTCGGCGGTGCCGTCGCGTGGAGGCGTTGTCGACGACGGTGCAGGCGATCCGGGCCTCGCCGGCCTGCGCCGGCGGCGAGCACCGACTCGGCGCAGCGCAGGGTGAGCTCGCGGGTATCGCGGGTGACGACGACGACGTCGACGCGGGCGGCGCGCTCATCGCGACCCCCCCGCGGTAGCGGCGCCCGCGCGACCAGCGCCGGCGCAGGGACTCGAGCGCGCTCCGACCTCCAGCAGCGGCAGCCCGGTCGAGGTCCGCCGGCGCCGCGGGCCGGCGCTCGCCCCGGTGTGCGCGCCGCTCGCTCGACCCGCCCGCGCATCGCGGCGGCGTTGCGGTCGAGCACGAGCTGGCCGGCGTAGGTGACGCCGTCGACCGCGAGGCCGCGCAGCCGCTGCGCACGGCGTCAGAGCCCGGCCCCGTACTTCCAGAGCAGGCGGCCCCGTCCCGCGCCGAGCAGCCGGTTCTTCGCGGCGCTGCCGGCCCCGAGCGTGCCGGCGTGACGATGCCAGGCGAACGCCGCGGGCGCGGCACGCAGCCGATCCCGGCGAGGCGCATCCGGATCGCCAGGTCGAGGTCCTCCAGATAGGCGAAGAAGCCCTCGTCGAAGCCGCCGAGCGCGAGGAAGCGCCTCGCGGTCGAACGCCGCCGCCCCGCCGCAGGGGCCGAGCGGGTCGCGGGCGCCGGCCGCGCGGCGGGTAGGGCTCGCCGTGCAGGTGGTCGTAGGCGACGAGCGAGCGGTCCGCCTCGACCCCGGCGCTGTCGATCGTCCCGTCCGGCAGCCGCAGGACACCCGGCGACGGCCGCGGCCCCGCTCCGGGCCGCCGCGGCGGCGAGCTCCTCGCAGAAGCGCTCGTCCGCCTCGGCGTCGTTGTTGAGAAGGATCAGATCAGGCGCGCCTCGCTCGACGCGGGCAGCGGCGTTCACCGCCGCCCCGAAGCCGCGGTTCTCGCCGAGCTCGAGCACCCTCACCGAGGGATGCTCGGCGGCGAGCATCTCGCGGCTGCCGTCGCCGGAGCCGTTGTCGGCGACGCAGACGCGCGGGCACGGCGCTCTGGCGCTCGAGGGAGTCGAGCGCGCGCCGCAGGCTCTCGCGGCCCGCGGTGATGGGGGATCAGCGACCTCGACCTCGGCCGCGCTCATCGGTCGCCTCCGACCAGCGCCCGCGGGTGCCTGCGCCAGTAGCGGGCGAGGCTGGCGATGTGGCGCCGGCGCGCCGGCGTGCGCAGGACGGTCGCGCCCGGCACCGAGCTGGCCCGCGCGTAGCCGTGGCGCAGCCGCACGTCGGGCAGGTAGTCGACGTCCCAGCCGGCGAGGTTGAGCCGGCGGCAGAGGTCCGCGTCCTCCATGTAGAGGAAGAACCCCTCGTCGAACCCGCCGACCGCCTCGAACGCCCGGCCGGCGCACCAGCATCGCCGCCCCGATCACCCAGCCCACCGGGCGCGGCTCGCTCGCCAGCGAAGGGCCCAGGTAGCGCTCGTAGGCCAGGCGCAGCGGCGGCACCAGCCGCGCCACCGTCGGCAGGCTGCCGAGCATCGCCGGCACGCTCGCCAGGCGGCGGGCCGTCGGCTGGACGTAGCCGTCGACGCCGATCAGGCGCGGGGCGACGATCGCCGCCCGCGGGCGCTCGGCGAGGGACCGGGCGAGCGCCTCGACCGGCGCCGGGACCGGGCAGCTCGACGTCGGGGTTGAGCAGGAGCACGTCGCGCTCCCCGGCTTCCCGGAAGCCCCGGTTCGCTGCCCTGGCGAAGCCGACGTTCTCGTCGTTCTCGATCGACCGCGAGACGCTCCGAGCGCCGCGCCCACTCCGCGCAGGGTCGCCCGGGTGCCGTCGGTGGAGGCGTTGTCGACGGCCACCAGCGGCGCCTCGAGCCGCTCGGCGACGGCGATGAGCCCCGGGAGCGAGCGGCGCAGGTCGACCTCGGATTCGTGGGTGACTACGGCCAGCGCCGGCGACACGGCTTCAGATCTCACGCCGCGGGGACGATAGTCATGGTGTGGGAACCACGAGGATGACGGCTAGAGCGGTGACCAGGCACGGAGAGCCGGCCGCGTCAGGAGCGGCGAGCGACGCCGCGCCCTCGCTTCGCCAGGCCCCCTCCCGCCCCGAGCGCGCTTGGCGCGCCGGGCTGATGATCCTTCGCCGCGACTCGACCGTTCGCCGCTCGCTCGCCTTCGCCGACGTGCTCGCGTTCGCACTCGCGCTCGCGGCCGCGGCATCGGTGGAATCCGACTCGCTGCTCCTGCCCGGGCTCGTCGCCCTGCCCGTGCTGATCGTCGTCGCCAAGGTGATGGGCCTCTACGACCGCGACGCGAACCTCCTCCGCCGCTCGACGCTCGACGAGATCCCCGCCCTCTTCCATCTCGCGACGCTCGCCACGCTGATCGTCTGGCTCACCGGCAGCGCCGTCGTATCCGGTGGCCTCGACGCGGCCGGGGTGCTGGTCTTCTGGGGCTCGCAGTTCGCGCTCGCGGTCGCTCTTCGCAGCCTCGCCCGCGGGCTCGCGCGCCAGGTCTCACCCGTCGAGCGCTGCCTCTTCGTCGGCGACGGCATGAGCGCCGCCGAGTTCGAGGAGAAGCTGCACGCCTCACGCGGCGTCAACGCCGCGCTCGTCGGCGTCGTGCCCGTCGAGGACGCGCCGCCCCCGGGCGCGAACGGCGCCTGGGCGGAGAGCCTGCTCGAGGTGATCGCCGGGCTCGCGGAGGAGCGAAGCGTCCAGCGCGTCGTCCTCGCCCCGGGACCGGGGGCATCCGAGGAGCTGATCAACTCGGTGCGCCAGATCCGCGATGCGGGGCTCAAGGTCAGCGTCCTCCCCCGCCACGCCCGCGTCGCCGGCTCCGCCATCGCCCTCGATCGCCTCGACGGGATCACCCTCCTCGGCGTCCAGCGTTTCCACATCACCCGCTCCTCGCGAGCGCTCAAGCGCGGCTTCGACCTCCTCGGCTCGGTCACCGGGCTGCTGGTGCTCTCGCCGCTGATCGCCGTGCTCGCGCTCGCGGTCCGGATCGACACCAGGGGCCCGATCCTCTTCCGCCAGCGCCGTGCCGGGCGCGACGGCCGCTCCTTCGAGATGCTCAAGTTCCGCAGCATGTACGACGGCGCCGAGGACGACCGGCACGCCCTCGACCACCTCAACGAGGGGGACGGCGTCTTCAAGCTCCGCCGCGACCCCCGCGTGACCCGCGTCGGCGCGGTGATGCGGCGCTACTCCCTCGACGAGCTGCCACAGCTCCTCAACGTCGTCCGGGGAGAGATGAGCCTGGTCGGCCCGCGCCCGCTCCCGCTCGAAGAGGACCGGCAGATCCTCGGCTGGAAGCGGCGGCGGCTCGAGCTGCGCCCCGGGATCACCGGGCCCTGGCAGCTCCTCGGCCCGACCCGGGTGCCGCTGCGCGAGATGGCCAACCTCGACAACCAGTACGTCGCCGACTGGTCGCTCTGGAACGACGTCCGCATCCTGCTCCTGACCGTGCCGCACGTGGTCGGCCGGCGCGGGATCTAGTTCATCTAGAGCGGACGCGGTCAGCCCGTCTCTGGGTCGGGCGTCTGGTCGGTCGGATCGGGAAGCGGCTGGTCTGCGCAGCAGCGTTCGTAGAGCTCGCGGAAGAGCCCGGCGTCGAGCGCGGTCGGCCGCCTGAAGAGGCCCTGCGGCGCGCGCGGGTTCAGAGCCTCGGCCTGGTTCAGGGCGAAGATGGCGCGGCCGAGCTCGTTCGCGCGGAGCTCCAGACCGGCCTCGGTCCACCACAGCCGCCAATCGAGATCGGAGCGCTCCTCGGCCTCCTGGATCGCGTCGCGGGTCTCGGCGTCCTGGCCCTTGATCTGCGCTTCGGCGTAGGCCTGGGCGAGGTACGGCTCGGCATCGAACGGCGCGTAGTCGGAGGCGCTTCGCGCCGACTCAGCCGCAGCGGGGGCATCGCCGGCAGCGAGCTCGGAGCGGCTTTCGGCGAGCGAGTCGCGTGAGAGGAACAGGGCACCCGCGGCGACGATCGCCGCCACCGCGGCGAGCGCGAAGGCCGTGGTCGCGAGCGCAGCTCGGAGCCGCCGCGGAGGCGCCGCCGCTGCGGCCTCGCGGCCGGCTCTGGACGGCGGTGGGGTCGCCAGGACCGCCGCCCCGACGATCACCGGGACGAACGCAGCGGGCAGGTCCCAGGTCCATTCGATCGCCGCCGTGACCAGCCCCGCCGCGAGCAGGGCGCTGGCTGCGCCCACCCCACCGCGGGCCGCGCCCGTGTCGGCCCACGCGGTCGGGGACAGCCGCCGCCTCGCCCCCGCCACGACCGGCGCGGCGAAGAAGACGATCACCAGCGCGAGCCCTCCGAGGCCGAGCTCGGCGCCGCTCTCGAGGAAGAGCGAGTGCGCGTGCTCCACCGGCACGTCCAGGTCCCCGTTCAGGTTCCACCAGTACTCGAAGCCACCCGCGCCGATTCCACGAAGCGGCTCCTCTGCGATGGCGTCGACGGCCGCGTCCCAGAACTGGATCCTGCCACTACCACCGATGTTGGCGAAGCGGGTGGTCTGCTCGCGCGCGGTCAGCGGGATCGCCTCCGGCGGGGCGTCCAGCGCCTTCAGCCTCTGCACCGGGTCGGCGGCGAGCAGGCCGAGGACGCCGAGGATCACGAGCCCTGTCGCGACCCGGCGGGCGCCGAGCACGGGCAGGTGGACCGCGCCGATCCAGCCGTCGAGCCTGAGCGCGATGGCTGCGGTGATCGCGACGACGACGCATCGTGAGCACGAGCAGCTGGTCGCCGGCCGCGGCCGCGCTCGAGCTCGCCAACCCGTCCACCAGCTGGCGATGGGCCGCGGCGAAGAAGACCAGCGGCAGCCCCGCCCCGAGACCGAGCGCGGCGACGGTGGCCAGGGTCACCCGCCGCGGGCCGACGACGATCAGCGCCAGGATGGCTGCGGCGGCGGCGAGCACGCCGCCCCGGGAGCCGGTGAAGAAGAGCGTCAGCACTATCGGCGGGACCGCCGCCACCGCGAGCGCTCGCCGCGCTCGCGTCGAAGCGCCGGCTCCGAGCCAGACGAAGATGCCCAGCGCGCTGGCCATGCAGGCGCCGAGCCCGTTCCAGTAACCGAGCGGGAAGCTCAAGCGCCCTCCCGAGACCTCCAGCGCGAGCGCCTCGTCGGGGCCGCCGGTAAAGCCCGGCTCGAGCCGCGACAGGAGGGCGAGCAGGGCGACCACGAGCAGTCCGGCACCCAGTCCCGCCATCAGCTCGCGAGCGGCACCGGCCCTGGCGACGATCGCGAGGAGCGCGAAAAGCCCCAGGTATCCGGCAGCGCGCATCGCATCGGCATAGGCGACGCCAAGGTCGCTCGCCCAGCCCATCGAGGCCGCCGTCAGCGCGGTCAGGCCCAGCAGGGCGACACCGGTGACGATCGTGGCTCCCGGAATCCCCCCGCGCGGCCAGGCGCCCGCGATCAGTGCGACCAGCGCCAGCCACCAGACGAAGATCGTCGCCTGCGCCCAGACTCCGGGCTCGAAGCCGCCGTCCATGAGCGCGAGAACGACGAACCCGGCCGCGGTGAGGCCGCCGACAAAGGCGAAGGGCGAGATCCCGACCGGCGGAACGCGATGCCCGCCGCGCGAGTCGCCGCCGCGACGCCGTTTGCGGCTGCGCCGGCCACGGCGCTGGTTGGCGCGGCGCTCCGCCAGCTCTTCCGGCGTGCGCAGTGCGACCGTGTCCCGGTCGTCCGTGACCGGCTCGACGGCAGCCTCGTTCGCCCCGCCCGGAGGGGGGTTCGAGGTGGGCCGCTGCGGCCCGGCAACCGGGTCTTCGCGGCCAGTCCTTTCGCTACGCTGGTCGCTCGTCATCCGAAGGGGACCCTGGCGGGATGCAACGGTACTTCAACGTCGTAGCGATCCTCCTCGCCGGCCTGGCGGGGGTCCTGATGGTGCCCGCGATGGCCTCGGCCGGCTGTCCCGGCTGCGAGGAGTACACGCTCGACATCCCGGAGGACGATTCCGGATCGAACCCGGCGCCCGCACCCGCGCCGGCACCCACCGCGCCGACCGTGCCCGCCGCCCCGGCGGCGCCGGCGACGACCGTCCCCGAGGCGACGACGCCCGTTGCCCCCGTCGTGGTGCCGGTCGAGAAGGAGAAGCCGCGGAAGCCGGTGGACACCGATCCCGACCCGGTTCCGGACTCGGCGGCGGTTAAGCCGGTCGACCTGGGAAGCGTTCCCGCACTCGCCGCCTCGCAGGCAAAGCCGCTCGCCGGCGGCGAGGAGGGCGCCGGTGGCGTGCTGCCGCTTGCGATCGCCATGGGCGCCGTCGCGCTCGTCGCCGCCGCGATCGCCGGACGGCGCCGCGGGGCCGACCCGGAAACCGGCGAGACCCGAAGCGGATGATGCGGCGGCGAGGAGCTCTCGCCGCGGTGATCGCCGCGGCAGCTTCGCTCTGCGCGATGGTCGGCGCGGCGAATGCCGCCGCCGCGCCGCCGCCCCCCTTCGCCGAGTTCTACGGGATCTCGCCGGCGACGAAGCTGGACGGCGCCGAGGCCGATCGGATCGGAGCCTCGGGCGCCGGCACGCTGCGCCTGCCCTTCTACTGGCCGTCGATCGAGCCCGATCCGCCGGACTCGGGCGGCGGCCCGCTCCCTCCGCTTCCGGTCGGGCCACCGGAATCGAAGCAGTGGGAGGCCACCGACGAGCAGGTCGGCAACGCGGCCCGTGCCGGCATGCGCGTGCTCCCGTTCGTATACGGCACTCCCGACTGGGTCGCCTCCGACCCGGACCGGCCGCCGCTCGACAGCGAGGAGGCCCGCGCCGCGTGGCGGGACCTGCTCGACGACCTCGTTCGCCGCTACGGGCCCGCGGGCGAGTTCTGGGCAGCCCACCCCGGGATCCCGAAGACGCCGATCACCGCCTGGCAGATCTCCAACGAGCCGAACTCGCAGCTGTTCTGGAAGCCGGCGCCGAACCCGTCCGAGTACGCGGACCTGCTCCAGATGTCGAGCGCCGCCATCAAGGCGGCGGACCCGGGCGCCGCGATCGTGCTCGGCGGCATGTTCGGAACGCCCGCGACGGGGATCCCCGCCTGGGAGTTCCTCGAGGGCCTCTACGCGGTCCCCGGCACCGCCGACGCATTCGACGCCTACGCCCTGCACCCGTACGCGCCCAACCTGAACGGGATCGAGGCCCAGGTGGGGCTCGCTCGCAAGGTCGTCAAGGCCCACGGCGACCGGCGCCTCCCGCTGCTGATCACCGAGATCGGCTGGCCGACCGCGGGGCCGGAGGGCTACAACCTGGTCAAGTCGGCGCAGGCCCAGAAGCGGTTGCTCGACGCAGGCGTTCCGGCTCTTCCTCGAGCAGCGCCGCAGCTGGAAGCTCGAGCGGGTGATCTGGTACACGTGGCGCGACAACGAGGTGCAGCCGGACTGCGCCGTCTGCCGCTACTCCGGGCTCTTCACGTCCGACCTCCAGCCGAAGCCCGCCTGGGGCAAGTTCGCCCGGTTCGCCGGCGGCCGGCCCCTGATCGTGCCGGCCCGCCGCGCCGCGCTCGCCGCGCTCGCGGCGGTCCTCGCCGCTCGCATTGCCGGCCGCCGCGCCGGCTGCCGTCCCGACCGCCCCCACGGCCGATTTCTTCGGCGTCACCTCGGCGACCGAGATGGCCCCGGAGGAGTACGCGCGCATGAGCGGAGGCGGCGTCCGCACGCTGCGGGTGCCGCTCTTCTGGCCGTACATCGAGCCGAAGCCCCCTGAGCAGCCGCCCGCGGTCCCAGGCGCTCCGGTCGGGCTGCCCGAGGACCGCACCCGCTGGGGGCCGACGGACGAGATCGTCGAGCGCGCCGCCCGCCACGGGATCCGGGTGCTGCCGTTCGTCTACGGATCGCCCGACTGGGTTGCCGGCGGCGACTTCGAGCGGCCGCCGATCGACGACGCCGAGGCGCGCGCCGCCTGGCAGGACTTCCTCGGCGACCTGGTCCGCCGCTACGGGCCGGGCGGCGAGTTCTGGAACGAGCTGTCGCTGCTCGAGCCCGGTGTCGAGCCGCTCCCGATCACCGACTGGCAGATCTGGAACGAGGCGAACTCGCCGGTGTTCTGGCACCCGCGCCCCTCGCCCGCCGAGTACCGGGAGGTGGTGGCGCTCGCCTCGGAGGCGATCCGCGCTGCCGACCCCAGCGCGACGATCGTCCTCGGCGGCATGTTCGGCGCGCCCGACGAGGGGCATCCGAGCCTGGGACTTCCTGCGGCGCTTCCACGCGGGCGGGACGGCTGCCGGGACGTTCGACGCCTACGCGCTCCATCCTTACGCCCCGGACCTCGACGGGATCGCGGCCCAGGTCCGCCGCCTGCGCCGCGCGATCGCCGCCGGTCCCGACCCGACGGCGCCGCTCTGGATCACGGAGATCGGCTGGCCGACCGGCGGACCCGCGGGCTTCGAGCTGGTCAAGTCCGAGCGCGGCCAGAAGCGCCTGCTGGCCCGCTCCTTCCGGCTCTTCCTCGAGACGCCGGAGTGGAACGTCGCCAGGGTCGTCTGGTACGTCTGGCGCGACAACGACGTCCAGGCCGGGTGCACCCTGTGCCGTTACTCGGGCCTCTTCACCCACAGCCTCGAGCCGAAGCCCGCCTGGCGAAAGCTGACCCAGTTCACGGGCGGGAAGCCGTTAGGGGGCAGACCCCCTTGCGGGATGCTACATCCGCTCCGGGGCGCTGACCCCGAGGAGCCCGAGCGTGGAGGCGATCACCGACTTCGTCGCCACGCAGAGCGCCAGGCGCGCCTGCTCGAGCTCGCCGCCCGCGCCGACGACCTGGCAGTCGCGGTAGAAGGCGTGGAAGTCGGCGGCGGTCTCGGTGGCGTAGGCGCAGAGGCGGTGCGGCGCCCTCAGCTCGGCGGCGGAGCGAACCTCGGCGGGCTCGGCGAGGAGGCGCTTCACGAGCGCGCGCTCGGAGGGCTCGGCGGGGGCGACGAGGCCCGCCTCCGCCGCCTCCGCGGCCCGCTCGGGCGACGCCTCCCAGCCGCTCTCCGCCTCGGCCTTGCGCAGGATGCTGGCGATCCGCGCGTGCGCGTACTGCACGTAGTAGACCGGGTTGTCCGAGGACTGGCGGCGGGCGAGGTCGAGGTCGAGGTCGATCTGGGTGTCGTTCGAGCGCTGGACCATGAAGAAGCGCGCCGCGTCGACGCCGATGTCGTCGATCGAGCTCGTCGAGCGTGACGAAGTCGCCACGGCGCTTCGACATCTGCGAGCGCTCGCCGCCCTCGACGATGTGGACTAGCTGGATCAGCGGAGCCTCGAAGCTCTCCGGGTCCGCCGCCGGCCGCGGCGAGCGCGGCCCGCATCCGCGCGAGGTAGCCGTGGTGGTCGACCCCGAGGACGTTGATCAGGTGGTCGAACTCCCCCGCCTTCTCGAGGTGGTAGGAGATGTCGGCGGCGAAGTACGTCGGCTCGCCGTCGGAGCGGAGCAGGACGCGGTCCTTGTCGTCGCCGAACTCGCTCGTGCGCAGCCAGGTCGCCCCCTCGGAGTCGTAGACGTGACCGGCCTCGCGCAGCTTCGCGATCGCCGCCTCCATCTTGCCGCTCTCCTGGTAGGAGCGCTCGGAGTACCAGCGGTCGAAGACGACGCCGAAGCGCTCCAGCGTGGACGCGATCCGCTCCCGCATCGCGTCCGTCCCGAGCCGGCCGAGCTCCTCGAGGTCCGCCGGGTCGGCGCCCGCGGCCCGCAGCTCCTCGGCGAGCTCGGCGACGTAGGCGCCCTCGTAGCCGTCCTCGGGCGGCTCGCCGCCGGTCATCGCCGCCGCGATCGAGGCCGCGAACCGCAACACCTGGCCGCCGGCGTCGTTGAGGTAGTAATGACGCTCGACCCGATGACCGGCCCGCTCGAGCACGCGGGCCACGGAGTCGCCGAAGGCGGCATGGCGCCCGCCGGCGGCGGTCAGCGGTCCCGTCGGGTTCGCGGAGACGAACTCGACCGCGACGCGCTCGCCGTCCGCGGGCGCCGCGCCGAAGTCCTCGCCGGCGGCGAGGATCCCGCGGACCCCCTCGCGGCACCAGCGATCGGCCAGGAACACGTTGAGGAATCCGGGGCCGGCGACCTCGATGCGATCGGCGTCGGCGCCGAGCTTCGCGGCGAGCGGCTCGCGAAGCCGTTCGGCGATCTCGCGGGGAGGCGCACCGAGGACCGGCGCCAGCAGCATCGCGGCGTTCGTCGAATAGTCGCCGAGCTCGGCTCGCGGCGGGCGCTCCAGCGTCGGAGCGGCGCCGGTCCCGTCGCCGCCGAGCTCGGCTGCGAGCTCGCGCACGATGTCCCTCAGCCTCGCGACCGGGTCGGCGGTTCCCAAGCCTTGCTCGTCCACGGTGCGATACTAGGTCGCGATGGCAGAGGAGAGCCACGAGCGGCAGATCAACATCCACACCTCGCCGGAGGCGATGGCGGGCGTCTACGCCAACTTCGCGAACGTCAGCCACTCCGACTACGAGTTCACGATCACCTTCGCCCGCGTGGACCACGAGGTCGAGGACGAGGAGGTCCCCGGGGTCGTCGTCTCGCGGGTGGCGCTCTCGCCGAGGTTCATGCGCGAGCTGATCGACGCGCTCGAGGACAACTACTCGAAGTGGCGGACCCGCGAAGGGATCAAGAGCCTGCCCGAGTTCGAAGGCGGGGAAGGCCAGGGTTGAAGCGCCTCACCGTCGGGCTCGCCGCCGCGCTCTGCGTGGCGGTACTCGCACCCGCCTCCGCGTCGGCGGCGAAGAAGGTCCCAAGCGACTTCTACGGGGTCGTGCTCCAGGAGACGATCGGGGAGTACGACACCTTCCTGATGCAGTACGCGGGCGTCGAGACGCTTCGCTTCCACTTCAACTGGGGAATCATCCAGGGCGAGCCCGGCCGCTGCCAGGCCACCGCCGACACCGGGATCTGCAACTGGCAGCCGATCGACCAGCGATCGGGCTGCTCGCCAAGTACCGGATCCGCGCCTTCCCCTACATCCTCAACGTGCCCGGATTCATCGATCCGGACCCGAACACCCCGCCGATCCGCAGCAAGCAGGACATCGCCGCCTACCAGAACTTCCTCGACGCGGCGGTGAGGCGCTACGGGCAGGGCGGCATCTACTGGCGCAAGTTCTTCCCGGAGCAGTATCCCGGCGCGAAGGCGCGGCCGATCACCCATTGGGAGGTCTGGAACGAGCCCAGCGACGGCAGCTACTGGCACCCGAAGCCCAATGCCAAGGAGTACGCGAAGCTGCTCGAGATCTCCGGGCCGGGCGATCCACAGGGCCAGCTCCAAGGCGGACGTCGTCTTCGCCGGGCTCTTCGGGACCCCGACCGAGGACAACGACGGGATCAAGGCCTTCAAGTACTACCACCAGGCCTTCGCCCAGCCGGGCATCGGCCGCTTCTTCGACGACATCGGCGTCCACCCGTACGGGCCGACCCTGAAGCGGCTGCAGACGCAGATGGACTGGGTCCTCGAGGAGGCGAAGACGGCCGGCTTCCGCGACCGCGACATCTGGGTCACCGAGATCGCCTGGTCCTCGAGCCAGCCGCCCACGATCCTCGGCGTCGGCCCCGAGGGGCAGGCGCAGCTCCTGAAGAAGTCGTTCGCCCTCTTCAAGCGCCAGGCGAATGCGTGGAACATCGCCGGCGCTGCACTGGTACTCGTGGCAGGACCTGCCCGCGCCGGGCCTCTGCGAGTTCTGTTACGAGGCCGGCCTGCTGACCTACTCCCGCGACGCCGAAGCCGAGCTACTACGCGTTCTCCGACGTCGCCGGCGGGCAGGCGCGGCGCAGCGCGCCGGTTCCCTCACCGTAGGCCCGCGGGCGCTACTCGCCGTAGGCCTCGGCGGCGCCGATCCGCTCGAGCGTGGTCGGGTGGCTGCCGAAGAGGAACTGCGACCAGGCCGGCGGGTCGGGGTCGGAGAGGTTGCGCTCGGCGAGCCGGGTCTGCAGGTCGATGAGCGCGCCGGGATCGTCGGTGAGGCGGAGGGCGAAGGCGTCGGCCTCGGCCTCGACGGCGCGCGAGAGCTGGGCGCCGGTCGACGCCGATGACCAGCGAGACGACGCCGATCGCGAGCGCCGTAGGCGGGCAACGACGCGGGCGATGCCGGGCTCGCTGCCGCCCCGGCGGGCGAGCGCGCTGCCGCCGAGCTTGACGGCGAGCATCCCCAGCGGGGCGACGATCGCGACGAAGGCGATCCCGCGCCAGATGTCGTCGTTCTGGGCGTGCGCCGAGCTCGTGGGCGAGCACCGAGCGCAGGGCGGGGCGCTCGACGCCGGCGAGCAGGTTGTCGTAGACGACGACCCGCTTCGTCGGCCCGAGGCCGGAGACGTAGGCGTTCAGCGCGGTCGAGCGCCGGCTGGCGTCGACCTCGTAGACCTCGCCGACGTCGACACCGGCATCGTCGGCGAGCTCGAGCACCGTCGCTCCGCGTCGGCCCGGGCGGCAGCGGCTCGAAGTCGTTGAAGAGCGGCGCGAGCACGACGGGCGCGAGCGCCTGGCTGACGATCGACGTAGCCGGCGATCCCGCCTGCGGCGACCGCCCACCACGCCCGGGGAAGGCGGCGGATCAGGCGCCAGCAGGATCGCCGCGCCGGCCGCCGTCAGGACCGCGGCGATCGCCACCGACTTGCCCTCGTCGGCGAGCCATCCGGCCGAAGCTCTGGGTCGAGAGCCCGTAGTCGACCGCGCGCTCGTGGGCGATCGCCCCCAGCGGCAGGCCGATGACCGCGATCGCGATCGAGAGCGCCCCGCCGGCCGCGGCGGCGCCGAGCACCGGCCGCCGGCCGAGGCGCTCGAGCGCGCGTCGCGCCGCCCGCGGCCGGCCGAGCGAGAGCGTGACGAGGACGGCGCCCGAGATCGCGAGCTCCGGCGAGGCCGAGCGCGCGCTGGCCGTCGCGGAACTGCTCGGCGCGCTCGATCTGAGCCGAGTCGAAGTAGTCGGAGGCGGCGACCGCGAGCGGTTCGATCGCCTCGCCCCGCGGGCGCAGCGCGAAGACGGCCCCCTCGGCGACGACGACCGCCGCGACCGTGACCGCCCCGAGCAGCAGCACGGAGCGCGAGCGGGGGGTGATCCGGCCCATCCACTTACGATAAGCATCTGCCTCACACCGACTCCCCGCCCGCTGCCGCCGGCAACGCGGGTTCCGGCCCGCATGCGGATAGCGATTCTCAGCGACATCCACGCAAACCTCCCGGCCTTCGAGGCGGTCCTCGAGGACATCGAGGAGACCGCGCCCGGACGAGATCTGGTGCCTCGGCGACGTCGTCGGCTACGGCGCCCAGCCCGACGACTGCGCCGCCCTCGCCGCCGAGCGCTGCTCGCTCTGCCTGGTCGGCAACCACGACCTCGCGGTCATCGGCGAGCTCGACCTCGAGACCTTCTCCCACGCCGCCGCCGCCGCGGTCGAGTGGACCCAGGCCAACTCGACCGAGGAGACCCTCGCGTTCCTGCGCCGGCTCGCGCCCGCCGACACCTCGCGCGAGGTCTCGCTCTACCACGCCTCTCCTCGCGACCCGGTCTGGGAGTACGTGCTCTGGCCCGACCAGGCGGCGGAGTGCATGGAGGTCCAGGCGACGCGGGTGAGCTTCGTCGGCCATTCGCACGTCGCGCTCCTCTTCTCGGACCAGCCCGACGGCGAGGTCCACGGCTCCCAGGCCGGGGCCGGCACGGAGCTCGACCTCGCGCGAGGGCAAATGGCTGATCAACCCGGGCAGCGTCGGCCAGCCCCGCGACGGCGATTCGCGGGCGGCGTGGCTCGAGCTCGACACCGAGACCTGGAAGGCGATCTACCACCGGATCCCCTACGAGATCGACCGCGCGGCGAGGCGCGATCGAGGAGGCGGGACTGCCCGGAGCGCTCGCGCGGAGGCTCTATGTGGGGCAGTGAGATGCATCACCCTGAGCGCCGAGATCGCCCATCTAGACTCGCCGCGATGCCTGGGGCACGCGCGAGAGCTGTTCTCGCCGCGGCGATGATCGCCGCGCTCGTCGCGATCTCCGGCTGCGGCGGCGACGGCGGCGACGGCGGGATCCCGCCGGACACCGCGGAATCGATGCTGTCGTTGACGGCAGCAGATCGACGAGGCGAACGCGAACGGGGACTGCGACACCGCCGCAGCAGCGCGACGACCGAGCTGCGCAACCAGGTCGACGGGCCTGGGAGACGGCGAGACGAAGCGTGCGCTCGACGCGATGGTCACCCGGCTCGACGAGAACCTCGACTCGGATTGCGTGGCGGACGGGGACGACCGGCGAGGCCGACGCCAAGCCCGAGGAGGAGACCGACCGCCCCGGCGCCCGTCGAGCCGGACGACGGTCTCCGACGACCACGACCACGGAGACGACCGCCGCCCGAGGAGGAGGAGGAGCCGCCGCCCGAGCAGCCGCCGAGCGAAGGCGGCAGGGCCGGACGGCCCGCCGCAGACCCCACCCGGGCAGGGCGGCGGTGGCGACGCTCCCCCGACCGGCGGGGTCGAGGAGGAGCTGGCGATGCGCGGGCACGATCTCAGACCGCTACGAGCTCGGCGAGCGGCTCGGCTCCGGGCGGCATGTCGACTCGGTCTTCCAGGCGACCGACACCGTGCTCGAGCGCGAGGTCGCGGTCAAGGTCCTGGCCGAGCACCTCTCCGACGACGAGAAGTTCGTCGCCCGCTTCCGCCGCGAGGCGCTCGCCGTCGCGAAGCTGATCCACCCGAACATCGTCCAGGTCTACGACACCGGCGTCGACGACGGCCGCCACTACATCGTCATGGAGTACGTCGAGGGCAAGTCCGGCGCGCAGCTCCTGCAGACGCAAGGGCGCGCTCGGACCGCAGGTCGCGGTCGAGATCGGCGTCCAGTCGTGCGCCGGGCTCGAGTACGCCCACCGCCAGGGGATCATCCACCGCGACGTCAAGCCGGGCAACCTGATGGTGATCGGCGGGCCCGCCGCGGACACCGCCGAGATGGACACCGACGCGATGACGGTGAAGCTCACCGACTTCGGCATCGCCCGCGCCGCCGAGCAGACCCGGCTCACCCAGGTCGGCTCGGTCGTCGGCACCGCCGCCTACCTCGCTCCCGAGCAGGCCCGCGGCGACGAGGCGACCGCCGCCTCCGACGTCTACGCGCTCGGCGTCGTCCTCTACCAGCTGCTGACGGCGCGCCTCCCCTACGAGGGCTCGACCCTCGCCGAGCTCGCGATCCGGCGCGAGAACGAGCGCCCCCTGCCGCCGACGATGTACGACGACACCGTCCCGGAGACGCTCTCCGACGCGGTCCTGAAGGCGCTCGAGAACGACGTCGGAGGTCCGCTACCGCTCGGCGCGGACGCTGGCGAGCGCGCTGCGCCTCGGGCCTCGCCGGCGAGGACCCGACCACAGATCGACGGCGAGGCGCCGACCCGGGCGCTCGCGGGCGAGCCCGCCGACCGGGCGCACCCGCCGCATCCCCCGCGAGGAGCCGCGGACCCCGTGCGCGCCGCAGCCGGTCCCCGCGCCCGCGGCGCCCGGCGCCGCCGCCGCCGGCGCCGGCCCGCCGGCGGCCGCCGGCGAAGCGCAGCTCCGCCTTCGGCACCGTCATGCGCACCCTCGGCGCGCTGCTCCTGGTCGCGGTCCTGGCCGCGATCATCGTCGCCGTCGTCCTCCTCGTCACCGACGCCGGCCAGAGCACCGACATCGGCGAGCTCCTCCGCGACACCGTCGACGACCAGATCCAGTCGCTCGAGGACTTCATCCGCGAGAACACGCAGTAGACGCGGCGTCGCCCTAGCAGTACGGCCGGCGAAAAACTGCGGCAATAAGGGGAGGTGCGAAGCGTGCGGGTGCACTGCTGCCTGTGCTGCCACTGCCAGCAGAACCAGGACAGCTCCAGCCTGTATCCCCTACATGCCCGCGACACCGCCGCCACGCACGCGTCCAGCGCGCTCGTCCTAACCGAGCGCCCAGGGCGCCGCGCCGCCGAGCACCGCCTCGCGGTACGCCTCGTAGCGCCCCGCCCTGATCGCCTCCCGCGCCCCCGACACGATCGCCTCCGTGAACGCGAGGTTGTGGGTGGTCAGGAGCCGCAGGCCGGTCATCTCCTCGGCGCGGGCCAGGTAGTGGAGGTAGGCGCGGGTATGGAGGCGCACGCCACGCAGGGGCAGCCCTCGACGAGCGGGCCCTCGTCGCGGGCGAGGTCGGCGTTGCGGACGTTGAAGCGGAAGCGGGCGTCGGGCAGCGGGGCGAGCGCCATGCCGTGGCGGGCGAGGCGGGTCGGGACGGCGCAGTCGAAGGTGTCGATGCCGCGGGCGATGCCGTCGAGGAGGTCGTCGGGCTCGCCGATGCCGAGCAGGTGCTTTGGCGCCTCGGCCGGCAGGTGGGCGAGCGCGAGGTCGATGACGCCGCGCATCTCCTCCTTGTCGCGGCCCGAGCGTGCCGCCGATCGCGATCCCGTCGACCGCGGCCTCGGAGACGCGCTCGGCCGAGCGCCGCCGCAGGTCCTCGTAGACGCCGCCCTGGACGATCCCGTAGACGGCCTGGCGCCGGCGGGCCGTTCTCGCCGTGCCAGGCGAGGCAGCGGTCGAGCCAGCGGTGGGTCCGCTCGGTCGAGCGCGCGGTGTAGTCGCGGTCGGCGTGGAACGGCGTGCACTCGTCGAAGACGAGGGCGATGTCGGAGCCCAGCGCGGCCTGGACGGCCATCGACTCCTCGGGCCCCATGAACCGCTCGGAGCCGTCGATGTGGGAGCGGAACCGCACGCCCTCGCTCGGAGATCTCGAGGACGGACGCCGTGGCCGCCCGATCCCTCGGCGCGTCGCGGGCTTCGGGCCGCGGCGGCCCTTCACCTCGTCGGCGACGCCGCCGTGAGCCAGCGAGAAGACCTGGAAGCCGCCGGAGTCGGTGATGATCGCCCGCTCCCAGCCCATGAAGCGGTGCAGGCCGCCGAGCGCCTCGATCCGCTCGGCGCCCGGCGAGAGCATCAGGTGGAAGGTGTTGCCGAGCACCATCTCGTAGCCGAGCCCGCGACCTCGGCGGCGGTCTGCGAGCGCACCGTCGCCTTCGTCGCCAGGGGCACGAAGGCCGGCGTCGCCACCGGCCCGTGAGCGGTGAGGAGCCGCCCCGCGCGGGCGGCTCCCTCACTCGCTTCGATCTCGAATCTGAGCCGCTCGGGGTCGGTGCGCACCCCGCGCAGCCTAGGTGCTAGGCGAGCAGCGAGCGGCCCGTCATCGCCGCCGGCTGGTCGATCCCGAGCAGCGCGAGCACCGTCGGGGCGACGTCGGCGAGGATGCCGCCCTCCGCGAGCTCGATGCCCTCGACGGTGACGACCAACGGCACCGGGTTCAGCGAGTGCGCGGTGTTCGGGGAGCCGTCGGGCTCGAGCATGTGGTCGGCGTTGCCGTGGTCGGCGGTGACGATGCATGCGCCGCCGCCCTCGGCGACCGCGGCATGCACCTGCGCGAGGCACTCGTCGACGGCCTCGATCGCCTTCACCGCCGCCGGGATCTCGCCCGTGTGGCCGACCATGTCGGGGTTGGCGAAGTTGATGATCCCGAAGCGGTACTCGCCGCTCGACCAGCGCTCGGTGAACGCCTCGGCGGCGTCGTGGGCCGACATCTGCGGCTTCTCGTCGTAGGTCTTGACGTCGCGCGGCGAGGGCACCAGGGCGCGGTCCTCCCCGTCCCACTCCTGCTCGCGGCCGCCGTTGAAGAAGTAGGTGACGTGCGCGTACTTCTCGGTCTCGGCCACGTGGAGCTGCCCGAGGCCCGCCTCGGCGATGACCTCGGCGAGCGTCGTCTCGGGCTCGACTGGGCGCGAAGGCGACCGGGTACTCCCAGCCGGATCGGTAGCGGGTCATCGTCGTCAGCCGCACCGGCGGCGCCGGCCCGCGGTCGAACTCGTCGAAATCGGGGTCGGCCGAGCGCCGTCACGAGCTGGCGGGCGCGATCGGGCCGGAAGTTCATGTGCAGGACGGCGTCGCCGTCCGCGATCCCGTTGTAGTCGCCGATCACCGTCGGCTGGATGAACTCGTCGCCGCGCGGGCTCGCGCTCGTAGGACTCGCGCGATCGCCTCGCGCGCGCTCGCCGCCTCCAGCCCGCGACCGTGGACGATCGCGTCGTAGGCGAGCTTCGTCCGCTCCCAGCGCTGGTCGCGGTCCATCGCGTAGAAGCGGCCGCTGACGGTGCCGATGCGGCCGGCGCTGCGCAACCAGCGCTCGAGCTCCTCGATGTAGCCCGGCGCCGATTTCGGCAGCGTGTCGCGGCCGTCGGTGAAGACGTGCACGACCGGATCGGGAACGCCTTCGCGGGCGGCGAGCTCGATGCAGGCCTCGATGTGCTCCCAGCCGGAATGCACGCCGCCGTCGGAGACGAGCCCGATCATGTGCAGCCGGCCGCTCTCGGACTCGCGTGCCCGCGCGCAGGCCTCCAGCAGGACCTCGTTCTCGAAGAAGCTGCCGTCGGCGATCGCCTCGTCGATCCGCAGCAGGTCCTGCTTGACGACGGCGCCGGCGCCGAGGTTGAGGTGGCCCACCTCCGAGTTCCCCATCTGCCCGTCCGGCAGCCCGACCGCCTCGCCGCAGGCGGTCAGCGTCGTGTGCGGGAAGCGCTCCCACAGCGAGTCGAAGAACGGCGTCTCGGCCTGCTCGACGGCGTTGCCCGGCCCGGGCGGAGCCAGCCCCCAGCCGTCGAGGACGACGAGGCAGAGCGAGGGAACGGGCAGGCTCACGGCCGCGCCGCTTCGACTATCGCCGGCGAAGTCCGCAGGGGTCGAGGCTGGCGCCGCCGACGAGGGCGCCGTCGATCCCCTCCAGTGGCCATCAGCTCGGCGGCGTTGGCGGGCTTGACCGAGCCGCCGTAGAGGATGCGGATCCGCTCCGCCGCCTCGGCGCTCCTGCCGGCCACGGTGCGGCGGATGAAGGCGATCGCCTCGTCCGCCTGCTCGGGCGTGGCGGTGCGGCCCGTCCCGATCGCCCAGACCGGCTCGTAGGCGATGACGACGTCGGCGAGGCGCCGGTCGACGACCCCGGCCAGGTCCTCGGTCACCTGGCCGCAGGAGCACGCTCTCCGTCGAGCCGGCGTCGCGCTCGGCCTCGGTCTCGCCGACGCAGAGGATGGGCTGGAGCCCGGCCTCGAGCGCCGCCGGGACCTTGCGCGCGAGCGCCTCGTCGGTCTCGGCGAAGTGCGTGCGCCGCTCGGAGTGCCCGAGGACGACGCGCATCGACCCCGATCTCGGTCAGCATCGGCGCCGAGATCTCGCCGGTGAACGCACCGGACTCCTCCTCGTGCATGTTCTGGGCGGCGATCCGCACCGCGGCTCTGGGCGCAGAGCTCGACCGCGGGCTTCAGCGAGGGATACGGCGGGCAGACGACGACGTCGACGTCCTCGGTGCCGGCGACGGCGGGCAGGAGCTCGCCGAGGAAGGCCTCCGTCTCCGCGATCGTCTTGTGCATCTTCCAGTTCGCGGCGATGTAGGGGCGGCGCTCGCTCATGCGCGGACCGCCTCCGGCGTCGAGCAGCGCCTCGATCCCCGGCAGCGCCTTGCCCTCGAGCAGCTCCAGCGAGGCGCCTCCGCCCGTCGAGACCCAGTCGACCCGGTCGGCGAGGCCGAACTTCTCGAGGGCCGCGACGGAGTCGCCGCCGCCGACGACGGTCCGGCCCGGCGCCGCCGCCACGGCCTCGGCGACGGTTCGGGTGCCGGCGGCGAACGGCTCCAGCTCGAACGCGCCCATCGGGCCGTTCCAGAGGACGGTTCCCGCCGCCGCCGATCACCTCGGCGTAGGCGCTCGCGGTCGCAGGCCCGACGTCGAGGCCCATCCAGCCCTCGGGCACGTCGATCCCCTCGCGCTCGCGCCGCTCCGCGCCGGCGTCGAAGGAGTCTGCCGAGGACGAGATCGGTGGGCAGGCGAAGCTCGCAGCGCGAGTCCTCCGCCGCCTCGAGCACGCGGCGAGCGAGCTCGATCCCCTCCTCCTCGACCAGCGAGTCGCCGGTCTCGTGCCCCTGGGCGCGGAAGAAGACGAAGCACATCGCGCCGCCGACGAGGATCTCGTCGGCGACGTCGAGGAACCGCTCCAGCACCCCGACCTTGTCCGAGACCTTGGCGCCGCCCAGGACCACGACGAGGGGGCGCTCGGGATCGTCGCGGACCGAGGTCAGCTCGATCACCTCGCGCTCGAGCAGCAGGCCGGCGTAGGCGGGCAGATGGTGGGCGACGCCCTCGGTCGAGGCGTGGGCGCGGTGGGCGGCGCCGAACGCGTCGTTGACGTAGACGTCGGCGAGGGCGGCGAGGGCCTCGGCCAGCGCCGGGTCGTTCTTCGTCTCGCCCTGCTCGAAGCGGGTGTTCTCGAGCAGCAGGACCTCGCCCGGACCCAGTCCCGGCGGCGAGCGCCGTCACCTCCTCGCCGACGACCGCCGGGGCCAGCTCGACCTCGGCGCCGATCAGCTCCCCGAGGCGCTCGGCGACCGGGCGCAGCGAGAGCTCGGGCTCGCGGTCCTTCGGGCCGGCCCAGGTGGGACGGCGAGGACGACCGCGGCGCCGCGCTCGCGCAGCAGCTCGATCGTCGCGGTCGCGGCCCGGATCCGGGTGTCGTCGGCGACCGCGGCCGTCTTCGAGCGGGACGTTGAAGTCGACGCGGACGAGCACGCGCCGGCCGTCGACCGGAGCGTCGCGGACGCTCGCCTTGCCGAAGGTGGCGGCCTCGCCGCGGTCGTCAGCGCTCAAACGACAGCCGCCCGCTCGAGCACCTTCGCTGCCAGCTCGACGCAGCGGTTCGAGTAGCCCCACTCGTTGTCGTACCAGGAGACGACCTTCGCCATCCGGCCCTCGATCACGGCCGTCAGCTGCGAGTCGAAGATCGACGAGTGCGGGTCCTTGACGATGTCTGTCGAGACCAGCGGGTCCTCCGAGTAGGCGAGGATCCCCGCCGAGCGGGACCGTCGGCCGCCTCGCGGACCGCGTCGTTGATCGCCTCCGGCGTGACCTCGCTCGAGGCCTCGAAGGTGAGGTCGACGACCGAGCCGGTGGCGACCGGGCGCGCGAACGGCGAAGCCGTTCAGCTTGCCCTGGAGGTCGGGGAGGACGAGCCCGACCGCCTTGGCCGCGCCGGTGGTGGTCGGGATCAGGTTGATCGCCGCCGCGCGCGCCCGGCGCAGGTCCTTGTGCGGCATGTCCTGGAGGCGCTGGTCGGCGGTGTAGGCGTGGATCGTGGTCATCAGCCCGCGCTCGATCCCGACCGACTCGTGCAGCACCTTGGCCACCGGCGCCAGGCAGTTCGTGGTGCACGACGCGTTGGAGATGATGTTGTGCGAGTCCGGGTCGTAGTCGGAGTCGAAGTTGACCCCAAGCGCGACGGTGATGTCCGGATCCGTCGCCGGCGCCGAGATGATCACCTTCTTCGCGCCCGCGTCGAGGTGCTTCTGCGCGTCGTCGCGCTTCGTGAACAGCCCGGTCGACTCGATCACGACGTCGACGCCGAGATCGCCCCAGCCGAGATCGGCCGGGTCGCGCTCGGAGAGCACCTTGATCTCGGTCCCCTCGACGGTGATCGAGTCCTCGCCCGCCGTGACCTCGCCCGGGAAGCGCCCGAGGATCGAGTCGTAGGCGAGCAGGTGAGCGAGGGTGGCCGCGTCGGTGAGGTCGTTGACGGCGACGAACTCGAGATCGGCGTCCGCCTCGTAGGCGGCCCTGAATAGGTTGCGGCCGATTCGACCGAACCCGTTGATCCCGACCTTGACTGCCATTCACGACCTCCTCGAGCTGGTTGAAAGTTGCCCTAGGAAGGCTATTGGGCCGCGCGCCGATGAGGCGCCGGCGATCTGATCGGTGAGGCGCGGTCGCTCAGGCGGCGCGGGCGCGATCGGGCGCCCGCATGCGCGCCGGCGCGCGAACTGCGATCTCGACCCGGTAGCCGTCGGGATCGCGCAGGTAGGCGGAGTAGTAGCCGGGCTCGTAGCCCTCGCGCGGGCTCGGCCGGCCCTCGCTGCGCCCCCCGGCGCCGATGCCCGCCTCGAATGCGGCCTTGACCGCCGGCGTCCCGGTCGCGGCTACGCAGAAATGCCCGGTCCCCGGCTGCGGCCGCCGCCCGACGGCGAGGACGAGCAGGAGGTCGTCGAAGAAGCCGTAGCCGAGCGCGTCCGGGTCGGAGAAGATCCGCCGCCAGCCGAGCGGCGAGAGCAGCGCGTCGTAGAACGCGCGCGCTGCGCTCGAGGTCCGAGACGTCGAGGGTGACGTGGTGGAGCACCGGCCGAAAAGCTAACCGCGGGACCGGCGGATTCCGGGGTTGCCGCTAGTCGTGGCGAGGCGACCAGCGGAAGGTCTTGATCGCGAGCACGAGCCCGAGCGCGCCCCAGGCGACGACGATCGCGAGGTGGCCCCACTCGAACCCGGAGCCGAGCTCCGCCGGGTCATAGGAGGCGAAGAAGGCCTCGAAGAAATGGCGGATCGGGAAGAGGTCGGCGACCTTCAGCACGCCGTCGGGGATCTCGCTCTCGGGGATGAAGATCCCGGAGAGGAAGTAGAGCGGCAGCACGGCGACGTTGGAGATCGGCGCCGCGGCAGTCCTCGGACGGGATCGCCGCGGTCAGCGCGATCCCGAGGCAGCAGAAGGAAGCGGCGCCGATGAAGAGCGTGACGAGGATCGCCGGGAGCTTGTCCCAGGGCACCTCGACGCCGTAGAGCAGCGCGGCCGATGGCGGTGACCAGGATCAGCATCAGCACCGAGGTGACGATCGCGTTGCCGATCCGCCCGGCGAAGAAGACCCAGTTCGGCAGCGGCGTGCCGCGGCCGCGCTTCAGGATGCCGTTCTCGCGGTCGACCGTGAGCGAGATCGCGAGGCTCTGCATCGTCGCCGAGACGATCGCGAGGGTGACGATCGCCGGGACGTAGTAGGTCGTCGTCTTGATCCCGCCGAGCTCGTCGATCTCGTCGTTTCCGAAGATCGTCGCGAAGATCAGCAGGAAGATGATCGGCAGCAGGATCGTGAAGAAGACCGAGGCCGGGTTGCGCCAGAAGATCCGCTGGTCGAACCGGAACTGGTGCAGGGCGAGCGCGGCGCCGGTCATCCCCCCTCCCCGTCCCGTCGGCAACGACGTCGGCGCGTCGGTGAGCTCGAGGTAGATGTCCTCGAGCGTCGGCCGGCGCACCTCGAGGCCGTCGAGCTCGAGGCCGCGCTCGAGCGAGAATCCGGTGAGGCGGTTGAGGAGCGGCAGCGGCGCCGCGGAGCGAAGGCGTGACGAGGCCGTCGCGCTCGGCTCACGTCCTCGGCGCCGTCGAGCGGCAGCTCGGCGAGCGCGGTCGCGGCGGGAAGCCGGAAGCGTGATCGTCGCCGGGTGGCTCTCGCGGTCGCCGATGTCGGCCGGGGTGCCCGCGGCGACGATCTGGCCGCGGGCGATCACGGCGACCCGGTCGGCGAGCGCCTGCGCCTCGTCCATGTAGTGGGTGGTCAGGAAGACGGTCTTGCCGAGGTCGCGCAGGCCGGCGATCACGCCCCAGGCCTGGCGCCGGCCGTCGGGTCGAAGCCGGTCGTCGGCTCGTCGAGGAAGAGCAGCTCGGGATCGCCGATCAGGGCGACCGCGACGTCGAGCCGGCGCTGCTGGCCACCGGAGAGCCGGCCCGCGCGCTCGTCGGCCTTCTCGACGAGGCCGACGTGCTCGATCGTCTCCTCGACCGGGCGCGCCTCCCGGTAGTAGCCGGCATAGAGCGTGAGCGTCTCGCGCACCGAGAGCTCGGGGCGCATCCGGCATTGCTGGAGGACGATGCCGACCCGCTCGCGCCACTCGCGCGTCGGGCTGCGCGGGATCGACGCCCAGCACCTCGGCCTCGCCGGCAGCTGCGGCCGCGGTAGCCCTCGAGGATCTCGACCGTGGTCGTCTTCCCCGCGCCGTTCGGGCCGAGGAATGCGAAGACCTCACCCCGGCGAACCTCCAGGTCGAGGCCTCGGACGGCCTCGTTGCTCGCCGTAGGACTTGCGGAGGCCGCGGACGCTGATCACAGCCTCGCTCACGGAGTCGGGCATTGTACGAGCGTGACCTCGCGGGCGAATCGTGGGGATGGCGGCGCTCGCGCTCGCCGTGCTGCCGGCTGGCCGGCGCCTGCGGGTCCGACGAGGTGCCGTCGGACGGCGGACCGGCCCCGCCCGAGGCGAGCGCCGAGACCGATTGCGAGGAGCTCGACGCCGAGCCGAGCCAAGCCCGCCGCCGGCGCCCGCGCGGCGCCGGGGAGCGCTCCCCTACGGGTTCAACGACCACGCCGGCCTCGTCGGCACGATCCCGATCGCCGAGGACGCCGAGCTGCAGGAGCGCGCCGGCTCGACCCTGTGGCGGGTCGCGATCGACTGGCGATTCGCGGAGCCGGAGCGCGGCGAGGTCTCGCTCGAGACCCACGACGCGATCTACTGCGAGGGCCTCGCCCGCGGGATCCGGCCGATCTTCCACATCACCGGCACCCCCGAATGGGCGGCGGACCCCGGCGGCTGCCCGGTGGTCAGCTGCCTCTATCCGCCGCGGAGCTCGGCGCTCGACGAGCTGAGTGAGTTCGCCGCCCTCGTCGCCGAGCGCTATCCGCGAGCGGCCGCGATCGAGGCCTGGAACGAGCCCAACCTGGCGACCTTCTGGGCCGTGCCCGATCCCGAGCGCTACGTCGAGGTGCTGGCGGCGATCGACGACGGCGTCGAGTCGACCGGGAGCTCGATCCCGGTCCTCGGCGGCTCGCTTTCGAACACCAGCCGCACGGACGACTCGCGCGCAGCGACTTCGGGCCGTTCCTGCGGCGGATGCTCGCGGCGGGCGCGGCCGAGCACATGGACGGGATCGCCTTCCATCCCTACCCGATCGCGCCGCTCGGCTCGCCGGGGGAGCGCTTCGGCGAGACGATGGCTCGGCTGCGGCGGGCCCTGGCGGCAGCGGGCGACGGCGAGACGAGCCGATCTGGGTCACCGAGGTCGGGCTCCCGGTCGGCCGCCAGGATCGGCACCGGCGACGAGGCGCGGACGATGGCGGGGATCTACGACGCGCCTCGACCACGAGCCGGAGTCGAGGCGGTGATCTTCCACACCCTGCTCGAGGGCGAGGGCGCGTCGGGCAGCCGGCGACGGCTTCGGCTGGCTCGTGCCGACCGACGACGGCGAGCTCGAGGCGCGACCGGTCTACGAGCGGTTCGCCGGACCGGACTAACCGGCCTTGTGCAGCTGGCGGTGGATCTCGCGGCCGACCTTGGCCGGGATCCCGGGCACCGCCTCGAGCTCCTCGCGGCTCGCGGAGAGGAAGCGGTCGGGGCTGCCGAAATGGCGTGAGCAGCGCCTTCTTGCGCACCGGGCCGATCCCGCGCAGCTCGTCGAAGACCGAGCCGGTCATCGCCTTGTCGCGGCGGGCGCGGTGGAAGTCGAGGGCGAAGCGGTGGGCCTCGTCGCGGACCCGCTGGAGCAGCCGCAGCGCCTCCGAGTTCTGCGCGATCGGCACCGGCCGGGCGTGGCCCGGGCAGGAAGACCTCCTCGAGCCGCTTCGCGAGCCCGATCACCGTCACGCCGCGCTCGACGAGCGGCTCGAGCGCCCGCATCCCCGCCGAAAGCTGGCCGCGGCCGCCGTCGATCACGATCAGCCCGGGCAGCGAGGAGAAGCTCTCGTCGCGCTCGGCGTCGTGCGGCGAGAGGTCGGCGCCCGAGCGCCAGCGCGCCATCCGGCGGTGAAGGACCTGCTCGATCGACCAAATCATTGGGACCGCTCGAAGTCGCTTCGCGGCCGCTTCGAGCGGCTCTGGCGGGCCGCCGTTCTGGCTCTCGCGGACCTTGAAGCGGCGGTAGTGAGCCTTCTTCGGCGCGCCGCCCTCGAAGACGACCATCGAGGCGACGGTGTGCTCGGCGCCGAGGTTGGAGATGTCGAAGCCCTCGATCCGGACCGGCAGCTCCTCCATGCCGAGCGCCTCCTGTAGCGCGGCGAGGGCGTCGACCCGCTGCGCGCGGCGGCGCTCGCGGCGCAGGCGCTCCTGGCCCGAGGGCGAGCTTGGCGTTGCGCTCGGCGAGCTCGCGCAGCCGGCGCTTGTCGCCGCGCTCGGAGACCCGGACCTCGACCGGGCCGTCGCGGCGGCTGCGCAGGGCCTCGGCGACGAGCTCGGCGCGCTCGCGCATCGCCGGGCCGACGATCACGAGCCGCGGGATCGAGGGCGAGGCCGAGTAGTACTGGGCGAGGAACTCCTCGGTGACCTCGGCCTCGCCGCGCTCGGCGCGGTTGTCGAGGTAGAAGCCGTGGCGCTCGGCGAGCATCCCGTCGCGGACCTGGAAGACCTGCGCGTTGGCGTCCTCGCCGTCGACCGCGACGCCGATCAGGTCGGCGGTCTCGAGCGACTCGCCGGCGATCCGCTGGCGCTCCATCAGCGAGCGCACGGCGGTCAGCCGGTCGCGGTAGACCGCCGCGCGCTCGAACTCCTCGTCGTCTCGGAGGCGGCCTCCATCTTCTGCTCGAGGTCGCGGGTGATCTCCCGGTAGCGGCCGGAGAGGAAGCTCATGATCGCCTCGATGTTGCGGCGGTACTCGTCGCGGTCGATGTAGCCGACGCAGGGCGCCTGGCAGCGCTTGATGTAGTAGTCGAGGCACGGCACGCCGGAGCGCCGCCCCGGCTCCGGCCCCTGGCAGGTCCGGTACTGGAAGAGCTTGCCGAGCAGGTCGAGCGTCTCGCGGACCCGCTTCGCGCTCGAGAACGGCCCGAAGTAGGCGCGGCCGGGCCGGTGGCGCTCGCGGGTGAAGTAGACGCGCGGGAACTCCTCGTCGAGGCTGACGCCGATGTAGGGGTACGACTTGTCGTCGCGCAGGCGGACGTTGAAGCGCGGCCGGTGGCGCTTGATGAACTGCTGCTCGGCGAGCAGCGCCTCCGCCTCGGTCTCGGTGACGAGGAAGTCGATCGAGTCGACGTGGCGGGCGAGCTCCCGCGACTCGCCGCCCTGCCTTCGAGAAGTGCCCGCCGACCCGCTTGCGGATCGAGAGCGCCTTGCCGACGTAGATCACGCGGCCGGCGTCGTCGCTGAACATGTAGACGCCGGGCGAGTCGGGCAGCTTGCGACGCTGCTCCTTGAGCCGCTGCTCGCGCTCCTCGCGTGTCTCCTTTGCCATCGAGTCCAGATTAGGCTCCGACGTTCCCGCCATCGAAAGGAACCGCATGACTACCGCCACCACCACGGCACCTCCCGAGCTGAAGACGATGACGCTGGAGTCCGACGGCGACGTCGGCACGCTCACGCTCGACCGGCCCGACGCGCTCAACGCGATGAGCCCGGAGATGATCGGCGAGCTGCTGCTGATCGCGCCGTGGCTCGCCGACCGCGCTCCGTTCCGGGCCCTGGTCGTGACCGGCAACGGCCGCGCTTTCTGCTCGGGCGGCGACGTCACCTGGTTCAAGCGCGGCGTCGACGATCCCGACGTCGACCTGCGTCTCGGAGGTCCGCCGCGGCGCCGACGTGCTGCACCAGGCGATCGTCGACTTCCACCGCATCCCGTATCCGGTGATCGCGGCGGTGAACGGGCCGGCTGCGGGCGCGGGGTTCTCGCTGGCGCTCCAGTGCGACATCCGGATCGCCTCCGAGGAGGCGTTCTTCGCCTGCGCCTACGGGCGGATCGGCGCCTCGCCGGACGGCGGGATGACCTATTTCCTGCCCCGCGTCGTCGGCCCGGCGAAGGCCCTCGAGCTGCTGCTGAACGACCCCAACCTGAACGCCCAGGCCGCACTCGAGGCCGGGCTCGTCTCCGAGGTCGTGCCCGCGCGGACGAGCTAGCCGATCGCGCGCGCGGAGAAGGCGCGGAAGCTGGCGGCGAAGGCGCCCCACTACGTGCGCATGTGCAAGTCGCTGGTCGGCCAGAGCCTCGACAACTCGCTCGCCGACCACCTCCAGCTCGAGCGCCACGGGATCGCCGACTCGATGGGCACCGAGGACCTGCGCGGCGGCGTCACGGCGTTCTTCGGCGGCGAGGAGCCGAGTTCAACGGCCGTTGAGGTGCGGTCGCTAGCTTGAACGCGCCCTCCGAATCGAAAGGACCTCGATGAGAAAGCTCGTGCCCCTGCTCGCGATGCTCGCCCTCGCGCCCGTTCGCGCTCGCGGCCTGCGGCGGCGACGACGAGGACGACGAGCGCGAGCACGACCGAGGACGTCAACCCGGCCACCGAGGCGGTCGACGTCTCGGCCGTGCCCGGACGGCAGCTTCGCCTTCGAGCAGGAGGAGCTCGAGGCGCCTGCCGGGCGCGCTCACCGCGAACTTCACCAACCCGGCCCCGATCGCGCACGACTTCTGCCTCGAGGACCCGGACGGCGAGGAGCTCGGCTGCACCGACCTGATCGCGGACGGCGACACCGACGTCGCCGAGTTCGAGGTCGAGCCCGGCGAGTACACGTACTACTGCTCGGTCGCGGGCCACCGCGAGGGCGGCATGGAGGGCACGCTTACGGTCAAGTAGCGCGCCGCGGCCTGACCTTCAGGCGCCGTCCTCGGGCGGCACGAAGGCGCGGCCGACCGACTCGCCGACGCAGGCGGGCTTCTCCGAGCCCTCGACCTCGACGGTGAACTTCGTCACCACCTGCCACCAGCCGCCGCCGACGTCGTCCACCGAGATCACCTCGGCCGTCGCGCGGCAGCGGGCGCCGGCCGGCACCGGCGCCGGAAAGCGGACCTTGTTCCAGCCGTAGTTGACTCCGAGCGCGAAGCCCGTCGACTCGATCAGGTCGAGGCGGAAGCCGTCGATCATCGACAGCGTCAGGTTGCCGTGGGCGATCGTCGTCCCGAACGGGCTCTCGGTCTTCGCCCGCTCGACGTCGACGTGGATCCACTGGTCGTCGCCGGAGAGCTCGGCGAACTCGTCGATCATCTCCTGGGTGACCTCGCGCCACTCGCCGGGCCCGACGGTCTGCCCGAGGAGGCCCTTGAGCCCCTCGATTCCCTCGACCTGTGCGATCGCCATGGGCGCAGACTAACTACGACGCCCAGAAGGCGTCCGACTCGGCCGGCTTCGCGTCGGCCATCCGCCACTCGGTGATCGCGCCGCCCTCGACCTTCAGCAGGTGGGCGGCGTAGTTCTCGAGGGTGCGGTCGTCGCGCTCGGCGTGCACCGCGACCATCGCCAGGACCTGGCCGTCTCCGGCCTCGACCGGCGGCTGGGTCAGCTCGACGCTGAACCTCGCCGCGGGCAGGTCCATCGCCTCGACCCGGTCGAGGTAGGCCTCGCGGCCCTCGACCACGTCCACCCCGCCCTCGGCATTGGTGACGTAGGCGGTCAGTTCTGGCGCGAGCAGCTCTCGCATCGCGTCGAAGTCGGCGGCCGAGAACGCGGCGAGAAAGCGGCGGATCGTCTCCACGGCCTGCACGACCCGATCATCTCACGCCACCAGCCGCACCTCGAGCGGCGGCGCGAGGATCTCGCCCGCGCCGTCGAGGAGGCCGAGGATGCGGGCGACGTAGGCCTTCGTCTCGGGGTACGGCGGGACGCAGTGGCAGGCGGCGACCGGCGCCGGGCCGGCGTTGTAGGCGGCGAGCGCGAGCGGGATCGAGCCGAACTGGCTTCAGCAGGTCCGACATCAGGTGGGCCTGGGCGTCGATCGCGGCGGGGGCGTCGAAGGGGTCGCGGAGCCCGTAGGCTCGCCGCGGTGCCGGGCATGAACTGGGCGATCCCCTGGGCGCCTGCGGGCGAGACCGCGAGCGGGTTGAAGTTCGACTCGGCCATGATCTGCGCCGCGAGCAGCGCCGCGGAGACGTTCCAGCGCGAGGCCGAGCGCAGGAGCGGCTGGCGGAACTGCCCCGGCACGTAGGCGGGCAGGCCTCCCCCGCCCGCCGCCTGCGCCGTCGCCGCCGGTGCCGCTCGTCCGGTCCCGACCGCGTCGCCCGCGGCCGAGCACGGCGCCGGGCCGCGCGTGAAGCCGAAGTGCCAGGGCTCCCAGCGTGTAGCGCTTCAGGAAGCCGAAGCGGCCGGCGTTCGCGGCCAGCCAGCCGTAGGCGGTCGGCCGGGCCGAGGTCGAGCTCGGTCGCGCAGCGGTGCAGCGACTGGCCGGGCGGCGCGACCCAGGTCGGGTCGGGGTTGGCGGCGAAGAGCGCCGCCTGCTCCGCGTCGGAGCGGAACCCGGAGTTGACGACCAGCGCGATCCCGGCGCGGCGGGCGGCGGCCGCCATGCGGTCGAACGCCGCCGCCACGTCGGGACGCATCCCCTCGCCCTGGCGGTAGGCGAGCGGGCCGGAGTAACCGCCACCCGATCGCCATCGTCGGCAGGCCCGCCGTAGCCGGCCGGGGCCGAGGCCTCCGCGGTCGCCGAGGCCTCGAGCTCGACGCGGCGGGCCGCTGCCGCCGCCCGGGGCGAATCCCGCGCGCCCGGGACCGCGCCGCGGGTCGAGCTCGGCGGAGACCTCGGCCCGCGCCCGCACCGGCGCGAACGAGCCCTCGTCGGGGAACTCGATCGCGACCCGGCGCGGGATCCACCCCGTTGGCGCCGGCCGCCTCGCGGCCGGCGGCGGCGGCCCGGGCGAGGTAGGCGCTCTTGCCCAGGTGGGCCGGGTTCGGCGCGCCGCTCGGCAGCCTCGCGGGCGCGAGCAGGCGGTCGAAGTCGTCGCGCATCGAGCGGGCGGCCGAGAGCGCGGCGAGGTCGGCCGCGCGCTGAGCGCGCCCCTTGCCGGTGATCGCGCCGCCGATCGCTGCGAGCAGGAGCGCGGTGAAGATCACCGCGATCGCGCAGCCGAGGACGAGCGGCAGCGCCTGGCCATCCGCGGCGAGGGCTCGGGCCGCTCGCTCGGCGCGCCGCGTGGCCTCGCCGCCGGCCTCGAGACCGGCGAGCGAGCGCCGTGCCGCGACCGGGCCCTGGGCAGCCTTGGCGACCCGTGCCGCGATGCCGCGGCCGCGGAGCTCGGCGACGGCGAGCGCCGCGAGCTCGCGGTCGGCACCGAGGTCGGCGCGGACGAGACCACCGTGAGCACCGAGGTCGGCGCGGTCGATCGCCTCCGCCCACAGTCCCGAGGGGAGGTGGACCACGGCCAGCTCGCACGGCAGTGGCTCGGCGAGCAACCTCGGCGAGCGCTGCGAGCGGGTCCCGCTCCTCACGGCTGGCTGCCAGCTTCAGCCAGCAGACCCCGCCGCGGGCGACGGCGCCGGATCCGGCAGATGTCGCGCGCACGGCGCGTTCGAGCTCGCGGGCCGCGTCGGAGGCGAGCAGCGTGGGGCGCCGGCGACGCTCCTCGTCCGAGATCTCGACCACGAGCACGCCCTCCCCCGAGCGGCGCGCGACCGCGACCGCGAGCGCCGCGGCCTCGGCCAGGCCGCCGCTCGAGCCGCCGGCCTCGGCGGCGAGGACGACGCGGGTCATCCCGCGGGCCTCCGCACCCAGGCCTCCGACTCGGAGGCGAGCCGCTCGGCGATCCCCGGCACCGGCGATGGCGGCTGCAGCCGGACCGCGATCCGACCGCCGTCGACATCGACGTCGACCCGCCGCCGGCCCAGCCGGGGAGGGCGTCGCGCACGGCCGCGGCCGGGGGCTTCCCGGCGGCGAGCGCCAGCGCACCGGCCTCGGCGGCGCCGTCGGCGAGGGTCAGCGAGTAGCCCGCCGCCAGCAGTTGCAGCGAGACGAGGCCGGCGAGGAGCAGGGCCGGAACCGCGGCGAGCAGCTCGACCGAGGCCTGGCCGCGCTCAAGCGCGGAGCGCCTAGCCATCGCCGGCGAGCGGATCGAGGTTCGCCGCGGCCGTGACCGCGAGCCGGGGGATGCCGGGCACGAGACCCGGCGCCCGCACCTTCACCCGCACCTCCTCGTCGTCGTCGATCTCCGCGTGCTCGCGCAGCGAGCCCGGCAGCGCCGCGCGTGCGACCCGCTCGGCGTCCTCGCCGACGTGGGCGGCGCGCGCCCCCGCACGGGCCGCGCTCGCCGCCGACCAGAGCGCCCATCCCGCCGCGGCCATCTGAGCGGCGGCGACGACGACGAGAACGAGCAGCGGCACGATCGCCACCAGCTCCGCCGAGGCCTGGCCCTCCTCCCCGCTGAGCCGCTTGAGTCCCATCCGGCGCGACGCTAGGCCGGGGCGGCGCGCCGATGGCGCGCGCAACGTGACGAGATCGGGCAGGTTCTAGAGCGTGTTCGCCTCGCGCCAGATCGCGAAGATCACGAAGGCGCAGGCGGCGAGCAGGCCGATCCAGATCACGATCCCGCCGGGCCCGTCGAGGAGCTCGTCCTGCGCCGGCGACGAGCAGGGCCACCCCGCCGACCGCGGAGTAGAGGATCGCGCGGCGAGAGTCGGTGAGGGTCGAGAGCGTCATCTGGTTCTGGCGGAAGAGGACGTAGACCATCGCCGCGATCCCGGCGAGGAAGCCGAGCGTGAGCGCGAGCAGGATCGCGTCGGTGACGTTGCCGCCCGCCGGGGCAAAGGCGACCGGCACCGCCAGGAGGGCGATGATCGCGATGTTGCGCGCGGTCCGCACGCCTCGATCGTACGACGTGGCGCCGATTATTAAGGTGCCTGGCCCCGCTTTAGGTTGGGCGGTTCGGGTGCTCCGCCAGGGCCCGGCGGCCGATCTCCGGATCGACCCCGAAGCGCTCGGCATATGCCTCGTGCACCTCGGGCCACTTCTCCAGCGACTCCTTCTCGCCGAGCGGCGACCCGTTCAGTTGGCCGCCGAGCCTTGCGAAGACGCGGTCCCAGCCGGCCGCCGTGCGCGCCGAGGTTTCGCGGTCGTCGAATTCGTGGGTGAACTCGAGCAGGCTGCCGTCGCCGTCCTCGCGAACCTCGAAGCGCAGGGTGTCGCCGAACCACGTCCCGACGATCAGGTTCGGCTCCTCGGACTCGACGACCTCGAGCGGCGCGTCGGCCGGGAACCACTCGCCGCGCTCGCCCTCCTCCGCGATCGCCCTGAAGACGCGCTCGGGCGGGTGGGCGAAGCGGCGGCGGAAGCGGAGCGCCGGGCCATCCTCGAGCTCGCCGTCGGGCGGCATCATCCGTTCCATCATCCGCCGGCCGATCTCCGGGTCGACGCCGAACTTCTCTGCGTAGGCGTCGTTCACTCGAGTCCAGCCGTCGTGCGCGTCGATCTCGGACAGGCTCTGCCCCTCGAGGTGGGCGTCCAGGCGCCCGAGGTAGGCCTCCCAGCCGGCGGCGTGCTGGGCGCCCTCGTCACGCTTGCCCTCGACGAGGACGTGCGTGAACGTGAGCAGCGTGCCGTCTCCATCCGGTTCGAGATCGAAGCGGTAGCTCTCCTCGCCCCAGTTCCAGGCGAGCACGCGCGGTGGGTCGACCTCGATGATCTCGCCGGCCTGGCCGTAGGCCTCGAAGGTCTCGCCCTGCTCGGGGCCCCACTCGACGGTGGCGACGAACCACTGCGCGAGCTCGCCGGGCTCCGAGATGGCGCGCCACACCCGGTCCATCGGGTGGGGCAGGCGGCGTTCGAAGCGAAGCGCGGGGCGGTCGTCGATGCTGATCAGGTTTCCGGTGAGCTTCGTCATTGGGGGTTCTCCTCCAGGTGTCGTTCGAGTGCATCGAGGCGTGCCGACCAGTGCGCGCGGTAGGGGGCGAGCCACTCGTCGACCTCGGCCAGCGGCTCAGGGCTGAGCCCGTACCAGCGCTGCCTCCCCCGCGGGCGGACCTCGACGAGGCCCGCCTCGCGCAGCACCTTGAGGTGCTTGGAGACGCCGGGCTGGCTCAGCTTCAACCTGGCGACGAGGTCGTTGACCGACCGCTCGCCCTCGCGCAGGAGGTCGAGGATCTGTCGCCGTGGAGCTGCCGCCAGAGCGGCGTAGGCGCTCATGGCAATATATTACCAATTAGTTATATGTCATGCGAAGACGCTCAGCTGAGCATCACGATCAGGCCGAAGACGATCCCGGCCGCGCAGACGGCGAGGCCGGCGAAGCGCGAGCACGGCCGCGCCGGCCGCGGCGACGGTGTCCCCCTCGCGCCGCGCTCGCTGAACTGGGCGGCGCCGAGATCGCGACGGCGAAGGCGGCGGTGATCCCGATCGCGGCGATCGTCGCGCGGCGACGGTGAGGCCGAGCTCGCCCCAGTCGACGATCGATCCGATCAGGCCGAGCCCGCTCATGCCGGGATCGGCGTCCCCGTGGCGCACGCGGCGCGCGACGACGACCGCGAGGATCACGAGGCCCGCGATCGTCACCACGAGCGGCCCGAGCGCGCCGGTGCCGAAGATCCTCGTCACCCCGTAGGTCGCGGCGCCGATGACGGCGGCCGCGGGAAACGTGAGGATCCAGGCGACGACGATGTTGCCCGCCACGCCCCAGCGCACCGCCGAGAGCCGCTTGCCGGCGCCCGAGCCCATTACGCCTCCGGAGATCACCTGGGTCGTCGAGAGCGGGAACCCGTAATGCGTGGAGGCGAGGATCACCGCGGCGCCGGCGCCCTGCGCCGAGAAGCCCTGGGCCGCGTCCATCTTGTGGATCCGCGTGCCCATCGTGCGGATGATCCGCCAGCCGCCGGTGTAGGTGCCGAGCGCGATCGCGGACGCCGCCGAGGCGACGACCCAGAACGGGATCTCGAAATCCGTCGGCCGGCAGGTGGTCGGTGGCGATCAGCGCCAGGACGATCACGCCCATCGTCTTCTGCGCATCGTTCGTGCCGTGGGCGAGCGCGAGCAGCCCGCCGGAGACGACCTGGCCGCCGCGGAACCCGTTGGAGACCGTGCCCGGGCGCTGGCGGCCGACGATCCGGTAACAGATGACGATCGCGATCGCCCCGACGATGAAGGCCACCGTCGGCGCCACCAGCGCGGGGATCAGGACCTTGCCGAGGATGCCGTCGCCGAAGATCGCGTCGACGCCCGCCGCGACGAAGGTCGCCCCGACGACGCCGCCGATCAGCGCGTGCGACGAGCTCGACGGCAGGCCGAAGTACCAGGTGATCAGGTTCCAGCAGATCGCCCCGACGAGCCCGGCGAAGATCACCGTCGTCGTGATCGCCTCGGGGTCGACGACGTCGCTCGCGACCGTCGCCGCGACCTCGAGCGAGATGAACGCGCCGACGAAGTTGAGGATCGCGGCGAAGCCGACCGCGATCCGCGGCGCCATCGCCCGCGTCGAGATCGAGGTCGCGACGACGTTGGCGGTGTCGTGGAAGCCGTTTGTGAAGTCGAACGCCAGCGCCGTGCCGACGACGATCACGAGGATGATCTCGCTGGAATCCATGATCGGCGCCCCCTGGACCCCCTAGCTGTTCTTGATCACGATGCCTTCGACGATGTGCGCCGCGGTCTCGGTCGCGTCGATCGCCCGCTCGAGCACCCCGAAGATGTCCTTCCAGCGGATCACGACCATCGGGTCGATCCCGTTCGAGAACAGCGAGGCCACGGCGTCGCGGTAGATCCGGTCGCCGTCGTTCTCGAGCCGGTGGATCTCGATCCAGTAGTGCTCGAGGTCCTTGAACCCGCGCAGGTGGGCGAGCAGCTCGGCGAGCTGCTCGCAGCACTTGACCAGCACCTCAGCGAGCGCCTGCGACTGCGCCATCGGCGCCTCGATCTTGTAGAGGCCGAGGAAGTCGGCGCTCTCCTCGACGTAGTCGACGATGTCGTCGAGCTGGGTCCGGCGAGGCCGTAGATGTCCTCGCGGTCGAGCGGGGTGACGAACGTCGAGTTGAGCCGCTGGATGATGTCGTGGGTGATCCGGTCGCCCTCGGACTCGCACTTGAGGATGTCGCGCGCGAGCCCGCCGTCGTCGGGCCACCGTTCGAGCATGTCCTTGAGCAGCCGCGCGGAGCGCAGGCTGTTCTGGCCGGCTTCCGCGAAGAGGTCGAAGAAGACCTTGTCGCGCGGGACTAGGGAGAGCGCCACGGGCGTGAAGCTAGCAATCGTTGTCGGATAGGACGTCGGCGATGCGCTCGGCCGCGCGCCCGTCCCACTTCGGCGGAGGCTCGGGGCGCTCCGCCGGAGCGCTCGCCGAGGAGGCCCGGGATCTCGGCGATCCGCGCCGGATCGAGGCCGAGCAGGGTGTTGGTGCCGGCGCGGATCGTCACCGGGCGCTCGGTGTTGTCGCGCAGGGTGAAGCAGGGCACGCCGAGGAAGGTCGTCTCCTCCTGGATCCCGCCCGAGTCGGTGAGGAGCGCGCCGGCGTCGGCCTCGAGCGAGAGGAAGTCGAGATAGCCGACGGGATCGACGAGCCGGACGCCCGGCGGCTCGTTCCAGTCCGGGCCCGAGCATCTTCCGGGTCCGCGGGTGGACGGGGAAGAGCACCGGCATCTCGGCGCCGGCGGCGGCGAGCGCCTCCATCGCCTCGCCGAGCAGGGGGCCGTCGACGAGCGCGGGCCGGTGCAGGGTGACGAGCAGGTAGGAGCCCGGCTCGAGCCCGAGCGAGGCCGCCGCGCCGCGTTCGCGGAAGCGGTCCTCGAGCGCGACCAGACTGTCGATCATCGTGTTGCCGACGAAGTGCATGCGCTCCCTGGCGATCCCCTCCGTCGCTCGAGGTTCTCGATCGCCTCGTCGGAGTGCAGGAAGAGATGGCTGGAGACGTGGTCGGTGAGAACGCGATTGGTCTCCTCCGGCATCGAGCGGTCGAAGCTGCGCAGGCCCGACTCGACGTGGCCGACCGGGATCTCGAGCTTGGAAGCGCAGAGCGCCGCGGCGAGCGTCGAGTTGACGTCCCCGGGAACGAGGACGAGGTCGGGCCGCTCCTCCAGCAGCACCGGCTCCAGCGCCTCGAGCACCCGCGCCGTCTGGACGGAATGGCTGCCGGAGCCGACGCCGAGCATGTGGTCGGGCTCGGGGACGCCGAGCTCGGAGAGGAAGACCGCCGACATCATCTCGTCGTAGTGCTGCCCGGTGTGGACGATCGCGTGGCGCGAGTCCGGCGCGCGCCGGCGCAGGGCCGCGATCACCGGCGCCATCTTGACGAAGTTCGGTCGCGTCCCGATTACGTAGACGAAGCGCATCGAAATCGCGCTCGCGCTACGCGAGGTCGTCGATCTTCTTGGCCAGCTCGAAGTCGTTGGCGGTCAGGCCGCCCTCGGAATGCGTCGTGATCGTGACCTTGACCTCGCTCCACGAGATCGCCAGGTCGGGGTGGTGGCCCATCCCCTCCGCGGGCTCGACCAGCGCCTTCGCGAACTCGACCGAGCCGACGAAGTCGCCGCGGTCGAACGATTTCTCGATCGCGTCGCCGGCGCGCTTCCAGCCGTCGGCCTCGCCGAGCTTCTCCTCGATCTCCTCGTCGCTGAGCAGTGCCATTCGCTGCGCGATGGTGCCATAGTCGGAGACCAGATGCGGATCGCGAGCCTCGTCCCCTCCGCGACCGAGATGCTCTACGCGCTCGGGCTGGGCGACTCGGTCGCCGCGGTCACCCACGAGTGCGATTACCCGCCCGCCGCCCGCGAGCTCCCCCACCTGACCCGCAGCGTGATCCCGGCCGGGCTTCCGCCGGGCGAGATCGACGCGCGCGTGCGCGAGGTGACCGGCCGCGGCGAGGCCCTTTACGAGCTCGACGAGGAGACGCTGCGCGCGCTCGGGGTCGACCTGATCGTCACCCAGGCGCTCTGCGACGTCTGCGCGGTCTCCTACGACGACGTCCGCGCCGTCGCCGAGCGCCTGCCCACCAGGCCGAAGGTCGTCTCGCTCGACCCCTCCACCCTCGGCGACGTCCTCGCCGACACGGAGACCCTCGCCGGTGTGACCGGCACCGAGCCCGGCGGCAGGCGCCTGCGCGCCGACCTCGAGCGCCGTCTCGCCGCGGTGCGCGAGGCCGTCGCCGGCGCCGAGCGCCCCCGCGTGGTCGCGCTCGAATGGCTCGACCCGCCGTTCGCGGGCGGCCATTGGGTTCCGGAGATGATCGACCTCGCCGGCGGCGTCGATCCGATCGGAAGGCCCGGCGTCGACTCGCGGACCGTCAGGTGGGGGGCGCTGGCCGCGGCCCGCCCCGAGGTCGCGGTCGTCATGCCCTGCGGGCTGACCGCGGCCGAGTCGGCCGAGCAGGCGGCGGACCACGCCGAGCTCCTGCCGCTCTCCGTGCGCGCGAGGTCTGGGCGGTCGACGCCGCGGCGACGTTCTCGCGCCCGGGGCCCCGCCTCGTCGAGGGCGTGGAGCTGCTCGCCCACCTGCTCCATCCCGACCGCGCCGGGCCACCGGCGGGCCTCGAGTGGAGCCGGGTGGACGTCCGTGCTGATGGGAGAGAAGCGCGCCGAGCAGTCGGCCGAGGTCGCCGCCCCCGCCGAGCTCTGCTTCGAGACGATCGTCGACTACGAGACCTTCCCCGAATGGCAGCGGGCGGTGAAGCAGTCGACGTGCTCGAGCGCGACGCCGAGGGCCGCGGCAAGGTCGTCGAGTTCCACGTCGACCTGGCGGTGCGCAAGCTCCGCTACCGTGCTCGACTACCACTACGAGCCGCCCGCGCCGGATCTCGGTGGGACTTCGTCGAGGGCGACTTCGCGAAGGACATCGGCGGCGAGTTCCGGCTGGAGCCGGCGAACGGGGCGACGCTCGCGACCTACTCGGTGACGGTCGAGCCCGCGGTGCCCGTGCCGGGCTTCATCGCCCGCCGGCTCGAGCGCGAGCTGATGAAGCGCTCGGTCGAGGACCTTCGGCGCGAGGCCGAGCGGCGGGCGCGGCTACCTCTAGACGACCGTCAGCGCGCCCAGCACCGACGCGACGCCGATCGCGATCAGGCCGCCGAGCTGGATCGTGAGGCCCTGCGGCCCCTCCTGGCGCTCGCCCACCGTGACCGCGAGCGCCGCGAGCGCGCCGGCGACGAGCCCGCCGAGGTGGCCGCCGATCGAGATGTTGGGGATCGTGAACGTGATCAGGAGGTTGATCCCGACGAGCACGCCGATCTCGTTCGAGAGCGCCCCCATCCCGCGCCTCCGGGCGATCACGAACGCAGCCGCCATCAGGCCGAAGATCGCGCCCGAGGCGCCGACGGTGACGCCGTCGGGCTCGAGCAGGAGCGCGCCGAAGCTGCCGCCGAGGAGCGAGACGAAGTAGATCGCGGCCAGCCGGGCGCCGCCGATCCCGGGCTCGAGCAGGCGCCCGAGGATGAAGAGGACGAACATGTTGAGCCCCAGGTGGATGAGCCCGCCGTGCAGGAAGGCGCCGGTGACGAGCCGGTAGACCTCGCCGCCGTCGGTCGCGACCACGGCGTCGCTGGTCCGGCAGATGCCGCCGTCCCCGACGCCGGCGCCGCAGATCCCGTACTCGACCGTGACCGTGCCCCCGCCGCTGAGCGGGTCGGCCCCGGCGCCCGTGAGCAGGAACAGGAAGGCGATCACGTTGAGCGCGATCAGCGCGTAGGTGACGTAGGGCGGGCCGGCGAGGGTCGCGGCGGGCCCGGTCGCGACCCGGGTGCTATCGCGCGCGCACTCCGGGCAGCGCATCCCGACCGGGGTCGAGGTCATGCAGTCGGGGCAGATCGGCCGCGCGCACATCGAGCAGGAGACGGCGGTCTCGCGGTCGGGATGGCGGTAACAGGTGGCCATCGAGACGGCCGCGCCAATCTAGTTCGGACTGGGCCGCATCTATCGGTGGCTCAAGACTCAGTTGAGCGGCGCGCTGAGCAGGACGTCGCCCTCGGGCGCGGGCAGGCCGGGCTCGGACTCCCTGGTGACCAGCACCTCGTCGGTCCCGTCGGGGATCTCGCCGAGGTCGGCCTCGGCCGAGCCGTCCTCGCCGACCGTGAACGCCTTCGCGGGCTCGACGCCGGCGGCGTCGCCGTACCAGAGCTGGTACACGTCGCCGCCCGCGAGCGGCTGCATGCCCGGACACGCGCAGCGTCGCCGACGTCGCCGTCGCGCTCGAGCACGGCGGAGGCGTCGCCGTGCGAGCGTGACCGTCTCGTGCGTCGGCCTGGTTCGCCTCGTTCACGGCGTAGCCGGCGATCCCGGCGCCGAGCAGCGCGACCGCGCCGACGACCACCGCGGGCCGGGCTCGCATCGTGATCCAGCCCGCCCGCCGCGACCACCAGCCGCCGCGCTCGGCGCGGACGTCGGCACGCACGGTCTTCATCAGGTCGCGCTTCAGGCTTCGCGGCGGCTCGACCTGGGGGACCGAGGCGGGCAGGACGTCGACCGCCGGGCTCAGCCACTGCAGCTCGGCGCGGCAGCGCTCGCAGCCGTCGAGGTGCTCGCGCACGCGCGCCTCCTCCGCGGGCTCGAGCGCGCCGAGCGCGAACGCCGCGAGGTCGTCCGAAGGGTGCCTGTCGTTGTCGTCTTGCTCGCTCATCGCAGCTCCGCGATCCGTCCCCGCATCTTCTCCAGCCCGAGCCGCATCCGCCCCTTCACCGTGCCCGAGCGGCATGTTCAGCATCTCGGCGATCTCGGAGTGGCTGAAGCCGCCGAAGTACGCGAGCTCGATCACCTTCGACTGGTCGTTCGGCAGGTCGGAGAGCGCGCCGCGAACCTCGCGCGCCGTCTCGCGGCGCACGGCCTCGGCGTCGGTCCGCTCCTCAGCCGGCCGCGACTCGAGCACGGCATCGTCGTCGAAGCCGAGCTGCGGGACCCCCGGGCGGGCGTCGCGCCTGAGTGCGTCGATCGCGCGGTTGCGCACGATCCCGAGCACCCAGGCGCGAACGCTTCCCCGCGCCCGGTCGTACCCTGCACGGCTTCGCCAGATCGAGAGGAAAGCCTCCTGGGCGACGTCCTCGGCGGCGTTGCGATCGCCGACGATCCGGTGGGCGAGCGAGTAGGCGGCGCCGCCGTGGCGGTCGAAGAAGACCTCGAAGGCCGCGGGGTCCTTGGCCTCGACGAGCGACATCAGCTCCTCGTCGCCGAGGCGGCGGATCTCCTCGCGCTTCACGCTTGATCCAGAGCGGTAGGCAGGGCGTATTCGTTCATCTGAAGGGACTTACGCCCCGTCCGCGAAAGCGGATCAGTCGGGGTATTCGCAACGCAAGGAGAGACGACCATGGAAGCATCAAGACGAACCGCGGACGCATCCAGCCCAGCGCGACTGTACGCGACGCTGGTCGGGGCGGTTCTCGTGGTCGCCGGCATCATCGGCTTCTTCTACGAGGCGAGCTTCGCGACCGGCAACGCGATCGTCGCCGACGACGTCTTCGGCCTGCTCGCCGTCAACGGGTGGCACAACGTCGTCCACATCCTGCTCGGCCTGATCGGCCTGGCGATGGCGGGATCGACGTACGGCGCGCGCATGTACTGCCTGGTCGTCGGAGCGCTCTACCTGGTGCTCGCGATCTGGGGCTTCCTCGAGACCGAGAACGGCTATCGGGGTCCTGATCGACCTCGTCCCGGTCAACACCGAGGACAACTTCCTGCACCTGATCCTCGGCGTCGTCGGGATCGGCGCCGGCCTCGCGACCCCGGCGGGCACGCCGGACCGCAGCCGGCCGGCAGCGACCGCATAGCGCGGCCGTCCGGGTCAGTCCCGGACGAGCCGGCCAAGCCCTCGAAGCGCCCGCTCCCCGCGGGCGCTTCGCCTGTGGCGGCGCAGCTCGATCAGGACGAGCGCGCCGGTCGCGACGCCGCCGGCGGCGACGGCGACCACGGGCCGGACCCAGTTGCGCGGGTCGCGGAGCGACTCGAGCTCGGACTCGGAGAGCTCGTCCGCCCAGTCGGAGAGCTCGGTGGCGGCCGTCTCGGTGACGCGCGCGAGCGTCTCCTCGAAGCGGCTGGACAGCGTCTCGGGCGGATCGATCGGCCGCAGCGCGGAGGCGAGCAGCGCCTCGAACTCCGGGCTGGCTCCGGTCGGCTCACTCATCGCCGATCTCCTCCTGGAGTTGCTTGGTCGCGCGATGGATCAGGACCTTGGTCGCGCCGTCCGTGCGCCCGAGCGCCCGGGCGATCTCGCGGTTCGACATGCCGAGCGCGAAGCGCATGATCAGCGCCTCGCGGCGGTCCTCCGGCAGGTGCTTGAGCCCGTCGATCACCTGGCGCAGCTCCTCGCGCCCGGCGACGACCTTCTCGGTGTCGTGCGGGTGCGTGATCGGCTCGACCGCGTCGATCGCCGCCTCCGGCCGCCGCGAGCGGTCGCGGTGGATAGTTCGAGGCGAGGTTGTGGGCGATCCTGATCAGCCACGGCCGCAGCGGGCGGCCGTCCGACTCGCGCCGCGCCCGCTCGAAGTGGCGGTAGGCCTGAAGGAAGGTCTGCTCGGTCAGGTCCTCGGCGTCGTGGTGGTTGCCGATCCGGTAGTAGCTGTAGGAGTAGACGTCGCGCAGGTGGGCGCGGTAGAGCTCCTCGAAGGCGCGGTCGTGCTCGGCCTTCGCGGCCGGGCTCAGCTTCGAGTCCTCGATCGGCACGCCTGGAGCCTACGCGCTGCTCGATGGCCGTCGGTCTCATTGGCTCGACACCGCGGCCCTGGCCGCGCTGCGGTCGCTCTCCGCCCGGCGCAGCCGGGCGACCCATTCGCCGGGGGCGATGTCGCCCTCGACCAGCTCGGCGAGGGCGGCGAGGCCGTCGGAGTCGATGCCCGCCGCGGCGACGGTCTCCGCGATCAGCGGCACCGAGTCGAGCGCCTCCGAGGCCTGCCCGAGGCGGGCGGGGATCTGCGCCGCGGGCACGCCGTTGCCGAGCAGCTCGCCGGCGCGCCGGTTGCGGCTGCCGGGCGCGAGCACGGTCGCGGTCAGGTCGCCGACGCCCGGCGAGGCCGGTGAACGTGTCGAGCTCGGCGCCGCGGGCGAGGGCGAAGTCGACGCACTCGCGCCAGATCTCGGCGGCGGCGATGCCGGCGGCGTTCAGGCCGTGCGGCTCGGCCGCGGCGGCGGCGAGCGCGGCGGCGTTCTTCGCCGCGCCGGCGGTCTCGACGCCGATCCAGTCGCCGGTCCGCTCGCAGACGAGGCCGGCGCGGTCGAAGACCTCGCCGAGCTGGGCGCGCAGGTCGGGGTCGTCGGAGCCGAGCACGAGGGCGGCGATGCCGGAGGCGGCCTCGCTTGCGTGCGCCGGGCCCGCCGAGGCAGGCGATCGCGCGGCAGCGCACGCGCTCGGAGACGTACTCGGTCGGGAGCGCGCCCATCGGCGCGACGAAGCCCTTGGAGAGCAGCAGGACCGCGGTCCGCGCGCCGATGCGGTCGCCGAGCGAGCCGACGGTCGCCGGCAGCGCGGCGGAGGGAACCGCGAGGCAGACGAGGTCGAGGCCGCCGACCTCGATCTCCGCGCCGCGCTTGACGGCGATCTCGGGCGGCAGCTCGACGCCCGGGCAGGTACTTCTCGTTCGTCGCGCGCCTTCGAGATCTGCTCGGCCTGCTCGCGGGTGCGGGTGCCGAGCTGGACCTCGAGGCCGCCGCGGGCGAGCAGGACGGCGAGCGCGGTGCCCCAGCTCCCGGCGCCGATCACGGCCGCCTTGCGCAGCGGCGGCAGGCCGCCGAGCCACTCCCACTGGAGCTCGATGTTCGGCCAGATCCGGCCGTTGACGGTCGCCGCCAGCGACGGCGAGGGCTGCTCGGTGCGCGGGAAGGTCATCGTCCTGCCGGCGCGCAGCCGGACCTTCCGCGGGCGGATCCGCCAGCCGCGGCGGACGTGCTCGGTGCCGATCACGGCGACCGGCAGGACCGAGGCGCCGGTCTCGAGCGCGAGCCGGCCGGCGCCGCGCTTCGGCGTGCCCAGCGAGCCGGTCCGGATCCGCGTGCCCTCGGGGAAGATGCAGACGGCGCCGCCGCGATCGAGGATGCCGCGCGCGGTGGCCATCGCGTGGACGTCGGCCTGGCCGCGGCGGATCGGGAAGGCGCCGAGCCGCGAGAGGACCCAGGCCTGCCAGGGCTTCTCGAAGAGCTCGACCTTGGCGACGTAATGCAGCGGCCGGTTCCAGGGCAGCATCGTCCCGATCACGAACGGGTCGAGGAAGCTGCGGTGGTTGGCGGCGACGAGCAGCGCGCCCTCGACCTCGGCGTGCTCGCGGCCGATCCGCTTCAGCCGGAAGTAGGCGAGGAAGAACGGCTGCAGGACGAGGCGGGCGACGACGTACAGGGCCATGTTGACCCCGTGCTCGCGCGTGTACGCATGCAGGCGCTCGAACCTCTCGTCCGTCACGCTATAGGGCTACACGCGTTTGCGCGCGGGGCGTTACTGGTGGGCGGCGCCCGACGCGACCTCCTCACTCGGCCCGCTTCGCGGGGCCGCAAAACGTTCGGAGGCCGCATCGGTCGCCGCCTACCAGGCGCTCTCGATGATCCGCCGGAGCTCGTCGCGGTCCGGCGGGTCCGGGGTCATCTGCAGCTCGCCGCGCTCGAGCATCGCGTCGAGGGCGTCGTCGAGCTCGGCCGCGTCGGCGCCGATGTCGCCGAGGTGGCGGCGCCCGCCGCCGAGCGTCGTCGACGCGGCCGCCGATCTCGGCCGGGTTCGGTGCCGAGCGCGTCGGCGAGGGCCGCGATCGCCGTCCGGGGCGCGATCGCGCATCGCCTCGAGCGCGCGCGGCAGGATCGTCGCGTTCGTCTCGGCGTGCGGGATCTCGAGCACGCGGACGAGGGTCTGGCAGATCACGTGGTGGAGCGCGAACAGCGCCGAGTCGAGGGCGAAGGCGCAGAGCAGGGCGCCGAGGGCGAGGCCGGCGCGGTCGCGGTCGGCGCGGTCGCTGGTCGAGCGCCGAGGCGATCAGCCCGGCGCCCGCGAGGCCGGCCGAGCGCGACACCGGGTTGGCGAGCGGCGTGTAGAGCGAGTCGGACGCCGTGCGCCAGCGCGTTCATCGCGCTCGCGCGCATCCGCTCCTCGGGCTGGCCGGTCATCGCGACCGGGTCGGCGATGACGAGCGCGGGCCGGATCAGGCCGCGGCGCCTGCGGCGCCCTCGGGCAGGCGGTGGATCGTCGTCATCGGCGCGCCCGAGAGCGTCGTCGGGATCGCGCAGACGCGGCCGCCGCGAACGGCGGCGATCGCCTTCGCGAGTCGATCACCCGGCCGCCGCCGAGCGCGACCAGGCGTCGGCACCGCGACCCGCTCGAGCAGCTCGGCGGAGATCGACGGCACCGGGCCGGCGGGCACCTCGTGGACCGCCGACGGCGCCCTCGGCGAGCGCATCGGGCGCCTCGGCGAGCGCCCGCTCGCGTGCTCAGCAGCTCGTAGTCGCTCCCAGCCGCGCTCGCGAAGCGTCTCGCGCGGCATCGCCGAGCCGCCCCTCGCCGAAGAGGATCGTCCGCTCGCCGTCGCGCCACTGGAACTCGTCGCTGGTCGAAGGGAAACTCGCGTGCCACGGCCGCGATTCTGCCTACTCTTCGCCGCAGGTGCCGGAGTAGCTCAGTTGGTCAGAGCACGTGCTCTTGTAATGCACGGGGCCGCGGGTTCGAATCCCGCCTCCGGCTCTTCCGTCAGCGACGCGTCCCCTTAGAGCTTCACTTCGCGCGCGGCCAGGTGCGAGCCGACCTTGCGCTTGACCCGCTGCAGGGCGTTGTCGACGGTCTTCGTGTCGCACTCGATCATCTCGGCGATCGTCTCGTAGGAGTAACCGTCGAGGTAGAGCGAGAGGACGCGGCTCTCGAGCTCGGAGAGCACGCTCGACAGGCAGGCGACGAGGCTGCGCAGCTCCTCGGTCGCGACCGCCTGGTTCGCCGGGTCGTTCCGCGGCGGCCCCGGCAGCAGCTCCTCCAGCGTCGTCTCGGAGTCGCCCGGCGCCGCCGGCGACTGGCCGAACGAGACGTACTGGTTGAGCGGGGCGTGCTTGTTGCGGCTCGCCGTCTTCACCGCGGTGATGATCTGGCGGGTGATGCAGAGCTCCGCGAAGTTGCGGAAGCTCGACTCGCGGTCGGTGCGGTAGTCGCGGACCGCCTTGTAGAGGCCGAGCAGGCCCTCCTGGATCAGGTCCTCCGAATCGCCGCCGAGCAGGAAGTACGACGACGCCTTCAGGCGGACGAAGCCGCGATAGCGCTTGATGATGCGCTCGTAGGCGTCGGCGTGACCGTCCTTTGCGAGGGCGACCAGGTAATGGTCATCAAGCTCAACTCGAGCTTCAGGGATGCTGCGGGGGGACTGCGCCTGGGGCGCGACGGCCGCGAACTCATGGGTTGGTAGTGCCACTGGGACCCTCCTCTGTGGGTTCCGGTGGCGCCCTCTCCTCCCCTGGAGCGCCGTTGATTTACTCCGCGGTAACCCTCAGGCCTTAACCTGAGGTTTACCGTTATGCGTGAGCACCTTAGTGCCGCCACATAGTTCTGTCAACCCCTGCCTACCGGTGCAATTTCGGTTGCGGCGCTCAGCGGGCGCCGCGAGCTCACGACCTCGAAGGCGAGCACCGCCGCCGCCGCGCTGACGTTCAGCGACCCCACCCTCCCGCGCCGCGGGATCGAGACGAGCGCGTCGCAGGCTCGCCGCGACCCGCGGCCGCAGCCCCTTCTCCTCGCCGCCGAGGACGAGCACGACCCGGCCCGAGTAGTCGGGCTCGGTGTAGGGCGTCTCCGCCTCGGCGTCGGCGCCGTAGACCCAGGCCCCGGCCTCCTTGGCCAGCCCGAGCCAGTCGGCGAGGTTGCCGACGCGGGCGATCGCGAGGTGCTCGACGGCGCCCGCCGAGGCCTTGCAGACCGCCGCGGTGACGCCCGGCGGCGTGGCGCTCGGGGATGACGACGCCGGCGACGCCGGCCGCCTCGGCGGAGCGGCAGATCGCGCCGAGGTTGCGCGGGTCCTGGACCCGGTCGAGGGCGAGGACGATCGCGTCCTCGGCCGGCGAGGAGCGCGCTCGGGTCGGCGTAGGGATAGGGCTCGACCTCCGCGATCACGCCCTGGTGGTCGGGCGAGCCGCAGCGGCGCTCGAGCTCCTCGTCGGAGAGATCGTCGCGGGTGAGCACCTCGAGGACCCTCCGCCGCCCGCGCTTCGCCTCCTCGACCGGGCGGCGCCCGTAGATCACCTCGCTCGCCATCGTGATCAGGCCGTGCGGACGAGTCGAGCGCCGTCGGGCGTGTCGCGGACCTCCCAGCCGCGCGCGGCGAGCTCGTCGCGGATCTGGTCCGCGCGCTCGAAGTCGCGCTCCGCGCGGGCCCGCTCGCGCTCGGCGAGCAGCTCCTCGGCCTCGGCGTCGGCCTCCTCGCCCGCCTCGGCGAGCCGCCTCGAGGCCGAGCAGCGGCAGCAGCTCGAGCACCGCCTCGCGCGCGCCGGGGAGCGCGCGGCGGTTCGCCTCGCCGATCAGCTCGAAGAGCTCGGCGAGCGCCCGCGGGGTGTTGAAGTCGTCGGCGAGGGCGTCGAGGAAGGCCTCGCGTGCGCTCGGCGACGCACGGGGTCGGACCCCGCGAGGGTCAGGCGCCGCGCGAGGAAGTTCCGGATCCGCTCGTTGCGGGCCTGCGGACTCCTCGAGCGCCGCCTGCGAGAACTCGAGCGGCTGGCGGTAGTGGCCGGAGACGAGGAAGCCGACCACGGCCTCGGGGCCGTAGCGGTCGATCGCGGTCGCGAGCTGGAAGATGTTGCCGACCGACTTCGACATCTTCTCGGCGGCGATCTCGACCATCCCGTTGTGCATCCAGATCCGCGCCAGGGGGACGCCGCGGGCGGCCTCGGACTGCGCGATCTCGTTCTCGTGGTGGGGGAAGACGAGGTCGGAGCCGCCGCCGTGGATCGCGAACTCGGTGCCGAGCTCGGCCTCCGCCATCGCCGAGCACTCGATGTGCCAGCCGGGCCGGCCCTCGCCCCAGGGCGACGGCCAGCGCGGTGTCCTCGCCCTCCTTTCGCGCCTTCCAGAGCGCGAAGTCGAGCGGGTCCTCCTTGAGCTCGGCGGCGCCCGCCTCCTCGCCCTGGTCCATGTCGTCGGGGCTGCGGTTGGAGAGCTTGCCGTAGCCGTCGAAGCTCCGCACGCGGAAGTAGACGTCGCCTCCGGACTCGTAGGCGTGGCCCGACGTCGACGAGGTCCGAGATCAGCCCGACGATGCCGTCGATCGTCTCGGTCGCGCGGGGCTCGGCGTCCGGCCGGCCGAGCCCGAGCCGGCCCGTGTCCTCGACGTAGGCGTCGGTCATCGTCCGCGCCCACTCGGCCGAGGGCCGGTCGGCGGTCGCGCGCCGCGTCGTAGATCTTGTCGTTGACGTCGGTGACGTTGATCGACCAGGCGCGGCCGCAGCCCCTCGTGCTCGAGGAAGCGCCGCAGCAGCATGAAGACGACGTACGGACGGGCGTTGCCGACGTGGATCCGGCCGTAGGTGGTCGGCCCGCAGGCGTAGATCCCGACCTCCTCACCGGCGCTCGGCGCCGAGCGGCTTGAGCTCGCCGCTGAGCGTGTCCTTGATCCTCGGATCTCGCGCACCGTTCGGAGGCTATCCGGGGGGCGCGGGGACGGCGACAGCCGGTCGTTGGCTAATCTGCCCGCGCCTTGACCGTCGCGCCCCATCCCAGGTGCCGCCCTGCGCGAGCGAGCGCCTGCGCCAGGGTCGAGGGGGCGTTCGCCTCCATGCCCGAGCGCTACCTCGGCGACGCGAGCGGCTTCGAGCTGCTCGGCGAGCCCGGGTTCGACGCCAGCTTCGAGATCCGCCTCGGCGACATCGGCCGCACCTGGCAGGTGCGGGTGACGCCCGAGCGGTGCACGGTCACCCCCTCCTCCCTGCGCGAGCCCGACGTCGTCATCGGCACCGACGCCGCCACCTGGCTCGCCCTGCGCGAGGGCCGGCTCTCCGGGCTCGACGCGTTCGCCGCCCGGCGCCTCTACGCGCGCGGCAACCTCGACCTCGCGCTTGCCTTCGAGGGGCTCTTCGCGCTCCCCGGCGGCCGGCCGCCGCTGATCGGCGTACGCCAGGTCGCGGTCCGCGACGTCCGAGATCTCGACCCTGACCGCCGGCGACGGGCCCGAGCACGTGATCTGCGTCCACGGCCTCGGCTCCAACAAGACCTCGTTCTTCGAGACCGTCGCGGCGCTCGCCGCCGACCACACGGTCCACGCGATCGACCTGCCGGGCTTCGGCTCGTCGTCGAAGCCCGCCCGCGGCGGCCTACGACGCGCCCTACTTCGCCGAGCGCGGTGCGCGGCCTGATGGACGCGCTCGGGATCGAGCGCGCCCATCTGGTCGGCAACTCGATGGGCGGCCGGGTCGCGCTCGAGCTGGCGCTGGCGACGCCCGAGCGGGTCTCCAGCCTCAGCCTGCTGGCGCCGGCGCTCGCCTTCCTGCGCCGCCGCGAGCTCGTCCCGCTGGTGAAGCTGATCCGGCCCGAGCTGGCCGCGATCCCCCACCCGTCCGCCAGGCGCGCGTCCGCGCGCAGTTCTGGAGCATGTTCGCCCAGCCCGAGCGGCTCGACCCCGCCGCCGCCGACATCGCCTGCGACGAGTTCAGCCGCACCTACCGCTCCCGCGCCGCGCGGATCGCCTTCTACGCCGCCGCGCGCAACATCTACCTCGACGCGCCACACGGCGAGCGCGGCCTCTACACGCGGCTGCGCGACCTCGACCTGCCTCGCCCTGTTCGTCTGGGGCGATCAGGACCGGCTGATCCCGGCCGGCTTCTCCCGCCACGTCGGCGAGGCGCTTCCCGGACGTCCGCCAGGTGATCCTCGCGACTGCGGGCACGTGCCCCAGGTCGAGCTCCCCGACGAGACCAACGCGCTGATCAGCGAGACGATCGCCGCGGCGGACCGGGCGTCCCGGACCGTGGCGCTCGCCCGCACCGCCTGACAGCTCACTCAGACCTCTAGCCGCCTGATGGGGGATCCGACCACGTCGACAGCACGGCGTCCAGCAACGGCGCCGGCGACTACGAGGAGGCCACCCGGCGAGCCCGACGGGGAGGCCTCCGGGTCGGCGTCACCGACGCGGTCGCCGGGATCGCGGCGGGCTCACCGGGCGCCTCAGCGGCGCGGGCAAGGCGCTCGGCGCTCGCCGTCGGCGGCGCTTCTCCGGCGCGCTCAGCGCCGACCTCGACGACCGCGACCCCGACTACATCCGCGCGAACCTGCCGACGCTCTGGCTCGCTCACCAGCATCTGGTTCCGGGGCGAGGTCCGCAACCTCGGCAACATCCCCGAGGACCGGCCGGTCCTGCTGGTCGGCAACCACTCGGGCGGCAACCTGACCCCCGACACCCACCTGCTGACGCTCGCCTTCTACACCTACTTCGGCGTCGAGCGCGCCTTCTACCAGCTCGCCCACAACCTCGTGCTCGCCTCGCCGTTCGGCCCGATCCTGCGCCGCTACGGGACCGTCGCCGCCTCCCACGAGCACGCCCAGCAGGCGCTGCGCGAGGGCGCGGCGCTGCTCGTCTACCCCGGCGGCGACTGGGAGGTCCACCGGCCGACCTGGGACGGCGACAAGGTCGACTTCGACGACCGCAAGGGCTTCATCCGCCTCGCGCTGAACGAGGGCGTGCCGATCGTCCCGGTCGTCTCCGCCGGCGGCCAGGAGACCGCGCTCGTCCTGAGCCGCGGCGACTGGCTCGCCCGCCTGCTCCAGCTCGACAAGCTCTTCCGGCTGAAGGTCCTGCCGCTCACCGTCGCGCCGCCCTGGGGCATCTCAGCGTCGGCGACTTCCTGCCGCGGGTCCCGCTCCCGGCGAAGCTGACGATCGAGGTCCTGCCGCCGATCGAGCTCGAGGAGCAGTTCGGCCCCGACCCCGACGTCGACGAGATCTACGAGCACGTGACGCGAACGATGCAGGAGACGCTCGACGCCGCTCTACGCCGAGCGCCGCTACCCGGTGATCGGCTAGGAGGTCGCGTGCGCCTGAAGGAGTCGATCGTCGTCTCGGCGTCCCCGCAGGAGATCTGGGACTACCTCGAGGATCCGGCGAACTGGCTCCATTTCATGTCCGGGCGTGACCCGCTGGGAGGTCGACGGCGAGAAGCCGAGCGGGCCTCGGCGCCCGCTACCGGATGCTGATCAAGGTCGGCTCGGCCGAGGTCGGCGGCCTCGTCGAGATGGTCGAGTGGGACCCGCCCGCGCGACCTCGCCTGGAACTCGGTCACCGGCATCGACCAGCGCGGCCGCTTCCGCCTCCGCGAGGTCGACGAGCACCGCACCCGGATCGAGCTCCGCTACTCCTACGGCGTCGCCGGCTCCGGCATCCCGGGCCTGATCTCCGAATGGGTCTCGGCGCCGACGATCTCCAGCCACCTTCGCCGCTCGCTTCACCAGCTCAAGCGCCAGGTCGAGCACGAGCGCCTGCGCGCCGAAGCGGCGCGCCGGCGGGCCGAGCGGGAGAGCGCTCCGGCGTAGTAACCGACGCTCCGAAGTACCTCCTTACGCCACGCCCCCTGCCCCGTCTCACCTCCGAGGGCACGCTCGTCAGACACCTGAGGAGGTACAGGAGATGAGACGAATCACGATCACCGCGGCGCTGGTCGCCTGCGCGGCGCTTGCGGTCGCGGGGCCGGCAGCGGCGAGGCCCGGCCACGGCCCGGGGATGGGGCCGCGCTGCGCGGTCGACCACGACCCGCCGACCGCCGAGTCCGTCGCCGGGCACGTCGATGCCGCATACGCTGCGATCGACGCGTTCAACGCTGCGGTCGCGGCCGCCGATGACGACGCCGCCGTCGCCGCGCTTCGCACCTACGGACGCGAGTCGAAGCTCGCGATCTGCGAGTCCAAGCGGGTCGACGGGCCGCCGCCGGAGATCGACTCCCTGGAGACGCTCGGCGACATGCACGTCGCGGCGCTCACCGCGTTCGACGCCGCCTACGAGACCGCGAGCGACGCACTCAAGCGGCCGCTGCGGCGCGCGATCGTCCACGAGAAGCGCTCCTGCGAGCAGGTGATCAAGGTCCTGGGCCGCATCGCCGAGGACGCCACGCCGGAGGAGCAGGCGCGGATCGATGCCCTGGTTGCCTCCTACGAGGCGGCTTGCGACGCGGTCGAGGTCCCCGGACGGCCAGGAGGTGAGGACGGCTAGGAGCCTCGGCCCGCCACTTCCCCGGCCCGGGCGTGTTGGACGTAAGAACGGCGAAAAGCGCATGTACCCTTGAGGAGCGGGGTTCACTGAATGGAAGCAGTAGAGGGAGCGAGGATTGCCACGGACGGCGGAAAGCGCCGCTCGGAGCATCGCCTTGCCGCGACCTCGCTGCGGCTCCTCTCCGACGAGCATCTCGCCCGCCTCGCCGCCGACGGCAACCGGGCCGCCTTCGCCGCGATCTACGAGCGCCACCACCAGGCGCTCTACCGCTACTGCCGCACGATCACCCGCAACGACGAGGACGCGCGTGACGCGCTCCAGGCGACGATGCTGAAGGCGATGAGAGCGATCGGCACCAAACCGACCAAGGTCCGGGCCTGGCTCTACCGGATATCCCACAACGAGTCGATCTCGATCCTGCGCTCCGGCAGCCGGAACGCCACCGACCAGCTCGACGCTGCCGAGCCCTCGGCGGAGGCGCCGATCGAGGCGCGCCGCGAGCTGCGCGAGCTGCTCGACGACATCGGCCACCTCTCCGACCGCCAGCGCCAGGCGCTCGTCATGCGCGAGCTCGGCGGGCTCTCCTACGACGAGGTCGGCGAGGCGCTCGGCTGCTCGCCGGCCGCCGCGAAGCAGGCCGCCTTCGATGCCCGCACCGCCCTGCACGAGCTCGCCGAGGCCCGGGACACCGACTGCGAGTCGATCCGCAAGCGGATCTCCGACGGCGACCGCCGTTTCCTGCGGGCGCGCGGCGTCCGCGCCCACCTGCGCAGCTGCGACCCCTGCCGGCGCTTCGACGCGACGCTGCGGACCCGCCAGGCGAAGCTCGCCGGCCTCGTCCCGGCCCTCTCCCCCGCCGCCTCCGCCGCGATCCTGCAGAGCGTCGTCGGCGGGGCCGGCGCCTCGGGAACGGTCGCCGGCGCGGCGACGCTCGGCGGCGGTGCGGCCGCGATCGGCGGCGGCGCCGCTGCGACCGGCGGCGGGGCCCTCGGCGGCGGCCTGGCGATGAAGGGCGTGATCGCCGGCGTCGCGGCCCTGGTCGCCACCGGCGGCGCGATCGCGATCGAGAAGGAACGCGCCGCGGACCGCGGGGACGGCGGCTCCGCCGCCGGAGTGCGGGAGGCGACCGACGCGCCGCCCACCGCACGCGCCGCCGAGACCGCGACCCGAGCCCCCGCCGGCGGATCGGCCGCGGGGACCGGGGCCGCAGGCGAGGAGAGCTCGAGCGGAGCGGCGAACGGTCCAGGGCGGCTCGAACGTCAACGCCGATGGCAGCTCGGGCGACGAGGGCGCCCAGGGCACCGGGCGACGCCGGAGCCGCCGGCGCCGCAGCCGCAGGGACCACAGCCCGGCGGCGAGAACCTCGGCACCCGGCCCCCCCACACGCATTCCCCACCGCCCGGCGGCGCGCACCCCCCGCGGCCCGGCGGCGCGCCGACCGGCGGCGATGCCCCTCCCACGTCCGGCACGGGGACCCGGCCACCCGGAGGCGGACCGCTTCCGAGTCCGGTGGTGCCGACACGGCCACCACCGAACGCCCCCCGCTCGGAGACGCGACAACTGAGACGATCAGGCCCCCGCGGCCGCCGCGGGAACCGAGCGGCGACGGCGTCGCCCCGACCGCTAGCTAGCTACACCAGCTCGCGCTTGAGGACCTTGCCCGTCGCGTTCCGGGGCAGCTCGTCGAGGAACTCGATCTCGCGCGGCACCTTGTAGCCGGCGAGGTTCGACTTCACGTACTTCTTCAGCTCGTCCTCGGAGGGATCGCCGCCGTCGCCGGTGACGACGAACGCCTTCAGGCGCTGCCCGAACTCGTCGTCGTCGACGCCGATCACCGCGACCTCCTTGACCGCCGTCGTGGTCGGAGAGCAGGTCCTCGACCTCGCGCGGGAAGACGTTCTCGCCGCCGGAGACGATCATCTCGTCGTCGCGGCCGTCGATGAAGAGCCGGCCCGCCTCGTCGAAGTGGCCGACGTCGCCGCTCGACAGCAGCCCCTGGTACTCGTCCTTGCCGCCGCCGCCGGTGTAGCCCTCGAAGGCCATCTCGTTGCCGACGAAGATGCGCCCGGTCTCGCCCTCGGGAACCTCGCCGTCGCCCTCCTGGTCGACGATCTTGACGACGGTGCCGCGCGGCGGGATCCCGGCCGTTCCCGGCGCCGCGCGCAGGTCCTCGGGCGTCGCGATCGTCGCCCAGGCGACCTCGGTCGAGCCGTAGAGGTTGTAGAGGTTGTCGCCGAAGGTGTCCATCCACTTCGTCGCCAGCTCTCCCGGGAGGGCCGAGCCGCTGGCCGCGGTGACCCGCAGGTTGGAGAGGTCGTACTCGCGGATCGACTCCTCGGGCGAGCTCGAGGATCCGCTGCATCATCACCGGGACGACGATGAGCGCGGTCGCGCCGCTCTCGGCGGTCGCGCGCAGGGTCTCCTCCGGGTCGAACTTCCGCCGCAGGATGAAGGTCGAGCGCAGCGAGAGGCCCGAGCTGGAAGTGCGCCATGCCCCAGCTGTGGAAGAGGGGCGCGGCGATCATCGTCCGCTCCTCGGCCTTCAGCGGGATCCGCGAGAACATCGCGGCGAGCGGCGCCAGCGAGCGCCGGCGCGCTGCGCTGCGCGCCCTTCGGGGTACCGGTGGTGCCCGACGTGAGGATGACGAAGCGCGCCTCGCTCTCCGGCGGCGGATTCAGGTCGCTCGCGTCGCCGGACGCGATCAGGTCCTCGAGCGCGGTGTCCGGCACGTCGCCGGTCGCCGCCTGGGCGGGCGCATCCTCCTCGTCGCTGTCGGACCAGGCGACGTAGCGCTTCATCTCCTCGCCCTCGTCGCACTCGAGCGCCTCGCCGAGCAGCTCGCGGAACTCCTCGTCGTAGATGATCGCCGCGGGCTCCTCGTTCTCGACGACGCCGGAGAGCTGGGGCGCGGCGAACGCGGTGTTCAGGTAGAGCGCGTGGGCCCCGATCTTGGCCACGGCGAGCGTCGCGTCGATGAAGCCGCGGTGGTTGCGGCACATGATCGCGACGCCGTCGCCCTCGCCGAGGCCCTCGTCGGAGAGCGCGTGGGCAAGCGCGTTCGAGCGGGTCTGCATCTCGGCGAAGCTGAGCGAGCCCGGCCTCGTCGACGAGCGCGGTCTCGTCGCCGCGCTGGATCGCGCCGGTCGACGACGCCGGCCGCCGGCCCCGCGCCCCAGCGGATCAGCTCGCGAAGGGTCTTCGCCACCCGGTCGGGCCGGTCGAAGCGAGATCACGCCCGCCTCGTAGAGCGTGCGGGCGTTGAACGGGGCGTCGACGAGCGTGCCCAGCGGGCCCGCGGGGATCTTGCGCGCGAGCGAGCTCCGGGAACGTGCCCGGCGAGCTCCGAGAGTTTCGAGCGGATCGCCATGTCGAATCCGAACCTTACTTACCCGCGTCTCCGCGCGTCACACACCGTCAACCGTCGATGAGCGCGACGGCGATGCAGGCGATCCCCTCGCCGCGCCCGATCCAGCCCATCCCCTCGTTCGTCGTCGCCTTCACGCTCGCCGGCGCGCCGAGCGTGTCGCGCAGGTTGCGCTCCATCTCGGCCCGGTGCTCGGCGAGCCGCGGCCGCTCGCAGATCACGGTCGCGTCGACGTTCAGCACCGACCCGGGAGCTGGCCGAGCACCGTGCGCAGCAGGTCGAGCGAGTCGGCGTCGCGCCAGGTCTCGTCGTCGTCGGGGAAATGCGTCCCGATGTCGCCCAGCCCGGCGGCGCCGAGCAGCGCGTCGATCACCGCGTGGCAGACGACGTCGGCGTCGGAGTGGCCGGCGAGGCCGCGGTCGTGCTCGATCTCGACCCCGCCGAGCACGAGCCGGCGCCCGATCCTCGACGCCGGCGAAGCGATGGCTGTCGTAGCCGGTCCCGACCCTCATCCGATCGGCTCCAGCCGCCGCTCGCGTCGCTCGAAGACCGCGATCTCGCTCACGCCGAGATCATCGAGGAATTCCCGCGCGGCGTCGTAGCGGAAGCCGACGTGCTCGGGCACGTGCGCGTCCGAGGAGAGCGCGAACGGCGCGCCGGCGTCGACGCACATCTCCGCGAGCGCCGGCGCCGGATAGATCTCGCCGACCGGCTTGCGCAGCCCGGCGGTCGAGACCTCGACCGCGATACCCGGACTCGGCGATCGCCTCGACCGCGGGCTCGTAGAAGAAGCGCGGGTCGCGCTCGGGAAGCGGCCGCCCCTTGCCCCAGACCTTGACCAGGTCGGGGTGCGCGAGGATGTCGAAGAGGCCGCGAGCGCGCCGCCTCGGCGAGCATCTCGAAGTAGCGGCGCCAGACCCGGTCGGGATCGCCGGTCGCCTCCCAGGCGTCGAACCCCTCGTGGTCGACGGCCACGTCGCCGACGAAATGGACCGAGCCGACGACGTAGTCGAATTCGTGGGCGTCGAGCAGCGAGGCGATCCGGTCCTCGGCGCCGGGGACGAAGTCCATCTCGATCCCGAGCCGCAGCGGGGTCGATCGCACGAACTCGCAGTACGCGGTGAGGTCGTCGCGCGCCTGCTCCTCCCAGAACGGGTGGCGCCAGATCGCGAGCGCGTCGCGGAAGCGGTAGACGTGCTCGGAGACGCCCAGCTCCCCCACCCCGGCCGCCTCCGCCGCCTCGAGGTAGCGCCCGACGTTCGCCTCGGTGAAGTACTCCGGCGGCCTCGGTTCCGGCCTCGTCCGGCCGCAGGTGCAGGTGATAGTCCGTCAGCACGGCGGGTACGCTAGCCACGAATGGTCCACCTGCGGATCGTCGTCCCCGCCCCACCAGTCGAGCACGCGCTCGACCTGCTCCGGGAGACGCCGTCGGTCTGCAACCTGATCTTCCTCGAGCGGGCCGCCGAGAAGCCGGATGGGCGACGTGATCCTCTGCGACGTCGCGCGCGAGGACGCGAGCGTCCTCGTCTGCGACCTGAAGGAGCTCGAGATCGACCACGAGGGTTCGATCGCGATGGAGGACATCGACTCGCAGATCTCCGAGCGTCGCGGCCGCTGCGGAGAAGGCCGCCCGCGGGCTGCCCTCCGACGCCGTCGTCTGGGAGGAGGTGGAGGCGCGGACCTCGGAGAACGTCGAGCTCTCGGCGAGCTTCGTCGCCTTCATGGCGCTGGCGACGCTGATCGCCGCCTGCGGGATCCTCCTCGACCAGGTCGTCCTGATCATCGGCGCGATGGTCGTCGGGCCCGGAGTTCGGCCCGCTCGCCGCGCTCTGCGTCGCGATCGTCCAGAAGCGCCGCGACTTCGCCCGGCGCTCGCTGGTCGCGCTCGCGGTCGGCTTCCCGGTCGCGATCACGGCCAGCTTCCTGCTGACCCTGGGCCTCGACGCTGATCGACCTGGTCCCGGATGACTTCGTCGCAACAGGACCACCCGTTCACGGACTTCATCTCCAATCCCGACTTCTTCTCGTTCCTGGTCGCTTTCTTCGCGGGCACCGCGGGGGTGCTCTCGCTCACCGCGGCGAAATCCGGCGCGCTGATCGGAGTCCTGATCTCGGTCACCACGATCCCGGCCGCGGCCAACATCGGCGTCGCCGCCGCACTCGGCGACAGCGAGCGAGTGGCTCGGGCGCGATGGCGCCAGCTGTCGCTCAACCTGGCGCGATCGTGCTCGCCGGGATCGCCACCCTCTTCATCCAGCGGCCGGCTCTACATCCGCCGCCGCCGCAAGCACCTGCGCGACGAAGACGTGCGCGGAGGCCGCGGGGCTGCCGATCGGCCGCAGCCGTCGCGCCGACAGCATCAGCCGCTGACGCGGATCGCTCAGCGGGATACTCCAGGGTCATGTCGGAGCAGAACGTCGAGCTCGTCGACAGGCGGTGGACGTGGTCAACGCAGCGATTGGGACGAGCTCCTGGCGATGGCGGCCCCCGGGTTCGAGATCGACCTCACCCGCGCGAACGGGCCCGTCCACGGCTCCTACGGGATCGACGAGGTCCGCTCCCTGCTCGTCGAGTTCGCCGACAGCTGGGAGGCGCTTCGCTTCGAGCCCGGCGAGCTGATCGACGCCGGCGACGACGTGGTCGTGCCCTGGGTGATGCACGCCGGCGGCCGCGACGGGATCGGGTCGTCTCGCGGGTTACCTGGGTCTGGACCGTTCGCGACGGCGCCGTCGCCCGCGCCACCATGTACCAGGAGCACGAGCACGCCCTCGAGGCCGTCGGTGCTGGGCGACAGCTGAGGCGACGCGCTAGCGCTCCGCGAGCAGGAGCTCGGCGACGCGCAGGTCGAGCGGCGTCGTCACCTTCAGGTTCTCCGGCGGCGCCTCGTGAACGAGGACGCGGCCGCCGTTTCGCTCGACCAGCATCGCGTCGTCCGAGGCCTGGCGCCAGCAGCTCCGTCGAGCGAGGGCCGCGCGCAGCGCCTCGGTGCGAAAGGCCTGCGGCGTCTGCACCGACCACAGGCTCGAGCGGTCGAGCGTGCGGCTGACCTCGCGGTCGCGCAGCACCTCCTTCGTCGTGTCGGTGACCGGCGTCGCCGCGACCACTCCGGCGGCTTCCGGGATCCGCCTCGAGCGCGGCGACCACCGCGTCGAAGAGCTCGGCGGTCGCCAGCGGGCGGGCGGCGTCGTGGACGACGACGAGCTCCGCCTTCGGACGCGCGCCAGCGCGTTGCGCGACCGACTCCGAGCGCGACGGGCCGCCGGCGACCGCCGTCAGGCGCCGGGCGCTCGAGCCTGCCCTCGTCGCCCGCCGGCATCGTGACGAGGACCTCACCGATCGACGGCGCCGCGTCGAGGGCCTCGAGCGACCACTCGACCATCGGCCGGCCGGCGAGCTCGACGAACGCCTTCGGGACCTCCGCCCCGAGGCGCTCGCCGGAGCCGGCGGCGGCGAGGATCGCTGTCGCGCTCACCTCGTCGCCGCCGGCCCGGCTGCCTACGCTCGGCGCTCAGGCCGGCGCGGCGGCCGCCTCGCGCCTTGTCGCCGAAGCGCTCCTCGAGCAGCCCGTCGAGGTACTCCTCCGCGCCCTCTTCGTCCTTGTCGAGCGCGTACATGAACTCCGAGGCGAGGATCTTCTTCGCCCGCGTGTACATCTGCTTCTCGCCGGTCGAGAGGCCCTTCTCCATCTCGCGGATCGCGAGGTTGCGAACGACCTCGGCCAGCTCGAAGACGTCGCCGGTGCGGATCTTCTCGCGGTTGTACTTGAACCGGCGGTTCCAGTTCTTCGGCATCTCGGAGACCTCGCCGGTCAGCACGTCGGTGACGCGCTTGACCTCGTCTCCGTCGATCACCCGGCGAAGCCCGGCCTTGCCGGCGTTCTCGCAGGGAACCATCACGGTCATGTCGTTGTGATGGATCTTGATCGTCAGGTAATCTCCGCTTCTCGCCCAGGAGCTCCTTGGTCTCCTTCTTCGAGACGACGCCGGCTCCGTGGTGCGGGTAGACGACGTTGTCCCCGACCTCGAAGTTGGCGACTGGCGCCTCAACCTCGAGGTCGGTGATCTCCTCTTCGGTTACCTCTGCGGTGGTACTGATTTGCTGCCTCCTAGTTGTCTGTTGGGCGTGGTTGGTGCGGCCGCCGTCCGTGGCGGTCGTGCCGCCCGGTTAGATCAGGTAGCGGTCGACGACGTCGACCTCCTGAAGTCGGCGAAGGCCCTCTCGGATGTCCTTCGCGCGGGTCTCTCCTACGCCGTCGATCGCGGCCAGCTCCTCGTCGCCGGCGGCGAGGATCTCCTCGAGGCCACCGAGAGCGCGGATGATCTTCTGGCTGACGAGCCGCGGCAGGCGCGGGATGCGCCCAGCGCCCGGTACCCGCGAGGGGCGACGGGAAAGTCGAGTGTGTTCATCTTGCGGTCGTAGCCGAGCAGCTCGGCGAGGCGACCGAAGTCGAGGAGGTCGGAGTGCGGCAGTCGCGCGAGCTCGCCGAGCGCGGTCTCGACCGTCTCCTCGGCGTCGAGGGTGATGTAGTCGCGGACGAGCGCGGCGCGGTCGGCCATGACCCCGACGACGGTCTCCTCGAGCTGCATCTCGATCAGCCGGCCCTCGGAGCCGAGCTCGATGATGTAGCGCTCGACCTCGGCGGCCATCCGCGTAACGAGCTCGGCGCGCTGCAGCACCGAGAGCACGTCGTAGAGGACGCCGCCGCCCTCGAACTCGAGCGCGAACAGCCGCGACGAGACCTGATCGAGGCGGGCGCGATACTTCTCCAGCGTCGCGAGGCCCTGGTTCGCCTTCGAGAGCACCGTCGGGATGTCCTGGAGGATGTACTTCATCCCCTCGAGGTAGAGCGAGACGACGTCGCGGCGCGAGGAGATCGCGATCACGAGCGCCTTCGTCTGCTTCGAGACGCGCTCGGCCGTGCGGTGCCGCGTGCCGGTCTCCATCGAGAGGATCGTCGGGTCGGGCATCAGCTGGACGTTCGACCAGGAGAGCCGCTTGGCGTCGGGGTCGAGGATGATCGCCCCGTCCATCTTCGCCACCTGGTAGAGCAGCGCCGGCGTGTATTCGACGTCGAGCTTGATCCCGCCCGAGAACATGAACGAGATCTCCTCGGGCTCGCCGATCACGATCAGCCCGCCGGTCCGCGAGTAGACGATGTTGTCGATGCCCTCGCGGAGGGCGGTTCCGGGTGCGACTACGTCGAGAGCACGGAGGAGGCGCGGGTCCTGACGTGACTCCAGCTCATGAAGATCCTCCTCTGAAACCGGGGCCATCTGCGTTCAGTGTGACAAATCTGCCTGCAAGTGCGCGCGCTTCCTATTTCATGGTGGACAGGTCGGAAAGCGCTTTTGTCAAGCGATACGTGGTCTGGAGGGGCGGCCGAGGAGGGGGATCCCTCACCCGGGACCCCCTCCCCGTCCGCCCCACGACACGTTCCGGCTCTCCGGCTCAGGGTGCTTGTTTGATATTTATTGGTCGATCGGTTAATATCTCCGCGACCGCAAGCGAGACCGGGAGCGAAGCATGGCGAACGGCAACGGTGAGGTCACGGAGCAGGCGGCGGGACGGGCGACGAGGCCCTCGACGTCCTCCTCGACGGCGACATCGACAAGGTGATGGCCGGGCTCGACCGGATCGTCGAGGCCGCCCCCTCCTACGGCAAGCTGATCTCCCGCTGGGAGCGCCAGGGCTGGAGCTCCGAGGTCTTCGACTTCACCCGCGACGTCGAGCAGTGGCAGGACCCCGACTTCTTCTCGGACGAGGAGCGCCGCTGGATGCTCTTCTTCCTCTCCGAGTTCTTCGTCGGCGAGGAGCGGGTGACGACCGAGCTGCTGCCGTTCGCGATCGCCGCCCCGACCAACGACCAGCGGATCTTCCTCGCCTCGCAGATCTCCGACGAGGCGCGCCATTGCGTCTTCTTCGACCGCTTCTACCGCGAGGTCGTCGGTTCCGACACCGACACGATCGAGGAGAACCTCCAGCTCCAGCGGGCGCACGTCAACGAGGACTACAAGCAGCTCTTCGACGGGATCCTGCACGACTGCGCCGAAACGCTCCGCAAGGACCCCTCGGACATGGAGGCGCTCGTCCGCGGGATCACCGTCTACATGATCGTGATCGAGGGCACGCTGGCGCTCACCGGCGCCCGCTTCCTGCTGCGCACGCTCAAGGACCGCGACTGGCTGCCGGGGTTCCAGGACGGCTTCACCCACGTGAACCGCGACGAGTCCCGCCACGTCGGCTTCGGCGTCAAGTTCCTCGCCGACGCGATCAAGGAGGACGAGCGCTACAAGCAGATCGTCCAGACCACGCTCGAGGAGACGATCCCGGTCGGCGTGCTCGCGTTCTCGCCGGCGTGGCTCGACAACCGCTACGACTTCGACACCCCGTTCGGCTACCGCTCGACGGACATCTTCGAGTACGCGATGAAGTCGCTCTCGAAGAAGCTGGCGGCGATGGGCATGGAGCCGATCGCCGCACCGACTCCGGCATGAGCGCGGCGCCCGCGCCGGCTCGGGTCCGGCCCGGGCGTCCGTCGACGGGCGCCCGCGAGCGGATCCGCGACGGCGCCCTCGACGTCCTCAAGCGCGACGGCTACGCCGGGCTGACGACGGCGAAGGTCGCCGCGGCGTCGGGACAGAACAAGGCCCTGATCGCCTACCACTTCGGCTCCAAGCAGGGCCTCGTCGCGGCGGTCGCCCGCCAGGTCTCGGAGGTCCTGATCGCGGAGGTCCTCGTGGAGGTCGGCGAGCCCGAGCTCCGCCGACGAGCTCGTGCGCGGGCTCACCGCCGGCGTCTGGAGCGTGATCGACGCGGACCCCGGGATCCAGCGCGTCTACTTCGACCTCGCCTCGCAATCGGTCGTCGAGCCCCGAGGTGAGCGAGATCATGGCCGAGACCAAGGTCGCGTTCCGGGAGACGCTCTCGCGAGCTGATGCGCGGCCTCGACGACGGCCCGCCCGAGTCAGAGCTCGAGGCCGCCGCCGTCTTCCTCGTCGCCGGCATCGAGGGGCTCGCGCTCGAGCACCTGGATTCCGGCGCCTCCCCCGCCCTCGACCGGGCACGGGAGATGTTCGAGCGCTCCGCTGCCGAGGTCGTCCGCGGTCGGTACTGAGGCGGTCAGCCCGCAGGCGCGTCGCCGAAAGTCGTCAGCCAGATCGCGCGGCCCAGGGTCGCGGCTAGCTCCGCGTCGCCGGCCGGGTCCCTGCTCTCGAGGACGTGCTGCGTGATCGAGCGCTCCACCATCCAGGTGAGCACCGCGGCGGTCGAGCCGGTGTCGATCACCGGGCTGACCTCGCCGGCGCGGACCAGCTCATCGAGCCGGGTCCGCACGACGGCGATGAACGCACCCACCCGCTCCCGCCAGTAGCGGGCCACCTCGGGCTCGTATCCGGCGAGCTCGACCAGCGCCAGCAGCACCCGGTCGTGCTCGCGGAAGCCGGCGATCATCCGTTCCATGGTGGTCACAACGCCCTCGGGCCCATCGACTGAATTCGCCGAATCCTCCGCTTCGCGTCCGGTTCGGCTGGATCTCATCTGCATGAGATGATCGCCGGTCCACCACCCCTCGGCGGCCATGAAGAGGTCGGCGGAAGCGATGTCGCCCATCCGGATCAGGAGCTGCGCCTTGTCCGGGTAATGGACGTAGAAGGTCGACCGCGCGATCCCCGCCTCCTCCGCGATCCGCTGCACCGGCAGCTCGGTGTAGGAGTGGCCCTCGGCCATCAGCTTCTCGACGGCGCGCAGGACCTCGGCTTCGATCGTCTCGCGGCGCTGGCGCCCGCTCGCTCGCGGCTTCGTCACGGTGGGCATCTCGTGGGACTGTACCGATCCCAGTTGACATTCGGACAGAGTGTCTGACATAGTGTCCGAACCTTGCGAGGGGCGAGGAACACGACGAGGGGGATGTCGCGGCGCGAGCTGCTGCGCAATGGCGCCGTCGCCGGCGCCGGCATGGCGCTCGCAGGATCGCCGATCTCGGCGATCGCGCGCGCCGCTTCCTCGGGGCGCCGGGTGGCCGTCCTCGGCGGCGGCATGGCTGGACTCGCCGCCGCCCACGAGCTCGCCGAGCGCGGGTTCGAGGTCACGGTCTACGAGCGCAAGGCGCTCGGCGGCAAGGCCCGCTCGATCGGCGTTCCCCGCAGCGCCGCCGGCGGGCGCCTCCCGCTGCCGGGCGAGCACGGCTTCCGCTTCTTCCCCGGCTTCTACCACCACGTCCCCGACACGATGCGGCGGATCCCCTTCCCCGGCAACGCGAACGGGGTCCACGACAACCTGGAGGACGCCACCGAGACGACATCGCCCCGGACCGAGGGCCGGCCGGACGGCACGGTGTTCGGCGTCGCCCCCAACCCCGCCGAGGCGGCCTCGCCCGAGGGGATGCAGGCGATCCTGATCGAGGAGTTCGCGAAGCAGCAGGGCCTGAAGCCGGACGAGATCGAGTTCTTCACCAACCGGCTGATGGTCTTCCTCACCTCGAGCGACGAGCGCCGCTTCGGCCAGTGGGAGAACGTCAGCTGGTGGGACTACATCCGCGCCGAGGGCCGCTCCGAGGAGTACCAGAAGGTCCTGGCGCGCGGCCTGACCCGCGCCGTGGTCGCCGCCAAGGAGACCGTGGCCAGCACGCGCACGATCGGGAACATGGCCGAGGCCTTCGTGATGAACATCATGGGCCGCGGCAACGACGGCTCCCCGGACCGGGTCCTGAATGCCCCCACCAACGAGGCCTGGATCGACCCCTGGGTCGAGCTCCAGCGCGGGCTCGGCGTGCGCTTCGTCGTCGGCCACGAGATCGACGCGATCGAGATGAGGCGCGGGCGGGTCGAGGCGGCGCGCGCGGTCGGCCCCGACGGGCGCCGGCGGCGGATCGAGGCCGACTGGTTCGTCTGCGCGATGCCCGCGGAGCGCGCCCGCAAGCTGTGGTCGAAGCCGGTGCTCGAAGCCGACGAGAGCCTCGCGCTGATGGACGAGCTCTTCGTCGACTGGATGAACGGCATCCAGTTCTACCTGCGTCGCGACGTCGGCCTGGTCCGCGGGCACATGACCTTCGTGGACGCGCCGTGGGCACTGACGGCGCTCACCCAGGCCCAGTTCTGGGGCAACCGCGACTTCCCAGCCGACTACGGCGACGGCGAGGCGGTCGACTGCCTATCGGTCGACATCTCAGACTGGGACACGCCCGGGATCCTCTACGGCAAGCCCGCGAAGCGCTGCACGCGGCCGCAGATCATGCGCGAGGTCTGGGCCCAGATCAAGGCGCACCTGGAGGACACCGGCGAGTCGGTGCTGCCCGACGACGTCATGCACTCCTGGTTCCTCGACCCTGCGATCCGCTGGTCGCCCGAGCGCGGGCGCAACCGCAACGACGAGCCGCTCCTCGTGAACACCGTCGGCAGCTGGGAGCGCCGGCCCACCGCCGGCACCGCGATCCCGAACCTCTTCCTGGCCGGCGACTACGTGCAGACCGACGTCGACCTGGCGACGATGGAGGGCGCGAACGAGTCCGGCCGCGCCGCCGTGAACGCCCTGCTCGAGGCATCGGGCTCCTCCGCCACGCCCGTGCAGATGTTCAAGCTCTATGACCCGCCGGAGTTCGAGGCCGCGAAGGCGGCCGACCGCGAGCTCTTCGCCGCCGGCCAGCCGAACGCGCTCGACCGGCCCGTATAGCGTCGGCGCCATGACCGTCGAGACCGCCGACGCCGTCGTCGTCGGCGCCCGCTGCGCCGGGTCGGCGACCGCCACCGCCCTGGCGCGCGCCGGGCGCCGGGTGATCGCGGTCGACCGGGCCTCCTTCCCGTCCGACACGCTCTCCACGCACCTGCTGTTCGCCGGCGGCGTCGCCGAGCTGCAGGCGCTCGGGGCGCTCGAGCGGGTCGAGGCGCTGGGGCCGCCGCGGATGACCGACGCGACGGTGGACGGCGCCGGGATCACGGTCCACGGCGGCTACAGCAAGCTCGAGGGCGTCGACTGGGCGCTGTGCGTGCGCCGGCCGGGCCTCGATGCCGCGCTGGTCGAGACCGCGCGCGAGGCCGGGGCCGAGGTGCGGGAGCGGACCAAGGCGATCGAGCTGGTCTTCGCGGGCGGGCGGGCCGCCGGCGTGCGGGTCGAGGGACCGGATGGCGCGGGCGAGCTGCGGGCGCCGCTCGTCGTCGGCGCCGACGGGCGCTCGTCCGGGTTCGCCCGGCAACTAGGCGTCGCCGAGCCCTACCGGTCGAACCCGAACCAGCGCGCCTGTGCCTTCGCCTACTGGCGCGACGGCGACCAGGAGGCCCGGCACATCGCCTCGCAGTGGCGCGAGGGCTCCGAGCTCGGCACCGCCTTCCCCTGCGACGGCGGCAACGTGCTCGTCCTCCTGATGCCGCCGGTGGAGCGTGCGCCCGAGTTCCGCTCCGATCCGCAGGAGGCCTACGAGCGCACGATCGCGGGGATGCCCGGCCTGCGCGCGCGGCTGGAGGGCTGCGAGCGGGTCTCGAAGGTCCGCGTCGCCACCGACCTGCCCTCCTACTTCCGGCGCTCGTCGGGAGCCGGATGGGCGCTGCCCGGAGACGCCGGGCACTTCAAGGATCCGGTGACCGCGCAGGGGATCCGCGACGCGCTGCGCTACGGGCGGCGCCTGGGCGAGCTCGCGGCGCCGTCGCTCGACGATCCCGCCGCCCTCGACCGCGCCCTTCGGGAGTGGGAGGCCGAACGCGAGCGCGAGTGCATCGAGGCCTACCAGTGGACCAACAAGCTCGCCCGCGCCGAGTCGATGACCCCGCTCGAGGCCGAGCTCTACCGCGAGCTCACCGCCGACCCCGAGCTGGCCCGGGGCTTCCTCGACGTCTTCGCCCGCCGCCGGCTGCCGAGCGAGGTCTTCGGCCCGCGCGAGGGCATGCGGCTTGCGCTCCGCGCGTTCCGCCGCCCGGGCGCGGACCGGCGGGCGGTGCTGAGCGCGGTCGGCCGCGAGGCCCGCGACGAGGTCCGCGACCGTCGCGAGCGGCGCGCGGTGGGGAAGGCGTAGCGCTCGATTCGCGTCCACTTTGCATGGAAGCGGAATGGTCCGCTTCGCGAGAAAGTGGCGATATGCGCTCGTAAGTCGCGAAACCGGTCTGGGCAGGATGAACGTCCCAATCACGCCGCTATCGCGTGTACTCCGGGACGTTCGCAGCGAGACTAAGGGCTCTGTCGCCGAGATTGAAGTGAGGCGAGTTCCGACTCGCGCACCCACTTTGGGCTATCGATTCGGCGTCCACAGCCAGCACAGACCTCGTCTCGCAATGGGGTCTTGTGCGGATGGGGCGGTGTCCCGCGCAATTGAGTCCAGCACTCACTGCAGACTGGCTTCATCGCGTGGAACGGTACGAAACGGCGTCAGCCTCACACCTCATGCCTCGAAGGAAAGGGCGCCTAGGCCGCCTCGCGCACGGGCGTGGGCTTCGCGAGCGCAGAGCGCAGCGCCTCGCGCAGGGTCGACGCCTCGCGGACCCCGTCGGCGCGCTCGCCGGTCTTCGGGCCGAGCACCGGGGAAAGGCCGAACTTGAGCGCCTCCGCGGCGCGGCGGTCGGCGTGGGCGACGTAGCGGAGCTCACCGGTGAGGCCGAGCTCGCCGAAGCAGGCGAACGGCTTGTCGCCGGTGCCCCGGAGCGGCTCACCGCGGTGGGCGGAGACGAGCGCCAGGGCGACGGCCAGGTCGGCGCCCGGCTCGTCGACGCGGACGCCGCCGGCGACGTTCACGAAGACGTCGTGGGAGCCGAGCGAGGGGCCGCCGTGGCGGGCGAGGACGGCGAGGACCAGGGCGAGGCGGTTGCGATCGATGCCGGCCGCGACCCGGCGCGGCGGCACGATCTCGGTCGGCGCGACGAGCGCCTGGACCTCGACCAGGAGCGGGCGGGTGCCCTCCATCGCGCAGAGCACGACCGAGCCGGGGGCGGCGGAGGCCTCGGCGGCGAAGCGGGCGGAGGGGTCGGCGACCTCCGTGAGGCCGCCCGAGCGCATCTCGAACACTCCGACCTCGCTGGTCGCTCCGAAACGGTTCTTGAGCGCGCGGAGCGTGCGGTAGGAGCGCTCGCGCTCGCCCTCGAAGAGGAGCACGCAGTCGACCAGATGCTCGAGGACGCGGGGACCCGCGACCGCCCCCTCCTTGGTGACGTGGCCGACGAGGATCACCGCGCTGCCGATCCGCTTCGCCACCTCCATGACTTCGTTCGCCGACTCGCGGACCTGGGCCACCGAACCCGGCGCGCCGGTCAGGTCGGACGAGTGCAGGGTCTGGATCGAGTCGATCACGCAGGCGTCGGGGCGCTCCGCCTCGAGCGCGGCGAGCACGCTCTCGAGCGAGGTCTCGGCAATCGCCGGCACCGCCAGGGCACCCTCGCCGAGCCGCTCGGCGCGCATGCGGACCTGGGCGGTGGACTCCTCGCCGGAGACGTAGAGGGTCTTCCCCCCTGCCGCCTGCAGGTTGCCGAGCGCCATCCCGGTCAGGGTGGACTTGCCGATGCCGGGCGAGCCGCCGAGGAGCACGAGCGACCCCGGCACGAGGCCGCCGCCGAGCACCCGGTCGAGCTCGCCGATCCCGGTTCGCAGCCGCTCGTTTGCGGGGAGCTCGACCTCGCGCAGCGGAGTCGCCCGCGGCGCCTTCGCGCCTCGGGCCCGTCCTGCTCCCCGTTTCGCCGCCGGCGGCGCCGGCGCCCGCTCGACCAGCGTGTTCCACTCGCCGCAACCGCCGCAACGCCCGCCCCACGCGAGCGCCTCGTGCCCGCACTCCTGGCAGACGTATGTCGGTCGAGCCTTCGCCACCTGTCGAGACTACGAATCCCGGGAGACGCCACCGCGCCCCCCTTCAACTAGAGGTGGTAGCGGCGGTGGTGGGTGTGGTGCTGGAGCTCGGAGGGTGGCGGCTCGCCGGCAACCGCGGGATCGGGGCCGGGCCGGTCGGGAGAGCGGACGAAGATCCAGGTGAGGGCCGTGCCGACCGCCATCAGCCCGACCAGGAACCAGAACGAGTGCGAGAGCGCGAAGGCGAACGCCGTGTCCTTCGACGCGCCGTCGTCGAGCTCGTCACCGAGCAGGGCCTGGAAGATCGCGCCGACGATGGCAAGCGAGACCGCCCCCGAGAGCAGGCGGTTCATCGCCAGGACTCCGGCCGCGATGCCGGCCTTGCTCGCCGGCATCGCCGCCATCGCCGCGCTCGACATCGGCGCGTAGACGCAGCCGAGTGCGATCCCGAACAGGAGCAGGCCGACGAACAGCTCGCCATAGCTCGAGTCGGCGGTGAGCCGTGTCTGCGCGATCAGCCCCGCGACGGCGAGCAGCATCCCGGTGCCCATCAGCACGCGAGCGCCGAAGCGGCCGATCAGCCTGCCGGCAAACGGTGAGACGACGATCATCGGCAGAGTCAGCGGCAGGATCAGGATCCCGGCGGTGATCGCCGAGTAGCCGAGCACGCCCTGCAGGTACTGGGGCTGGAAGAAGATCACCGACCAGTAGCCGCCGACGAGGGCGAAGGCCGCCGCGGTCGCCCCGAAGTAGGGACCGTTGCGAAACAGCTCGAGGTCGACGATCGGCTGGCGGACGCGCCGCTCGATCGCGATGAAGCACGCGAGCAGCGCCAGCCCGCCTCCGAGCAGGCCGAGGAAGCGCGCGTCGTCGAACCCCCAGCGATCCGATTCGACGAAGGCGAACACGACCGAGCCGAGGCCCGAGGCCGAGGGTGACGAGGCCCGGGTAGTCGATGCGCTGCCCGGCGGTCTCATCGCGGGTCTCGGGCGTCGCGAACATGGTTATCGCCAGCCCTGAGGCCACCAGCGGGATGTTGATCCAGAAGATCAGCCGCCAGTCGAGCTCGACGAGGGCCCCGCCGATCAGCGGCCCGATCCCGAGGGCGATGCTGGAGACCGCGGTCCAGACCCCGACCGCGGTCGCCTGGCGCTCAGGGCTGAAGACGGCGGTGACGATCGCCAGCGAGAGCCCGATCACCGGCGCGCCGCCGGCGCCCTGGATCACCCGTCCGGCGATCAGGACCTCGGGCGTCCCGGCGGTCGCCGCGACCACCGAACCCGACGCCGAACGTCGCGAGCCCGATCAGGTAGACCCGGCGGCGGCCGAAGATGTCGCCGAGCCGCCCGGTGGTGACGACGAGGGCCGCCATCACCAGCAGATAGGCGTTCACGACCCACTGCACCTCCGCCGCCGAGGCACCGACGTCGCGCTCGATGTCCGGCAGCGCGAGCGTGACCACGGTCGAGTCGAGCATCAGCAGGAAGAGCCCGCCGCAGGCGCCGGCCAGAGTCCACCACGCTCGGTTCTCCTCGGTCAGCCGCAATCTCATGCAGATGAGATCGAGCCGGACCGGACGCGAAGCGGAGGATTCGGCGTTTCATTCGGCCAACCCTACGCGCAGCCGGCGCGGAACCCGGGCCATTCGGGTACCGTCGCCGCAGTGAAGCGGATGGGGGGCATTCGAACGCCGGCGCTCGGCGCTGCGCTCGTGACGGCGATCGCGCTGGTCGCCGCCGTGCCCGCGGTCGCCTTCGACCCGGACGCCGAGCGCCTCAACTACGAGAAGACCACCGAGCGCGACCGCTACATCGTCAAGACGCCGGAGTTCCAGGCTCGCCTCGCGCAGCAGGAGGTCCAGGACAACGTCGACATCGCCGAGATCGCGGCCGACGAGGTCCCGGCGCTCGCGACGCAGGACCAGCGCAACTTCGCCGGGAACGTTTGCTCGAACCGCAAGCGCGAGTGCGCGGGCGACGTCCGCTTCTACGACTGGGAGGCGACGGTGCCCGGCGCGATCGTCGAGCCGGTCCTCTTCACCGGGCGCAGCGGGGCGACCCTCTCGGGCAACGTCTGGGCGGTCGAGCCGGGGCCGGCGAAGCGCCCCGCGGTCGTCATCACCACCGGCTCGGTGCAGGCGCCCGAGACCCTGTACTGGGGGCTCGCCGCGTTCCTCGCCCAGCGCGGCTACGTCGTGCTGACCTACGACGTCCAGGGCCAGGGCCGCTCCGACACGATCGGCGAGGACGACGACGAGAACGAGGGAGTGCCCGCCCAGCAGGCCGTCGAACTTCGTCGACGGCACCGAGGACGCGCTGGACTTCCTGCTCTCCACGCCCCAGGCTCCCTACGTGCCGCGCCCGAGTTGCAGCTCGGGCACCAGCCACGAGCCGCGCCACCTCACCCGGGTCGGGCTCGGCCTGAACGCAGCCTTCAACCCGCTGCACGCCCTCGTGGACCCGGAGCGGATCGGGATCGCCGGGCACTCCCTCGGCGCCTCCGCGGTCTCCTTCGTCGGCCAGAAGGACCCGCGCGTCGACGCCCTCGTCGCCTGGGACAACCTCGGCGCCGCGGGCAAGCGCAGCGACTGCGACTCGGCCGCCGACACCCGCACGGACGCCGCGATCACGAAGCCCGCGCTCGGGATCTCGAACGACTACGGGCTGACGCCGACACCCAACACCCGCGACCCCGACCCGCAGGGCAAGTCGGGCGGCTTCGAGGCCTACCGCGCCGCCGGCGTCGACTCGATGCAGGTGAACGTCCGTGGCGGCACCCATTTCGAGTCCTCGTTCATCCCCGGCCAGACCGTGCCGTCGCTGGGCCAGGCGACGCTGCGCGGCAACGACCTCGTCGCCTGGTACACGGCCGCCTGGTTCGACAAGTACGTCGGATGCATCGGCGACGCCGCCTGCGCCGCCCAGGCCGATCGCGAGCTGCTCACCACGCGCTGGCAGGCCGACCGCCGGAACGGCGAGGTCGACGCCGCGGGCGACCCCAACCTCTACTCCTTCTACTTCCGCTCGCGCTACGAGTTCACCACGGCGGGAGGCTCGAAGGTCGCCTGCGACGACATGCGGGCCGGCTGCGCGTCGATGGCCTTCGACGGCGGGGACGCGGAGTTCTCGCTCCTCGGATCGGCCTTCGCGAACGCCGGGGGCTCGGGCGGCAGCGCGGGCGGATCGCCATCCTCGCCGCGGGCCTGCGCGCTCGGCCAGCTCGGCGGCCGCAGCCGCGACACGCTGGTGGGCACCGATGCCGGGGACGCCCTGCGCGCCGCCGGTGGCGACGACCGCATCCGCGGGCTCGCCGGCGACGACTGCCTCTTCGGCCAGGCGGGGGACGACCGGCTGAGCGGAGACACCGGTCACGACAAGCTCAGGGGCGGCAAGGGCAACGACCGCCTCAATGCCGCCGACGGGGAGCCCGACCAGGTCATCTGCGGCGGCGGCAGGGCCGACCGCGCTCGCGTCGACCGTCGTGACGAGAAGCACGGCCGGCTGCGAGCACGTTCGCACCATCGACGGCTGACCGACGTCCCGCGAGCGGGCTGACGAGCCAATGTCGTTTGCTAAGCTAATTAGCGATGCTAATGACCGTCTCCGAGGCCTAGATCCGCGAGCGACGTCGCCGCCCCCCTGCGCCTGGCGATCACGCGGCTGGCACGGCGCCTCCGCCAGGAGGCCGACCCCGGCCTGACGCCGTCCCAGCTCGCGGCGCTCGTGACCATCGAGCGCCACGGGCCGCTCACTCCGAGCCGAGCTCGCCGAGATCGAGGGGATCCAGCGGCCGACCGCCACGCGAATCCTGCGCGGGCTCGTCGACGCGGGCCTCGTCGATCGCCGCCCCGATCCGGCCGACGGCCGCTCGGCGCTCGTCGAGATCGAGGAGCGCGGTAGCGCGCTGCTGTCGCGCCTGCGGTCACGCAAGAACGCTTACCTCAGCCGCCGCCTGGCCGGGCTCGAGCCGGAGGAGCTGGAGGCGCTCGACCGCGCCTCCGGCATCCTCGAGCGGTTGCTCGAGCGGGATCGAGCTTGACGGCCGCGCTGCGCGCCTCCCTCTCCTCGCTCGAGGTTCCGAACTACCGCCGGTTCTTCGGCGGCCAGGTCGTCTCCCTGGCGGGGAACTGGATGCAGATCGTCGCCGAGATGTGGCTGATCCTGTCGCTGACCGGCTCGGGCGTCTACGTCGGCCTGACCTCGGCCCTGCAGTTCCTGCCGTTCCTCCTGATCGGCGCCTGGGGCGGCCTGCTCGCCGACCGGATGTCGAAGCGGCGACTGCTGCTCGTCACGCAGTCCGCGATGGCGCGTGCCTTCCGCTGGCACTCCTCGCGCTCTCGCTCGCGGGCGTCGTCGAGCCCTGGATGGTGCTCGCCCTCGTCTTCCTGCGCGGCACGGCCAACGCGATCGACTACCCCGACGCGCCAGAGCTTCGTCATCGAGATCGTCGGCGCGGACCGGGTGGTCAACGTCGTCGGGCTGAACAGCGTCGATCGTCCACGCCGCCCGGATCATCGGTCCGGCGCTGGCCGGGGTGATGATCGCGCTCTGGGGCGTCGAGCCGTGCTTCGCGGTGAACGCGCTCACCTTCGGGTGATGATCGCGGCCCTGTGGTCGATGAACCCGGCGCGAGCTGCGGCCCGCGCCCCCGGGCGCGACGCGAGCCCGGCGCGATCCGGCGCGCGCCTTCGCCTACGTCCGCCGAACGCCCGCGCTGGCGATGCCGCTCGCGCTGATGGCGCTCGTCGGCACGCTCGGCTTCAACTTCCAGGTCGTGATCCCGCTGCTGGCGCGCTTCACCTTCGAGGGCGGCGCCGACCGCCTACGGGCTCCTCGCCGCCTCGATGGCCGCCGGCTCGGTGATCGCCGCGCTCGTCGTCGGCGCTCGCGGGCGACGTCTCCACCGGCTGATCGCGGGCGCCGCACTCGCCTTCGGCATCGCCGCGCTCGCCGCCGCCGCGGCCCCGAGCCTGCTCGCCGAGGCCCTCCTGCTCGCGGTCCTCGGCGCCGCCTCGGTCACCTTCGCCGCGCAGATCAACTCCTGGCTCCAGCTCGCGGTCGAGCCGAAGATGCGCGGCCGCGTGATGGCCCTCTACTCGATCGTCTTCCTCGGCTCGACCCCGATCGGCGGGCCGCTGAGCGGCTGGCTCGCCGAGGCCGTGGACCCGCGCGCGACGCTCGTCATGGCCGGCGTGGCCGCGCTGTCGCGGCGGCCGCCGGGCGGGCTCGCCTTCGCTCGTCTCGAGGTGCCCGCGACGCCGGAGGTCGCGCCGATCCCGGAGGCGCCGTGCAGCGCCCGGCGATGCGAGACTGCGATCGCCGAGGAGGGCCGCCGCGCCGCAGCCGGGCGACTCGCTCAGGCGCAGAAGCGGAAGCCGAACCCCTTGACCTTCTTGCTGGCCTTCTTGAAGATCGCGTCGGCCTCGTCGAGGCCCGGCGTCGGCCGCCCTGAACCGCTTCTTCTTCAGGTCCTTCGCCGGCTTCGATCCAGGCCTCGCTGCCGTCCTTCAGCCCGCGCAGCCACTTGCCGATCGTCTTCGCGTCGGCGGGCGGGCGGTCCAGCTTGCCGAGCTTCCGTAGAGCTCCAGCTGGAACTCCTCGCCGCGGATCAGCTCCTCGCCCGCGGCCTTGTACTTCCTCTTCCGCACCAGCTTCTCGACCGGCTTGAACTCGCTTGTTCGTCCTCGTGTTCGCCCGCTTGCACTTCGGGTCCGCCTGCGCGACGAACTGCTCGCGGGTGGGGTCCGTCTGGTACCCGCCCTGCGCGGCGGCGAGCGCCGGGTACCGCGACACAGGCGAGCGACGACATTGCGACTATCACCTGTTCCTCCTGCGGTTCCATGTCCTGGAGCGACCTAACCCGGGCGTCGCCCGGATCGGCGCTGTCGGCGCGGGAACTACTCGGCGTCGTCGCGGGGGTCGTCCGGCCTGCCGGCGGGCGCGTCGTCGCCGGCAGCCTCGTCGTCGCCCTTCTTGGCGCCCACGCCGACCGGCTCGGGGTCGGCCTTCTTCTGGCGCTTGGAGGGCTTCACGAACTTCATCGAGAGCGGGCGGTCCTCCTCGTCGCCGGACTCGTCGCGATCGACGAGCACCGTGGTGCCGCCCTTGAGCTCGCCCTGGCGCAGCACCTCGTCGGCGAGCGGGTCCTCGATGTAGCGCTGGATCGCGCGACGCAGCGGGCGGGCGCCCATCGCCGGGTCCCAGCCCTTCTCGACGAGCAGGTCCTTGGCCTCGTCGGTCAGCTCGAGCTGGAGCTCGTGCTCGGCGACCTGGACCCGGACCCGGGCGATCAGCAGGTCGACGATCTCCTTGATCTCGCTCTTCTCGAGCTTGTGGAAGACGATGACCTCGTCGATGCGGTTGAGGAACTCCGGCCGGAAGACCTTCTTCAGCTCGCCGGTGATCTTCGACTTCATCTCCTCGTAGGTCGTGCCGGTCTCGTCGGTGATCGTGAACCCGAGCGGCGCGTTGCGGGCGATGTCCTTGGCGCCGACGTTCGAGGTCATGATCACGATCGCGTTGCGGAAGTCGACCGTGCGGCCCTGGGCGTCGGTGAGCCGCCCGTCCTCGAGGATCTGCAGGAGGATGTTGAAGACGTCGGGGTGGGCCTTCTCGATCTCGTCGAGGAGCAGCACCGAGTAGGGCTTGCGGCGCACCGCCTCGGTGAGCTGGCCGCCCTCGTCGTAGCCGACGTAGCCGGGCGGCGAGCCGACCAGGCGCGAGACCGCGTGCTTCTCCATGTACTCGGACATGTCGATGCGGACCATCGCGTCCTCGTCGCCGAAGAGGAACTCGGCGAGCGTGCGGGCGAGCTCGGTCTTGCCGACGCCGGACGGGCCGAGGAAGATGAACGAGCCGGCGGGCCGCTTCGGGTCCTTGATCCCGGCGCGCGAGCGGCGGATCGCCTTGGAGACGGCGGTGATCGCGACCTCCTGGCCGATCACGCGCTTGTGGAGCTCGTCCTCCATCCGGATCAGCTTCTTCGTCTCGGCCTCGGTCAGCTTGAAGACCGGGATGCCGGTCCACATCGCGACGATGTCGGCGATCTCCTCCTCGCCGACCTCGGGGCGCTCGCCGCCGTCGCCCGATGACCACTCGTCCTCGAGCTCGCGCTTCTTGTTGGTCAGCTGGCGCTCGGTGTCGCGCAGGTTCGCGGCCTTCTCGAACTCCTGGGCCTCGATCGCCGCCTCCTTGTTGCGGCGGGTCTCCTCGATCTCCTCTTCGAGCTCGCGGTAGACCGGCGGCTGCGACATCGACTTGATCCGCAGCCGCGAGGCGGCCTCGTCGATCAGGTCGATCGCCTTGTCGGGCAGGAAGCGGTCGGAGATGTAGCGGTCGGCCAGGTCGGCGGCGGCCTGCAGCGCCTCGTCGGTGATCTGCACGTGGTGGTGCTGCTCGTAGCGCTCGCGCAGGCCCTCGAGGATCTTCACGGTCTGCTCGGTCGTCGGCTGGTCGACCTTGATCTGCTGGAAGCGGCGCTCCAGCGCGGAGTCGCGCTCGAGGTACTTGCGGTACTCGTCGAGCGTCGTCGCCCCGATCGTCTGCAGCTCGCCGCGGGCGAGTGCCGGCTTCAGGATCGAGGCGGCGTCGATCGCGCCCTCGGCGGCGCCGGCGCCGACGAGGTTGTGGAGCTCGTCGATGAAGAGGACGATGTCGCCGCGCTGGGTGATCTCCTTCATCACCTTCTTCAGGCGCTCCTCGAACTCGCCGCGGTACTTCGAACCGGCGACGAGCGCGGCCAGGTCGAGCGTGTAGATCTGCTTGTTCTTGAGCAGCTCGGGGACCTCGCCGTTGGTGATCCGGGCCGCGAGGCCCTCGACGACCGCGGTCTTGCCGACGCCCGGGCTCGCCGAGCAGGACGGGGTTGTTCTTGGTCCGCCGGGAGAGGATCTGCATGATCCGCTCGATCTCGGTCTCGCGACCGATCACCGGGTCGAGCTTGCCCTCGGCGGCGAGCTTGGTGAGGTTGCGGCCGAACTGGTCGAGCAGCTTCGAGGACTTCTTGCCCTCGCCCGAGCTGCCGCCGCCGGAGCCCTGGCGCCGGCCGCCGGGGCCGGAGAGCATCCGGATGACCTCGTTGCGGATCTTCTCCGAGTCGGCGTCGAAGTCGAGCAGGATGCGGGCGGCGACGCCCTCGTTCTCACGCACGAGGCCGAGCAGGATGTGCTCGGTGCCGATGTAGTTGTGCCCGAGCGAGAGCGCCTCGCGCAGCGCGAGCTCGAGCACCTTCTTCGCGCGCGGGGTGAACGGGATCTGACCCGAGGTCACCTCTTCGCCGGAGCCGACGATGCGGACGACCTGCGCGCGGACGCGCTCGACGGTGATGTCGAGAGACTCGAGCACCCGCGCGGCGAGGCCCTCCTCCTCCCGGAGCAGGCCGAGCAGGATGTGCTCGGTGCCGATGTAGTTGTGCTTGAGAGTCCGGGCCTCCTCCTGCGCAAGGACGACGACCTGACGGGCTCTCTCTGTGAATCTCTCGAACAAGTTCTTCTCTATCTATTCAAATCGCGGGGACGCAAACGCACCGGGGGTCCTAATCAGAGTCTTCGGCTGATCGTTGCCGATGGATTAGGCCTCCGGTTTGTCGACGACAGCGAGTGGCCAGTATAGAGGGCAGCCTCCGCCGGCCAGGCAGGGTGCAGGCGCGGAGTTATCGCGGGCTTTGCGAGATAGGCTCGCGCCGGCGATGAGGGACGGCACCGTGCATCGAAGTGCGGCGGCCGTAGGTCCGCCAGCTCACCGCGGGGATCTACTACAGCCGGCGCCGCACCGGGGTGATGGTGAACGACGGCTCCAGGATCCGGCGGCCGTCGAGCTACGAGACCTTCCTCTGCACCGGTGCGGCTACTGGGAGAACTACCTCACCGACACCGAGAAGTTGCGGCGCATCAGCGGACGGCGAGGGCGGCTGGGCGCCACCAACCTGAGCCGGGCTCAGGCGTCCGGCTCCGGCGGCATCTTCACGACCCGGGTCTCGTCGGGCGCTTCCAGGGGCGCGTAGAAACGGATCGTGGTGTCGCCGACGCGCAGCTCGTCGCCGTCGGCGAGTCGCCGCCGCCGCTCGACCCGCTCGCCGTTGACGAACGTGCCGTTGCGCGAGAGGCCGTCGTCGACGACCAGCCACGCGTCCGCAAGGCGCTCGACCTCGGCATGGACCTTGGAGACGTTCTCATCCCAGGCCAGGATGACGTCGGCGCCCGCCGCGCGCCCGATCGTGATCCGTTTCCAGTCGTCCGACAGCGAGAGCACGTGCTGCCTGCCCTGGGCGTCGGGATAGACCAGATACGGATAACCGAGCCGCCGCGCGTCGGCGAGCTCGGGCGATTCGTTCTCAGGCGCCTCCATCGGGCCCCATTGGATCACGCTGCGGAGCCCCGCGCAAGCGGCCCGGGCCGACTGACTACTCGAGAACCCGGAAGGAGTCCCGCGCCGCGCTCGTGTCGACGTTGCCCGCGGCGTCGATCGCCCGGACCCGGAACACGTGCTTTCCCGGGTCGAGGCGGCGGTAGCGCTTCGGCGCCTCGCATCCGCGGAAGGAGGTTCGGTCGAACTTGCACTGGAAGCTCGAGCCGGCCTCGTCCGCGCGGAACTTGAACGCGGCGGTCGTGCCCGCGAGCGCGTTCTGCGGCCGCTTGCCGATCGTCGTGTCCGGCGCGGTGATGTCCTTCGGGCTCGGGGCTCGGGGCGGGATCGGGGTCGGGGCTCGGGGCCGGCTGGGGATCGGGGTCGGCCGGCGGATCGACAGGCGGAGGCGGAGGGCGGCGGGGACGATGTGTCGACGGTGAAGGTCGCGAGCGCCGGCGTCGGATCGGTCAGTGCGGTCGCGTCGGTGGCCCTGACCTCGAACGTGTGCGGCCCGTCCGCCAGCGTCGCCGTCGTGTGGGTCGTCCCCGGCCCGCCGCAGGCCGCGAACGCTGTGCCGTCGGTGCGGCACTGGAAGCTCGAGTTCGCCTCGTTCGCCGCGAACTCGAAGGTCGGCGTCGGGTCCGCCGTCGTGCCGGTCGGGCCGCCGATGATCGCCGTCTCCGGCGGGCATGGGTTGGGCACGGCGAGCAGGAATTCGTCGGCGCCGATGTCGCGACGGTCGGGACACGAGTTGTTGCCGTCGAGGACCCGCGGATCGCCGTCGACGTCCAGGGTGCCGTTCGGTGGCGGAGGCGTGTTGCCGGCGTCGATCATCGGCGAGCCGGCCTGCAGGTGGTAGTCGTCCGCGCCCGGGTTCACGAACATCGGGTCGGCCAGCGTCTGGAAGCTCTGGCAGGCGTTGCCACTGGTGGTCGGCCCACGCGAGTAGGTGATGTTGCAGGTGGCGCTGAAGCTGGCGGTTATCGGGCTCTCGACGATGCTGGAGTCGAGCTCGAGGTGAGCGCTGTGGACGTGTGCGTCGACCGCGCTGTCGTAGAGGGTCACGTTCGTCGCCGTCACGTCGCCGCCGCCGGCGGCCAATTGATCGGTGGCATTCAGGCCGTCCACCGTGCTCTTGGCGACGACGTCGCTCGAGAGCGTGACGGCCCCGTCCGTGTCGTTGACGAGGACGCCGATCTGGTGTCCGATCACCCGGTTGCGGCTCAGCTCGGCGGCCGTTTCAGCGGCCCCGTTGAACTCTGAGATCGCGATCCCGCGCGTGATCCCGGCGGCCGCGCCGTGGACGAAGTTGCGCGAGATGCGTCGCGTCCTGGTTCGAGACCAGGATGCCGACGCCGGTGAAGCCGACGGAGTGGGTTCCGGAGACGTCGTTGTCGACCACCTGCGGGGTGCCGCCGCTGCCGGCGAAGGCGAAGATGCCGACGTTGAAGCCGCTGATCGTGTTGCCCTCGATCAGCGGTGACCCGGTGGCGCTGGTCAGGATCGCCATCTGGGCGTCCTGGACGGTGTCCGTGAACGTGTTGTTCGTGATCTCCGCGCCGCCCGCGCCCGATTCGACCCGGATGTCGGCGTTGTTGCTGCCGGTCGGCGGCGTCGACTGGTCGAAGACGTTGCCGTCGAGGACCGCCGGCCCGTGCAGCCAGGCCGGCTGCTGGCCGGCGCGGATCGTGAAGCCCTCGACGGTCCCGGCGCCGCTCGCCTGGACCGTGCAGCGCCGCCGGGCGTCGCGAGCGTGCCGATGATCGTCTCGGCCGGGTCCGGGCTCTCGGCGACGAGCGAGCGGCCCTGCGTGAGGCTCACGGACTCCGCGTAGGTGGTCGGAACTGCGGGATCGGCGACGTGGACCGTGTCGCCGGAGCCCGACTTGTTGACCGCGGGCACGATGTGCAGGCAGGGATCGCCCGGGGTGAGGCAGGTGTTCGCGTCGTTGCCGGTTGCCTGGTCCACGTAGGTGTCGGCGGCGAGTGCCGAGACCGGTGCTGCGAGCAGCAAGCCCGTCAGCCCGATCAGGAGGGAAGCCACGAATGAGGAGAGCGAGTTCGTCATGCCCCGACCGTAAGCACGGGGCGACCCTCCAGCTATGGGGGCGTTCCGGCCGAGCGACCTGCGGCTACCCGGCCTATCCGGCCGGAGCGTGCGTCAGACCGTTAGTCCCGCATCGCCGGGAAGAGCACGACCTCGCGCAGGTTGCGAGCGCCGGTCAGGATCATCACCAGGCGGTCGATGCCGAGCCCGACGCCGGCGGTCGGAGGCATCCCCTGCTCGAGCGCGCGAAGGAAGGGCTCGTCCATCGGCTGGGTCTCCTCGTCGCCGCGCTCGGCCTCGGCGCGCTGGGCCTCGAAGCGGCGGCGCTGCTCGTCGGGATCGTTGAGCTCGGTGAAGGCGTTGGCGATCTCGATCCCGCCGGCGAACGCCTCCCAGCGCTCGACCAGGCCGTCATCGCTTCGATGCGACTTCGCGAACGGCGAGAGCTCGACCGGGTAGTCGGTGATGAAGGTCGGGTCCTTGAGCCCCGGCTCGACCCGCTTCGAGAGCAGCTCGTCGACGAGCTTGCCCCAGCCGGCGCCGTCGGGCACCTCGCCGCCGATCGCCGCAGCCAGCGCGTCGCGCTCGGGATGCTCGGCGATGTCGATCCCGCTCGCCTCGCGGATCGCGTCGCGCAGCGTGACCCGGCGCCACGGCGCGGCGAGGTCGATCTCCTCGTCTCCGCGGGTGACCTTGGTGGTGCCGAGAACGGCCTCGGCGACGCCGGCGACGAGGTTCTCGAGCCGTGCCGCCGCGTCCTCGTAGTCGGCGTAGGCCTCGTACCACTCGAGCATCGTGAACTCGGGGTTGTGCTTGTGCGAGATGCCCTCGTTCCGGAAGTCCTTGCCGAGCTCGTAGACGCGCTCGATCCCGCCGACGATCAACCGCTTCAGGTAGAGCTCCGTCGCGATCCGCAGGTACAGGTCGCGGTCGAGCGCGTTGTGGTGGGTGGTGAACGGGCGCGCGAGCGCGCCGCCGTAGATCGGCTGCAGGACCGGCGTCTCGACCTCGACGAACCCGTCGGAGTCCAGCCGGCGCCGGATCTCGGAGATCGTCCGGGCGCGGGTGACGAAGAGCTCGCGGACCTCCTCGTTGGCGATCAGGTCGAGCTCGCGGCGGCGGTAGCGGGTCTCGGTGTCCTCGAGCCCGTGGAACTTGTCGGGCATGCGGGCGCAGGCTCTTCGCGAGCAGCTCCCAGCCGTCCACGCGCAGCGAGAGCTCGCCGCGGCGGGAGGCGAAGGCGGTGCCGTCGATGCCGATGACGTCGCCCAGGTCGAGCGCCGAGCAGCGCATCGTGGGAGTCGGCGCCGAGGACGTCGGCGCGCGAGTGCAGCTGGATCCGCCCGGAGCCGTCGGCGAGATCGAGGAAGGCCGCCTTGCCGTGACCGCGACGGGCCGCAAGGCGCCCCGCGACGCGGTACGCTCCTCGGTCTCCTCGCCGGCCTCCAGCCCCTCGTGGGCGGCACGAACCTCGGCGATCGCCACCCGGCCGTCGAACTCGTGCGGGTAGGGCTCGACGCCCGCCTCGCGCAGACGCGCCAGCTTCTCCCGCCGCTCGGCGAGGAGATCGGACTCGCTGCGCTCGGTCTCGGGCTCGCCGCTCGCTCATCGCGGTGGCGAGACTAACGCGACGGTCGGCTGAGGCCTCGATCTTCGTGATCTTCAGCTTGCGCTTCGGCCCGCGGGGGACCTCGACGGTGACGACGTCGCCGCGCTTGTGCCCGACGAGCGCCTTGCCGACCGGCGACTCGTTGGAGAGCTTGTCCGGCGGCTGCGCCTCGGCGGCGCCGACGACCTTGAACTTGCGGGAGTCGCCGGACTTCTGGTCCTTGACGTGGACGGTGACGCCGACGTTGACGACGCCGTTCTCGACGTCCTTGGACTCGATCACGGTCGCGCGCCGCACCCTGTCCTCGAGCTGGGCGATCCGCTGCTCGAGCATCGCCTGCTCGTTCTTCGCGTCGTCGTACTCGGAGTTCTCCATGATGTCGCCGAACTCGCGCGCTTCCTTGATGCGCTCGGCGACCTCGCGACGCTTGACCGTCGAGAGGTGCTCCACCTCCTGCTTGAGCTTCTTGAGGCCTTCCTTGGTGATGAGTGACTCGCGGCTCACCGGGTCCTACCTCTCCCTTGACGCCTACCGGACGCCTCGTTTGGCGCCCCCCTATAGCTGCAAAACGCCCGCTGACGGGGCCGTTGGAGGCCGCCGGCAGGGGCAGAAGGCGGGTGATTATAGCGTGGCGTATTCGCGGCCAGAAAGGGCCGTCAGGAGCAGGCGTTTCGCGCGCCTTATCGAGCAGAGATCGGACCTCTTCGACGCTCTCCGTGCGCTGGAAGGCATCGGCGTCGGGACCGGCGATCCCGAGCTGCTCCAGGTACCACGGGTAGAACTTGCGCAGGTTGCGCGCGGCGCGCTCCGGGCCCCAGTGACGGACGCCGGCGTCGAGCACCCACTCGAGCTCGCCGGCGATCTCCTCCGCGGGAGGGCGGCGCGTCCCGCCGGCCGGTCAGCTCCTCGAAGATCCAGGGGTTGCCGAGCGAGCCGCGGGCGATCATCACCGCGTCGGCGCCGGAGGACCGGAAGGCGTGCCGCGCGAGCTCGGCGGTGCGCAGGCCGCCGGAGATGATCACGGGCACCTCGACCCGCTCCCGCAGCTCGCGCGCCAGCTCGTAGTCCGGGGCGCCGCTGTGGTGAACCGAGGCGGGCCGGGGATGGAAGGCGATCGCGGCGACGCCGCCCTCCTCGGCGAGGCGGACCGCGAGCTCGAAGCCGGAGCGGTCCCCGGGCTTGAGCCCGGAGCGGACCTTGACCGTCACGGGCAGCCCCGACCCCTCGCGGGCGGCGCGGGCGACGGCGATCGCGCGCTCGGGCTCTCCGATCAGCGCGGCGCCGGCGCCCGTCTTGCAGACCTTCGGCACCGGGCAGCCCATGTTCAGGTCGACGATGTCGGCGCCGGCCTCCGCGACGGTCTCGGCGGCGCCGCGCATCACGTCCGGATCGGGACCGAAGAGCTGGACCGCGACCGGGTGCTCGCCGGGCTCGATGCGGAGCATCTCCTCGAGCGTGCGGCGGTTGCCGTGGCGGATCGCGTAGCTGGAGACCATCTCCGACACCGCCATCCCGGCGCCGTGGCGGCGCGCCTGCATGCGCACGAACCAGTTGCCGATCCCGGCGAGGGGGCCAGCAGGATCCGGTTCTCGATCTCGACGTCGCCGATCGAGAACGGGTCGGTCAGCTGAGGCGACCTCAGGCGTTGCGCTCATGGATCAAGCGTAGGCCGGTGAGCGTGAGCAGATCGTCGATCTCGTCGATCGTCTCGCAGTAGGGGACGATCGACTTCGCGAGCCCGCCGGTGGCGATGAACTCGACCCCCTCCCCCAGCTCCTCCTCGAGCCTGCGCGCGAGCCCGTCGATCAGCCCGGCGAACCCGTAGACCACCCCCGACTGGATCGCCCCCCGCGAGGACCGGCCGATCGCCGCCTCGGGCTCGCCGAGTTCGATCCGTGGGATGCGCGCCGCGCGCTCGGCGAGCGCGGTCAGGGAGATCTCGATCCCGGGCGCGATCGCGCCGCCCAGGTACTCGCCCGGCGTCGGAGACGACGTCGAAGTTGATCCCGGTGCCGAAGTCGACGACCACGCAGGCCTCGCCGAAGCGCTCGTAGGCCGCGACCGCGTTGACGAGCCGGTCGGCGCCGACCTCCTTCGGGTTCTCGATCTTGATCGGCATCCCGGTCTTGACCCCGGGGCCGACGATCAGGCAGGTGCCGTCGAGGTAGCGGTTGCAGATCTGCTCGTACTCGAGCCCGAGCGGGGGCACGACCGAGGAGACGCACCATCGCCTCGATGTCCGAGAGCGGGATCTCGCGCAGCCCGAGCAGCCCGGCGAGGCGGTCGGCGAGCTCGTCGCCGGTCGCCCCGGCGCGGGTCTGGAAGCGCCAGTGCTCGACGAGCTCGGCGCCGGAGAAGGCGCCGACGTGCGTCTGGGTGTTGCCGACGTCGACCGCGAGCAGCATGCAGCCGGTGATTATCACGGCGGGCTAGGATCGACGTCGATGGCCGATGCCCGCCTCTACGTGATCCCCGGCTCCCACCCCTCGATGACGGCGCGGCTGATGCTCGAGCAGAAGGGGATCCCCTACAAGCGCATCGACCTGATGCCGGTGGTCTCCAAGGGGGCGCTGAGGGCGCTCGGATTCCCCGGGATAACCGTGCCGGCGCTGAAGATCGACGGCGAGAAGGTCCAGGGCAGCCGCGAGATCGCCCGCGCTCTCGACCGCATCCGGCCCGAGCCGCCGCTCTTCCCCGCCGATCCCGGCGAGCGCACCGCGGTCGAGGAGGCCGAGCGGTTCGGCGACGAGGACCTCCAGCCCGCGGCGAGGCGGATGCTCTGGTGGGCGCTGAAGCGGGATCGGGCGCCGCTCGAGAGCTTCTCGGCAGGGGCCAGGCTCGGGATCCCGATCGGCCTCGCGGTGAAGACCGCGGCGCCGATCGTCGCCGCCGCGGCGCGGCTCAACCAGGCGAACGACGAGACCGTTCGCGCCGACCTCGCGGCGCTGCCGGGGTTGCTCACGCGGGTCGACGACTACATCGCCGCGGGCACGCTCGGCGCTACGCAGCTGAACGCCGGCGACTTCCAGGTCGCGACCAGCCTGCGGCTGATGATGACTCTCGACGACGTGCGGCCGGCGATCAGCGCCCGCCCCGCGGGCGAGCTCGCGCTCCGCGCCGTTCCGGAGTATCCGGGCCGCGTGCCGGCGATCCTCCCCGAGGCCTGGCTCGCGCCCCTGCGCGAGGCGACGCCGAGCGCCGCCTGAGCGGCGCTCCGCTCCCTACAGCGATCCGACGAGCTCGGCGGACTGGTCAGGCCCGAGGCGCTCCAGCGCCTTGGCGAGGCTGGTGCCGTCAGGAAGGGTCAGGCCGGGATCGAGCTCGAGCAGGGGCGCGAGCACGAAGCGGCGCGAGGTGACCTGCTCGTGGGGGATCGTCAGGCGCTCGGTGCGCAGCTCGAGGTCGCCCAGCAGGAGCAGGTCGACGTCGAGCGGGCGCGGCCCGTGTCGCGGCCCCGCGAACATCCGGCCGCGCTCGGCCTCGATCGCCTTGCAGGAGTCGAGCAGGGCCTCGGGGTCGAGCTCGGTCGAGATCCGCACCGCGGCGTTGAGGAAGTCCGGCTGGTCGAGGATCTCGCCGACCGGCTCGGTCTCGTACACGGAGGAGACGGCTTCGACCTCCGCCCCGTGCGCCGGCAGGAGCGCGATCGCCGCCCGCAGGTGCTCGGCGCGGTCGCCGACGTTCGAGCCGAGCCCGAGGTAGCCGGCGCGGGCCTGGGGCGTCAGTCGGGGTCCTTCTCGCCGGGCTCGTCGTCGAGCACGTCACGGGTCACCTCGACCGCGACCTCCTCGATCGCGAGCGGCAGCGGCGGCTCGGGCTTCGCCGCCCGGACCACCACCGACTCGCAGCCGTAGCGCTCCGCGAGCCGCTCGGTGATCACGTGGCCGAGGCGCTCGAGGGTCTTGTAGCTGCGCTCGGTCGCGGCGAGAGCGACGATGTCCGCGACCTCGCCGTAGTCCACCGTGTCCTCGAGCCGGTCGGTGAGGAGCGCGTCGCAGTGGGGCACGTCGAACGAGACGTCGAGCTCGAGCCGCTGCCCGATCTCGCGCTCGGCCTCGCTGACGCCGTGATGGGTGTAGATCGAGAGGCCGCGCAGCTCGACCTGTACGGAGTGGTCCGCGGCATTGCCATGTGCCTCCACGCCGGGGAGCGTACGACGATCAGATGATCGATTCCTAATCGACGTGCGCCTGGGGGCGCGACTGGCCAAGCTGGGCGCCGCGCGCGGCCGAAGCGCGTAGCTGGAGCTACGCGCGAATGCCGTGGGTGGCGATCCAGCGCAGCGCCAGGCGCGTCATCCAGGTGTGCGTGGATTGGGGATCGGTCATCTAGGCCGGGTCGCGCTCGACCACACCCAGCTCCTCGACGAGCGTGAAGAAGGCGGTCGCGTAGGGCGACTCGGCGGTGCGCTCCATGACCCCGTCCCAGTCGACCTCCTCGCGCAGCGAGCGCGCGATCGCCAGCGAGCCGCCGTAGTCGAGCGCGTTCGGCTCCAGGGCCAGGAGCTTGGTCACCATCAGGTCCTCGAGCGACATCACCCGGACCAGGACGCCGAAGACCTTGAGGTCCTCCGCACGCCCGAAGAGCTCGTCGTCGACCGGATGGCGCTCGGTCGCCCCGGACTCGTCGGAGATCGCGAGGATCTCGAAGATCAGGTCGATCAGCACATCCTCGTCCCACGCCTTCAAGAGCCACTGCTCGGCCGGCCGCTCGGTCGCCATGCCATGCGCGGCGAGCGCTTCGAGCGCGCGCTCGGCGTCGTCCGGTCGGAGCATCAGGTCGAGGTCGTTCCGTGTCTCGGGCCCACCGCGCGCCCACGCCGCGAGGCTGCCGGCGAGCAGGAACGGGATCCCGGCGGCCTCGAGCACGCTGCTCGCCCGCTTCAGCGCGGCCTCGATGCGGTCGAAGCTGACCTCGTCCTGGGACACGCGGCGTCTGATACCCCATGATTCCCGGGTATAGGCGTGCGTATGCCCTCCAGCGAAGCCGAGAGACCGGTCCGGATCGCCGCCGCCGGCGACATCCACTGCGACGAAGCGAACCGCGACCGCGTGGCCGAGGCGTTCGCCGGGATCGCGGGAAGCGTCGACCTGATCCTGCTCGCCGGCGATCTGACGACGACCGGCGAGCCCGACCAGGCGGCGGCGCTGGCCTCGGCCTGCGCGCCGCTGGAGCAGCCGATCCTCGCCGTGCTCGGAAACCACGACTGGCACGCCGACCGCCGTGACGAGCTCGTCGCCGTGCTCGCCGAGGGCGGCATCGAGGTGATCGACCCCGGCTCGCGGGTCCTCGAGCTGCGCGGCTCGCGCATCGGCGTCGCCGGCGCCAAGGGCTTCATCGGCGGCTTCGCCGGCTCCTCCCACCTGCCCGACTTCGGCGAGCCGAGCCTGCGGCGCATCTACGCCGAGGGCTCAGCCGAGGTCGAGGCGCTATCCGCGGGCCTGCGCGAGATCGCCACCTGCGACCTGCGGATCGCGCTGCTCCACTACTCGCCGTCGGCCGAGACCCTCGTCGGCGAGCCCGAGCGGGATCCAGGGCTACCTCGGCAGCGACCGCCTCGCCGCACCGATCCTCGAGCACGAGCCCGATTTCGCCCTCCACGGCCACGCCCACGCCGGCACGGTCGAGGGCAGGATCGGCTCGGTCCCCGTCTACAACGTCGCCGTGCAGGTGATGGAGGGCGACTTCTGGTTCTTCGAGCTCGAGCCCTCAGAATCGAGCGCGACGCTTCATTGAGGCCCTAAGCCGCGTCGCGCTCGGCCAGCGCGGCAAGCGTGTGCAGCTGCTTTCGCATCATCACCAGGTCCCCCCAGGACAGGAGGAATCCGTGGACGCCGGCGACCGGACCCGGACCGGGCGGGCTGTAGGCGAGCTTGACCAGGAGCCGCGAGCCGCCGTCATCGCGCTCCCGCACGAGGTACGTGACGGCGACTTCGCCGAAGACCCGGCTGGGGCGGCGTAGCTTCAGGGTGATGTGGCGATCCTGTTCGAACTCGACGAGCTCGAAGATCGTCATGAAGACCTGTCCGAGCTCGAGCCGCTCGAGTCCCGGGATCAGCTCAGGCGGGCTGCGCCGGCCGAGGTTGTCGAGCAGGTCGTAGCTGTAGGGAGCCGCGCGGAGCTGGCACAGCCAGCGGAAGACGACGGGTACGGGGGCGTGCGCGTCGATGCCGCGGTGCGCCTCCTCGAACGGAGCTTCCATGTGGCAATCGCATGGGTAGGCCTCGGCGCGCTCGGCTGCCGTCGTCCCCCAGGTCTTGGCCGGCGACTTCCAGGTCATGTGGCGACTTGCTTCCGACGTCCGGAAAGGTCTCGACACGGCTGACGGAAGCGCGACGTGGCGAGATCCTTTCGCATAGCGAAAGTAAATCGACATCCGCCTGGGAATCCTCGGGGCCCCCAACGATCTCCTCTACGAGCCCGCCGTTTTTCGGCCCGCCGCTCCCCCGGCGAGGATTGCCTCCTTCACGCGCAGCGCGTCGCGCGTAGCCCGCACGTCGTGGACGCGGATGGCGTCGGCTCCCCCGGCCGCGGCGACGACCGTCGTTGCGATCGTCCCCCCCACCCGCTCGCCGGGCTCGCGGCCGCTGATCTTGCCGATGAAGCTCTTGCGCGAGGCGCCGACGAGGATCGGGCGGCCGAGCGAGCGCAGCTCGCCCAGGCGCCGCAGCAGCTCGAGGTTGTGCTCGACCGTCTTGCCGAAGCCGATGCCCGGGTCGACCCAGATGCGCTCCTCGGCGATCCCGGCGGACACGGCGACCTCGATCCGGTCGGCGAGGAAGCTGCGAACGTCGTCGACGACGTCGCCGTAGCGGGGGTCGTCCTGCATCGTCCGCGGGTCGCCGAGCATGTGCATGAGCACGACCTCGCACCCGCGATCGGCGCACAGCGGCCCCAGCGCGGGGTCGGCGCGCAGCGCGGTGACGTCGTTGACCCAGCTCGCGCCGGCGTCGAGGGCGGCCTCGGCGACCTCCGCCTTCGAGGTGTCGATCGAGATCGGGACACCGACCCCGACGAGCCCGTCGAGGACAGGCACGACCCGATCGCATTCCTCCTCGGCCGAGACCGCCGCCGCCCCGGGCCGGGTCGACTCGCCGCCGATGTCGAGCACGTCTGCACCCTCGCGGACCAGCTCGGCCGCATGCTCGACCGCGCGGGCGGGATCGAGGAACTCCCCGCCGTCGGAGAACGAGTCGGGGGTGACGTTGACCACGCCCATGACCAGGGTCATGCGCGAAGTATCGGACACCGTCGGTAAGGTCGTCCCCGTGCGGGAGGTGATGGGCATAGCGTGCGCGGTCGCCGTGGTCGCCGGCTTCGCGGTCGGTCCGTCCACCGCGGTCGCCGGCTGGGAGGAGCCGTTCGCGCTCTCCCAGTCGGCGCCGAACGCCGGAGCAGGCGGAGGGCCGGCCGTCGCCGCTGCGCCGGACGGGTCCTTCGTCGCCGCGTGGTTCCTTCCGGTCCCGCCGCCGATACTCGATGACCAGAGGGACTTCAGAGTGATCCAGGCGCGGCGGGTCGATCCAGACGGCGAGCCCGGACCCGTGATCACGCTGACCCCCGACCCCGTAACCGTTGGCCACGTCCAGGTGGCAACCGCGCCCACCGGGGACACCGTCGTCGTCTGGGAGCGGAGGGTCCCGGACGCCAGTCAGGTCAAGGACGTATCGATCGAGGCTCGACGAATCGCAGCCGACGGTTCTCTCGGCCCCCTCTTGGTCGTCCCCGACGAGGGAGACTTCGTGGAGACCTCAGACGTCGCGATCGACTCCGCCGGCGATGCCACCGTGGCCTGGTCCTCGCATCCCCGCTGTAGGCGGATACCACCTAAGGGCGCGCCGGCTCCCCGCCTCGGGGCCGCCCGGACCGATCGTGACGGTTCCGAACGATGGCTCCTTCCTGACCCAACCTGGCGATCGCCGTCGGGGCCTGATCGACGCCCGCTCATCGTTTTCGAGCAACGGAAAGTGATACAGGCGCAGCGCCTCTCCGAGTCCGGGGAGCCGGTTCCTGGCCTCACCCCCCTCTCCCCGGACGACGAACACTCCACTCTCGCCGATCGTCGCGATGGACGGGAGCGGGGTCGCGCGAGTCGGCTTGGGCGAGGGACGCACCCGGCTCTTTGATCATCTCCACGCGCTCCGTTGCGCCCGACGGGACGCTCGGAGCGACGCAGTTCTTGTCCGACTCCGACCGGGACTCCACCGTCCCCGAGGTGGCGGCGAACGAAGCCGGGGCGGCAGCGTTCGCGTGGCAGCAGGACGGCGGCTACTTTACGATGCCACCCTCGAGGTGTTCGGAGTCGTCGCGCAGCCCGACGGGTCGTTGGGCGCCGCCGCCAGCCTCTCGCCGCCAACCTCGTTCTCAGAGCAACCTGCTACCCACAAGATCGGCATCGACGCCGGGGGCACCGCAACCGCGGTGTGGCAGCGAAACCTCGGCCTCGACGGGCGCCGTCGCCGAGGCGGCGCGATTCTCCAGCGCCGGCGTGATCGGCAGGGTGGACGACGCTCTCCGACCCGGTGGAGACGAACCACGGAACCCAATGTCGCCGTTCAACCAGGAGGAACGGCGCTTGCGGTGTTTGTGCAGGCCGACTCCGACCCGAACCCTAGCCCGACGGCGACGTCGGAGACGCACGGCGCTACAAGGCGGCCCGCTTCGTGCCGCCTCCGACCCCGCCGGGGCCGACCCCGCCGGGGCCGACCCCACCCGACCCACCCGGTCCCACGCCGCCGGAGCCCACCTACGAATGTCACGGCGAGCCGGCGACCATCGTCGGCACCTCGCACGACAACGACATCGTCGGAACTCCGCAACGCGACGTGATCGACGGCGGCCCCGGCGATGACCGGATCAAGGGGCTCGGCGGCGACGACCTGATCTGCGGCCGCAAAGGTGACGACGACGTGCACGGAAACAAGGGAGATGACGCCGTCTTCGCCGGCGACGGCGACGATCGCGCCGCCGGCGGGGCGGGCGACGACGCGCTCCGCGGCCAGGCCGATGACGACGAGGTGGTCGGGGGCGTGAACGTCGACGCGCTCGCTGCCGGACCGGGCGCGGACCTCTCCCGCGGGGGCGCCGGGCATGACCGCATCCACGGGCGGGCGGGGCGCGACCGTGCGCTCGGCGGGCGGGGTCGCGACGGGATCTCGGGCGGCGGAGGCGAGGACGACCTCACCGGCGGCGGCGCGAACGACCAGATCTTCGGCGGCCCCCAGGACGACTTCCTCGACGGAAACCGAGGCGTGAACAAGTGCCGCGGCGGCAGCGGCGTGAACGTCCTGGTGCGCTGCCAGCGGTAGCAGCCGTACTCCGATCGCCCGGTCCCGCGGTCCGCGGGGCAGATCATTCGGCCTTGATCAGCTCGCCCTCGGGGTCGAGCTCGACGAAGTGGGACGCCTCGCCGTCGCGGAAGCGCGCGCACTGGTTGGCCGGGTTGTCGTCGACCGGCTCACGGGGGTCATGGGCGATATCGGCGACCCAGTCCGCGTAGCCCGGTAGCTCCTCCGCGATGCAGGGCCCGGCGTCGAGGTCGGCGCCTCCCTGGGCAGCCGTCTCGTAAACCTGCTGCGCCGCCTCGATCGCACCGGTGCGCTCGTCATCCGACGCCTCGCCGCCGCACCCGGCCGCGACGAGCGCGACCGCCGTGAACCCAATCGCGATCACCGAACGTCCCAAATACCCCCCTATGGCGTGGGTTCCGGGACGTTCGCGCACGGGCCGCGTCTACGCGCGGGAGTCCGGCCTGTCCGCCCGCATCTCGGCGCTGCCACCGGCGAAGCCGGGACGCGGCGGGGTCACCGGCCGCGGGCCCTCGCGGACGGGCTTTTCATCGGCTTCCGGCTCGGGCTCGGGCGTGACCGGCTCGCCCTCTTCCTCGTCGTCGAAGACCTCGTCCTCGGGCTTGCCGTCGAGGAGCTCGACGAACTGCTCGGCGTCGATCGTCTCGCGCTCGAGCAGGATCTTTGAGATCCGGTCGAGGTCGTCCTGGTGCTTGGTGAGGATGTCCTTCGCAGTCTGGTGCGCTTCCTCGACGACGCGGCGGATCTCGTCGTCGATCTCGCGGGCGATCTCGTCCGAGTAGTCGGGCTCGGAGGAGAACTCGCGGCCGAGGAACGGTTGGGAGCGGTCGTGGCCGAAGACGCGGGGGCCGAGGCGCTCGGACATGCCGTAGCGCATGACCATCTGCTTCGCCGTCTCGGTGACCTTCTCGAGGTCGTTCGAAGCGCCGGTGGTGATCTCGGAGAAGACGATCTCCTCCGCGGCTCGACCGCCGAGCGTCATCGCCATCGTGTCGGTGAGCTCGGCGCGCGTGGTGAGGAACTTGTCCTCGGTCGGCAGCGAGATCGTGTAGCCGAGCGCCTGGCCGCGGCTGATGATCGAGATCTTGTGGACCGGGTCGGTGTGCTCGAGGAGCTGGCCGACGATCGCGTGGCCCATCTCGTGATAGGCGGTGATGAGGCGCTCCTTCTCGGACATCACCCGGGTCTTCTTCTCCGGGCCGGCGATCACGCGCATGATCCCCTCTTCGAGCTCGTGCATCCCGATCTCGCGCTTCGACGAGCGCGCGGTCAGCAGGGCCGACTCGTTGATCAGGTTGGCGAGGTCGGCGCCGGTGAACCCGGGCGTCTGGCCGGCGAGCGTGTCCAGTTCGATGTCCTTCGCCAGCGGCTTGCCGCGCGTGTGGACCTCGAGGATCTTCTTGCGGCCGCGGCGGTCGGGACGGTCGACGACGATCTGGCGGTCGAAGCGGCCCGGGCGCAGCAGCGCCGGGTCGAGGATGTCGGGGCGGTTGGTGGCGGCGATGAGGATGATGTTGTCCTTCATCTCGAAGCCGTCCATCTCGACGAGGAGCTGGTTCAGGGTCTGCTCGCGCTCGTCGTGGCCGCCGCCCATGCCGGCGCCGCGGTGGCGGCCGACGGCGTCGATCTCGTCCATGAAGATGATGCAGGGCGAGTTCTGCTTCGCCTGCTCGAAGAGGTCGCGGACACGGCTGGCGCCGACGCCGACGAACATCTCGACGAAGTCCGAGCCGGAGATCGAGAAGAACGGCACGCCCGCCTCGCCGGCGACGGCGCGGGCGAGCAGCGTCTTCCCGGTCCCCGGCGGCCCGTAGAGCAGGACCCCCTTCGGGATCCGGGCGCCGAGCGACTGGAACTTCTTCGGGTTCTCGAGGAACTCCTTGATCTCGTGTAATTCCTGGACCGCCTCGTCGGCCCCGGCGACGTCGCGGAAGGTGATCTTCGGGGCGTCCACCGACATCCGCTTGGCGCGGGACTTGCCGAAGCTCATCACCTTCGAGCCGCCGCCCTGCATCTGGTTCATCAGGAAGACCCAGAAGGCGAAGAAGAGGACGAAGGGCAGGATGTAGGTGAGGAGGCTGAGGATCGAGGAGCCGGACTCACCCTCGACGACGGTCTCGACGTCGTTCCGCTGCAGGGTGTTGACCAGCGATTCCTCGGTGTTCTGCGGGAAGCCCGTCTCGTACTCCTCGCCGTTCGACTCGAGGACCTCGATCTTGTTCTTCTGGGCCTGGAGCGTGACCTTGTCGATCGACTCCGGGTCCTCCTCGATCTGGGTGAGGAACTCGTTGTACGTGGGCGCCTCGGTCTGCTCCCCGGGCGTGATCAGCCGCTGGGCGAAGAACGCCAGCACGAGCACGATCAGGATCGGGAACGCCGCGCTTCTGAAAAACCGCTTCACAATCGAAAGTCAGTGTAACCGGGCCTCTTTGCCCTCACTAAACACATGCCGACCCGCGTTGCAGCGGGTCTGATCCACCTGTTCAAGCACGGCGATGCTGCGCAGGTTGCGGTAATGCTGGCCGTAGTCGAGGCCGTAGCCGACGACGAACTGGTTCGGGATCTCGAACCCGACGTAGCGGGTCGGCAGGTCGACGCGGCGGCGATCGGGCTTCGTCAGCAGCGCAGCAGACCTCGAGCGAGCGCGGATCGCGCGCCTTCAGGTTGCGCAGCAGGTACTGGAGGGTCAGCCCGGAGTCGATGATGTCCTCGACGATCAGCACGTCGCGGCCGCCGATCGAGGCGTCGAGGTCCTTGAGGATGCGAACGACGCCGGAGGAGTCGGTCTGCGAGCCGTAGGAGGAGACCGCCATGAAGTCGACCTCGCACGGCACGGTCAGGTGGCGCATGAGGTCGGCGATGAAGACGACCGCGCCCTTCAGAACGCCGACGAGGACGAGGTCGCGACCCTCGTAGTCGCGGCTGATCTCCTCGCCGAGCTCGGCGACGCGTCGCTCGAGGTCGGCGGTTTCGACGAGCACCTCGCCGATCCGCGATCCGTCCAGGCCGGCCTCCACGGCGCGCAGGCTACTCGGGTGGCGCCTCATGCGCCTACGCGGGCGTGGCGCTGAGCACGGCGACCTCGCGCGTCGCCTCGGTCAGCTTGAACTCCTCGGACACCGCGACCCCCGCCACCCAGGCGATCGCGCCCGCGGCCTCGACGACGGGCAGCGAGCGCCGCATCGAGCGCGGGACGCGCTGGTCGGTGAAGAGGTCCTGAAGCGACTTCGACCCGTCGAGCCCGAGCGGCCGCATCCGGTCGCCGTCGCTCCAGGCGCGGACGACGACCTCCTCCCCGAGCGGCGCCGCGTCGAGCGTCGCCCGCTCGGGTCCGGCCGGGCTCGACCGGCGCCGGGCGGACCTCGGCGCGCACCAGCCAGCGCCCGAACCGGCACTCGCCGGGGATCGGCAGGCCGGCGGGGTCCGGGGCGACGTCGGCGCGCGCCGCCGAGAAGCTGACGAAGCCGCCCTCGCAGATCGCCCGCAGGCCGCCGCCGAGGTCGACCTGGCCGCCCTCGGAGGATCGCGCGAGCCGCAGGATCTCGTCGGCGCGGGTCGCGGCCGAGCGGCGACGTCGCGCCGGGCGGCGCGCTCGGCGAGCGCCCGCAGCGAGAGCCGGGCGAGGGCGGGCTCGGCGCCGGCAGAGCGCGTCGGCGGACGATCGCCGCGACCCCGTCGCCGGCGCCCGCGCCCTCGAGCAGCTCGCCGACGAGGCGGTCGAGGACCTCCGCTCTCCTCCGCGAGCTCGGCCCGGGTCTCGGCGATGTTGCGCTCGGCGGCGGCGCTGAGCTCGCGGAGGGCCGGGCAGGACCTCGGCGCGGATGCGGTTGCGGGCGAACGCGGGGTCCGTGTTCGTCGGGTCGTCGGCGAACGGGAGCCCGGCCGCGGCCGCGATCCGCCGCGTGTCGGCGCGCTCGAGCGCGAGCAGCGGCCGGACCACGCGGCCGCGCCGCGCCGGCAGCCCGAGCATCGCGCGGCGCCCGGGCGAGACCGCGAGCCGGTAGAGCACGGTCTCGGCGAGGTCGGTGCGGGTGTGGCCGGTCGCGATCCAGTCCGCCTCGCGGCGGGCCCGGAGCCGCTCCGCCGCCGCGTAGCGGGCGTCGCGGGCCGCGCGCCTGGACGTTTCCCTCCTCGAGCTCGGGCCGGACCACCGCGAGGTCGATCCCGAGCCGCGCGCAGAGCTCGCGGCAGACCTGCCTCGTCGTGGTCGGCGCTGTCGCGCAGGCCGTAGTTGAGGGTCAGCGCGAGCGACGTTCTCCGCGCCCGCAGACCGCGACCAGCCCGGCAGCGGCGCAGGCCGAGTCGGCGCCGCCGGAGACGAGCACGACCCCGCTCGAGCCCGGCGGCACGAGCCCGCTCGCGCGGATCGCGGCGGCGAGCTCGTCGACCGCGCCGGCGCCCGAGCCCGCCACGATCAGCGCTCGACGATCCCGTGCTCGCCGGTCTCGTGGGCCGGGTGCACGGTGAAGAGCTCGATCGGCTTCGGGAAGCCCTTCAGCGCGACCTCGCCGATCGGCTCGAAGTGCAGGTACTCGGAGTCCGCGGCGCTGTCGGCGACCTCGCGGGTGACCATCACCTCGCCGCCGAGGGCGCGCGCGACGACCCGATGCGTGAGGTTCACCTGGGTGCCGAAGTAATCGCCGTCGCGGTAGACGGCGTCGCCGTAGTGGAGGCCGACGCGCGGCTGCGGCCGCTCCTGGAACAGGCCGAGGAAGCCGACCGACCACTCGGTCAGGGAAACCGGCTCGGGCGAGACGATCATCACCTCGTCCCCGATCGTCTTCACCACGGTGGCCTCGCCGGGCAGGGTCGCCTCGACCGAATCGACGAACCGCTCGATCAGGTCGAGCGCCTCCTCGTCGCCCTCCTCCTCGGTGAAGCGGGTGAACCCGGCGAGGTCGACGAAGCAGAACGCCATCGTCACGCGGCCGAGGTCATCGCGCGCCTCCGAACTCCGTCTCCATGTGGCCGACGACGTCCTGCTCGGAGAAGTAGCGGCGGTAGCGGCCGTGCAGATACTCGATCAGCGGGCCGGTGAGCGGCATCAGGTCCGAGGCCAGCTCCTCCATCTCCTCCGCCATCTCGAGAGGCGCCGACGCCCTGGCGGATCAGCGGCTCGTGGACGTAGATGTGGAACATCCGGATCTCGGCCTCCGCGATCTTTCGCATCGACTGGGCGTAGACGCGGATGAGCTGGAGCATCGCCACCAGCGGGAAGCCGGTGGCGAGGATCTCGGCCACGAGCTCCATCGCCTCGGCGTCCTGCTCGGTGAGCGTTCCCTCCAGCGCCGTCGGCGTGCCGAGCAGCGCCATCAGGCGCTCGATCAGCTCCTCCTCGAGCCCGGTGCGCTCGGCGACCTCGGCGAGGGTGAAGCCGCGCTCCGCGTCGGGGAGGAGCGACTCGGCGTAGCCGAACGAGAGCCGGCCGTCGCGGACGGCCTGGCGCAGCGAGTCGAGCGAGTGCCCGCGCTCGCGCATCCGGGCGACGACCCGGGCCTGGGCGGCCGCGGCGTTGGTCCAGCGGCCGCGCTTCACCGGGACGATGCCCTGGCTTCGCCCAGCGCTTCAGCGTCCCCGCCGAGACGCCCGCCCGGCGCGATGCCTCCTGGAGGGAGATCCCTTCGTCGGCCATCGCCCCATTCTGCCGAGAAGCCGTTCGGCACCGGTTGCCGCCCCGCCACCGAGCCCAGACAGAGAGCGACGGGGTCGCGCTGCCCCGTCGCTCGCGGGCTTACCGGCCCGCAACGCCGGCCGTCGGCTCTCGCCTCGCGGATCGCCGGCCAACCCCAGTCGCCAGAGGGCTTCGGCCGGCGCTATCCGCTCTCGGCCTGTTGCCTTGATTGGTGAGCAGAGATTACGCCCGTGGGGCGCCTCGGTCAATGCCCAATTTCGGGCTGCCGGAGCGCCGGCCTCAGGCAATGCGGAGGTGCTCGAAGTCGGCCTCGATCAGCCGCCGGTAGGGATCTCCGAGCAGCTTTGCGATCGGCACGAAGAAGAGCGTCGACCGGGACTCGCCGCTCCAGCGGACACGTCCGCGCGCGATCGCGATCGCGAGCGACTCCTCGCCCTGAAGCCAGCCGTTGGCGACGGCCGAGTCCATCCTCAGGGTCACCTTGGGCGTCCAGGGCGGCCGCCGGGCAAAGCTCCATTCGACGTTGCCGTCCTCGCCCTCGGACGAGGCCATGTTGAGGTCGACGCGACGGTCGGGGAACTCGAGCCGGGCGCGGAGGTGGGCGGCGCGCAGCAGCGGACCGATGCGATCGTCGGCGTCGACGTTGTCGAGCAGGCGCCCGAGCACCTCGCGCAACTCCTCCGAGGAGCGAAACACGACCTCCCCGGCGGCCCTCTCCACCGTCGCAGTGCCCACGATCCGGCAGTCTATGCGCCAAACGGCACGATCGCGAAGCCGGCGGCGAGGACGAGGTTTCGGGCGACCGCGCCCCAGCCGACCGTGGAGCGCGGGCCGAAGCAGCCGCACGGCTTGCCGGCGCCGCCCGACGCGATCGCCGAGACGAGCGCTCCGGAGAGGCCCGAGCATGAAGAGCGCCGCCGCCCAGGCGAAGGCGTCGATGCCGGCGGCGACCCCGGCGGCGAGCCCGAGCTCGATCACGATCAGCCCACCAGAGGCAACCATCCGCGAGCGCTCGGAGTCGAGCCCGAAGGTCGCGAGCGCCTCGTGGGCGCGGCGGCCGCCGGCGAGCTTCGAGACCGCGGCGACCACCAGTACTCCCGCCAGTACGAGCCTCAGAACGAGCCCCGCCATCGTCGCGGAGCTTACGGACGTTACGACGTCGAAGCCGGGATCCGGGAAGTCGAAGAGGCCGAGCAGCTCGCCGAGCTTCTCGCCGTCCCCGTGATCTTGATCCGGCCGGCCTCGAACTCCTTGCCGGCGGCCTCCGGCCCGTCGAGGATGAGCGCGTCGAGGGCGCCGCGGGTGAGCGCGATCGTCGCGTCGGCGTCGTCGTCGAGGCGGCCGCTGACGGTGCTCAGGGCGGAGTTCTCGATCGTCATCACCCACCGCTCCCCGAGATCGGTGAAGTCCCAGTTGACGACGATCCGCTTGCCCATCGCCCGCGGTCCGGAGAGGCGCGCGCCCATCGCGTCGAAGACCATGTCGATCGGGAGGTTGACGGCGACGTCGCGGCCCGCCGCGACCGTGTCGCGCTGCTCCTGGGCGCCGGCGCGCAGCTCGAGCGCCCCGGTGAGCAGGTAGTTGCGCCAGATCGCGCTCTCGGCCTGGTAGCCCATCTGCTCGAGCGCGTCGGCCTCGAGCTCGCGGGCCTCGCGGTTCTCGCGCGTCGGCGAAGACGAGGTGGTTGGCGAGCTCGGCCGCCCAGCGGTAATCGCCGGCGTCGAACGCCTCGCGCGCCTTCGCGAGCGAGCGCGTCGGGGCCGCCGGCCAGCTCGGCGTAGCGGCGGCCGGCCTCGACCGGGGTCAGCGGGTCGAGGTGGGCGGGCACTCCGTCGAAGAAGCCGAGGTAGCGCTGGTAGACGGCGCGGACGTTGTGGCTGACCGTGCCGTAATACCCGCGGCAGGACCAGTGCTCGGCGGCGCTCGGCGGCAGCTCGACCTCGGCCGCGATCTCGGTCGGGGTCATGCCCATGGTTCATCAGCCGCAGGGTCTGGTCGTGGATGTAGCGGTAGAGGTCGCGATGGGCGCGGAGGAACTCGGAGCTCCGTCGCGGCCCCACGTCGGCCAGTGGTGGCCGTGGAAGAGCACGTCGGACTCCGCGGCGAAGAGCTCGATCGTCTCGTTCAGGTACTTCGACCAGCCGAGCGCGTCGCGGACCTGGGCGCCGCGCAGGGTGAGGATGTTGTGGTGGGTGTGGGTCGCGATCTCGGCGACGTAGAGCGCCTTGCGCTCGGGCAGGTGGAAGTTGAGCTCCGCCGGCGCTTCGGTCTCGGGGACGAGCTGGAAGACGAAGCGGACGCCGTCGATCATCTCCCACTGCTCGGTGTGGCGTGATCTCGTCGGTCGGCGGGATCAGCGAGAAGCTGCCGTCCGAGCTCGTCCAGCCGATCCCGGAGCCCACCTGCCCGCGCGGGCCGCGCGGCAGGAAGTTGCCGAACATGAAGCCGCCGCGGCGGACCATCGCGTTGCCGGCGAGCACGTTCTCGGAGACCGCCTCGACGAGGAAGTGCTCGGGGGCGAAGACCGGGATCTCCTCGGCCTGCGACGGCGCTCGATGTCGACGATGCCCTTGGCGCCGCCGAAATGGTCGGCGTGGCTGTGCGAGTAGACCATCCCGGTCACCGGGCCGCTCGCCGCGGTGCTCCGTGTAGAGCTCGAACGCGGCGCGCGCGCACTCGACCGAGATCAGGGGGTCGACGACGACGACGCCGCGCTCGCCCTCGACCAGGGTCATGTTGGAGACGTCGTAGCCGCGCACCTGGTAGACGCCCTCGGCGACCTCGTAGAGGCCGGGCCTGGTGTCGATGCGAGCATGCCGCCAGAGGCTCGGGTGGACGGTGTCGGGAGCCTCGGCGTCGCCGTCGCGCGAGGAAGCCGTAGGCGTCCATGTCCCAGACGACGTTGCCGTCGCTGTCGCGGATGACGAGGCTCTCGGGGCCGCCGACGAAGCCTCGCGCCGCGTTCTCCGCATCGTCGTTCTCGGCCGGGAGCCCGTTCGCGGCCGCGGCGAGCACCTCGCGGGTCGCCGCGCTCGCCTCCTTGCCTGCTGTCCCGTCGCTCATTCGTTCATCTAGAGAAACGCCGAGCCGCGCTTGACGAGGTTCTCGTAGATCTTCGCCTGGATCGTCTCGCGCACCTGCTCGGACAGGTCGAAGACGAGCCGGCGGTCCTCCGCGGCCTCGGGCGGGTAGCCGGAGAGGTCGATCGGCGGGCAGAACTCGATCCGCCATTTCGAGGGCAGCGGCACGAGCCCGAGCGGGCCCGAGCCAGGGGAACGTCGGCGTGATCGGCGCGAACGGAGCGCCGGCGATGCGCCGGCGAGCGTCCGGCTGTTGCCGAGCATCGGGTAGATCTCCTCCGAGCCGACGACGGCGACGGGGACGATCGACGACCGGGCCCGCAGCGCGACCTCGACGAAGCCGCCGCGGCCGAAGCGCTGGAGGCGGTAGCGCTCGGAGAACGGCTTGCCGGTTCCCTTCACCCCCTCCGGGAAGACCATCACCAGGTGGTCCTGCTCGAGCGCGCGCTGGGCGTTGTGCGGGCTCGCCGGGAGGCCGCCGACGCGGCGCATGAACGCCGAGAGGAACGGCAGGACGAAGGCCCAGTTCAGGACCATGAACTTCGGCCACCGCGGCAGCGGGTGCTCCTTCATGATCGCGCCGGTGATCATCGAGGCGTCGAACGGGAACAGCGAGCCGGCGTGGTTGGAGACGATCAGCGCGCGGCCGTGCGAGGGGACGTTGGCGAGCCCGTCCGCCTGGACCCGCCACCAGGTCGAGTAGAGGAACTCGAAGAAGGGGAAGACGGCCTCGGCGAACTCCTCGTCGAACCCCCACTCGTCCTCGTGGTAGTCGCCGCGCAGCCGCCGCGCCGCCCGCTCGACCGAGATCGCGCAGGCTCGCGCGGCAGCCCCGAGGCGGCGCGCTCGGCGGCCGTGCCCGGGTCGAGGCCGGAGCCGATGCCGCTGCCGAGCCCGCGCAGGAAGCCGGCGATCGCCTCGGCGGTGTCGGCCTGCGGAGCGGCGCTCATCTCATGCAGATGAGATCGAGCCGAACCGGAAGCGAAGCTGAGGATTCGGCGGTTTTCATGACATCACCCTTCCCGCGAGCGCGCCGAGGCCGGGCAGCGGGACCACGCTGCGGCCCGCGCGTCTTCGCGGCGAAGTCCTTGGCGGCGCCGACGGCGTCGTAGCGTGGCTCGTAGCCGAGCTCGGTGCGAAGCCGGGTGTTGTCGACGCCGCGGCCGTAGCGCAGGAGGCGCAGGGCGTCGTTGTAGACCTCGCCGGCGCCGAGGGCGCGGCGGCCGAACCGGGAGAGCGCCGGCGCCGAAGAGCTGCTGCGGGATCGGCACCTGCGGGCGGCCGGCGAGCCGGAGCAGGCGGGTGAGCGAGATCGAGCCGGTCGGCGCCACGTTGACGGCGCCGCGGACCGGCGCCATCGTCGCCGCGTGCAGCGCGCCGGTCGCGTCATCGGCGTGAAGCAGCTGCAGCCGCGGATCCCACCCGAGCTGGGTGGGCACCGCCGGCAGCGACAGGTAGCGCGACAGCGGGCGTGCGCAGGCCGGGGCCCGATCTCGGGCTGGAAGCGGAGCATCGTGCAGACGACGTCGGAGCGGCGCCGCGAGAAGGTCTCGAAGTAGTTCTCGAGCTCGCCGATATCGCGCTGGAAGCGGGTGCGCAGGGGCAGCCGCGGGCCATGTCCTCGGTGAAGAAGGAGGGCGAGGCGCCCTCGCAGCCGTAGATCGCCGCCGAGCCGCGGACGACGACCCGCTCGAGCGTCGGCGCCTTCTCGCACGCGGCGAGCAGCTGCAGCGAGCCGATCACGTTGATGTCGTGCAGCGACCGCGCCGGCTTGGCCGCCGTGGGGTACCAGACGATCCCGCAGTGGACCACGGTGTCGGGCTCGGTCGCCGGGATCAACCGCGAGAGCAGGGGGCTGCGCAGGTCGGCCTCGATGAACTCGGTGCGCTCGAGGTCGGCGGCGGGCCGCTCGGAGTCGATCCCGGCGATGAACTCGACCGACGGGTCGCGCTCGAGCTTGCGCGCGAGCTCGATCGCCCAGTGGTCGGCGATCCCGGTGATCACGATCCTCCGGCCCGGCCAAGTCTAATCCTCAACCTTAGGGTTAGATTGGTCGGCCGCGGCGGTGGCGGCGCGAAGTGCGCCCTCGATCTCGCCGAGGCGGCGCTCGATCCCGGCCAGCCGCTCGTTCAGCTCCTTGACCTCCTCGGAGGAGGAAAAACGGATCCTGGAGAGGCCCTCGCGCGTCTTCTGGCCCTGCCGGGCGACCTCATCGCGGGCTCCCTGGCCGCGCCTGGCGACCTCGTCGAGAAGCTCCTGGGCGCGCTCGGCAGTCTCGGCGGCCGTGTCGGCGGTGGCCGAGAGGGTGCGCTCGACCGCGGTGCGCAGGCTCTCGGGAAGCCCGCTCTCTCGCTCTTTCCCTCCCCCCGAGGGTCATCGGCGCTCATCGCAGTCAGCTTATCCTTCGCGGGATCGCCGTCCACCTCCACCCCACCGCCCCGATCGCGCCCGACGCGATCCTGCCCGGTGACCCCGGCAGGGCGCTCGCCCTCGCCCAGGAGCTCCTCGAGGCGCCGAGGATGTCGAATCACCACCGCGGCCTCTGGGGCTATTACGGCGAGACCAAGGGCGACGGGCGGCCGCTGACGATCCAGGCGACCGGGATCGGGGGCCCGAGCGCGGCGATCGTGCTCGCCGAGCTGGCCGAGCTGGGCGTGCGGCGGGCGGTCCGGGTCGGCACCTGCAGCTCGGTCTCGGCCGAGCTCGGGCTCGGGCAGGTCGCGGTCGTCGAATCCGCACTGGCCGGCGACGGCGCCAGCCGCTCGCTCGGCGCCGGCGCGAGCACGGCGCCTTCCCCGAGCCTCCTCGAGGCCCTGCGCACGGCCGCACCCGCTGCCCGCCCGATCACGGTCGCGACCACGACCTCTACTACCGCCCGCCCGGGTCGCGAGGCGCAGGCGCTCGACGGCGCCGCCGCGGTGGAGCTCGGCGACCGCGCCGCTCTACGCGCTCGGCCCCGGGGTCGGGGTCGAGGTCGCCTGCCTGCTCGCGGTAACCGAGAGCGCGGGCGAGCGGATCGGCGAGGACGGCTGCTGGAGGCCGAGCTGGAGATGGGACGGGCCGCTGCTGCGGCGCTCGCCGCGATTACGGCGGGCAGCTAGTCGCCGGAGCGTTCCTCGACGTCGAGGCGGGACTGGTCGCTGGAGACCGGCGAGCTCGTCCTGCTGCTTGCTCAGCTGCGAGAGATCGCGGGCGATCTCGTCGATCCGATCCTCGATCGCCTCGACCCGCTCGGAGACGGAGCGCACGCGGCGCTCGAGGCGCTCGACGTCGGTCGCCGCCGGAAGGTTCAGCGCGCCCATCGCCGAGCGCTGCGCCTGGACCGCCTTCTCGCCGGCGCCGAGCGCCGTCGCCAGCGCCGAGTTGAAAACCGGGTTCTCGAGCAGCGTCTGGGCGAGGTTGCCGATCGCCTCCTCGCCACCGGAGGAAATCCGGTCGCGCAGGCCCTTGTCGTCGTCGTCGCTCACGGGGCGGCAGGGTAGAGGATCGGCGACCGCCGGGGTCCGGGTTGCTTCAGAGGGTTCGCCGGCGTGCCGATGAAGAGTGCGTTAAGTGGCGGGGAACCTGCGCCCGGTCCGCCTTATTCGGGTAGGTTTCTCGCAGGGTTGAGGGGGCGCATGCAAGCCGCCGGTTGCACGTTGCACACGAGAGAGACAAGAAGTAGCGTTTTGCCTGCTTCCGGGCTGGGCATTTATTCCTGGCCGGATGCGGCCACGGGATCTCCGGGGCCAGGGATGGAGAACCGTTGAGAAACAGGCTTGGACTGATCCTCGCATTGGCCGCTCTCGGCCTCGTGATCGTGGCCGCCGTCGCCGGTGCGCAGGGCGGCAATCTGCTCCAGACGGGCCAGGGTGACGTCTCGATCGACCTCCCCGACGGTCAGGACCTCGGCCACCAACCGGGCGGCGCCCTCCCCGCCTGCTCGAACCAGAGCGACGACGACGGCGACGGCACCGCCGACCTCAGCGACCCCGGCTGCCAGGGCCCGCTCGACACGGACGAGTACAACGCGCCTACAGGCGGTGGCGGTGGCCAGACGAGCACCACCACCCCCGGCGGCACCACCACGACTCCGGACACTGACCCTCAACCCGACCCCGAGGGTCCGGATCTCGACCGGCCGGACATCGGTGGCGGCGGCAACGGCAACGGAGGGGCAACGGCACCGGCGGCACCAAGCCCGGCAAGGGCAACGGCAAGGGCGACGGGACCTCGAAGCCGGGAGGCCGCGACAAGATCGAGGAGCCGCCCGCTTCGGAATCCGGACGGCAGCCCGAGCGACTCGAACCCGACGCTGAGCGTCGCCGACTTCGCACCGGCGCCGATCGGGATCTCGAACGAGATCATCGACCAGTTCTCGATCCCGCCCTTCCTGCTTCCGATCTACCAGGCCTGCGGCACCCAGTACGGGATCCCCTGGCAGGTGCTCGCCTCGATCAACCGCATCGAGACCCACTTCGGGCAGCTGGCCGGAGTGACGTCCACAGCCGGCGCCGTCGGGTGGATGCAGTTCCTGCCCTCGACCTGGGAGGCCTACGGGGTCGACGCCAACGGCGACGGCCGCAAGGACCCCTACAACCCCGTCGACGCGATCTGCGGCGCCGCCCGCTATCTCCGCGCCGCCGGCGGCGAGACCGACCTGCGCCGCGCGATCTTCGCCTACAACCACGCCGACTGGTACGTCGACGAGGTCCTGCTCTACGCGCAGCAGTACGGCAAGCTCCCGGACGACCTGATCGGCTCGATCACCGGCCTCACCGAGGGCGCCCACTTCCCGGTCGCCGCCAAGTCCCGCTACGCCGACGACATCTCCGAGCGCGAGGCCGCCCGCCGGGCCAAGGAGGGCGACGCCTCGGGCCTGTACGAGTCCTCGCCGACCCGCCGCGGGATCAACATCTACGCGGACGAGGGCGCCCCGGTCGTCGCCGTCAACGATGGCGTGATCAAGAAGATCGGCCGCTCCAAGGAGCTCGGCAACTACCTGATCCTCCAGGACGCGTACGGCAACCGCTACACCTACGCCGAGCTCGGCGAGGTCTCCGAGGTCTACCCGGTGCCGAAGGAGCGCGAGCTGAAGGCCGCCGACTTCGAGCTGGTCTCGCCCGACAAGGACCCGGCGCCGAACGGCCCGGCGACCGACGCCGATCCGGCCACCAAGCTCAAGACCGACGGCTCCGACGGCGGCGGCAGCGTCTGCGGCCAACCGCGAGCCGGCGCCGGCGCCCGACCTGGCGAACACCGAGGACACACGCGAGCGCCTCTACGCGCTGCCGGAGCGGCCCCGCAACGTCGACAAGGCCAGCCTCTCCGGCCAGCTCGACGAGCTGCTGGACAAGAAGATGCCGGCGTACGAGTCGTTCAAGTCCTACTTCTCCGGCGTGCTCAAGTTCGACCGCGACTCGATGGACCTCGCCCAGCTCCGCGAGGGCTCGCAGGTCGTCGCCGGCACCGTGCTCGGCCGGATCGGCCCCTCCGACGAGGTCGCCTCCCACGTCAACTTCCAGATCCGCCCGACCGGCCGCGGCGCCCCGAAGATCGACCCGAAGCCGATCCTCGACGGCTGGAAGCTGCTCGAGGCGACGGCGATCTACCGCGCCGCCGGCAAGGACCCGTTCGGCTTCTCCGACGCCTCGATCGGCCAGATCCTGCTGCTCTCGAAGGCCCAGCTCCAGCGCCGCGTGCTCTCCGACCCGCGGCTCGAGATCTACGCCTGCGGCCGCGAGGACATCGCAGACCGGGCAGATCGACCGCCGGATCCTGGCGGTGATGGAGTACCTCGCCGAGTCCGGGCTTCCGGCTGACGATCACCTCGCTCAAGTGCGGCCACAGCATCTACACGACCTCCGGCAACGTCTCCGCACACTCCTCCGGCAACGCGGTCGACATCGCCCAGGTCAACGGGATCCCGATCATCGGCAACCAGGGCCGCGGGTCGATCACCGAGGCGACGATCCAGCAGCTGCTGAAGCTGCAGGGCAACATGGAGCCCGCCCAGATCATCTCGCTGATGGAGATGGGCGGACCGACCTTCGCGATGGGCGACCACGCCGACCACATCCACGTCGGCTACACGCCGCTCTATGACCAGCAGGAGCAGGGCAAGCAGTTCGTCCGCCTGCTCAAGCCGGAGCAATGGGAGCGCCTGATCGGCCGGATCGCGGAGATCGACAACCCGGAGATCCCCACCGGCCCGGCGAAGTACTCGCTGCCCGCCGACGGCGACGAGAAGGGCAAGAAGCGCAGCGGTCGCGCCTCGGACGCCCACATCGGCGAGTAGCAGCACTGCCCCTCTTCAGGTTCGCCCAGTTCGAGGTCCCCGGGAGGCTCGGGATCGAGGACGGCCGCTACCTCGTCCGCGACCGAGAGGGCGAGGCCGATGAGGTGCTCGTGATCTCGTCGCTGGCGGCGCCGAGGCGCGGCCGGCGCAAGCGGGGCAAGCACGCCCGGCTCACGGGCACCGATCCCGATCCCCGGGAGCTGCCGGCGACGCGGGCGACCGCCGTCCGTGCCGACCGGCTGGACGACGAGGCCGCGGCCGAGGCCTGGCTCGCCGAGCTCACCCGCGACCCCGAGGCGCGCGACGCCTTCGTCGCCGAGGCGCTGATCCTGCTCAACACAGCGCTGCACGCCCAGCGCGCGGCGACGCTGGACCCCTACGTCAACGACCTCGGCAGCCACGACCCGGTCGCGACCAGGGTGGGATACGGCGACGGCGATGAGCTGGCCGCGGGACGCTGGACCAAGGCGGTCGACGCCCCGCCCGATCCCGGCAGGCGCGTCCGCCGCACGGAGGCGCTGCGCCCGCAGGAGCGCCTCGCGGCGGTGCTCGGCGGCCGCGATCGGATCGGGCGCCTCCGAGACGCTCGTCCTGCGGGCGCGCCTCGACGTCGACGCCGGCCGCTGGCGCGAGGCGGCGCTACAGCTCGAGCCCGCGGCGCGAGCGCTGCTCGCCGAGCTCGGGCCCGACGCTCCCGAGGATCAGCTCGAGGACCTCGACGCGATCCGCGGCGGGGTTCCCGAGCTCGAGCGATCTCGCGGAGCGGGCGCTCCGCGGTCCGCTGGGGACGGAGGAGGACCCGGTCGCTCGAGGACCTGCTCGAGCTCTGCGAGCGGGTCCTGCGGCGCCGCCAGATCCTCGGCTGAGCGCCGGCGCTCAGTCGATGAAGTCGAGGCGCTCGTCGACCCGGGTCAGGTGGAGCAGCCGCGCGACCTCGCCCTTCGGGCGCACGTAGCGCACCCGGGCCCTGATCCTTCTCGCGAGCGCATGTCGGTCTCGAGGAGCAGCCGCAGGCCGGTCGAGTCCATGAACTCCAGCGTGCTCATGTCGATCACGATCTGCGCCGCGCCGCCCGCCTCGATCCGCGCGATCTCGGCTTCGTACGCCTTGGCGCCGGCCATGTCGAACTCGCCGAGCGAGCTGAGCCGGTGGATTCGCCCTCGCGGCGCTCTCCATCTTCAGCACCCCGGCGTCGATTGTGCGCGTGTCGTCGTCCACTTTCCCGTACCTGCGTTCGGTGGTCCTCGTCGAGGCGCCGCTCCACGATTTGCCCGCGATGCGATTTTATTCCGGGCATCGTGGCGATCATAACCGGGGGGTTCGATGACCGACCGTGCCGCTGACTTCGGGCGCCTGGAGCTCGATTCGGGCCGCAGCGGCGCAGACGTGCGCGACTGCCGCCAGGCCGTCGGCGAGTTCGCGGCCGGGTCGGGCGCCGATCCCAGCATCGTCTCGCTCGCGGTCTCCGAGGCCGCGAGCAACGTCGTCTTCCACGCCTACCGCGATCGCGAGCCGGAGCCGTTCACGGTTGAGCGCCGCAGGTCGACGGCAGACATGCCTGATCGTCGCGATCGCCGACCGCGGCAGCGGGATGAGGCCGAACCCCGACAGCGCCGGGCTCGGGCCTCGGCCTCTCGATCATCGGCAACGTCGCCGAATCGGTCGAGTTCGACTCCACGGAGTGCGGGCCTCACGGTGCGATGCGGTTCGCGCTCGAGGGCTAGCGGCTAGCGCCTACGGCTCAGGCGCTTCACCTTCGCCACCGGCTCGGCCTCGCGGACCTCGCGGGCGCAGAACGGCGGGTCGACCCATTCCTTCTCGGAGAACATCCGGGTCTGGTCGGCGTAGTACGGGGACTTCGGGTTGGTCGAGAGCGAGTAGGTGAGGATCGAGCGGTCGTCGGGGCAGCCGCCGGTGAAGCTGGTGACCATGACGAAGCTCGAGCCGTAGTCGACCGGGCGGAACCGCTGGCCGTCCCAGCGGGCGGAGATCGCGTTGAAGGTGCCGTTCGGGTCGCCGGGGCCGCCGTGGATCGGGATCCGCTCGTCGCCGCGCTCGGCCCACTGGTACTCGCCCAGCGGGGCGTCGAGGGGGATGTTCGCCTCGCGCAGGTCCTGGACGGCGTCGGCGAAGGCGCTGCGGACCGTCCCCTGGTTCGCTCGCGAGGCCGTTCGGCGTGTTGACGGGGTCGGAGACGTCGAAGGGGGTCGAGAACGGGCTCACGGGCGGTCCGCCGACCGGCAGCCGGGCTCGGAGAGCGCGCGGCTGGCGAAGCGGCGGAAGAGGATCGCGCCGCGGCTGTCGAGGTCGTCGCGGACGTCCCAGGCCTCGAGCACCGGGCAGGCCTCGCTCGACGTCGACCGAGCTGCCGTCGCTCGCGGTCAGGGTCGGGTTCTCGCTCGCACAGCTCGCACGAGCTGATCGCGCCAGAGCTCGCCGGCGTACTGGCGGTTGTTGAAGACGACGTCCTGGAGCTGCCGGCGGGTGAACTTCTTGCCCTTGTACTGGTCGGTGCCGGCGATTCGCTCCTGCACCATCATCAGGCCGAGCCGGGTGCGCAGGCTGCGCGGCGGTGCGCTCGTCGCCGATGATCCGGGCGAAGCCCTCGAGCGGCTGCTCGGGGTTGGAGAGCCAGTAGCTGTCGTTGGAGTTGGTGACGTAGTCGTCGCGGAAGAGGTGGGGCTCGTTCGACGGGCCGAAGGTGCCGGGCACGACCGCGTCCGGGTCCTCGTCCCAGTTGCAGGCCGAGCGCGAGCCGTCGAGCACGGGCAGCCCGAGCAGGTTGTTGGTGGCGGCGCCGAGCGCCGTGTTGCACGACGCCGTCTTCGAGTTCGGCGACCGCGGGGATCGCGCCGACGTCGGCGTAGAGCGCCCTGCCCCGCTCGTCGGAGGCGATCGTGTTCACCCAGGGGATCCCCTGGTAGCGCTTGAGGATCTCGTAGAGCTCCTTCGTCGACTGCGCGTGGTCGGTCTCGAAGAAGTGGTTCAGGTAGCGCAGGTTCTCGGCGTTGACGTCGCCCATCGCGTACGCGGTGGTGGGCGTCCAGGGGAAGAGCGGCAGGCCGAGGATCGAGGTGAAGACCGGGCCGTACTCGGTGTTCCAGAGCGTTCGCGTCTCCTCCTGCAGCGAGCCGTCGGGCTGGCGGACGTCGACGGTGACCTCGTCGGAGGTCATCTGCTTGCGGCTGGCCGTCGACGAGGTAGGTCGTCGGCGAGCCCGGGACGAGGCGCAGCTCGAACGGGCGTGAAGCGGAAGGCGGTCGAGACCGTGTGGCTCCAGGCGAGCTTCTGGGTGTGGCCGATCAGCACCGCCGGGACGCCGAAGAGGCTGGCGCCGGAGACGTTCAGCTTGCCGGGCACGCGGACGTGGGCCTGGTAGAAGCGCTCGGGCCCGGTCCACGGGAAATGCGGGTTGCCGAGAACCATCCCGCTTGCCGTTCGCGGTCGCCTCCTTGCCGAGGCCGTAGGCGTTCGAGCCGAGCCCGCCCTCGTTCCAGCGCTCGCCGAGCTCGGCGACCATCTCCTCCTCGGCTCGGGCTGACCTCGCTCCGGGTCGTCGGCGGCGCGCGAGGTGGCCGGCGTCGGCGGCGTCGCGTTGGCGATCCCGTCGACGGCGACGGTCTGGCTCGCGAGCAGGCCGAGCTGGTAGAAGCGGCGGTAGGCGTCCAGCACGGAGATCGGCTTCACCCACTCGGCGCCGCGGCAGCGCGGGTCGCGGATCTTGTCGACGCCCGTCTTCGCGAGCCACGCGTTGTAGCCGTCGACGTAGCCCCGACGACCTTCTTCGAGCCCGGCAGCGGGCCGACGGGCGGCGGCCGGCTCATCAGCTCCTCGACCTTGCCCGTGTCGATGATCCGCTGGAAGAAGAAGTCGGAGTCGGTGTTGTTGATCGACGGCGCCGCAGCCGCGCGACTCGTAGCTGCCGTCGGGATCGAAGTAGCGGGCGCGATCGGCCCGCACCGTCACGTAGTCGTCGGCCATCTCGCAGATGTTGTCCTTGGCGAAGACCTAGCCGTATCCGTACCCGGCGCCGCGGTAGTTCTTCGCGGTGATGTTGGGGATGCCGCCGGTGGTGCGCTTGATCGTCACCTTGCGCCCTTGGCGGCGCCGGCCGGAGCGGCGCCGACGGCGAGCGCGAGCACGGCGAGGCAGGCGGCCGCGCCGGCCGCCCCCAGCCTGCCCCTGACCGAAGCCCTCATCGACCGGCGAGATTAACCGCGCGCCTGCGCGCGCTGCGCCGGTTCCGAGCGGGCGCTGTCGTCCTCGTTCCGACGGCCGCGGAGGCGAGCGCTCCACGGTCGTCCCGGTACGAGCTCGCCCCTGTCGACCTTGCAGTCGGCGGAACGCGTGTAGAGGTATCCGTCTGCCAGCGCTGGACCTCGAGTCCCAGCTGGCCACCGCCCGCGGCCGTGAGTGGCGTCGCGATCAGGAGCACGCCAGATCGCCGAGGTACCGCGCGTCGGTCCTCGATGCCGAAGTCGTAGCCGGGCTCGACGGTCGGCGAACGCAGTTCGCGATCCAGCTCGAGCTGCCATCGCCGCGCGAATCCGCCGCACACCCTCGCAAGGACGTCCCGCTCTGCGGGAAGCAGATCCGCTGAGGTCTCGACGACTCCGCTCGATCGTCCTCGGCCCGTAGTGGCTCATCGCAGCGCGGGAAGTCGCGCTCGTTCCCGTGCGGCGAACTGCGTCCGACCGCATCCAGACGTCGACGTCCGCGTGCGACATGGCCTCGCGCAGCGTGAAGCCGCCGGACGACGCGCGGATTGCCAGTGAGTCGAGCCTCGGCCGGGGAGAGAATCAGCAGCGTGCATCGCGCGCCAGGAGTCCGCAGCGAATCTCGAGCCCGCCATCGTGCCGCGGTCTTCGCTGCTCGCCGCGTCGCGAGCGGGACTCGACGAGTCGAGCGGCGACCGCTGCGTTCGCATGCAGCGTCGCTGGCGACGCCGATTCCGGCGAGGACACGCCGACGATCCGTCGACGACCTCGCTGCAACCGATGCAACGGATCATCGAGCGGGCACGGGAGCGGGGTGCGCGTCGAGCGTCGCCTGCGTGGCCACCGCGCGAGTTCACGGTGCCCGCCGCGAAGCCTCCGCGCCCTCACGAGCTAGAGCTTCCATGCCGAGGTCGACTCGCGAGTGCCTGCGACGAGCGCTACGGCGCTCAGTGGTCGGCGACGCGACCACCAGCCCCGCTGAGCGTTTCGACGACGAGAGCCTCAGGTATCCCTGCGGTCTCGTCTCTCGGAGTTGAACGACGGTACGTAGACCAGCAGAGCCGAACGGCTTCGCGACGCTCGCGAAGACGATCATCCCGCTACGGCATATGGCCGCCGGCGCGGCGAGAACTCGAGCCGTGAGCTCCTCGAGGTCGTAACCGATCCAGTCGTGCGTTTCGTAGCCGGCCCCACGAGCACGATGTCGGAGTTGCCGGTCCGAACCAGACGAGCCCGGCCAGCACTCCGAGCCACAACGGCAGCCAGCGCGCCAGACACCATGGCGGACATGCGTGCGGACGCTACCGACGTCAGCCGAGCGCGGCGAGGAGCGCAGTCAGCTCCTCGACGACGTCGCCGTGCATGCGGACGTCGGCCTCGCCGTCGTACGGCGTCGGGCCCTGGGTGAGGACGGCGACCTTGCCGCCCGCCGACATCGTCAGCTCGGGCAGGCCGGCGACCGGGTAGACCTCGAGCGAGGAGCCGACGCAGACCATGAGGTCGGCGCCCGTCGGCGAGCTCGCGGGCCTCGGCTCATCGCGGCCTCGGGGAGCAGCTCGCCGAAGAGGACGACGTCGGGCTTCACCTTGCCCATGCAGCCGGTGCACTCGGCGACGCCGTCGTCGCCGAAGAGCGCCTCGACCTGCTCGAGCGGCCACGAGGCGCCGCAGGTGGTGCAGCTCGACGTCGCGATCGAGCCGTGGACCTCGATCACACGCTCGCGAGCCGGCGCCGGCGGTGCAGCAGGTCGATGTTCTGGGTCACCACCGCCGTCGACCAGGCCGCGGCGCTCGAGCTCGGCGACGGCCTCGTGGGCGGGGTTCGGCCGCTTCTCCGAGAGCGTCTCGAAGCGCGGCCGGTAGAAGTCCCAGAAGCGCTTGCGTGTCGCGGTGGAAGGCGTCGATCGTCGCGACCTCGAACGGGTTCGACGTTCTCCCAGATCCCGGTCCCGGGCGAGCGGAAGTCAGGAATCCCGCTGGGCACCGAGATCCCAGCGCCGGTCAGCACAACCGTCGACGAGCTCTCCTCGACTCAACCGGGCGAGTCGTAGGCGGGGCGGCCCGCCGACGAGCTCTTGTCGGCAGCCGACCGCTCGGCGGCGGGAGTGCCTCCCCCGCCCCTCGCTACTTGCCCTGCCACTCCGGCGTGCGCTTCTGGAGGAAGGCGGAGATGCCCTCCTTGCCGTCCTCGGACGTGAACGCGGCGGCGAAGCCCGCCTTCTCGGCCTCGATCCCCTCGTCGAGGTCGCCCTTGTGGGAGACCTTCTTCACCTGCTCGACCGCGAGCGGCGCCTGGCCGGCGAGCTTGCGCGCCCAGGAGAGCGCGGTGTCGAAGAGCTCGTGGTCGGGGACGACGCGCGTTCGCGAGCCCGTGCTCGTAGGCGTCGGAGGCCGTGATCGCGTCGCCGATCAGGTTCATCTCGAGCGCCTTGCCGGGCCCGACCAGGCGCGGCAGCCGCTGGGTGCCGCCGAAGCCGGGGATGATCCCCAGCTTGATCTCGGGCTGGCCGAAGATCGCCGAGTCGGCGGCGATCCGGAAGTCGCAGGCCATCGCCAGCTCGCAGCCGCCGCCGAACGCGATCGAGTTGACCGCGGCGACGGTCGAGATCCGGCTCGACCCCGAGCTCGCGCAGCAGCGCGTGGCCGGTGTGGATCAGCTCCTCGCCGCCGGCCTCGTCCATCTGCGTGAACGCCTTGATGTCGGCGCCCGCCGAGAACACGAGACCGGGCATCGAGGAGTAGACGACCATCGCGCCGACCTCGCCCTCGGAGTTGAGCCTGTCCCAGACCGTCTTCAGGTCCTTGATCACCTGCGGCGAGACCGCGTTCATCGGCGGGTTCGCGAGCCAGGCGATCGCGACGTCGCCGCGGGTCTCGACCTTGATCGTGTCGGTCTGGTCGCCGTCGTCGGGCTGCGGGTAGGCGTAGAAGCCCTGGCCCGACTTGAGGCCGAGGCGGCCCTGGGCGACCAGGCGCTTCAGGATCCGCGGCGGCGCGAAGCGCTCGCCGTGCGTCCTCCTCGAGCTTCTCGAGCTTCTCGAGCTAGATGTCGAGGCCCTCGAGGTCGGCCTTCCAGAACGGCGGGAAGAGGCCGCGGCGCGGGTCGAGGCCGGCGCCGGCCATCATCCCGAGGTCGATCTCGCGCACCGTCGAGACGCCCTCCTCGAGCAGCAGGCAGGCCTCGACGAAGGCCTTCAGCGTGAAGATGTCGCCGAGGTCCTCGGGCGGGTCGTTGTCGCCCTCGATCTGCGGCTCGCCGTCCTTGTAGAAGCCGTCGCCGCCCGACTTCGCGCCGAGCTTGCCGTCGGCGACGAGCTTCTTCATCCCCTCGTGGATGTAGAAGCTGTCGCCGTAGGACTCGTGCAGGTGCTCGGCGACGTGGTTCACCGTGTCGAGGCCGAGCATGTCGATCAGGAAGAACGGGCCCATCGGCGCGAGGTTCGCCTCGGCGACCGCCTCGTCGATCTTCTGGATCGAGAGCCCGCCCTCCTCCTGGGCGCGGAAGATCTCGCCGACCGAGGAGTTCAGGATCCGGTTGACGACGAAGCCGGGGACCTCGGCGCAGGTGATCGGCTGCTTCTTGATCGTCTGCGCGAAGTTGATCGCCGCCGCGACGGTCTCCTCGGAGGTCTCCTCGCCCTCGACGATCTCGAGCAGCGGCATCACCGAGGCCGGGTAGAAGAAGTGGAAGCCGACGACCTTGTCGGGCCGCAGCGTCGCCTCGCCCATCTCGGTGATCGAGAGCGAGGAGGTGTTGGAGGCGAGGATCGCGTGCCCGGGCGTGACCGAGTCGAGCTCGGCGAAGACCGACCTGCTTGATCTCCATCCGCTCCGGAGCGGCCTCGATCACGAAGTCGACGTCGCCGAAGGAGTCGTACGAGGTCGTGCCCTCGATCCGGCCGACGATCTCGTCGGCCTTGGCGTCGGCCTGCTCCTGGGTCAGCTTCTCCTTCTTGACGAGGCGGGCCAGCTGGCCCTCGGTGACCTCGCGGGCCTTCTCCAGGCCGGTGTCGACGAACTTCTGGTCGATGTCCTTGAGGACGACGGGGATGTCTGCGGCGGCGATCGCCTGGGCGATCTCGCCGCCCATCGTGCCGGCACCGACGACTGCGGCCTTGAAGACGAACATCTGTAGAAAGAACCTCCGGGTCGGGGGCGCGAGAGGGTATCGGGAGGCAGATCCAGGTGCGTCGGGAGAGCGTCTAGCCGGCGCGGACCGCGTCGAGGACCTCGATCCGCAGGCGCCCGAGCGACCGCTGCAGGGAGCGGCGGAACTGCGAGCGGACGAAGAGCACGTCGGTGAGGCCGCTGAGCGCGCCGCCGCCGGTGATCGCGTACTCCATCTCCTGCTCGACCTTGGTCGCGCCGGTGCCCTCGCCCGGCTCGATCGCGAACCGGACCTCGAGCTCGCCCTCGGACTCGGGGTCGCTGAACGCGATCCGGTGACGGGTGCGCGGCTCGTGCGCGAGCACCGTCTCGGTCACCTCCCCCCTCCCCGCCCTGCCCGATTGCCAGCGAAGCGTCCCGCCCTCCTCCGGGTATCCGGTCGAAGACTCGACCCGGTCGAACTGGTCGACCCAGGTCGGCCAGGTCTCGGCCTGGAAATAGAAATCCCAGACCTCCGCCAGAGGAGCATCGATCACGATCGATTCCAAAACCTTCCCCATACCCGGAGCCTATGCGGAGCGGGGGCGGGGGGCGGGCCCTCGACCGGCACTAGACGTTGCCCCCGAAGGCGGCGTCCCGAGTGCCGGCGCCGGCCCCCGCCCCGCCCGCCCGCGCTAGGCCTCGGTCCCCACCACCGCCTCGCAATTCGCCGCGGAGTCGATTCCGGATTCGCCCCGGCAGTCGTCGGTCTCGGTGCCGCCGTCCAGCGCGTCGTCGCCGGCGCCTCCGGAGACCGAGTCGTCGCCGGCCTCGCCGTTGACCGAGTCGGTCCCGGCCTCGCCTGAGACGAGGTCGCCGCCCTCGCGGCCGTGGATGAAGTCGGACCCGTCGCCGCCGTTCAGCAGGTTCGAGCTCGCGTTGCCCACCAGCGACGTCGTCGAACGGGCTGCCGAACACGTTCTCGACCGTGCCCATGACGTTGTCGCCCTCGCATTGCTGCGGGCAGCGGCTGCCGTCGTTGGGCTGGTCGTCGAGCGTGATCCGGACCTCGGTCGCGTACTCCGCGTACGTGACCACGTCGATCCCCTCGCCGCCGTCGAGCGTCTCGCCGCCGGTTCGGTCGTCCTCCGGCACGAGCGCGTCGGCCTCGCTGCCGCCCGCGAGCGTGTCGATCCCGGGGCCGTCGCGGAGCTCGTCGCTGCCCTCTTCGCCGGCGAGCTGGTCATCGCCCGCATCACCGGACAGGCCGTCGTGCATCGGCGCCGCCGGCGATCGCGTCGGCGTCGTCGCCGCCGTAGAGGTGGTCGCGACCGTCGCCGCCGTGCGAGCTGGTCATCGCCCGCCTCGCCGTCGAGCTCGTCGTTTTCGGAATCGCCGATCAGCTCGTCGGCGCCGTCGCCGCCGTACAGATCGTCGTTCTCGGTTCCGCCGTCGAGGGTGTCGTCACCTTCGCCGCCGTGAGGTAGTCGGTCTCGCTTCGCCGGCCACGCGGTCCGACTCGGCACCGCCGAGGACGTTGTCGCGGCCCTCGCCCGCACAGACGAGGTCGGCGCCGGCCTTGCCGGTGATCTTGTCGTTGCCACCCAGGCCGGCGATCACGTCGGCTCGGTTCGTGCCCCTGATGTTGTCGGCCTTCTTGGTGCCGACGATCGTCGCCCTCTCGCCCATGCAGCGCGGCGCCTTCGGCTTCGCCTGACCCGCAGCCGCGGCGCCCGGCAGGATCGCCAGCGCCACAGTCATCGCAAGCAGCCCGAACGTGGTCCTGATCGCTTTGCTCAACATGATCTCTGTCCTTTCGCCAAGCCCGCCGTCCGTGGATCGGCGGGCGTTCTCATCGATTGCGACCAGCGTCGGCGAGAACCGGCGGCGGTACCAGGGACACCAGGTGTTGGCAGCCTTATCCGAGGTGTTGACCCGCCCACCCTGGGTGTAAGACTGCGACCGATGGCCCGCCCTGACGACGCCCACGCGGCATCCCCCGCCGAGCTCAAGGAACGGCTCGAGGCCGAGCGCGACGGGGAGCCCTTCCTGCTCTACCGCGAAGCCGGTGGGCAGCGGATCGTCGCCGCTCGGAAGCGCCGCCGAGCGCTTCAGCGTCGGACGCGACGCGAAGATGGACCTGACGCTCGACGACGACCAGGTCTCGCTCCTGCACGCCGAGCTGCGCCGGATCGGCGGCCAGTGGACGGTCGTCGACGACGGCCTCTCCCGCAACGGGACCTTCCTGAACGGCGAGCGGACCAGCGGCCGCAGCCGCCTCCGCGACGGCGACGAGCTCCGCTTCGGCGAGACCGTCGTCGTCTTCCGCGACCCCGCCTCGGTCGAGGCGGGCGAGACCGCGGCGGCACCGGACGCCCCCGCGGTCGAGCTGACCCCGAGCCAGCGGAAGATCCTGCTCGCCCTCTGCCGGCCCTACCGCGACGGCAGCACCTACGCGACGCCCGCGACCAACAAGCAGATCGCCGACGAGGTCTTCCTCTCCGTCGACGCGGTCAAGGGACACCTGCGGACGCTGTTCGAGCGCTTCGGCCTGGGCGACGTCCCGCAGAACCAGAAGCGGGTGAAGCTGGTCGAGGTAGCGATGCAGAACGGCGTGATCACGATCAGGGACCTCTAGGCGTTGGAAGGGGAAGCGGGAACGGACGGGCCCGGGCTGGAGACCGGATCGGAGTTCGCCGGCCACCGGATCGTCGGCGTGCTCGGCAAGGGCGGCATGGGGGTCGTCTACCGGGCACGCAAGCTGGCGCTCGATCGCGAGCGCGCGCTGAAGGTGATCGCGCCGGCGCTCTCCGACGACGCGCGCTTCCGGGAGCGCTTCAAGCGCGAATCGCGGATGGCGGCCGCGATCGAGCACCCGAACGTGATCCCCGTCCACGACGCCGGCGAGGAGGACGGGATGCTCTACCTGGCGATGCGGCTGGTCGAGGGAAGCGACCTGCATCGCGTCGTCCAGGCGGAGCGCCGCCTCGGGCACCGGCGCACCGCCTCGATCGTCGCCGGGATCGGCGCGGCGCTCGACGCCGCGCACGCTCAGGGGCTCGTCCACCGCGACGTGAAGCCTGCGAACGTGCTCATCGAGCCAAGCGCCGACGGCGAGCGGGTCTACCTGACCGACTTCGGCATCACCCGCACCACGACCGGCGGCGAGACCCTGACCGGCACCGGGGAGTTCGTGGGCAGCGTCGAGTACATCGCCCCCGAGCAGGCGGCGGGAGAGCACGTCGACGCCCGCACCGACGTCTACTCGCTCGGCGGCGTCGCCCACTTCGCGCTCACCGGCCGCCCGCCGTTCCCGCGCGAGAACTCGCTGGCGACGCTGTTCGCGCACGCGAACGCTCCCCGGCCGCGGCCGACCGAGACCGATCCGAGCCTGCCGCCGGCGGTCGACGCGGTGATCGTCAAGGCGATGGCGACCGACCCCGGCGATCGCTACCCCTCGGCCGGTGAGCTGGCCGCCGATCTCGCTCGTGCGCTCGGCGTCGCCCCGGGCGAACTGAGCACGCCCGTACCGCCCACGGCCTCCGCTCCCGGCGTCACGGCGGCGGCCTCGGACCCGACCGCCCCCGGCGAGACCGCCGCGGCCGAGCCCGAGACGCGGGCGCTGCCGCGCGGGGGCGCCTCCCGCCGGCGGCTCCTGCCGGCGGCGCTGCTCGTGGCGGCGGTGGCGGCCGTCGCCGCGGTGGTCCTGCTCGCCACCGGTGGCGGCGGGGACGAGCCGTCCGGCGAACCCGGGGGTGCCTCGACCGCCGGCTCGGCGCCGCAGCCTCGGAACGTGGCGGAGATCGACGTCGGCGATTCGCCGTCCGGCATCGCGGTGGGCCCGAGAAGGTCTGGGTCGCGGCGCGCGGCGTCGGCGACGTGCAGGCCGTCGACCCGAAGTCGAACGAGGCGGAGCGTCCCGCCGCGAGCGTCCCGAGCGTCGCCTCGGTCGCCGTCGCCTTCGACTCGATCTGGGCGGTGAGCCCTCCCGAGAACGCGGTCTACCGGCTCGACCCCCTCGAGGGAACCGCCCCGGTGAAGATCCCGGTCGGCGCCGCGCCGTCCGACGTCGCGTTCGACGAGAACTACGTCTGGGTCGCGAACCAGGGCGACAACACGGTCTCCCGGATCGACCCCGACGCGAACGAGGTGGACGCCACCGAGGAGGTCGGGGCCGCTCCCCGCTCCCTAGCCACCGGCGACGGCTCGGTCTGGGTGGCGAACATCGACGCCGGCTCGATCTCCCGGATCGACGCCGCCACGGCGAAGCGCGACGGGAGCGCGATCGCGATGCCCGGGTCGCGCCCCAACGACATCGCGGTCGGCGAGGGCTCGGTCTGGGTGATCGACAACGTCGACGGCACGCTGACGGAGATCGACCCCGATGCTCAGCGGGTCGAAGGCGAGCCGGTCCAGGTCGGCGCGCTTCCCCGCGGGGTGAAGGCCGGCCTCGGCTACGTCTGGGTCGCGAACGGCGGCGACTCGACCGTGGTACGGGTCGATCCCTCGAGCCTGGAGCTCGTCGGCAAGCCCGTCGACGTGGGCGCCGACCCGGCCGACCTCGCCATCGGCCTGGACTCGGTCTGGACGGCAGACGAAGAGGCTTCGACGGTCACCCGGATCGACCCCGGGAACTAGAGCGCGCAGCCAGGTGGTGTTAGCCGGGGAACACCGGTAACTCACGGTTCTTGATCGACCCGCGCCCGCCCCACCGGGAGAGCATTCTGACCAGTCGCTGGGGGCCTTCGGCGCTCATCACTCCACGATGGACGCCCTCGCCGATCGAGAGTTCCCCCATATGCCAGCGGGCGAGCCACTCGGGTTTGGTGTTGAGGACGAGATCATCGTCCGGGAGGGGCGGCTTGGCGCAGACCTCGGCTCGTCCGGCCCCGCAGAACAACCAGTATCGCTCGCGGGGGCGTCCGCCCAGCTCGAACCGGAACGTCGTCGGTCGGTCGGGCAGATCGTCCACACTGAGCTGTCCCGCGAGGCTTTCCAGCACGATATGCGCGTCGAAGTGCTCCGGGGCGAGCTCGATCCATTCCTCACCCCACTGGCCGAGTGCCGCGCAGACCGGCCCCAGACCGCGGCCGGATTCGGTTAGCTCATAGGCGTTTCGCCGCTCTCCGATCGGAACGCGCTCGACCACTCCATAGTGCTCGAGCACGCGTAGGCGCTCGGCAAGAAGGGTCTTGGATATGCCAGGGACGCCGTCGCGGATCTCGGTGAACGTCCTCGCGCCCATGAGCATGTTGCGCAGGATCAGCGGCGTCCACCGCGTCGCGAATACCTCCGCGCCCCGGGCGATCGGGCAGTACTGGCCATATCCGTCCACTCGCGCAGTTTCTCACAAGGGTCGCTGAGAGACAAGTCCAAGTTCTGTACCTCATTGGTCCAATTTCTGTTCTTGTAGGAGCGGCCGCCGGCCCGACACGCTCCAAGCCGTGATCGACCCGGTCTCAACCCTCGGCGCCGGTGCCACCGTCTATAGCCTCGCGGCGGGCGGCGCGCTGTTGCTCCAGGTCCGCACGATGCAGCGCCGCGGAAGCTCCCGCGACGTCTCCGTCGGCTTCCTGGCTACCACCAGCGGCGGATACCTGATCTGGCTGCTCTACGGGGTCGGGATCGGCAGCTTTCCTCTAATCGTCTCCGACGCGATCGGCCTGGTCTGCAGTCTCGTCACCGTCGGCGTCGCGCTGCGTTTGCGCAGGCCGCTGCTAGCGGGAGGTCGAGCGTCAGCCCGGCCGCGGCTTGCAGCCGGCCTTGACCTGGCGCGCTGCGGTGAGGATGCCGCCGAGCAGGTGCTTGCGGAACCACTCGAGCTCGTACAGGTAGCTCTCGTGGCCGAGGGCGGTGTAGAAGGCGCGGCCGCCGAGGTTGTCGTGGCACCAGCTCATCGGGTGGTCGCCCATGATCCCGCTCGACGGGGTGCCGCCGGGAAGGTTGGTCGTGTTCGGATCGGGCGAGTAGGTCGACTCGTCGATCGAGAGGAGGACCCGGACGTCGGGCCGCGGGTTCGACTGGAACGAGTAGAACTCGTCGAAGACGGTGAAACGGGGCTCGAGGTGGGCGGTCGCCGGGTGGGTGCGTGCCTCGGTCACGAACTCCGCGTTCTGCTGGAGCGGGTGACTCTTGAAGTAGGCGCCGACGAGCCTGCCGTAGAACGGCCAGTCGTACTCGGTGTCGGCGGCGGAGTGGATGCCGACGTAGCCGCCGCCGCGGCGGATGTAGCGCATGAAGGCCCGCCGCTGGGAGTCCTCGAGCACCGTCCCGGTCGTGCTCAGGAAGATCACCGCCTCGAAGCGCTTCAGGTTCCGCCGCGTGAACTGGCCCGAGTCCTCGGTCGCCTCCACCGCGAAGTCGTTCTCCTCCCCAAGCTCCTTGATCGCGGCGATGCCGTCGGGGATCGAGACGTGGCGGAAGCCCGCGGTCTTCGAGAAGACGAGGACGTCGAACTCCGGCTCGCCCGCGGACCGCGGCTCGGCGCCGGCGCCGGCCCCGCTTACGCCGAACGCGACCATCGCGACTGCGGCGATGCGCGATCGCGAACGCGACTCTCCCCCGCGCCCTCACGCCTCGATCCCCGATGCGATGCGAAGCGCGTTGGCCATGATCGTGTTCGTCGGGTTGAAGCCGGGGAAGGTCGGGAACGTCGACGCGTCGGCGACGTAGAGGTTGCCGACCTCGTGCACGCGGCCATCGGGACCGCATACCGAATCGCGCGGATCCTCCCCCATCCTCGCCGTCCCCGCCAGGTGCGCGGTCGTGGTCGCGCCATCGTCGATCAGCGGATAGGGAATGATCGCGGCCCCGACCGCGCCGGGCGCCGCCGCGTGGAACTCCTCCAGGCGCGGCCCGAGGAGCTGCGCGGCCGCGCGTTCGTGCGCGTGCGGGCTGTAGGTGATGCGCGCGGCGGGGAAGCCGTGGAAGTCCCTGACCTCGGGGTCGAGGTCGATGCGGTTCTCCGCCTGGGGCAGGTCCTCGTGGATGAGCTGGGACCCGGATATCCGCGAGTGCAGGAGGCCGGCCTTCATCAGCTGCTTGTGCTCGCCGCCGTAGTCGCTGAACATCGAGTAGGTGGTCGCCTCGCTGAAGAGCGGCAGCGCCCCGCCCACCTGGACCAGGCCGCCCTTGACGTACGGGACGCCCAGCGACTCCGCCTCCGACCCCGTGAACGGTCCGACCAGGTCGTCCAGCTGGAGCGGGTTCGACTGCGCCCGATTCGGATGGATGTCCTCGGGGAAGGTCGCCGTCGCGAGCGTGAAGTTGTGGAACATCATGTTGCGCCCGAGCTGCCCCGAGCGGTTGCCGAGCCCGTCGGGGTGGTCGCTGCTCCTCGACATCAGGAGCAGCCGCGCGGTGTTGATCGGGCTGCCGGCCACGACGACGACGTCGCCGGAGATCTTGCGGCGCCGGCCACGCGAGTCGGCGTAGCGCACCTGGCTCGCCCGCTTGCCGTTCCTCACGGTGTCGATCCGGTAGACGAACGCGCGCGAGATGACCCGGACCCGCCCGGTCCTCACCGCCGGGTTGAGCCACGCGACGAGCGCGTCCCCGCGCGCGTTGATCGGACAGCCGAACCCGGAGCAGAGACCGCAGGAGACGCAGGCGGGGCGCCCCGCGTACGTTCGCGAGTTGACCGCAGCGGGCTGCGGGTACGCCTCGTAGCCGGTGCGCCGAGCCCCCTCGGCGAGGAGCTGTCCGGCGTAGCTCGTGGGATTGGGCTCCATCGCGAACGGGCGGCGCCGCGGCGATTGTGCGCGTGTTCGCAGCGGCATCGCCCCGCGGTCGCCCTGCACTCCCACCCGCTTCTCGACCTTGTCGTAGAACGGCGCGAGGTCGTCGTAGGAGATCGGCCAATCGGCAACCTGCGCATCCGGGACCGGGCCGAGATCCGACAGCTGCTTGAAGTCGTGCTTCCAGAACCGCGGGAACTTGGCGTTGTAGTGGAGCGTCGTCCCGCCCACCGCGGAGCCCAGCTGGCCGAGCGCGCCCGAGGCCGAGCGCGCGGTGCCTGACGCCGCCTCCCCCTGCGTCCGGAATGTGTAGGGCTCGAGCAGGGGGTCCGGGAACCCGAAGTCGCGAGTCGACTTGATCTCGTCGCTGCCGTACCGGGTGCCGAGCTTGCCGCTCGGCCGCCTGCCGAAGCCGGGGCGCATGTTGCGGCCACGCTCGAGGACCGTCACGGAGAATCCCCGGCGGGCGAGCTCCCAGGCGACCACGCTCCCGGCAGCGCCGGAGCCGACGACGACGGCGTCAGGCATCGCCGACCCCTTCGTCGATCGCGTCGATCGCCGGGCCGAACGCCGCCCGCAGTCCGCTCAGGGTTCCGCCGCTTCGCACGATCAACCCGTGTAGGTGCTCCGGGGAGGCGCCGAGCGGCGAGATCGCGATCAGCCGCTCGACCGGGATCGGCAGGTCCTCGAGGGACCGGGGCCGCTCGCCGGAGCTGCCGCCCGGCTGCTCGACCTGCTCGCGCGTCCAGCCACGCGGTTGGACGTCGCCCGGGTAGTTCGCGTAGCGCCAGGCGACGAGGTCCCGGTTGCCGCCGTACTCCGGTGCCCCGTACATGAACTGCATCGTGTGGGGCCAGGCGACATCGAGGAGCTCCGCGACGGCGCCCTCGCCGGAGTTGCGCAGGATCAGGTCGCGGGCGGGGCCCGGGAGCTCCGCGAAGTTGCCGCCGGCGGCCGCGTCGAGCCCCGCGAGGCCCTCCGTGTACACCCGCTGCCACCCTGGGACCGGCCCGTTGAACTCGAGCTCCGAGCGGCCTCGCGAGCCCTCGATGCGCAGGCGCCACGCCGTCTCCTCGTAGGAATCGAGGCGGAGAAACTCGGCGAAGTGATTGACGGCCGAGCCTGCCCGGTCGGAGAACGGCGCGCCGGCGTAGATCCGCGGCGGGTCGACGGCGAAGGCACCGAGGAGCGCGTCGATCGCCTCGGCGCAGCCCGCCTCCACCGCGCCCGGATCCGGATCCTCGGGGCGCCCGGGAATGAACCGGTCGACGAGCCCGCGCAGGGTGGCGAGCTCGTCCTCGCTCAGGAAGACGGGCCCGCCCTGGCGGATGGCCACCGCGACGTTCCCCAGCGCCGAGGACGGCCCCGCGGCGAGCACCGCGAGCGCGACGATCGAGCCATCCCGCAGGACGGCGCGCCGCGTCAGCCCCTCACCGTCTCCCATCGCGGCGAAGGTACAGAACCGCAGGCGGTTCGGCGCCGGGTCTACTCGCCGTAGATCTCACGCTCGATCAGGGTGACCGAGCGGATCACCGAGTCGAGGAAGGGCTTCAGCTCCTCGCGCAGCCGGCGGTACTCCTTGCGGCCGGCCGGGGTGATCGAGTAGAAGCGGCGGGTGCGGCGGTCCGGGTGCTCCCAGCTGCCCTCGATCAGGCCGCGGCTCTCGAGGTCGCGCAGGAGGGGGTACATCGTGTTCGGGTTGACGGAGATCACGCCCTGGGTCATCTCCTCGATCGCCTCGATCAGCGAGTTGCCGTAAGCGCGCTCCTTCCCGACCAGGTGGAGGACGAGCAGCGGGAAGAGGTCGCGGCGGCGAAGCTCGCCGCCGAAGACGTCGGAGGGGCGCCCGCCCCGGCGGCCGCGGCTGCCGCGAGTCCGCGCCTCGGCGTGGCGGGTGGTCTCCTCGACCGCCTCGGTGACCGGCTTGCGGTCCTTGTCGCCCTGGGGCGGCATCAGCACCCTTGCCGGTCGCGATGAGCTTCGGCGAGCGGCCGTCGAAGCGCGCGGTCAGGACCGCCTCGGATCGGTCGTAGTCCCAGCGCTTGCCCGCGAGCCGCTTGCCGTCGACCTCCACGCGGCACGGCCGGAACCCGTTCCGCAGCGCTCCCAGCGACGCCTGGAGGTCGATCCGCCCGCCGCCCGCGCCTGTGCAGCCTCGAGCACCCACTTGCGGCCGCGCTCGCGCGAGACGAGCTTGCCCGACTCGCCGAATCTCGCCTCGCTGTCGCCGCGGGGGAACGCCAGCAGCGCGAGCCGGTCGCCGCGCTGTTCGAGGCTGACCAGGCCCTTCGAGCGGTACTGCGCCAAGCGTGTCGACCTCCGGGCGGCAGGAGCGGCAGCACCGCGCCGGCGCGGGCGAGGAGCGGCAGCTCCTCGAGCGGCGCGGGCACGGTCACCTCGCGCTCGCCCTTCAGGACCTTGGCGCGGCGCAGCCCCAGGCCGCCGGAGCGATCGTCGAAGCGGGCCGAGCGCCAGAGGTCGATCCAGCGGCCATGCGGCAGGTAGACCGGGCGCTCCGTCTGGCCCTCGTCGACCACGGGCGCCGCCAGCAGGTCCGGGCCGAACATGAACTCGTCGTCGGTGCCGGCAGCGCGGTCGTCGCCGGGCTCGACCAGGAGCGAGGTGGCGCATCAGCGGCATCCCGGTCTTGCGCGGTATGCCCGCTGAGCGGCCACCAGGTACGGGTAGAGCTGCGTGCGGAGCTTCGAGTAACGGCGCCAGTTGCCGATCTGGTCGGGGTCGATCGGCTGCGGCCGCGCCTTCGACGGCATCGCCACGCCGTTCGCCTGGTTGCGCATCACCCCGGAGACGGCGCCGAACTGCACCCAGCGGGTGAGCAGCTCGGGCGTCAGCGAGTTGTCGCCGATCGCGAAGAACCCGCCGATGTCCGAGCCCCAGACGCTGACGCCCGAGAGCCCCATGTTGAGCGCCTGGGTGACCGCCGAGCGCAGCCCGTCGAAGCCCCAGGCGGTGGTCGGGTCGCCGCCCCAGACGACCTGGGCGCACGGCGCGGCGCCGGTCCAGCCCGAGCGCTGGAAGCGGACCACCGGCCGGGGCGCGTCGGCGACCGCGTCGTAGGCGGCGCAGTGGTACCGGGTCGGATACGGGTTGTGCGCGCGCGATGCCGTCGATCCCGTCGCCCGGACACCGAGTCGAGCGGCGTGTACTCGCCGAAGTCCTCCATCCAGCCGTCGTAGCCGTCGCCGACCGCCTCGTCGAGCAGCGACGCGTATGCGTCGGCCCCGGCCTGCTTGAAGAAGTCGAACTGGCTGACGACGAAGAGGTCGTCGATGTCGGCGCCGTAGCGGTAGATGTACGGCTCGCCCAGGCGGTTGCGGGTCAGCGCGCCCGCGGCGGCGGCGGGGTCGTAGGCGGCGGTGTAGTCCTGGCACACCATCGGGTTGAAGTAGGTCGTGATCGCGACCCCGTCCGCGTGCGCCGCGGCGGTCCGCTCGCGCTCGCGCTCGGTGACCTGATCGCCGCACGGCAGGTAGTGGGTGTAGGTCTGGAGCACCGAGACCGGCACGTCCATGCTGCGCGAAACCGGGCGAGCTCGGTCCGCTCGTCGCCGTCGGGCTGGTACCAGGGCCCGTAGACCCACGGCGCCTCCGGCAGCGGCTGGCGCCCGACCGAGCGCGTCATCCGCTCGACGACGTCCGCCGGGCTCCGGGCCGCCGAAGAATCGCAGCGCGATCCGGTCCGGCGGCGGCGCCCCCTCGGCCCCGGGCTCGCCCTCCGGAGCCGGCACGACCTCGACGGTCCAGGCGTCGGCGGCCTCCGAGCGCACCCGGAAGTAGCTCGTCTCGGGGCTGTCCACGAGTACCCCGTAGCCCTTGGAGGAGAGCAGCCACGGGATCGGGAAGTAGGTGGAGTCGTCGCGCTCGCGGATGCCCCACGGCGGGACGAACAGGTTGATGGCCGGGTACTCCTCCGCCTGGTAGGGGCCGTCGGAGACGTAGTTCTCGACGACGCCCTCCTGCGCGACCGCGTTCGAGCGCTCGCCGAAGCCGAGGTAGCGCTCGTTCCGCCGGCGCGGCGAAGCCCATGCCGACCGCCTCGATCCCGGCCGTCGTCGCCGAGCACGCGCGCCTCGAGGTGATCTCGCCCTCGCGCACCGGCGTGATCCGCACCTCCAGCCGGCGGCCGGGATCCGTGGTGGCGAGCTCGGCGATCCAGGTGTCGCCGTCGCCGCCCTCGAAGCCTTCGGAGATCACCCGCGTCGCGTGCGACCAGCCCGCCGCCGTGCGGAAGCCGAGCGTGCCGGCCGCCGACGGCCCCGTGCCCGGGATGCTCGGACAGCGTCAGGCCGCCGGAGCCGCCCAGCAGCTCGAGGTGCCACGGGTCGAACTCGACGATCGGCCTGGAGCGGGCCGGTGTCGGCCACCCCATGTCCGAACGGACGCCCGCCACGGCCGCCGGCGGCAGCGCGGCGAAGCCCGCCAGCGCGAGGCACGCTCGGCAGATCACGCCTGCGATCGTCCGCCCGCTCACGACGCTGAGGCTACTTCCCGTGAGCAGGCTCACAGACAGCGACCGCCGCAGCGGCCATGCTTGCCGTAGCTTGTGTCGGAGAGACACGGGCGGGAACGAGGAGAGTTCATATGTCGCGCATGACCGAGAACCAGCGGATGCAGTTCGACCGTCCCGACCTGAAGGGACCGGACCGCAGCCTGCATACGAGTAGCGACAGGCCGATGATCATCTACACCGTGATCGCGGTCGTGATCGCCGGCCTGCTGAGCTGGCAGGCGATCGAGCGGATCGACGGCTGGCCCTCGCTCGTCGTGCTCGGGATGATCATCCTCACCACGATCGGGATGATCATCGCCATCAGTCCGACGCGCCGGGCGTAACGCTCATTCGCAGGTGAGGCTCAGCTGAGCGCCGCGATCAGCGGCGCTTGCGATACACGCGCCAGCGCTTCTTCGCCGCGGTCGTATCGACGTTTCCGACGGCGTCGGTCGCGCGGACGAGGAACTTGTGCGTGCCCACCTTCACCTTCTTCAGCTTGCGCGGCGAGGCGCAGGGGGCGAACGGCTTCTTGTCGAACTTGCACTCGAAGGTGGACCCCGGCTCGTCGGAGCTGAAGCGTGAACTTCGCCTTGCTCGCGGTGGTCCGCTTCTTCGGGCCCTTGACGATCCCGGTCTCGGGCGGATCGCTCTCGACCGCGAACGTGCGCGTCACGGGCGTCGTGTCGGCGTTCCCGCGCGGGTCAACGGAGCGCACGGCGAAGCTGTGAGGGCCGGGCACCGAGCGGCCCGACCGTCGCCGTGCCCCCCGCCCCGCAGGCGGCGAAGGCGGCGCCGTCGACCGAGCACTGGAAGCCCGCGGCGGGGTCGTTCGAGGAGACCCCGAAGCTTGCGGTCGCCCCCGGAGGTGAGGCGGCGCCACGAGCACTGCGGCGGGCACCGATCTCCTCGCCCTCCCCGGGCCCGCTGGTGATCGCCGTGTCGGCGGGCATCCTCGACATCGCGGTGCCGATGTTGAGGCGCCCACCGGTGGTCGTGATCCCGGAGAGCGCCGCGTTCGGATCGACCGTGGAGAGCAGCTTGTCGCGGATCTCGGTCGTCGAGGCGGCCGGGTTGCGCGAGACCAGGAGGCCCGCCGCGCCGCTCACGTGCGGCGTCGCCATCGAGGTGCCCTGCTTGAAATCGTAGTCGTGCGGTCCCGGGGTCTCGCCGCACTCGAGGGCGAGCGATGTCGACGTGGACTCCATTGGCGTTGCACGACGGCGTCGGCGACGAGGCGGAGGCGAACGCTGAGATTCCCCGCGGCGAGAGAAGGGGTGAAGTCGAGCGTGCGGCTCTGCAGCGCGCCGCCTGAGTTGTCGGCCGAGGTCGAACTGGTACTGCTGGCCCCCGCTGGCGGTATGGAACAACGCGACCTGGAACGCGTCGCCGGCCGCGAGTTCGATGCTGCGGTTCAGGTTGACGAAGCAGCCTCGCTCCGAGACGGCCGCCGGCCGGGAAGTTGTCGGTGATGGTCCCGTATGTGGTGCCGTTCGACGTAGTTGACCGCCCGGGCTGTCCGTGATGCCCGTGTTCGCCGCCGACAGCGGAGGCTCGTTCGTGTGCTGTCCAGTTCAGCCGCCTCCGCCGTTCCAGTTCAGCCGGGAACGTTGCCGGCGGTCGAGCGGATCGTTCAGGTACTGGCGCTCGGCGTTCGAGCTCAGGATGTTGATGCCGGGCGCGCCGAGGTCGACGCTGGTCGCGCCGAAGTTGGAGAACCCGGCCAGGTCGTCGGTCTGGGTCGTCGCCGCGACGCAGAGCGACGTTGTCGATCTCGCCCCCCTGCGGGCGCGTGGGCGCACGGGTATGACCGGCACGGGCTCGCGCCGCCGCACTCGGCCGGCGAGTCGTCGGCGTTCGCCCGTCGTTGCCGGCGGCGAACACGTGGAGCACCTCGGGGTGGGAGAAGATCGCAGCGCGGCGCGACGGCGCTCTCGGTCGTGGAGAACCCGCCGAGCGAGGCGTTCAGGACCCGCGCTCCGTTCGCCGCCGCGTAGTTGATCGCCTGGATCTGGTCGGCGACGTTGCAGCCCGCACGACGCCGCACACGCGCAGGACCATGATCGAGGCCCGCTGGGAGACCCCGGTGACGCCGATGCCGTTGTTGCCGGCGCGCGGCGATCGTGCCCGGCGACGTGGGTGCCGTGGCCGACGGCGTCGAGCGGGTTCGGGTCCTCCGATCCGGTGAAGTCGTAGCCGTTGACGTCGTCGACGAACCCGTTGGCGTCGTCGTCGACCCCGTTGCCGGCCGACCTCGCCGGGGTTCTGCCAGAGGTTCCGCGGCGAGGTCGGGGTGGGTCGGGTCGATGCCCGCTGTCCATCACCGCGATCACGGTGTCGGTGCTGCCGGTGCTCGATGTCCCAGGCCAGCGGCGCGTCGATGTCGGCATCAGCGGTGCCCGCGGCGCCGTTCACCGTCTGCCCGGCGTTCAGCAGGCCCCAGAGGCTCGGGAAGCTCGGGTCGTCGGGGACCGCCGAGGGCTGGTCGATCCCGTTCGGCTCGGCGAACCGCACCGCCGGGTCGGCCTCGAGCTCGCGGATCGTCTGCGCGACCGAAGCGTCGCCGGTCGACCTCGACGAGCTGAAGGCCCGGCGAGCCCAGTCCCTCGAGCGGCCTCGGTGCCCGCGTCGTCGCGGGCGGCCTCGCGCTCGGCCGCCGCTCGTCGCGCGGTCGAACTGGACGATCACCTCGCCGGGCACGTGCGGATCGGTGATCTCCGCCTGCGCGGGCGCGGCGAGCAGCGCGACAGGCAAACGCCGCCCCGATTGCGCCCTTGATCGTCCTCCCTGACACGCACCCGGATCTTCCCACGAAAAAGGGGCCTTTCGGCCCCCTCTTCGTCAACTCTTTATCCGGCCTCGGCCGGGCGCGCCTCAGGCGGGCGCGGCCTCCTTCGCGGCGCCGGCGTCGCCGGAGCCGTTCTTGCTTCGCCACGGCCTCGGGGAGAGGCTCGTTGACGTCGCGGCCCATCAGGACCTCCTTGGCGATGACCAGGCGCTGGATCTGCGAGGTGCCCTCGTAGAGCTGCATGATCTTCGCGTCGCGCATCAGCTTCTCGACCGGGTACTCCTTGATGAAGCCGTACCCGCCGTAGACCTGCACGGCGTCGACGGTGATCTCCATCGCGGAGTCGGCCGCGAACCGCTTCGCGTGCGAGCAGGCGAGCGTGTTGCGGATGCCCGTTGTCGAGCAGCGCCGCCGACTGCCAGGTGAGCAGGCGGCCGGCCTCGACCTTGGTCGCCATGTCGGCGATCATGAAGGCGACGGCCTGGTGCATCGCGATCGGGACGCCGAACTGGACGCGCTCCTTCGAGTACTCGGCGGCGAACTCGAACGCGGCCCGGCCGATGCCGACCGCCATCGCGGCGACGCCGGGGCGGGTGCGGTCGAGGGTCATCATCGCGAGCTTGAAGCCCTTGTTCTCCTCGCCGAGCAGGTAGCCCGTCGGGGATCTCGGTCTCGTTGAAGGTGATCGTCGCGGTGTTCGAGGCGCGCTGACCGAGCTTGTCCTCCTTCTTGTCGACCGTGACCGTGTCGTCCTTGGGGACGACGAAGGCGGAGATCCCGCGGTGGCCGGCCTCCTTGTCGGTCTTGGCGTAGACCGTGAACCAGTCGGCGTAGCCGCCGTTGGTGATGAAGCACTTGGAGCCGTTGAGGACCTACTTGTCGCCCTTCTTGACGGCGGTCGTCTTCATCCCGCTGACGTCGGAGCCGGCGTCCGGCTCGGTCAGGCAGAACGAGGCGAGCTTGGGCTCCTCGGTGAGCATCCCGAGGAAGTGCTTCTGGACCTCGTCCGAGCCGCCGAGCGCGACCGGCGTCATCGGCGAGGCCGTTGGCCGCGAGCGAGGTGCCGATGCCGGAGCAGCCCCAGCCGAACTCCTCCTCGATCAGGCAGCCGGAGAGGAAGTCGAGGCCGGGCCCGCCGTACTCCTCGGGCACGTGGGTGTTCATCAGCCCGATCTCCCAGGCCTTCTCGATGATCTCCTGCGGCCAGGTCCCTTCCTTGTCGAAGTCCCAGGCGACCTTGCGGATGTCCTTCTCGGCGAAGCTGTGAGCGAGCTCGCGCAGGTCCTTCTGCTCGTCGGTAAGGGTGAAGTCGACCACTGTTGAATGGCTCCTTTGGAAGTCTCGTGTCCGGCTCTGCAGCGTCGGATGCCGGCACCGATTGACTGGTCAGTCAACAACAAGATTACCACGATCCGCGGCCCCCGAAACACGTGTCCGGGGGCGCCTGGCGGAGGGGTAGAGTTGACATCGTGGTCGCGATCAGCAACGGTGAGGTGCTGATCATCATCGGCGCTGTCGTGGTGCCGATCGCCGCGCTCGCGTTCGTCACCGTCGGGCCGCTGCTGCGCCAGCTCGGCAAGGGCAAGTTCGCGATGCAGATGGACCGCCCGCCGCCCTCGCGGGCGGGCCGATCGGCGGCCCCGCCTCCGACGCGGTCCGCGAGGCCGAGATCCGCCAGATGCTCGAGGCGAAGGCCTACCGCCAGGCCGAGCGCGGCGAGAGCCCGCTCGACGTCGACGACGAGTATCAGGAGCTCACCGAGGAGCGCCCGGCGACGCTCGCCTCCGACCCCGCGCTGGTCGCCGAGATCCGCCAGCTCGCCGTCGCCCGAAACGAGCGCCGCGAGCGCCAGGGCAAGGAGCCGCTCGACATCGAGGCCGAGGTCGAGCGCCAGCTGCGCGACCTCGAGGACTTCAGGGGCCTAGGAACCCCGTCTCGGGTATACATGCGCCGATGGCCGAATCCGAGACAGAGCCCCGCGAGGTCGAGCTGGACGAGCTGCTCGTCCGGCCCGGCACCTACTTCAACCCGCAGACCGAGGTCGTCGTCGTGGTCGACGACTCGACCTCGATCGACCAGGAGATCTTCGACATGGAGGAGTACGAGGGGGTCGACTGGGTCCGGATCTCCGACGAGGTCCCGGTCGACGAGGACGCCCTCGACACGACCCTGCAGCGCTTTCAGACCTCGAAGCCGGGCGCGCTCAGCGCCAATGTCTCCGACGACGACGAGCCGATCGGCGCCGACCTCGACGAGGAGGAGCCGCCCCCGCCCGTGATCGAAGAGGCGCCGGAGTAGCTCTGGCGGCTGGTCGTCAGGCCACCAGCACGAAGGTCAGGAACGTCGCGTAGAGCAGCCCCCAGGCGATGATCGCGGGCAGGCCGAAGCGGCCGCGGCGGTGCAGGGCGATGTAGGCGACGATTCCGCCGGCGACCCCGAGCGCCGCGGAGAGCATCCCGAACTTGTCGAGGTCCCACTCGGTGAAGGCGAGGCCGAATGCGATCGGGATCGTCGACTGGAAGACCATCGCCCCGGTGATGTTCCCGAGCGCGAGGCTGTCCTTGCCGTCGCGCACCCAGAAGAAGCTGTTCGCCTTCTCGGGAAGCTCGGTGGCGAGCGGCGCGAGCACCAGCGAGAGCACGATCGCCTCGACCCCGAGCGAGTCGGCGACGTGGATCAGCTCCTCGACGAAGAGGTGGGCGCCGCCGACGATCGTCCCCAGCGAGATCGACGAGCTGGAAGACGATCAGGCCCGTCGGCGGGTCCGCGGGCTTGGCGCTCGACCGCCGACGGGCGGGCGAAGCAGAGCCGCTCGAGCGATTCCTCGGACTGCACGTCGCCGCCGCCGCGCAGCGTGCGCGCGCACGTAGAACGCGTAGGCGATGAGCAGGACGACGGCGCAGGCGATCTGGACTCCGCGACGGGAGGTCGAAGGCGCCGACCCCGCAGCCGAGCGTGAAGAAGATCAGGAAGAAGACGAGGTCGCGCTCGAGCGTCGGCTTGTGGGCGTCCAGCTCGACCCCCTGCTCGCGGCGGCTTGCGGTAGATCACCGCGGTCAGGCCGACGAGCATCATCGCGATCGTCGCGAGCAGGAACGGGGCGCCGATGATCGCGCCGACGGCGACCTCCTCGGCGCCCTCGGAGCCGCCGAGGATCGCGATCACGGGGATCAGCGTCTCCGGCATCGCGGTGCCGACGGCCGCGATCAGGCTGCCGACCGCGCCCTCGCCGAGCGAGAGCCGGTGCCCGGCCCACTCGACGGCGTTGGTGAAGAACTGGGCACCCGCGAGGATCACCGCGAAGCTCGCGAGCAGGAGGACGACTTCCATGTCCTAGCCCCTTACCCAGGCAGGGCGCCGCTTCGATCACGCGGCGAAGAACGCGATCGCGAGGATCGCGTAAACGGCGAGCAGCTGGACGCCCTCGAACCAGTTCGATTCGCCGTCCTGGGTGACGTAGTTGCGCGATCAGGATCGCGACCAGCACCGCGCCCAGCTCGAAGCCGTTGAAGACGAGCGGCATCGGCTGCGGGCCCGATGAAGAACGAGGCGATGACGAGGATCGGGGCCGCGAAGAGCGCGATCTGAGCGCTGGAGCCGATCGCGATGTTGACCGCCAGGTCCATCTTGTTCTTCAGCGCCATCAGGACCGCGACCCAGTGCTCGGCCGCGTTGCCGACGATCGCGACGACGATCACGCCGACGAAGAACTCGGAGAGGCCGATCGCCTCCGAGGCCTCGGAGATCGAGCCGACGAGGATCTCCGACATCAGCCCGACGGCGACGCCGGCGACCGGCGAGCATGATCACCGAGCGGCGCACCGACCAGCCGAAGCCGTGCTCCTCCTGCTCGGCGTAGGGCGGATTGAAGAGGTCGCGTTGTGCGTCCGCAGCGAGAAGAAGAGGCCGGCGACGTAGGTGCCGATCAGGACGATCGCCGTCGCCAGCGAGAGCTTCTCGACCGTCGAGTCGTAGTTGACGAGCTCGGCGCCCACGGGCGGCAGCCCGGTACCCTGCACGAGCTCGAAGATCGCCGGCATGATCAGCGCGGCGACGGCGAGCAGCAGCATCGTCGACTGCGCCATCGCGGCGGTCGGTTGAAGGTCTGCTTGTCGCGCTTGCAGTCCGCCGACGAACATCGAGGCGCCGAGGACGAGCAGGATGTTGCCGAGGATCGAGCCGGCGATCGACGCCTTGACGACCTCGTGCAGGCCCGGCGCCGAGCGCGAACAGCGCGATGATGATCTCCGGCGCGTTGCCGAAGGTGACGTTGAGGAAGCCGCCGATCCCGGGGCCCGAGCGCGCCGCCAGCTCCTCGGTCGCGAGCCCCATCAGCGCCGCCGTCGGGATCGATCCCGAGCGCGGCGACGAAGAAGATCAGCGTCGCCGAGGCGTGCGCGAACTCGAGCACGACCGCGAGCGGGATGAACGGGACCAGCATGTAGGGCCAGCCCTGGCTGGTCAGCAGGAAGCCCGGGAAACCCCTTCGCTCGGCGTGTCGCGCCCTCCATCGAGGGCGGGAGGTTATTGGGCGTGACTTTTCCCTAACGGAACCCGTACAGGTTGTAAGTGGTGCCGACAGTCTGGTCCACGACTCCGAACACCATCGCATCGCCGCCGTAGATTTGAAAGTCACCGTTGGTCCCCGGCGTGAACGTGTCGTTGCAGGCCCCGTTCGCGTCGCCAGGCTGCGCCGCGCGCACGCCGTTGACATAGATCACGTAGGGAATTGCACCCGTGTTACCGCAGACCATGAACTGGCCGGCCACGGCGGTGGTTCTGAGCTCGAAGGTCCCGAACTCGAAGATGTTCCCCGCGGCCCCCGTAGGCATGAAGTAGCTGAAGTACTCCAGCGGACTGTTGTCCCCTAATCCGCTGTGGACATCCTCCTTTGCGACTAACTCGGTCCTGTCAAACCCGCCGATCGACTCCGCATTCACGTCGTCGTTGCCCCCCGCGGTGTTGGCGATGTCGGCACCCGTCAGCGAGCCGTCGACCTCGTTCGTGCCGACCGCGTTGCCGGCGATCTGGGCGTTCGAGAGTGCACCGGTGAGGTCGCCTCCCGCGGTCAGCCCGGACTCGCTCACCTGCGGGTTCGGGTATTCGCCCGAGAGATCTCCGCCGGCGGCGCCGCTAGGCGGCAGGCTCGAAGGGATCGTCGGCGGAGCGGGCAGGTTAAGGCTGCCTTCGTCGACGTCCGCGCCCTTGAGCGAGTTGTCGATGACGTTGTCGCCGTCGACCGAGTTCGGGGCGAGCTTGTTGTTGGTGACCGCGGCATTGCCGAGGTCGGATTCCTTGACCTGGCCCTTGCCGATGTGCTTCGACTTGATCTCGTTCTTGTCGATCGCGTATGCCGTGCCGAGGCTCATCGCGAAGAACAACGCGACGTAGCCCACGACGTTCGACCTGAGGTGCTCGCTAACCCGCTTCCCCATGCTGCTCCTTCCGTGGATTAACGCGAAGGGTAAACCGCGCAGCTCATAGACTCAAGCCGATGGAGCAGCGGCGATTCGGCGACACCGACCTGACCGCCTCGGAGATCGGCTTCGGCACCTGGGCGCTCGGCTCGGACTGGTGGGGCGAGGTCACCGAGGCCGAGGGCGAGCGGCTGCTGGCGCTCGCGCTCGAGCTCGGCATCACCTTCTTCGACACCGGCGACGCCTACGGCCGCGGCGCCAATGAGGAGCTCGTCGGGCGCGTCCTCGCCCCGCACCGCGACCGGGTCCAGATCGCCTCGAAGTTCGGCTACGACCTCGGCGCCGGCCGCCAGGAGCACTCCGAGGGCGAGCGCCCGCAGCGCTGGGACGGCCCCTTCGTCCGCGAGGCGCTGGAGGCGAGCCTGCGCCGGCTCGGCACCGACCACCTCGACCTCTACCAGCTCCACAACCCGCGGATGGACGCGGTCGAGCGCGATGACACCTTCGAGGCGCTCGAGGAGCTCAAGGCGGAGGGCAAGATCCGCGAGTACGGGATCGCCCTCGGGCCCGCGATCGGGTGGCGTGACGAGGGCCTGCGCGCGATCGAGACCAGGCGACATCGCCTCGCTCCAGACGGTCTACAACCTGCTCGAGCAGGATCCCGGGCGGGACTTCATGGCGGCGGCCGCCGAGCACGGGATCGGCGTCATGGCCCGCGTGCCGACCTCCAGCGGCCTGCTCGACGACAACCTCACGCCGGACACGACGTTCAGCGGCTCCGACCACCGCCGCCACCGCCCGAAGGAGTGGCTCATCGAGGGGCTCCAGAAGATCGAGACGATCCGTTTCCTCTGCGAGGAAACCGGCCGCACGATGCCGCAGGCCGCGCTGCGCTACATCCTCGACTCGGGGATCACCACCGTGATCCCGACCATCGCCTCCGAGGAGGACCTGCGCGTATACGCCTCGGCCGCCGATGTGCCGGCGCTTTCGGCGGATGAGCTCGAGCGGGTCGGCGAGCTCTACGAGCGCAACTTCGACGTCGAGCCCGTCTCGGCGTAGCTCCGCTCCTGTTCACGCAGGGGCGCGGCGGCCGTCTCGGGTCGGGTGCTCAGAGGTCCTCTAGGAGCTTGCGCTTCGCGTCCGCGAACTCCGCATCCGAAAGCGCGCCGGAGTCGTGCAGCCGGCTCAGCTTCTCGATCTGCCCGGCCACGTCGTCCCCGGCGGGGGTCGCCTGCTGGCCGGCCGCCGCGGCTGCCTGCTGAATCGCGGCGCCGAGGTCCATTCCGGCGCCCTGGCCCGTGGCGCCGGCGCCGCCCTTCATCATCTCGGCGATCTGCTCGGCCTGGTTCTGGGCCGACTGTGCGTTGGTCTCGACGTCATCCCAATGGATCTTGAGGCGGGTCGGGTCGGCCAGATCCACGGTGACAGGCAGGGTCATGCCGGGAGTCGGCCAGCGCTTGACCGAGACCATCGCGCTTTTCTCGACCGGGGTGGGCTCCAGGCCCTCGGCGCTGACCACGAGGTGCATCGAGCAGTTCGACGAAGTCGCGTCGTAGGGAGGCATGCTCGCCGAGACGACCTGGGCCGTGCCCTCCACCGGTTGACTCATCCGCTTCGACTTCGCCCAATCTCCGAGGAGCCCCATGGCGCGAGCCTACCGCCTGTCGCGTTTCCGCCCTAGCCGGGCGGCTCCTCGAGCCCGGAGGCCGGCGGGATATCGGGCGGGGGCTCAGGGCTCCCCTCCCCACCGCCGCCGCAGAGCCGGCTCACCAGCTCGGCTTCGCACTCGGTCCGCTCGCCCCAGGTCGCCGCGAGCTCCGTCGGCCGACGCCGCGTCCATCTGCTCGGCGAACAGCCTCGCGTCCTCCTCGGAGACCTCTCCTCCCTGCTCGCGCCGCCTCACCCGCGATCCAGAGCGAGAGCACCAGCCGGTCGAGCGCGTCACCCGCGACGAGGTCGAACTCCGGGCTCTCGGGCGCCGGCGCCGAGCGGCCCTCCGCCGCTGCCGCCGCGACGACCTCGCGCTCGAGGTCCTCGCCGGTGATCTCGCCGTCCTCGACCCCCTCCACGGTCGCGATCACCTCGCCCCCGGAGGGCGGCTGCTCCACGGCCGCACTCTGCTCGTCGTCCCCGCCGCAGCCGGCGAGCGCCACGGCCGCGGCCAGCGAGGCAAGCGCGATTGGCGCACGCGGGCCCATCGGCGGGCGACCCTACTAACGACGAGGGCCCCGCCGAAGCGGGGCCCTCGTCACGTCACGAATGCGGCCGGCTCGCTACGGCGCGAGCGCCTCGCACTCCTGGATCTCCTGCGCGCCCTTCGCTTCCGCGAGGCAGGCGAGGTAGAGCTGGGCGAGGGTGTCGTCGACGTTGCCGCCGCCGCCTCCACCGCCGCCGCCCGAACCGCCGCCGCCGCCGAGGCCGCCGCCACCGCCGCCGCCACCGAAGTCGGTGCCGCCGCCGAGGTCGGTCGAGCCGACGCCGCCGATGCCGAGCTGGCTCATCGTGCCGAGCTGGGCCTCGAGGTCGGCGGTGCTGAGGCCGAACTGGCTGAGCAGGTCGTCCAGCGGCTGCGCGTCCGCCGGCGCCTCGATCGTCTGCGTCTCGTTGACGCCGCCGATGCGGGTGCCGAGATGGCCGGTGACGCTCTCGACGCCGCTCGCGGACGCATCCGGAATCGCCGATGCGTTGAGCGTGAGGTTCAGGTCGAACCCGCGGAGCAGGTTGTCATCCGTGCCCGAGTAGACGTCGAAGCCGAGCTCCTCGATCGCCTCCTCGGCCTGGGCCTTCTCCTCCTCGGTGATCGTCTCCGCGCCGGAGATCTCGGAGGCCTCGATCGCGGCGTTGATGTTGTCGATCATCGTGCCGATGTCGACCGTGCCGTGGATGTGAGTGGTCGAGGTCCCCTCGATCTCGCTCCTCACCCTCGTTCGAGAGCGTCGAACCACGAGAAGACGTCGATCGTGTCGCAGGCCGCGGTGTTGCCGCCCGCCTGCTCGAGCAGCGTCGCGCACTGCTCGTCGAACGACGCTTCGGTCGCGCCCTCGGCGCCGGTCGCGCCGCCCATCGCCGCCGCCTGCTCGAAGGAATCGCTGAAGCGTCGAGAACAGCTCGGTGCCGACCTCGTAGGTCTGGCCCTGGTACTCGATGTACATGTTGTCCTCGGTCGCGGTCAGGCCGCCCTCGAAGCTGACGGAGGTGCCCGCCGCCTCACCGGAGAGCGAGGCAGTCAGGTCGAACTGGGGCAGCGCGGTCGGGTCCGCCTCGTCGCCCTGGAACGCGCCGCTCAGCGACGCCTCGCCGCTGCCCGACTGCGTGCCCTCGACCGAGCCGTCGATCGTGATGTCGATCGTTCCGCTCGAGACCGACTCGTCGTTGCCGAACGTGTCCCTGAGGACCTGCTCGGGATCTTCATCGCCGCCGTCGTCGCCGCCGCAGGCCACGAGGGCCACGGGCGCGACCAGGACGAGGATCGAGAGCAGCAAGAGCTTTCGAATTCGCGTCAAGATTTAAAGTGCCTCCCTGGGGTCAGTTCGATCAGCACCCTGCACCTCGAACCTGGACCCGTGTTGAGTTCCGGAAACGGCGCGGCAGCCTAGCACCGCCAGTCACCGACTAATCTCGCGACGGATGCGCATCGCCGAGGACGATCCTCTACACGGGGAAGGGGGGCGTCGGCAAGACCAGCGTCGCCGCCGCGACGGCACGCCGCTGCGCCGCCGCCGGGATGCGGACGGTGGTCCTCTCGACCGACCCCGCGCACAGCCTCTCCGACTCCTTCGAGGCGCAGCTCGGCGGCGAGCCGACGGCCGATCGCCGAGAACCTCTGGGGCCAGGAGGTGCAGGCACAGCTCGAGATGGAGCGCAACTGGGGCGCGGTCCAGAGCTGGCTCGGGCGCCCTGCTCACCGACCGCGGCGTGATGGACATCGCCGCCGAGGAGCTGACGGTGCCGCCGGGGATGGACGAGCTCTTCAGCCTGCTGCAGATCAAGCGCCACCACGAGTCGGGCGCCTTCGACGCGGTCATCGTCGACTGCGCGCCGACCGGCGAGACCCTGCGGCTCCTCTCCTTCCCCGACATCTGCCGCTGGTGGCTGGAGAAGGTCTTCCCGTGGGAGCGGCGCATGGTCGCCGCCGCGCGGCCGCTCGCGAAGACCTTCCTCGACGTGCCGCTGCCGGGCGAGGAGGTCTTCGCCGAGGTCCAGCGGCCTCGTTCAGCAACCTGATCGCGATGAACGAGATCCTCCGCGACCGCGAGCGCGCCTCGATCCGGCTGGTCATGAACCCGGATCGGATGGTGATCCGCGAGGCCCAGCGGACCTTCACCTACCTGAACCTCTACGGCTACCTCACCGACGCCGTGCTCGTCAACCGGGTCTTCCCCGACGACGTCGCCGGCGGCTACTTCGACTCCTGGCGCGAGCGCCAGCAGGAGAACCTGCGCACGGTCGTCGAGGGGTTCTCCCCGGTCCCGGTGCTGACCGCCCGCTACTTCGACCAGGAGGTCGTCGGCGCCGAGATGCTGGACCGGCTGGGCGACGAGCTCTTCGCCGGCGAGCCCGCGCACGAGGTCCTCCACCACGAGCTCGCGCACGAGCTCACCTCCGTCGACGGGCGCGCCGAGCTGCGCCTGCCGATCCCGTTCACGACCAAGGGCGAGCTCAAGCTGAGCAAGGTCGGCCAGGAGCTGATCGTCGCCGTCGGGCGCGAGAAGCGGACTATCATCCTGCCCTCCGCGCTGGCCCGTCACCGCCCGGCAGGGGCGGGTTTCGACGACGGGACCCTGACCGTCACCTTCACCGATGAGCGAACCGCTCCAACCCGAGGACCCGATCTGGAGCCGCTGGCGCCAGCGCCACGGCCGCGCGGGGCAACGGGACACCGCCGCACGAAGCACCTCCTGAGCCGCGCCCGAGCCCGAGCCCGAGCGCATCCGCCTGGGCGACCCGCTCCCGCCCGACTGGGCCGAGGGGCCGCGCAGCCGCGAGGAGCGCAGCGCGCCGCCCCGCGCAGGAGCCGCGGCCGAGGAGCCGCGAGGCGTTCGAGGCACGCCGGGACACGCCCACGGCGAGCACGAGTGCCTCGAGTGGTGCCCGATCTGCCGCACGGCCGAGATCGTCCGCGCACAGCTTTCCGCCCGAGGTCCGCTCCCAGCTCGAGGACGTCCAGCGCGACGCCCTGGTCGCGTCCGCGCCGTCCTCGACCACTACATCGACCGGCTCGACGGCAGCGAGCGCCCGGCCTCCCGCGTCGAGGACATTCCGATCCTCTAGGGACGTATCCTCGGAACCGCAATGGGTTCGGGGAGCTGTTCCAGCTGCGGCACCGAGAATCCCGCAGGGGGCGAAGTTCTGCATGTCCTGCGGCAGCCGCGCTGGCCGCCGCCTGCCCCAGCTGCGGCACCGAGAACCCCCCGGGAGCGAAGTTCTGCATCGAGTGCGGCACGGCGCTCGCGGGCGAAGCGGCGCCGCCGCACGCCGACCGCGCACCGGCGCCCGCTGCCCCACCGGCCGCGATGCCCGGCCGCCCGAGGAGCGACGCAAGGCGACGGTCCTCTTCGCCGACCTCTCCGGCTACACGGCGGTCGCCGAGCGCATGGACCCCGAGACGACGAAGTCGCTGGTCGACCGCGCGCTGCAGCGGCTCGGCCAGGAGGTCGAGCGCTACGGCGGCTCCGTCGACAAGTACATCGGCGACAACGTGATGGCCGTGTTCGGCGCGCCGGTCGCCCACGAGGACGACCCCGAGCGCGCGGTCCGCGCCGGGCTCGCGATGCAGGCGGCGATGGGCGAGATCAACGAGGGCCTGGCCGCGAACCCCGAACTACGGCGACGCCAACTTCCTGCTTCGGGTCGGGATCAACTCCGGCGAGGTGCTCGCCGGCAGCGTCGGCGACGAGTACACCGTGATCGGCGACGCGGTCAACGTCGCCGCGCGGCTGCAGGCGGCTGCGCGGCCCGGCACGGTCACGGTCGGCGAGACCACCCAGCGGCTGACGCGCGAGGCGATCGACTACACCGAGCTCGAGCCGCTCGAGCTGAAGGGCAAGTCCGAGCCGGTCCCCGCCTGGGAGGCGGGCGCCGTGCTCGTCGCCGTCGGGCATGCGCTCGGCGCGCGCGGCGAGCCCGCTGATCGGCCGCGACGACGAGTCCGACCTGCTGCTGTCCCTCTACGAGCGCGTCGTCCGCGAGGGCCGCTCCCACCTGGTCACGGTGATCGGGCCAGGCCGGCGTCGGCAAGACCCGGCTGATCAGCGAGCTCACCGAGCCGCTCTCCGAGCAGCCCGAGCAGCCCGGCGATCCGGGTCGGCCGCTGCCCCGCGTACGGCTCGGGGATCTCCTACTGGGCGCTCGGCGAGATCCTCCGCGGCCAGTTCGAGATCCTCGACACCGACGAGCCCGAGATCGCCTTCGGCAAGCTCCGCCGCGGCCTCGAGGACCTGCTCGAAGGCTCCGAGTCCGACGAGCCGCCGGAGCGCCTCGCGGCCCTGATCGCCCGCACGCTCGGCATCGAGCCGCCCGAGCGGCGCCGAGAGCGTCTCCGGGGTCGACCACGAGAACCCGCGAGCAGATGCGCGACCGGATCTTCTCCGCGATCCGCGTGCTGGCCGAGGCGGTCTCGGAGCGGCGCCCGTTCGTCCTCGTCGTCGAGGACATCCACTGGGCCGACGAGGGCATGCTCGACCTGATCGAGTACCTCGCGCGCTGGGTCCGCGGCCCGATGCTGCTCTGATCTGCCTCGCCCGCGACGAGCTGCTCGATCGCCGGCCGGGCTGGGGCGGCGGGCGGCGCAACGCGACCTCGATCTCGCTCGAGCCGCTCAGCGCCGAGCACGCGCGCGAGCTGGTCGGCGCGCTCGTCCCGGCGCGAGCGGGACGGCGACGAGCTGACATCGGCCACCTGATCGGCCAGGTCGCCGAGCGCTCCGGCGGCAACCCGCTGTTCGCCGAGGAGATGGTCAACCTGATGGAGGAGAACCGGTCGATGACGATGACCGGGGTGCTGCCGGAGACGGTGCACTCGGTGCTCGCGGCGCGGCTCGACTCGCTCGAGCACGGCGAGCGGCGCATCGTCCAGCACGCATCCGTGGTCGGCCAGACCTTCTGGCTCGGGTCGCTCGCCTGGGCCGCCGAGGAGGAGGGCCTCGACCTCGACGAGGCGATCGCCGCGCTCCAGGAGAAGGACCTCTTCGTCCGCTCCGCCGGGCACGCGGCTCGCCGGCGAGCAGGAGTACTCGTTCAAGCACGTCCTGATCCGCGACGTCGCCTACTCGACGCTGCCGAAGTCGGTCCGCGCCCGCAAGCACTTCGAGGTCGGCCGCTTCGTCTCCGAGAGCGCCGGCGAGCACTCCGAGGGCGTGATCGCGATCGTCGCCGAGCATTTCGCCCGCGCGGCGCAGCTCGGCGCCGAGTCCGACCTCGACCCGGCCGAGCGCGAGCTGATCGAGCCGCTCGCGCTCTGGCGGCGCTCGAGGCCGCCGGCGACGCCGCCGCCTCGCTCTACTCGAACCAGGAGGCGCTCGCGCACTACGACGACCGCGCTCGAGCTGCCCGAGCGGCATCCCGGACGACGCCGCGGCCCGGATCGGCGAGAAGCAGGGCGACGTCGCCCTCCGCCTCGGCCGCGTCGACGACGCGGTGGCGGTCTGGGAGCGCGCGCTCGAGCACCACCGCCGCGAGGAGGACCTCGCCCGGATCGGCGACCTGCATCGCAAGATCGGCGCGGGCCTGTGGCACAAGGGCGAGCGCGAGGCCTCGATCGGCCACTACCAGAAGGGGATCGACCTGCTGAAGGACGGCCCGCCCTGCATCGAGCTCGTCCGCCTCTACGAGGAGGCCGCCTCGCTCTACCTGCACACCGGCGACAACATGCTCGCGATCTACGCCGCCGAGAAGGCGCTGCGCCTGGCCGAGCGGCTGGGCGAGTCCGCGGCGGCGAGCCGCGCCCACCTGATCTTCGGCCGCGTCTTCGGCCGCATCGGCAACCCCGAGAAGGCGCGCGAGAACCTCGAGCGCTCGGTCGAGCTCGCCCGGGAGTCCGACCCCGGCGAGGCGATCCGCGCGCTGCTCGCGCTCGGCAACCACCTCGAGATCTCCGAGGCCGAGTACGGCGCCGCCGCCGAGGCCTACGGCGACGCGCTGGCGCTCTCCGAGCAGGTCGGCGACCTGCCCTCGCAGGTCGAGCTGCACGCGGCGCTCGCCCAGATCGCCGCCTACGGCGCCGAGTGGGACGAGGTCGCAGCGGGCGACCGAGGCCTCGGCGGCGCTCGCCGACCGCGAGGGCCTGCTGGGCAAGCTCTGCTTCCCCGAGCTGATGCGCGGCGTGCTGCGCTGGCGCGAGTCGAACTGGGACGCGGCCGAGCGAGATCCTGCGCCGCGCCCGCGAGCTCGGCGAGGCGGCGGGGCGCAGCGAGGTCGCGCTTCTCCGCCCTCTACTGGCTGGCGCGCAGCGCTGCGCGACCGCGGCGACTACGCCGGCGCCGACACCGCGCTCACCCAGGCGCTCGACGTCTGCGAGCGCGCCGGGCCTCGTCGCGCAGTCGATGGAGGCGACCGCGGCGCGGGCGCTCACCCTCGCGCTGTCGGGCCGCACCGAGCAGGCCCGCGAGGCGGCCGAGGAGACCCGCCGGCTCTCCGAGCGCCTCCAGTACCCGGCCGGCAGCGCCGCCGCGCTCGAGGCGACCGGCGCGACGGCCGCCGACCCCGTCGGAGGGCGCGGAGCTGCTCGCCGAGGCGCGCGAGACCTGGACGAAGCTCGGCCGCCCGGTCGACGCGACCCGCTGCGAGCTGCATCGCGGCCGGCTCCTGCTCGAGGTCGAGCCGGCCGAGGCGGCGGCGATCCTGGAGCGCGCCGCCGCGCGCGCCGAGGAGCTCGGCGTCGGCCACCTCGCCGACCGCGCCCGCGACGCTGGCGCCGCGGCTGACGATGGCCTCCTGGCGACAGCAGGCCCTGATCGAGGCGCCCGTGGAGGAGGTCTGGAGGCTCGTCGGCGACCCGGGCCGCTACCCGGAGTGGGCCGGCGAGGTGATCGAGCCGTGACCGGGCTCGCCGACGGTCGAGGAGGGCGAGCGGTTCAAGCAGGTGATCGAAGACCCCGCTCGGGAAGACCGAGACGACCTTCGAGATCGAGGAGCTCGAGGAGATGCACGAGATCAAGCTGCGCTGCCAGACCAGCGGCTACTACTCGCGCTGGCTCCTCACCGAGGCGCAGGACTCGACGTTCGTCGACGTCGAGATCGGGATCGACCCCACGGCGCTGCGCTACCGCGCCTTCAACGCCGCGGTCGGCGGGAAGCGCTACTTCCGCCGGATCGCCGACGGCGCGATCGACGGCGTGCGCGCCCTGGCCGAGCGTCAGCGCGGCCGGGCTTAGAATCGCTCGCGATGGCGACCTGGATCCTCACCGGCGGGCTCGAGAACTTCCGGATCAACGTCGAGCGCGGCTTCGACGTGATCGGCTTCAAGGAGCGCCGCCGCAACCAGGCGGCGAGTTCGAGCCCGGCGACGAGATCGTCTTCTACGTCACCGGCGTCCAGGCCTTCGGCGGCATCGCCCGCGTGAAGTCGGAGATGTTCGAGGACCGCGAGACGATCTGGCCCCAGGGCAAGAAGAAGTACCCCGAGCCCTACCCGTGGCGGGTCGAGGCCGAGCCGGTGGCGGTCCTCGACGAGGACGCGTTCGTCCCGGCCGAGGAGCTGGTCGACGAGCTCGAGCACGTCGGCAAGTGGCCGGCCGAGCACTGGCACCTCGCCTTCCAGGGCCAGCTGCGCACCGTCTCCGAGGCGGACGCCGAGCTGCTGCGATCGCGAATCCGCGCCGCGGTCCCGGCGTAGCGCGACCGGCGCCGCCCGCGTGCTCCACGAACGCCACTTCACGGTCGCCGAGGCGAACGCCGAGCTCGCGCGGGTCGAGCCGCTGCTGGTCGACGCTGCGCGAGGCGAAGTGCGAGCTGCTCGACGAAGAGGCGCGCGAGGCGCTCACCGAGGCCTCGCCCACGAACGGCGGCGGCGAGCCCGGCAAGCAGGTCGGCGAGGCCTTCCTCGAGGTCCGCCGGATCCTCGCCGAGCTGACCGAGGCCGGGATCGTCGTCCGCGACGTCGACCGCGGCCTGATCGACTTCCCCGCCGTGATCGACGGCGAGGAGGTCTACCTCTGCTGGGAGCTCGGCGAGGACGAGATCGCCTTCTACCACGACCTCGAGTCCGGCTTCGGCGGCCGCCAGCCGCTGCCCTGACAGCCTGCGGAACCTAAAGAGGGTCAGACCCCTTCGGGAGAAATCGTCACGGATGGTGCTTGGCCGCGCATTCCAGACGATTGCAAGCGAAACCTTTACGCTTTGTGAGGGTTTCGCGAACGTGGCTCGATTTGCAGCGATTTTCGCCGTGCTGGCCGCCCTCTCGGTGGCGGCCGCGAGCGCGCATGCGCAGGCTCCGGCGCCGCTGCCACAGCCCGCCGGGCGAAGGCGACCCCGGCGCCTCCGCGCCCGAGCTGCCAGCTCCCCACCGGAGCTCGAGCGCCTCGGAGACGGCGGGGTCGGAGCCGGCGGTGGCGGCGACGGCGGCGACGGCAGGTCCGGCGACGGGGACGACGGCGAGGGCGAGGCGGCGGCGGCAAGGGCGACGGCAAGCCGGCAAGGATGCGGCAAGGGGAAGGGCGGGCGCAGAACACGGGCACGCTGAAGCTGCGCCGCGCCGACGCGAAGCCGAGCAAGGCCTGGTTCAAGGGCCGCCCGGCGATCTTCCGGTTCGCGATCGACGGGCGCCGCAAGCGAAACGTCGTCGTCCAGGTCAAGCGCAAGGGCTCCGACCCCGCGATCGTGCGGCGATACGTGATCAAGGGAGTCGCGCCCGCGCGACACCCGCACGTCGACTGGGACGGCCGCGTCGACGGCGGCAAGCGCTACGCGCGCCAGGGCGCCTACAAGTTCAAGGTGCGCGCCAAGCACGGCGGCGCCGCGATCACCAAGGACGCGGCCGGCAAGCCGAAGGCGGGCTTCTTCAAGCACAAGTTCCCGGTCCGCGGCGCGCACAGCTACGGCGACGGGCTCGGCGCGGGTCGCGGCCATCGCGGCGTCGACATCTTCGCCGCTGCGGGACGACGCTCCAGGCCGCGCGCGCCGGTCGAGTCCAGTACGAGGCCTACCAGGGCTCCGGCGCCGGCCACTACGTCGTCATCGACGGCAAGGGCACCGGCAAGGACTACGTCTACATGCACCTGCAGCGGCGCCTCTCCCCTTCGAGCGGGCGACCAGGTCCGCACCGGCCAGCGGATCGGCCTGGTCGGCGAGTCGGGCAACGCGCAGGGCTGCCATCTCCACTTCGAGCTCTGGGGCGCTCCCGGCTGGTACGAGGGCGGCGAGTTCGTCGACCCGGTGCCGCGGATGCGCGCCTGGGACCGCTGGAGCTAGGGCATCCAGGCGTTTGCCCCGCCGGGCGCCGGGTATCCGGCGCCGGGAGGAGGTGAGCATGAACGACACCGAGACGGACCTCGACCTGATCGCCGGCACCGTCGACGGCAACGGCGACGAGGTCCCCCAGGACCATCCGATCGAGAACCCCGGCGAGAACGGCGGCGAGAGGCGCCGACCCGATCGACGAGCCGCACCCCGACGAGCCGGGCGCGCCCGACCCGGGCGAGGAGGAATCCTCCGCGCCCGACGGACGACTAGCGCGCGCTGGCCTGCCGAAGCCGGAGCGCCTCGCTCAGACGCGCGCGATCGTCCTCGTAGTCGAGCAGCTCGCCGGCGGCGCCGACCGGCGCCCAGCGCATTTCGTCGACCTCGTCATCGCGCGCTGAACGAGCCTCCGCGCGGGCCCATCAGCCACCAGCGCACGAGCTTCGAGCCGCCCCTTGCGGTCGTGGTAGCGACGACGGGCGCGAGCTCCGCCCCCAGCTCGCATTCGAGCCCGGTCTCCTCCACGACCTCGCGGAGCGCCGCCTCCTCCCAGCCCTCCCCCGGTTCCAGCTTGCCCTTCGGCAGCGACCAGTCGTCGTACTTGGGCCGGTGGACCACGGCCACCTCGGGGCCCTCGGCGCCGTCGCGGAGGACGACGCCACCCGCGGCCCGGATCTCCGGCCTCGCGCTGCGGTCACCCCGCCAGCGCGGAGAGCACGAGCTCGTCGTGCTCGGCGGGCTTCACCTTGCGCAGCACCTCGATCACCGTGCCGTCGGCGTCGATCACGAACGTGGTCCGCTCGTTGCCCCAGTACTTCTTGCCGTACATCGACTTCTCGACCCAGACGCCGTAGAGCTCGGCGACTCGTGGTCGGGATCGGCGAGCAGGTCGAAGTTGAGCGCCCTGCTTCTCGTGGAAGCTTCGTCACCTTCTTCACCGGTGTCCGGCGAGACGCCGAGCACGGTCGCGTCGGCCGCCTCGTAGTCGCCGGCGTGGTCGCGGACCCCGCAGGCCTGGGTCGTGCAGCCCGGCGTGTCGAGCCCGCGGGTAGAAGTAGAGGACGACCGCGCCCGCCGCGGAGCCCGGACGAGCGTCACCTCCTCCCCGTCCTGGTTCGCCAGGGTGAAGTCCGGCGCCGTGTTCTCCTGCCTCGACCATGATCGGTCCGGAATCCTACGCGAGCGCGACCGCGAGCTCGGCCGCGGCCTCCTCGATCTCGCGCGCGAGCGCGTCGATCCCGCTGACCGCGTCCGGGTCGCACGAGATCCCGATCGCGAGCGCGCCCGCGTAGGAGACCGCCGAGATCCGCAGCGCGTGGCGGTCGGCGGGCTCGGCGAGCGAGAGGAACCCCGCCGCCTCGGCGCCGAGGACGTAGACGGGATCCTTCGGCCCCGGGACGTTCGAGACCGAGAGCGCGAAGTCGCGCGGCCCCGAGGACGAGCCGGGTCACGCCCCGGTAGAGCGGGCCTGAACCGCGAGATCGCGTGGAAGAAGTCGTAGAGCTCCTCGGCGTCGCCGGCCTGCTTGCGCCTCGTCGTCTCGAGGTTGATCTGGCGCAGCCGCTCGACCGGGTCGGCGATGTCGAGGCGCATGTCGACGTTGAGGAACGAGTCGCGGTTGCCGACCTCGTCGCCCTCGTCGCGGCCGTGCAGGCTGACCGGCACCTGCGCCCGCAGCGAGCCCGCAGATCCGACTGCCCTCGCTCCTCGAGCCAGCGACGCAGCCCGCCGGCGAGGACGGCGAGGAGGATGTCGTTGACGGTGACGTGGGTCGCCGAACCGGTCCGTGGCGAGGTGGGCGGCGCCGCGCACCTCGTCGAGCTGAGCCAGGCGACCGCCAGCTCGCGCCGCGGCCCGAGCATCGCGGTCGAGGATCGTCTCGCCGCCGAGCGGGCAGCAGCTCGCGGGCGACCGTCGCGGGCAGCTTCGCGACCTCGCGCGCGCCGTGCGCCCACTTCGACGGGTTGGCCGCGCCGCGGACCGCGCCGGCGACCGCCCCCGGCACCTCGCCGACCCGCCTCCGCACGGTCGCGCCGGGCGACGTCCGAGCGCGCCCGGGCTCCGGCTGCGGCTCCCACTCGCTCGGCCTCGACGGGCGGCGGGTCCGGCTCGTCGTCCCAGAACAGCGCCCGGCGCGAAGCGCTGCGAGGTGATCCCGTCGGCGAGCGCGTGGTGGATCCGCATCACGACGCCGGTGCCCGCCGCCGACCATCGGCACGAGGTCGACCCGCCAGAGCGGGCGCTCGTGGTCGAGGCGCTCCTCGAACAGCCGCGCGGCGACCGTCCAGCAGGCCCTCGCCGCCGACCGGCTCGTCGACCTCGACCTCGATGACGTGGTTGGCGATGTCGAATTCGCGGGTCGTCCGCCCAGAACGGCTCCGCCCCCGGGCCCGCCGGGAAGACGACCCGCTCGCGCGCCTTCGGCTCGAGCCCGAGCCGCGAGCTGATGGTCTCGCGCAGCTCGTCGAGCGCCACCCGGCCGCCGTCGGCCCGCGGGCCGACCGCCAGCACCTTCAGGGTGTGGCCCTTGATCGCCTCCGTCTCGAGACGGAGGATCTGCGCGTCGTCGAAAGTCAGTCGTTCCAAGGAGGAACATGGAATACAACACCCTCAGCTACGAGACCGACGGTCACGTCACGACGCTGACCTACGACCGGCCCGAGCAGCGCAACGCCGTCAGCCGCGAGATGAACGCCGAGCTCCACCACGCCTGGCAGCGATTCCGCGACGACGACGAGGCGTTCGTGCTCGTGATCACCGGCAAGCGGCGACGCCTTCTGCGCCGGCTGGGACCTCCAGGACGCGGCCGACCTCGAGCAGCCCGAGTGGGACGAGTTCCGGATGAGCATCATGAACACGCCCGGCGAGTGCGGCTACACGCGGAAGGTCGACGTGATCAAGCCGGTGATCGCCGCCATCAACGGCTGGGCGGTGGCCGCCGGGCTCGAGAACGCGCTCCTCGCCGACATCCGGATCGTCGCCGAGAACGCGGTCTTCGGCGCGCTCGAGCGGCGCTGGAACATCGTCGCCGGCGACGGGATGACGGTTCGGCTGCCGCTCGTGGTCGGCTACGGGCGCGCGATGGAGATGATCCTCACCGGCCGGCCGGTCGAGGCGGAGGAGGCGCTGCGCATCGGCCTTGCCAACGAGGTGGTGCCCGAGGGCAAGGCGCTCGAGCGCGCCCAGGAGCTGGCGCGCCAGATCGCGGAGCTCCCGCAGGGCGCGATCCGCTCCGACAAGGAGACGATGGTCCGCAACGTCGGGCGCACGTACGAGGAGCAGCTGCGCCAGGAGGCCGAGGCCGGCTATTCGATGTTCGCCCGCCGGGACTCGCAGGCGATCGGCGCCAGCGCGTTCAAGCGCGGCGAGACGCCGGAGTGGCCTAACCACGGGCTCTAGCGAGCTGTAGCCTCCACCCATGGCGGTCAGCGCGGAGGCACGGACGCTCCGGAACCACATCGCCGGCTCCTGGGTCGAGGCGGCGGGCGAGGGAACGATCGAGGATCGCGACCCCGCCACCGGCGAGCTCGCCGCGCTCATCCCGCGCTCCGCCGCCGCCGACGTCGACGCCGCCGTCCGCGCAGCCGCCGAGGCGCAGCCGGGCTGGGCGGAGACGCCGCCGCAGGAGCGCGCCCGCTCCGTGCTCGCCCTGCGCGAGGCGCTCGTCGAGCACCGCGCCGAGATCGCCGCGCTCGTCACCGCCGACATGGGCAAGACGCTCTCCGACGCCGACGGCGAGGTCGGCCGCGGGATCGAGTCGGTCGAGGCCGCCGCCGCGATCCCCCACCTGCTGAAGGGCGAGACGCTCGAGGGCGTCGCGCGGCGGCGTCGACGTCGAGATGGTCCGCCAGCCGGTCGGCGTCGTCGCCGCGATCACCCCGTTCAACTTCCCGGCGATGATCCCGCTCTGGTTCCTGCCCTTCGCGCTCGCCACCGGCAACGCCTTCATCCTCAAGCCCTCCGAGCGCGACCCGCGCCCCTCGCAGCGGATCTTCGAGCTGCTCGAGGAGACCGGCGCCTTCCCGCCCGGCATCGCCAACCTCGTCCACGGCGACCGCGCCGTCGGTCGAGGCGCTGCTCGACCACCCCGGGGTCGACGCGGTCTCGTTCGTCGGCCAGGCCTCGACCGCGAGGCTCATCGCCCGCCGCTGCGCCGAGACCGGCAAGCGCTGCGCAGGCGCTCGGCGGGGCGAAGAACTCGCTCGTCGTCATGCCCGACGCCGATCTCGACCGCGCGGTCCCGGCGATCATGGGCTCCGCCTTCGGCGCCGCCGGCCAGCGCTGCCTGGCGGGCTCGGTCTGCGTGCTCGTCGGCGATCGCGAGCGCCAGGACGAGGTCCGCGAGGCGCTCGCCGCGGCGGCCGCCGAGCTGGTCTCGGGCCCCGGCGCCGACGCGGACACCGACGTCTGCCCGATGGTCTCCCCGGAGGCGCGCGAGCGGGCCGAGGCCGCGGTCGCGCGCAGCGCCGAGGCCGGCGACGAGATCGTCCTCGACGGCCGCGTCGGCGGCGGCGACGCGGGCACGACGCTCCGCCCGACCCTGGTCGAGACCGCGGATCGCGAGTCCGAGCTCGCCCGCGAGGAGATCTTCGGGCCGGTGCTGGCGCTGGTCCGTGCCGACGACCTCGACGACGCGCTCGATTTCGTCAACGGCTCGCGCTACGGGAACGCCGGCGCGATCTTCACCTCGCTCCGGCGCCGCGGTGCGCGAGTACCGCGCCTCGCGCGGAGGCCGGGATGCTCGGCGTGAACGTCGGCGTCCCGGCGCCCGGTCGCCTGGTTCCCGTTCGCCGGCTGGAAGGACTCCTGCGACGGCGACCTGCACGCCAACGGCACCGACGCCGTCGACGTTCTACACCCGCAAGAAGGTCGTCACCTCGCGCTGGTGAGGTTCTCGCTCCGAGAGTTCCGAACCAGGCCCGACTAGCCCTTCCCCTTCCAGATCGCACGGCCGGGGGCGTCGGTGAGCTCGAGCTCGTAGTCGAGCCAGCGGGACGGCTTGGCGCCGACGCCGGTCGTAGACGGCCTTCGCGCGCTCGTTGTCGAGGGCGGTCTGCCATTCCAGGGCAGACGGCGTCGCGGGCCCGGCCCCAGTCCGGCGCACGCCTCGATCAGCCGGTCGGCGATGCCGTGGCCCCGGGCGCCCGGGTCGACGAAGAGGTCGTCGAGGATCGCCACGCGGGCGCCGCGCAGCATCGACCACTTGATCGCCGAGGTCGCGAAGCCCGGCGATCGGCTCGCCTCGCGGCGGGCGGCGAAGACGACGCCCTCGCCGCCGATCAGCGCGCTGCGCCATCGCCTCGATGCCCGACGTCGGGCGGGTTCGACCCCGTAGAAGTCGCAGTAGCCGCGCATCAGCGGCAGCAGCTCCGGGATCTCGGCCTCGCCGGCCTCGAAGATCTCGTAGCTCTCGCTCATCGCGCGAGCCTAGCGACGCGTCGCGAGCGTTTCCGGCGAGGCGGCGCGGGTAGCCGGCGGGCGTGAGAGCGATTCGTCGAATGCCCGTGCCCGGACCGCCCGCGCCGCCGACCCCGCAGCCGGAGCCGCAGCCCGGCCCGGGCCCGCAGACGCCCGAGCCCGGTCCCCCGGGCCCGCCCGACCCGGACCAGCCGCAGATCTGAGCGGCGCTCGCAGCGGCGTCAGCCCGGCCGGTTGCCGTCGAGCTCCTCGAGGCGGGCGCGGAACTCGCCCGAGCCGATCACGCTCGCGCCGGCTGCGACGACGGCGCTTGCGAGAGCGCCTTGTCGGAGGTCACGACCGTGATCTCGTCCGGGTGCTCGTGATCGCAGACGAGCCGCTCGATGCGCCGATCGGCGGCGTTCGTCGCCGCCCGGCGCGAACTGGACCTCGATCCCGTGGCCGCGCAGCACCGAGCCGATCGGCCGTCCGTCGAAGACGACGGTCAGCTCCTCGCCGGTGTCCTCCGCGAACGCGCGCAGCTCCCACGCCATCAGGCGCATCGCCTCGGTTCGGTCCTTCCACCACCCGTCCGGGCGGGAGCCGATCAGGTTCATTCCGTCTACGAGAAGCATCGATTTCGCTTCCCTGCCAACGGTCGCGGCGCGGGACACTCAGGGCTGCGGCAGCAAGCGGCGGAGTCCGGCCGCGCCGCGAGCCCGCGCCGCTCGGCGAGCCGCTCGAGCATCGAGCGCCGTGTCCGCGATCGCGACGCCGGTCACGTGCTCCTCGCGGGCCTCGAAGTCGCGCACGATCGCCGCCGACGGCCGCGGCATAGCGGGCGCCGTCGCCGGCCGCGAGCGCCCCGATCGCCGCGGCCGCCCGCGCGAACGCCTCGCCCCCGCCGCCATCGCCGCGGCCGCCCTCGGCGGCGGCGTCATCGCCCCGCACCAGCGCCGCGAGCCGCGACCACGTAGGCGGCGGCCGGGGTCTCGCGGCTCGCCGACCTCGGCCCGCGCGAACGCCGCCTCCTCCTCCCCGCCGCCCGCGATGATCGCGGCCTTGAGCATCCCCATCAGCCGACCGTAGGCGGTCGCGTGCGCCGCCTCCCACGAGCGGCGATAGAGGCCGGCCACCTCGCGCAGGATCGGCGCGGCCGCGCCTCGTCTCCCGGCGAGCAGCAGCCGTTGCGCCTCCGCCTCGCGCTCGAGCGCCTCGAGCAGGATCGCCTGCGCCGGCTTCACCGGCGTCCCGCTACTCGACCTTCTTCCCCGAGATCAGGTCCCACGCCCGGCGCAGCTTCTCCTCGAGCGGGGATCTCGCCGCCCTCGGCCGGGTCGGCTTCATCGCCGCGGGATTGGCGCTCGGCTCCGGCAGCGACTCCGCGGCTGCTGCGTCGAGCTTCAGCAGGACGCCGCGCTCGAAGATCTCCTCGACCTGGTCGGCGTCCACGAAGCGGTGGCCGCCGGGAAGGACGCTGCGGTCGATGACGATCCCGTCGAAGATGTCCTGCTCGGGCGTCGGCGAGCACGTGCTCGACCTGGCCGAGCTCCTTGCCGTCGCAGGAGTAGACGGGCGGCCGCTCCTCGAGGGTCAGGTAGGAGCTGGGTGCGCCGAGATCGTCCACGCCACGAATCTACCGGTCCCCCGGATCGAGGGCTTGTGCCGTCCGGCGCGGTGCGCTAGCCTCGCGGAACGGACGGGCCCCCGGCGGGACCGGAGACACCCTCCGCAACGGGTACAGAACGAAGCGAGATCGATGGATCGAGAACGCGGGATTAACTGGGAGGGCCCTGACGATCGCCGTGGCGATGGCGATCCCCGCCGCGCTCGCGCTCGGGCTGTGGGGCGTCGGAACCGTGTCCGCCCAGGGCGGTTGCACGGAGAAGGAGCTCGAGGTCGGGATCGTCAAGGCGAAGGGCTGCTGGACGACGTCGGGCACCAAGAACACGACGACCCAACCCGTCGACCTGAACGGCTTCACGGTCACGCCCTCGGCCACCGCGCCCTTCAGCATCGACACGGACAGCCGCCAGGCGACGACGAGCGGCAAGAAGGTGGGGCTCGCCGCCAGCCCCCTGCCCGCGTTCGACCCGATGGCCCTCGACTTCCGGATCCCGAGCTCCGGCGAGCTTCCGATCGCCCACGTCGGGCTTCCGCCGGTGGCGACGCTCGCCGGCTTCACGCTCGTCGCCAACGTCGAGACCCAGATCATCCTCACGGAAGGTCAGGGGGAAATCGACCTTCCGATCCAGTTCTTCAACTTCTTCACGGTGATCGGCAGGAACCAGTCCGTCACGATCAAGACCGCGGTCATCCCGGGCCAGGGCGCCAAGTACGACGGCCTCGACATCGACATCAACGGCCTGACGATGAAGGCGGTCCCGATCGGGATCGAGGAGTTCCACGCGGATTACTCGCTCGCGCAGGACAGGTGGGGCGGTTCGGCGAGCGTGGTCTTCCCGAGCGCGAGCTCGGATTCCGGGATTTCGGCCTCGCTCGCGATGACCCACGGCCAGCTCACCGACTTCCACATGGGCCTGACGGGCCTGAACAAGCCCATCGGCGGCGGGGTGTTCCTCCAGAAGATCAACGGCGGTTTCACCATGGACCCGTTCTCCGCCGACCTGGGCGCCGGCGTCAGCGCGGGCCCGGAGATCAAGATCTTCGGCCAGGAGATCTCGGCCGCCGCCGTCGACGGCAACCTGAAGATCCAGGCGACCCAAAATACGACCCCGGGCTTCGTCGGCCTCAGCGGGAGCTTCGCCCTGATCGGGCTGCCGGTCGCGGACGCCGGGATGCACGTCTACTTCAACGGCGTCGTGGACTTCAACTCACGCGTGGGGATCGGGCTCCCCTCGTTCAGCAACGACTCCTCGCAGCCGTTCTTCATCGGCGGCGGGTTCAGCGGCTGGTTCGCGGCCAGCGGGTTCAACGTGTCCGGAAACGCCCAGCTGAAGCTGTTCGCCACGCAGGTCGCCTCCGCCGGCGCGGTGATCTCCGACCGCGGACTCGGAGCCTGCGCGCAGCTCGGTGAGGGCTGGTTCAGCGTCAGCCTCGGCTTCGGCTACTCCTTCCAGAGCCAGTCGGCGACGCCCTACTTCGCCGGCTGCGACCTCGGGCCCTACCAGGACTGGAACAAGCCGGCGACCCGCCTCGCCCGCACGGGCACCCACCGCGGCCACGGGTCGCTCACCACGAAGCACAAGGTCCTGCGGATCGAGGGCGCCGACGACGTCCCCGGCTTCACCCTCACCTCCGACGACGGCGACACGACGATCGAGCACGACGCGGAGGACGCCGACGGCCAGGAGGTCGAGGACAGCCACATGGTCATCCCCAACGAGACGGCCAACGAGGCGATCGTCCTCTTGGACGACCCCGCGGGGGATTGGACGATCGACGAGGCACCCGGCAGCGAGATCGTCAGCGTGCAGCGGGCGAGCGTCCTGCCCAAGGAGCACGTCGAGGCCGAGGTCATCGGCCACGGGAAGCGCCGCACGCTGGTCTGGGACGCCCGCGGCTTCCCCAGGCAGAAGCTCCAGTTCCACGAGCGTCTCGGCAACGGCGTCATCGACCCGATCCTCTTCACGGGCAAGGCCAGCGGGCGGCATCGCTTCACGCCGCAACAGGGCGACTTCTACGGCAACCGCAAGCTCGAGGTGCAGGTCCTCCAGGAGGGCACGCCCCGCGCCGAGAAGGTCGTCGACAACTACAGGGTCACCAAGCCCCCGGTGCCGCGGCGGCCGGCCGAGCTCGACGTGGACGTGGTCCGCAGCGGCCATGACGTGAAGGCTCAGTGGAGCGGCTCGCCCGGTGCCCAGTCCTACGCGGTCGTCCTCGAGAGCTCGGACGGCGAGCTCCGCTACACGAAGGTGTTCGGCAAGGGCCGGCGCCGCGCGAGCTTCATGGACACCCCGCTCGCCAAGCACATGGTGGTCAAGGTCCACGCTCTCAACCGCGACGACCAGCACGGCCGCCCGGCGAAGCGGCGCTTCGACTTCTAGCTGACGGCTCGGCTAGCCGCCCTCTGCCTCCTTGCGGGCCAGGTCGAGCTCGGCCTGGACCGTCTCGGTCTGGTTCGGGATCTCGAGCCGCTGCTCGAGGATCGGGATCGCCTCATCGGGGCGGCCCGCCTCGCGCAGCGCGTTGCCGAGGTTGAAGAGCGCGTAGGCGTAGTTGAGGTCCTCGGAGCCCTCGGGGTAGGCGTCGACCGCCTGCTGGAGGACCGGGATCGCCTCCTCGTAGCGGCCCTCCTGGATCAGGGCGAAGCCCTGGTCGTTGAGCGCGGCGGGGTCGCCGGAGGCGGGCGCTGCGGCCTGCTCGTCGCTCGCGGTGGCCTCCTCGGGCGGCGCGCCTCGGCGGGCAGCGGGATCCGCGGCCTCCTCGGACCCGGACTCGTTTCCGCCCGCCGCCTGCTCGTCGCCGGGCTGCTCGCTGCCGGCGAGCGGCGCCGAATCGCCGGCCGGCTCGTCCCCGCCACCGCGCGGCGATCGCGACCACGAGCGCGGCGAGTCCGGCGAGCGCCGACCAGGACCATCGCGACCAGCGCGCCGCCGCGGCTGCGCCCCGGCGCGGGCGGCGGGAGCGTCCTCGGGTGTAGGGCGGCAGCGGCGGCAGGCTGATAGTCGGTGGTCGCTCGCGGTCCTCGGTCGGGTCGGTCGCTCGTGGCCCGGCGCAGGGCCTCCGCCAGCTCGTCGACCAGCTCCGCCGCGCTCGACCGGGCGGTTCGCCGGGTCGCGGTCCATGCCGGCCTGGATCACGCGCGCCGCCGCGCGCCGGCGCCTGCGGCCAGGCCTCGCGGAGGTCGGGCGGCGGCGCGGTCGAGGCGCGGTGGACGACCTCGGCGGGGGTCGAGCCGCGGCTGAGGGTGTCGCCGGAGAGGGTCTCGTAGGCGAGCACGGCGAGCCCGTAGACGTCGGACTCGGGCCCGCCCGGGTCGGCCGAGTCGAGCCGCTCGGGGGCGATGTAGGCGAGGGTGCCGACGATGTCGTGGGTGCTCGTGATCCGCGTCGACTCGGCCGCGGTCGCGATCCCGAGGTCGGCGAGCTTGACCGAGCCGTCCTCGCCGAGCAGGACGTTGGCGGGCTTGACGTCGCGGTGGACGATCCCGTTCGCATGCGCGTGGTCGAGCGCCGCGGCGACGCTCGAGAGCACCTCGATCGCGCGATCGTCGCCGAGCGGGGCGCGCTCGAGCGCATCGGCGAGGGTCTCGCCCTCGACGTACTCCATGACGATCAGCACGCCGTCCTCGCCGGCGAGCGTGTCGAAGACCATGACCAGGTTCGGGTGGCTCAGGGTCGCGCCGAGCCGCGCCTCGCGGCGGAAGCGCTCGAGGTCGGCCCCTCGCCGCCCTCGCCGCGCAGGCGCTTCACCGCCACCTTGCGGCCGAGGACCCGGTCCTCGGCGAGGTAGACGGTCGCCATCCCGCCCGAGCCGAGGCGGCGCTCACCTCGTAGCGGTCCGCGAGCACCGTGCCCTTGCCGATCTCGTATGTATCGAGCATCGCCTACGCGTACCCGCGATCGGGGAAGACGATGCATCGGAACCCGGGTTTCCGCGGGCGCGACCGCGGGTAGCGATCGACACATGCCCGAGCAGCGTGAAGCCGAAGGACGCGAGGGTGCCCGTCGCCTCAAGGAGGTGTTCGTGCTCGACGTCCGCGACGACCGAGGATTGGAACGACAACGCCGAGCGGATCCCCGGGTCGGTCCACATCGCCGCCGAGGAGATCGATTCCCGGCTCGACGAGCTCCCCGACGACAAGAAGATCCTCGTCGTCTGCCCCGACGGCGAGCTCAGCGCCGAGGTCGCCGAGCGGATCGACGGCGACGACCGCGAGGCCGTCAGCCTCGACGGCGGCGTCGAGGCAGTGGAAGAAGGACAGCCTGATGACCCAGCCCTCGCCCGACGCGGCCCCGCCCAAGGACGAGGACGAGCCCCGCACGAGGAGCCCGGCGACGACGAGGACGAGGAGCCGACGGCGACGAAGCCGACGGAGGACGAGACGAAGACGCGAGACGCCGATCGGGAGGAACCCCCGATGACGATCGCGATCATCGTCGTCGTCTGCATCGTGCTCGCGATCCTCGCGTTCCTGCTGCCGAGGCTCTCGCGACATCCCGCAGCGCGGCGTCGACAAGACGCTCGGCGCCGGTCAGCGCGCCGGCGGCTCGGCGCCGGGGCCGCTCGGCCGCCTGCTGCAGAAGCCGTTCTCGAGCTCGCGCAAGGCGACGAACAAGAGCGCCGTCGAAGGGCCGCGAGGCCCGCGACAAGATGCCGCTCTAGGCTCCCTCCGGCCCGCTCGTCCAGGCCGCGCCAGGCCCCGCCTTCGCGGAGCAGCCCGAGGCGCACGCCGCGGACGCCCGCCCGTCTCCATCGCCAGGCGCAGGAGCTGGGCCTCGTAGCCGCTGCGGGGCACCGCGAACGTCGCGCCGCCGCGGGCGCAGGCTCTTCTCGGCGTCCTCGAGCTCGACCCGCGGCGTCAGCTTCCAGCGGCCGTCCGGCTTGCGGCACGCCGAACGGCGCTTGTCGGCGCAGCCGTCGCTCTTCCAGCGGCCGAAGGGGACGCTCTCCCCCACCCGCTGCTCCGAGCAGCGGCCCTTCCCGGGCTGGCCCGGCGCCCAGCTCCAGACCATCGCGGCGAGCCGCGGGTCGTCGACGGTGAGCTGGTCGAAGCCGGTCAGCTCGACCCCGCAGCGGGCTAGCTGGGCGGCGACCGTCGCGTCGATCGACCCGGGGTCGCCGATCGCCTCGCTGAGCGCCGTCGAGTCCTCGAAGTACCGGATCAGGGTCGAGTCGTATTGCTCGCGGGTGAAGTCGGTGCCGCACTCGGGGAACTCCGAGAAGGTGTCGATCCCGGTCTCCAGGCGCTCGTCCCAGGTGAAGACGGCGCCGCGCCAGCCCGCCGCGGTGCCGCAGTCCGATGACGGCGACGATCTGCTTCCCGGCGGCCCGGACCGCATCGCGGCTGAGCGTCAGCGGAAGCTCCTGGCACCCGTCGGCGGTCGGCACGGGCCGGTAGATCGCCGGGCCCCAGGTGGCGATCGAGGATCGTCGCCGCGTCCTCGTAGCCGGGCGGCGTGTCGATGTCGTCCTCGAGATAGAGCAGGAGGACCTGGTCGCGGTGCTCGGCGAGCCAGCCCGCGAGATCGGTGAGCACCTCGTCGAATGTCTTCTCGACGGTGCAGCCGGCGTTGCCCTCGGAGCTGTCGCGGGCGTGGCAGACGACCGTGGTGAAGCCGCCGGCCGAGGCGCTCGGGAAGTAATGCAGGTCGAGCTCGATCGAGCGGATCCCCTGGTCGAGCTGGTCGCGGATCGTGATCCTCTGGTTCGAGTCGTTGGCGGACAGGGTCTGGCCCATCTCCGCGGTCGAGTTGAACGAGTTGTGGGTGCCGACCCACGGGGCGTCGCGGAACCCGAGCGCGCCGCCGAGCTCGTACTGGAGCGCCAGCGACCGCTGCACCCAGGCGGCATCGGACGCGCCGGCCGTGCCAGGCGCGAATGCGAGAACGACCGTGACCAGGGCGACCGAGGCGGCGAGGATCGCGCCGCCGCGGCCGCCGCCGCTCTGCCCCATCCGGCCAAGTTACTCAAGGGATTGGCGGTCTGCGCCGATCTAGGGCGAGAGAGCTTGAAACGAGGGAGGAACGAGCTGTGCGCAAGACCAGGAACATCGCCACGACCGCCGCCGCCGCGATCGCGGCCCTGGCGCTGGCCGCCGCCCCGGCCACGGCTTACCCGGGATCGGGCGGGAAGCCCGACAAGCCCGAGAAGCCCGCCAAGCCGGACAAGCCGGCGAAGCCGGGCAAGGGCGTTTCGTACGTCTTCAAGGGCCCGTACGCCGGCGACAGCACCGTCGCCGTCGAGCACGGCAACAAGCATGCCCGCGACTTCGAGGGCCAGACGGTCGTCTTCGACCTGAGCGCCGCGAAGATCTCGGTGGCCGACACGTCCGGCGACGGTGTGGCCGACCTCACCGACGTCGCCGCCGGCGACGCCGTCGTGGTCAAGGCGAAGCTGCCGAAGGGCGTGGCCCCGGAGCAGCCGATCGTGGCGAAGCACCTGGTCGACCAGACCCACCCCGCTGCCTAGGGGCGATCTGGCGGTCGTCTAGCTGGACCAGCCGAGGAGCGAGAAGAACGGGAAGCGGACGCCGGAGGCCTCGATCTCGACCTCCGTGCCCTCGGGCAGGCGCGGGCGCAGCTCCTCGGCGATCTCGCCGGCGCGCTCCTCGGTCGGGGCGCCGACCATGACGTGGCGCCAGCGGCGCTCGACCGGGTAGTCCCTGCTCGCGCAGTTCGTCGACGAGCGTGAGCGCGTCGGAGAGCTTCGGCAGGTCGAGCCGGACCTCGAACGGCATCTCGCCGGTGCGCTCGGCCTTCTCCAGCGCCGCCGCCTCGCGGCCGCGGTACTCGGCGATCCGATCGCTATCGCTGTCCGGCATCGGCTCGGAGGCGTCCTTCCACGTCTCGGCGTCCGGATGCCAGCGGCTGATCCAGACGTTGGCGGAGAGCTCGTCGGCGGCGAGCAGCTCGCGCAGGACCCGCTCCGCCTCGCGGGCCGCCTCCTCGTTGCCGGTGTAGACGAAGATCCGGGAGCCGTCGCGGGTGACGATCGCCCGCCCGCCGAGGCGCTCGCGGGCCTCGTCGTCGATGCTGTGCGAGCGCAGCCGCTCGCCCAGGGAGAACCCGTGCCGCTCCTCGTCGAGCTCGACCTCGACTCGCCATTCCTCGGACATGGCGCGCAGGTTATCCGGCGCGCGGCGTCGGGATAGGGTCCGCGCCGTGGCGGAGACGCTGACAGCAGCCGACGCCGCGGCTCGCTTCGAGCCCGCCGACACGCTCGGGATCCCGCTCGGCCCCGGCCAGCCGGGCGCCCTGCTCGAGGCCATGGGCGAGCGCGAGGACTGGGAGGAGCTGCGCATCGGCGGCGGCCTGCTGACCGTGCTGGAGCGAGCTCTTCACCCACGCCGGGGTCCACTACCTCTCCGGCTTCTTCGGCCCGCTCGAGCGCGCGCTGCGCGACCAGGGGGCGAACATCAGCTTCGCCCCCGCCGACTTCCGCCGCTTCGAGCCGATCCTCCAGGCGCAGCGCGCCGCGGGTGATGGCGACCACGGCCTGCCCGCCCGACTCCGAGGGCTGGTGCAGCCTCTCGCTGCACGCCGGCGCGACGACCCGGGAATGCAGGCGCGCGGGCGCCGACCCCGAGCGGCTGCTGATCGTCGAGACCTCGGCGAAGTTCCCCCGGACCTTCGGGATCCTCCCCGACCACCGCCACGCCCTCCACGTCGACGAGATCGACGTCCTCGTCGAGTCCGACCGCGAGCCGCTCGCAGATCCCCGAGCCCGAGCCGGGCGAGACCGACCGCGCGATCGCCGAGCACGCGGCAGCCCTGATCCCCGACGGGGCGACGCTGCAGACCGGGATCGGCGCGGTGCCCTCGAGCGTCGCCGGCCTGCTCGCCGACGGCGACGGCGGCGACTACGGGATCCACTCCGAGATGTTCACGACCGGCCTGATGGCGCTCTGCGAGGCGGGCAAGGTGACCAACCGCAAGGGCACGTACGACGGCGTCTCGGTCGCGACCTTCGCCGCCGGGCACGTCCGAGCTCTACGAGTGGCTCGACGGCAACGAGGACGTCGCCTTCCTCCCGGTCGAGCTCGTCAACTCGCAGGAGGCGATCGCCGCCAACCGCTCGATGGTGACGATCAACGGCGCGATCGCGATCGACATCCAGGGCCAGGTGATCGCCGACACGATCGACGGCGTCCAGTACTCGGGGGTCGGCGGCCACGAGGACTTCATCGCGGGTCCCTCGCTCTCGCTCGAGGACCGCGCGCTGCTCTGCATGTCCTCGACGATCGAGGTCGACGGCGAGACCCGCTCGCGGATCGTGCCCTGGTTCGACGCCGGCGCCGTGATCACGACGCCCCGCCACCAGGTCGACGTCGTCGTCACCGAGCACGGTGCCGCCGAGCTCCAGGGCAAGACGACCCACCAGCGCGGCGAGGCGCTCGCCGAGATCGCCCACCCGGACTTCCGCGACGAGCTGCTGGCGGCGGCGGAGCGCGCCTCGGGCGGGCGCGCTCCGTTCCCGCCGGACTCCGAGGCCTAGGCCGCCACGGGCTCCGCCTCGAGCTTGGCCTGCGTCCGCGTGGGCGCGGCTGTCGCTGCCCGCGGATCAGGACGAGCGTGAGCACGAGGCCGAGCACCGCGATCACCGAGCCGCCGAGGAACGCGGCCTGGAAGCCCTCGTTGAGCGCGTTCGGCAGCGCCGCGGGATCCCCGCCCGAGCTCGCGACCAGGTCGTCGGTGCGCGAGGTGGCGATCGTCGCCAGCACGGCGAGCCCGAGCGCGCCGCCGATCTGCTGCGAGGTGTTGATCAGCCCGCTCGCCAGCCCCGCCTCGTGCTCCGCGACGCCGGACATCGCCGCGATCGTCGTCGTCACGAAGGCGAACCCGAGGCCGGTCGCCGCCAGCAGCGACGGGCCGAGGATGTCGCTGACGAAGCTGCCGCCGACCGACACCTGCGAGAACCAGGCGAGGGCGGCGGCGATCAGCACCATCCCGGTCGCCAGCACCGGCTTGAAGCCGACTCGGGTGACCAGCTGCGAGGCGATCCCCGACGCGGCGATGATCGTCAGCGCCAGCGGCAGGTAGGCGAGCCCCGCCTCGATCGGCGCTGTAGCCGAGCACCTGCTGCATGTACAGCGTGATGAAGAAGAACATCGAGAACAGCGATGCGCCGACGAGCACCCCGACCGACGTTCGCGCCGGTCAGGGTCCGCTTCCGGAAGATCCGGAAGGGCACCAGCGGCGCCTCCGAGCGCAGCTCGATCGCGACGAAGGCACCGATCAGCGCCGCCGCCACGGCGAGCAGGCCGAGCGTCTGCGTCGAGCCCCAGCCGGCGTCGGATGCGTCGACGAGCGCGTAGACGAGCACCGAGAGGCCGGCGGTGACGCTGACCGCGCCCGGCGGTGTCGAAGTGGCGGGTCGCCGACTCCGAGCGGCTCTCGGCGAGCAGCGACGGCGCGAGCGCGACCGCGGCGAGCGCCACCGGCACGTTCACCCACAGCACCCACTCCCAGCCGAGGCCGTCGGTGAGGATGCCGCCGAGCAGGACGCCCGGCGGCGCCGCCGGCGCCGGCGACGGCGCCCCAGACCCCGAGCGCCTTGTTGCGCTCCGAGCCGTCGCGGAAGGTGGTCGTGACGATCGAGAGCGCGGCGGGCGAGATGATCGCGGCGCCGAGGCCCTGGGCCGCGCGGGCGGCGATCAGCTGGCCCTCGTTGGAGGCGAAGCCGGCGGCGAGCGATGCCGCGGCGACCAGCAGCAGCCCGGCGATGAAGACGCGCCGCCTGCCGAGCAGGTCGGCCAAGCGTCCGCCGAGCAGCAGGAAGCCGCCGAAGGTGAGCACGTAGGCGTTCACCACCCAGGCGAGGTTCTCCTGGGAGAAGTCGAGCGCCTCGCCGATCGAGGGCAGGGCGACGTTCACGATCGAGGCGTCGAGGACGACGATGAACTGTGCGGCGGCGAGCAGGATCAGCGCGATCCAGCGCCTTTCGTGTGCGGTCCTTGGGTCTGTCATCTGAGACTCCTTCGCTGGGGTTTCGCTCTGACGACGAACGGGCGGGCCTCGAAATCGACACTCGGCCGGCAAACCCGTGTAAAGTGGAAGCGGTATTCCGGTTTCGGTAGGCACTATACGGAATTTGGATTCCGCTTGCAAGTGAACCCCGTCACAGAACAGACAACTCCCGCCCAGCCCCTGCGCGCCGACGCGCGCCGCAACCGCGAGCGCGTGCTCGCCGCCGCCCGCAAGTGCTTCGGCGACGCACGGCTACGAGACCCAGATGACCGACGTCGCCAGCGAGGCGGGCGTCGGCGTCGGCACCGTCTACCGCCACTTCCCCGACAAGACCGCGCTGGTCGAGGCGCTCGTCGCCGAGCGCTTCCGCCAGTTCACCGAGGGCGCGCGGCAGGCGCTCGAGGCCGAGGACGTCTGGGCCGGCTTCCGCGACTGGCTGCTGCGCTGCGGCGAGATCCAGGCCGAGGACCGGATGGTCTGCGACTTCATCACCGAGGCGGTCGGCGCCGAGCGGCGCGACGCGATCGCCGAGGACGAGGGCCTCGCCGAGGCCACCCGCGCGGTGATCGAGCGCGCGAAGGCGGCCGGCGCGATCCGCGACACGGTCGAGCCGCGAGGACATCCCGACGATGATGTGCGGCCTCGGCGCCGTCGCCCGCTAGACCGATCCCGAGGACCGCGTCTGGCGCCGCCAGCTCGAGTTCATGCTCGAGGGCATGCGCGAGCCCAGCTACTCAGCGAAGTAGCGCCGCGAAGCTAGATTCACCGGCGTGACGGTCGGTCTCGGCGAGTACGTCGCCGGCGCGGCGGAGCTCGTCCTCGTCGCCGGCGCAGCCGCGTTCGCGGCGATCGCGCGTCCGCGGCCGCCTGCTGCCCGGGCTGGAGCGGCGCCCCGGCCCGGCTCGCCGAGGCGGTGCTCGGACTCGCCTCGTCGTCTGGGTCGCCGAGCTGCTCGGAGTCTTCGGCCTCTTCGAGGAGGGGGTCTTCGTCGCGCTGTGGTCGTCGCGGGGGTCGCGGTCGGCCTCGTCGCGTCGAGGGGCGAGGGGCGGCGTGCCCTCGTCCGGCACGCCGCCTTCGGGCGCTCCGCGGTCACGCCGCCCTCCCCCAGGGCTCGAACTGCTCGTGATCCGCTCGGCATCGTCGCTCTGCTCTTCGCCCACTGGGGCTTCGAGACGCAGCAGAGCCTCAATAACGCGATCACGAACTTCGACAGCCGCTGGTACCACCTGCCGTTCGCGGCCGAGTTCGCGCAGTCGGGGTCGACGACCGATCTGGTCCAGACCGACCCGCTTTTTTTGAATTGGTTCTACCCGCAGGTCTCCGAGCTCCTGGGCGGGGTCACGATCCTCGTCACCGAGCGGGACACGCTCGCCCTCTTCCTGAATCTCGGCTGGCTCGGCCTCGCCCTGCTCTCGGCCTGGTGCGTCGGCCGCCCCTTCGGCCGCGGGCCCCACGCGGTCGCCGCGGTCGCGGTCCTGCTCGAGGCGCACAACCTCGTCGTCCGCGAGCCCGGGCACCGGCAAGAACGACGTCGCCGCCGCGGCACTGCTGCTCGCCGCCGCCGCGATCCTCGTGACCGCGTCGACGCGAGTCGAAGGCGGGTCAGACTCCGCCCTGAGCCCGGGGGTGCTCGCGGTCGCCGGGATCGCGGCCGGGCTCGCCTGTGGCGTGAAGCTGACGGCGCTGGCGCCGGTCGCGGCGCTCACCGTCGCGGTGGTCGTGGCTCGCGCCGGCCGGCGGCGCGCCTGCGGAGCGCCGCCTGGTGGGGGCTGCCGATGGTCGCTGGCCGGCGGCTTCTGGTACCTGCGAAACCTCTTCGAGGCCGCCAACCCGCTGCCCTGGATCACGGAGGTCGGCCCGCTGTCGCTGCCCGGCCCCGAGCGCCTGACGAGGCGCGCGAGCCGTTCTCGGTCGCCCACTACGCGACCGATCTTCGACGTCTGGCGCGAATGGTTCGGGCCCGGCCTCCACGACGCCTTCGGCGTGCTCTGGCCGATCGTGCTCGGCGCCGCGGTCGCCGGCATGGCCTTCGCTCTCGTGCGCCGGCTCGATCCGCCCGACCCGTGCGTGCGCGCGCTCGGCGCCGTCGGCCTCTTCGGCCTCCTCGCCTACCTCTTCACCCCGCTCGGCGCCGCCGGCCCCGAGGGGATGCCGGTCGCGTTCGAGATCAACGTCCGCTTCGCGATCCCCGCGCTCCTGCTCGGGCTCGCCCTGTTCGCGGCGGTGCTCCCGGCGCGCTCGGCGGCGGCGCGGTGGGCGCTGCTCGTCGGCACCCTCGGCGTGCTCGCGATCACCAACGACCCCTTCGACGTGCTGACCGCCGACGAGCGCGCGGCCGGCGCCGGCATCGCGTTCGTCTTCGTCGCTCCTCCCCGCGGCGATCCTCTCCGCTCGGCGCCCGGGGGCTGCCGCGGGCCGCGGTCGCCGCGGCGCTCGCCGGCGTCGGCGCGCTCGTCGCTCGCGGCGGGCTACCTCGTCCAGGACAGCTACCTCGAGGACCGCTTCGAGGGCTTCGAGTCCGAGGCCCACGATCGACGACGCCTGGCGCTACGCGACGAGCTGGACGGCGCCCGCATCGGGCTCGCCGGGACGACCGCGGGTTTCTACCGCTACGGCTTCTACGGCGGCGAGCTCTCGAACGAGGTCGTCTACCTCGGCCGCCAGGGCGCCAAGGGCGCCTTCTCGGCGATCCCGGCCTGCGCGGAGTTCCGCGAGGCCGTGAACGACGCCGACCTCGACTACCTGGTCACCTCGCCTTTGCTCAACTTCGACGACCAGGCCGCGCCGATCACCTCGCCCGAGGAGGGCTGGCTGGGCGCCCGACCCGCCGCTCGAGCCGGTCTCGCGACCGAGGACGGCGTCACCGTCTGGCGGGTCGAGGGCGAGCTCGACCCCGCCGGGTGCGCCGAGCTCGACGTGCCCCTGCGCGAGGTGCCGGGAGCGTTCCGCTAGGGGCCGCGCCTCGAGCCTCGCCCGGACGTCTCCCGCGTCGATCGCCCGCAGCCCGGCTCGGGTCGGCCGGAACTCGGCTTTGACGATGTCGCCACCGCCGACGCGAAGGAAGACGAGGCCGCGCGTGCTCGAGCATCTGCAACGCCTCCTCGACGACCTCGACGATCGCGATCGGCTCGTCGCCCGGAGACCCGAAGACGGACGTCGTCGCGCCGGATAGCCCGAAGAGCTGCTGGATCTCGTACATCGGGAGCCCCGTGTCCCCCTGCGCCTTCGCGTAGGCGTCGCCGGGCCCGCCGCGCCCCCAGCCCCGGACCATGACCTCCTCGGCGAGCTGCTCGAGTGGCATCGCCTCGATGCGCTGGAGCTCGGCGGAGCGCCTCCCGGCTCGGCCGCATCCTTCTCGTCGTCGCCGAAGAGGCCCACGATCGTCATCATGACGGCCTCGATGCGCCCTCGCCGCCTCGCAAGCCTCATCGCCGCCGTGGCGATCGCCGCCGCCCTCGCCGCCTGCGGCGAGAAGGAGGAGCCGAGCGCGGCCGAGCTCGCCGACGACCTCGGCCTCGCAGCAGACCGAGGACGAGTTCGCGATCGACGGGCGACTGGCGCGGCGAGCTCCGCCAGCAGGGGCTGAAGCCGTTCGTCGTCGCCGCCGAGATCACCGGCCCCGACGGCCCCAACTCGGTCCACTACACCGGCATCGACTGCTCCGGGAAGTGGACCTACGAGGGCCGGATCGGGGACGAGTACAGCTTCCACGAGCGGATCGACCGCGGCGAGGGCGCCGAGTGCAAGGGATCCGGGACGGTCACCCTGACCGCCGTCGGCCCGGCCGAGCTCGAGTACGAGTTCCGCGGCGGCGGGATCGAGAGCCACGGCACGCTCGAGCCGGTGGGATGACCGCGGTCGCCGAGCTCGAGCTCCCCGCCTTCGACTACTCGGACCCGGAGCTCACCGGCGAGCCGTGGCACGACGCGGTCCGCGCCGCGCGCGAGCGCGGCTGGCTCGCGCGGGCGGAGCCGATCGGGTTCTTCGTGCTCGAGCGCGAGGCGGCCGCGTTCTTCCTGCGCACGCCGAAGGCGACCTTCCCCGGCACGCGAATCCTCGAGCTCCAGGGCGTGACCGAGGGCCCGCTGTGGGAGCGGCTCAAGGGCAACCTGCTCGATCTCGACGGCGACAACCACCGCCGCCTGCGCAAGCTCGTCCAGCCCGCGTTCACCCCGCCCGCCGCCGACCGCCACCGGCCGGCGATGCGCCGCCACCTCGCCGACCTCTTCGAGCCGATCGCCGGCGGCGGCGCCTTCGAGGCGACGGCGGCGCTGACCAAGCCCTACCCCGCGCTGATGATCGCCGAGCTGATGGGCGCGCCGCTCGCCGACGCCGACCGGCTCGGCGTCTGGGCGAACCTGATCCAGGGCCAGTTCGACCCGATCAAGGTCGCCAACGAGCGCGAGGCGCTGGAGCGCGCCGCGGCCGAGTTCGTCGAGTACACGCGGGCCGCTGCTCGCCGCCCGCCACGACGACCCGGGCGACGACCTGATCTCGGAGCTGATCGCCGCCGAGGAGGAGGGCGACCGGCTGAGCGAGGACGAGGTCGTCCACCTGACGAGCGCGATCCTCGTCGGCGGCGTCGACACGACGCAGGCCCAGCTCGCCCACGCGCTGATCCTCTTCGCCCGCCACCCCGACCAGTGGGAGCTGCTCGCCGAGCGGCCCGAGCTCGCCCCGCAGGCGGTCGAGGAGATCCTCCGCTTCGAGCCGATCACCCCGATCACCGCGCGGATCACGCTCGAGGAGATCGAGTACGAGGGCGTCACCTTCCCCGAGGGCACGCTGCTCTTCGCCGCCGCGGTCGCCGCCAACCGCGACCCCGCGGCCTACGAGGAGCCCGAGCGGTTCGACATCACCGCCGAGCGCGGCCGGGCGAAGCCGCTCACCTTCGGCGCCGGCCCGCACTTCTGCCTCGGCGCCAACCTCGCCCGCGCCGAGCTCCAGGAGGCGCTCACGTTCCTCGCGCCGCGGATGCCCGGCCTCGCGCTCGAAGCCGACCCGGTCTACGACACCCCGCTCGGGATCTACGCCGTCGAAGAGCTCCGGCTGCAGCTTCCAGCCGGCCTGAGCACGGCGCAGGCGCGCGGGATGAAAGGATGTGACGCGGTGTCGCAACCGAACATCCTCCTGCTCATCACCGACCAGCAGCGCTACCCGCGCCACTGGCCCGACGATCCCTCGTTCATGCGGGACCTGACGCCCAACGACGCCGAGCTCGCGCGCACCGGGCTGAGCTTCCGCCACGGGTTCTCCAACACCTCGATGTGCTCGCCGAGCCGGGCGACCCTCTTCACCGGCCTCTACCCCGCGCAGCACGGCGTCACCCTCACCCACACGAGCGAGGGCCTGAAGCCGGACCCGGAGAACGCGCCGCACGTCGTCCGCAACCTCGCCGACCTGCTCCGCAAGCCCGGGGCGCCGCGCGAGCGCCTGCTCAAGGGCTTCGGCCGGGGCATCCTGCGGACGGGGCCCGAGGTCCGGGCAACGAGCCCGAGCTGCCCGCCGAGGTACCCGAACCTCGCGACGGTCCTGCGCTCGGCGGGCTACGAGGTCCAGTACCGCGGCAAGTGGCACCTCACCCACCCCGGCGGCGGCGAGTGGTCCGACGCGGACTCGGAGCGGCTCGAGCGCGAGTACGGGTTCGCGGGCTGGGTGCCGCCGGACGCCGGCGAGAACGCGGAGGCGGAGAACTTCGGCGGCGGCAACGCCGGCCCGCTCGGAGGCCGGCTGGGACGAGATCTACACGCGCCAGGTCGAGGAGTTCCTCGGCGGCGCGGACCTGCCCGAGCCGTTCTGCCTCGTCGTCTCGCTGGTCAACCCGCACGACGTCCTGGGCTACCCGGCGTCGTACGAGCGCGGCGGCTACGTCGCTCGGCGAGTTCCGCGACTACGGCATCGAGCTGCCGCCCTCGGTCGACGAGGACCTGCGCGGCAAGCCCAGCGTCCACTCGATCATGCAGATGGGGATGACGGCCTACCTCGGGCCGCTCCACGGCCGCCAGGCCCAGCTCGACTACGTCAACTTCTACGCCTACCTGCACCGGGTGATCGACGAGAAGATCGGCCGCGTGCTCGGCGCTCTGGGCGACGCCGGCGACCCGGGGTCGCTGCGCTCGCGCACGGTCGTCGTCCGCGTCTCCGACCACGGCGAGATGGGCCTCTCCCACGGCGGCCTGCGCCAGAAGGCCTTCAACGCCTACGAGGAGACGATCCGGGTGCCGATCGTCGTCTCCAACCCGCAGCTCTTCCCGGAGCCGGCGGAGACCGACGCGTTCGCCGGGCTGGTCGACGTCGTGCCGACCGCTCGCCGCGATCGCCGGCGCCGAGGCGAACGGCGGGTTCCACGGCATGGACCTCTCCCCCGTCCTCGCCCACCACGCCGCCGAGCACGAGTGGCTCGGCGGAGCCACGCGCTTCGCCGACGGTCCAGGACGGGATGCACTTCACCTACGACGACCACCAGGCGGGGACGGCCCTCCAGGAGGTGACCGGCCAGCCGAACCGCGTGCGCGCGGTCCGCGACGGCCGCTGGAAGTACGGCCTCTACTTCGACCCCGCCGGCAAGGTCCGCGCCGGAGTACGAGCTCTACGACCTCGACCGCGACCCGAACGAGATGCGGAACCTGGTCGGCCGGCTCAGCGGCGAGGCGTTCGACGTCGCCGACCTCGCTCCGCTCGCACGGATGCGCGAGCGCCTCGACGCCGCGATGGCCGAGCACGGCACCGCCCCGCCCAGATGAGTGATCCCGTCTAGATGGACGCCGCCGAGCTCGCCTTCGCGGGCATCGCCAGGCAGGCGGAGCTGATCCGGTCCGGCGAGGTCTCCTCGCGGGAGCTGACCGAGACGCTCCTGGCCCGGATCGAGCGGCTCGACCCGACGCTGAACGCGTTCCGGGTGGTGATGGCCGAGGAGGCGCTCGCCGAGGCCGACGCGCGCGACGGCGCCGCCGAGGCCGGGCGCGGGCCCCTGCAAGGGGTCCCGGTCGCGATCAAGGACGAGAACGACGTCGCCGGGCAGGTGACGACGTTCGGTGGCTCCTCGCAGTCGACGCCGGCGGCCGAGGACGGGGTGGCGACGGCGCGACTGCGTGCGGCCGGCGCGGTGATCATCGGCAAGACCAACCTCTCCGAGTTCGGCCAGTGGCCGTTCACCGAGTCGCAGACCTTCGGCTACACGCGCAACCCGTGGGACCCGACCCGGACCACCGGCGGCTCGAGCGGCGGCTCGGCCGCCGCCACGGCCAGCGCGATGGTCGGCGCCGCCCTCGGCGGCGACGGCGGCGGCTCGATCCGCATCCCCGCCGCCTGCTGCGGGCTCTTCGGGCTGAAGCCGCAGCTCGGGCGCGTCTCGGTCGCCCCGACTCCGGCCCTCTGGGGCGGCCTCGGGACGATCGGGCCGATCACCCGGCGGGTCGCCGACTCGGCGCTCTTCTACGACATCGTCCGCGGCGAGGTGCCCGGCGACCGGTTTCGCCCGCCGGAGCCGCGGATGGGATTCGCCGAGGCGGCCCGGACCGAGCCCGGGCGCCTGCGGATCGCGGTCTCGACGAAGCCGCCGCTCCGCTTCGTCCGCCTCGACCGCGAGCAGCGCGCCGCGCTCGAGTCGGTCGCCGAGGTGCTGCGCGGACTGGGCCACGAGGTCGGCGAGGCCGATCCCGACTACCCCGACACGTCGGCCGCCTTCTCGCCGCAGTACCTCGGCGGCGTCCGCGCCGAGGCGGAGATGGTCGAGCACCCGGAGCGGCTCGAGCGGCGGACGAAGCAGACCGTGGCGCTGGCCCGCCTGCTCCCGAAGGGCGCGTTCGAGTGGGCGATCCGCCGCGGCGAGGCGCAGGCCGCCCGCGTCAACCGCTTCTTCGACCGGTGGGACCTGCTGCTGACCCCGACGCTCGCCGTCCAGCCGCGCCCGGTCGGCGCCCTCGACGGCGTCGGGTTCCTCGGCGCCGTGATCCGCGCGCAGCCGATGATCGCCTACTGCGCCGTCTGGAACCTCTTCGGCAACCCGGCGGCCTCGATCCCGGCGGGGACGTCCTCGAAGGGCCTGCCGCTGGCCGTCCAGCTCGTCGCTGCGCCGAACGAGGAGCCGACGATCCTCCAGGCCGCCGGCCAGCTCGAGCGCGAGCTCGGCTGGCCGGAGCGGCGCCCGCCGGTTTCCTAGCGGTCTGACCGCTCGATCGCGGCGCGGGCGGCCGCGGCGGTCTCGTCGGCGATCCAGCCCGTCGCTCATCGGGTCGTCCGCGGCGCCGGCGCGCATCGTCTCGATCGCCGGACCGCGGAGCTGCTCCTTCACGGTCGCGTACGCGCGCGAGGGCAGCTTCGCGAGCTCGGCGGCGACCTCGAGCGCTCGGGCGAGGACCGCGGCGGCGGGGACGAGCTCGTCGACGAGCCCGTGGCCGAGCGCCGCCTCGGCGTCGATCAGCTCCGCCTCGAGCACCAGGCGGCGCGCCGCCGCCGGCGACAGCTCGGCGCGCACGCAGCCGATCGCCGCCGCCGGATAGGGCACGCCGACGCGGAGCTCGGTGAGCCCGTAGGTCGCCGCGTCGGAGCCGATCCGCCGGTCGGCGCAGAGGGCGAGGATCATCCCGCCGGCGACCGCGTGCCCGTTGACCGCCGCGACGACCGGGCGCGGAAACGAGTACCAGTCGAGGAACAGCCGGTTGATCGCGGCGACCATCCCCTCCTGCTCTGCGGCGCTCGAGCGTCGGCGCGAGCTTCAGGTCCACCCCGCCGGAGAAGAACCCGCCGCTGCCGGCGACGACGACGGCGTCCGGAGGGTCGGCGCGCAAGCCGTCCATCAGCTCCGCGCCCTCTTCGAGGAGGTCCGGGCGAGAGCGCGTTCGCGGGCGGCCGCTGGATCGTCACGACCGCGAGTCCCTTCGCTTGACTTCTAGGCTGAGCTCGCCGGGCATCCGCTCCGCCGAGCCTATCCCGCTGTTAGAGCCCTGATGAGATCCAGTCGCTACGCCGCCCCGCTCGCCATGCTCGCGCTGGCGCTCCCGGCGGCGACGGCCCAGGCCGAGGTCGGCGCGCCCGGGCTCGGCGACCCCTACTACCCGAACGCGGGCAACGGCGGCTACGACGTCGCGAGCTACGACCTCGAGCTCGACTACTCGCCGAAGAGCCGCGTGCTCGAGGGCAGGGCGATGATCGCCGCGACCGCCGAGGTCGGGCTCGATCGCTTCAACCTCGACCTGCGCCCGCAGATGAAGCCGCGCTCGGTGACCGTCGACGGCGCCGCGGCAGCGGCCGAGCAGACCGGCGCCCAGGAGCTGGAGATCACCCCGGCGACGCCGATCGCCGCCGGAGCGCAGTTCACGGTCGAGGTCGCGTACGGCGGCAAGCCGAAGCCCGTCAAGGACCCGGACGGCACGACCGAGGGCTGGATCGCGACCAAGGACGGGGCCTTCGCCCCGAACGAGCCCCAGGGCTCGCCGAGCTGGTACCCGTGCAACGACCACCCCTCCGACAAGGCGCTGTTCTCGATCTCGCTGACCGTGCCGAAGGAGCTGCAGGCGATCTCCAACGGCGAGCTGCTCGGCAAGGAGACCTCGGGCAACCGCAGGACCTGGCACTGGCGCCAGGCCCAGCCGATGGCGACCTACCTGGCGACCGCCGCGATCGGCCATTTCGAGATCACCCGCTCCGACGAGGCGCCGGCGCCCTCGCTCTTCGCCGTCGACCCCGCGGTCATGCGCAAGACGAAGGACGCGAAGAAGAAGCGCAAGCCGCTGCAGCGAACCCCGAACGTGACCCGCTTCCTCGCCGGCCATTTCGGCTCCTACCCGTTCAGCACCAACGGCGGGATCGTCGACCAGGTCCCCGACTTCCCCTACGCGCTGGAGACGCAGACGCGGCCGATCTACACCTCGCCTGCCGAGCGAGCTGCTCATCGTCCACGAGATCGCCCACCAGTGGTTCGGGGACTCGCTGACGCCCGCGAGCTGGAAGGAGATCTGGCTCAACGAGGGCTTCGCCACCTACGCCGAGTTCCTCTGGGAGGAGGAGCGCGGCAAGGAGAGCGTGGCGGAGATCTTCGACCAGCTCTACGAGACGCCCGCCTCCGACGACGGAGTTCTGGAACCCGCCGCCCGGCGACCCCGGCGCCGCCAAGAACCTCTTCGCGCACTCGGTCTACCACCGCGGGGCGATGACCCTCCAGGCGCTGCGCGAGAAGGTCGGCGACGGAGTCTTCTTCTCGATCCTGCGCGACTGGGTCGCCGAGCACGCCTACGGCAACGTCACCACCGACGAGTTCATCGCGCTCGCCGAGCGCGAGTCCGGGCAGGAGCTCGACGATCTCTTCCAGGTGTGGCTCTTCGAGCCCGGGAAACCGAAAGACTGGTAGCGCGATGAGACGAGTGGGGAAGCTTTTCGCGATCGCCGGGGTGCTCGGGTGCCTGGCGCCGGCGAGCGCGTCGGCGCTCGAGACGCGCGAGCTGCGGATCGGCAAGCCGCGAGGCCCGCGACTGCGCGCGAGAGCCTGCTCCCGGCCGGCACCGGCCGGCATCGCCCGCGAGCGCTGGACCGCGCCCGGCGGAGGGCTACCTGACGCTGCGGCTCGGCGGCGACCCCGTACGCGCCCGACTGGGACCTGGCGGCCTGCGAGCCGGCGGATCGACGCCGCGCTCGACGCAACAGCGGCTCGACCGAGCGCGTGACCTCTGGGTCCGCGAAGGGCGATCGCGATCGCGATCCAGGCCTGCCGCCTCGCGGGCGCGCGACCGCACGCGTCCCGCTGACGATCGACCTCTACGAGATGGCGATCCCCGGACGCCGACGGGCGAGCGGATCTCGCTCGAGGCGGTCGCGCTCGACGGCGCCGGCGGACGTCGCCACGGCTCGAGTCGCTCGGACTCGACGTCGACCCACGACGTCGGACGCTCGACCGCGCGACCGTGGTCCTCTACTCCGACGCCGAGCGCGCCCGCCTCGACCGCGCACGGCTTCGAGCTCGAGACCGCTGATCGCCGACCTCGCCGCCGCGACGACGCGCGCCGCAGCTCGCGGCGCGCCGCGCGGCGCGAGATCCGCGTCCGCGCTGCCGAGCGCCGCGCGACGGCTACCGCGAGTACGCGGACTACACGACCGAGATGAAGGGCCTCGCCGCCCAGTACCCGGGCCACGTGCGCTCGATCACGATCGGCACGTCGCCTCGAGGGCCGGCCGATCGAGGGCGTCGAGATCGCTGCCGACGTCAACCGCGACCGACGACGGCCGCCCGGTCTACCTCAACCTCGGCACTCCACCACGCGCGCGAGTGGCCCTCGGGCGAGTTCCCGATGGAGTTCGCGATCGACCTCGCGCAAGAGCTACGGCAGCGACCCACGGATCACCGCGATGCTCGCAGGACGTCCGGGTCGATCATCGTCCCGGTCGTGAACCCGGACGGCTTCGTCGCCTCGCGCGAGCTTCGGGACCACCCCGCTCGACGACGACGCCGATCGCGACCGCTCGCCGCAGAGCGCCGCGGGACCGGGCGCCTACCGGCGCAAGAACTGCCGCGGCGTGACCGCCGGCGGACCAGGCGATCCCGTGCGCCGCGCGGACCACCGGCGTCGACCTGAACCGCAACTACGGCGCCTACTGGGGCGGCCCGGGATCGCAGCGACGATCCCGGCCGACCAGATCTATCGCGGCGCGGCGCCGTACTCCGAGCCCGAGTCGCAGGCGGTCCTCGCGCTCTCCGAGTCGGTCCACCCCACCGTCGTGATCTCGAACCACACGTTCACCGACGGACGGCTGGCTGCGCCAGCCCGGCTTCGAACGCCGACTTCCTGCCCCAGACGACAGGTGCCGACGCTACGACCCCGGACGCAAGGGCGACGATGGGCGCCGTCACCCCGGACGAGCCCGCGATGAAGCGCGCTCGGCGACGCGATCGGCGGCGGCGAACGAGCCCGACTGGATCTCGCGAGCTGGGCTACGAGACGCTCTGCGACATCACCGGCGCGACCGAGGACTGGAACTACTTCGCCCAGGGCGCCTACGGCTACACGCCCGAGGCCCGCGGCCCGAACTTCCACGCCAACTACGACGACGATGGTCGTCGCCGAGTACCTCGGCAACGACGGCGACGGCACGACTACGACGGCATGCGCGAGGTCGTTCCTGCTCGCCGGCGAGGAGGCCGCGGACCCCGCCAACCACGGCGTGATCACCGGCGCGGCGCCGGCCGGGCGCGACGCTGCGGATCGAGAAGCGCTTCTCGATCCCGACCTGCGAGGACGCCGCCTGCGACGCAGGGCAACGGCCGCCCGAGTCGACTACGAGATCGAGACCGAGCTCGACGTCCGGCGTCGGGCGACTACTCCTGGCACGTCGAACCCTCGAGCCGGCCCGACATCGACGCCGGCGCCGGCCGCACCCGCCGCGCGAGGCGTGGACGATGACCTGCAAGCGGCCCGGCCAGGCACGCAGCGTCGCCCAGCAGGTGCTGATCGACCGCGGCGAGCAGGTGACGCGTCGACTGGACGGGCCTCTGCGGCACCGACGCCGGCGGTGGCGGAGGCGGCGGAGGGGCGACGGAGCTTCCGACCTGCGGCGGCAAGCCGATCACCGTGATCGGCGACGGCGAGCGCGGCACGGATCATCGGCACCACGGACGAGCCGCGACGTGATCGCCGCCAGGGACGGCGACGACACGATCAAGCCCGGCAAGGGCAAGGACATCGTCTGCGGCGCGCGGCGGCAACGACACGCTCAAGGGCGGCGGCGGCGCCGACATGCTGTTCGGCCAGAACGGCGACGACACGCTCGCAGGGCGCAGAACGGCAAGGACACGCTGCGCGGAGGCGCGGGCAGCGACCGTCCTGGCCGGCGGCACGGGCCGAAACCGCTGCATCGGCGGCAGCGGCAAGGACTCGCTTCAAGCTGCGAGCTGCTGAGGGACCCGCCGCCTAACCTTAGCCGGGCGATGGACCTCGCCCGCCTCGACAGCTTCATCGCCGAACGCGGCGAGCCCGCGTACCGCGCCGACCAGGTTCGCGAGTGGGCGGCCCGCGGCGCCGCCGGCTACGAGGAGATGACCAACCTCCCCGCCGCGCTGCGCGCAGAGCTCGAGCGAGGCGTCCCGTTCTCGACGCTCGAGCGTCGCCGCCGAGGAGACCTCGCGCGACGGCACCCGCAAGGCGCTCTTCGAGACCGCCGACGGCCGGCCGGTCGAGGCGGTGCTGATGAGCTACCGCGACGGGCGCCGCTCGGTCTGCGTCTCCTCGCAGTCGGGCTGCCCGCTCACCTGCACCTTCTGCGCGACCGGGTCGATGCGCTTCGGCCGCAACCTCGACGGCCGACGAGATCGTCGACCAGGTCCTCCACTTCCGCCGCCGCGCCGCCGTCAACCACCTCGTCTTCATGGGCATGGGCGAGCCGATGATGAACATCGATGCCGTCCTCGCCGCCTGCCGAGCGGCTGCCGGAGATCGGGATCTCGCACCGCCGCACGGCGATCTCGACGGTCGGCTGGATCCCCGGGATCGAGCGGCTGGCGGAGAGCGCGATGCCGATCCGGCTGGCGCTCTCGCTGCACGCCGCCGACGAGGCGCTGCGCTCCGAGCTGATGCCGGTGAACGACCGCTACCCGCTGCGCGACGTGCTCGCCGCCTGCCGCGACTACCACGAGCGCCGCCGGCGGATGGTCTTCGTCGAGTACCTGATGCTGGGCGGCGTCAACGACCGCGCCGAGCAGGCGGAGGAGCTCGCCGACGTTCTCGACCCGCGGGTCTACAAGGTCAACCTGATCCCCTACAACCCGACCGACGCGCCCTTCGGCGCCTCGACCCCGAAGGCGATCGCCGCCTTCCGCGAGCGCCTCGAGGCGCGCGGGCTGCGGGCGACGGTCCGCCTCACCCGCGGCCAGGACATCGCCGCCGCCTGCGGCCAGCTCGCGGCGCGCTCGGCGGAGGCCGTCAGCGCGGGCGCCGGATAGGGTCTCGGCCGATGAGCGAGGAGCCCACCGTCAAGGTCGACGTCGCCGAGGGCGCGGCGACGATCACGCTCAACCGGCCCGACTCGCTCAACGCCTGGAACGGGCAGTTCGGCGAGGACCTGCTCGCCGCGGTCGAGCGCGTTCGCGACGACGACGCCGTGCGCGCCGTGATGATCACCGGCGCCGGCCGCGGCTTCTCCTCCGGCGCCGACCTGCACCGAGCAGCGCGAGCCGACGGAGTCGGGCAGGCCCGATCTGAGCGTGCGGCTGAAGGAGCTCTACCACCCGATCCTGATCGGCATCCGCGAGATGCCGAAGCCGGTGCTCGCCGCGGTCAACGGGCCGGCGGCCGGGATCGGCTGCTCGCTGGCGCTCGTCTGCGACCTGGTGGTCGCCGCGGAGTCCTCGTTCTTCCTGCTCGCCTTCGTCAACATCGGCCTCGTCCCCGACGGCGGCTCGACCGCCACCGTCCCGGCCCGGATCGGCGGCGCGCGGGCGATGGAGATGGCGCTCCTCGGCGAGCGGATCCCGGCGGCCGCAGGCGCTCGAGTGGGGGCTCGTCAACCGGGTCGTCCCCGACGACGAGTTCGGCGGGGCCGGCGCGAGAGGCTCTCACCAGTTCCTCGCCAAGGGACCGACCAGGGCATACGCGAACGCGAAGGCGCTCCTCAACCGCCGTCTCTACCCCGACTTCGAGGCCCAGCTCGAGGCCGAGGCGGACGCCCAGCGCGAGCAGGGCATGCACCGCCGACTTCGTCGAGGGCGTGATCGCCTTCGCCGAGAAGCGGCCGCCGAACTTCACCGGCGAGTAGGGGTCTGACGCCAATCGGACAGGGCGTGCCGTTTGGGCGCCCGGGCGAGGGGTAAACGACGCGACCATGTTCGTCTTCTTCTCCAATCGAAGCGGCTGCCTCGGCTCGCTGCTGATCTCGGTGATCGGGACCGTGCTGCTGCTCTTGATCCTCGGCGTCTTCGATCGCTGAACCGGGCGCCACACGGATCGCGCTGATCGCGGACACGCACATGCCGCGCGGGGCGCGGCGGCTTCCGGACGCCTGCGTCGAGGCGCTCGCGGGCGCCGACCTGATCGTCCACGCGGGCGACTTCACCGGGCCCGAGGTGCTCGCCGAGATCCGGTCGCTCGGGCCGCCGCTCGTCGCGGTGCACGGCAACGTCGACGCGCCCGAGGTGCGCGAGGCGCTGCCCGAGCGAGCGAGCTTCGAGGCCGGCGGCGCGACGATCGCGGTCGTCCACGACGCCGGGGCCGCCCGCGGGCGCCTGGACCGCTGCGCCGCGAGTTCCCGGGCGCCGACGCGGTCGTCTTCGGCCACTCCCACATGCCGCTCCACGAGGCCGCCGGCGGCTTTCAGATCTTCAATCCCGGCAGCCCGACGGAGCGCCGCCGCGCGCCCGCGCACACGATGGGAATCGCCCTTGCGGAGCGCGGGCGAGATCGCGTTCGAGCTCGTCGAACTTTGCCCGTTAGACCGGTGCGAGGCGGGTAGGCGAGGTGGCAGGGGGAAACGACAAAAGGAGGCAGAAGATGGCCAGCACCGAGGAGACCGGCCAGGTCACCGGCACGAAGGACAAGGACTACAACGTCGATCTGGTTCACGGAGCAGTGCCTGTCGAACGTGCTCCGGCTCGATGAGTACATCGACGACGCCGAGCGCGCGGACGACGACGGAGCTCGCCGACTTCTTCCAGCCGCGCGCAGGAGGCCAGCAAGAAGGGCGCCGAGCAGGGCAAGGCAGCTGCTCGGCATCGCGACTTTCCGGCTACGCGCCGGATCACGGAAGGCCGCCGAGACGATCGCGGGAGCGGCAGGGACTCGCCCCGTCGAGTCCTCGGCGGCCGACTCCGTTACTTGGACACCGCCCGCAACACACTCCGCTCGCCCTGGCTGGTCGACACCGGCCGTGAGCCCCATCCGCCGCTGGCGGCGGACGTCGAGCGTCGACGTCGCCGTGCTCGGCGGCGGGATCGTCGGCGTCGCCGCCGCGCACCACCTCGCCGAGGCCGGGCGCTCGGTCGCGCTGCTCGAGGCGCGCACGATCGGCTCCGGCGTCACCGGCAACTCGACGGCGAAGCTGAGCGCGCTGCAGGGGACGATCTACAGCCGGCTGCGGTCCAAGCACGGCGAGGACGCGGCGCGCGCCTACGCCAAGCTCAACCGCGCCGGGCTCGAGGGCGCGTTCGCGATCGCCGAGCGGCACTCGGTCGAGTGCCGCCTCGAGCGCCGGCCCGCCTTCACCTACACCGAGGAGGACGGCGAGGCGCGGCGAGATCGAGGACGAGGCGGAGGCCGCCCGCGCCGCCGGGCTCGACGCGACCGTGCACCACGGAGACCGACCTCCCGTTCGACGTCGCCGCGGCGGTCCGCGCTCGACGAGCAGGCCCAGTTCGATCCCGGCGCCTGGTGCCGCGGCGTCGCCGACGCGCTCGCCGCCGCCGGCGTCCAGGTCTTCGAGCACACCCGCGCGACCCAGGTCCGCGGCGGCGACGCGGGGCTGTCGCGTCGCGCACGGCGGTCGGCGCCGAGGTGCGGGCGCGCCACGTCGTCGTCGCGACCCACATGCCGTTCCTCGACCGCGGCCTCTTCTTCGCCCGCACCGGGCCCAAGCGCTCCTACGCGGTCGCGGGGCCCGCGGGCGGGGCGGTGCCGCAGGGCATGTACCTGAGCGTCGAGAGCCCGACCCGCTCGATCCGCTCGTTCACCGACCTCGACGGCACCGAGCACGTGATCGTCGGCGGCGAGGGCCACAAGACCGGGCTTCTCCGACCCCGCCGACCACTACCGCAGCCTCGAGGCCGACCTCGCCGAGCGCTTCGCGGCCGGGCCCGCCGACTACCGCTGGGCCGCGCACGACCTCGTCCCGGTCGACCAGCTTCCGTTCATCGGCCCGCTCACGCCCGTGGACGAGCGGATCCTGACCGCGACCGGGTTCAACAAGTGGGGCCTCGCCGCGGGCATCGCCGCGGCGGACGCGCCTGGCCGACCAGGTCGCCGGCCGCGAGGGCGCCTACGGCGGGCACTTCCACCCGTCGCGGCTCAACCTGCGCGCGTCGCTTCCCGAGCTGGTGAAGGAGCGCGGCTCCGACGCCTTCCGCTTCTTCGCCGACCGGCTTCGGCGCAACCCGTCGGCCGACCCGGACCCGGGCGAGGGCAAGATCGTCGCCTCCGGGCTCGAGCAGCACGCGGTCTACCGCGACGACGACGGCGAGCTTCACCGGCTCTCGGCGCGCTGCACCCACGTCGGCTGCATCGTCGCCTGGAACCCGGAGGAGCGGACCTGGGACTGCCCGTGCCACGGCTCGCGCTTCGAGCGCGACCGGCGAGGTCCTGCAGGGCCCCGCGGTGCACCCCGCTCGCGCGCAAGTAGCCTTCCCCGGCGTGAGAGCGCTCCTCGCTCGCCGGCCTCGCCGCCGTCGTCGCCGCTGCTCGCCACGCGCCGGCGCCGGCGCCGCGCCCGACGTCGGCGGCTGCTCGGTCTTCCCCGACTTCACCGGCCCGGCGAAGGCGAAGTCGGCGGCGGACCAGACCGCCTGGAACCAGGACGTCACCAAGGCGCCGGTCCACAAGCGCTCGAAGCAGATCGTCCGCCAGATCAACCGCGACGGCGGCACCGAGCTGCACCCCGACTTCGGCGGCAACGGCGAGTTCGGGATCCCGTTCGAGGTCGTGCCGCAGACCAGCCGAACGTCCAGGTCACGATCGGCCCCGACGGCTTCCCCGACGAGTCCGACTTCGGCCCGGCGCCGATCCCGCCCGACGCGCGGATCGAGGGCGGCCCCGACACCGACGGCGACCGCCACGTGCTCGTCGTCGCAGCAGGCAGCTGCGGCCTCTACGAGCTCTACCGCGCCTTCCCGCAGACCGGCGGCAACTGGCAGGCCGACGCGACCGCGTTCTTCGACCTGAACGCGGCCGGCCCGCTCCGCCCCGCCGGCTTCACCTCCGCCGACGCCGCGGGCCTGCCGATCTTCCCCGGCCTCGTCCGCTTCGACGAGGTCGCCGCCGGCCGCGTCGAGCACGCGATCCGGATGACCTTCGACGAGACCCGCCGGGGCTACATCCCGCCCGCCACCCACTTACGCCTCGGACTCCTGCAACCGGAACCTGCCGCCGATGGGGATGCGCCTGCGGATGAAGGGCAGCTACTTCAAGGACCACCTCGGCGACTTCCCGCCGGGCTCGCAGTCGCGGCCGATCTTCGAGGCCTTCCGCCACTACGGCGTGATCAACGCCGACAACGGCTCGAACTGGTTCTTCCAGGGCTCGGTGGACGACGCGCTGGGACGACGACGACCTGGGCCGCCTGAAGGACATCCCCGGCAGCGCCTTCCAGGTCGTGAAGAGCGCGGCGAAGGAAGGGTCCCCTGCTGATGGCCGACGAGGAGGAACGCCTCGACGAGGAGGCGGCGGTCGAGAAGCTGAACGAGGCGCTGGCGCTCCAGTACCGCTCGGCGCTCCAGTACACGCTGACGTCGGGCAGCCTCTTCGGCTTCGAGTTCCAGTCGCTCGGCGACCGGCTCTGGGAGTACGCCCAGGCCGAGCTCGCCGACGCCCGCCTGCTCGTCGAGAAGATCGTCGCGCTGGGCGGCACCCCGGCGACCGAGTCGGCGAGATGACGCTGGTCGGGCGACCCCGGCGAGGCGGTCGACTGGCTGATCGAGTCCGAGGGCGCGGCGATCGAGGCGCTGGCAGGCGGCGATCGAGCCGACCGGGCGCGAGGGCCGCTCGGAGGCGCTCGAGCACATGCTCGAGCACCTGATCATGCGCAAGCAGAACCAGGTCGACTTCCTGCTGCGCTCCCGGCGGACCAGAGCTAGATCGGCCGCCGCGGCTAGGCGACCCGGCTGATCTCGTCCTCGAAGGCGACCCGCGCGGCCTCGGTGCGGTACTGCGTGAGCTCCCGCGAGCTGGCCGTGCGCGGCCGATGAGGCCGTCGAGGTTGCGGCCGGCGACCTCTTCGCCGAAGGTGGCGCGGAGGGCTCAAGGAGGAGAGCTTGCCCCTGACCCCTACGTCAGCCCCTTGAGCTCCACCATCCGGCTGAGGGGCGAGTAGCCGGTCAGCTGGCCGTTCGGCTTCAGGCGCCCGAGCTTCTCGGCGCCCCAGCCCATCGCGTTCTTGACCCGGTCCTGGGGGACCCCGAGCGCGGCCATGATCTCGACTCAGCGTCGCGGTCCTCGTCGATCTCGGCCGCGAGCGCGCTCGAGGAACTCGCCCAGCGGCGTGCCCTCGTTCTGGCGGCCGCCGCTCGGCGACTCGAATCCGGCGGTGGCGCCGGCCAGGTGGTCCTGGAGGTAGATCGCGAGCAGCCGGGTGGTCACGGGACGACGAGATCTACCTGCCACCTCGCGCCGAAACGGCTCCCTGCGGGTAGCCTTTGGTCAGAGAGAGGCCTGACGCCCGCTCTTTGCTGTCGTGCGGCCGGTCGATTGTTTGGCGCCACAGCTCTTCCGGGAAAGATATTCAGCTAGGAGCGGCATTGACGGACGTCGAGGCGACGCCGGTGCGGGGAATCCGCGGCTTCTGGCGCCGCCACCCGACCGCGATCACCGTGGCGGGGTCACTCGAGTCAGTCGCCGGTGCGCTCGTCTATGCCCTCGCCGACGACCGGGCGGCGTTCACCGAGGGCGCTCGGCGCTGCGCCCTTCTGGATCCTGGCGGTTGCCGTCGTCCTCCACGTGGTCTGGCTCGCAGCACCGCAGCGAGGCCTGGTGGTGCGTCCGCGCGTCCGGCGGCACCGTCGACCGGCGCCGTCTCTATCGCGCCTCCGCCGCAGTGGGCTACCTCGGCAACCTCTTCAACGGCACCCTCGGGCTCGCGGTGCGCACCGCGGCGCTGCGGCGCTCGGCCCCGAAGACGAGCCCGAAGGCCACCGTCCTGCTCTCGGCCGAGATCCCGATCGTCGTCGTCCGAGGGCATCCTCGCGGCGATCATGTCGTTCACCCTGGTCGGCCCGCTCGGGCTGCCCTCGGTGGACCCCGGTGGATCGCATTCGCGGTGATCGCCGGGTTGCTCGCGATCCTGCAGCGAGTCGCCGCGCCGGCGCCAGCAGGGGATCTGGGCGGCAGCCGATCCTGCGACGGCCTCGAGGCGGGCCAGGATCGTCGCGCTCGTCGTCCTCGCGGTGGTGATCCAGATCGCGCGCAACTGGTTCTTGCTCAACAGGGGCAGGCGTCGATGCCTCGGTCCCTCGACTCGATCGCGCTGTTGATCGGCTTCGCGGTCTTCGGCCTGCTCCCGGTCGGGCCGAGCGTGAGGAGCGGCGGCGACCGCTCTGATCCTCGGCGCCGGAGGACTCGCCCGCCGCCGCGGCGGCCGGCGCGATGTTGACGGCCACAGCCGCCGTGAGGCGCTCTCTGCTTCGCAGCCCTGGGCCGACTGGTCGATCGCATCCGCAGCGCGCGGGGACGCCGGCGCCCGCGTGGTAGGAATCGACGCCCCCTGAACGGGCCTCGAGCGACAGCGAACGTGTGTACCTGGCCGGGGTCTCCAGAGGGCAGCCGCACGTCCCCGTCGACGTACCGCAAGCTTGAGCGCCGGGCAAAGCAGGCGATGAGCCGCGAGGCATATGCCTACGTGGCGGCTGGGGCCCGGTTGGCGGGAAGGACGATCGAGGCGGGAACCGCGCCGCCTTCGACCGGGTTCGGATCGTGCCGCGGATGCTGCGCGACGTCTCCGCGCGCAACCTCTCGATCGAGCTGTTCGGGCGCCGGCTCGAGTCGCCCTTCCTGCTCGCGCCGATCGGGGTGCTCGAGTTCGCCCACCGTGAGGCAGACCACGCCGTCGCCCCGCGCCGCCCGCGGCCGAGGGCGTGCCGATGGTGATGTCGAACCAGGCCTCGACGCCGATGGAGGAGATCGCTGCCGACCTGGGGGACTTCGCCGCGCTGGTTGCCGGGCTCCACGGTCGACCTCCGACGACCTCGTGGAGAGCCTGGTCTCGCGCGCCGAGGCCTGCGGCGCCGAGGCCGATAGCGGTCACTCTCGACACGACGATGCTGGGCTGGCGCACGCGCGACCTGGACATCGCCTATCTGCCGTTCCTGCGCGGCAAGGGGATCACCCAGTACACGAGCGACCCGGTGTTCCGGCGGCTGCTCGACGAGCCACCTCCCGGCGGCTCCGACGCGGGCCGTCCGGGAGCGGCCGAAGCCGAACCTGCGCGCTCTCGGAGCGCTTCGTCCAGGTGCTCCGCAATTGGCCCGAGGGGCCGCTCGACGGGCTGCGCACCGGCCACGCGCGCGCCGCGGTCGAGCGCTTCATCCAGATCTACTCGCGGCCCTCGCTTCGCTGGGAGGACCTGCCCTTCCTGCGCGAGCGGACGAAGCTGCCGATCCTGCTGAAGGGGATCCTCCCACCCCGATGATGCCGAGGCGCGCCGTGGACGAGGGGATCGACGGGATCGTCGTTTCCAACCACGGCGGCCGCCAGGTCGACGGCTTCATCGCGACCTTCGAGGCACTGCCAGGGAGATCGCCGAGGCGGTCGGCGGACGGATCCCGATCCTGCT
>CAWJOD010000003.1:0-89281 GCA_963844425.1 uncultured Thermoleophilia bacterium | reverse complement strand
GCAACCGATCAAAAGCCGTCCGCGCCCTCGCGAACGCCTCGGCGTCGCCGAAGAGCCGGGCCCGCGCGTTCGCCCCCTGCGCGACCGAGACCAGCTCGAACGCGAGCTGCTCGGGGTCCTCGACTCCGGCCAGCCTCGCGTGGCGCGCGAGCTCGGTGGTCCAGGCTCCGAACGCGCCGGCGATCGCGTCCCGCACCGGTCCCGGCCGGTCGTCGAACTCCGGCGTCGTCGCGCCCCAGAAGCAGCCGCCGGAGAAGACCTGGCGCTCGAGGTGGCCGATGTAGCCGTCGCAGAGCGCGCGCAGCCTCGGCTCGCCCTCGCCGGCGGCGAGGGCGGGCTCGATCACGGTCTCGACGAACATCCGCGACGCCTCCTCGACCGTCGCCAGCTGAAGCTCCTCCTTCGAGCCGAAGTGGCGGAAGAGGCCGCTCTTCGACATCCCGGTCTCGGCGGCGAGCCTGCCGATCGTCAGCCCCTCGAGCCCCTCGGCGGAGGCGAGGTCGACGGCGGCGCCGAGGATCGCCGCCCGGGTCTCGGGCCGGGCGCGGCGGTCGGTGCTCTCGGCGGTGGCAGGCATGGCGACATTCTACCCCGTTGCAAGGACGAACGTTCGTGCTTATAATCGCGGCCTCTTCGTTCCCACACCAAAGGAGTCCCCCATGCCCGGCCACGAGATCAAGCGAATCGACGACATGGAGGCGATCGCCTTCGGCACCTTCAAGCGCGCCCGCGCGGAGCTGGGGATCAGCTCGTTCGGCCTGCAGGTGATCGACATGCCGCCGAACGCGGACCAGTACCCCGAGCACGACCACGCCGACGACGGCCAGGAAGAGGTCTACATCGCGATCAGCGGCGCCGGCGAGATCGAGATCGAGGGCGAGCGCCACCCGCTCGAGCCGGACTCGATGGTCCGCGTCAGCCCCGGCACGACGCGCAAGGTGTACACCGGCGACGAGGCGCTTCGCATGGTGATCGTCGGCGGCAAGCCGGGCGCCGTCTACGAGGCGCCCGAGAACACCGAGCTCGGCGGCCCCGACCCGTTCGCCGAGCAGCTGCGCCAGGCCGCGGAGGAGCGGAACCTGGCCTAGCCTCCCCCCGCCCCGCTGTCTCCGCGCACCTGGCCTACGCTGCTTCGCTGGAACCCACGGACGAGGAGAAGCGGATGACGAAGAAGGCGGACTTCAACGCGGAGGAGTGGTCGCTGGTGCTCGAGGGGCCGCCGCTCGCCGGGCTGATCGTGATCACCGCCCAGCGCGGCGGCACCCTGCGCGAGTCGATCTCGCTCGGCAAGGCCTATGCCGAGGCCCGTGAGGCCCATGGCAACAGCGAGCTGCTCGACTCGATCGTCGCCGAGCGCCCGGAGATGGAACCGAAGAAGTACGGGTCGAAGGAAGCGCTTCGCGAGCAGGGCCTGGCGCGGCTCCGCGAGGCCGTCGACCTGCTCGAGCAGAAGGCCACGCCCGGAGGAGGTCGACGACTACAAGAAGTTCGTCGTCGGGCTCGCCGAGCGCGCCGCCCACGCCCACAAGTCGGGCGGTTTTCTCGGCATCGGCGGCGAGGAGGTCTCCGACGCCGAGCGCGCGGCGATGGACGAGATCAACGCCGCCCTCGATTCCCCCGACCAGGAACACGCTTCCGCCGGCTGAATCCTGGGTAGGGCTCCGGTGATGCCAACCCAAGGAGCGACACATGGTCGGTGAGGTGATCGGCGCGATCCTGCTCGGGATCGTCGCCGGATACGTGGGCAAGCTGCTGATGCCCGGCAAGGACCCGGGCGGGTTCCTGGTCACGGTCGCGCTCGGGGTGGCCGGCTCCCTCGTCGGCTACTTCCTGTTCACCGCGCTGCTCGGGATCGGCGACGACGACAAGTTCGACTTCGGCGGCATCATCGGAGCGATCCTCGGGGTGATGATCCTGCTCGGGATCTACCGCATGATCGCGCCGAAGGAGCAGCCCCCGGCACCGACCCCCGCCGACCGGCATGAGCGCGCGGCGGACCGAGCGGAGCGGCGCAGGCACCGCTGAACCGCCCCCGCGCACTTTGCGGAGGCGTACGCTGGAGCGGTGGCGGCTCCGGGGCAGCGGGCGAGACGGTCGGCCTTGCTCTGCGGGATCCTGGCCCTGCTCGGGCCGGCGGCCGCTTCGGCGGGCGCCCAGGAGCCTGACCCGCTCGCCGCGCTCAAGCAGAACTGCGCTCCGCAGGTCTCGCCCGCGCCGAAGCCGGTCCCCCACGTCCTCTGCTCGGGAACCATCGAGAGCTTCGACGGCACCGAACTCGACGCGACCCTGACCCTGCCCGCGAAGACCGGACGCCGGCCGCTGCCGCTGATCGTCTTCCTCCACGGCTTCCTCGCCGGCAAGGACGAGTACCTCTCCGAGACGCGCGGCGGCACCGGCGCCGACCGCGGCGGCGCCGCCTACAAGACCGTCCACTGGAACAACCTCTGGTTCGCCTCGCGTGGCTACGCGGTGCTCAACTACTCGGCCCGCGGCCAGGGGGAGTCCGGCGGGCAGATCGGGCTCGCCTCGAAGCACCTCGAGGTCGAGGACACCCGCCACCTCACCGGCCTGCTCGTCGACGACCGCGACTCCGCCGACCCGCTGGCGCGGATCGACCGCCGCTCGGTCGGGGTGCTCGGAAGCTCGTACGGAGGCGGGCAGACCTGGCTCCTGCTCACCACGCGAGGCGAGGGCGCGAAGCAGTTCGGCACCTGGCGGAGCCCGGCCGGCCGCTGTGGTCGAGCTCGACGCCGCCGTCCCCCAGTACACGTGGTCGGACCTGCTCTACGCGCTGGTGCCGAACGGCCACCAGTCCACGGGGGCCCCGATCGACCCGGCGAGCGCGAACACGCCGATGGGGATCGGCAAGCAGACCCTGATCGACGGCTTCCTCGCCACCGCCGGCCAGAAGTTCACGCCGGAGGTCCTCAGCTGGCTCACCCGGCTCAACCTCGGCGAGCCCTACGACGACCCCGGCGACCCGATCGTCCCCGAGGCGAAGCGGGCGCTGACCGAGGATCGCTCGGCGTTCTACCAGCGCGACTACTTCGAGGCGCTCGCCGCGGGCCGTGCGCGCCGGGTCCCCGTCTTCGCGGCCCAGGGCTGGACCGACCCGATCTTCCCCGCGCTCGAGGCGGTGCGCATGTACGAGGAGCTCCGCCGCGCCGACCGCCGCTACCCGATCTCGCTCTACCTCGGCGACTTCGAGCACCTGACCGCGCAGGTCAAGGTCCCCGAGATGCGCCGCTTCCACGACCTCGCCACTCGGATGCTCGACCACCGCCTACGCGACCGCGGCCGGCGGGCGCGGCCGCTGGTGCAGGCGTCGATAACCGATTGCGATCCCGACGCGTTCGGGCCGGTGCTCGAGGCGCGGAGCTGGGCGAAGCTCAGCGACGGAAGCCGCGAGCTCGAGTTCGGAGAGCCGCAGACGAGCGTCTCCCCGCTCGCCGACCAGCGCGGCCCGGCGGTCGATCCGGTGGTCGCCTCACAGGCGCGCGGACGAGGCTGCCTGACCACCGATCTTCCCCCAACTTCGGGGATTCCCACGTACGTCGCCCCGGTAGGGGAGGATGATCTGGTCATGGCCGGTCTCCCCGAGCTGAGCTTCCGCTTCGAGACAGCCGCATCCGACCTCGAGCTGAACAGCCGGCTCTGGGACGTGGCGCCCGACGGCACGCAGACCCTCGTCGACCGCGGCGCCTACCGCTCGGTCGGCGAGCCCGGCGGCGCGACCGCCTCGTACGAGCTCTTCGGCAACGCCTGGCGCTTCGAGGCCGGCCACCGGATCATGCTCGAGATCACGCAGGACGACTCGACCTACCTGCGCCGCGACAACTTCCCCTCGACCGCGACGATCTCCGGCGTCACCCTCTCGATCCCGGTGGCGGCAGATGGGCCGTAGCTGGCACTGCGACCGCTGCGGGCTGACGACGTCCTTCCGGGACGACGCGCCGAAGAGCTCGAAGCCGGAGGGCTGGGCCAAGGAGGGCGGCCAGTGGCGCTGCCTTCGCTGCCGCCGCGAGGAGGTCATGGAGCAGGCCGCGGCCGAGGCCGGGCGACGACGGCAAGGCCGCGCAGCGGCGAGCGCTCACCGAGTTCGAGCTGCTTCGCAATCCCGAGGCGTCCGATCGCGAGATCGCCCGCCGGGTGAAGTGCCCCAGCGGCCTGGTCGGGCCGGTCCGCGAGGCGCTCCGGGAGGCGGGAAAACTGCCCGCCGAGGGCGCCTGAACCCGATCTCGCGCCGACCCGGGCGTGCGTTCCGCGTCCAACGCTGCTACCGTCGCGCCCTGTAAGGCCGGGTTTGAAACCGGCGAACGATGTGCCAAGCCGGTGAAGTTGCTGGAAAAGCAATACCTCCGCGTTTGCAGCACAAAGATCCGTGGAGGAGCAGAAATATGCCCACCGGAACAGTGAAGTGGTTCAGCGACGAGAAGGGGTTCGGCTTCATCACCCCCGATGACGGCTCTCAGGACGTCTTCGTCCATCAGACGGCGATCGTCGCCGAGGGCTTCCGCAGCCTCGACGAGGGCTCGGCCGTCGAGTACGAGACCGAGTCCAGCGAGAAGGGCCCGAAGGCGACCAACGTCCGCCAGACCTAGTCCCGCCTCGCAGCTGAACCGAGAAGGCCCCCGCATGGGGGCCTTTTTGGTTGGGGGAACCGGCGCGGCGGCTCGACACGCCGTCCCTAGACTGCCGCGCGCGATGGGGATGAACTCGCCGGGTGCTCGGGGTGGCGCTCGCATGCACGACGATCGGTGCTCGCGATCGGCGCGCGGCCCCTGCGGCGCGCTGCGCGAAGGCGGCCGGCGCCCGAAGATCGACGTGCTCTCGGGCCGCGCCGACCTCGTCTCCGGCGGCGACGCGCTCGTCCGGGTCGACCCCCCCGGCCGGGTCCCAGAAGCCGCTTCGCCTCTTCCTGCGTAAGCAGAACGTCACCGCGTCGCCTGACGCGACTCGGCGACGGCGCGCCTCGAGGGCCTCGTCACCGGCCTGCGCGATCGGCAGCAACCCGCTCATCGCCCGCGCCGGGCCGGCCGTTCCGCGTCGAAGCTCGTGGTCACCAACCACCCGAACGGCGGCCCGGTCTTCTCCGGTCCCCAGGTCCAGCCCTGGGTCTGCCAGGACGAGCGCGGTCGACGAGCAGTGCAACCAGCCCGTCGCCTACGAGTTCAAGTACATGCCCTCGGGCGGCGGCGCGCTCATGCCCTACGACCCCGAGAACCCGCCCGTCCGACGTCGGGACGACGACCACCGACGAGGGCAAGACGGTCCCCTACATCGTCCGGATCGAGACCGGCTACCAGAATCGCGACCAGTACAGGATCGCGATCCTCTACGACCCGGCGAAGCCGTGGAGTCCGTCGGCCCCGCAGGAGGGCTGGAACCGCAAGCTCCTGATCACCCACGGCGCGAGCTGCGGGATCGACCACGAGGCCGGCGAGGCGCCGACGACCTCGAGGTCGACGCTACGTCACGGCTCGAGCCCGCAGGAGGCGCTCTCGCGGGTTCGCGGTGATGTCGACCGCGCTCAACAACGCCGGCCACAACTGCAACCTCCTGACCCAGGCGGAGTCGCTGGTGATGGCCAAGGAGCGGCTTGTCGAGCAGTTCGGCCGCATTCGCTACACGATCGGCACCGGATGCTCGGGCGGCTCGCTCACCCAGCAGCAGGTCGCGAATGCCTACCCGGGGATCTACCAGGGGATCCTGCCGGCAGTGCAGCTTCCCCGACGCGTGGTCGACCGGTCAGCAGCTCGCCGCCTACCAGCTCATCCGCTCCTACGTCGAGGACCCATCGAAGTGGGCGCCGGGTGTGGCCTGGAGCCCTGACGCGATCGCTGCGGTCGAGGGCCACCCGAACCACGTGAACTCGGTCGTCTTCGACACCGTCTACTGGACCTCGCTCGCCGACCCGACCAACCCCTGCGCGGGCGTCGACGACGCGGAGCGCTACGACCCGCAGACGAACCCGGGCGGCGCCCGCTGCACGCTCGCCGACTACATGATCAATGTCTTCGGGCCGCGCCCGGAGTCCGACTGGGGCGAGCAGGAGCGCGCGCTCGGCCGAGGCTTCGCGGCGATCCCGCTCTCCGACGTCGGCGTCCAGTTCGGCCTCCTCCCGCTGATGAACGGGGAGATCACCACGGAGCAGTTCGTCGACCTGAACGCCAAGGTCGGCGGGGTCGACATCGATCTCAACTACACGGAGGAGCGGATCGACGCTCCCGACGAGGCGATGGCGCGGGCTTACCGCTCCGGCGCGATCAACTCGGGCGACCACCTGAACCGAGGTCGCGATCATCGATCTGCGCGGACCCGGACCCGGGCGCCTTCCACGACGCCTACCGCAGCTGGGCGATCCGCTCCCGCCTCGAGCGCGAGCACGGCACCTTCGCGAACCAGGCGATCTGGTTCGGCCAGGTGCCGCTGATCGGCGATCCGGGCTAGGCCGACGAGGGCCTGCTCGCGATGGATCGCTGGCTCACCGCGGTCGAAGCGGACGAGGCGAAGCGGGCCGCTCCCCGAGAAGATCCTCGCCAACCGCCCGGAGGACGTCCAGGACCGCTGCTCGCAGGTGCCCGGCGTCGAGGCCGTGCAGGTCCCGGGCATCGGCGCGGTCTGCGAGCTCGAGGCCGCCCAGACGCGCTACGGGACCCCGGCTGACGGCAGCCGGCGAGGGCATCGCCACCGATACGAACGAGTGCGCGGTGCGAGCCGCTGCGGCGCACCGACTACTACCCGATCGAGTTCTCCGACGACCAATGGGCGCGGCTCCAGGCGGCCTTCCCGACCGGCGTCTGCGACTGGACCACAGCCCGGGCCCGGCCAGCAGAACGCGACGATCCCGTGGCAGACCTACCAGGACGCCGACGCCAACGTGATCTACGGCGGCGAGCCGCTCGGCCCCGACCCACGCTCGAAGCGCCTGCGCAAGAAGCGCTGATCGCCGCAACCGCGAGAATGCGCGGATGAGCGACGCGCTCGCCGGGATGATCCCGATCGCGGTCGCGATCGCGATCAGCCCGATCCCGATCCTGGCGGTCATCCTGATGCTGCTCACCGAGCGCTCGACCGCGAACGCGGTGGCCTTCCTCGCCGGCTGGGCGGCCGCGCTCTTCGTCATCGGCGGCGTCGTCGCCGTGCTCGGCATCGGCCGCCCCGACTCCGCCGACGACCCCGGGACGGGCCTGCTCGTCGCCCAGTTCGTCCTCGCCGCGGTGCTGCTCGCGGCCGCCGCGCGGCGCTGGCGGATGCGGGCGCGCCCGGGCGAGGACCACGAGACGCCGAAATGGATGAGCACGGTGCGCTCGGTGAACCCGCCGCGCGCGCTCGCGCTCGGAGTCGGCCTGATCGCGCTCAACCCCAAGGACGGCCTGCTCACGGTCGCCGCCGGCGCCCGCCTCGCCGAGGCCGACGCCGGCACCGGCGCCGCCGCGATCGCCCTGCTCATCTTCGTCGCGGTCTCGAGCAGCACGATCGTCGCCCCGATCCTCGCCGAGCTCGCGATGGGCGCGCGCGCCGAGCCGGTGCTCGAGCGCTCCCGGGCCTGGCTCGAGCGGAACGGCAACGCGGCGGTCGCCGTCGTCCTGGCGTCGGTCGCTCGGCGTCCTCGTCGCGGTCGACGCGGCGCGCTACGTCTAACGACGGGTCGCGCCACATCCGCCACAGCGGCGGGCCGCCGTCGGGCAGGCGGAACTCCTCCGTGGGCTTGAATCCGTGGCGCGCGTAGAGGGCCTTGCTGCGCTCGGAGCCGGCGTTGAGGAAGGCCGGGTGGCCCTCGGCGTCGCAGCGCTCGAGCATCGGCCGCAACAGCTCCGAGCCGGTCCCCATCCCCTGGCCCGCTCGCTCGACGCCGATGTACTCGAGGTACCAGTGCGGATCCTTCGGGTGATTGCGCTCGATCGCCTCGACCCCGCGCAGGGTGCGCACCGGGTGGCGTCCGAAGGTGCGGAGCTCGGTCGGGATCACGCCGCGGCGCTGCCAGGTCGAAAACGGCCACGACCCCGGGGCGACCCACGCGGCCGCGCCGACCGGGTCCTCGCTCATCCAGACCTCGCCGTGGAGCAGGTGGAGCTTGCCGACGAGGGCGCGGAAGTAGGGGCGCAGGCGCTCGACCCTGCCCTCCTCCTGGGGCGTGAACCAGACCATCGGCGGATCGGCGGAGAACGCCTCGGCGAGCGCGTCGGCGATCCGGGGGATGTCGGCAGCGGTGGCGGGACGGACCTGCACGCCCATGACGCTAGCCGCACGCGGGCGGCGGGCTTGCGAGGATGGGCGGGTGAGCGCTCCAGCACGGATGCCCCGCCGCCGCCTCGGCGCGAGCGGGATCGAGGTCGGAGCGGTCGGGCTCGGCTGCATGGGGATGTCGTGGGCCTACGGCGCCGCCGAGCGCGACGACGAGCGCTCGATCGCGGTGATCCGGCGCGCGATCGAGATCGGGGTCACCCTGATCGACACCGCCGACATGTACGGCCCGTTCACCAACGAGGAGCTGGTCGGGCGCGCGCTCGAGGGTCGCCGCGACGAGGTCGTGCTGGCGACCAAGGGCGGCCTGGTGGTCGACGACCCGGCGACGGCGTCGCTTCACCGCGACGGCCGGCCGGAGCACATCCGCTCCGCGATCGACGCCTCGCTGGAACGCCTCGGAACCGACCACGTCGACCTCTACCAGCTCCACCGTCCCGACCCGGAGGTGCCGCTGGAGGAGACCTGGGGCGCGATGGCCGAGGCGGTCGAGGCCGGCAAGGCACGCGCGCTGGGCGCCTCCGAGCTGAGCGTCGCCGAGCTCGAGCTGGCCCATTCGGTCCATCCCGTCGCCTCCGTCCAGTCCGAGCTCTCGCTCTGGACGCGGGAGCCGCTCGGCGACGTTCTCCCCTGGTGCGAGGCGAACGACGTCGCCTTCATCCCCTTCTCGCCGCTCGGCCGGGGCTTCCTCACCGGGAAGATGACCGCGGCCGCCCTCGACGACGACGACCTGCGCGGCACGTTCCCCCGCTTCAGCGAGGAGGCGATGGCGGCGAACCAGGCGCTGGTCGACCGGGTGCGGGAGATCGCCGAGGCGAAGGGAGCGAGCGCCGGCCAGGTCGCCCTCGCCTGGGTGCTCGCCCAGGGCGACGCGGTGATCCCGATCCCCGGCACGCGCCGGATCGAGTACCTCGAGGAGAACGCCGCGGCGGCACGGCTGGAGCTCAGCGAAGCCGAGCTCGAGACGCTCGACTCGCTACCCGCCCCCTCCGGGGGTCGCTACCCGCCGAGCTACTCGCCCTAGGGCGCCGCGGCGCGATCAGCCGCCGGACATCTCCTTCTGCACCGCCTCGAGCTGCCCGGGCGTGCCGAGCAGGCCCCGCTGGAGCTCCTCCTCGAGCTTCAGCGCCTCGGCGGGCGGCCTGCCCCAGGCCTCGGCGGCGAGCCGCTTGATCCCGCGGATCGCGTCCGGGGACTTCGAGGCGATCTCGGCGGCGAGCTCGCGGGCGGCGGCATCGGCGTCGTCGGCGAGCCGGGTGACGAGGCCGAGCTCGAGCGCCTCCTCGGCCTCGACCAGGCGACCGGTGTAGGCGAGCTCGCGGGCGACGTCGGGGCGAAGCAGCGGCAGAATCGTCTGGCTCAGGCCCATGTCGGGGACCAGGCCGTAGCGGACCTCCATCACCGACATCCGCGTCGTCGGCTCGGCGATCCGGACGTCGGCGGCGAGCGCGAGCTGGATCCCGCCGCCGTAGCAGGCACCCCGCAGCGCCGCGATCACCGGCACCGGCAGCGTGCGCCAGCCGTAGGTGACCCGCTGGGCGAAGTTGGCGTCGGAGCCGTCGCGACGGGCGACGTCGCCGAGCTCGCCCTCGCCGGACATGAAGCTCTTGAAGTCGAGCCCGGCGCAGAAGCTCGGCCCCTCGCCGGAGAGGACGACGACGCGGACCTCGTCGCCCGCGGCCTCGACCTCGTCGATCGCCTCGTTGATCGCGACGAACATCCGCCAGTCGAGGCCGTTGTGCTTGTCGGCGCGGGTCAGCCGGACGTCGGCGATGCCGTCATCGATGCTGACCCGCACTCGCTCGGGATCGCTCACTGCGGCGATCCTAAAGGGGTCAGACCCCTTTAGGTTGCCCCCTGGTTCGGCCGTCTAGGTCCGGGCCGGGCGCCGGCGGCGGTTGCGGTTGCCGCCGCCGTTGCGATGCCCGTTGCCGTTCTGGCGGTGTCCGCCGCCGTTCTGGCGCGAGCCGTTGCCGTTGTGGCGGCGGCCCTCGCTGTGCGGGGCGCCCCGGTAGTCGGCCTCGAACTCGGTGGTGAGGTCGAGGTCTCGGGCCATCCGGCGAACCTCGCGGGACTGGTCGGAGAGGACGAAGCTGACCGCCTCCCCGCTGCGCCCGGCGCGGCCGGTGCGGCCGGTGCGATGCGTGTAGACGTCGGCGTCCTCGGGGATGTCGAAGTTGATCACGTGGGTGATGTCCTCGACGTCGATGCCCCGGGCGGCGACGTCGGTGGCGACGAGCGTGTCGACGTCACCGCGATCGAATCGCGCGAGCGCCTTCTGGCGCTGGGACTGCGACTTGTTGCCGTGCATCGCCACCGCGCTCACGTCCTTGCCGCCGAGCCGCTTGACGAGCCGGTCGGCGCCGCGCTTGGTGCGGACGAAGACGAGCGTGCGGCCTCGCTCCGAGTCGCCGAGCTCGCCGACGAGGGCCGAGAGCTTCTGGCCGTTCGTCTCGAGGTGGACGAAGCGATGGGTGGTCTCCGCCCCGCGCTCGGCCGGCGGCGCGTGCACGTGGCTGCGCGGCTCTGTCGGTGTACTCGCGGGCGACCTTGCCGGCCATCCCGTCGAGGGTGGCGGAGAAGAACAGCGTCTGGCGATCGTTCGGCGTGCGGGCGACGAGCCGGTCGACGGCGGGCTTGAAGCCCATGTCGAGCATCCGGTCGGCCTCGTCGAGGACGAGGACCTCGACGTTGTCGAGATCGATCACGCGGCGGTCGATCAGGTCCTCGAGCCGGCCGGGGCAGGCGACGATGATCTGGGCGCGCTGGGCGCGCTTGATCTGCGGACCGAAGCCGACGCCGCCGTAGACGGCGGCGATGCGGAACCGCCGGGCCTCGGCGACCTCGTAGAGCTCGTCGACGATCTGGGCGGCGAGCTCGCGGGTCGGCGCGAGAATCAGCGCCGATCCGGGCCTGGCGTTGTCGGGAAGGCGGTCGACCAGCGGCACGCCGAAGGCGAGCGTCTTGCCCGATCCGGTCGGCGACTGGACGAGTACGTCGTGCCCGTCGAGCACGTCCTCGATGACGAGGCGCTGGACGGGGAAAGGCTTGGTGATAGCCTCGCTGGGCGAGGGCGTTCTGCGACCTGGCGTGAAACGCCGAGGTCGGCGAAGGACTGCGACATATAGGTGTGCTCCTTATGAGCGTGTTGGGGAGATCCTGAAACCCCGGAGACGCTCAGAAGCGCATGCGGAAAACGGAACCTCTCGGACACTCATCGGTGGTGTCCGACGTGGAGGACTCTAGCGGCCCTACCGTTCGCCGCTGCAAATGGCCCGCCGAGAAGACCTCCGCAACATCGCGATCGTCGCCCACGTCGACCACGGCAAGACGACGCTCGTCGACGCGATGCTCTGGCAGTCCGGGGCCTTTCGCAAGGGCCAGGACGTGGCCGAGCGGGTGATGGACTCGATGGACCTCGAGCGCGAGAAGGGGATCACGATCCTCGCCAAGAACACCGCGGTCCACCACGGCGACGTCAAGCTCAACATCGTCGACACCCCGGGCCACGCGGACTTCGGCGGCGAGGTCGAGCGCGGGCTGACGATGGTCGACGGCATCCTGCTGCTGGTCGACGCCTCCGAGGGCCCGCTGCCGCAGACCCGCTTCGTCCTGCGCAAGGCGCTCGAGGCGCAGCTGCCGGTGATCCTCGTCGTCAACAAGGTCGACCGCCCCGACGCCCGCATCGACGAGGTCGTCGACGAGGTCTACCAGCTCTTCCTCGACCTCGACGCGACCGACGAGCAGGTCGAGTTCCCGATCGTCTACACGAACGCGAGGGCCGGCTGGGCATCGCTCGACGAGGGGGCCGAGGGCACCGACCTCTCCCCCCTGCTCGACCTGATGATCGAGCGCATCCCGGCGCCCGGAGTACGACCCGGACCACCCCCTCCAGGCCCACGTGACCAACCTCGACGCCTCGCCCTACGTCGGCCGGCTCGCGCTCTGCCGCGTGCGCAACGGCACGATCCGCGCCGGCGCAGCCGATCGCCTGGTGCCGCGCCGACGGCTCGATCGAGCGCGCGACGCGTCTCCGAGCTCTACGTGACCGAGGCGCTCGACCGGGTCGAGGCCGAGCGAGGCCGGGCCGGGCGAGATCATCGCCGTCGCCGGCCTCCCCGACGTGACGATCGGCGAGACGCTCGCCGACCCCGACGACCCGCGCCCGCTGCCGGTGATCACCGTCGACGAGCCGTCGCTCTCGATCGTCGTCGGCATCAACACCTCGCCGCTCGCCGGCCGCGACGGCTCGAAGCTCACCGCGCGCCAGATCCGCGACCGCCTCGACCAGGAGCTGGTCGGCAACGTCTCGATCCGGGTCCGCGACACCGAGCGCCCCGACGCCTGGGAGGTCCAGGGGCGCGGCGAGCTCCAGCTCGTCGTCCTGCTGGAGCTGATGCGCCGCGAGGGCTTCGAGCTGACCGCGGGCCAGCCGCGCGTCGTCACCCGCGAGATCGACGGCAAGCTGCACGAGCCGGTCGAGCGCCTGGCGATCGACGTGCCCGAGGAGTACGTCGGGCGTCGTCACCCAGATGCTCGCGCTGCGCAAGGGCCGGATGGAGCAGATGGTGAACCACTCGACCGGCTGGGTCCGGCTCGAGTACCTGGTCCCGGCCCGCGGGCTGATCGGCTTCCGCACCGAGTTCCTCACCGAGACCCGCGGCACCGGCCTCCTCCACCACGTCTTCGACCGCTGGGAGCCCTGGGCGGGCGACCTGCGCACCCGGCCGACCGGCGCCCTCGTCGCCGACCGCCAGGGGCAGAGCGGCGAGCTTCGCCCTCTTCGGCCTCCAGGAGCGCGGATCGATGTTCGTCGGGCCCGGCGAGGACGTCTACGAGGGCATGATCGTCGGCGAGAACGCGCGCTCGGAGGACCTCGACGTGAACGCGATCAAGGAGAAGCACCAGACCAACGTCCGCGCCGCCAGCGCCGACATCCTCGTCCGCCTGATCCCGCCCCGCGCGCTCTCGCTCGAGCAGGCGCTCGAGTTCCTGCGCGAGGACGAGTGCGTCGAGATCACGCCCGGACAGCCTCCGCCTGCGCAAGGCCGAGCTCGGCAAGACCGAGCGGATGAAGGCGGCGCGGCGGGCGAAGGCGCCCGCCTAGAGGCGAGGATGGACCGCGGTGACGCCGAGCTCACGGCGGTTCTCGAGCAGCTGACGGCTCGAGATGTCCCGGGCATCTCCGCGGCGGTCGTGGGATCGACTGGCATCGAAACGCATCTCGAGCGCCGGGGCCGCCGACATGTCCAGCGGCCGGCGGGCGACGCCCGACACGATCTACCTGTGGTTCTCGATGACGAAGATCGTCACCGCGACCGCCGTGATGCAGCTGGCCGAGCAGGAGGCGCTCAGCCTCGACGATCCGGTCGAGCGCTTCCTGCCCGAGTTCCCGAAGCCGCGATCCGGCTGGCCGCAGGTCGAGGTTCGACACCTGCTCAGCCACAGCGGAGGCGTCGCCAACCCCGATGCCCGTTCGCTGGGTCCATCCCGCGAGCGAGCGCGGGCGCGATCCGCACGATTTCGCGGTCGAGCTCCTGGCCAAGCACGATCGCCTTCGCTTCCCGGCGGGCTCCAAGGCCGTCTATTCCAACCTCGGGTACATCGCCCTGGGGGAGGTGATCGCCTCTGCCTCGGGGCAGAGCTACGAGTCCTACGTGCGGTCCCGGATCCTCGAGCCGCTCGGGATGTCCACCACCGGGTTCACCTATCCGGATGCTCGCGAGGGCGACGTCGCGACCGGCTATCAGCGGCGCCTCCATCCGATGACGCCGCTGCTTCCGATTGCTGCTGCCGAAGGGCATCGTCGGCGCGCACGCGAGGGTCGCTTCCTCGCCTTCAACCGCTTCCATGTCGATGGCCCGGCGTATGGGGGCCTGGTCGGATCGGCGCGCGACGCCGCTCGGTTCATGGCCGTCCATCTGAACGGCGGTGAGTACGACGGCGTGCGCCTGCTCTCACCGGAGAGCGTCGAGGCGATGCAGACCGTTCACGCCTCCGGTCGCAAGCTCGACGTGGGCTTCGGCTGGTTCCGCCGCGGCGCCGACCGAGCGGCCGGCGATTTCTGGGAGCACCTCGGGGGCGGCGGCGGGTTCTGGTCCATGATGCGGATCTATCCCGCCGAGGGCACGGGGGTGCTGACGATGGGCAACGCGACCAGTTATGACCACGGCGCGATTGCCGGACGTCGCGCGATATCTTCGCCGCGATGGGTGAGCTCGAGGCCAGCTGGACGGTCGAGATCGACGCGCCGCGCGATCTCTGCTGGGAGATCGCCGCCGACATCGAGGGCGCGCCGAAGTGGCAGGGGACGCTGAAGTCGGTCGACGTGATCGAGCGCGACTCCGAGAAGCGCCCCGCGCTCGTCGAGACGGTCTCCGACGCCAAGGTCAAGGAGGCGAAGGCGATCCTCCGCTTCGCCTACGACCCGCCCGGCGGCATCTCCTGGGAGCAGGAGTCGGGCGACGTCAAGTCGCTGGTCGGCTCCTGGGAGTTCACCGAGCTCGAGCCGGACCGGACCGAGGCGACCTACGCGCTCCGCGCCGACCCCGGCCGGATGCTCGGGATGCTGCTGCGCGGCCCGGTCGAGGGCAAGGTCAAGGAGGCGCTCACCAAGGGCGCCGCCGAGGGCCTCAAGGAAGAGGCCGAGAGCCGCGCGGGCTAGCCCTCGGCGGGCCCGGCCAAGGGCCCCGGCCTGCGGACGACCGTCCGCAGCGCGACCCTGGTGTCCGTCTCGACGACGCCGCCCTTCGTCTTCAGGGTGCGGATCATCCGGTCGAGGTCGGCGGCGTCGCGGCAGGCGACGCGCACCTGGTAGTCGAAGCGGCCCGGTCACGTGGGCGGCGTCGGTGACCTCCTCGAACGACTCGACCAGGCGCTCGAAGCGGTCGGCTCTCGGCGGGGCCGGCCAGGCGGACGTCGATCAGCGCCACGAGCCGGCGGCCGGCGGCGGCCGGGTCGACGATCGCGCGGAAGCCCGCGATCACGCCCGACTCGCGCAGGCGCCGGACCCGCTCGGCGGTCGCGTTCGCGCTCAACGAGACGCGCTCGCCGAGCTCGCGGTAGCTCATGCGCGCGTTTCCCATCGAGCGCACTGACGATTTCTCGGTCTGTGGCGTCTATCGCAGAGCTTTCCACTGGTGCAGAGACTCTACTTGAGATGTCGTAGCCGCTACGCGATAATCCGCAGTGGATGCAGCCAGGGAAGGCGTTTCGGATGCTGCGGCATCGACGCTCGCGCTCTCGGCGCCGCTCGTCGCCGCCACGCCGGCCGCGGCCGACACCTTCTGCGTGCCGAGCTTCCACGCCGCCTGCCCGAACGCGGGCGGCAACGTCGCGAGTCGCGAACCTCGAGACCGCGATGCAGACGAACGGCGACGACGGCATCGCCGACAAGATCATCGATCGCGCCCGGCCACGGTCTCGAACGCGACCTCCTACGACCTCCTCTCCGGCGACAACGACGCCCTCGAGATCGTCGGGGCGGGCCCGGACCAGACGGTCGTCACCTCGACCCAGAGCGGCAACCAGTTCGTCTTCAACCTGAACGGCGCCCGCAACGTGACCATGCGCGACCTGACGATCCGCGTCCCGGCGTCGATGAACGACAACCAGGGCGGGGCGATGCAGTCGGAGAAGGACACCTTCGAGAACGTCGACATCGAGAGCCGCAACGTCCGCTCGGACGGGATCATCTCGGCGATCGGCGGCTCGACCTTCGACGACGGCGCGGTCTACGGCTCGAACGGCGGCTCGATCGACACCGGCTTCAGCGGCAACGGGGCGGAGACGGGCGCGCTCGAGATCCGCCGCACGCAGATCCTCGAGCCCTCCTGGGGGATCAGCTCGCGACGACCCCGAGGTCGCGGTCATCGCCAGGCGCGTCCTGATCACCGATCCGCTCGCCTACGGCTTCCGGGTCACCGACGGCGCCTTCGGCGCGCCTCGAGAACAGCATCATCTCCGGCGTCGACACCGGCTACCCGTGATCGCGGAGTCGAACGACCCCGGCGTCGTGCTCGCCGTCGATCCGCCACGTGACGATCTCGGGCACCCCCGACGACCCGAACGACCCGGCGATCAAGGCCGCTCGTCCAGAACGCGGCCGGCAACGGCTGATCAACATGGTCGTCCGCGACACGATCATCGCCGGCTTCCCGAACCCGCTCTGGTGCGAGGCGCCGACGTCGCACTCGATCGGCAACGCGAACCTCTCGATCAACTACTCGTGGTTCTTCCACAGCGCCAACGTGCTCGGCGACTGCAACCTCTCGAACGGCGGCACGATCGACTCCTTCGCGATCGGCGAGCCGCAGTTCGCCGGCCCGGCGACTTCCACCTGCCGGCCGGGCTCGCCGGCGATCGACTCCGGCGACCCCCAGGTCGCCTCGGTCACCGCCGAGGACTACGACGGCAACCTCCGCCCGGTCGACGGCAACGGCAACGGCCAGGCCCGCCGCGACATGGGCGCCTACGAGTTCCAGCCGGCGGGCCCGCCGGCCGACCCCGGCGCGGTCGACGGCCCGCCGCCCGGACGGCGGGCGGCGACATCTCGACGCCCGGGGCCGACCCTCCGCCCCGGAGCTCCCGGGCGCGGCGCCGCGGATCCTCAAGCTGAAGTTCAAGCGCGGCCTCTCCGAGTCGGCCGGCGGCACGATCAAGCTGAAGCTCTCCGAGGCGGCGGCGGTCACCGTCACCTTCCGCGCCGGGCGGAGGGCAAGGGCAGCAAGCGCGCGCGTGAAGCTCAGCTACAACGCCGTCGCCGGCGCCAACAAGCTCAAGATCAAGCGCGGCAAGCTCGACGAGGGCGCCTACAAGGTGAAGGCGACCGCGACCGACCTCGACGGGCTGCGCTCGAAGCCGGCGAAGGCGAAGGTCTCGGTCGGCGACTGAGGCGCCGGCGATTCCGGCCCCCGGAACGGTGGAGCCTGTCCCCCGCTCCCCCCGAAGCTGCTGCTACCTGCCGACGATCCCGCTGACGCGGTTGGCGACGGACTTGCCGACCGAGACCGCGGCGCCGCCGAGCGACTGCGCGGCCGAGCCGATGCCGGATGCGGCCCCGGAGACGCCGCCCTTGGCCTGGCTCTTCGCCTCGCTGGCCTGGCTCCTCGCGTCCTTCGCCTGGCGCGTGGAAGCCGCCTTCTTGCCTGTGTTCTGCGAGCGGGCGCGGGTCTGGTTCCGCTTCCTGGTCGCGGCCGCCTTCTGCGCCGCGGCCTGGCGATCCGCCTTTGTCTGCTGAGCCATTTCTGGCCTCCCTCATGGTCGCGTTCGAACGCCCGGCGTCGCCGGGCGGGACCTCACGCATACCCACCTGGGGCCATGCCGAATCTCGGCAGGGCCTACTTGCGCTGCGGCCGCGGCATGAAGACGTCGAGCGCGACCTCGAAGCGCTCGGTCACCGGCTCGGCCTTGGCGCCGCCGCGCTCGGCGGCGCGCTCGAGGGCGCCGGACACCGCCTCCTCGGAGTTCTTCATCTGGTCGTCCGTCTGCCAGAAGCTCGCCCCGACCACCTTGCCCTGCTTGCGGTCGACGAGGACGATGAAGCCGCGGAAGCCGTCGAGCTTCTTGAACTCGGGGACGTCACGCTCCTCGAGCTCGGCGATCACCTCGTCGACGCGGTCGGGATCGAGCTCGAGCGTGGTCATTCGCGTGTGCATGCGTCCGCCTTTCGGTTCAACCGGCCGTGGGCCGGGGCGCCTCGGGCTGGATCCCGAGGCTGGAGATCGTCATCGCCAGCATCTCGTAGTGGCCGACGAGAAAGCAGAACTCGACGAGCAGCTTCTCGTCGAGGTGCGAGGCGAGCCCGGCCCAGACGCCGTCGGAGAGCATCCCCTCGGCGTGGAGCTCGTCGGTCGCGGCGAGGAGCGCGGCCTGCCGGCCCGTCCACCCCTCCGCGTCGGGGCCCTCGGCGACGCGCTCGATCTCGGCGATGCTGAGGCCGGCCGCGCGGCCCATGCGCACGTGGTGGTCCCACTCGTAGCGGCAGCGGGTGTTCCAGGCGACGCGCAGGATCACCAGCTCGGTGTCGGCGCGGGGCAGGCCGCCGCGCGGCATCAGCTGCGAGGCGAACGCGAGCCAGGGCGCGAAGAGGCGCGGGTTGCGGCCGAGGGTCAGGAAGATGTTCGGCGGCGGCCCGCCGACGACCCGGCCGGCGCCCTTCGCCAGCGTGCGGGTGACCGGGTTCATCTCGTCCTCGGTCAGCGCGCCGACGCGGGGCTCGTCCAGCTCGCGCCAGTGGCTTGGGTCGACGTTCGGCTCGGCGGCGGTCAAGGCCGCGGCAGCCTACCCGGATGTGCCGCGCTATTCCCGTCAACCGGAGACCGGCGCGGGCTGGGCGGCGTTCAGCTGCCGCACCTCGGCCCAGGTCAGCAGGCGGCCGGTGTCGTCGTCGATCACCTTGAAGCGCGTGCAGCGCAGCGACTCCCAGAACGTCAGCACCGGGACGTCGTGGAAGATCTCGTTGTTGTCGTGCGCGGCCTGGAGCCGGTAGTTCGGGACCTTCGCGCTCAGGTGGTGGACGTGGTGAAGCCCGATGTTGCCGCTGAACCACTGCAGCACCTTCGGCAGCTTCAGGTAGGAGCTGCCGCGCAGCGCGGCGTCGGCGTAGCTCCACTGGTCCGAGCTCTCCCAGTAGACGTCCTCGAACTGGTGCTGGACGTAGAAGAGCCAGACGCCGGCCATTCCGGCGAGCAGGACGACCGGTCCCTCGATGATGAAGAAGGTGAACGGGCCGACGAGGAAGCACATGCCGGTGATCACGACGGCCAGCGCGATGTTGGTCAGGTAGACCGAGCGCTTCATGCGGGGCCGCGCGTCCTTGGGGACGAACCGCGGCATCACCATCAGCGAGTAGATCGGGCCGATCGTGAACATCACCGCCGGGTTGCGGAAGAGGCGGTAGAGGAGCCTGCCCTTCGGCGACATCTCCCGGTACTCGGCGAGCGTCGCGGTGTGGACGTCGCCGGTCCCGCGGCGGTCGAGGTCACCGGCCGAGCCGTGGTGGACGGCGTGCTGGTGGCCCCAGCGGGCGAACGGCGTGAAGACGAGCAGCCCGGTGATCGCGCCGACGATCTGGTTCTGGCGCTTGGTCGGCATGAACGAGCCGTGCGTGCAGTCGTGGAAGACGATGAAGGTGCGCAGCAGGAAGCCCGCGGTCGGCAGCAGGAAGCAGAGGCTGAGCCAGTAGCCGACGTTCACGTAGGCGAGGTACATCGCGATCCACCCCGCGATGAAGGGGACCACCGAGGTCGCGAGGTCGAGCAGGCTGAGCGGCAGCGAGGGCTTCGCGTAGGGCGCCAGGTCGTCGTGCCAGAAGGCGCGCTTCTTGGGGGCGGCAGGATCAGTCGAGGCCGTTGCGGTTCCGGTTCGATCTTCGCTTCCAAAGGTCTCTCCCGTTTCGCGTCGTGGTGTTTCGGGCACCCTAACTTCCCAGATTAAGGCGCGTTCGAAACAGCTTAGGCCCCCGACCGGCCGGCCGTCCTCGATCTGGTCGAGGTACTCGGAGAGCCCGTAGCCCGTGCGGCCGTCCCAGCGGTACTCGGTGAGGCCCTCGCTGATCCGGGTCGTCATGCCGCCTCGCGGCGGTGGCGCAGCGGGATCAGCGAGCGCACCTTGCCGGTGATCTCGATCTCGCGCTCGGCGGTGCGGGCGAGGCAGCGGATGCGGTCGTGGTAGCGATCCTCGCCGCTCGTCTCGGTACTGAGCTCGGCGTCGACGATCGGCGTGTAGGCGCCGTCCTCGAAGAGGACGCCGCCGAGCGGCGCTCGGCGCCGTCCGCGGTCGCGATCACCGAGACCATGAAGCCGTGCTCGGCGCCGGCGTTGCAGGTGAGCCACCGATACCACCGCGGCGCCTGCCAGGAGCGCGGGCCCCAGGAGTGGTCGCGCAGGCCGAAGCCGTCGACCGCCGTCTCCTCGCCCGCGATCGCGACCCGGCCGCGGGCGCCGACGTGCTGCTCGTGGTGGCCGCGGGCGAACCCGGCGAGGCCGCCGCCGTCGAGCATCGGCGAGAGCCCGCGGTAGTCGAGGGCGACCGAGCACTCGACGTGCTCGGCGGCCGCCGAAGGCCGCCTTCGGGTCCTTCATCGCCAGCGGGTCGTCGAGCAGCGCGAGGCCGCCGTCGTAGGCGACCGTCAGCGCCTCGAACGGCTTCCGACCGCGAAGCGCAGGCCGCCGGCGTCGAAGGCCGTCGTTGCCGGCGATCTCGGGCCGGCCGAACATGAACCCGACGCGGCCGTCGGGCAGGTAGAGGCAGACGGTCATCTCGGCGTAGCCCTCGTTGGGGCGGTTGCCGAGCCGGAAGAACCCGCCGAGCCCGCGCTCGCCGGGTCGAAGAAGTTGAAGTACATCGACTCGTTGAAGGCGGGCTCGTCGCCCGGGTGCGTGCATGTACTCGTCGGCGGGGTCCACCCGGACGCGAGCGCTACCCGCGCGATCCGCGCCTGGCCCCGGTAGGGTTTCCGCCAATATGAGCACCGGCTCGCTCACGCGGGCCGGCGTCGCCAAACCAACCCGGGGCGGGGAACGTGAAGCGACATCGCGGGCGGCCTACATGGCGCCCGTCGCAATCGCGGTTCTCGGGCTTTCAGCGATGCTGGCCGTCTCGACGATCGAGGATCTCCCGATCCGCGATCCCGACGCGCGCTACGTCGGCTCGCCGATCGCGCTGATCAGCCTGATCGCGGCGATCTTCCTGGTCCTCGACCTGATCCCGAGGACCTGGCGGTCGGTGCGGCAGACGGGGGCGCCCGCCGGGACGGCGCTCTGGTCGGTGTTCCGCGAGCGCTGGCTGACGAGCCGCGGCGCGATGGTGCTCGTCTGCCTCGTCAGCTTCTACGTCACCTACCTGTCCTACCGCAACCTGAAGAGCTACATCCCGTTCGTCACCGACGCCAACCACGACCTCGCCCTCCTCGGCTTCGAGCGCGACCTCTTCTTCGGCACCGACCCGGCGCAGATCCTCCACACCCTGCTCGGCACGGGCGTCGCCGCCTACGTCCTCTCGTTCGTCTATCTCCTCTTCCTCACCTTCGTCCCGGTCTCGCTCGGCGCGGCGCTGATCTGGGCCAAGCGGGTCGGGCCCGGGCTCTGGTACGTCACCTCGCTCGCGATCACCTGGATGCTCGGCGCGCTGAGCTACTACGTGATCCCGGCGCTCGGTCCCTACTACGTGCGCCCCGGGCTCTTCTCGGACCTGCCCCAGACCGGGGTCTTCTCGCTGCAGCAGAAGCTGCTCGAGCACCGCACCGAGGTGCTCGCCGACCCGGCCACGACCAACGCGGTTCAGAGCATCGCCGCGTTCGCCTCCCTGCACATCGCCGTCGTCATGGTGGCCGCCCTGATCGCCCACCTCGTCGGCGCGCCCCGCCTCCTCCGGATCGGGCTCTGGACCTTCCTCGGGCTGACCGCGATCGCGACCGTCTACTTCGGCTGGCACTACGTCGTCGACGACATCGCCGGCGCCGCGATCGCGTTCTTCGCGGTCTGGGCGGGCGCGCGCCTCACCGGCGCCGACTGGCGGCCGTTCGAGCGCCTCGGCGAGCGCCTGCGCGACCGCCGTCAGAAGAGCGCGGAGGCGACGACATAGCCCGCCACCACCCCGAAGAGGACGGCATCGAGCCGATCGAGAAAACCGCCGTGGGCTCCGAGCATCCGGCCGCTGTCCTTGACGCCCGCTCGCCGCTTCACCGCCGACTCGGCCAGGTCGCCGAGGGGCGCCGCGAGGCTGACCGCGAGGCCGAGGACGGCCGCCTCCCAGGGCTCGAGCCAGGGCTGGAAGGCGACCGCGATCACGAGCACCGCCGCGGTGCCGGCGACGATTCCGGCGACGAGTCCCTCGACCGTCTTGTTCGGCGAGATCCTCGGCGCGAGCGGACGGCGCCCGAAGGCGCTGCCGAGGAGATGAGCCGCGGTGTCGCCGAGAAAGACGGCCAGCATCACGTCGAGGACGAGGCCGCCGCCGTGATCGGACTCGCGCAGCGCCACCGCGAGCACCAGCGGCACCCCGATCCAGACCATCCCGAGCGCCGCCGCGAGCGCCGGCCCGGTGCCGCCGCGCACCAGGAGGCGGACCGCCTCGATCGCCGCGAGCACGCCGAGGATGGCGACCAGGGCGATGAACGCCGCGCCCCCGAGCGCCACCGCGGCGATCGCGATCGCCGCCGCCGGCACCGCCGATCGCGATCCGCTGCGGGAGGTCGCCGAGGCCGTGGCGGCCGGGCCCGGCCGGCGCCGGCGGGTCGTTTGTGCGTTCCGGAGCTTGGGTAGTCACGATGGATGCACGGCCCCCGGGGCAGGGTGAGCCAGTTGCTGAACCTTCCCAACGTTCTCACGATCGGGAGGATCTGCCTCGTGCCGTTCCTCGTCGTGCTCCTGCTCGAGCGCGACCAGGCGGTCGCCGCGGCCGCCGTCTTCGCCGTCGCGATGGTCACCGACGCCGCTCGACGGCCGCATCGCCCGCTCGCGATCGCTCGTCACCAACTTCGGCAAGCTGATGGACCCGATCGCCGACAAGCTGGTCGTCGGCGCCGCCTTCATCTGCCTCGCGGCGACCGACCGGGTCGAGGACTGGGTCGTGGCCGTGATCCTCTCCCGCGAGGCGATCGTCACCGGCCTGCGCTTCCTCGCCAAGCGCGACGGCGTCGTGATCGCCGCCAACTCCCTCGGCAAGGCGAAGACCGCCCTGCAGACGGTCGCGGTCCTGGTGCTCGTCCTCGCCACCGACCCCTATGACGCCTGGGTCCAGCTGATCGTCTCCGCGACCCTGGCGATCACGATCGCCTCCGGGTTCGCCTACGTGCTCCCGTACGTGGCGCACCGGCGCTCGCCCGTCAACGAGACGGTGCCCGCACCGGCTCCGCCCGCCGGCTGATGAGCGGCCTCGCGGTGGCGCAGCCGAGCCGGGCCGAATGGCGGCTGCTCACCTGGATCGCGATCCCCAGCCTCGCCCTCGCCTTCTGCCTGACCGTGGTCAGCGCCTACGTGCCGGTGATCCTCGAGACCTTCACCGACTCCGGCCTCGCGATCGGCGCGCTGATCTCCGGCGAGGGCCTCGCCGCGCTGCTCGTTCCGGTGCTCGTCGGCAGCTGGTCGGACGGGCTCCAGACCCGCCTCGGCCCGCGCCTGCCGATCCTGCTCGCGGCGACCCCGATCGCCGTCGGCGGCCTCGTCCTCGTCGCGTTCGGCATCCTCGCTCGCGATCCTGGTCGTCGCCCTCTTCCTCTTCTACGCCGCCTACTTCGCCTACTTCGGCCCCTACCTCGCGCTCTACCCGGACCTGATCCGCGCCGAGGTCCAGGGCCGCGCCCAGGGCGCGAACGGCGTCGCCCGCCAGCTCGGGCTCGGGCTCGGCCTGGTCGGCGGCGGTGCCCTGCTCGCCGCCTCGCAGTCGCTCCCGTTCATCGCCGCCGGAGCGCTCCTGGCGCTGGCGACGATCGCCCTCGCCGCGCGGTTGCGAAAGCTGGCGCCCCACGAGGAGGCGCGGGCGATGACCGAGGGCCGCGTGCTCTCGCGCGCGCTCGGCCTGCTGCGCCGCCGCCCCGAGATCCGCGGCGTCGTCGTCGTGAACGCGCTCTGGGAGCTCTCGGTCTCGGCGATGAAGACCTTCGGGATCCTCTTCGCGATCGTCGGCCTCGGGCTCGCCCCCGAGGAGGTCCCGCTCTCGGTCGGCCTGATCGCGGTCGGCGTCGTCGCCGGCGCGCTGATCGCGGGCCAGCTCGCCGACCGCTACGGCGCCTACCGGCTGCTGCGGATCGTCGTCTGGCCCTACGGCCTCGGCCTGCTGGCGCCGTTCCTCTCGCAGAGCTCGGAGCGTGCTCGTGGTCGCGATGCCGCTCGTCGCGTTCGGCGCCGGCGCGGTCACCACGCTCGCCTACGTCGCCCTCGTCCGCGCCGCGCCGAAGGACGCGCACGGCGCCGCCTCGGGGCTCTTCGCCCTCAGCCGCGGGGTCGGCGTCCTGCTCGGGCCGCTGCTCGCCGGGCATCGCGGTCGAGGTGCTCGAGCCGGCGCTGATCTCGACCCACGGCTACGCGGCGGCATGGCTCGTCGCCGCGCTCGCGGTGCTCGCGACCGTCCCCGTGCTCGGCTGGCTCTGCCGCTCCCAGCCGGCCGGCACGCTCACCAGCGCGCTTCAGACAAGCGCCCGCTGAGCGATGTGAACTAGATCTACCTGCGCTGAGAGCGCGGGCCACTGCCTGTTCCGGCCGGCGTCGCGCCGAGCCGGTACTCCATGACGACGAGCCCGATCGCCCCGACAGACAGATGAGGATGAATGCTTCGATCATCTCGACCTCCTTGCCGCTTGGCCCGTGACGATCGACACTTACCCGGACCGGGACCGGCTCAAACGGCCCGGATGCGGCGACTCCTACACTGCCCGAGGCAGCGCGGGGGTAACTGAAGGGACGACATGGCAGCCTCGCGATCGATCGGCATGGCAACGGCAGCGCTCGCGTTCGCGGCGACGCTCGTCGCGGCCCTGGTCCTCTTCGCCGGCACCGAGCGCGCCGCCGCCGGGCCGGCCCCGGCGACCACGCAGTGCCCCGTCGCCGTCGACGGCCTCGACCTGACCACCGCGACGATCGCCGCAGCAGCGCGCCGCGCTCGACTCGGGCGCGACCAGCACGCGCGCGCTCGTGGAGGGCTACCTCGCCCGGATCCAGGCGCTCAACCAGCAGCGGCCCGCAGCTCCGCTCGGTGATCGTGACCGCGCCCGACGCGCTCGAGCAGGCCGACGCCGCGGACGCGGCGCGCGCGGCCGGCACGGCCCAGGGACCGCTCGCGGGCATCCCGCGTCCTCATCAAGGACAACTTCGACACCACCGACTTCATGACCACGGCGGGCGCGAAGGCGATGCTCGGCGCCGCCCCCGCCGCGCGACGCGTTCGTCGTCTCGCGGCTGCGCGAGGCCGGGGCGATCGTGCTCGGCAAGGCGAACATGGCCGAGTGGGCGACGTCGATCTCGCCGAAGCAGCCGCTCGGCTTCTCCGACGTCGGCGGGATGATGCACAACCCGTACACGAACGGCGACCCGAGCGGCTCCTCCGGCGGCTCGGCGATCGCCGTCGGCCTCGGGGCTCGCCGCGCTCGACGATCGGCAGCGAGACCGCGGGCTCGATCATCCTGCCCTCGTACATCAACTCCGCGGTCGGGATCAAGCCGACCCGCGGCCTCGTCTCGCGCGGCGGCGTGATCCCGCTGCTGCCGCAGAACGACACCGGCGGGCCGATCGACCAGAACGTCACCGACGCGGCCGAGATGCTCGGCCTGATGACCGGCGTCGACCCGCGCGACCCGTGACGGCGAGGCAGGTCGGCCACGCGTACACCGACTACACGCAGTTCCTCGACCCGAACGCGCTCCAGGGCGCGCGCATCGGCATCCAGAACGACGGTCGGCGAGGAGGGCTCTTCTCGATCCCCGGGCCTCGACCAGATCCAGCGCGGACCTCGAGGCCGCGGGCGCGACCGTCGTGCAGCTCGACGACACGCTGCAGGTCGCCGGCGGCAGCCCGCGAGGACTTCGTCGCGAGCTTCCAGGCCCAGTTCCGCGCCTCGCCTCAACCGCTACCTGCGCGCGCGCGGGCCCACCTCGCCGATGGGCTCGATCGCCGACGTCGTCGCCTTCAACCGCCGCGGCGGCCGCGAGGCGGTCCGCTACGGCCAGGAGCCTGCTCGTCGACGCCGAGAACCTGACCCCGCGGGACAAGCGGCTCGCGAAGTCGCGGCTCGCCCGCGTGAAGACGGCGTCTCGCGAGGCGATGCTGGCGCCGCTCCGGCGCGAGAACCTCGACGCGCTCCTCGTCTCCCTCGGCGTCTCGTCGGTCACCAACACGAACGCCGGCTTCCCGGCGGTGACCGTGCCCGCGGGCTACCTCGACCCCGACCCGTTCGGGGTCGTCTTCACCGGCCCGCGCTGGAGCGAGCCCGAGCTGATCGGCTTCGCCTACGCCTACGAGCAGGCGACGCAAGCGCGTGGCGCTCGCCGGCGACGATCAACCCGAACTTCGCCGCCGCCTGCGCCGGGTAGGCTCGCTGGCGCGATGAGCATGTTCGCGCGGATCGCCGAGGCCAAGATCACTGGCGGGGATGGAGCGCGGGCGAGTTCGACGGGCTGCCCGGGGCCGGCAAGCCGCTCGAGCTCGAGGACCTCTCGCGCATCCCGCCCCATCTGCGCGCCGGCTACAAGCTGCTGCGAAACGCCGACGTGCTGCCGCCGGAGGTCGAGCTCCGGCGCGAGATCTACTCCCTCGGCGGCCTGATCGACGCGGCGACCGATCCCGGCGAGCGCGAGGCAGCTGCGTCGCCGCCGGCACGAGTCGGAGCTCCGCTACGCGCTCCTGATGGAACGCCGGCGCGCCGCCCACTAAGAAAGAGCGCCGCCCCGGCTGACTTCTTGGGTTTGTCGGGCCCGGCCGTTGGTCGTCCTGGCCGTTGCCGCCGAGCCGGCGGCGCCTCCTCGGTCACGGTCTCGCTCTCCGTCTCGGTGACGGTCTTGTCGTCTCGACGACGGTCGTCACGACCGTGGTCATGACCTCGGTGGTGGTCGTCGAGGTCGTCGGCTTCACTTCTCGGTCACCGTCGTGGTCTGGGTGATCAGCTTCTCGTTCGAGCCCTCGTGGCCAGGACGGCCGTCGCGGCCCCGAGCCCGAGCGCCAGCGCGGCGAGCAGGATCAGCGCGACCTTGAGGCGGCGCGGGCCCCGGTCCTCGCCGGGCGGGGCCGTCCGGCCGGCCGTCGCCGGGCCGTCGCCGCCGGGATCGTCGGGCCGCGGGGGCTCGACCGGGCCGCTGCCCGTGCGCGGGCCGAGCGAGCGCTCACCGAGGATGCGGTCCGGATCCGGCGGGGGCGGCGGTTCCTTGGGTCCTTCGTTCGGGGACGGTCATGGCCGCCCTTTGTAGCGGGTGCGGGCAGCATATACAGTCGCGCCGAGCAGCGAAATGGCCACCCCGCCGCCACCTCAACCACCGCCCCCTCCGCCCCCGCCCCCGCCCGGCTTTCCGCCGCGGCCGCCGGCGGCCCAGCCGCCGGAGCCGGCGGGCCCGGTCGACAGGAGCCAGATCCGCCCGCGCCGGGCCTGGTACTGGGTGGCGGGCGCCATCGCCGCGCTCACCGTCGCCGGAGCGATCCTGATCTTCGCGGGCGGCGACGAGGACCTCGGCTCGCTCACCGACGTGCTTCGGAACGCTCGAGGAGCTCCAGGCCCCCGGCGAGACCACGGTCGAGCTCGACGGCCGGCGCCGAGTGGGCGATCTACCGCCACTCGACGACGACTCGGGCGGACGCGTTCGGCAACTCGGCGCTCACCGAGCTCGACTGCCAGGTCCGCGACCCCGGGGCGACCTCGTGCCCCTCGTCAGCGACCTCGGCTTCACCAACGTCACCCTCGACGACTCCGTCTACGTCACCGAGCTTCACCTTCGACGTCGCCCGGAGCGGCAGCTACGACGTCAGCTGCGACACCGAGGCGAGCGAGCCGGTGGACCTCGTGGTCGGCGAGAAGGTCGAGTTCGGCGAGATCTTCGGCTTCTTCGGCCGCGCCGCCGCCGGGCTCGCCGTCCTCCTGCTCGGCCTGCTCGCGGCCGACCGCGATCGCGCTCCCCGTCTGGCTCTCGCGCTCGCGGAAGATCGGCCAGGCGCGGCGCAGCGGAGCCCTTCGGGGCTGAACGGCTATATAGAGGGGCACATGGCAGATCTTTCGAGCGGCACCGAGTTCGCCGGACACCGAATCGAGGAAGTCGCGGGGCGGGGCGGCATGGGCGTCGTCTACCGCGCCACCCACCTCGCGCTCGGCCGCGTCGTCGCGCTCAAGCTGATCGCGGGCGAGTACGCCGACGACCCGGACTTCCGCGAGCGCTTCCAGCGCGAGTCGCGGACCGCTGCCTCGCTCGACCAGCCGCACGTCCTGCCGATCTACCACGCGGGCGAGGAGGACGGCCAGCTCTTCATCACGATGCGCTACGTCGAGGACACCGACCTGCGCGAGCTGATCGCGAACAAGGGCCGGCTCGATCCCCGGGAGGCGGCGACGATCGTCGACCAGGTCGGCCCAGGCGCTCGACGCCGCCCACTCCCGCGGCCTCGTCCACCGCGACATCAAGCCCGCCAACATCCTGATCGCGTCGCGGGCGGGCAAGACCCACGCCTACCTCACCGACTTCGGCCTGACCAAGAGCACCGCCTCGGGCGGCGGGCTGACGAAGACCGGGATGTGGGTCGGCACGCTCGACTACGTCGCGCCCGAGCAGATCCAGGGCCAGCGGATCGACGGCCGCGCCGACGTCTACGCGCTCGCCGCCGTCCTCTACCAGGCGCTCACCGGCAACGTCCCCTACCCGAAGGACTCCGACGTCGCCAAGCTCTGGGCGCACATCAACGACCCGCCGCCGGTCGGTCACCGAGGCGGTCGACGGACGTGCCGAAGGAGTTCGACGAGGTCATCCGGCGCGGGATGGCGAACGACCCCGAGGACCGCTACCTCTCCGCCGGCGACCTCGGCCGCGCCGCCCTCGCCGCCGCCGAGCACCAGCAGCTCTCGCCGCGCCGAGCGCAGCGTCGCCGCCGGCGCCGCCGCGCCCGAGAGCGCCGAGGCCGTGCCCCGCCGCGCCCGCGACCCCGCGGGCCGACCGCCGCGGGCCGACCTCCGCCTCGCCCACCGCGGGCGCGAACGCGACAGCCGCGCCGGCGACCGCCGCCGCCGGGGCCGCCCCGGCCCGCACCCCGCCGCCCCGCCCACCGCCCCGGGCGCCGCCGCGCGAAGCGCTCGCGGCAGGCTGCCGCTCCTGATCGGCGGCCGGCGTGCTCGCCTGCTCGTCCTGATCGCGGCGTGCTCGCGATCGCCGGCGTCTTCGGCGGCGGCGACGACCCGGGCCCGGCCCCGGTCGCCGGCAACCCGGCGGGCGAGGTCGTCGGCGAGCCGATCGCGGTCGGCAAGAAGCCCTACGACGTCGAGGTCGGCGAGACCGGCGTGCTCGTCGCCAACCTCGACGACGGCACGCTCTCGATCATCAACCCCGAGACCGACGAGGTCGACAGCATGAAGGTCGGTGGCTCCCCCTCGGCGGTGGTCGAGGGCGAGGGCGGGATCTGGACGACGAACTTCGCCGGCTCGATCACCCGCGTCGACCCCGGCACCGGCGACGTCAGCGAGGCGATCGTCGGCGGCGGCGACACCGGCGCCGGCATCGCCGTCGGCGAGGGCGGAGTCTGGCTCACCGACCAGGACGCGAACACCGTCGAGCAGATCGACCCGACCAGCCTCGACCCGGTCGGCAAGCCGATCGAGGTCGGCGAGAAGCCGTTCGCGGTCGCCGTCGGCGACAACACCCTCTACGTCGCGAACGAGAAGGACGAGACGGTCTCCGCAGATCGTCGTCGGCGACGACCGAGCCGTACGCCGAGATCGAGGTCGGCGCCCGGCCGTTCGGGCTCGAGTACCACGACCCGCGCACTCTACGTCGGCAGCGCCGAGGGGACGGTGGACATCAAGGTCACGCCCTACGACGAGACCTCGACCGCGCCGGGAACCCCGGTCTCGCTGCCCGACAGCGCCGGCGCGCTGGTCGTCGACCCGGAGCGAAGCTCGATCTGGTCGTCCTCCCGGTCGACGGGACGCTCGCCCGCTACGACCTCGAGACCGGCGAGCAGATCGGCGAGCCGATCGACGTCGGGGACTCGCCGCAGGACGTCACCGCCGGCGACGACTTCGTCTGGGTCACGAACGGCGACGACAACACCGTGACGAAGATCGAGCCCGGCGACGGGTAATCTGCGCCGCGGCGTACGATCCGCCCCTGACCGGCACTCGCCCCACAACCGCGCTCGCGATCGCCGCCTTCGCGCTCGCGCTGCTCGCCCCGCCGGCTCTCGCCGAGAGCACGGCTCCGAAGCCGGCCAAGGGCCTGCGCGCGGCGATCTTCGTCGGCAACAACTGGGAGGGCACGGCCGACGTGATCCGGCCGACCCGCAAGGGCCGCCGCTACACGCGCGTCGCCCGGCTCAACATCATCCCGGACATCGACGAGCGGATGCTCGAGATCGCCGCCGACCCGGTCCGCCTCGGCTACTTCCTCGCGATCCGCCAGCTCGTCGGCGAGGGCAACGACCAGTTCGTCGACGACATGTTCTCGACCAACGACGGCCGCCTGCTGATCGTCTCGCGGCCGAGCCTTCGCGACGTGGTCGCGATCGACATCGCGAGCGGCGAGATCGTCTGGCGCTTCGTCGTCGACGGCCAGCGCTCCGACCACATGGCGATCTCGCCCGACGGCAAGCACGTCGCGGTCTCCGCCTCGACCGGGAACGTCGTCCACATCCTCGACACCGCGACCGGCGAGGAGATCGGTCGCTTCGAGTCCGGCGACTCGCCCGCACGAGAACAACTACTCCGCCGACGGCGAGCGCATCTACCACGCCTCGATCGGCCTCGTCTACACCCCCGCCGACGATCCGCAGGCCGACACGCAGCAAGGGCGACCGCTACTTCCAGATCGTCGACGCCGACACGAACGAGATCATCGAGCGGATCGACATGGGCCAGAAGCTCGAGGAGGCCGGCTACCCGGACATGAGCTCGGCGGTGCGGCCGATGGCGCTCTCGCCCGACGAGCGCTTCGTCTACTTCCAGGTCTCCTTCTTCCACGGCTTCGTCGAGTACGACTTCAAGCAGGACCGGGTGCGGCGGGTCGCGAACCTGCCGATCGCCGAGCACGTCCAGGACATGCCGCCGCGAGGAGTACCTGCTCGACTCCGCACACCACGGGATCGCGATGAACGGCGCCGGGACGAGGCTCTGCGTCGCCGGGACGATGTCCGACTACGCGGCGATCGTCTCCCGCAAGACCTTCGGCGCGAAGCTGATCGAGGCCGGGACCAAGCCCTACTGGTCGACGACCTCCGCCGACGGCCGCTACTGCTACGTCTCCTGGTCCGGCACCGACTCGATGTCGGTGATCGACTTCCGCACCCGCAAGGAGATCGCCAACGTCCCGGTCGGCGACCATCCCCAGCGGATCCGCACCGGCTTCGTGCGCAAGAGCTGGCTGAAGGGGCTCGCCGATTAGGCGACTCGTCGCGGTGGGCTGGCTGCTCGCCGCGCTCGCGCTCCCGTCCGCCGCACCGGCCCAGACGACCGGGGCGCCGGTGGTCCCGATCCCGGGCGGGGTGACTCCACAGGGAATCCCCGCGCTGAGCGGCGAGGTCGCGAAGCCCGACCCGGTCCGGCAGGGCTGGCGGGCGCCCCAGCACCCGTTCATGGCCACCAACCCGAACTCGAACCTCCACAACGACGCCTACATGACCGATGCCTACCGTCGCTCGGGCCCGCTCGGGGACGGCACGACGAGCGCCTCGACGCTCTTCTCCCGCGAATGCGCCTCGGTCACGTTCGATTCCCAGGGAAGGATCGTCACCGTCTGCGTCGGCCTCGACCGCCCGGTACTGGCGATGCTCGACCCGGTGACGCTCGCGACCCTCGCCACCTTCGATCTGCCGCCGCGACCGGCCTCGAGCAACACGTTCACCGGGTTCAGCCGGCGGTGGCTACTTCTTCCTCGACGATCGCGACCGTGCGGTGATCCCGACCTCGACCGGCCACGTCTTCGTGATCGCGGAGACGCCGGCCCCGGGCTTCGAGCTGGTCGCCGACTACGACGCCGGCTCCGCGCTCGCCGGAGAGGGCGACGCGATCATCTCGGTCCTCCCCGACTGGCACGGGCGCCTCTGGTTCGCCTCGGTCGAGGGCAGGGTCGGGTTCATCGACCCGGCGACCGGGACGGTGAGCCACACCGATGTCGGCGCCCGCATCCACAACTCCTTCGCCGTGGACGAGACCGGCGGGGTCTTCGTCGTCTCCAACCGGGCCCTCTACCGCTTCGAAGCGCGCCGGGGCGAGGTGCGGACGGTCTGGGAGCGCGTCTATCCGAACATCGGCGAGGCCAAGCCCGGTCAGACCCAGGCGGGCTCGGGGACGACGCCGACGCTGATCGCGAAGCGGAACGTGGCGATCACCGACAACGCCGACCCGATGCGGATCGCCGTCTACCGGCGATCCGCGCGAAGCGGCGGCCGCAAGGTCTGCAGCGAACCCGTCTTCGACCCCGGCGCGAGCGCCACCGACCAGTCCCTGATCGCGGCCGGGCGCTCGCTGATCACCGAGAACAACTTCGGCTACACGGGCCCGGCCGCGGTCCAGAACGGCGCGACGACGACCCCGGGCCTGCAGCGCGTCGAAGTCCGCCGCGGCCGCTGCCGCACGGTCTGGCGCAGCGGGGAGATCGCCCCCTCGGTCGTGCCCAAGGTCTCGCTCGACGCCGGCCTCGTCTACACCTACACGAAGCCGGTGAACCAGTCCGGTGACGACCACTGGTTCTTCACCGCGCTCGACTTCGACGACGGCCGCACGGTCTTCAAGCGCTTCGCCGGCGAGGGCCTCGGCTTCAACAACAACTACGCGCCGGTGACGATCGGCCCCGACGGGGCCGCCTACGTCGGCGTCCTCGGCGGGCTGGCGCTGTTCAGGGACGCGACCCAGTGACCGCAGCGCCGATGGACGCCAACGCGACCCGCGGCAGGCACATGCGCGCGTTGCTCGCCCACCCGCTCGCGATCGGCGGGACCGTGCTCGCGGTCGCGCTCGCCGGCGGCATCGTCGGCGCCCTGGCCGGGCTCGCCCCCGGCGCGGGTGCCGCCGCCGGGGCGCTCCTGCTCGCCGCGCTGACCATGTTCGTGATCGCCGACGCACGCGCCGCCGACGACTTCTTCAACGCCTATGCCGCGGCGCGCTCGTACGTAACCGGGGGCGGGCGCGGCTACCTGCCGGGCGCCACCTCCCTCCTCCGCAAGGGCCTGCGGCGCTACACCGACCGCGCTTTCGCCGGCAAGCTCGACGGCCGCGTCGACGGGGTGCTCGCCTTCTACACCTACGAGACCGAGACCACCGACAGCAAGGGCAACCGCCACACCCAGTACCACAACTTCACTGTCGCGCTGACCGCCGTGCCGGAGTCCGTGCCCTTCATCGGCGAGCTCGCCTGCCAGCGGCGCGCCGGCTTCCGCTTCTTCGACAAGGCCGAGGACGCCTTCCGCTCGCGCCAGCGGGTCGAGCTCGAGAGCGAGGAGCTCGACCGCCGCTACGAGATCTTCATCGGCGCGAACGACGACCAGAACCGGGCGCGCCAGATCTTCTCGCCGACGTTCATCGACTGGCTGGCGACGGGCGACGACGACCTGGGCTTCGAGCTCGAGGGCGGGATGATCGCCGTCAACGTCCCCGGCCACCACGACGACGCCACGGAGCTCGACGCGATCTGCGCGGCCGCCGCCGAGATCACCGAGCGGATCTCCTCCGAGGCGCTCGAGTCGGCCGGGCCCGGCGCCGAGCGCCCGCCGAGCGACTTCAACCCCGGCTCCTTCGTCAGCGTCGAGGAGGCGGGCGGCGCCTCGGCGAGCCTGAAGCGCCGCCTCTGGGCGCTCGTCCTGCTGCTCTGCATGGGCGCCGGGATCGGGATCGGCATCGCCGCGGGCGGTGGAGAAGACTCGGGCGACTCCGGCTCCAGCTACTACGGCTCCGACGCGCGCGACGTCAGCTCGGCGGAGGCGCGCTCGCGAGACGAGGACCTGCTGCCGTTGATGGTCAAGCTCGACCGGGGCCGCGGCGTCCACACCGACGAGCTCTGGGGCCACGGCGTCCCGACGCCGCGTGGTCGACGCCTGGATCACCGAGCGCCTCGTGCGCGGGCCTGATCGAGTTCGACGTCCAGCACCGCAGCCTCATCCTCACGGCGCAGGGCAAGCGCGAGGCCGAGTCGTCCGCGAGTAGCCGGCGGCAACCGGCGCTTTTAGGGCAGCACCAGCTCGGCGTCGCCGAACTCGTGCCAGAGGTAGCCGCGCTCGAGCGCGGCGTCGTAGGAGCGGGCGAGGAGCTCGGGGCCGAGCGCCGCCTCGAGCAGGCTCAGGTGCGAGGCCTCGGGCTCGTGCCAGCCGGTGACGAGGCCGTCGACCGCTCGCAGCCCGCGCCGCGGGGTGATCACCTCGTTGGTCCAGCCGCTCGCCGGCGCGACCGAGCCGTCGGGGCCGGCGGCGGTCTCGAGCGCGCGGACCACGGTCGTGCCGACCGCGATCACCCGGCCGCCCCACTCGCGGGTGGCGGTCACGAGCCGGGCCGTCGGCAGCGGGGACGTCGAAGCGCTCGGCGATCGGCGGCTCGCGAGCGCTCGGGCGAGGAGACGCCGGCGTGCAGGGTGACCGGCGCGACCTGGATCGCCGCGGGCGACGAGGGCGGTGACGAGCCGCGGCGTGAACGGGCGGCCGGCGCTCGGCATCTCGGCCGAGCCGGGCACGAGCGCGAAGCGGTCTGGTAGGCGGCGAGCGGGTGCTCGCCGGGGACGTAGCCGTAGCGGATCGGGTGCCCGTAGCGGAGCAGGTACTCCTCGACCGGCTCGCCGGCCCGCACGCGGGCGAGCCAGAGCCGCCCGCTGCCGGCGTAGGGCGCGACGACCGTCGCCGCTCGCGCCGCCGGGGAGCTCGACCCGGCCCGCGGACCGGCGCCCCGTGGGGCGAGGCGCCGTCCGGCGCTGCGCGCCTCGACCACCCACCAGCGCTCGCCAGTCGCCCATCCCGGGCGCCGGCGATCGGCGAAGCGCAGCTCGACCTCGGTGCCGTCGGCGAGCCGGGCGGGCACGGCGGCGGGCAGCGTCGCCGAGTTGTTGATCACGACGAGGTCGCCGGGCTCGAGGAACTCGGGCAGGTCGCGGAAGCAGGCGTGGGCGATCTCGCCGCTGCCGCGCCTGACGACCATCAGCCGCACCTCGTCGCGCGCGACGCCGCGGAGCTCGGGCGGCTCGGTCGCCTCGAGCTCGGGCGGGACGGCGAAGGCGGGCGCGCTCACGCGCGACCGCCGGCACCAGGCTCGGCGGCGCGGTAGCGACCGCTCGGCAGCTCGCCCTCGATCAGCTCGAGCAGGCCGGGGACGCTCTCCGCGGGCGGCGGGCGATCGGTGATGTCCTCGCCCGGGAACGCCTCCTGGTGCATCCGCGTCCGCATGTCGCCGGGATCCACCGCGTAGACGCGCAGGTCCGGCTGCTCGGCGCCGAGGATCGCGCTGAGCTGCTCGAGCGCCGCCTTCGAGGACCCGTAGCCGCCCCAGCCCTCGTAGGGCTCGACGGCGGCGTCGGAGGTGACGTTCAGGATCGCCGCTCCGTCGGGCATCCGCGGCAGCGCGAGCTGCGCCAGCGCCAGCGGCGCGAACACGTTGACCGCGTAGACGCGCTCGAGCTCGGCGAGCGGGTAGTCGGCGAGCGCCGGCTGCGGGCTCGGGCCGAGCTGGCTGGCGTTGTTCACGAGCAGGTCGATCCGCGGGCCCGCCGCGGCGACCAGCTCCCGCCGGTGGTCGTCGTCGGCGACGTCGCCGGGAAGCGCGACCAGCTCGGTCGGCGGTGACGACGCGGTCGGCGATCAGCCCCGCGGCTCGCTCGAGCTCGGCGCCGTTGCGGGCGTCGATGACGACGCGCCAGCCCCAGCCGGCGAGCGCCTTCGCGAGCTCGAAGCCGAGCCCGCGCGAGGCGCCGGTGACGATCGCGGTCCGCTGCGGCGGAGCTCATGCCGGCTCCGGCACGCCGTGGGCCTCGACGATGCGGTCGTAGTTGAGCCGCATCAGCGCGATCACCTCGGCGACGTCGTCCTCGGACTCGATCCGCCGCGCGGCCGGGCCCGGGCTTGCCCGGGAACACCGGGTGGTCGACGACCCGGCCCTCGGCCTTGAGCTCGGTCCCGACGTCCTTCGGCGAACATGAAGTGGGCCGCGCGGTCGCCGTGGAGGTGGCCGACCTCGCGCGGGCCGAGCTTGAACGACCACTCGCCGCGCTTGCCGGTGCCCGCCTCGACGCCCGGCCAGGAGGCGACCTCCTCGTTGATCCGGTCGAATGCGCCTTCCATCTCGGTCTCCTAACGGTCGAAATTCGGGTTCGTGAGCTACGGTACAAGTTCAAGTGAACTTGAAGTCAAGCCCGATTTGTGATTTCCTCTGAGGCGTGGCCGATCTGCTCACGATCGGCGAGGTCTCGCGGCGCAGCGGCGTCGCCTCCTCCGCCCTGCGCTTCTACGAGGAGAGGGGCCTGATCACCTCCGAGCGCGCGGGCTCGGGGCACCGGCGCTTCCCGCGCTCGGTCCTGCGCCGGATCGCCTTCATCGTCTTCGCCCAGCGCGTCGGGCTGACGCTCGAGGAGATCGGCGAGGAGCTCGAGAAGCTGCCGCCCGACCGCGCCCCCACCCGCCGCGACTGGTCGCGCCTGTCGAGCACCTGGAGCACCCGGATCGACGAGCGCATCGCCGAGCTCGAGCGCCTCAAGGGCAGCCTCACCGAGTGCATCGGCTGCGGCTGCCTCTCGCTCGAGCGCTGCCAGCTCTCCAACCCCGGCGACCGCGCCGCGCTCGCGCGGCCCCGGCCCGCGCTACTGGATCGGCGACCGGCCGCTCAGCGCCTGAGCGAGCAGGCTGCGCCGGAGCGACGGTGCGGTTGCCGTCCGCGTCGGTCGCGGTGACCGTCAGCTTGCGCCGCACCCGCTCGGCGCCGGCGAGCAGCCGCTTCGGCCCGCTCGCCGGCTCGAAGCGAGCAGCGCGACGTCGCCCTCGACCGCGACGGTGGTGGACGTCTTGCCGATCGTGACGGTCTCGGTGCCCCGCCGGCGCTCGCACGGCCTCAGGCTCGCCTTGATGCCCACGGGCTCGTCGAGCTCGAGCAGCAGCGGCAGGCCGTCGCGCAGGAAGCGCCGGATCCGCTTTCGCCTCCGGCGCGCAGGCCGACCTCGAGGACCCCTGGCCGCGCCGCTCGAGCCGCCGTCGCCGCCGTTCGAGCCGCCGTCGTCACCGGAGCCGTCCCTCCTCCGGCGCCCGAACCGCCGCCGCCGCCTCCCGTCGCCGCGCGCCCCGGAACGGCCCGGTGATCTCGTAGACGACGCCGGCGGGCAGCGCTGCGGCTGACCGGCGACGCCGAAGCTGCGCTGCGCGCCGAAGTACATCCGGTCGCCCGCCGGGGAGAAGACGACGCCGACGGTCTCGTTGCCCGCGACCGGGCTCGGATCGCGGCGGGCCGGCGTGCATCACCGGGTCGAGCTTCAGGAAGCGGGCGATCTCGAACTCCGGCGTGATCAGGCAGATGTCGTGGTCGCGGCCGTCCTCGCAGACGTAGATGTCGCCGGACTGCGCGAGACGGTGATGTTGTCGACGCCGCTGAGAGCGGCGCGTCGGGCGCCGACCGCGGCCTCGTCGTAGAGCACCTCGATGCATCTCGGAGCCCGTGTCGTAGGACCAGACGCGGTTGTCGCCCTTGGTCGTGAAGTAGACGATCCCGTTGTCGAACCAGGTGCCCTCGCCGCCGTCGAAATGGGCCGCCTCGGCGACCTGGTTGCGGGTCGGGTTCGCGCGCCCCGCCGGCGGGGTCCGGCACCGCGAGCCCAGGTGACCTTGCCGTTCGCGTCGACGACCGCGCACTCGAGCAGGCCGGCGTCGAGGCTCGGGTAGCTCGCCGGCGTGAACCGGTACCAGCACCCGTCGCCCTCGTCCTCGGTCAGGTAGAGGCGCTTGCCGACCGGGTCGACGCAGGCGGCCTCGTGGGCGAACGTGCCGAGCGCGGGCCGCGACACCGCCGCGGCGTGGCGCCGGTCGGGTCGCACTCCCAGACCGTGCCCTCGTCGTGCTCCTCGCAGGAGAGCCAGGTGCCCCAGGGCGTCGGCCCGCCGGCGCAGTTGGAGCAGCGTGCCGGCGAGGATCCGGTAGGCGCGCTCGACCTCGCCGCCGGGCGCGAACTCGACCGCCGAGACTGCCCGCCGCGCCCGGGATCGGCATCTCCGAGTTCGCGACGAGGATCCAGCCGCCGTCGGGCGCCGCCGTCCGCGCCGAGCGTCGGGAAGGTCGCCTGGCCGTCGGTCGCGTTGTGCCAGATGTACGGCGGGTTCGAGCCGGGCACCGGGCTCGCGCCGCGCGCGATCTCGCGCGAGCGTGAAGCCCGCCGGCAGCGCGATCCCGTTCGCGTCGAACGGCCCGAGCGGCCCGTAGGGACCGTCGCCGACGGTGATCGGCCCCGGCGCGAAGGCGCGCTTCAGGTGCGCGGGGCTCAGGAACAGCGCGCCCGGCGGCGAAGGCGCTCGACTGCAGGAACCGCCGGCGGTTGAGATGAAAGCTCGTGTGCCCCATGCCCCGCGCCGCAATGTGATACACGACCCCGGGGCGGCGCGGAGGCGCCGGTCGGACGCCCTCTGACCGGTCTAGCCCTTGGTCTTGTAGAGGTGGTTCGTGATCGGCGCGAAGATCGCGGTCACGATCGCGGCGGCGACGAAGACGTAGAGGATGTCGCCGCCGGCGACGTCGCCGGCCATCAGCCCCCGCGAGGTGTCGGCGAGGTGCGAGACCGGGTTCACGTCGACGAACCACTCGAGGCCCGCGGGCAGCGTCTCCGGCTCCACGAAGACGTTCGAGAGGAACGTCAGCGGGAAGATCGTCATGAAGCCCGCGTTCATCACCGCGTTCGGCTGTGCGCAGGAGCAGGCCGAGCGTCGTGAACGCCCACGAGAGCGCGAACGCGAAGAACACCGTGATCGCGAGCGCCGCGACGAGCCCGCCGATCCCGCCCTCCGCGTCGAAGCCGAGGATCAGGCCGAGGACGATGATCACGATGCCGCCGATCACGTAGCGCACGCTGTCGCCGAGGAGCGCGCCGACGAGCGGCGACGGCCGCCAGATCGGCAGCGAGCGGAACCGGTCGACGACGCCCTTGGTCAGGTCCGTGTTGAGCGCGACGCCGGAGTAGACGGTGTTGAACAGGACCTGCATCACGAGCATCCCGGGGAGGATGTACTGCAGGTACTCCCCGGTCGAGCCCGCGACCGCGCCGCCGAACAGGTAGGTGAACATCAGGATGAACATCACCGGCGTGATCGTCGCGTCGAGGAGCTGCTCGGGAACGTGCTTCACCTTGAGCATCCCGCGCCAGCCGAAGGTCATCGCCTGCGAGACGGCGCTACGGCCGCGGCCGGCCGCTCGACCGAGGAGAGGGCGGCGCGGACGGCGCCCTCGTCGGCGGTGAAGTCGGCTCTGGTTGTGGTCGGGGTAGCGCTCATGCGGCGAGCTCCTCCTCGTGGACGTCGGATTTATCGGATTCCTGGTCCTCGGCCGGTCGGCCGGTGAGGGCGAGGAAGACCTCGTCGAGGCTCGGCTGGCCGAGCGAGAAATTGGCGATGCCCACGCCCGCTGCGGGAGAGCTCGGCGACGGCCTCGGCGCCGCGGTCGGCGTCGGCGCAGTCCACCGAGAGCGCCGCCGGGTCGGGCTCGAGGTGCACGGTCGCGCCGAGGCGCTCGGCCAGCGATCCGCTCCGCCTCGCGGGCGCTGCTCGGGATCGAGCAGCCGGACGTGCAGCGCGCCGGAGCCGACCGACGCCTTCAGCTGGCCGGGCGTGCCCTCCGCGATCACCTTGCCGTGGTCGATCACGGCGATCCCGTCGGCGAGCGAGTCGGCCTCGTCGAGGTACTGCGTGCAGAGCAGGATCGTCGCGCCCTCGGCGACGAACGAGCGGATGATGTCCCAGACCTGGTTGCGCGAGCGCGGGTCGAGCCCGGTCGTCGGCTCGTCGAGGAACATCAGCTTCGGTGTGACGACGATCGAGGCGGCGATGTCGAGCCGCCGCCGCATCCCGCCGGAGTAGTTCTTGACGAGCCGGCCGGCGGCCTCGGTCAGGCCGAAGGCCTCGAGCAGCTCCTTGGCGCGCGCGGTCGCCGCCGCCCGCTTCAGGCCGAGCAGCCGCGCGATCAGGACCAGGTTCTCCTGGCCGGTCAGGTCCTCGTCGACCGAGGCGAGCTGGCCGGTGAGGCTGACCTCGCCGCGGACGGCGTCGGCCTCCTCGACGATGTCGTGGCCGAGCACGCGCGCCGAGCCCGAGTCGGGTCGCAGCAGGGTGGCGAGCATCTTGATCGTCGTCGTCTTGCCGGCGCCGTTCGGGCCGAGCACGCCGTAGACCGACCCGGTGCGCACGGAGAGGTCGACGCCGTCGACGGCCTGCACGTCGCCGAAGCTCTTCGAGAGGCCCGTCGCCTCGATCGCAAGTGTGTGGTTGGTCGTCAACTTCTTCCCTCCGCGTCTCGTTCGTCTCATCTGCCATTGACGGCCGTCGCGCCGCGAACTCATCGGTCCCCGATCCACGGTAGGTGTTCAAGCGTGCTTGATGTCAAGACGGCGGCACGAACTTGCTCGCGACGAACATCGCGCCCGCCGGGTCGGTGATCACGGTCATCCGGACCCAGGGCATGTCCGTCGGCGGCAGCACCACCGTGCCGCCGGCTCGCCCGCCTTCTCGGCGGCCGCGTCGGCGTCGTCGACCGCGAACGTGACGCCCCAGTGGGCCGGCGTGTCGGGCTGGTCGTCGGGGATCGGCGCGAGCGAGGCGACCACGTCGACGAAGCCCTCCGGCGCGCCCAGCTCCTCGTTGCGCTCCTTGGTGCCGGGGTTGATCTCCTCGAGGAAGTCGCCGTAGCCGGGGAGGGTCCACATCTGGAAGCCGCCCTCCATCTCGAGCGCCTGCCAGCCGAAGACCGTCGCCGTAGAAGCTTCTTCGCGGCCTCGACGTCGCGCGTGTTCAGGTCGTTGAAGTTGACGCCGCCGTGCTCGTTCACGACCTCGGCGCCGCGGTGCTCGTTCGGCTGCCAGACGCCGAAGGCGGCGCCCTCGGGGTCGGTGAAGGTCGCCATCCGCCCCGCCTCCATGACGTCCATCGGCTCGGTCGACGACGGTGCCGCCGGCGTCGCGCACCTTCGCCGCGGTCTCGTCGGCGCTCTCGACCCAGACGTACATGTTCCACGTCGCCGTCGGCGGCGGGCTCTCGGTGCACGCCGAGCTGATCGCCGCCACCCGCTTCCCGCCGATCCGGGCCTCGAGGTACTTCGACGCCCGACCCCGGCGGCATCAGGTCCTCGACCTCCCAGCCGAAGAGGCCGCCGTAGAACTCCGCCTGCCGCTGCCGGGTCCGGCTGCGTCGTGTCCACCCAGCACGGGACGCCGGGGATGTATCGGTCGCGCTCGGCCATCGTCATTCCTTCCGCTTCGCTGATCGTCCGGCGGCGCACCGTAACGACGATTTAGGTCAGGATCTGTCCTCAATGTCCGCGACCCTGTGAAATTGTCGTGACCGAGACTTCGAGCCGGCTCCTCGAGTTGCTCGCGCTCCTCCAGGCGCGCCGCGACTGGCGGGGCAACGAGCTGGCGGACCGGCTGGCGGTCTCCGGCCGGACGGTCCGCCGCGACGTCGAGCGGCTGCGCCGGCTCGGCTACCCGGTGGAGTCGCTCACCGGTCCCGCCGGGCGGCTACCGGCTCCAGGCGGGGACCGCGATGCCGCCCCTGCTCCTCGACGACGAGGAGGCGATCGCGATCGCGGTCGGCCTCCGCACCGCCGCCCGCGCCTCGATCACCGGCATCGAGGAGACGTCGCTGCGGGCGCTCGTGAAGCTCGAGCAGGTCCTGCCGGCCCGGCTGCGGCGACGGGTGAGCGCGCTCGGCACGCGTGACGATCATGCCGCCCGGCGGCGGCCCGACGGTCGACCCCCAGGCCCTCACCGTGATCGCGGCCGCCTGCCGCGAATCCGAGTGCCTGCGCTTCGCCTACCGCAGCCGCGACGGCGCCGAGAGCCGCCGCGAGGTCGAGGGCCACTCCGTCGTCAACCAGGGCCGGCGCTGGTACCTGGTCGCGTGGGATCGCGGCCGCGAGGACTGGCGCACCTTCCGCGTCGACCGGATGGATCGCCCCGCCGCCACCGGCGTCCGCTTTCAGCCCCGCGAGCTGCCGGCGAAGGACCCGGCCGCGTATCTCGAGCAGAGCCTGAGCGCCGCCCCGAGCCGCTTCGAGGCCCGGGTCACGCTCCACGCCCCCGCGGCGGAGATCGAGAGCGTCATGCCGGCCAACTGGGGAACGGTCGAGCCGATCGACGAGGGCACCTGCGAGTTCCGGACCGGGCGACGACGAGCTCTCGTGGCTCGCGATGCGGATCGCGATGCTCGGCGTGGACTTCGACGTCCACGAACCGCCCGAGCTGATCGACTACCTGCGGGTGCTGGCCGGGATCCTCGAGCGCGCGACGGCGCGTGGGGCGACGCCGGGCTAGCCGGCGGCGAGCGCCGCCCCGGCCGCCCGCAGCTCGTCCGGCGTCCGCGCCTCGACGACCCGCCGCAGCCCGAGCCGCTCCCGCTCCTCCTCGGCGAGCGCGTCGATCGCGACGACCGCGTCGCAGGGGACGCCGAGGGCTCCGGCGCGGGCGGCGACGGCGGCGACCGCCTTGCCCTCGAGCGTCTGCGCGTCGAGCCGGCCCTCGCCGGTGACGATCGCGCTCGCCTCGGCGGCGGCGCCGTCGAAGCCGATCGCGTCGAGGACGTACTCGGCGCCGGCGACCAGCTCGGCGTCGAAGTGGGCCCAGAGCCCGCCCGCGAGCCCGCCCGCGCAGCCGCCCATCGGGACTCCGCGCGGGTCGCGCGGGAGCGTCGCGGCGAGCTCGTCGAGCCGGCGCGCCAGCCGCTCGACGGTCTCCGCGTCGGCGCCCTTCTGCGGCCCGTAGAGCTCCGCGGCGCGCTCCCACGGCGTGCGCACGTCGCAGGCGACGACGAGGCGCGGCAGCCGTCCCGCCCCGCGCAGGACCTCGATCGCGCCGGCGCCGCCGTCGACCGTGGCGCTGCCGCCGGCGCCGACGATCACCGTCTCCGCCCCGGCCTCGCGCGGCGGCCGACGACGAGCTCGCCGGTGCCCGCGGTGGTCGCCCGCCAGGGGTCGCGCTCGTCCTCGGCGAGCAGCGAGAGGCCGCTGGCGGCGGCGACGTCGACGGCTGCCGTCGCGCCGTCGCCCAGGAGCGCGTACTCGGCCTCGATCTCGCGGCCGAGCGGGTCGTGGCAGGGCGCGCGGCGCACCTCGCCGCCGAGCGCGGCGGCCAGCGCCGCGGCCGTCCCCTCTCCCCCGTCGGCGACCGGAAGCTCGCGGGCCTCCTCGCCGGCGTCGCGGATCCCGGCGGCGATCGCCGCCGGCGACCTCGCCCGCCGCGAAGCTGCCCTTGAACTTGTCGGGGGCGACGAGGATCACCGCCGCCCACGCTATGCGCCCGCTCTAGGTCGTGCCGGTGAGCCGCTCGTCCATGCGGTCGAAGAACGTGCCCCAGCCCTGCTTGGCCCGCTCGTAGCTCTCGGGCGGCATGTGGCCGCCGGTCTGGCTCATGCGCATCTCGGTGCGCTCGCCGTCGAGCTCGGCGAGGACGACCGTGACGACGTCGCGCTCGGGGTTCCCGGGCTCGTCGGTGACCGTGAAGACGAGCCGCTCGGGCGGCTCGACCTCCTGGTACTCGCCCTCCCACTGGATCTCCTGGCGGGCGGGGCCGGCGAACATCGTCGCCTTCCAGGTGCCGCCGGGCCGTACGTCCATCGAGACGGTGTCGACCGGGATCTCGGACGCGGAGCCGCCGAACCAGTCGGCGAACGCCTCGGGCTCGGTCCACTCGCGCCAGACGACGTCGCGTGGCGCTTCGAAGACCCGGGTGATCTCCAGGCCGTCGCCGTTCGAGGTCTCAGTCATTCGCCTTCTCCTTCTTGGTCGCGAGGCGCTCGTCCATGCGGTCGAAGCTATCGCCCCAGAATCGCCGGTAGGGCTCGAGCCAGGTCGCGACCTGGCGGAGCGGGTCGCCCTGCAGGCGCGAGGGCCGCAGCTGCGCGGTCTGCCCGCGGACGATCAGGCCGGCGCGCTCGAGCACCTTGAGGTGCTTGGAGACCGCCTGGACGCTGATCTCGAACGGGGCGGCCAACTCCTTTACCGTGGCCTCCCCACCGTCGGCGAGCCGGGCGAGGATCTCGCGGCGCGTCGGGTCGGCGAGGGCCGAGAAGGTGCTGCTGAGTTGGTCGGCCTGGGGGCTATTCATCTGCTCGGTTTATCAACTGCTAGGTTGAATATACCAACCAACGAGAGGAGCGGAAGCATGGGAAAGGTCGTCGTATCCCAATTCATCACTATCGACGGGGTCGTCGAGGACCCGGGAGGCTCGGAGGACCTCGACTGCGGCGGCTGGGCGTTCGAGTTCGACCGCGGCGAGGAGGGCGACAAGTTCAAGATGGACGAGGTGGCGGCAGCCGACGCGCTGCTCCTCGGCCGCACCACCTACGAGGGCTTCGCCGACGCCTGGCCGTCGCGCGAAGGCGACTTCGCCGACAAGTTCAACAACATGCCGAAGTACGTCGTCTCCTCCACCCTCACCGATCCCGAGTGGAACAACTCGACCGTGATCGACGGCGACCTCGGCGAGGCGATCGACGAGATCAAGTCGAAGCACGACGGCGACATCCTCGTCAACGGCAGCGTCCAGCTCTGCGAGGAGCTGATCGCCAAGGGTCTCGTCGACGAGCTGCGGCTGATGGTCTTCCCGACCGTGCTCGGCACCGGCAAGCGCCTCTTCGGCGAGGCCGACTCAAGCCGCGGCGATGAAGCTCGTCTCCTCGAAGCCCGCCGCCGAGACGCTGATCCTGATCTACGAGCCGAAGGGCGACTGAGGGGTCAGACCCCCAGGGTGCCGCCCTCGAGCGCGAGCAGGAAGCGCTTGCGCTCGAGCCCGCCGCCGTAGCCGGTGAGCGAGCCGTCGGCCCCGATCACCCGGTGGCAGGGGACGATCACCGAGATCGGGTTGCGGCCGTTGGCGGCCCCGACCGCACGGGCGCGGTCGGGGCGGCCGACGCGCCGCGCGATCTCGCCGTAGCTCGTCGTCTGCCCGTAGGGGATCCGCTCGAGCTCGGCCCAGACCTCGCGCTCGAACTCGGTGCCCGCCATCTCGAGCGGCAGGTCGAACTCCGTGCGCTCGCCGGCGAAGTACTCGCCGAGCTGCTCGCGAACCGCGGCGAACGGCTCGTCGGCCTGGCGCCAGGAGCTCCGCACCGGCATCCGCGTGCGGCCCTCCTGCATGTAGAGGCCGCGCAGGTGGGTCCCGTCGCCGACGAGCAGCAGCTCGCCGATCGGGCTGTCGATGGTCGTGTGCAGGTACTGCTCGGTCATCGTGTTCATGTCATGAAAACGAATCGCGCCGGCCGAAACGTGAGGTTGCAGAGAAGTGCCGGCGGTCGCCACCCGGACCGCCTCGTCGAGCCGCGCGAAACGACTGTCGTCGGGTTCTAGCAGCTCGCCCAGAGTCGTCCTGACGGCATCGATATCGAGTGACTCCGCTTCGATCATCGCCTCGATGTCCGCCCAGTCTCGGGTGCGGTCGAACATCGCCTTGAAGACCGCGAGCTCGACCGGCCCCAGGATCGGGATCTCGGTCCCCAGCAGCGGCACCGTGCGAGCGTGACGAGCCGCCTGCTCGTGAACGGGAAGATTGTTGAAGAAGAGATCGACGGGTGTCTCGTCCCACCAGACGCGCACCTGTCCCTCGGAAGCGACCTTCTCCGCCGTGCCGTCGGGGATCGCCACGTCCGACGGGAGAGCACCGAGAGCAACCGCGCATTCCTCGGCCGGGACGAAGACGTTGATGTCGATGTCGCTCGTGCCGCGGGGGTCTCGAGTCGCGTAGGCGAGCGCGAGGGCGCCGCCAAACGCATGCGGAAGGTCGCGCTCGGCCAGCGCCTCGTGGAGCTCGATCGCGCGCTCGGCGAGGGTCATCGCCGCCGAGTTCTCAGCTCGAGCGGCGGAAAGCGAAGATGCGGCTGGTGCCTGGTCGGCAGCGCCTCGGCAAGCTCGAGAACATCGACCAGCGTCCGCCCCCTTCGCTCGAGCTCGTCGCGCCCGACGGACACCACCGGAGTCTCCGCCGCCTCGACCGTCAGCCTCGAGCCAGCCGCCGCGAGAAGCCGCGAAAGCGTCGCGACCGAAGGCTGCTTGGAGCCCGACTCATACGCCGAAAGGGTGGCTTGCGAGGTTCCGGCTCGCTCGGCGAGCGCCCGCTGGGTGAGATCGGCATCGGTTCGGGCGCGACGCAGAGCAGTGGCGGCTTCCATGCCGTAAGTATATCCGTTCAGATATATCTACCGCTCGCCCACGCGCTCGAACGTCCAGCCCCGCTCCTCGATCACGATCTCGTCGCGGGTCGCGCGGACGGTCACGTTCTCGAACTCGCCCGGCGGGCCCTCGATCGCGCCGTACTGGGTGCGCGGCACGTCGTCGAGGCCGCGGCCGCGGGCCTGCTGGCGCAGGCCGTCGACGTGGTGCAGGCGGAACCGCGAGACCTCGCCGCCCTCGCGGAGGGTGAGCCGGGCGGGCGAGCAGTAGACGTTGAACCGCGAGAGCTCGGCTTCCACCCCGCCGGCGCTCATCCGGTAGCGCAGCTCCTCGCCCCGGCCGAGGCCGCGGGCCGAGGTGTCGCGCCGCGGGTTCCTCAGCGGCTTGCCGGCCGAGGGCTCCCCGGTCGGGTGGAAGGCCCAGCCCGCGGCGCGCGGCGCGGCGATGTCGCGCTCCCAGTAGCCGGTCTCGCCCCCGCGGCGGCCCTCGACCCGGAGGATGCGGTGGATCGTCCCCGGCCCCTCCTTGTGGATCGAGATCGCGTCGGTGATCCGCCCCGCGGATCTTCGGCTGCTCGGCCCATGGCTCGGCGGGGAGCTGGATCGGCGCCCCGTCCCCGGCGCCCGCGCTGGTCCTCGTAGGAGTAGGAGAAGAAGACCGGGTCGTGGCCGGAGATGTCGAAGTCGTAGAGGCGGGTGAAGAGGTCGCCGCGGCGCCCGATCAGGAAGATCTCCGAGCCGCTCGCCGACAGGTTCACCGCGCGGAAGCGGCCGCGGTGCGGCCCGCACATCTCGTAGCTCTCGTCGAGCGGCAGCCAGGGATCCCAGAAGGTGAGCCGCTGCCCGCCAGAGCGCAGGCCCCAGATGTGGGAGACCTTGCCGGCGCCGATCGCGGTCTCGTTTCCGGCCGGGTCGGTCCAGGTCTCGTCCTCGAGCGGCGAGACAACCGACCACGACCAGGCCCGCACCCCGCCGGGAAGGGCGTAGCCGGGCCCGTTCCAGAACGGCGTCCCCCACCGATTCGTCCAGTTGAACGCGGCGGGGCCCTTGAGCGCGCCGTCCATCGTGTAGATCCGGTTCGCGGTGTCGAGCGCGACCATCTCGTCGTCGTCCAGCGAGATCGACGCGACCCGGCCCGCGAAGCAGAGCGGGATCGGGAGCTCGCGCCAGGGCTCCGCGCCGTCGCGGGTGCGGCCGTAGACCGTGCCCGCGCGCAGGGCGAACTCGTAGAGGCGGTTGAAGGTCTCGGTTTCGGTGCGCAGGTAGACGTGCTCGGGCAGGAGCCCCGCCGGCGCCTCGGGCCAGCTCGACGGGCAGCTCGCCGCCGACCTCGGCCGGCACCTGGTCAGGCAGGCCGGCGGTCCCGCCCCCCAGGGTGCGGCAGCTCTGCTCGGCGGCGCCCTCCCCGACCGGCTCGCCCGGGTCCTGGGCGAGCGCTGACGGAGCGAGGGTCAGCGCGACGGTGGCCGCCGCGGCGGCGAGGCTTCCCCGCATCGGGCGAGGATAGGAACGAGCCGCGCCCGGCGCGCCGGTCTCAACCTGGGCGACAGCCCGAATCACCGCCGCGCAATGGGGGGTGGATTCCGAACTGCACCGCTATCGGTGCATTTCGGAATCCACCCCCCGGCCCCGGTGGCTACGAGGCGGCCGGCGCGCCCTCCGCCGCGCGGCGCATCTCCTCGATGTCGAGCTTCTGCATCTTCAGCATCGCCGCCATCGCGCGCTCGGTCTTCTCCGCGTCGCCCTCAGCGAGGAGCTCGTTGAGCCCGGACGGGACGACCTGCCAGGAGACGCCGAAGCGGTCCTTGCACCAGCCGCACTGGCTCTCCTCGCCGCCGTCGGCGGTGAGCTTCTCCCAGAAGTAGTCGACCTCGGCCTGGTCCTCGCAGCGGATCTCGAACGAGACCGCCTCGCTGAACTTGAACTGCGGGCCGCCGTTGATGCCGGTGAACTCCTGGTCGCCGATCCGCCAGGACACGAGCATCACCGAGCCCGGCTCCTTGTCGGTGACCTCCTTGGTCGCCTCGCCGTAGTGCATGGTCGCGACGATCTCGGCGTCGTCGAAGAGGTCGACGTAGAAGTTCGCGGCCTCCTCGGCCTGGGTGTCGAACCACAGGTTGGGGGTGATACCTCGCATCTCCGTGCTCCCTTCGGTCGGTTGCTCTACGGGTAGAGACCGGCGCCCTCTCGAAGACTCATCGCAAGGGTAATATCGCTCTTCGTTGGAGCGGAGTGGGGCGAATCTCGATCGCGGTCGTCGCGCCTGCGCCGACCGCGCCTGGGCGGAGGCCGGCGAGGCGCTCTCGGCCGCGGAGCTGGAGACTCCGCTCCAGCGGCGAGGATCTCGAGCTCCTCGCCACCGCCCTCTACATGGCGGCGACGACGACGCCTACCGCGCGGCCCTCGAACGCGGGCATCGGGCGCATCTCGACGCCGGCGCCGACCTGCTCGCGGCGCGCTGCGCGTTCTGGATCGGGATCACCCTCGCGCGGGAGGGCGAGATGGGACGCGCGGGGGGCTGGCTCGGCCGCGCCCAGCGGCTGATCGACCGCGAGGACGGCGAGCTCGTCGAGCACGGTACATGCTGTTCCCCGCGGTCTTCGAGAGGCGAGGCGGCGGTAACCTCGAGGAGGCGGCCGAGCTCGCGGGCCGCGCCGCCGAGATCGGCGAGCGCTTCGGCGACCGCGACCTCTTCGCGCTCGCGATCCACGAGCAGGGGCACGTGCTGATCAAGCTCGGCGTGTGCAGGAGGGCCTCCGCCTGCTGGACGAGGCGATGGTCGCGGCGAGTGCGGACGAGCTGTCGCCCATCGTCACCGGTCTCGTCTACTGCGGCGTCATCGAAGGCTGCCAGGAGGTCTACGAGCTGCGGCGGGCGCGTGAGTGGACCGAGGCGCTCAGCGAATGGTGCGCGGAGCAGCCCGATCTGGTCGCCTTCACCGGGCGCTGCCTCGTGCACCGCGCGGAGGTCATGCAGCTGAACGGCGCCTGGGCCGACGCGCTCACCGAAGCGCGCCGGGCCGGCCGCCGCGCCGAGGGGACGAACCGGCTCGCCGCGGGGGACGCCCACTACCGCCAAGGCGAGCTGCACCGGCTGCGCGGGACCTCGCCGCCGCGGAGGAGGCGTACAAGCGGGCGAGCCGGTGCGGCCGCGAGCCCCAGCCGGGCCTCGCGCTCGCGCGGCTGGCGCAGGGCAACGTCGACGCCGCGCGCGCCTCGATCCGCCGCGTACTCGACGAGACCCGCGAGCCGCTCGCGCGCGCCGGCGCTACTACCCGCCGGGCGTCGAGATCGATGCTGGCGGCGGGCGACATCGAGGCCGCGCGCGCGCGAGCAGCGAGGAGCTCGACCGGATCTCCGCCGGATACGAGAGCCCGACGCTGCGGGCGCTCGAGGCCGGGAGCGCGCGGCGCCGATCGAGCTCGCATCGGGACGACCCGCGGCCGCCCTCGCCGCGCCTGCGCGAGGCGCCTCGAGATCTGGCAGGAGCTCGAAGCCCCCTACGAGGAGGCGCGCGTCCGCGTCGCTCCTCGGCCCGCCTGCGGCGCGCTCGGCGACCAGGACGCGGCGGCGCTCGAGCACGAGGCCGCGCGCGGCCACCTTCGAGGAGCTCGGCGCCGCGCTCGACCTGGCCGCGCTCGAGAACGGCCTCGCCGAAGCCCCACGGGCTGACGCCGCGCGAGCTCGAGGTGCTCGGCCATCTCGCCGCGGTCGAACCAACAAGGCGATCGCCGCGGAGCTCGTCCTCAGCGAGCGCACCGTCGATCGCCACGTCAGCAACATCTTCGCCAAGCTCGGCGTCTCCTCGCGGCGCCGCGGCGACCGCTTACGCCTACGAGCACGGCCTGGTCTGACGTGGGTGAAACCACCCACTCCGCCGGCGCGGCGTGGATTTGGGTAGTTCAGCCGATGCGCTCACCCCTCCCGCGCGTAGCGTCGCCCCGAGTCCGATCGAGCCCGTGACGGAGAGCCGATGATTCGTCAGATCGCACGGAGACCACGCGGCGCTCGGGCGCGACTGCTCGCAGGGCCTCGATGTCGAGGAGCGGCGGCTCCACCTCGCCGGCGCCTCGACCTCGATCCTCGAATGCGGTTCCGGGCCTCCGCTCGTGCTGCTTCACGGAGGGATCGAGTGCGGCGGCATCTACTGGGCGCCCGTGATCGCGCGACCTCGCCGAGCGCCGCCGCGTGATCTTCCCCGACCTGCCCGGGCTCGGCGCCTCCGAGCCCCTCGACCGCTCGACCACGCCGCGTTCACGACCTGGCTCGAAGCGCTTCTCCAGAGACCTGTGGCGAGCCGGCGCCGCTCGTCGCGCACTCGCTCCTCGGCGCCTACGCGGCGCGCTTCGCCAGCCGATCCACAGGCGCCGCCGACTCGAGCGTCTCGTCGCTCTACGGCTCACCGGGGATCGGCCCCTACCGCATGCCCCTCGGCCTCGCTCGTCGCCGCGATCCGCGCCGACCTCCGCCCCACCGAGCGCAGCCAGGAGAAGCTTCCTGCCCTGGCCGTTTCTCGACCACGAGCAGACGCGCGCGCGCGACCCCGGCTGGTTCGCGGCCTTCATCGCGTACATGAGCGCCTGCGGCGCCGTCCCCCTCACGAAACGCACCATGCGCTCCCTGATCAGGAGCCGGCACCAAGCGGATCCCCGACGAGGAGCTGCGGCGGCATCCGCTTCCGGTCTCGCTCCTCTGGGAGGACGACCGGATGGTCCCGGTCGATCTGGCCGAGCGCGCGCACGCTCGCTTCGGGTGGCCCTCGCGACTCGAGGACGCCGGCCACGTACCCCACATCGAACAGCCCGCCGCCTTCCTTAGCGCCCTCGACGGCTCCGTGTCGAACCAAAGGTTCGGGGTGATTCCGTGCATCGCTGTGCCTCCGTTCGCTTGCTTTAAAGGCTCAGACCGGTCGCGCCGCCGGAACTCATCGCTCAGTCGAGCTTGCCGGGAAGGCCGAAGCTCTCGAAGGTCGAGAAGAGCCGCTCGGGGTCGAGCTCGCGGTCGGGCCAGCGCTCGTAGTCGGTCTGCTCGGAGTCGATCGTGCGGGCGACGAAGGCGGTGACGTCGGAGATCTGCTCGCCGCGCAGGGTGAGCACGTTGAGCGCGAACGGCTGGAAGCTGTCCTCGGTCCCCTGCGTCGCGGATGTAGTAGCCGATCGCGGGCTGGCCGTTCGCGGACGTCGTGACCGTCCGCCACTCCCACTTGCCCGCCAGCGGGTACAGCCCGAGGAACTCGCCGATCTCCTTGCGCCCGCCCTCGGGCCCGCCGAACCAGCTGGCGAGCGGGGGCATCGCGAAGCAGGCGTCCTCGGTCAGCATCGAGACGATCGTGTCGATGTCGGCGCGATCCCAGGCGTCGATGTAGCGCTCGACGATCTCCTTCACCTTGTCGTCGCCGAGCGTGCGGATCGTCTCCTGCTGGGACTGCTCGGGCGTGCGCTCGTCGACCGCCTTGCGGGCGCGCTGCATCGCGCTGTTCACCGAGGCGACCGTGGTGTCGAGCGTCTCCGCCGTCTCCTTCGCCGAGAAGCCGAGGACCTCGCGCAGGATCAGCACCGCGCGCTGGTTCGCCGGCAGGTGCTGGAGCGCGGCGATGAAGGCGAGCTCGACGGCCTCGCGGCGCTCGTAGCTCGCGCCCGGGCCGGCGAAGCCGTCCTCGAGGCCGAGCTCCTCGTCGGGGTACGGGTCGACCCAGACCGACTCGATCACCGGCGCGCCGGGCCCGTCGTGCGGGTCCGAGGCCGGGCGCGAAGTCGATCGGCAGCACCCGCTGCTTCGGGCGCTTCTGGATCGTGTCGAGGCAGGTGTTGGTGGCGATCCGGTAGAGCCAGGACTTGACCGAGCTGCGGCCCTCGAAGCGGTCGATCGACTTCCAGGAGCGCAGCATCGCCTCCTGGAGGGCGTCCTCGGCGTCGTGGGTCGAGCCCAGCATCCGGTAGCAGTGGGCGTGGAGCTCGCCGCGGTGGGCCTCGACGATGCGCTGGTAGGCGCTCTCGTCGCCGCGCTGGGCGGCCTGCGAGGTCGCGCTCCTGAACGTTGTCGACGCGGCGAAGACATCCCCTTCGCCAGGTTAGACCGAGCGCGGCGCCAGGCTCATCGGCCGCCGATGAGTTTTCGCGGCGACCGCGGGTCATTACCGACCAGATGGCACAAGCGCCCACCAATCCCGTTGTGCATCTCGAGCTGCACACGCCGGACGTGCTCGCCGCGCTGCGACTTCTACCGGCGGCTCTGCGGCTGGGATCCCGAGCGGATCGACCCGGCTACGAGCGCTATCGCTCGATCGAGGTCGGCGAGGAGATCGGCGGCAGCGTCGTCGAGTGCGCGACGCCCGCGGCCCGACCTGGATGCCGTACGTCCAGGTCGGCTCGGTCGAGCGCGCGACCGAGCGGGCCCGCTCGCTCGGCGCCGCCGTCCTGCTCGACCCGCGCGAGGGGCCGGCCGGGTGGCGCAGCGCCGTCGCCTCGCCCGCGGGCGGCGAGATGGCGTTCTGGCAGCCGAAGCGGTAGAAGGTCGGGCATGGCCGAGACGATCTCGCTCGAGACGCCGAAGGGCGAGGCCGAGGTCGAGCTGCACGCACGCCGACGGCGCCCGGGCCGCGCTCGTCCTCGGCCACGGCGCCGGCGGCGGGGTCGGCGCGCCCGACCTCATCGCCGCCCGCGACGTCGCCCTCGCCGAGGGCGTCAGCGTCGCCCTCGTCACCCAGCCCTACCGCGTCGCCGGCAAGACGTCCCAGCCCGCGGCGAACACGATCGACACCGCCTGGACCTCGGTCCTCTCCCAGCTTCGCGAGGGCGAGCTCGCCGGCAAGGCGATCGTCGCCGGCGGGCGCTCCGCCGGGGCGCGGGTCGCGTGCCGCTGCGCCGAGGAGACCGGCGCCGCCGCGGTCCTCTGCCTCGCCTTCCCGCTGGAGCCGCCGAAGCGGAAGGACGGCACCCGCGGCCCCAGCCGCCTGCCCGAGCTCGACGCGGTCGACGGTGCCGACGCTCGTCGTCCAGGGCGATCGCGACCGCTTCGGGATGCCGCCGGCGGGACCGAACCGCGAGGTCGCCGTCGTCGCCGGCGACCACGGGCTGAAGAAGGACCGCGACGCCGTCGCGGAGGCGATCCGCGGCTGGCTGCCGGGCGTCGTCGATGAGTTCGCGGCCGCCGGCCGGTCCAAGTAGACGAGAGCAACGAAAGGACCCAGATGAGCATCGACGACAGCAAGGCCTACAGCGGCTTCGCCGTGCCCGACCTCGAAGCGGCGCGGGAGTTCTACGGCGAGACGCTCGGCGTGAAGGTCTCCGAGGTCGCCCCGGGCGCGCCCCTCCTCCAGCTCGAGCTGGACGACGGCAAGCGCCCGACCCTCCTCTACGAGAAGCCCGACCACCAGCCCGCCAACTACACGATCCTCAACTTCCCGGTCGCCGACATCGAGGCCGCGGTGGACGAGCTGACCGGCAAGGGCGTCGAGTTCGAGCGCTACGACGACTTCGACCAGGACGAGAAGGGGATCGCCCGTCCCGAAGAGGAAGGCCAGGGCCCGATGATCGCCTGGTTCACCGACCCGGCGGGGAACATCCTCTCCGTGCACTCTGACGACTGAGTCAGGCGGGGGCGGGGCGCTCTACTCGGGCACGGCCGCGAAGACGACGGTGCGGCTGAAGCGCGTGCCGTCGAACTGGACGCCGTAGCAGCCGGGATCGCGGACCGCGACGCCGCCGGGAAAGCCGCGGCTCCCCGGCGGCCTCATCGAGATCCCGCCGTTCGGCTTCAGGCGGAACTCGGGCCAGCGACCGCGACCCGGGACGTAGGTGCCGGCGAACATGAGCTGCCCCGGGCCGTCCAGGCGATCTCCCCGCAGGAGCGCGCGCCCGGGATAGCTCGGCTTCACGTACCAGAAGAGCTTCTCGCGGAACCAGCCGTCGTCCGTCCGTCCTCCCGTCAGCTCCAAGACCCCCGCCGGCTCCCCTCCGAGGCCCGGGTAGACCGGGCCGGGCCCGGTGCCGGCGCTGCCGAAGATGCCCGTGCTCTCCCAGTCGACGCGCTCGTCGACGGGGCTCACCGGGCACGCCTCCCCGGGCGCGAGCCGAGGCAGGTCGAGCGGGCGGTAGAGCTCCTCCCACTGGTCCGCGGCGGCGGGAGCGGCGAAGCCGAGCGTCGCGACGAGCATCGGCGCGAGCCACCTAATCATCGGCCGCCTCCCACATCCGCAGGTAATCGTCCGCCGATCGGAAGAGCGTGTCAAGCGCGCGCTTGCCGCCCGGCTGGCCGGCGACGTCGGCGAACAGGTCGGGGAAGAGGCCGTAGTGGGCGACGCCGTCGGAGTTGAGGTCGAAGGTGCGCTCGCCGGTGCGCTGGCGCTTGAAGCGGACGGCGCCGTCGTAGGAGCGGAACGGGTACTCGAGCGGCTTCTGCGCCGCGTCCGCCCGCGGGCCGGGGAGCGCGCTGATGCCGCCGGTGTCGGAGCCGAAGGCGACGCCGGCGCGGCGCCCGCCGCCGGACTCGGCGCGCAGGTCGTTGATCTTCGCCGCCAGCGCCGGCGCCTCCTCCGGCGTCGCCGCGGCGATCCCGCCGAGCGCGTAGAGGCGGTCGAGCTGCAGCGGGCGTCCACTCGCCGCCGGTGCCGGTGTGGCTCGAGACCAGCGGGTAGTCGCGCTCCTCGGCGATCGCCAGCACGTCGGCGCGCGCGACCTGGCTCAGGTGGTCGGCCTCGATCAGCATCCCCTTGTCCATCATCCGCTCGATCAGGTAGCGGCCGAGGTCGGTCAGCCCCTGCGAGTTGCACGTCCCCTCGGCCTCGTCGGCGTCGCCGCACGGCTGGGTCGCGAACGGGTGGCCGGTGGTCGACTGCTCGAAGAGGCCGATGAAGTCGCCCTGGGCGCCGGACTGAAGCGCCGCGCCGCTGAAGGCGTTGTCGACCCAGTGGGCGATGAAGACGCTGCGCACGCCGAGGCCGTGGAGCTCGCGAGAGCACGCGGTCGACGTCCTCGCGGGTGCACTGGGGCTCGCCCTGGAACTCCGAGCAGCCGAACGGGCTCGAGGTCTCCATCCCGATCAGGACCGCGAGCTTGCCGCGCTCGACGACCCGGCGGGCCTCGCGCGGGCTCGAGACGAGCCGGAACCAGCCGCGGCCCGGGCCGCCCGCCTGGGCGTCGACGTAGGCCTCGAGCTTGCGCATCTCGGCGATCGCGAGCTTCACCGTCTCGGTCTCGTCGCAGGAGTGCGAGCGCTGCGGCTGCAGCTCGCAGAGCGCCTCGTCCTCGACGGCCTGGGCGACCAGCACGCGCAGGCCCGCCTTCCACATCCGCTCGACCCAGACGTAGTAGGCCTGCTGGTGGGTGTAGGTGTCGTGCACCGGCCAGCCGGCGAAGGTCGGCCAGCCGTGGGTGTCGTGGGTGCCGACCGGCTCGCCGGTGCGGAGCAGGTTGCCGGTGACGTCGAGGCTGCCGTCGGGCCCGTGGTCGTCCTCGTCGTGGCCGAGCGCCTCCGGGAGCCCGTAGGGATGGAACGGCTGGCCGTGGATGACGCGGCCGCCGGCGCGCAGGTTGGCGGTGACGTGCATGTGGGCGTCGGCGAAGCCGAAGACGCTGCCGTCGGGGTTGACCGTCGCGGCGGGCCTGCCGCGCGCGCCAACCTTGGCCTCGGGGTAGCGGGCGCAGCGCCGGCGCTCGCCGAGCTCGAAGCGGGTCGCCGACTCGGGCGGGCCGAGGACGAGCGCGCCGCCCTCGGGCGCGACCGCGAGCTGCTCGCCGGTGGGCGCGCTGGTCAGCGTCGCCGGGCGCTTCGCGCCGCCCCCGATCGACCACTCCGCCGACGGGCCGGGCACGTGCGCGTGGACCACGGCGCCCCCCTCCCCCGCCGCCATCAGCGTCCGCCCCTCGCCCTGGATCAGGTAGGTGCCGAGCCCGGTCGGCTTCAGGTGGAAGCCGTCGGCATCGGCCTCGTCGGCGGCGTCGGCGCCGTAGCCCTCCTCCCCGCGGGCGACGACGAAGCGGCCGTCGGCACCGAGGGTGACGCAGCGGTTGGCGAGCGCGGCCTTGCCCGTCGGCGCCGCGCGCTCGGTGGGCGCTTGGGGGCCACCCGCCGCGAGCGCGAACGAGATCGCGCCGAGCGTCGAGATCGCGAACGTCACGAAGAGAAAAGTCGATCGCCCAACCACTCCGCGGCGAACGCTACATCCGCGATCCGCGCTTAGGATCACCCGGCCAGCCGAAGCCAACCAAAAGGGGCGCCATGGACCGCACGAGCACGAACACAGGGCAGTTGATCGCGGCCGCGGGAGGTGTCCTCCTCTTCGTCTTCCTCTTCCTGCCGTGGTTCGGCGAGAACGGGCTCGACCTGAGCGGCTGGGAGGGCCAGTCCTCGACCGACGTCTACATGTTCATCACCGCGATCGTCGCGGTCCTCGGCGCCGTCGCCGGCGGCGCTGTGCTGGCGCCGGGACTGACCCTGAACGGCGCCGTCGTGCTGCTCGGCGCGGTGGCGACGATCCTCCTGATCTGGCTCGGGCTATTCGACGGCGAGGACCGCGCCTACGGGATGTACCTGAGCCTGGTGGCGGCGATCGTGATCACCATCGGCGGCCTGATGGCGGCCGGGGTCGGCGCCGCCGCGCCGCCGCGCGGCACGCCGCCGCCCGCAGAGCTCTAGGTATGACCAGGCCGAAGCTCCTCCTTCTCCCGGGCTACTGCGAGCTGGAGTGGGTGGTACGGCCGGAGCTCGAAGAATGGGCCGAGGTCGCGGTATTCGACGCCCCCGGCGTTGGCGACGAGCCTCCGCCCACCGCGTATGACACCTCGTCCGTGGCCGAGCGGGCGGCCGCGGAGGTCGATCGCCGCGGATGGCAGCGCTACGTGATCGCCGCCGACGAGTTCGCGATCGCCTCAGCGGTGAAGTTCGCGTCGCGCCATCGGGAGGCGGTGCAGGGACTGGCGCTCGGGCACGCCTGTTTGAGCTTCAGCCCCGATGCGGACCCGCCCGCCGTCAACGCGGAGGTTCGGTCGGCGTTCAGCCAGGTGGCCGAGCTCGATGACCGCACGTTCACTCGCCACCTGACCCAGATCACCCAGGGTTTCTACGGTGAGGAGCTCGCCGACCAAATGCTCGAGAGAATCCCCACGGGCGTGGCGCAGGCTTACGTGCGCGACAACATGGCGGACCCTGGCGACTGGATCGAGGATGCCCTGCGGGATCTGGGGAAGCCGTTGCTCCTCGCCGAGCACGATCCCTGCTTGCTCTTCACGAAGGAAGGCTACGAGGCCGCCGTTTCGGCGTTCCCCGACTCAATGCGGGTGTCCTGCCGCGAGAAGCCGAGCGTGAGCCCTGCTTTCGCCGAGGCCCTGCGCGAGTTCTGCCGGAGAAGTGGGCTCCTAAGTCCGCCGCTCGAGGTCGGCGACCTCCTGCGCCTTGCGGGCGGCCTCGTCCTGGGCGCGGTCCAGCTCCTCCTTCGCCTCGCCCTTCCGCTCGTCCTTCGCACCCTCGCGGCGCAGGCTCGGGTCGTCGGCGAGGTCGCCGGCGGCCTTCTTCGCGCGTCCCTTGGCCTTGTCGATCAGACTCATTCGAACCTCCTGGTCGCTCGACGAAGTTCTTCCCGCTACCAGCGCAGTTCAATCTCGGCGCTAGCCGACCCGCCGCCTCGGCCCTCCCGGCGGGAACGCGAGCGCGACACGCAGGCGGCCCCGCGATCCCGATTTCGACGAGCGCAGCTCGCGGCGCAGGGAGCGCCGCTCGGCCATGGTCGGAGGCGTGGGGTCGCATCGCCCGAAACGACCCGCGCGAAGCTTGGCGACGTAGCTCGCGGTGGCCAGGCCGACCCTTCGTCGCAGCCGCGGCTCGAGCTCCATCAGCGTCTCGCCGGGGCCGATTTCCAGCCCGAGTCGACCGAGTCCCGTGTCGAGCTCGCGGAGCTGCGCGTTTGACGCCTCCGCCGCCGTCATCAGGCGGTATCGCCGCATCCGGACCGCAGCCGGGAGCGCCACCGCGAAGCCGAGGACGCCAAGCCCGGCGAGGAAAACGCCCCAGATCCCGCCGCCGCCTGAGGACGGCGCTGTTCCAGCCGACTCGCCGGTCTTGCGATCGATCAGCGGCCGCGGTTCAGGCCCCAAGACGCCGGCGCCGCCGTCGGCGGCGAGGATGCCTTCGCCAAGCTGCGATGCGGCTGGCGCGGACGCGGGTGTCGGCTCGAAGGGAACCCAGCCGATCCCGTTGAAGTAGACCTCGACCCAGGAGTGGGCGTCACGATCGGTGACCACGTAGTGGTTCTCTGCCTCGGGGTTCTCGACTCCGGCGGTGAACCCGGTCACTACGCGGCTGGGGATTCCGACCATCCGCAGCATCAGCACCATCGCCCCCGAGAACTGCTGGCAGTAGCCGCGGCGGTCGTTGAAGAGGAAGTCGTTGAGCGGATATCGCCCGGCCGGGGGAATTGCCTCCGTGTAGCCGAAGGGGCCGAATTTGAGGTAGTCCTCGATCGCCATGGCCGCCCGGTAAGGATTCGGCTCGCCCGCTGTGAGGCGACGTGCCAGGCGGTACACCCGCGCGTAGTGCGAGCCGAGGATCTGCCGGCGCGCCTCCCCGCTGTCGTTGCGCGCGGCCTGGCTGCCGCGAAGCGGGACGCGCACTCTCTCGACCAGCGGTCCGCTCAAGTAGGCGAGCGTCCTCGACGGCACTCCGATCTCGGTGAACTGGGAAAGGACCGGCAGATAGCCGCGCGGCGCCGCTCGCATCTGCGCCGGCCGGGGCTCCGGGACGTAGGCCAGCGCCGAGTACGCGTCACCGTCCTCGAGCGGACTGCTGTCCATGACGGTGGTGCCGTCCGGTCGCGGGCTCACATCCTCGAGGCCGTCGACCTCGATCAGCGTCCCCGGCGCGATCACGAGCTGGCTCTCCAACGGGCCAAACGCGACACCCACCTCCTCCACCCACTTCTGGTTCAGGGCCGCGCGATCAACCTCGTTGAAGCCGCTCTCGACCTGCGTCGGCACCTCGAAGCGCTCCCCGGTGATGTTCCCGGACTGCAACCAGCCGGTGCCATCGAACTCGTCGAGCACCGCGGCCTTCCAGTAGTGCGGGGCATCGCTCTCCACGTCGAGGAGCGTCGTGCCGTCGCGCGGCCAGTCGAGCGGGCCGTAGCCGTGATTCCAATCGAAGTCCGCGTCGCCCTCGTTCCCGGCGAGCTCCCAGTTGCGGTAATCGATCCACGGACGCTCGGCGTCGAGCACGCCCCCAGCTGCGACGGCCAGGACACCGGCCGCCGCGATCAGCGCACCGGCGGCGACCGCGTCGCGGCGACCGAGGCCCGGGAGCCACAGCCAGGCGGCGACCAGGGCGAGCAGGAGCAACCCCCAGAGCATGGGTGCGTTGGGATCGACCGCGACCGCGGCGATCGCCCAGCTGGTGATCAGCGATGGCCAGGCCCAGCGTCCGGGCGCCCCGCGGAGCGCCTCGGGGCCAGAAGGCGAGCGCGGCGGCGATGCCCAGCGCCAGCGCCAGGCCGGCGAGGAGCACCAGGCGCGACCACTCGTTCTTGCCGCCGTAGGGGTAATCGACACTCCCGTCGAGCCCCGCGAAACCCCTACCGACGTCGTGAACGAGCCGGTCCCAGCCGTCCGGTACCAGCAGATCCACGGGCACTCCGATCGCGACGAAACCCATCGCGGTCGTGGCGAGCAGGGCGAGGGCAGCCAGCGCCCACGCCGCCGGCCGCCTCAGCTCCGTGGCGCCGATCAGCGCCAGAAGCGACCGCGCCCGCGACGAGCGCGGCGACGGCGAGGGCAACGCGGCCCGCGGGCGGATCTGCGACCAGGCGGGACCACTGCCACGCACAGAGCACGGCGAGGGCGGCGAAGACGACCAGCCGGACGGTCGGCCTCGCGGCCGGGGGCAGGAAGTGCGTGGCTCATGCCGCTGCCCTCGCTCGGGACACGCGGCGACGCCGGGGGGAGGCGAGGGCCTGGCCGTGGCAGCCCGCGACGGTGAAGCTGGAACGCAGTCCGCGGACCGGTGAGGGCGTCACCAGGTAGGCGATCCGGGCGGCCATCGCCGCTGCCCCGCGACCCGGGCGCTCGCCACCGCGGGCCGTCACCCAGAAGACGGCATTGGCCCGCAAAGCTCGCGCGACGGCGGGTGCGCCCCCGCGGGCCTCGACCAGTGCGAGGCGGGCGTGCGCGTCGGGCCACGCCCGCAGCTGGGGGTCGACCCGGATCGCCCGGCCCTCGCCCGGAAGGAGCAGCGCGCACCCGCCGGCCACCTGGGCGAGGTGCAGGCAGAGCGAGGCGGCGGCGCGCACCGCCCGGTCGAGCGATTCCTCGTCATCGGGGCGCGCCGCGTCCAGCACGACGAGCGGCGCGGACTCCGCGCCGGCGGCGAGGCGGCGTTCGTGGAGATCGCCAGTCCGCGCCACCGCCGGCCAGTGGATGCGGGACGCAGGAGTGCCCTCGCGGTACGGGCGAAGGCCGTCGACGTCGACATCGAGCGGGCGAGGCTGGAGCGCCGAAACGCCGGCTCCTCCGCCTAATTCCTCCGGCATCCCTCCATCGGCGCCACCGCCGCCGTCCGCGGGCGCCATGACCGGCTCGATCCTGGGCAGGACCAGCACCTCGCCCTCGAGCTCGCTTTGCACCTCGCGCCGATGAAGGCCCAGCGGGTCCCGACCGTCAGGATCGCCGGCTCGAGCCGCCGCCGCCCGCGCCGCGGAAAGCGGATCGTGAGGTTGCATCGCTGGACCGCGCCCCCGAACGAACGCCCGGACCGCCAGCGGGCCCTCCAGCAGCGGATCGGCCAGCGCCCCACGCGCCGGCACCAGGCCCCGGCGGATCACGGATCCGGAGCGGATACGCCTCGCCCTCGACCACGGTCGCCGGCCCGCGCTCTCGCTCGACCCGCGCCCCACGCACGGCAAGCCTCACCCACGCGAGGGTCCCCGCCCAGAGCAGCGTGATCGCGACCCCGGGGACGTAAAGAGGAGGCAGGTCGAAGGCAGCGCCGGCGACGATCAGCGCCGCTCCGAGCCTGATCGCGGAGCGGGCCGTCCCCACGTCGCTCCTAGAGCGCGGAGGTGCGCTCGAGGGCGTCCGCGATCACCGCCTGGCGCTCGCCCTCCGGGACACCTGGTGCGAGAAGCAGACGGTGTGAGAGCGCCGATGGAGCCAGCGCCTGCACGTCATCGGGCAGCGTGTGGTCGCGCCCCTCCAGCGCGGCGAGCGCCTTCGCCGCACGGAAAAGAAGAAGCGCCGCCCGGGGGCTGGCGCCGAGCTCCACCCGGGAATCGCCGCGTGTCGCCTCGCAGAGGGCGACCACGTAGCGCCGGAGCGCCTCGCTGCCGTGCGACGCGGAGGCGGTCGCCTGCGCGGCGAGCACCGTCGCCGCGTCGACGACCGGCTCGAGGTCGAGGACCCGGTCGTGCTCGCCGTGGACGGCGAGCATGTCCGCCTCCTCCTCGGGGCCGGGGTAGCCGAGCGAGAGCCGCATCATGAAGCGGTCGAGCTGCGCCTCGGGGAGCGGATAGGTGCCCTCGTACTCGATCGGATTCTGGGTGGCGATCACGAGGAAGGGCTGCGCCAGCTGATGGGAGACCCGGTCGACCGTCACCCGCTGCTCCTGCATGCATTCGAGCAGGCCGGACTGGGTCTTCGGCGAGGCGCGGTTGATCTCGTCGACCAGCACGACGTTGGCGAACACCGGCCCGGGATGGAATTCGAACCGCGCCTCGCGCTGGTTGAAGACGTTCGTCCCGATCACGTCCGCCGGCAGGAGATCGGCGGTGCACTGAACCCGCGAATACTCAACGTCCACCGAACGGGCCAGCGCCCGCGCGAGCGCCGTCTTGCCGACCCCGGGGAAGTCCTCGATCAGGACGTGCCCCTCGGCCAGAAGCGCCACGAGCAGGTCACGCAGAACGTCGTCGCGGACCTTGAGCGCGGAGCTGATGTTGTCCCGCAGCCTCTCCCCGAGCCTCGACCACCGCGGGAGGATCGAGCTGCTCGACGGTGGCCATCTAGGGAATGGTAAATGCCGCGCTACGTGAGGGCAGCGTCTCGGCGGAGGTGTCGGCCGCCCTACCCTGGCTCGCTCGATGGGCAGCCAGGAATACATCTTCACCATGTACAAGGTCTCGCGGGTCCACCCGCCCGACCGGACCGTGCTCAAGGACATCTCGCTGAGCTTCCTGCCGGGGGCGAAGATCGGCGTGCTCGGCTACAACGGCGCCGGCAAGTCGACGCTCCTGCGGATCATGGCCGGCGTCGACACCGAGTACCGCGGCGAGGCGCGGCTCGCCGACGGGGCGACCGTCGGCATGCTCGAGCAGGAGCCCCAGCTCGACGAGTCCAAGGACGTGCTCGGCAACGTCGAGGACGGCGTGCGGCCGCTGCGCGACCTGCTCGACCGCTACAACGAGGTCGCGGCCAACTACTCCGAGGAGAACGCCGACGAGATGGCGCGCCTCCAGGACCAGATCGACGCCGCCGACGCCTGGAACCTCGACACGATGCTGGAGACGGCGATGGACGCGCTGCGCCTGCCGCCCGCCGACGCCGACGTGACCACGCTCTCGGGCGGCGAGCGCCGCCGCGTCGCGCTCTGCCGCCTGCTCCTCTCCGCGCCCGACCTGCTGCTCCTCGACGAGCCCACCAACCACCTCGACGCCGAGTCGGTCGCCTGGCTCGAGCGCCATCTCGACGAGTACAAGGGCACGATCGTCGCCGTCACCCACGACCGCTACTTCCTCGACAACGTCGCCGGCTGGATCCTCGAGCTCGACCGCGGCGAGGGGATCCCCTTCAAGGGCAACTACTCGTCCTGGCTCGAGCAGAAGCAGGAGCGCATGGCAGCAGGAGAAGCGCAAGGACGGCGCGCGGGCGCAGACGATCGCCGCCGAGCTCGAGTGGGTGCGCGAGAACCCGAAGGGCCGGCGCAAGAAGTCGAAGGCGCGCCTCGCCCGCTACGAGGCGCTGCTCGCCGAGGAGCGCAACGTGAAGCTCGAGGACGTCCAGATCCACATCCCCGCCGGGCCGCGCCTGGGCTCGACCGTGATCGAGGCCGAGGGACTGCGCAAGGCCTTCGGCGACAAGCTCCTGATCGAGGACCTCGACTTCTCGCTGCCGCCGGCCGGGATCGTCGGCGTGATCGGCCCCAACGGCGCGGGCAAGACGACGCTCTTCCGGATGATCGTCGGCGACGAGGAGCCCGACGCCGGCGAGCTCGACGCTCGGCGAGACCGTCCAGCTCGCCTACGTCGACCAGTCGCGCGACGCGCTCGACGGCGAGAGCTCGGTCTGGGAGGAGATCTCCGACGGCGCCGACGAGGTCGAGGTCGGCGACCGCAAGATGAACTCGCGCGCCTACGTCGCCGGCTTCAACTTCAAGGGCTCCGACCAGCAGCGCAAGGTCGCGACGCTCTCGGGCGGCGAGCGAAACCGCGTCCACCTGGCGAAGCTCCTGAAGTCCGGCGGCAACCTGCTGCTCCTCGACGAGCCGACCAACGACCTCGACGTCGACACCCTGCGCGCGCTCGAGGAGGCCCTGCTCTCCTTCGCCGGCTGCGCCGTGATCATCTCCCACGACCGCTGGTTCCTCGACCGCGTCGCGACCCACGTGCTCGCCTTCGAGGGCGACTCGCAGGTCCGCTGGTTCGAGGGCAACTTCGAGGAGTACGAGGAGAACCGCCGCGCCGAGCTCGGCGCCGAGGCCGACCGCCCGCACCGGGTGAAGTACAAGCGGCTGGTGCGGTAGGCGCGCGCCGCCTTTCCTCGCACAGAAGTGTGTCGCGGGTTCCGATCCGTTCGCGAACGTCCCGGAGTCCCCCCTATGGCGTGGCGATTGGGACGTTCGCGCGGGACGATCCCATCGCCCGACATTTCGTCGCAAACGAGCCCGCCCCGACTCGAATCTGCTTTAGAGCGCGATAACGGCGCCGAAAAGCAGTTTCGAGCTGCCGAGACCACGAACTCGAGCTTGCCCCGGCCTCATCGAGTTCACACCTCTGTGCGTGAAGGGGCCGCCCTAGCCGGACGGCGCCGGCTCGCCCGGGCGCGGGTCGAAGCCGGTGACGACCCGCGCCAGCACGACCGCCACGGCGCCCATCGCGAGGCCGGCGACGTCGTCGACGACGTAGTGCCAGCCCAGGTAGACCGTCGCGACGAAGGTGAGGACCAGCCAGGCCCAGAGGAACCGCTTCCACGACCGGGCCGAGCTTCAGCATGTAGGCGGCGAGCAGCGCGGTGAAGCTCATCGCGACGTGCAGGGAGGCGAACGCCGCGATCGCCTGCGGGGTCCCGGTGTTCGGGTCCGCGAGGAAGCCGACCCGGTCGTCCATGCAGCAGGTCCTGCAGCCGCGACACCTCCGTGTAGGGCAGGGCCGAGAACAGCCCGGGGTCGTAGTAGATCGGCCCGAGCGCCGGGAGGATGAAGTAGGTCGCGATGCCGAGGATCCAGTTGATCGAGAGCGCCGTCGCGAAGAAGAGGCCCACCTGGAGGCGCTCGGCGAAGACCAGCACCAGGCCCAGCGACAGCGGCAGGAAGACGATGAACGCCACGTAGAACACCGACAGCGCGTGCGCGGCGATGCCCGTCCCGAGGAGGTCGTGCAGGAGCGCGGCGGGGTCGGTGCCGAAGAAGACGGCCCGCTCGAGGTCGGCGAGCTGGGCGTCGAAGAGGTCGCCGGGGCGCAGCAGCGGGATCGACGCCTTCAGGTTCCGGTAGGCGAGGTAGGTGACGTAGAAGGCGACGATCGCGGCCGCGACGATCAGGAGGCGCTTCGCCGTCCAGCGCTCGCGCCGCACCTCGCCCCACGCGGCCCGCGGAGGCCAGCGCTCGCCGGTCCGCCGCCGCGCGCGCAGGTAGATGTCGAGGCAGACGAGCAGCGCGACCCCCGCCCAGACCTCGAGCACGTAGAGGGCGGCGACGTTGTCGGGGTCGCGGAAGGTGAAGCCCGCCTCGGCGGCCGCGATCAGTCCCGCGATCAGGGTGACGAGCGCGACGAACGGCCCGCTCAGGATCAGGCGCCAGCCGACGGCCGTCCTCCTCGGGACGCTCGACGCGGTTCCGGTGCGTGATCGCTCTGAACGCGGCGGTCGAGAGCCGGGCCTGCGGTTGCCATAGCGGGGAGCCTAGGTACTTGTAGCGAAATTGTTGTCGGCGCCTGCAAAGCTGCCGCGCGTGAATCAGCGCTCAGTCGCCCGCAGAGCCCAGCCCGGATCGACGCCGACACCCCGGCCGAGCGGCTCAGCCCCGCGCCAGTTCCTGATGCCGCTGGCGATCGGCATCCCCGCCCTGGTGATGATGTTCGTCGTCGCGGGCGATCGAGGACCTCCCGCTCCGCGACCCCGACGCGCGCTTCGTCGGCTCGCCGCTCGCGCTGATCTCGATCTTCTGCCTCGGCTTCCTCCTGCTCGACGTGCATCCCGCGCGCCATCCGGCAGGCCCGCTCCTCGGAGGCGAGCTTCGGCAGGCGCGATCCGCGAGGTCTTCCTCGGGCGCTGGTGGGGGCGCCGCGGGCTGATCGTGTCGCTCTCGATCCTCGGCTTCTACGCGGCCTACCTCTCCTACCGCAACCTGAAGAGCTTCCTGCCGTTCGTCACCGACGGCACGCTGCACGACGCGGCGCTGCTCGACCTCGAGGAGGCGATGTTCTTCGGCACCCAGCCCGCCGACCCTCCTCCACGACCTGCTCGGGACCGGGCATCTCCGCCGAGATCCTCTCGTTCGGTCTACCTCGCCTTCCTCACGTTCGTGCCGGTCTCGCTCGGGCGTCGCGCTCGTCTGGTCGTCGCGGATCGCCGCCGGCATCTGGTACGTCACCTCGCTCGCGATCGTCTGGATGCTCGGCGTGCTCAGCTACTACCTCGTGCCGTCGCTCGGGCCGATCTACGCGTCGCCCGAGCCTGTTCGCCGACCTGCCCGAGACCGGGGTCTCCGAGCTCCAGGTCGACGCTGCTCGAGCACCGGCATCGAGGTGATCGCGGACCCGTACGCGACCGACGCCGTCCAGGGCATCGCCGGGTTCGCGTCGCTGCACATCGCGGTGATCCTCACCGCGGCGCTGTCGCCCACCTGGTCGGCGCGCCGACGCCCCTGCGCATCGGCCTCTGGACCTTCCTCGGCCTGACGTCCCTGTCGACCGTCTACTTCGGCTGGCACTACGTGGTCGACGACGTCGCCGGCGCCGCGATCGCGGTCGCGGGCGTCTACGCCGCCGCCGCCCTGCTCGGCTTCCGGCGCCCGTTCGCGAAGCGGGAGCTCACCGGCGAGCCGGCGGCCGTCGCCGAGTCGTCGGCGGCTGCGCCGTGAGCGGGCCCTGCCGCCCTGGGTCCTAGCCGCGATTACTTCCGCTTGCATGGGAAGCGGCGCTTAAGGGTGTCAAGGATTTAGCCGATTACGGCCAAGAGTGACCGGGAGCAATTCCTCGACGAAAATCCCTCGGTCGCCGGGACGAGCTCCGCAGGCTGGATGAAGGGGGTCCTCGTGCAGATGGCCGAGCGCGGCCAGCTCCTCGCCCCAAGTGCGGAGATGCCGCAGTGCTACCACCCCAAGGGTCGCGGCGCTTCGATCCGGTGGACGACGCCGCGCACCAAGTGGGCGCCCTCACCCGACCACTACCCGACCCTCAAGTCGGCGGGCGGGCACCTCGTCCCCGAGAACGTTCGGCTGGCCCACGTCTGGTGCAACAACCGAGACTACGGATGGCGGATGCAGGTACGGACGTTGCTCGCTAAAGGCAAGTCCCTCGCCGAAATCGCCGAGACTCTGAACCGCAAGGCTGTTCCCCGGCCTACGGTGCGAAGCGGTGGACGGCCGCCATGGTACGCAGGGCATACGTGTCGTAGACGCGATCGCGCTCGTCCTCGCCGTCTTCGAACTAGATCGCTTAGGACGAATCAGTACTAACCGAGCCGCCGCCGCCGGCGTTCGCCCAAATGGAGCGGGCGACGCACGCGGCCGTATCCGTAGTTAGCCGTAGATCTCGCCGGAAAACCCGTAACACCCTCCGGTGGGGGTAGCCTGGAGGCAGGTGCAGCAGGTGAGAATCACGAGACTTGCGGGATCGGGCGCGTGTTCGCGCTTGCGACCGCGGCGCTGCTGATCGCCGCCGCCCCCGCCGCCGAGGCGAAGAAGAAGCCGAAGCCGCTCACCGTCGACTGCACCAAGCCGTCGGCCCCGGTGAAGGACGACTACACGCCGCTCGAAGGAGTCTGCGATTACCTCGGTACGCGCGAGGGCGTCGTCCAGGTCGGGCTCTTCGACAACGACACCGGCCGCACGTTCCTCGCTCTCCAACGGCGACGCCACCCAGTACACGGCGAGCATCGTCAAGGTCAACATCCTCGCCCGCTGGCTTCGCCGCTACCAGCAGAACGACGTCGCAGATCCCCGACGACATCGACTACTCGGTCAAGTACCTGATGGGGCGGATGATCCAGAACTCCGACAACGCCGCGGCGACCTCGCCTCTTCTACTTCGGCGGCGGCTGCGACGCGCTCACCAAGTTCAACACGCTGATCCCGATGAACGACACCAAGGTCATCTGCGAGTCGCAGAACTACTACGGCTGGGGCAACACCGAGACCACGGCCGCCGACCAGGTCGCGCTGATGAGGAAGTTCGCCTACGGCGACAACAACGGCGTCCTCGGGCGCGACGCCCGCAACTACGGGAACAAGCTGATGCAGGGCGTCCAGCCCGACCAGCGCTTCGGGATCACCTGCGGCCCCTGGGGCAACACCTGCGACCCGCCCAACTGGGCCAACCCCGTCGACGGCGTCACCGTGAGCCTGAAGAACGGCTGGAAGACCCTCCCGACCTGCACCGACCCGATCCCGCAGTGCCCGTGGCAGGTCAACAGCACCGGCTCGGTCCAGGGACAGGGCCGCGACTACGTCCTCTCGGTGCTCACCACCAAGGACCCGGTCGGCACCGGCGACCTCTACGGCTTCAACTACGGCATCGAGACGATCCAGGGCGTCTCGAGGTCGTCTGGGAGAACCTGGGCTGAACGGTCGGCTTGCGCGCTCAGGCGCGCGCGACGGTCGAGCTCGGGGGCGAGCTCCGCGAGTACCTCGAAGTCGTCGTCCCGAGTCCACACGACGAGATCGTGGACCATCGCCGTCGCCGCGATGATCGCGTCCATCGCCTCGAGGCGACGGCGACGCGCCCGAGCGGCGGCGATCAGGGCTGCGAGGGGCTCGGCGACGTATTCGTCGAACGGCAGCGCGATGAACGACGCGCTCGCTCCATCGTCGCGAGCCGCCTCTCGCGATGGGCCTTGGAGCTCGCGCGCTTGACGCCTACCGCACTCGGTGAGGGTCACGACCGATAGTCGGGCCTCGCCGTCCGGGGGATCTTCGGGCAGGATTCCACCCTCGGCGGCGATGAGGATGCTCGTGTCGAGCAGATAGCCGCTCACTGGAACTCCTCGTTGAACGAGCCGTATCGAAATCGCTCGGGTCGGACTCGAGACCGCTTCCCGCCCATTCCTCATTGATCTCGCCGAGCATCGCTAGCACCTGCTCGGTCGGCATCCGCTCGGTCCGCACCCGCCGCGGGACGATGTCCGCGACCGGCCGACCGTGCACCGTCAGCACCACTCGCTCCCCTGCCTCGACCGCCGCGATCACTCGCGCGGTGTGATTGCGCAGCTCTCGGACCGAAACGTCCACCCGTGGCACAGCGTAGCCCCTTCGCGCTCACGGCAGGGGCAGCACGAGAAGGAGTCGTCCTTTGCCGACTCGAATCCGCATCGACTTCGCGGCCTCCTCCCCGCTCGGCGAAGGTAAACGCGCGGGGCCGGACGGCGTCGGGCTCCACGAAGAACTCTCCCGGGGCGAAGCGTGCCTCCTCGCGTAAGGTAAGCGCATGCCGCCGAAGATCATCGCCGGCCCAGCCGACGGCGGAGGACGGCACGTTCAGCATGGACCAGCTCGGCGTGGTCGAGGCGCGAGCGCAGACCGTTCGTCGATAGGTAGGCGCCGCGAGCCTGGACATCTTGGCGGAGCCAGCCGGTCGTGGCAGGCCGGCGAGCGCTTCGTCGTCGAGAACGCTGTCGGGGGCGCGGCGCTGCTGCTCGCGAGCATCGACACTCGGCCTCCGCAGGCCCCGGGGCGAGGGCCGGCAAGTGCCTGGATCGCCAGCCAATCGGGGGCGATCCGCTCGACCTCCTCGTCGAGTCGATCTCCTGTCGTCGTACAAGTAGGCTCCTATGAGGTGATCGGTGGATCGTCGAGCTCGACGACGACAACGAGCTTCTCGTCCTCCCAGCGGCAGACGATCTCGTCTTCGATCGGGTCGTGGAAGACGACGTCCGGGCGCGGCAGATCGGCGCTTTCGAGCAGCTCCATGAACTTGCGCTCGGCTTCGTCGGGCGTCGGGCGAGTCGTCTCCTCCATCGGAGACGACGCTCGCACCCGCGGTTCTACGTGTGGCTCACGAAATGTCGCGAATCAGCGTCGGAAGCGCTCGAGGAAGATCGCCTCGGCGAGCGCGATCCGCTCGAGCTCGGAGGGGTCGACGCTCTCGTTCGGGGCGTGGATCCGGCAGCGCGGCTCCTCCACGCCCATGAGGATGATCTCGGCCTCCGGGAGGGTCTCGGCGATCACGTTGGTGAGCGGGATCGATCCCGCCCTCGCCCTGCGTCGTCGCCTCGCGGCCGAACGCCGACTCGAGCGCGCCGGTCATGCACGCGTACGCCGGGCCGTCGGTGGCGGCGCTGAACGGCGCCCCGGTGGACGACCGCTCGATCTCGACCTCGGCCTTCCAGGGGGCGGCGGCCTCGAGGTGCGCGGCGACGGCTTCCTGGGCCGCATCGGGATCGACTCCCGGCGGGACGCGGATGCTGACCAGGGCCGCCGCCTCGGCCTGGACCGACGGCGTCGAGCCGACCACCGGCGGGCAGTCGATGCCGAGCACGCTCACCGCGGGACGCGCCCACTGCGTCTCGGCCACCGTGCCGTCGCCGACCAGCTCGACCCCGTCGAGGACGCCCGCGTCGCGGCGGAACTGCTCGGCGGGGTAGTCGATCCCAGCCCAGGCCTGGTCCGCCGGCAGGCCGTCCACGGCCACGTTGCCGCGCTCGTCGTGGAGGCTCGCCAGCATCCGGTTGAGGGCGAGGAGCGCATCGGGAGCCGCCCCGCCGAAGGACCCCGAGTGCATCGGGCCGGCCAGGGTCCGCACCCGCACCACCAGGTTGGCGACGCCGCGCAGGGTCGTCGTCAGCGTGGGCACGCCCACCGCGAAGTTGCCCGAGTCCATGACGATCACGGCATCGGCGCGCAGGAGCTCGGCGGCGGTCGGCACGAACTCCTCGAGCCCGTCCGTCTCCTGCTCCTCGGCGCCCTCGGCGATGAACTTGACCCCGACCGGGAGCTCGGGCCCGAGCGCGCGAAGGGCGGTCAGGTGGGCGGCGACGTTGCCCTTGCAGTCGGCGGCGCCGCGGCCGTACCAGCGCCCGTCGCGCTCGGTGAGCTCGAACGGCGGGGACTCCCAGGCCGCCTCGTCGAGCGGGGGCTGGACGTCGTAGTGGCAGTAGAGGAGCACCGTCGGCGCGCCCTCGGGGGCCGGCGCGGAGGCGAACACCGCGGGGTGGCCGTCCGGCATGTCCAGCAGCCGCGAGTCGGCGAGCCCGGCGTCGGCGAGCGCCTCGCGGACCCAGTCGGCGGCCTCGAGGCATTTCTCCGGCGGGTACTGGCGAGGGTCGGCGACGCTCGGGATCGAGACCAGCCGGGCGAGGTCCTCCCGGGCCCGCGGCATCAGCCCTGCGACCCGCTCGCGAAGCTCCTCGGCCACCGGCGAAGACTTTCACACGCCGCGGTGGCGACGGGAGCCCTTGTTAGGTTCGCCGCCGATGGCCTTCCTGCGCCCCGCGACGCCTCGAGGCCTCCACCTCCTCCCCCACGTCGTCCACCCCCGCCGCACGCCGACCCTGCTGGCGATGGCGGCCGCCGTCGGGATCGCCAACTTCCCGACCTCGGCGATCGCGGTCGCGCTGCCGGCGATCCACGAGGACCTGAACGCCTCGGTCGGCGAGCTGCAGTGGACCGTCACCGCCTTCACCCTCGCCATGTCCGCCTTCCTGATCGCGGCGGGAAGGCTCGCCGACATCTACGGGCGGCGGCGGATAGTGCTGGCCGGCGCCGGGCTCTTCGCCGGCGGCTCGGCGATCGCCGCCCTCGCGCCGACGGCGATCGTCCTGATCGCCGGCCTCGCCGTCGCCGGCCTCGGCGCGGCGGCGCTCGTCCCCGCCTCGCTGTCGATCATCGTCAACGCCTACCCGCCGGAGAAGCGCGGGCTGCCGATCGGCGTCTGGGGTGCCTCGAGCGCCCTGGCCCAGGCGGTCGGGCCGCTGGTCGGTGGCGCGCTCACCGGCGGGCTCAGCTGGAACTGGGTCTTCTGGCTCGGCACGATCGTCGCCGTCGGGATCGCCTTCACGGTGATGTGGGCGACCGCCGAGTCGAGCGACCCCGAGGCCGAGCGGCGGATCGACTCCCTGGGCCTCGCCCTCGTCGCGGGGGCTCTCGTCACGCTGAGCCTGGCGATCATCCAGGCGCCGACCTGGGGCTGGACCGAGCCGCAGACGATCGTCCTCTTCGCCGCGTCGATCGTCCTCGCGGCCGCCTTCGTCGTCGTCGAGCGCCGGGTCGAGGCGCCGCTCGTCAACTTCGCCTTCTTCCGCGCGCGCAACTTCTCCGGGGCGACGATCGTCCTCTTCGTCCTCAACTTCGCCCTGATCGTCGCCCTCTTCTTCCTGCCCCTCTACCTCCAGGAGCTGCTGGGCTACTCGGCGACCGAGGCCGGCGCCCTGATGCTGCCGCTGATGGCGGCGATGGTCGTGATGCTGCCGCTCGGCGGCAAGATCGTCGAGCGCACCGGCCCCCTGCCGCCGATCATCGTCGGCATCGGGACCCTCACCCTCTCGATGTTCCTCCTCGCGGGCATCGACACCAAGACCACCTACAGCGACGTCTGGCTGCCGATGGCCCTCTGCGGCGGCGGCACCGGCCTGGCGTTGACGCCGATGAACGTCGCCGCGATGAACGCCATCCCCACCCGCCAGTCGGGCGCCGCCGGCGGCGTCTTCACGACGCTGAGCGGGATCGGGATCAGCTTCGGCGTGGCGATCTCGGGCGCGGTCTTCAACTCGGTGCAGGTCGACGAGACCCAGAGCCTCGCCGCCGCCCAGGGCGTGAAGGTCTCCGAGGCGCAGGCGACCGGCCTCGACGGCCTCCTGGCGGGCGCCTCAGACGCGCAGTCGGGGCTCTCGCAGTTCGCCAAGAGCAGCCAGGCGGTGCTCGAGAACGTCGTCGACGACGCCTTCGTGCACGCATTCGGAAGCGCGATGCGGGTGGGGGCCTTCGTCGCCCTCGCCGGCCTCGTGCTCGCTCTGGCGCTGATCCGGAACCGGCCGCCCGCGGACGAGGTCGAAGCGGCTCCGAGCCTCAGCGCAGCGGGCAGTCGCGCAGGCTGAGGCCGCCGCCCGGCATCCGCGTCCGGCAGAGCGTCGCCGTCTGCGGCGGGTCGCGGCCCTCCTCGTCGCGGGTGAAGGTGGCGCCGCGCAGGGTGGCGTCGGTGAGGTCGGACTCGAACAGCGAGGTCGTCTGCGCGCGCGCCCGCGAGAGGTCGCCGCCCCGCAGGTTCGAGTAGGCGAGGTCGACCTTCACCAGGCGCGTGTCCGCGAACGAGGCGCCGCCCTTGAGGCCGGCGGTCGCGAACGAGACGCCCGAGAGCGTCGAGCCCGAGAAGTCGGCGCCGGCGAGCGCGGCGGAGAAGAAGGTCGCCTTGGAGATGAGCGTCTCGCGCACGCTGAGCCGCGGCGCGGTGAGGGCGAGCAGCGAGGCGTCGCCGAGCTCCGCCCCGCTCGCCGGGACCCCGGCCGCGTGGGCGCCGTCGAGGACCGAGCCGCCGAGCCCGGCGTCGCGCAGGTCGGCGCCGGTCAGCTCGGTCATCCGCAGGTCCGAGTGCGAGAGATCGGCGCGGGCGAGGTCGGCGCCGGCGAGGTCGCAGAAGCGCAGGCTGGCCGGGCCGGAGTCGACGCCGATCGGGCGGTCCGAGCAGTCGATGCTGCCGACGCGGCCGCGGTTCGGGCCCGCGCTGGACCGTCGTCGACGGTGACGTAGCTGCGCGTGGTGCAGCCCGTCCGGCGCCGGTCGCCGGGATCGGGACGCGGCGGATGCTGGGTCGCGGTCACCACGACGCGGTCGCCGTCGCGGAGCGCGGCCGCGCCCGCCGTACGCGATCGCGAACGCCTGCTTCGTCCCGCTCTGCGAGAGCTGGCTCGAGGAGCTGGAGAGGACGGTCGGCAGGCCCGTCGCGCCGTCGATCGCGACCGCGCGCAGCTCGCCGCGGTTCATCCCGTAGGTCGTGATGCCGCCGGCGTTCCACTGCACCGTCGCCCTGATCACCGTCCCGCCGCGGTCGCGCTCGCAGCTCGGCGTCGACCTTGACGAACGGCTCGCCCGCGGGCTTCGGGTACGGCCGCCTTGCCGTCGGTGCAGTCGCGGTCGACCACCGAGCCGTCGGGCAGCGTCGTCCGGCAGAGCATCGCCCACTCGAGCAGGGACTCGGGCGTCGCGCCGACGAGCGTCGCGCCTCGCAGCGTGGCGTCGGTGAGGTCGGCGAAGTAGAGGTCGTCGCCCTGGAGCGTCGCGCCGTGGAGGTCGGCGCCGACGAGGCGCGCCACCTTCATGTCGGCGGCGGTCACCGTCGCGCCGTCGAGCTGCGCCCGCTCGAGGCTCGAGCGCGCGAGCGAGGTGCCGAGGAACGTGGAGCCCTCGAAGTGGGCGCGGTCGAGCCCGGTGTCGAAGAAGTCGGAGCTGTCGATCGTCGTCTGCTGCGCGAAGAAGCGGGTCCCCTCGGCGCCGGCGAGCGAGACGCGGTCGACCTTCGCCCCGCTGGCGTCGGCGCCGTTCACCCTCCCGCCGGCGATGTCGGCGCGGGTCAGGTCGGCCTCGCGCAGGTCGGCGCCGGTGAGGTCGGCGCGGAGCAGGTGCGTCCCCTCGCCCTCCGAGGAGACCTGGGCGCGGCGCAGCACGGCGCCGACGAGGTCGCAGCGCTCGAGCTCGGCCTGGGCGACGATCGGGCGCTCCGAGCAGTCCTTCTGGCCGATCGCGCCGGGCGGCGGCCCGGCCTGGAGCTGGGCGACGGTGACGTAGGTGCGCGGGGTGCGCAGCTCCGGGGCGGGCGAGAAGGCGTGCTGGCTGGCGGTGAGGACGACGCGGTTGCCGCGCCGGATCGCGCGTGAGCTGCGAGCGCGAGCGGAGCAGGTAGCGCACCCTGGTCACCGGGTCGGAGGCGAGGTTGCGGGCGGTCGTCGACGCGAGCCGCGTCGGGATGCGGTTCCCGCGGCTCACCGCGTGCAGGCGGACGTCGCCGACGGTCATCGCGTGGGTGTCGATCCCGTCGCGGTTCCACTCGATCCGGGCGGTGACGACGGCGCGGCCGCCGTCGCGATCGAGCTTCGCGTTCTCGATCCGCACGAGCGAATCGGCGGCTTCAGCCGGGGCGGCGTAGGAGAGCGCGAGCGCCGCGGCGGCGATCAGGGCGAGCAGCGCAGCCCGCGAGAAGCCGATCCCGCCGTCCCCCACGTCGACCTCCTGGTCCACGCCGCGTAAAGTAATGCCATCGCAGCGGGGCGCCTCATCAGGTGGGACGGATCCCACCGCACTCGACAGGGATCGCGAGCTCTCCTCGCGGCCTTCGCCGCGCTCCTTTGCGTCCTCCTCATCGCGCCGGCGCCGTCGCAGGCCGGGATCCTGGCCGAGGAGGACTCGCCGTGGACCTGGGTCGACCGCGGCCCGAAGCTCCTCGACGTCTCCTGCTCGGCGCCGGGGCGCTGCGTCGCCGTCGGCGAGGGCCGCAACCTGCTGCGCTCGACGCCCGCGCCCGGCGGCGGGCTCGCCTGGTCGTCGGTCGGCCTGGCCTCCCCGCAGGCGCTGGTCGCGGTCAGCTGCACGGGCGATCGCTGCATCGCCGTCTCCGGCGGCAACGGCACCACGTCCGGCGTCTCGCGCGTCTTCCGCTCGGCCGACGCCGGCGCGACCTGGTCGAGCGCCGTCCAGCTCCCGCCCGCCTCGCTCGCCCCCAAGGTCGACACCCGCGTCGCCGACGACGTCGCCTGCGACCCCGCCGGCACCTGCGTGATCGCCGGGCCCGCCGGCGGCATCTGGCGCTCGGCCGACGGCGGCGAGAGCTGGTCGGCGCTCAAGGACAGCTCGCTCGCCCTCCCCTACCGCGCGCTCGCCTGCCCGGCCGAGGGGCTCTGCCTGCTGGTCGGGTCGGGCGGCAAGGGCGCGGTGCTGCGCGACCGCGACGCGACCCCGATCACGGCGCCCGGCGTCGGCACCCTCGGCGCGATCGCCTGCGAGAGCGCGAGCGTCTGCACCGCCGCCGGCTCGCTCGGCGAGGTCGTCTCGATCTCCGCCCCGTTCAAGAAGTGGGGCGACCCGGTCCTCCTCCCCGGCGAGCTCAACCTCGTCTCGCTCGCCTGTCCCGCGGCCGACACCTGCGTCGGGATCACCGGCAAGGGCGGCGCGATGCGGACCACCGCGCGCTCGGCCGGCGAGTGGCGAAAGCGCCCGACGGGGACCGCGAACCTGCTCGCGCTCGACTGCTCCGCCGCGACCTGCGTCGCCGCCGGCAAGGCCGCCTCCTGGTTCGCCTCCACCGACACCGGCTCGCGCTGGGACCCGGTGAACGAGATCGCGAAGCTGAACGCGGTCACCTGCCCCGCCGGCACCGGCGGCACCTGCGTCGCCGGCGGGATGGAGAACATCGCCCGCTCGACCTCGTCCGGCGATCTCTGGAACCTCCCGCTCGCCGACGTCTCCGGGCTCGGCATCGACACCGTCTCCTGCGCCGGCTTCCCCGGCTGCCTCGCGCTCGGCAAGGACCGCACGCTCGCGACCTCCGACACCGGCCTCACCTGGGTCAGCCGCCAGCCCGCGGGCTCGGTCGCGGCCGGCCCGGCGGCGGAGACCTGCGTCAGCGCCGATCAGTGCATGGGCGTCGGCGGCGGCGCGATCTACACCACCTTCGACGGCGCCCGCAGCGGCTGGTCGATCGGCTCGATCCCGACCGCGCCCGGCGAGATGCTGAAGGGGATCGCCTGCCCGACCGCCAACCGGTGCGTCGTCGCCAGCTCCGAGGGGATCTACCGCGGCGACCTCTCGACCGCCGGCGGCGAGGTCGTCTGGACCTGGACCGCCTCCGACGCCGATCCCACCGACCCGCTCAACGGGATCGCCTGCGCGAGCGCGAGCTCGTGCACCGCGGTCGGCTTCAACGGCCAGGTGCTGACGACGACCGACCCCGAGCTCCTCACCTGGACCTACCAGCGGATCGGCACCGGCCCGCCGTCGAACCGCCCGCCCCTCCTCACCGTCGCCTGCCCCGCCGACGGCATCTGCGTCGCCGGCGGCGAGGGCGGCTACATCGCGACGACGACCAGCGAACTGGGCGAACTGGTCGCTCGAGCAGGTCGACGGCTCACCGAAGCCGAAGATCGCGAGCTTCGGCTGCGAGTCGTCGACGCGGTGTGTGGCGGTCGGCGACACGGTGCTGGTCGGGACGCGCGCCGCGGGCTGATTCGGCTGGAGAAGAAGACCCGTCCGAGGCGGAGGATGCGCTACGCGCAATGCGAGACTGGGTCGCACCCATCGCGAGGAGCTCGGTGTCGAGGAGCCAGAGCTGCCCGTCATCTGCCGCTCGCCGAGACGATGGAAGCGCAGATCAATGTGATCGTCGAGGAGAGGGTCCCTGCGTTCGTTTAGTTCGACATCTTGGACTTCGAGCGTGTTAAGTCGGCCAGCGCCCGGACCGCAACGACTCCCGACGCATCGGGTCGGTTGAGACAGTCCACACCCGGTAGCGGTCTCCCGGTGCGGGTGCATCAAATGCCCGTCGACGCCAAGTTGGCGCGTGTGCGCTGCCCTCACCAGGACGCACTCACGCGATTACCTGATCAGGCGCTCTGCATGGCGGCGCTCGCCAAGCTCATCACCGAGTCGTTTCGCCTCTTCTTCGGAAGCCCAGTTTTCGAACACGTAGGCGATGTCGCCGTTCGTCATTCTCGACAATTGATCGAGCTTCTCCTCAGGAGACATTGAAACCCACCTCTCAGCCGCTTGACCAGCAAGCGCAGTGACGCTCTCCTCGTCTACGCGGAGGATGAGCTGATGAACCCTCAGGTCGGCCCCCAAAGGACAAGATCGACCTGGTCCTCGACGGTCATTTCACCCCATCGTGCTCGTGATTCGGTGAGGAGGGATTCGGCCTCGCCGGGCACCTCTTGAGCTAACACGCGATCAAGATTGATCGCATCCGAGGAACGAAACAGGAAGTCGATTTTCTGAGCACGGCTGAGTTCATCCCAACGCTCTTCTACATCGATGAGCTCTAACGACTCTGGAGCGTCCGTCTCTCATAAGTTCTGTCGGTGACCGCAATCGCGCGGGAATACGCTCGTCGTGCCGTCTCTCTTTCCCCCATCGCCTCCGCAGCCTTTCCCAGCCAACCCCAGGCCCAGGCGTTCTCGGGGACGAGCTGCGTGTACTTTCGGAGATGAACGTAGGCTTCAGAGGGACGATCCTGCTCGACCAACGTATATCCAAGGCCGAAATGCGCCTTTAGGTTTCCGTGGGCTAAACACTCCCGCCATAGGCGAATTGCCTTCTCCGGAGCGTCTGCTTCGACCGCTTGATGAAACAGCTGCTCGTCACGAGACGACTGGCCGTCGAACTTCTTGCAGGCGGCACGAATCATCTCGTTCGGCGTTGCCTCCGCTAGGTCGAGGAGGGGCGCGTCCCAGAGAGGTCCGTTCCACGCCTCACCGAGCGACGCCGATTCCTCCCAGGTGGCGACCGGCTCGACGATGATCCCGATAGGCGCACCCTGACCGCCACGATGTACCACTCGAACGTCCTTGGTCACCGGATCGCTGACAATCAACTGGTCGTCTATAAGCTCGCCATGGCGAGCAATCAGAAGGCGGTCATATTCGCTGTCGTAGCTCACACGCACACGGCGGTTCGTCGCCTCCGCTGCAGCCACGAGCTGCGGCGTACAGCCGACATCGAGCACGCTGAACGGTTCAATCTTGGTACTTGGCCAGCTCATCGGACTCAGCTAGCAGCACGGACAGCCCCTGCTTGGTGCTTCTGACACGGGTCAGGACCTTCCTCGCTTTCCTCCTCCTGAAAGACCGTGGCCACGGTTAGCGCCGTCACGACGCTGATCTCGTCATCGGCAAATGTGATCACGACGGCATCAAGCTCATCTGCTCGCGAGCGGAGAAACTCGCCATGCTCGAACTCGACACCCTCGACATCCATATCGATCGCCCGCAGTTCAAGCGCTTGGAGCTGTGGATGGCGCTCCTCTAGGTCTCGAGTCTTCTGAGCGGCGGCGCGATCGACGACCACCACGGTCGGGGCGATTTCGGCGGTTGAGTACGTCGCTTGTCCGGTGGACTCGCTCCAAAGCGACTCCACGGATTGCACCAGGCTCTCAGCGAGGGCGCCGAACCCGATAATCATGAGCACCTGCGACTTTGCACCCGACCCGTCAAGGAGCTCATGCGAAGCAAGCTGCTGCGCAGCCGACTCGTAGATGTTGAAAGCCGACGCTTTGACTTGATCGGTCGCCTCGTCAAAGACTGGCCTCAGTAGCTCCTTGAGTTCTCGATCGAATATGTGCACGTTCAGCGCTGGGGGTCCATGTCTTTCCGTCGGTGAGTTGAAAGGTGTTCCCTTACGGACGCGACAAGCGTCGCGTTACTCGCGTCGTCCATAGCACCTACCACACGCGAAGCGCGCCTAAGACCTGCCCAGTCGAGAAGCTGAGCGGATGTCGCGTTTCCGGTTAGAAGCCGGATGCCCGCCTGGCGGCAGTCCTCGACCAAATCGTCCCGCCTCTCCTTCTCGAGGACGACGACCTCTTGATTTGCTTTGACGTACGCCGCCGCTAGCCGCTCACCCTTCGACCCGTATCCGCACACAATGACGTGCCCGGGCCCAGGCCTGAATAGCCGAGTCCCGTGCGCGAATGGCCCGTATGACTTCCCAACAAGCCCGAGAGCAACGAGCAGGGCCCCAATCGGAGCGATAAAGCGGGCGATCTCAAGTGTCCAAGGAGTGGGCTCATCGGTAGATCCGGACTCCAGGCTCAGTAGCTGCAAGGAGCGATAGGCGTCATCGGATGTAGAACGCCCGTCGTCGAGCTCCCGAATGCAATAAATGCCAGCACCAGCGAGAAAACGAGGATGAGTGCAACGGGCGCCCACCAGAACCGCCTTGACCAGCTCGATACCGCGCTCATCGTCGATTACTCCGGCAGAATTTCGGCTTCGGGGTCTCGAATTGCCTGAAGCTCCGGCAGCTGGCGAAGCTTCCTCAGGCTGTTGTTCTCGATCTGCCTCACCCGCTCTCGTGTGATCCCCATGTCCTTCCCGATCTCGTCCAGGGTTTTCGTCGGCTCGTCCGCCAACCCACGACGCCAAAGGACAATTCGTCGCTCGCCGTCCGTCAATCGGTCGAGAGCCTGAAGCAGCCGCTCACGCCGCCAAACAGCAAATCCCAGCTCCGTCAAGTCCGGCGCCATCCCGATCTGGCACGCCGTCGTTGATGAGCTCTAGTGAGTCAGGTTCACCATTTTCAGCCGCACGGTCAAAAAGGATCTGCTCCAAATCCAACTCGGCCGCGGATGCGATCTCGTTCAGCGTGGGCTCACGCCCCAGCTCAGGTCCGAGGCGGCGCTCCGTCGCGCGAACCTTTCGAATGCGATCGACAACATGAACGGGCAGGCGAATGACTCGAGCTTTATCGGCTAGGGCTCTGGCGATTGCCTGGCGAATCCACCAGGTGGCGTAGGTGGAGAACTTGAATCCCCGATTGTGGTCGAACTTCTCGGCCGCGCGAATGAGGCCCATCACGCCCTCTTGGAGGACGTCGGCAAAAGGCAAACCCTGCCCTCGATAGCGCTGCGCGATCGAAATTACGAGGCGTGTATTGGCTTCCACCATCGCGTTTCTCGCTTCCATGTCTCCATCCTCTATTTGCATTGCGAGGGCGATCTCTTCCGGCTTACTCAATAGGTTCGTCGCGCGCGTCGTTCTAAACGGATGCCGATTGCCGTCGGGAAGCGCCTCGTCGATCTCGAGCTCTACCTCCCGGAGCAGCTGGCGGGCTCTATCACGCTCCTGCCGTCTCGCCTCGTCGCTCGGCGCACGCGGCAATGACGCGAACTGGCCTGTCCCGAGCAGCCTCAGGCCCGCGTCGCGCGCAAGCGGGATCAAGGATTCCACCTCGTCGGCGGATGCTCGCACGTGCACTGATGACCGCAGAGTCGCCTGAACTCCGCGAACATCTCCCGTCTGGAGGGGTAATGCTCATAGCTGCGCACGAATGCAGCAAGGGCGTCCGCGGCTTTCTCTCCCAGCCTCGGAGCCTCCGCCTGGTCCTCCCTAAGCTCGGGACAGAACGGAGGGAGCTCGATTGCCGAGAACTCCGCCCCTCTGAACTCGCTTGGTTCTTCAGGCAGCACATCGCAGGTACCGGGAGTCCAAAGTTCACACGTCAGACAGGCACCGAGCCGGAGATGTGAAGACAGATCTCGGCGAGCGAAGCGAGGAAGTTCTGCGAGTGGTTCCCTGAACTCGTCACGCCCCAACCACCTCGGAGAAGCTGTGTCGGGCGGGGAACGACGGCAGGCTCGCCGCAGGGCGCTGACTACATCAACTTTCGATAACGGTTCATTATCCAGCGCCATGGAAGAGCCTTCTGAATGTCCCACGAGCCTTGCCGAGGTCTTTCGGCGCGTCGGAGAGAAACCAGGCGACGATGCACCACAAGGCCAAAAGGGTCCATATGGATCGGAGGCTATTCGGTCTACTGGCGCTTTTGCTGGCCGAAAAGCTCAGGTCCGACTTCCCGGGCATTCTTTAGGGCGAGACAGAAGGGGACAGGAGTCACGGGCACGCACATCCAAGGGGTTCAAGAAGCTTGATGTCAATTACTCGACCATCGAACTCGGTCTTGCCCTCGGCCTCTCGATTAAGACCATCAACTTCCGCGACCCCGAGACCAAGCGATACACGAAGACTACACGCGCGTAGATGCAGAACTTCGAGCTGAGGCCATGGATTACCACGAGCGACAGCCCTACGCACATCTCGTCGGCCTCCTTTGGGTATCCGTGCAGACGCACGGCTGATGATTCCACGGCGTCAGCCCCGTCCTCTTTCTGGCGCTGCCATCCAGTATTTCCGCAACAGAAGCGGTCGTAGAGGGCCTTGCATGCCCCGGACTTGTTTGAACGGTTTTTCGTCGCCGCATACAAGAGCAGGGGATCAGAAACAGACGAGACGTTGCTCTACGACGTAGATAGACCACGACCGCCCAAGGACCGCCGGCCTACGCCAGATGAAAGGCTCACCCTCGACGAAATGTTGGCCGAGGTGCGGGCCAGCTACGACGCGCGAAACCAACCGCCGTTCCAGTGGGCCGAATGACGCCTCTCATGCGAGAACGTCGAGAATCGTGGGACCTGCCCGTTCCTGTCCCACGTATTTGCGACGAAGCCGTGACGTTCGTCCGCTCGTATCCGGCGCAAACCAAGTTTGACCGAGTCTCTCGCGGCCCGCGAAAACCCTGAGGAGGACACCGGATACCGATTCGGACGCTGCCGGACGGCGGCTGTGGCACCTCTTGGTTGTCGACGTGAACGTGCTCCAACGCCGACACCAGTCGTTCATCTCCATGCCCTCGACGAGCCACCGCCCGCCCTCGACGGCGATCTCCCAGTCTTTCCCGAGTAAAGCTGAGCGTCGCGCCCAGTGCTCCGCCCGAACCCATCGCACCCAACCTTCCTTGTGTGCGGCGGCGTGCATTCCCGTTGGGGATGTGCGTAGGACCCCCAAGCGTCGTCGTGTTCGATCGCCGTCTCACGCTGTATCCAAACCAGCCCGCCGGCGCTTCGAACGAGATCACGGGGAGGCTGCCCTGTCGTGTCCGCAACGCCAACTGCCGCACGCTGCGTGAGATCACCCCCCACGAGTGTGAAGCTGTGCTCAGCCTCGAGCAGGGGCATCACAAACTCCCACCCCGGGGGCCATGGCACGGCTGCTGCCTTAGTCTTGAGCCTTGCCGGATACCGCTGCCTTTTCCAGCTTGTCCACGATCTCTACGAGGGATTCGTCTCTTCGCGGGTAGGCGCTTGGACCTCCTCGCGCCGCCCCTGGACGTCCCAACCGGCGTGCGATTCCGGGCCAAGGCCGCGCTCGAATCTCGGTATCGGTGGGGTCAAGACCGCAAGACCAGAGAAGACGGCCGAGTAAATCGGATGCCTCCAGCTCAGACTTTCGGCGGAGAACGATGTCGTAGCGATTTCGGCGCACCGCAAAAAAAGCCAGATCACCCTCCTGCGCTCGAAGTCCATGCGAGCGGTCTGTCGATCGCGCCGCCGAGGCACTTCTTCCCATCCGTGACAACGCCACCTCCTCCCTCAACTGGCGTGCGCGGGCTCATAGAAACGGTGCTCGCCTTCCGGGAGGTCGATTTCCTGGGCGAACGCCAAAGGCGGAGACCACCCGTGCCGACCACCGAGGATGAATCGGTTTACCTCCAGGCGATACGCCCACCCCTCCTCAAGCAAGAAGCAGGTCTTCAGGTCGCCTGCCCAGGAAATGCCCAGCCTAGCGTCCCCCCCGCTATTCGCCGGTGGCGCGCCGTGTTGCGCCGCCGTGCCGACTGAGGCGGGGTCGCATACGGACTCGCTGAGGCCGACGCAATTCCTCGGCGCCGCCCCCACCCCAGACGAATGCCTCGCCGGGACCGAGCGTGGCCAGTCGTGCGGGCTTCAGGTCGCGACCGAATGCGGCGTTCACCTTGCGGATGTGCTCGAGCCACGTCGGGCCCGTGAACTTGTGCGCGATGACGACCGACGACAGCTCGATCACTTCGCGCGGCACCGACGGCGGGTTCTGCGAGGCGATGACGACGCTCGTTCCCTTGTGGCGCATCTCGCGAACCGTCTCCACGATCGCGTTGGTGAGCCGCGGGTTGTCCATGTACTTGTGGGCCTCGTCGAAGACGATGAGCTTGTTGAACGGCCGCCTCGTCGCCGTCGCGGCCTGGGAGAAGAGGCGCAGCAGGACCATGAAGAGCGCGAGCACCTCCTCCTCTTCCATGAGGGATCGCGGACGTCGACGATCAAGGAGCCGCCCGGCTCGACGTGGTCGGACAGCGCCGCCGCCGTCGGCCGACGAACGCCTCGACGAAGTCGAGCCGCTCTCGGCGAGGTTCTTGCTGCTGAGGAGTGAGCGTCGCTGTCGGCGATCGCCTTGCGGAGGACTCGAGGATGAGGTTCCGCCGCGAGCCTGCGGAAGATGTTGGTCATCGCCTTGACGTACAGCTGGTCGCCTCCCTCGACGCCCATCAGCAGCTTCCAGTCGTCGACGTGAGCTCGCTCGGCGACCGAGGAGCAGCGGCTGGACGTCGAGCCCGGGGAATTCGTGACGGCGCTCGTCGAGCAGGTCCTCGGGGACGAGGATGCTGACGTCGTCGACTCCCGCGGGCGACGCGCCGTAGTCGCGTCGAGCGGTCTGCGACCGCCTCGGCGTCGTCGTTCGGGTCGCCATCGCGGCGAACTCCGGCAGGTAGGTCTCGTCCGTCGAGTAGTGGAAGACGACGACCGGCGAGCGGGTGCGGCAGCCGGTTCAGCGTCGGGTCCGGATGAGCGCCGGCCTCGATCAGGTTGCCGACCGTGTAGCTCTTGCCGGATCCCTGGACGCCGAACACCGAGACGACGTTCGTTCCGTCGACGTCGAATGCGACGTCGGCCGTGCCCAGGCGGCCGACGATCCCGAACTGGCGACTCTGACCGTGGATCCCGAGCATGCCAACACGTCTTCGGGCTCCGGGCCCTGCGACTCCGCATCTTCGTCCTCGTCGACGGGACGCTGACGCCTGGTCCTCGTCTCAGCCGTGCGGATCCTGTTCGGACCCGGTGTTGGTTCACAGGCTCCGATGTCACAGTCGGGAACGGTGCTCGACGTCGTTCGGATGGTCCAGCCCCGAACACGGTGCGGACATCCTCGGGTTCCTCGCCGTCGGAGACCGGTCCCGACGGGAGTCTGGGTCCGTTCGAGCAGGTCGACGATTCGGTCGCGACCGATTCGCATGCACGCGTCACATCGTCGACGTTCGGAGCAGGGCCGAGTGGCCCGTTCGAGTCGAATATCAGCCGTGCTTCCTGAAGCGACCGCGAAACTTCGTCGAGGTCCGCGAGGAAGGCCCGGACGCCATGCGACCCGATCGGCGGGCAAGAAGCCGTAGCGCAGCGCACGTTCGGCGTACCGACGCAGAAGCCGCGTCAACCGGCGAACCATTCAGGGCGCCGGCGAGCGAGCCCGGCCGGGCTCGCAATTCGGTGGAGAAGAGCTGCGCCGAAGGACGGTCCCGGAGTTCTCGAGCTGCGCGCAGATCTGCTCGACGAGTCCGGCGGCATGGCCGCGGGAAGGCCCGCTCGCGCCTTCACTTCGACGAGATGAACGCGAGCCGACGGTTGTCGGTGTCGAGCTGGACGACCGCGAGGTCCGTGCGTCTAGATCGACCGTCGCGTCCGTCGGCGGCCGGACCTCCCTGAAAGAGTTCGGAGTGGAGGTCGAGCGGCATCGACGAGGGCGTGGCGGAGGATCCCCTGGGCGGCGAGGTAGATGGTCGCGAGCGAGAGGGTGAGGGCTTCGAGCGCCTGTGTTCGGTTGTTGAGGAGCTTCAGCGGCAGACCCGCGCTGAGTGCGCGAGAGCGTCGAGCAGGACGTCGACCCGGTCTCCGGAAGCGCGAGTTCGTATCGTCGAGTACCGGCCGAGCAGGCGGCCAGCTCGGTTCGGGACCGGGTCGAGATCATGATCCGGCGGTTCGTCTCCAGAGCACCGGGATCGGCGGAGTCGATCAGGTAGCGCGGCGATTCTCCGGCGTCCGGCGGGGAGTCGAGGTACTCGTCGGTGAAAACGGGATCGATCGACGACCACCCAGTCCGAGTCGCGTGAACCGCGTCGAGGATGCTCCGACTCACCCGGTCGAGCTCGAGCCGGACGGCGGGGACCGTCCGCTGCCTCGGGGTCCGAGGCGAGCGCGCCGTCGCGTGTTCGCAGCGCCGAAGGCTCGAGCGAAGCAGTCGCCTGCAGGAGGGCCACGACGTGCTCGTCCCATTGGGGGTTCAGGTTCGTCCTCGCCGGGGCGGTAGACGCACGCACCGGATCCACGATGAGTCCGCCGGCGAAGAACGAACGTCGGTCCAGCGAGCGGGGGGCCGGTACCGCGTCGAGCTCGAACCAGTCAAGGAAAACGTGATGTGAGCGGGGAATCGAGCCGGGTCCGCGAGAAGTTCAGCCGACTCCGTGCTTGCTGTAGGTCAGCTTTGGCGTCAGGGGGTCGTCAGTGGACGAGAGGAACGCGTCCGCCGCGTCCGCTTCCGCCGCGTTGCTCGGGGTCGACCATGAACTCGTCGAGCGCGCGGCCGAGATCGGTGGCGACAGCTCGGTCGCGAACAGCCGAACTGACGTAACGGAGGTGGCCGTCCGCGTCTCCCTGGAGCGCCAGCAGCGTGTCGAGGACGACGTCGCCGAGCCCCGGCTGAACGAATTGATCTTGAGCAGATCGACGTAGGGGTGAGCCGCAAGGTATCTGCGAATTCGTTGGACGATGTCCATTACGTCGGCACCGCCGGCACGATCCTCGGAAAGCCGAGCTTCTCCCGGACCGATCCGGCTAGCGCTGGCGCATCAGGTTCGGAGGGCTGCCCAAAGAGCCCAGTTCAGGTCGAGCGGCTCCAGGAACCGGAGTTCGGATTGCTCCCCTTCGAGCACGTGAGGCACGTTGGCGGGAACCAAGTTCGGCAGGAGTTCCGTCAGCTCGGACGCTTCGCCCCTCATGTTCGCGTCGCCGTGGATCCATTCGAATAGGGTGCGTTGATAGCGCCACAACCAGGCCAGCCTCAACGGATGAGTCGGGCCAACCATAAGTCCTCGAAAGTCCCCCTCGTCGGTAATCAACACCTGGTCGAGCCTCAAAAGCTCACGCACGACACCGTCATCGCAAGTTGAAAGTGCGCTAGACCATTCGGATACGTAGCGCTTCACCTCCCGCTTGAGGCACTAGATCCGCAAGGCCGACAACCGGTCCGACCCCTGCGCCGTAGTTCCTTCTAGCTGATTTCTGATGATCCCTTCAAAAAGCTCTCGCCTCGCGTCGATGAATGATCGGGGGATGCCATCGATGGACACAGGATCGACCTCAAGGTCCGATTCGTCCAACAGGGCTTGAAAGCGCAGCAGCACCTCCGGCTCTTCCAGGGTGTAGCGCTCAATTCGCTCGCGAATCCGAGAGAGACCGAGCCCACCTCCCGCTTGCGTCGGTGAACCTGATGGCGACCGACCGAGATACCCCACCGTCGTCCTCCGACGCGCTAAGCACGACCGCGCCCGGATCACGGGCCTCGGTTCACGAGTCTGAGCCCAGCGACCGCCGCCGCTAGGAGGCTCGTTGTCGGCGCCGTTTGGACGTCGTCTTCCTCCACCTCTTCTTTTATCCGGAATGTGTCACTGGTCGCCTCTCTGAGCGCAAGATTGTCGTTGTCGAACGCGCGAAGGCGGAGGCGGTATAGGCCGCCGTCCACCGCTCCGGCGTCGAAGGAAATCGTCCACGAAAACTCTTGTGGCTTCGGAAGCGAACTTCCTCGCTTGGTCGCCTCGACGCCAACGGGAGTCAGCTCGGCCCCCTGTTCGCCGACTTGCACCAACTCAAGACTCGAGTCGGCCGAGGCCCGGCATCGATCGGGCCGGCGGTCGACACCGTCCCCGTATTTTCACCCGAGCGTTTGCCTTCGTGATCGTTGGGGGTTGATCCTTTGGCGAAGTCACCTCCAAGACTGAGAATTGTCAGATCCTGGATCGACGGGCGGTCATCGGAAGGCGCCACCGACCTCCGAGAAATCGACTTCTGGAAAATTCCTGTCCAGGCGCCGGGCCAACTCGTGTGGATCCTGCGTGCCGTCTGAAAGCGCGCCCAAGAGCGCACGACTGACATCGTCGTAATTCTGTTCGGCCACGGAAGCCGCCTGGTGGACCGATCAGCCGGAGGCTCGGCACTTGTCAAGGACTCCACTTGTCTTCGGTTCCGCTCCAGCCTTGCGGGCAGATCAGACGATCCCTCGGTCCCCACTCCCGAATCGGGAAGCAACCCGAGCTCCACCAGAGCGGTGCCTAATTCCTCATCGGAGGGTGCGTCGAGCAGACGCCCGAGGTATTCCGCCACATCACGCTTCTGAATGCCGTTGTTTCGAGTGGCCGCGAGGACCTCTTCCGCTCTCTCGGCGAGGTCGGGCGCCACGATTTCCAGCTCTCGTCGGAGCCCTTGGGTGACCTCGTCGTAAAGATCGTCTATTTGAGGATCTCGAACGTTGATCGGCCGATGCTGTCCTCGGCGGCAAGATTCTCTGGCCGGCAGGGACGAACAGCGCGAGTCGTCCTCCGGTTCGCTCGACGTCGTTGCGAAATTCGACGACCTTGGCTGGTGTTGCCTGCCAGTCTCGTGAGGGGTTTCGTAAGAACGACCCGGGCCACATCGGGCGGCTCTAGTTCCTTACTGACGTTCCACAAGCGTCATTCGCAAGGTCTGGCGGGACGTGCGACACCTGGAGACAGTGGCCGGGCCCCCTCGATTCGGTGAGTTCCAGACGCGCTCGGAAAGAACCGCGACCAAGTGATCATGCAGGTCGGTCAACCGCCAGCCTCGAAGTATGTGACGCGGACCAACGGAGCTGGGCCAGGAAGGCGTCGGACAAGTCCGTGAACAACCCGGTTTCGCGAAGTCGTGACTTGAATCTCTCGACGTTCTCCGCGAGGTACCGCATCGCCTGGAAATCGCCACGAACTCCGCAGGTGGAGAAGCGACCAGAATTCCGTAACGACTTTCGAGGCGCGTGATGAGCTCGTCGACCCGAATCGGACGAGTGAAATAGCCGTCCTTGCCCCCCGCCACCACGGCGATCAACGTGAGCGTCTCGAGAAGTGCGGGGCCCAAAGCCCCCCGCCTCCGCCTGCGACCACCGAGTGGCTGCCGAGCAAACCTTCCGAAGTGTTCTTCGCGAAAAGTGAGTCCAAGAGATAGCGGTGGTAATTGACCAGCGGCGCTCTGAGTCATGGGTTAGCAATGCGACGTATGACCTGAAGGGATCGAGGCCCATCTCTCGATACCGCTCGCGCAGATTTTCGAGACTTTCCTCTGGCAGCTGAGGACTCGATCAACTGTTTAATGCGATCTTGAAAGTGCCACTCGATGAGCTCGGGATTCGCCCGTTCACGGACTTGTGAGATGTCCTCGATTGAGTCGTGTGGAAGGTCACCATCACCGCGCTCGTCCGCGAACTCATCAAGTTTCTTGAGGGAAATGTGACTCCGGACGTACTGGCTGAGTCGATCCTCCTGGAGCGACCAGGATTGCTCCGCCAGCTTGGCGATGGGGGAGCGGGCGTCTTCACCGCAGTCCACGAGTAGGTCGAGGCGGTGGGGACACGTTTCCGATCTCGGCATCCGAGCCGGACAGTTCCGGCAGGTCCGCTCCCCCGAGGGGTCCCGTTCGATCTCGGTCGCAATCCGGAACACCCTGAGGAGGTAAAGGCCGACATGATCGTCAGCCTGCGGATATGACCGATTAGTGCGGATCGTGGCATGACGTCTTGGTATGCGAGCAAGCGTCTCAGGTCATCGGCGAAGATCTTGGCCTGGCCGAGACAAAGGGGTGGGGCGAGAGGATCGGGATCGTCCGAGCGGGTTGAATCCTTCTTCCTGCTCCGATCCGAGCAATCCAAGGCCTGTGCTCGCGATGTCGAGGGAGGGATCCTCCAGATCGACGTCGATGAAGTCTCCTAGTTCTGAGAGCAGGGAGCTGTCGACCCGGTCAAGCCAGGAATAGACGAGGCCCGAGGCAGACGAGTCATTGGTGTTCTTGTCCGCGCTCTGTGAACCCGCGTCGCCAGAGCATGTACGGGACGTCCTACTCGTGAACTGCTCGGGAGTGCGGCGAAGGGTG
>CAWJOD010000002.1:0-21307 GCA_963844425.1 uncultured Thermoleophilia bacterium | reverse complement strand
CGTATTGAGGGTGACGACGGCCACCCCCGACGCGAACGTTGTGAAGTCGATGCTCACCCTGTCGCGCAAGCCCTCTCCTGAGCCGCGCGGAGCGCGATGTTGTCCTCGTTCTCGAATGACCCGTGCCAGCCCGGTTCGCGGTCACCGGTCGGCAGCGCCGTGTCGCTGTTGATCACCAACAGCTCGCCGAAGTCCGACTCGGAGTCGAGCTCGAGCCTTGGCGTCGCGGTTGATCCGGCCTGGACTCGACTGATCGACATCGAGGCCTTCGTTCCGTTCGCCGGCGATCAGCCGCTGCCGGCGTCCATGTGGGTCTCCGCCGAGATGCACACCCGCTCGGGCACGTAGATCGCCGTTAGGCCGGCGCCCATGCTGGTCTCGAGCTCGACGACGTCCCGCTTCTCCCATTCGAGCTCGCGCAGGTCGATCACCATCTCGCCGACGCCGAGCCTGTACCCGTCCGCGGGAATCGACGTCCTCGCTCAGCGGGCGGTATCCGCGCTCCCCGATGCCGCCGCTGAAGTCGACGTCCGATGCCGCCGCGACGCTCGCCCCGAGACGCGAGGGCGACGGCCGGAGGGATCAGCCACCGGGCGCCGCCACGGAACGCGGCGAGGACGAGCAGAGCCGCCGATCGCGATCACGACCATCGCGGTCGGCACACCCCAGCCAAGCGCTACCGCGAACCCTGCGCCTCCGGCGAGGCCGAAGAGGAGGGCGATGCCGAGCAGGAACACAGACGACGAGGCCGACGCCGCGCAGGAACCCGCCTCCACGGAAGCGCGCCCCGAGCCCCTCCGCCCCCTCCGGATCGTTGTCCCGTGGCACGAAGATCGCGAGGAGGAGGTAGGCGAGGATCCCGAGGCCGCCGAAGAAGATCGAGAGGGCGAAGCCGATCCGGAAGATCAGCGAATCGACGCCGAAGTACGCGCCGAGGCCGCCGGCAACGCCGGCCAGGACGCGGTCGTCGCTCGATCGCAGGACGCGGCGGGGCCCGGCGCGATCCTCCGGCTCCGCGAGGACCTCGCGGGTTTCGGCTGTCTCGGACTCGTCCTCCGGACGCTCTTCGGTCTCATCGTCAGGGTGTTTTTCGTCGTTCATCTCGTTCTCCAATCGCAGCGTTCCATCGATTGGAACGAGGCTGTCACCGAGAGCCCGGTGCGTCTATCGGGAATGACCCTGAGCGCACCCTCGGGCGTCCCGGGGGTCGGCCTGAGGGGCCGAGGGCTATCTCCGGCCCTGAGCGAAGTCCTCGGGCGAGACCTCGTCGAGGAAGTCCTTGAACTTCTCGACGACCTCCTCCTGGTCCTCGACCTCGTGCTCGAACTCGATCGAGGACTCCTCGATGACGTCCTCCGCGGCGAAGATCGGCGCCTGGCAGCGGACCGCCAGGGCGAGGGCGTCGGACGGGCGGGAGTCGATCTCGACCTCGGTCCCGTTGACGGAGATCGTGATCGAGGCGTAGAAGGTGTTGTCGCGCAGCTCGGTGACCGAGACCCGCTCGCACTTGGCGTCGAGCTGCTCGAGCAGGTCGGAGAGCAGGTCGTGGGTCATCGGCCGCGGGGTCGAGGCGCCCTGCAGCTTCATCAGGATCGCCGCCGCCTCGGGATGCCCGATCCAGATCGGCAGGAAGCGATTCCCGTCGACCGTCTTCAGCAACACGATCGGCTGCTTGCCGACCATGTCGAAGCTGACTCCATATATCTGCATCTGCTGCATCAGGGCTCCAGTGGGCGATCCTGGACTCGAACCAGGGACCTCTTCCTTATCAGAGAAGCGCTCTGACCGACTGAGCTAATCGCCCGCGACGCGACCGCCGATCATAGCGAGAGGTGTGGCCCGCTCAGGCGTGGTTGGAGGGTCGAGGCGCGACCCCTCAGGCGGCCTTGCGGGCGCCGATCGAGCGGGCGAAGCCGAGCGCCTGCTCGAGGTCGTCGAAGACGAGCTCGGCGCGCAGGCCGTTGCGGGCGACGCTCATCGTCACCTCGTGGCCGAGGGCCGCCTCGAGCTCCTCGGCGATGCGGTCGAGCGCCGCCTGCTGGTCGGGATGGCGCTGCACCCGGCCGCGCGCCGGGGTCGCGCCGGCGCGCTTCGCACGCCGCTCGGTCTCCCTCACCGACCAGCCGGCGCGGACCGCGTCCCGGGCCAGGCGGCGGCGGACGTCGTTGCCCTTCGCCTGCAGGATCGCGCGGCCGTGGCCCTCGCTGAGCTCGCCGCGCCTCGATCAGCTCGAGCGCGTCGTCGGGGAGGTCGAGGATCCGGATCAGGTTCGAGATCGCGGGGCGGCTGCGGCCGACCCGGCGGCCGACCTCCTCCTTGGTCAGGCCGAGGTCCTCGACCAGGGTCGCGCAGGCGCGCGCCTCGTCGACGGGGTTGAGGTCCTCGCGCGCCATGTTCTCGATCAGGGCCGTCTGCAGCCGCTGGGGCTCGTCCTCGTCGCGGATCACGGCCGGGACCTCGGCGAGGCCCGCCTCGCGGGCGGCGCGCCAGCGGCGCTCGCCGGCGATCAGCTCGTACGTGCCCTCCGGGAGCTGGCGGACGATCAGCGGCTGGATCACGCCGGCGGCGCCGACCGACTCGGCGAGGGCGGCGATCGACTCCGGGTCGATCCGCTTTCGCGGCTGGTTCGGGTTCGGGCGGACGAGGTCGGCGGGGACCATCCGCAGCTCGATCCCCTCGCGCTCCGTCGGGCTCGGGGAGGATCGCGGAGAGGCCGCGGCCGATGCCGCGCTTCGGCGGGGTCACGCCGCCTCCCGGCTCGGCGGTCGCGGCCGCCTCCCGCTCGCGCTCGGCGAGCTCGCGGGCGAGCTCGCGATAGGCGGCGGCGCCGTGCGAGGCGGGGTCGTGCTCGATCCCGGGGATGCCGAAGCTCGGCGCCTCGGCGAGCCGGACGCTGCGCGGGATCACCGTCTCGAAGACGATGTCGCCGAAATGCTCTCTGAGCTCTGATTCCACGTCGCGGGCGAGCCGGGTGCGCTCGTCGGCCATGGTGATCACCACCCCGGTCAGAACCAGCCGCGGGTTGAGGTCGCGGCGCATCAGGTCGAGCGTCTCGAGGAACTGGACGAGGCCCTCGAGCGCGAGGTACTCGGCCTGGACCGGGACGATCGCGCGGTCGGCGGCCGCAAGCGCGTTGACGGTCACCGGCCCGAGCGACGGCGGGCAGTCGAGCAGCGTCGCCGAGAAGCGCTCGCGCACCGGGCCGAGGCTCTCGCGCAGCCGGGTCTCCGAGCGCTCGGCGCGCGGCAGCTCGACCGCGGCGCCGGCGAGGTCGCGGCTCGCCGGGACGATCCAGAGGTTGTCCGGCCCGGCAGGCCGCGCCGCCTCGGCGAGCGAGCCCTCGCCGCTCAGGCAGTCGTAGCTCGACGGCGCCAGGTCACGGCCGAGGCCGAGGCCGACGGTCGCGTTGCACTGCGCGTCGAGGTCGACCAGCAGCGTCTGCCGATCGGCGGCCGCGATCGCGGCCGCGAGGTTGACGGCGGTCGTCGTCTTGCCGACGCCGCCCTTCTGGTTCGCTATGGCGTAGACGTAGCCCATGGGTGAGTGCAGTGCGAAACGGTGGTCTCGGGCCGCGAGGCGAGACTAGAGGCCGCGGCGGAGGGTTCGGGCGCGACTGGGCTTGTAGCGGGTGAGCGGGGCGAAATGGGAGCATCGCTCGATTAGGCGGTCGATGACCCCCGATCGCGGAATGCTTCCGTTACGCACTGCCCAGCGGCCGCTTCTTCGCCATGCCGGCGCGGCGCGGCAGGCCCTCGGGCGTCGGACCCGACCTTGCGCAGCAGGTAAAGGTGCCGGTGCCGCGATCCGGCATAGGGCCCCACCCACCGAACCTCCTCCAGCTCCATCCCAGTCCCCTTACTTGCGCTGTCCATCTCTTCCTCCTCCGCCTCGTCCCGTCTGCCCCTTCCAGGCCACCAGCACGCCGCCATCCCGCAGCAGCGGCGACGCCAGCTCGGCGAGCGTGGAGAGCCGCCCGACCGCCCGAGCGGTGACGGCGTCGTAGACCTCGCGCCCGCCCGAGGTCGGCCCTTACGAGCCCAATCCTCGGCACGCTCGCAGACGACGCTCACGTTGGCGAGACCGGCGCGATCGGCCGCGAGCCGGGCGAACTCGCACTTGCGCTCGATCGACTCGATCAGGTCGACCTCGGCGCTCGGGAAGCGCCGCGGCGAGCGCCAGGCCGGGGAAGCCGGCGCCCGACCCGACGTCGGCGATCCGGCGCGGCGGCGGCGAGCGGCTCGAGCTCGAGGCCGCTGAGCGAGTCGGCGATGTGGACGCGCCAGGCCTCGCTCGGGATCGCGCACGCTCGAGGGCGCCCGGGAGTCCTCCGCGAGCATCGCGACGACCTCGGCGAGCGCCGCGCGGCCGGCCTCGTCGAGGCGGTCGAGCGGGTCGGTCACGGGTGCCGCTGCCGGTCGGGCTAGTCGGAGACGAGCGGGGCGACGACGACGAAGCGCTCGGGCTCGTCGCCCTCGCTGTAGGTCTCGACCGAGGAGCGCTCCGCGAGGTGGTTGTGGACGACGCGGCGCTCGCTCGCGCTCATCGGCTCGAGCTCGACCGGCCGGCCGGTGCTGTCGGCGCGGGCCGCGGCCTCCTCGGCCTGGCGCTCGAGCACCTCGGCGCGGCGGCGGCGGTAGCCGGCGGCGTCGACGGTGACCCGCTTGCGGTCCTGGCGGCCGCGGTAGGCGGCGCGGTAGCAGAGCAGCTGCAGGGCGTCGATCGTCTGCCCGCGACGGCCGATCAGGAGCCCGAGGTCGTCCTCGCCCTCGATCTCGGCGACGATCTCGTCGTCGTGCTCGACGACCTCGACGTCGGCGTCGAGGTCGAGCTCGTCGAGGACGCGGTCGATGATCGCCTCGACGCGGTCGGCAGGGTCCTCCGGAAGCTCCTCATCGGGCTCCAGGTCCAGTCGTCGTCCAGGTCTTCGTCGTACTCGGCTTCCATCGCGTCTCGCCTGGCTACTTTCGCTTCTTCTTCTTCCGCGGCGGGGGCGGCGGGGGCTTCGCCGCCTTCGCCGCCGCGACCGCCTCGGGCTTCGCCTTCTCCGGCGGCGGCGCGACCCGCTTGACCACGAACTGCTGCCCGATCGTCCAGACGTTCGTCGAGATCCAGTAGACGGCGAGCCCGGCCGGCTGGGTGATGATGAAGGGCGCGATCACGATCGGCAGGACGAACATGATGTACCGCTGCGGGCCCTCGACCCGGCTCGCCATCACCATGCCCGGCGGCGAGCTGGGTGCCGATGAAGAGCGCGATCAGGATGACGAGCTCGACGCCTGTCCGGCTTGATCAGGAGCGACTCGATGCCGAGGAACGCGGCCTCCGGGCAATCCGTGATCGGTCGGGCTGCCGCAGACGTCGGCGATGAAGTCGTCGCTGCGCAGCAGCTGGTAGAGGGCCAGGAAGACCGGGCAGCTGGAGCAGGAGCGGCCAGCAGGAGGCGAGCGGGTTGATCCCGTTCTCCTGGTAGAAGGCCATCATCTCGCGCTGCTGGCGCTCCTTGTCGTCCTTGTACTTCTCCTGGATCTCCTTCATCTGCGGCTGGAGCGCCTGCAGCGCGCGCATCGACTTGATCTGCTTGATCGAGAGCGGCAGGATCAGCGCGCGGGTGATGAAGGTGAGCCCGATGATCGCGACGCCCCAGCCGAAGCCGAGGTCGTCGGAAGAACGTGATGACCGCAGTCCGCGGCGTCGATCAGCGGCTGCAGGATGTTGGCGACGACGGGGTCACGCCGGTGCTCCCCGGGGTGCCCGAGGGCTCGTGCGCGGCGGCCTCGTCGTCGTCGGCCGGAACAGGCTGCGAGCGGAGAGCGGGTCGTAGCCGCCGTTGCACCAGGGGTTGCAGCGCGCGAGCCGCCAGCGCGGCGACGATCGTGCCCGCGCACGGGGCCCAGCTCACGCACCGCCTCGACGGCGTAGGCGGAGCAGGTCGGGTGGTACTTGCAGCGGGCGGGCAGCGCCGGCGAGACGAAGCGGCGGTAGAAGCGGACCGGCGCGAGCAGGACCGCGGCCAGCGACCCGCGAGATGCGCGGCCGTAAAACGTGAAACGCGTCATTCGCGAGGCTCCCGCTGCTTCGGCATCGCCGCGATCACCTCCTCGATCGCCCCCCGCGCACCGCTCGTACCCTCACGCTCGACTAGAGACCCAACGTCCGGCCGGGCGACGAGCACGAAGTCGTATCCCTCCGGCAGCCGCTCCGCGAGTCCCCAGAACGCCTCGCGCAGGCACCGCTTGACCTTGTTGCGGTCGACGGCTCCGCCGACCTTGCGCCCGACCGAGAGCCCGAGGCGGGTCTCCCGCGTCGGCCTCCTCGCCTCATCCGAGCGCGGGAACGCGTAGAGCACCACGAAACGGTTCGAGTGCGAGCGGCCCTCGCGGTAGACGCGATCGAAGTCGCCGCTGCGCGACAGTCGTCCGCGCCTGCGGCGCTCGCGAGCCATCAGCGCGCGGGCCACGACATCTAGTGGGTGAGCCGCTTGCGGCCCTTGCGGCGCCGGCGCGCGACCACCTTGCGGCCGTTCCGGGTCCGCATCCGCGCCCGGAAGCCGTGCGTCCGCGCGCGCTTGCGCTTCTTCGGCTGGTAGGTCCGCTTCATCAGGATTCGGGGGTCTCGGTCTCGCCGTCCCCGGCGCGCTCGCGCCGGGCAAGAGGGCGCCGATCGCGGCACCTTCGAGCGGCGCAGTATAAGGCGCGTAAACGGCCGATTCGTTTTCGACGCGAATTGCGCGCTTCGCCCCATCCGCGCCCCGGAGGGCACGCGAGCCGTGCCTATGATCGCCACCGGTCCGGTTCGGCGCCCGGATCGCCTGGGGCAATGCGATCGCGCCGGTGGAGGAAACCGAGCTTTGCAGGATCCGGTCCCTGAGGACGTCGCCGCTCTTTGGGAGCGCGTCCGCGGGGACCTTCGGGCCTCGCTGCCCGCCTCCACCTTCAAGCTCTGGCTCGACCCGCTCCGCCCGGTCTCGGCCCAGGGCCACACCCTCTACCTCTCCGCGCCCGAGACCGTCCGCGCCTGGGTCGAGCGGCGCTACGAGCGCACGCTCACCGAGGCGCTCCGCCGCCATGCGGGCGAGGAGACCGAGATCGTCCTCGTTCCCGCCGGGGCCGACCTCGCCGGCGCCCGCCGAGCCCCGGTCCCGCGCCCCGCCGCATCGCCGAGCCCAGCGGCTCCTTCGACGACTTCGTCATCGGCTCCGGCAACCGCTTCGCCCACGCCGCCGCGCTCGCCGTCGCCGAGATGCCGGGCGAGGCCTACAACCCGCTCTTCCTGCACGGCGCGCCCGGACTCGGCAAGACCCACCTGCTGAGCGCGATCGCCACCTACGTCCGCGCCCGCCACCCCGAGCGGCGCGTCGAGTACACCACCGCCGAGCAGTTCACCGCCGAGTTCGTCTCCTCGGTCCGCGGGACCGGCACCACCGCCTTCAAGGCGCGCCATCGCGAGGCCTACGTGCTGCTGGTCGACGACGTCCAGTTCCTCGAGCAGAAGCGCCAGACCGAGGAGGAGTTCTTCCACACCTTCAACGCCCTCCACGAAGCGGGCAGCCAGATCGTCCTCTCCAGCGACCGCCCGCCCGCCGACCTCTCGCGGATCGCCGAGCGCCTCCGCGACCGCTTCGAATGGGGACTCTGCGCGGAGCTGGGCCCGCCGGACCTCCGGACCCGGACGACCCTCCTCGGCCGCCTCGCCCGGCGCAACGCCCCGGCCGACGTCGACCCGGACGTGCTGAAGGAGATCGCCTCCCGCGTCCCCGCCAACGTCCGCAAGCTCGAGGGCGCCCTCAACCGCGTCCTCGCCTTCGCCTCGATGATGGACCTGCCGCTCGACCGCGAGCTCGTCCGCGACGTCCTCGACCCGCAGGGCAGCGCGCCCGGAACCGCCCCGACCCAGGACGACCTCACGCTCGAGACCATCCAGGACGCCGTCTGCGCCGTCCTGCATCTTTCCTCCGATGACCTCCTCGGCCGCAAGCGCAGCGCGCAGGCCGTTCGCGGGCGCCAGCTCGCCATCCACCTCGCGCGCGAGCGGCTCGGCCTCTCCCTCGCGCGAGCTCGGCCGCGCATTCGACCGCGATCGGGCCACCATCCTCCACTCCATCCGCGCCGTCGAGCGCGACCTCGTCCCCGACTCCAACACCAGCGCGAACCTCGAGCAGGTCCAGCGGCGCCTCGAGGCCGCCGGCATCTGAGATCTCCACCGTCACGGACCCCTCCACCACCGCCCTCCAACACCCGAGAACCCGCATCCCGACGCATCCCGCACGGATTTCCCACCACTTCCCCACACACCAACAATCACTCAAACCAGAAAGATGAATACGGTGAAGCAATGAAGTTCTCCCTGCCTCGCGAGTCACTCCACAGCCGCCTGCAGATCGCCGGCCGCGCCGTCTCGACTCGAACCGCGATGCCCTCCCTCGGCGGCATCCTCCTCAACGCTTCCGATTCCCAGCTCGAGCTGCGCTCCACCGACGTCGAGCTCAGCCTGATCCTCTCCACCGAGGCCAAGATCGAGACCGAGGGGTCGGTCCTCCTGCCCGGCCGCCTGCTGGCCGACGTCGTCCGGTCGCTCCCCGGAAGCGAGGTGACGGTCGCGCTGCGCCCTGAACAGCGCGACGTCGAGATCGAGGCCTCGGGCTCGACCTTCCACCTCCGGACCCTCCCGGCCGACGAGTTCCCGCGCCTCCCGGAGTTCGAGGGCGAGTCGGTGAAGATCCCCGGCGCGCCCCTGGCCGAGACCGTCGACCGCGTCGCCCGCGCGGCCTCGCGGGACGAGGTGCGGCCGATCCTCACCGGCGTCCTCGTCACCACGAGCGAGAAGACGCTGACGATGGTCGCCACCGACTCCTACCGGCTCAGCGTCAAGCACACCGAGCTCGAGCAGCCGATCTCCTCGGAGCTCGAGGCGAACGTGCCGGCGCGCGCGATGCGAGAGCTCAGCCGGCTGATCGCCCAGGAAGGCGCCGAGGAGGTCGAGATCGCCGTGCAGCGAAACCAGATCCTCTTCCGCGTGGCCGGCGTCATCCTCGCCTCCCGGCTGATCGAAGGGCAGTTTCCGAGCTACCGGCAGCTCCTGCCCGAGACCTTCGAACACGAGGTGCGGCTCCCGCGCGAGGAGCTCCTCGACGTCACGCGCCGCGTGAGCCAGCTCGCGCAGAGGACGGCGCCGCTGCGGCTCGCGTTCGCCGAGGGAGAGCTCACCGTCGCCGCCGAGACCCCGGATGTCGGCGACGCCAAGGAGTCCATGCCGGCGCCGTATGACGGGGACGCGCTCGAGATCGCCTTCAACCCCCAGTTCTTCATCGAGGGCATCGAGAGCGTCGACACCGAGGAGGTGGCGCTGCAGCTGACCTCGCCGCTGCGCCCGGGACTCCTCCGGCCGCTCGGCCGCGAGGACTTCAGCTATCTCGTGATGCCGATCCGGCTGAACGTCTGATGGCTGCGTCGTGCTCGTCGAAACGCTAGAGCTGCACGGCTTCAGGAACCTCGCCGACGCTGAGCTGAAGCTCGACTCGAGCCTTACGGTCCTCCACGGCCCGAACGGGGCGGGGAAGACGAACCTGCTGGAAGCGCTCTTCTTCGGCCTGTCCGGCCGTTCCTGCCGGACGCGCGCCGAGCGCGAGACGATCCGCTTCGGCGAGCAGCTGTCCCGGGTCGAGGTCGTCGTGTCCGAGGGGGCCGAGCGCCGCACCTTCCTCGCCGCGGTCTCCCGCGGCGAAGGCCGCCGCCACACCCTCGACGGTGGCGAGGCCGGACCGAAGGCCGCAACCAGGCGCCCCGCGCTGGCGCTCTTCATGCCCGACCGTCTCGCCCTGGTCAAGGGCCCGCCCGCCGCCCGCCGTGCCCACCTCGACCGACTGGTCCCGGCGCTCTGGCCGGCACGCGCGGAGCTTCGGGCGCGCTTCGGGCGCACCCTCGCCCAGCGCAACGCCCTCGTCGCGCGGGTCCGCGCCGGCGCCTCCGAGGTCGCCTCGCTCGACGCCTGGGACATGGAGCTCGCGAACGCCGCCGCGCCCCTGATCGCCGCCCGCCGCGAGGCCGTCGAATCGCTGGCGGCGCCCTTCCGGGCCGCCGCCTCCGGCCTGGGCCTCCCCGGCGAGGCCGCGCTCGAGTACCGGCCGCGCACCGAGGCGGCCGATGCCGAGACGCTGGCCGCCGAGCTGCGCGAGCGCCGCGCCGCCGACCTCGAGCGCGGCCACACGACTCACGGGCCGCAGTACGACGAGCTCCACATCGGTCTCGCCGGCCGCTCGCTGCGCCGGTACGGCTCGCAGGGCCAGCAGCGAGTCGCCCTCCTCGCCCTCCTGTTCGCCGAGCGCGAGCTCCTGCTCGATCGCCGCGGAACGGCGCCGCTCCTCCTCCTCGACGACGTCATGAGCGAGCTCGACCCGGAGCGCCGCGAGCTGCTCACGGACACCGTCCTCGCCGCCGGGCAGGCGCTGCTCACCGCGACCGATCCGGGCCAGCTCCCCGAGGGCACGCGACGGGAGCTGCGCGTGCGCGCCGGCCGCTTCGAGCTCGTCGCCGACGGCGCCGAGCGGAACCGAGACGCAGCGTGACCACGTCGGCGAGGGCCCGCCGGTGAAGCGCGAGCGCCCACGGCGAGCCGGGTCCGCCCTGCGCCGGCTCGTGGACGAGTCGGCTCCGGAGACCCCCCTGGCCGCCGTCCAGGCCGCCTGGCCGCGAGCCGCCGGCGAGACCGTCGCCCGCCAGGCCGAGCCGGTCTCCGAGCGCGATGGCGAGGTGACGATCGCCTGCCGCAGCGCGACCTGGGCGCAGGAGCTCGACCTGCTTCAGGACCGTCTCCGGGCCCGCCTGAACGAGGAGCTCGGCTCGGACGTCGTGAGCGCCCTTCGATTCACCGCGGACGGCCCCCGCCACGGGCTCTGAGAAGCGTTTAGCGCGATGAGCATCCAAGTCTCGCCCTCGATACAGACTTGTGCGTGATTTGCAGGACTTTTGTCTAGATCCGACGGAAGTTCCGGGGAGCTCGGCTGCTATCCTTATGTCAACTTTGGAGGTCCACCCCGAGCCGCCTTGGAAGGCGTCGAGCCACCCGAAGCGGTCGGGATTTTTCGTGAGTGTGCTCGCGTCCAAAGGGGCGTGTCCGGGCTCGCGGACGAACGACGAAAAGGAGAAGCCCAAGGGTGGCTGAGCCGAAGGCCGATGCGGCCGGTAAGAAGAGCGCGAAGGGCTCGAAGTCGAAGGGCGGCTCCGGCTCGTACGGCGCGAAGGACATCACCGTCCTCGAAGGGCTCGAGGCCGTCCGCAAGCGCCCCGGGATGTACATCGGCTCCACCGGTGAGCGCGGTCTCCACCACCTGGTCTACGAGGTGGTGGACAACTCGGTCGACGAGGCCATCGCCGGGCATTGCGACTCGATCGACATCACCCTCCATCCGGACAACAGCTGCACCGTCGTCGACGACGGCCGCGGGATTCCGGTCGAGATGCACGAGAAAGAGAAGCGGCCCGCCGCCGAGGTCGTCCTCACCACCCTGCACGCCGGCGGCAAGTTCGGCGACGGCGGCGGCTACAAGGTCTCGGGCGGCCTGCACGGCGTCGGCGTCTCGGTCGTCAACGCGCTCTCCGCGCGGCTTCACCTCGAGATCACCCGCGAAGGGCACGTCTGGACGCAGGACTACGAGCGGGGCATCCCGCAGGGCGAGCTGAAGCAGGGCGCGAAGGCGAAGGGCAGCGGCACGACGATCACCTTCCTGCCGGATCCCGAGATCTTCGACGAGGTCGAGTTCGACTTCTCGACCCTCGCCGAGCGGATGCGCGAGACCGCGTTCCTGACCCGGGGCCTGCGGATCAAGCTGATCGACGAGCGCGCTGCCGGCGAGCGGGTCGAGTTCCACTACGAGGGCGGGATCGTCGACTTCGTCGCCTTCCTCAACGAGAACAAGGACCCCCTCCACCGCAAGACGGTCTTCTTCGAGAACGAGACCGACGACGGCCAGGTCGAGGTCGCGATGCAGTGGAACTCCTCCTATCAGGAGTCGATCTTCACCTTCGCCAACAACATCAACACCCACGAGGGCGGCTCCCATCTCTCCGGCTTCCGCTCCGCCCTGACCAGGACGCTCAACGCATACGCCCGCCAGAAGGGGCTGCTCAAGGAGAAGGACGCCAACCTCTCCGGCGAGGACGTTCGTGAGGGGCTGACCGCGGTGATCTCGGTGAAGCTCGCCGATCCCCAGTTCGAGGGCCAGACGAAGACCAAGCTCGGCAACCCACCGGTCGAGGGCCTGGTGAAGGAGACCGTCAACCGCAAGCTCGCCGAGTTCCTCGAGGAGAACCCGGGCGAGGCGAAGCGGATCGTCAGCAAGGCCGTCGACGCCGCCCGGGCCCGCGACGCCGCCCGCAAGGCCCGCGACCTGACCCGCCGCAAGTCGGCGCTCGAGAACTCGACGCTCCCCGGCAAGCTCGCCGACTGCTCGGTGAAGGACCCGGCGCTCGCCGAGCTCTTCATCGTCGAGGGCGATTCCGCAGGCGGCTCGGCGAAGCAGGGTCGCGAGCGCTCGACCCAGGCGGTGCTGCCGCTGCGCGGCAAGATCATCAACGTCGAGAAGGCGCGCATCGACAAGGTCCTGTCCAACAACGAGATCCAGGCGCTGATCACCGCGATCGGGACCGGCATCGGCGAGGAGGAGTTCAACCTCGGCGACGCCCGCTACCACAAGATCGTCCTGATGACCGACGCCGACGTCGACGGGGCTCACATCCGCACCCTCGTCCTCACCTTCCTCTACCGCCAGATGCCCGAGTTGATCGACGCCGGCTACGTCTACATCGCGAAGCCGCCGCTCTACAAGATCAAGAACGGCTCCAAGGACGTCTATATCGAGAAGGACTCGGAGCTCGAGGAGCTGCTCCTGCGCGACAAGCTCGAGAAGTTCACCTACGTCAACGGCGGCGCCAAGGAGCACTCGTGGACGAAGGCCCGCTGGCAGCGCTTCAACCGGCAGTTCAAGGAGTACGAGGGCTGGACGGCGTCGCTGCAGGCTCAGTTCGGCCACGACGCGATCAGCTTCCTGCTCGAGTCGCCGATTCTCGACTCGAGCGCCGCGACGCTCGCCGGGGTTCGCGAGCTGGTCGAAGGGGAGGACGCCGAGTCCGAGCCCTACGCGACCGAGCTGATGGACGCAAGCGACGAGCGGCTGCGGGTGAAGGCGACGCACCGCGCGAGCGGGCTGGCGCGGACGCACACGCTGAGCGCGGAGCTCTTCGCCTCTAGCGACTACCGCCACCTCGCCGACGTCCACGACAGCCTCTCCAAGCAGGTCGGCCGGCCGCCGTTCGAGGTGCGCCTCGGCGAGAAGCGCCGCGAGGCGCTCTCCTTCGGCGAGCTGCGCCAGGCCGTCCTCGACCTGGCCAAGGAGGGCGTCGGCGTGCAGCGGTTCAAGGGCCTCGGCGAGATGAACCCCGAACAGCTCCGCAAGACCACCATGGACCCGGCGTCACGGACCCTGCAGCAGGTCGCGATCGACGACGCCGCTACCGCCGAGCGCCTCTTCTCGGACCTCATGGGGGAGAAGGTCGAGCGGCGCAAGGAGTTCATCGAGCGCCACGCGAAGGAGGTCAGCTACCTCGATGTCTGATCTCGTCTGCACTGGAGGGACCGCCTGATGGAAGGCTCTGCGGACTCGCTCACCGGCGGCCTGATCGAGGAGCGCCAGCTCGAGCAGGAGATGCGCTCCTCCTACCTCGATTACGCGATGAGCGTGATCGTGGGCCGGGCGCTGCCCGACGTCCGCGACGGCCTCAAGCCGGTCCACCGCCGCGTGCTCTACGCGATGCACGACCTCGGCCTTCAGCCGACCCGCCCCTACCGCAAGTGCGCCTTCATCGTCGGCGAGGTCATGGGTAAGTACCACCCGCACGGCGACTCGGCGATCTACGACACCCTCGTCCGCATGGCGCAGGACTTCTCGCTGCGCTATCCGCTCGTCGACGGCCAGGGCAACTTCGGCTCGATCGACGACGACCCCGCCGCCGCGATGCGCTACACCGAGGCCCGGCTCGACCGCCTCGCGACGGAGATGCTCCGCGGGATCGAGGAGGAGACGGTCGACTTCGGCCCCAACTACGACGAGCGGGCCCAGGAGCCGTTGCTGCTGCCGGCGCGGTTCCCCAACCTGCTCGTCAACGGCTCGTCGGGGATCGCGGTCGGGATGGCGACCAATATCCCGCCGCACAACCTGCGCGAGGTGGCCGCCGCGGTCAACGCGTACGTCGAGAACCCGCAGGTCGATCTCGCCGGGCTGATGGAGCACGTCAAGGGCCCAGACTTCCCCGGGGGCGGCCTGATCATGCGCAGCGAGGGGATCCGCGAGGCCTACGCCTCGGGCCGGGGCTCGATCCGGGTTCGCGCCAAGGCCCACATCGAGCCGATCAAGGGCGGCCGCGAGTCGATCATCGTCTCCGAGCTCCCCTTCATGGTGAAGAAGGGCGGCGACGGCGGCCTGATCACGAAGATCGCCGACCTCGTGCGGGAGAAGAAGCTGGAGGGCATCTCCGACCTGCGCGACGAGTCAGACCGCTCGGGGATGCGGCTCGTGATCGAGGTCAAGCGCGGCGCCCAGACGCAGGCCGTGCTCAACTCGCTGTTCAAGAAGACGCAGATGCAGACGACGTTCGGGGTCAACATCGTCGCCCTCGTCGACGGCCAGCCGCGAACGCTCGGCCTGCGCGAGCTGATCCACCACTACGTCGCCCACCAGCGCGAGGTGATCACCCGCCGCACGCAGTACCGCCTCCGCCAGGCAGAGGCCCGCGCACACATCCTCGAGGGCCTGCTCGTCGCGCTCGACAACCTCGACGCGGTGATCAAGCTGATCCGCGCCTCCGGCGATCCGGACGAGGCCCGCTCGGGCCTGATGGAGAAGTTCGACCTCTCCGAGCGCCAGGCACAGGCGATCCTGGACATGCGCCTCCAGCGCCTCACCGCGCTCGAGTCAGACAAGGTCCGCACCGAGCACGCCGAGCTCATGGAGACGATCAAGGAGCTGCGTGCGATCCTCGGTGACGAGGCGCGCATCGACGGCCTGATCACCAGCGAGCTCGGCGAGATCGTCGACCGCTACGGCGACGAGCGCCGCTCCGAGATCACCCTCTCCGAGGGCGACGTCGACATCGAGGACATGATCGCCGACCAACAGATGGTGATCTCGCTGACGCGGTCGGGTTACGTCAAACGCCTGCCGCTCGCCACCTACCGCCAGCAGCGCCGCGGCGGGATCGGCGTGACCGGGATGGACCTGAAGGAGGGCGACTACATCGAGCACCTGCACGTCTGCTCGACCCACGACTGGATGCTCTTCTTCACCAACCGCGGCAAGGTCTACCGGCTCAAGGTCTACGAGCTGCCCGAGGGGTCGCGGACCTCGAAGGGCCGCGCGCTCGTCAACGTGCTGCCTCTCCGCGACGGCGAGAAGGTGATGGCGGTGATCCCCACCCGCGACTTCAAGGAGGGCAAGTTCCTCGCCTTCGCGACGGCGCAGGGCCTGGTCAAGAAGACCGAGTTCATCACTTACAACACCCCGATCCGCGCCGACGGGATCATCGCGATCAAGGTCCGCGACGGCGACGAGCTGGTCCAGGTACGGCTCACCTCCGGCGAGGACGACCTGGTCCTGGTCTCGAAGTCCGGCCACGCCGCCCGCTTCAACGAGTCGAAGGTGCGCTCGATGGGGCGCGACACCTCCGGCGTCAAGGGGATGAACGTCGCCGGCAAGATCGGCCGCGAGCAGAACCGCGTCCTGACGATGGAGGTCGCCAAGGACGACGCCGAGCTCTTCGTCGTCACCGAGAACGGATACGGCAAGCGCACGCTGATCTCCGAGTACCCCTCGAAGGGACGCGGCACGAAGGGCGTCCTGACCGCGAAGCTGACCGAGAAGAAGGGCGGCCTCGCCGGTGCGCTGATCGTCCGCGAGCACGAGGACCTCGTCTTCATCTCCCAGAACGGGATGGTCCAGCGCACCAGCGTCCAGGGGATCTCCCAAATGGGCCGGCCGACGCAGGGCGTCCGCGTGATGAACATGAAGGAGGACGACCGCGTCTCCGCCGTCGCCCTCGTGATCGAGTCGAGCGAGGGCGTCAAGGCCGAGGTGCCCGGCGCCGAGGAGACGGAGCCCCTGCCGGACATAGAGGAAGCCGCGGCTGAAAAGTCGGCCGACGGCGCGCCGGACGCCTCCTCCAACGGCGCGGGCTGAGGCACCGCACATTTCCAAAGTTCAGGGTCGACACCCTGACGACACGGCTCGTTTGAGCGTTCATAGTCGCTCGCATGAGAACCCTGCGCAGCCACCTGACATACGCGAACGTCATCGCGACGCTCGCCCTTTTCCTCGTCCTCGCCGGCGGTGCCGCCTTCGCGGCGACGAAGTTGGCCAAGAACAGCGTCAAGGGGAAGCAGATCGCACCGGATGCGGTCGGTTCGTCGGAGGCACACGACCTGACCCTCGAAGACTTCAGCTCAGGAGAGAGCGAACGGCTGCGCGGGTCGCAGGGCGATGCAGGCTCGCAAGGCATAAGGGGCGTCGAGGGCGCGCAAGGCACGCAGGGCCTGCCCGGCACGCCGGCCACGATTGCCCGCACCGAGATCCCCGTGACCGGCGAGCGCGTGGGGAATGCGCCCAATTACCTGGTCTTCACGGCCGGCACCTTCTCGAAGCTCAGCGGGAGCTCGCGCATCGACCTCACCTACGCCACCGATATCTCCGTGGGGGCGAATACCGGATGTAGGGTGCAGCTCCGCATCGGCTCCGGGGCAGGGGTCAGCGCGAACGGCGCCTCGGGCGTCAACAGCAGCACGGTGACCACCGTCGGAGACGCCCGCCTGGACCGAGACAACAGCTCGGCGCCGGCGGTGGTTCTCGCATCGTTCGAGGGCCTCCCCGCGGGAACCCACACGGTCAAAATCGGGGTCGGCGCTGAGAACACCGCCACGACCTGCACGGAAAACGATTCGAGTATCCCCCGCGCCGTGATCGCCGAAGAGGTCCCACCTCCCTCCGGCGTCTGACGTTGGCGCCCCAGTAACCGCGTTCGCGCCGGTCACCGCGCCGATCGCGAGGCCGACCTCCGCACCTGCTTGAATGGAATCACCAGAGAAAGGAGGTGGTCCTAAGTTGATTCACATGCTTTGCGGGACTCTGGAGGTGCAGGGCCACTAGGCCAGGCGCACGGCCGCCTGGTGGAATCCACCCCGGGCACCGGCGAGCGGGAAGCCGGCAGGCGTTAGTCCCACCTGCCGCGAATCGGCTTCCGTTCGTTCAGACCGTGTATTCGCGAAGGGCCGCCCTCGTGGCGGCCCTTTGTTTTTCGGATTAGGCTCCCTCGGCGATGGAACTCCGGGGAGCCAACGCCCTCGTCACCGGCGCCGCCGGGGGCCTCGGCCGCTACATCTGCCGCGCGCTTGCCTCGAAGGGCGCGAACATCGTCGTCTCCGACCTCGCGGGCGACGGCCTCGACGAGCGCGCGAAGGAGGTCGCCGGCTTCGGCACCCGCGTCGAGGCGGTTCCCGCGGACCTCGCCAAGCAGGGCGAGCGGCGAGGCCTGATCCAGGCGGCCGAGGAGGCGCTCGGGCCCGTGGACCTGCTCGTGAACAACGCCGGCGTGGAGTTCGTCGGGCCCTACGCCGAGGCACCCCTGGCGCAGATCGACCTGATCACGAAGGTGAACCTGCTGACGCCGCTGGAGCTGACCCGCCTCGCCCTCCCCGGCATGCTCAAGCGTCGCCGCGGCCACATCGTCAACATCGCCTCCCTTGCGGGCAAGGCGCCGCTCGCCTACTTCCACACCTACAACGCGACGAAGTTCGGGGTCGTCGGGTTCACCCATGCGATTCGCCACGAGCTGACCGAGGAGCCCGTGTCGATCTCGGTGATCTGCCCCGGGTTCATCGAGCGCGAGGGGATGTACGGGCGGGTCGAGCAACACGTGCAGCAGCACGGCGGCAACCCGCTCGGCTCGTCGCCCCCCGAGAAGGTCGGCGAAGCGGTGATCCGCGCGATCCGCGAAGACCGCGCCGAGATCGTCATCAGCTCCCGCCCGGTCCGCCCGCTGATCGCGCTCGCCGCGGTTGCGCCGAAGGCCGCCATCTGGCTCAACGAGAGGCTCGGCACCCGGCAGACGGCGCGCGAGTTCGGCTCCGCCGACGACCGCTTCTAGGGTCCCGGACGGACTCGAGCGCTAGCGGGCGACGAGGTAGCGCTCCCAGGTCACCGGGACCTGGGGGGCGGCGATCCGGATAAAGACGGTCGGGCCCGGAGGGCGCGGCCGGGAGCGCGGGTGCATGCGGGCCTCGCGCGGGAGCTTGTCGCCCTTCTTGCGAGCAATACGTAACGGGGCCCGGCCGCCGCGGCGGGCGGGGGAGGCTGGGTTCGGTGCGGTTGGCGTTCATACGGGCTTCGGCTTATAGGTTCGCGTCCGGCCCGATCGCGTCTCCTGCAACGCCTCCCGGGCACGGCCTGCGCCTGCCTGGGAGGCGTTGCAGGAGACGCGATCGGGCCGGACGCGAACCTATCAGCCGAAGCCCGTATGAACGCCAACCGCACCGAACCCTAGCTCCGCCCGCGGTCGTGCCGCTGCCCTCGCGGTGGAGGCCGGGTTCGGTGCGGTTGGCGTTCATACGGGCTTCGGCTGATGTTCGCGTCCGGCCACTGCAACGCCTCCCAGGCAGGCGCAGGCCGTGCCCGGGAGGCGTTGCAGGAGACGCGATCGGGCCGGACGCGAACCGATCCAGCCGAAGCCCGTATGAACGCCAACCGCACCGAACCCAGCCTCCGCCCGCGAAGAGGGCAGCGGCACGACCGCGGGCGGCCGAGAAGCGGCCGCCCGGGGGGCGGTCGGCCTCGCCGCCCCGGGCTCGGGGCCCGGGCGGGACGGCTCAGCCCGCGCACTCTGCTCACGCGACCGGGACGCCCCTCCGCCACACCCCGGCGAGACGCAACCCCTCGTCCAGATGCACCAGATTCCGCCGGCCGCCCCGGCGCCAGCCGCCCCAGCCGTTCCGCCTGCCCGATCAGCCGCCGCCGGCACCGCCGTCGCCATCCGCAGCGCGCGCGGCAGCGTCACCCCCGACCTCCCGCACCAGCACCCGGATCGCGCCGGGCGAAGTCGATGTCCGCCCCCGCCAGCGTGCCGTCCGCCAGCGTCAGCCGCCCGTCCGCGCCGCAGGATCTCGCCGCCCGTTCAGGGTGAACTCGTCCAGCTCGGTCCCCGCCACCGCCATCGCGTCGGTGACGAGGAAGATCCCGTCCGTCCCGCGCTTGGCCGCCAGCGCCACCCGCATCGCCTCGGGCGCCACATGCACCCCGTCGGCGATCAGCCCGGCCCGCACGCCCTCGGCGTCGAGCGCCGCGCCGACCAGCCCCGGCTCGCGGTTGCCGAGCTGGCTCATGGCGTTGAAGAGATGCGTCACCATCCGCGCCCCGGCCGCGAAGGCCGCCGCGCGCCTCGGCCGCCGTCGGCGTCGCTGTGCCCGAGGCTGACCACCGCCCCCGCGCCGGCCAGCGCCGCCACCTGCTCCGGGCGTCACGCTCGCCGGCGCCAGCGTCACCATCAGCGCCGGCAGCCGCCGCGCCGCGTCGCACCAGCAGCGCGAGATCCGCCGCCTCCATCGGCCGGATCAGCGCGCGGATCGTGCGCGCCCTTGCGCCGCGGGTCGAGATGCGGCCCCTCGAGATGCAGCCCGAGGAACCCCGGCACGCCGCGCCGCCGCCGCGGCGATCCCGGCCTCGATCGCCGCCCGCGTCACCTCCGGCGTGTCGGTGATCAGCGTCGGCAGCAGCCCGGTCGTGCCGAGCCGGCCATGCGCGGCGCAGATCGCGCGGATGCCCTCGAGGTCGGGCTGGTCGTTCAGCATCACCCCGCCGCCGCCGTTGACCTGCAGGTCGACGAACCCCGGCGCCAGCACCCCGCCGCCGAGCCGCACCCGCGCTCGCCGGCGCGTCGTCGGCGGCCGATCCGGCACGGTCGCCCGCGACCCGGCCGCCCTCGACGACGCAGCGCCGCGCTCCGCGCGTGCAGCCGCGCCGACCGCCGAACACCGCCGCGCCGGTCGAAGACCGTCGGGCCTTCATAGCCGTCTCCGTCACCTTGCGCAAGTGCGGCGGCATCGTCGGGATTGAGCCCGCGCCGCCGCGCCAGCGCCTCGATGAAGCGGTAGAAGCGTCACCGCCAGCACCAGCGGCGCGGTCAGCGGATGCACCCCCGCCACCGAGGGCAGCGCGCGCCACCCCGCCGCCGGCGCCGGCGCGGTCAGGAAGACGTCCGCCCCCTGCCCCGCCAGCCGCTCGGCGGTGGCGATCACCTGCGCCAGCGCCGCGTCGTCGACCCCGAGCGCCAGCACCGGGAAATGCGCCTGCACCAGCGCCGCCGGCCCGTGCAGCACCTCGGCGGCGCTGTAGCTCTCGGCGTGGATGCCGCCGGTCTCCTTGAACTTCAGCGCCATCTCGCCGGCGATGGCGAAGCCCGGGCCGCGCCCGAGCACGAAGACCGAGTTCGCCCGCACCAGCCGGTCGGCGAGCGGCGCCCAGTCGCAGGCGAGCGCCTGCGCGAACTGCCCCGGCAGCGCCGCCACCGCCGCGCGCAGCTCGGCATCCTCGCGCCACTCCGCCACCAGCGCCAGCGCCGCGAGCACCGAGCGACGAAGGTCTTGGTCGCCGCCACGCTCCGCTCCGGCCCGCCTGCAGCGCCAGCGTGTGGTCGCAGGCGCGCCGCCATCGGCGACCCGGCGTCGTTGGTGATCGCGACCGTCAGCGCCCCGCCGGCCCGGGCGCTCCGCATCATCTCCACGATGTCCGGGCTCTGCCCCGACTGCGAGACCCCGAGGCAGGCCGCGCCCGTCGAGCCGCAGCTGCCGGCCATAGATCGAGGCGACCGACGGCCCGACCGAAGCGACCGGCACCCCGGCGGCGATCTCGACCGCGTACTTGAGATAGGTCGCCGCATGGTCCGACGACCCCCGCGCCACGGTGACGATCAGCCGCGGGTCCGCCGCGCGCATCGCCGCCCCGGCCGCGGTACCGCCTCGCGCGAGCGCCGAGGAACCGCGCCGCCACCTCCGGAATCTCGGCGACCTCCGCGCTCATCAGGGTCGGGTCAGCGCTCATTCCATCGTTCCTTCCAGGTCGCATCCCATCGCCCGCGCCATCGCCAAGGCGCCGTCGAGCGCCGTGCCAGCGGCGGGCGGATCAGTCCTGGGTAGCGCGGCGCGAGGCGCGCGGCAAAGACCGGCCCGAGCCCGCCCAGGAAGCACACCGGCAGCGGCCCCTCCGCCTGCAGCCGGTCGA
>CAWJOD010000001.1:0-332475 GCA_963844425.1 uncultured Thermoleophilia bacterium | reverse complement strand
TCGAAATCGCGCCCGTACGGGACGGCTTCATCGCGTCCACCCGGGTGTCTACTCGCTGGGCCGACCCCCGGCGAGCCCGGACGAGCATCGGATGGCGGCGGTCCTCGCCTGCGGGAAGGGCGCGACTCTCTCCATGCGGCTGCCGCCGCGCAGCTCGGCCTCCGCCCGACCGCAGCGAGCCTCATCGACGTCACGAGCCCGACGGGCGCCGGGCGCGGGCTCGCCGGCATCCGCGCCCACCGGTCGAGAACCCTCGCCCCTGAGGACATCGCCGTCGTCGATCGCATCCCGACCACCACCTGCGCCCGCACGCTGCTCGACCTCGGGAGACCCTTCACCCAGAAGCACTGGCCCAAGCGCTCGACCAAGCCGAGAGCCTGCGCCTCTTCGACCTGCGCGAGCTGGAGAACACCCTCGCGAGGAATCCCGGCCGTCGAGGTCTTCTCCCTCTGCGTGCGCTGTTGTCGTCTCTGGACCCCCAATCGAAGCTGACCAGGAACGACTTCGAAAGGCGAATGCTGCGGTTGCTGGCCAAAGCTGGTCTTCCGGCCCCTGAAGTCAACGCGGCCATCCAACTAGAGGAAAGATGGATCCACCCCGACTTCCTCTGGCGCCGAGAGGGCTTCGTGCTCGAGACAGACGGATGGCAGACTCACGGCACCCGCCAGGCATTCGAGCGAGACAGGGCCAGGGACGCCCTTCTGCTCAGGGCGGGTTATCGGGTGCTGAGGGTCACCTGGCGCCAACTCGTCAACGACCCCGATTGGGTCGCCGGCACGGTCCGCCGCGCGCTTTCCCTCTAGGGACTGCTCCCGCCCGAACCCGACGACGATTGCTGGTCGAGGTCGGCGACCTGGTCGCGGAGGTCCTGGATGTCGTCCTCGATCACCGAGATCTCCTGGTCGGTGGAGTCCTGGGTTGACCCGAGCTCGGCGATGTCGGACTCGAGCTGGGTGATCTTCTCGGTCATCGACTGGACGTCGTCCTGGGCCGCCTCGGTTGCCGTGTCCTCGACCCCCGCGATCTCCTCGCGGAGCTGGTCGATGTCGGCGGTCTTCGCCGACTCCTCGTCGAGCTGGAGCACGAGGACCAGCGCCACGGCGGCCGCGGCGAGCGCGATCACGACCGCCGCCGCTCCGGCGTAGGTGCGGACGCCGACCCGCCGGTCGAGCTGGGCCAGCCAGGATCGCTGTCCCTCGAGCCGCTCGTTGACGGTGGGTTCCGGGGCCCCGACCGCGGGCTGCGGGCCGGTGGGCGGGGCCGTGGGTGGCTGGGTCGGCTGGGCGCCGCCAGCCGTCGGCTGCGCGCCACCGCTGGTCGGCTGAGCACCCGCGCCCTGTGCGGGGGCCTGCTCGCCGCCGGTACCACCCCTCCTCCGGCCGAACCTTGCCATCGCGGCGGGACTCTAGAGGCTTCATGGCCAGGCGCTCGGGTCAGGCAGGCTCGAGCTCGCGCCCCTGCTCGGTCCAGGCGGTCAGCCCGCCCGCGAGGCTGTAGGCGTCGTAGCCCGACAGGCGGAACGCCTCGGCGGCCATGGCCGACCGATTGCCGGACGAGCAGATGAAGACGACCGCCCGCTCGCGGTCGATCGAGTCGGCCGCCGCGGTCAGCTCGTTCAGCTCCACGTGCCGGGAGCCGGCGATCCGCCCCTCGCCCCACTCCTCGTCGGTGCGGACGTCGACGATCTGGACATCGCCGGACTCCCGCCGGGCGGCGAGGTCCGCGACGCTGATCTCGACTGACGCGTCTTCCTGCATGGGCAGGAAAACTACCGTCCCCCTAGCATCCACCCGCCCCAGATTCGCGAAGAAAGAGGACCTGAATGCCCGAAGCAGTGATCGTCGACACCGTCCGGACCCCCATCGGCCGCGCCTTCAAGGGCTCGCTGGCCCAGCTTCGTCCGGAGGAGATCGGCGCGTACGTGATCGACCAGCTCCTCGAGCGCAACCCCGACGTCGACCCCGACTCGGTCGAGGAGGTCTATGCCGGCTGCGGCATGCCGCAGGGCCTGCAGGCCTTCAACGTCGCCAGGATCATGGTCCTGCTCTCCGAGAAGCTGCCGATGTCGGTCAACGGCGCCACGGTCTCGCGATACTGCGCCTCCTCGCTCGAGGCGATCCGCCAGGCCGGCAACGCGGTCAAGGCCGGCGAGGGCGACGTCTACATCGCCTCCGGGATCGAGTGGGTGAGCCGCTTCAACGAGCGCACCGAGCCCGCCGGCGCCGCCGACCAGAACGAGAACCTCCAGGGCGGGAACGGCAACCCCGACGCCTACATCCAGATGGGCGACACCGCGGTGAACGTGGCGAAGAAGTTCAACGTCGGCCGCGAGGACATGGACCGCTACGCCCAGCGCTCGCAGGAGCTCGCGGTGGAGTCGCAGGAGTCCGGCTTCTTCGACCGCGAGATCGTCCCGGTCGAGCTCCCCGACGGCACCAAGGTCGAGAAGGACGACGGCCCCCGGGCGAGCTCGACGTACGAGAAGCTCTCCGAGCTGCCCGAGGCGTTCGAGGGCGGCGGCGGGGTCACCGCCGGCAACTCCTGCCCGCTGAACGACGGCGCGGCCGCGGTCCTGGTCATGTCCGACACCAAGGCCAAGGAGCTCGGCCTCGAGCCGCGCGCGAAGATCATCACCTCGGCGACCAGCGCGCTGGAGCCGGAGATCATGGGCGTCGCCCCGATCGGCGCGATCCACTCCGTGCTCGAGCGGGCCGGGATGAAGATCGAGGACGTCGACCGCGTCGAGCTGAACGAGGCCTTCGCGGCCCAGGTGATCCCGATCATGGAGAAGTGCGAGATCCCGCTGGAGAAGATGAACGCCCACGGCGGCGCGATCGCCCTCGGCCACCCCTTCGGGATGACCGGAGCGCGGATCATGGGCACGCTCCTGAACGGGCTCGAGACCGATGACAAGACGATCGGGCTCGAGACGATGTGCGTCGCCGGCGGGCAGGGCCAGGCGATGCTGGTCGAGCGCCTGAACTAAGCAGGCGGCCAGCGCCCAGCGTTAACACATTAGGGTCGGCGCGTGTCGAGACCTCGCGCCGACGCTCTTCTCGACGTCGTGGTCGTCGGGCGTCAACGCCTACGCGACGGTCGCGCTGCTCAACGTGCTCGGCCGGGTCGGCTGGGGCGACGTGCCCGAGGAGCTCCAGGGCAACGTCGTCCTCGCGGTCGCGGTGGTCATGTACGCGGTCGAGTTCGTCGCCGACAAGGTGCCGTTCTTCGACAGCGTCTGGGACGCGATCAACCTGCCGATCAGAACCGCGGTCGCGGGAGCGATCGGCTCCGTCTACGGATCGGCCGACGATCTCCAGAGCGCCGAGCAGGCCTTCGCGGCGGCGCGGCTCGGGGGCGACCGCGCTGGCGAGCGCCGGCGTCAAGTCGGCGCTGCGGCTCGGGATCAACACCTCTCCCGAGCCCGCGTCGAACATCGTCGCCAGCCTGCTCGAGGACGGCCTCGTCGGCCTCGTCGTCTTCATCGCGGTCGAGTACCCGTTGCTGGCGGCGCTGATCGCCGCGACGCTGCTCGTCTCCGGGATCGCGCTCGCGATCTTCCTCGCGAAGCGGATCCGCCGCGCCTACGTCGCGCTTCGCCGCCACTACGGGCGCGGGCCGCCCGCGCCAAGCCCGCCGTAGCTACGAGCTCACGACACCGCGGCCGGCGCCGCCGCGAACTCCCCGACCAGCGCGGCGACCCGCTCGGGCTGGTCCTCGGAGGAGAACGTGCGGGCGTCGGCGATCCACTCGACCCGCGCGTCGGGGAACGCGGCCGCGAGCCGGTCGGCGTGCTCGAGGGGGAAGAACTTGTCGTCCTCCGACCAGGCGATCAGGACCGGCTTGCGGAACTCGCCGAACTTCGCGGCCGCCTCGAGCAGGTAGCGCGGCTCGATCTGCGGCAGCACTCGGCGGACGTCCTCGCGCGGGCCCGCGCGCCGTGATCGGCGGCAGCACGTAGCTGTCGGTCGCCTCCCGGTCGATCTTGCGGTGCGCGAGCCAGCCGAAGGCGATCGGCAGCCGCCGCGGCGCCTCGAGCCGCAGCGGCGCGAACCCGAACTGGAACGCGCCCGGCACCTTCGACGACCACTTCAGGTAGTCGAAGAACTTCGGCGGGAAGTTCTCGAAGGCGTCGCATGACGTCAGGAAGAGCCGGCCGACCCGCTCCTGGTCGCGCGAGATCGCGATCTGGCAGAGGCCGCCGCCGGTGTCGTTCCCGACCAGCGTGACGTCGGAGAGGTCGAGCGCATCCAGCGCCCCGGTGATCAGGTCGGCGAGCCCGGTCGGCGACAGGTCGGCGCCGGGGAGCGCCAGCTCGTGCGATCCCAGTGGCAGGTCGAGGCTGACGCAGTGGAAGCGATCCGCGAGCACGGGCACGACCTTCCGCCAGAGGTTGGCGTTGACGAGCAGCCCGTGGACGAAGACGATCGTCGGGGCGGAGGGGTCGCCGGCCTCGAAGCAGCGCAGCTTGCCGGCGGCCAGCTCGATGTCGCGCGGGCTGCCGAGGTCGGGTGAGCGCCAGTAGGTGTTGTCGGCCATCGCATCTCCTCCGTCGTTGACGGGGCGTAACATACACACTGTATGTATGTTCGCGGCGTGAGCCTGATCACATGAGCCGGCAGGCCGAGCGCTCGGAGACGACCCGGGCGCGCCTGGTCGACGCCGCCCGGGAGCTCTTCGCCGACCGCGGTTACGCCGACGTCGGCACGGAGGAGATCGTCCGCCGCGCCGCGGTCACCCGCGGCGCGCTCTATCACCACTTCGACGACAAGCGCGACCTGTTCCGCGCCGTCCACGAGGGGATCGAGGCCTCGCTCGCGGCGGAGATCGGCGAGCGCATCGCCGCGGAGGCCGAGGCGGGCACCGATCCCAGGGAGGTGCTCGCGATCGGCGCCCGCGCCTTCCTCGACGCCTGCGAGCGCCCGGAGATCGCCCGCATCGCCCTGGTCGAGTCCCCCGCCGTGCTCGGCTGGACCGAATGGCGCGAGATCGACGAGCGCTACGGGCTCGGGCTCGTCACGGCCGCGCTCGAGCTCGGCATGGACTCCGGCGCCCTGACCCGGCGGCCGGTGAAGCCGCTCGCCCACCTGCTCCTCGGCGCGATGGGGGAGGCGGGGATGGTGATCGCCAACGCCGAGGACCCGGGAGCCGCGCGCCGGGAGGTCGAGCCCGCCCTGCTCGGCCTGCTCGACGGCCTGTAAGACTTGCTCAGCGATGAGGCGGTCCCAAATCGCGCTCGCGGGCTTCTGGATCTTCGCGGGCGCCATGCACTTCGTGGCCCCGCGCCGCTACGAGGCGATCATGCCGAAGTACATCCCGTACCACCGCGAGTGCGTGCAGGCGAGCGGCGTGGCCGAGATCGTCGGCGGGCTCGCCGTGATCTCGCCGCGCACGCGCAGGCCGTTCGCGCGCTGGTGGATCCTCGGCGTCCTGACCGCGGTCTTTCCCGGCGAACATCTGGATGGCGACCAACACCGACGAGGTGAAGGGCGCCGAGGGGATCCCCAAGCCCCTCCTTTGGCTGCGGCTGCCGATCCAGCCGCTGTTCGCGCTCTGGGCCTGGCGCGCGACCGAGGACTGAGCGTGCGCCACCTCACACATGGCCGGCAGCGCGGAGGGCGATGATGGCCTCAGGAGGAACGAGGATGCGCGCAGCGCTGCCGCCCGGCCCGAAGCTGCCGGCGGCGATACAGATGATCGGCTTCTGGTCGCGACCGCTCGCGTCGATGGAGCGCGCCAGGGCCCGCTACGGCAAGCGCTTCACGATCAAGCTGCCGGCGACGCCGCCGTTCGTCATCCACTCCGAGCCCGAGCACATCAAGGAGATCTTCGCGGCGCCGCCCGACGTGCTCCACCCGGGCGAGGGCGCGCGGCTGCTCGAGCCGATCGTGGGCGCCAACTCGCTGATCCTGCTCGACGAGTCACCGCACCTCTCGCAGCGCAAGCTGCTCCTGCCCGCGCTCCACGGCGAGCGCCTCGCCGGCCTCGACGGGCTGGTCCGCGACGTCACCGAGCGCGAGGTGGAGAGCTGGCCGACCGGCGAGGCGGTGGTGACCCACGACCGCCTCCAGGACCTGACGCTCGAGATCATCCTCCGCGCCGTCTTCGGCCTCGAGCCCGGTTCCCGCCTCGACGAGCTCCGCACCCTCCTCCGCGGGATCCTCGAGTTCAGCATGACGCCGCTCTCGTTGCTCCCCGCGCTGCAGCGCAGCTACTTCGGCGGCGGCCCGTTCGTCCGGTTCGCGAAGCTGCGCGAGCGGGCGGACGAGCTGATCTTCGAGCTGGTCGAGGAGCGGCGCGCCGATGGCGGCGACCGCGACGACGTGCTCACGATGCTCCTGGAGGCGAGGCACGAGGACGGCTCCCCGATGACCGAGCAGGAGCTCCGCGACGAGCTCATGACCCTCCTCGCCGCGGGCCACGAGACGACGGCGTCCGAGCTCACCTGGGCGTTCGCGATCCTCGCGCGCGAGCAGCGCGTCCAGGACGAGCTGATCGCCGAGATCGAGGCCGGCGACGGCGAGGAGTACCTGACCGCGACCGTCCACGAGATCCTCCGCCGCCGGCCGGTGCTTCCGAACGCCGAGCCGCGCCTCGTGAAGCAGGAGGTCACGATCGGCGGCTGGACCTTCCCGCCGGACGTGTCGTTGATCGCGAACGCCTACCTCCTGCACCACGACCCCGACATCTATCCCGACCCGTACGCGTTCCGGCCCGAGCGCTTCGTCGGCGAGAAGCCCGGCACCTTCACCTGGATCCCGTTCGGCGGCGGGCGCCGCCGCTGCATCGGCGCCGCGTTCGCGACCCTGGAGATGAAGACGGTCCTGCGCGCGGTCTTCTCCCGCTACCGCATCGCCCCGGGCGCCGACGCCCCGGAGGCGACCCGCCGCCGCGCGATCACGGTCTCCCCGAAGCGCGGCGGCCGCACGATCTTCCACGACCGCTCCGTCCCCGTGGGGTCAGACGCCGGAGGGACGGAGCGCGAGCCCGCGGCCGTCCCCGCCTAGCTGTCTACTTCGAACAGCGCGTAGCCGTACTCGCCGCGCTTGTAGGCGAGCTTGGCGATCGCGGTCATCCGCTCGTCGTCGTTGGACTCGATCTGGCGGAAGCTCGAGCGCACCCGGTCGGCGGCGCGAGTGCAGAAGGTGTCGGCGATGTAGCGCTCCTGGCCCGAGGGCTCGACGCCCTGGTCCTCGAAGATCTGCGAGACGCGCGAGATCGTCGAGACCTGGGCGAAGATGTCGGACACCGCCGCCGCGATCCGCTTCTGCTGGAACTGGCGCTGCATGATCTCGCCGCGGTGCTCGCGCAGCAGGCCCTCGGTCACCGAGCGCAGCTCCTTGACCTGCTCGGAGACGTCGTCCGCGTGCGTCTCGAGCTCGGGGTGGGCCTTCGTGATCTTGTCCGGCCTCACCTGCTGCGAGATCCGGTCGCCGACGTAGTCGAGGACGACGCCGATCGATCCGATCGGGTCGCCGAGCCCGATGTCGCCGAGGCCGGAGAGCTTCTCGCCGACGGGCTTCATCCCGGAGAGCGCGATGAACGCGCGCATGACGTCGTTGGCGCCCTCGAAGATCGGGAAGATCCTGATGTCGCGGAGGATCTGCTCGAAGGGCTGGTCGCGCATGTAGCCCTCGCCGCCCTTGAGCTGCATCACGCGGTTGGCCGCGTACCAGAGGAACTCGGTGCCGGAGACCTTGCACATCGCCGATTCCAGCGAGTAGTCCTCGACCCCGCGGTCGACCAGGCCGCAGGTCATGTAACACATCGACTCCAGCCCGAACAGGTAGGAGACCATCCAGGCGATCTTCTCCTGGACGAGCTCGAAGTCGGCGAGCGGCATCCCGAACTGGCGCCGCTCGGTGACGTGATCGATCGCCTTGTCGATCAGGTCCTTGGTGGCCCCGACCGAGCCGGTGCCGAGCCCGATCCGGCCGTTGTTGAGCACGTGCATCGCGATCCGGAAGCCCTCGCCGGGCTCGCCGATCACGTTCTCCGCCGGCACCTTGACGTCCTTGAAGTAGAGCCGCCGCAGGTCGTTGCCGCGCAGGCCCATCGTGTCGAAGCGCTCGCCGACCTCGAAGCCCTTCATCCCCTTCTCGACGATCAGGGCGATGTGCTTGTCCTTGCCGTCGACCTCGCAGCGCGCGAAGGCGGTGAAGAGGTCGCCCTTGGAGCCGTTGCCGATGTAGCGCTTCTCGCCGTTGAGGACCCACGAGCCGTCTGGCTGAGCCACCGCGCGCGACTCGATCTCGTACGCGTCCGAGCCCGCGTTGGGCTCGGTCAGGGCGAACCCGGCGAGCTTCCGGCCCGAGCACAGGTCGGGTAGGAAGCGCTCCTTCTGCTCGTCGGTCCCGTAGAGGTGGATGGCCTTGTAGCCGATCGACTGGTGCACGCCCATCACGATCGAGAGCGTCGCGTCGATCTGGTTGAAGGTCTCGAACACCCGCGCGTACCCCGTCTGCGAGAGGCCCTGGCCCCCGTACTCCTCGGGGACGTACAGGCCGAGCAGGCCGGCCTCGCCGAGGTCGCGGATCACGTCGTCGCCGACCCAGCGCTTCTCCTCGGCCTTGCGCGGGTCGTAGCGGGAGCCGATCTCCTTCGCGGCCTTGACCAGCCCGCGGATCTTCTCCTGCTCCTCGGCGCGGGGCTCGGGCCACGGGAAGACCATCTCCTCCTGGATCTCGCCCAGGAACAGCGACTTCGAGAACGAGGTCGAGTCGAAGCGCTCCGGCTCGGCGTCCTTCGATTCTGTGGTCGCCGCTTCGATCAGCGGCAGACTACCCCGGCACGCGATCCGCAATCTCCCGCGCGAGCGCGAGCGCGGAGGTCGCCGCGGGGGAGGGGGCGTTGCGGACGTGAAGCGCTCGCTCGGTCTCGGAGATGACGAAGTCGTCGACGAGCGTGCCGTCGCGGGCGAGCGCCTGGGCCCGGACGCCCGCAGGCCCGGCGACGACGTCGCCGGCGGACAGCTCGGGCAGGTAGCGGCGCAGCCCGGCGACGAAGGCGCGCTTGCTGGCCGCGCGGGCGATCTCGCCGAGGCCGTAGCGCCAGTGCCGGGCGACGAGGCGCCACGTCCCGGGCCAGCCCAGCGTGGAGGCCAGGTCGCGGCCGACCACCCGCGTCAGCCGGTAGGCGTCACGGGCGCCGGCCATCAGCGCCGACGGGCCCAGCAGCACCTCGCCGTCGAGCCCGCGGGTGGCGTGGGCGCCGAGGAAGGGGAGGTCGGGGTCGGGCACCGAGTAGATGCTCGCCCGAACGAGCTCGCGACGCTCGGGGCGAAGCCGCAGGTAGCTGCCGCGGAAGGGCACGATCCGCGGCTCCGCCGGCGCGCCTGCCGCGACCGCGAGCCGGTCCGACCAGGCGCCGGCGCAGGCGACTACGAACCCGGCCGTCGTCGTGCCGAGGCTGTGGCGAACCTCGATCGCCTCGCCCGCCGGCCGCAGCGACTCGACCCCGCAGCCGGTGACGATGCGCGCGCCCGCCGTGGCCGCGTCGGCCGCGTAGGCGCGGGCGACCTCCGCGAAGTCGACTACGCCGGTCGCCGGCGAGTGCAGCGCCGCGAGCCCACGCGCGTGCGGCTCGATCGACGCGATCTCGTCCGGGCCGACCCGTCGCAGCCCCGGGACCCCGTTCGCGCGGCCGCGCCGCTCGAGCTCGTCGAGGCGCGGCAGCTCCGCCTCGCCGGCGGCGACGATCAGCTTGCCGCTGCGCTCGTACGCGATGCCGCGCTCGTCGCAATAGGCGTAGAGCTCGCGCGCGCCCTCGACGCAGAGCCGCGCGCGCAGCGAGCCGGGCGCGTAGTAGATCCCGGCGTGCACGACCCCGCTCGAGTGCCCGGTCTGGTGGGCGCCGAGGCCCGGTTCGCGCTCGAGCACGCAGACCGACGCGCCGGGGCGGCGCGCGGTCAGCTCGCGCGCGACCGCGAGCCCGACGATGCCGCCGCCGATCACGACGATGTCGCAGTTCTGCATGCGACGAGCCTAGATACAGCGACGGCCCTGGTTGAATGCGCGCATGGCGGACGGGACGGGGCGCGGAAGGCGCCGGGCATCGCGGATCTTGGCGGTCGTCGGCGCGGTCCTGCTGCTCGTCGGCACGTTCTTCCTCTACGCGCGGCAGGCGATCTTCGACTCGAAGGGCTTCGCGAACCGGGCAGTCGACGCGATCCAGGACGAGCGGGTCCGCCAGCCCCTCGCCGAGGCGATCGTCGACTCGCTGATCGACAACGCCGAGCCCGACCTCGTGAACGCCCGGCCCGTGCTGATCTCGGTCACCTCGGGGATCATCGGCACGAAGGCATTCGAGGCGATCTTCGAGCAGGCTGCCGAGCGGGCCCATCGCACGGTCTTCACGCGCGACGGGGACTCGCTCGTCCTCGGCCTCGCCGACGGCACGGCGCTCGCGATCGACGGGCTGCAGACGGTCGCACCGGACATCGCCAAGGACCTGCCCGACGACGCCACCACGCGGCTCAACGACCTGGTCGAGTCGAAGACGGCGGTCGCCGTCGCCTCGCGCCTCCGAGGACGCCCGCGTGCTCGGGCTGGTGCTGCCTGCCGTCGCGCTGCTCATGCTCGCCGGCGCGGTCTGGGCCGATCGCGACCACCGCCGTTCGCTGCTCACCGTCGCGGTCTGCGTGGCGGTCGCCTTCGGGCTCGGGCTCGCTTTGCTCCTCGTCGGCGCGGGTGCTCGTGCTGGGCGGGCTCGCCGAGAGCCTGCGCGATTCGGGCGCCGCCGTCTGGGACGCCTACCTGGGCGACCTGCGGACCTGGATGATCCTCGGCCTGGGCGCCGCGCTCCTGCTCACCGCCGCGGTCGCGACCAGGCGCCGGATCGACGCCGCCGACCCCCTGCGCCGGCTCGGCGCCGCGATCTCGCGGCCGGTCAGCCCGACGGCGCGGACGGTGCGCGCGCTGGCGCTGCTCGCGCTCGGGGTCCTGGTCGTCCTCAACCCGCAATCGTTTCTCTACCTGCTCGCCGTCGCCGCTGGCGCCTACGCGATCTTCTTCGCCCTCACCGAGCTCCTGTTCCTGATCGCCCCGCCTCCCGAGGGCGAGGAGGCCGGCCCCCTGCTCAGCGGGCGTCGCGTCGGCGCCGCGACCGCCGGGGTGGCGGTACTCGTCGTCGGCGTCGTCGTGGCGGTCATCGCCATCGGCGGTGACGACGAGAAGCGGCCGGGAGCGCTGATCCGCGACGCCGCCTCGATCGAGCGCTGCAACGGCTTCGCCGAGCTCTGCGACCGCCACCTCGACGAGGTCACCTTCCCCGGCGTCCACAACGCGATGTCCGCGGCCGAGGACGGCTACCTGCTCGCCAACAACCGCAAGCCGATCCCCGACCAGCTCGAGGCGGGCGTGCGGAACCTCCTGATCGACGCCCACTGGGGGCTCTCGAAGGAGGGCCGCAGCACGATCGTCACCGACCTCCAAGCTGAGGGTGGCGAGGGCAAGGCCCGCCAGGCGGCGATCGAGGCGACCAGCGAGGACTTCGTCGAGACCGCCGAGCGCCTGATCCAGCGCCAGGCACTCGGCGAGGTCGGCGGCGGCAAGCGCGACGTCTACTTCTGCCATGTCTTCTGCGAGCTCGGCGCGACCCCCGCCGTGCCGCTCCTCAAGGATGTCACCGACTTCCTCGAGACCCACCCGGACGAGGTGATCGAGATCGTCATCGAGGACTACGTCCCTCCCGAGCGGATCGAGAAGGCCGTCACCGAGGCCGGACTGATCGACTACGTCTACACGCTCAAGCCCGGGAAGCCGCTGCCGACGCTGCGGCGGATGATCGCGTCGGGCAACCGGGTCCTGATCACGGCCGAGAACAGGGCCGGGGGCGAGGCGATCCCGTGGTACGCGCCGGCTTTCGAGTGGGCGCAGGAGACGCCGTACACGTTCCACACGGTCTCCGAGCTCGAGGCCCCGTCGAGCTGCGACCGCAACCGCGGTAGCGCCGCCAATCCCCTCTTCCAGCTCAACCACTGGATCGAGGCGATGCCGCGCTCGCCGAAGACGGCGGCGCGGGTGAATTCGTTCGACTTCCTGTTCGGACGCGCCGAGGAGTGCGCGGACCTGCGCGATCTGATGCCGAACTGGCTCGCGGTCGACTTCTGGGAGGAGGGCGACCTCTTCGGGGTCGCCCAGGAGCTGAACGGGCTCGGGCGCGACGCGGTGCCCGAGTACACAGAAACCGGCTGATTCGACACCCGGGCGAATCGAAATCCCTGCAAACCGGCCCGCGGTACATGGCCGTTGGGCTTCGCGGCAGCGATATTGCCCGGTATGGAGTGCGAGGTCGCAGCCCCGCTGGTGCTCCCCGGTGAGCGCCGCCAGATCGTCGCCTTCGGCGGCGGCGGCTTCTCGATGGAGAGCGGCAATCCGCTGATGGACGACTACGTCCTCTCGCTGACCGGGAAGCCCCGGCCCCGGGTCTGCTTCCTGCCCTCGGCGAGCGGTGACGCGGACCACTACATCGTCCGCTTCTACCGCGAGTTCGCCGGCGCCCGAGCCGAGGCTTCGCACATCTCCCTCTTCCGCCGCCACCGAAGCCTGCTCGACCTGCGCGAGCACCTGCTCTCCCAGGACCTGATCTACGTCGGCGGCGGCAGCCTCGTGAGCCTCCTCGGCGTCTGGCGCGCGCACGGGCTCGACCGCATCCTCGCCGAGGCGTGGGAGCGCGGGATCGTCCTCTGCGGGCTCAGCGCCGGCGCGCTCTGCTGGTTCACCGACGCCCTCAGCGCCTACAACGGCCCCCCGCAGCGGGTCGAGGGACTCGGCCTGCTCCCGTGGAGCTTCACCGCCCACTGGGACGCCGAGCCCGAGCGCCGGCAGGAGTTCGAGCGCCAGCTCGCCGCCGGCATGCGGCCCGGGTACGCCGCCGACGATGGCGCCGCGCTCCATTTCCTGGGCCTCTCGCTGCACGCGGTCGTCGGGTCGCGGCCCGGAGTCTGCGGCCACGAGCTGCGCCTCGGCGAGTCCGGCGTCGTCGCGGAGCCGCTCGCATGCGACTTCCTCGGCGCGCGCGGCAACGGTCGCCCCGAGCCCGAGCTGGCCGTCGCCTAGTGCGCGCACTGATGCTATAAACCGCGCCGCATCGTCGCCCTCGGCGGGCACGAGTTCCGCCTTCGCGGGCCGGAGCTCGCGATCCTCCAGCACGTGTTCGCGCTCTCCGGAGCCGACTCGCCCCGCGTCTGCCTGCTGCCGACGGCGGGCGGCGACTCGCGCGACGGAATCACCGACTTCTACGCCGCGGCGGAGCGCTTCGACTGCATTCCGAGCCACGTCTCGCTCTTCCGCCTGGAGCACGAGCGCGTCGACCTGCGCCGCCACCTGCTCTCCCAGGACCTGATCTACGTCGCCGGGGGCTCACTGGTCAACCTGCTCGCGATCTGGCGGGCGCATCGCCTGCCGGTGCTCTTCGCCGAGGCCTGGCGGGCGGGGGTGGTCCTCTGCGGCCAGAGCGCCGGCGCGCTCTGCTGGTTCGATCACGGGATCAGCGCCTCGAGCGGGGCGCCGGAGCCGATCCGCGGGCTCGGGCTGGTGCGGGGCAGTCTCTGCGTCCACTACTCGCGTGACCCCGCCCGCCGCACCGCCTACCTCGACGCCGTCGCCGGCGGACTGCCCGGCGGCTGGGGCATCGACGACGGGGCCGGGATCGTCTTCGAGTCCGGCGCCGAGCCGGTCCCGCTCGCGGGCCGCGAGCGGGCGCGCGTGATCCGGGTCGAGGCGGCGGGCGGGAAGGCGCTGGAGATCGTCGAGAACACGCGGCTGCTCTCCTACCGCGCGCCGGGTCCGGCGGACCCGGCCCTCGCGGAGACGTCGCTGCTGCGGCGACCGCCGTCGCAGGTGGCGATCCGCGGTGCCTTCGCGCGGCTTCGCTAGTCTTGCCGTGAGGTGCCGCTGCCGCTCTCTCCGCCCGTCTCGCCCCAGCTCGCGCTGACACGGAAGAACCTGCCCGAGGGCGAGGATTGGGCCTATGAGCCGAAATGGGATGGCTTCCGCGGGCTTGCCTTCGTCGACGGCGACGAGGTCTACCTGCAGTCCCGGAACGGGCGGCCGCTGCTTCGCTACTTCCCCGAGCTCCGCTTCCCGCCGGGCGAGTACCTGCTCGACGGCGAGCTCGTCGTCGTCGGAAGCGACGGCCGCGAGCAGTTCGGCGACCTGCAGCAGCGCATCCACCCGGCGGAGTCGCGCATCAACATGCTCGCCGAGCAGATCCCCGTCACCTTCCGCGCGTTCGACCTCCTCGTGGTCGACGGCGAGGAGATCACGGATCGCCCGCTGGCCGAGCGCCGCGAGGCGCTCGAGGCCCTCGTCGACGGGTTCGACGATCCCGGGTCGATCGAGGTGACGCCCTTCGTCACCTCCGCCGAGGGAGCCGAGGACTGGCTGCAGGGCGGCGAGGGCGTGATCGCGAAGCAGCTCGACGCCCCGTACCGGCCCGGCGAGCGCAAGGGCATGGTCAAGGTGAAGCGGGTACGCACCGCCGACTGCGTCGTCGTCGGCTGGCGCCCGGGAAAAGAGCCGGGCACGGTCGGCTCGCTGATCCTCGGGCTCTACGACGACGAGGGCAAGCTGCGCGTCGTCGGCCACACCTCCGGCTTCAAGGCGAAGGAGAAGCGCGAGCTCGTCGAGAAGCTGGCGCCGTATGAGACCGGCGACCGCGGTTCCGGCGACCCCAGCCGCTGGACCGCCGGCCGCGACCTCGAGTGGGTGACCCTGCGGCCGGAGCTCGTCGTCGAGGTCACCTTCGACCACGTCTCCGACGGCCGCATCCGCCACGGGACGAAGGTGCAGCGCTGGCGCGACGACAAGGAGCCACGCCGACTGCACCGTACGACCAGCTCGAGCAGTAGGTCTCAGAGGACGATCTTCAGGGCGACCAGGCCGGCTCCGAGCAGGGTGAAGCCGAGCCCGATCAGGAGGCTGCGGCCCATCGGCAGGCCTGCGAGCAGGTTCGCTCCGACCGAGTAGGCGCCGATCACGCGCGACCCCGACCCACTCGGCGATGTCGAACGCCGTGTCGAGCGTCATCACGTCCAGGGCGGCGAGGACGAAGAAGAAGACCGGCAGAATCGAGACGGTGAATCCGAAGGACGCGTTCTTCAGGTCGTCTCGCCACTCCTCGGAGGAGGGGTGGCGCTCCGCCCGGATCATCTCGCCGATGTAGTCGGCGTAGACGTGGGCCAGGGAGGTGACCAGCAGCCGCACCGAGCACCGTGCCGATCGCCACCCGGATCGTGATCGATGCGCTGTCCTCCGCGACGATCACCGCGAGCACGATGATCGAGCCGTAGATCGCGTGCTCGGCGCGTCGCCCGCGCACCTCCTTGCTGACCCCGCTCGCCACGCCTGGATTCAACCACCCGCCCGTCGGGTCCGCCGACCGGTAGCTTCCGCGCATGGGTTGCTTCGCGCACTCCTCGCGCTGATCTCCCCGCGGCTGGCGCTGTTCGTCATCTTCCTCTTCAGCGACCTGCTCAGCCGGGCGTTCGACAGCTGGTTCCTGCCGTTCCTCGGCTTCTTCATCCTGCCGTGGACGACGCTTGCCTACGCGGCGATGTGGGACCTCGGCGGCGGCGTCAACGGGGTCGAGGGCTTCGAGTGGTTCATCGTCATCCTCGCCTTCTTCGCCGACCTCGCCTCTTACGCCTCGGGCTCGCGGGCTCGCGCCAGTACCGCCTGATCCCTCCGGCCGGCCTGAGGGCGACTGAGTGAACCTCGAGGCGCTCGTCCTCGCGGTCGGCAGCGGCGCGCGGCCGGCGGGGCTCGCCGCCGTCTACTCGCTGATGTCGCGCGGCCACCCTCGCCGGCTGCTGCTCGCCTACATCGGCGCCGGGTTCGCGTTCAGCGCCGGTTTCGGGATCGTGGTCGTGCTTGCGGTGAGCAACTCCGACCTGCACCCGCCGCGCGTGCTGAGCGGGATCTTCGACCTCGTCGTCGGCGCCGCCGCGCTCGGATTTGCCGTCGGCATCCTCGCGGGCCGTTCGCTCAACCGCTCTCCCGACGACCCCTCCGGCGCCGAGAGCTGGGCGCTCCGCAAGCTGCGCGACCCCACCGCGGCGACCGCGGCGCTGGTCGGGCATCGCCACCCACCTGCCCGGACTCTTCTACCTCCTCGCGCTGAACTCGATCATCATCGAGCGCCAGGGCGTCGTCACCGACATCTGGCACGTCCTCGTCTACAACGCGATCTGGTACGGGGTCTCGGTCGCCGCGGTCTTCTTCCTGGTGATCAGGCCCTCGGCCGCGCGTGACGCCTTTCGCAGCCTGAACGACTGGGCCCGCGGCCACCAGCGCCCGATCCTGGTCGCGATCTTCGGGATCGTGGGCGTCTACCTGGTCGCGCACGGCATCGTCCAGCTCGCGCGCTGACCGGTTCAGCCGGCGTAGGCGTCGTGGCCGAGGTCGGCGAGCCAGCGGCGCATGTGGCGGTGCATCGTCTCGGCGCCGACGACCGGCCTCTTCCGGGCGCGCGCCAGTCGCTCGGGAACAGCGCGAACGGGTGCGACTGCCCGCCGCCCATGCCGCCGTGCGAGCCGACCAGCTCCTCGAAGGCCGCGACCTCGTCGCTCTCGGCCCAGTAGGTGGAGTTGACGACGATGTCGGGGCAATGGGCGAAGCCGTCGGTTCGCGAGACGTGGGCGGCGGCGTTCGGCCCGAACGGCGCCAGCGGGTCCTCGCCCTCGACCCGGCCCGCGTCGAGGTGATTGGCGCCCCGCGGTGCCGAGGACGACCGCGCCCGTCGCTCTCGGAGCGGACCAGCAGGAAGCCGATCCCGGGTGGTCGCGCAGCGCGCCGATCAGCCGCGGGTGCATCGCTTCGATCCGCTCGAGGGTGACCCGGCCCGGGCTCGCGGGGAAACGAGATCAGCCCGAGGTTGCCGGAGGCCATCACCGAGAGCTCCGGCAGCGCCTCGTCCTCGCCGGACTCGCTCGGCTCTCGCGCGCCGCGCGGTCCTCCTCGCCCATCACGACCTCGCCGTCGACCCGCTTCGAGCGCGCCGCCGTCCGGGCGGCGCGGCCGACCGCGCCCTTGCCGCCTCCGGCCTCCGTCAGGCCGGCGCCGAGATAGCTGATCGCCTCGTCGGACTGCGCGTCCTGATCGACTCGACGTCGTCTGTCGTCGCACGCGTCCCGGACGAGGTCCTCGAGCGAGCTGCCGTAGCGGTCGAGGAAGGTCGCGCCCTGCGACTGGCCGTGGTCGGAGAGGACGACGAAGCGGTACGGCCGCGGGGCGTCGGCGGCCGCCGCTTCGATCCGCGCGAGCTGGCGGTCGACCCGGCGCAGGGTCGTGAGCGCGTCGATGCGCTCGACCCCGGAGTGGTGGGCGACCTCGTCGTAGGCGAGGAACGTCGTGTAGCCGACCGGGCGCCCGGCGTAGAGGTCGCCGATCACCGCGGCCACCTGGAGGTCGCGCTGGACGACCGTTCCCCAGGCGCGGACGAAGGCGTAGGAGAAGCTGCGCTTGATCCGCGGGCGGATGTCGCGGCGGCGCTGCTGGGAGGCGAAGTAGAGCTCCTGGACGATGTCGGCGATCGCCAGGCAGAAGGTGCGGGTGACGCTGTAGGGGTTGGCGAAGTAGGCGTAGTAGTCCTGCCCGATCCGCCCGGGGCGGTCGCGGTCGAGCACGGTGCTCATCGTCAGCAGCGTGTGCGGGGCGTCGCCGGAGAGGATGTTGGCGCGGCTGGCCCCGTCCTCGTGGAGCAGGCCCGCGCCCGTCGGAATGGCGGCGCTCGATCTCGGCCGCGTCCTTCGGGTGGTTGGTCACGATCGCGGCGTTTCGGTCCTTCTCCCACCAGCGGAACGCCGGCATGTCGTCGTTGTCCCCGTGCAGGAGGCCGGCCTGGCAGGCCCCGGTCTGGGACGACCAGTCGGTCTCCCAGCCGATCAGCCGGTGCGAGCCGTCGCGGAGCCAGCGCGCGAGCGTCGGCGCGTGGCCGTCGCGGATCGCCCGCTGCACGACGCCGTGGGCGAGGCCGTCGATCTCGAGGAAGTAGACGCCCGGGACCTCCGAGTCCGCGTCGGTGGCGGCGTGGCGGCGGGCCTCCCGGCGGACCACGTTGCGGTAGAAGAAATCGTCGTCGTCGATCGCGAGCAGCGCCGTCGCCAGCGAGTTGACGACGGTGATCCCGATCGCGACGACGATCCCGGCGCCGATCCCGTCGACGTGGATCCCGGGATCGAGCGCGGAGACGAGGAGGACGACGGCGCCGTTGAGGACGAGCACGCCGAGCCCGAGCGTGAGCACCGTGAACGGCAGCGCGATCCGGATCGCGAGCGGCCAGACGAGCGCGTTGATCAGCCCGATCGCGGCGGCGGCGACGAGCGCGGCCCCGTCGCCGTCGACCGTGAACCTCTCCATGATCGCCGAGAGCAGGACGAGCGCCGCCGCGGTCAGGATCCAAACCGCGATCACCCGGAGGATGGTGCGGCGCCCCGCGAACCGTTCTCTCCGTTTGTCTCCCATACCTGCGGGCGATGGTACGGTCGATCCCGCATGGAGGCAGCGAGCCCGATTGCCGGGAACGACGACGACCAGCTCGTCGAGCTGCTCGGCCTGATCGGCGGCGCCGACACCGTCGAGCTCAAGCTGACGGTCCCCATCGAGGAGCGGCGGGCGACCGCGCAGGCGCTCGAGCTCGACCCGCTCGACTCGGTCCTCCGCCAGGTCTACTTCTTCGACACCCCCGGCCTGGACCTCGAGAGCGCGGGGCTGGTCGTCCGCGCCCGCCGGACCCAGGGCAGGCCCGACGACTCGGTCGTGAAGCTGAGGCCCGTCGTCCCCGGCGAGCTCCCGGAGGAGATCCGCGCCGAGCCGGCGTTCGGGGTGGAGGTCGACGCGATGCCGGGCGGCTTCGTCTGCTCGGGCTCGTTCAAGGGCGTCGTCAAGAACGACCGCGTGAAGGAGACGATCGCGGCCGGTGGGCCGCTGCCGAAGCTCTTCTCGAAGTCCCAGCGAGCCTTCTTCTCAGAGCACGCGCCCGAAGGAGTCGGGTTCGACGACCTCGCGATCCTCGGGCCCGTGCACGTGCTCAAGATCAAGTACAGGCCGGAGGGCTACGCCCGCAAGCTGGTCGTCGAGCTCTGGTTCTATCCCGACGGCTCGCAGATCCTCGAGCTCTCGACCAAGTGCCCGCCCGGCGAGGCATTCGAGGTCGCGGCGCTCTCGCGCGCGTTCCTCCACGAGCGCGGCGTCAACCTCTCCGGCGAGCAGCAGACGAAGACGCGCACCGCGCTCGAGTTCTTCGCCGCGAGCTCGCCGAGGCCTGAGCGCCGCGATAGCGTCCGCGGCCATGGAGCTGCAGACGATGACCTACGAGCGTGACGGGCGCGTCGCGCGCATCACGCTCGACCGGCCCGAGCGCGGCAACGGGATCACGCTCGAGATGCCGCGCGAGCTCGCCGCCTGCGTCGAGCGCGCCAACCTGGACCCCGAGGTCCACGTGATCGCCCTCGCCGGCAACGGCACCGGCTTCTGCGGCGGCTACGACCTCGTCGCATCCGCCGAGCGGATGGGGCGAGGGCGGAGCTGCGGCTGATGCGCGAGGTCGCCCCGGCGGGCTCCCCGCTCGACCCGCTGACGATCGCCGCGCAACCACGACCCCGACGGCACCTGGGACCCGGTCACCGACTTCCAGATGATGTCGCCGGAACGTCCGCGGCTTCATGAGCCTGTTCAACTCGGAGAAGCCGGTGATCTGCAAGGTGCACGGCTTCTGCGTCGCCGGCGGCACCGACATGGCGCTCTGCTCGGACCTGCTCGTGGTCGAGGACCGGGCGAAGATCGGCTACCCGCCGGCCCGGGTCTGGGGGGTGCCGACGACGGCGCTCTGGGCCCACCGGATCGGCGCCGGCCGCGCGATGCGGCTGCTGCTCACCGGCGACAGCCTCAGCGGCACCGAGGCGGTCGAGTGGGGGCTCGCGACCGAGGCGGCCCCCGCCGGCCGAGCTCGACGACGTCGCCGAGGCGCTGATCGAGCGCGTCGCGCGGCTGCCCGTCAACCAGCTCGTGATGCACAAGGCGCTCGTCAACTCGACGATCCACGCCCAGGGCCTCGCGCAGACCCAGCTCACCGCGACCTTCTTCGACGGCATCGCCCGCCACACGCCGGAGGGCTACGCCTTCCAGCGCCGCGCCGCCGAGGCCGGCTTCAAGCAGGCGGTGCGCGAGCGCGACGAGCCCTTCGGCGACTTCGGGCTCAAATGATCAATCCCGAGATCACGCCCGACTCGATCCGGGAGCGGATCGAGGGCAGCTTCCCCGGCGATCTCGGCGTCGAGCCGGTCGAGCTCACCGACGAGTACACGACCGGGCGGATGGTCGTCGACGAGCGTCATCTGCACCCCGGCGGCGTCCTGCACGGCGGCGCCTGGGTCGCGCTCGCGGACTCCGTCGCCGCCTGGCAGACGTTCGCGCAGCTTCCCCCCGGCCACGACTTCACCACGGTCGAGATGAAGCTCAACGTCTTCGGCGCCGGCCTCCCAGGCCGCGAGCTCCTCGCCACCGCCCGCCACCTGCACGCCGGTCGCTCCACCCACGTCGTCGAGGTCCGGGTCACCGACGGCGACCGGCTCCTCGCCAACCTCGTGGTGACACAGTTCGTGATCCCACCGCGCGAGCGTGCCGATGGCTGAGGTCCTCTACTACGCGATCCCGTTCTTCGTCCTGCTCCTCGTCGTCGAGGCGTACTCGTACAGGCACGTCCACGACGACGAGCTCGTCGGCTACGAGGCGAGCGACACCCGCACGAGCCTGGCGATGGGCCTGGGCAACGTGGCGATCAACGTGGCCTGGAAGTTCGCCGTCCTCGCCGCCTACGTCGCGCTTTACGAGCTGACGCCGCTGCGGCTCTCGCCCGACGACTGGTGGGTGTGGGTGCTGCTCTTCTTCGCCGACGACTTCTCCTACTACTGGTTCCACCGCGTCTCTCACGAGAGCCGCTTCTTCTGGGCGAGCCACGTCGTCCACCACTCCTCCGAGCACTACAACCTCTCGACCGCCCTGCGCCAGACCTGGGTGCCGATGACCTACGCGCCGTTCTGGCTGTGGATGCCGCTCGTCGGCTTCGAGCCGTGGATGATCCTGCTCGCCCAGAGCTGGAGCCTGATCTACCAGTTCTGGATCCACACGGAGCGGATCGGGAAGCTGCCGCGACCGCTCGAGGCGGTGCTCAACACGCCGTCGCATCACCGCGTCCACCACGGCACCCAGGAGCAGTACCTGGACCGCAACTACGGCGGCATCCTGATCGTCTGGGACAAGCTCTTCGGCACCTACGAGCCCGAGGGGGACCGCGTCCGCTACGGCCTCACCAAGAACGTCAACAGCTTCAACCCGGTCCGGGTCGCCTTCCACGAGTACATCGCCCTCTGGCACGACCTCCGCCGGGCGCCCAGCTGGCGCACCCGCTTCGGCCTGCTCTACCACGGCCCCGGCTGGCAGCCCGACGACGCGCCCGCAGTCGAGTCCTCCCGCGGCTAGGGCACCCGGTGGACCTCGAAGAGGTTGGTCCCGAGTCCCTGCTCGGGGAGCCCGGCCGTGATCCCGATCAGGTCGCCCGACTCGGCGACGCCGGTCTCGCGGGCGGCGAGCGCGCACTGGTCGAGCAGCATCCGCAGGCTCTCCCAGTCGTCGGATAGCTCCGTCTGGACGCCGAAGAGCAGGTTCAGCCGCCTGACGGTCTCGATCCGCGGCGTGATCGCGAGCACCGGGACCTTCGGCCGGAAGGCGGAGACGAGGCGGGCGGTGCGGCCGCTGCGGGTGGGGACGACGAGAGCCGCGAGGCCGAGGCTGTAGGTCGCCGCGACGGCGCCCTGGGCGACCGAGTTCCCGATCTCGTCGCTGCGGGGCTCGGTGCGGTGGACGAGCCACTCCTCGTAGGGGAGGTCCTTCTCGGTCTCGCGAGCGATCTGGTCCATCACCCGCACCGCCTCGATCGGGTGCTCCCCGACGGCGGTCTCCTCGGAGAGCATGACCGCGTCGGTGCCGTCGTAGATCGCGTTGGCGACGTCCGTCACCTCGGCTCGGGTGGGCCGCGGCGTCGAGGTCATCGAGGCCAGCATCTGCGTCGCCGTCACCGACGGCTTCGAATGGCGGCCGGCGAGCTGGAGCAGGTGCTTCTGGACGACCGGCACCTTCGCGAGCGGCAGCTCGATGCCGAGGTCGCCGCGCGCGACCATGATCCCGCTCCCCGCCGCCTGCACGATCTCGTCGGCGTTGTCGGCCGCCTGTGGCTTCTCGATCTTGGCGATCAGCGGGATGTCGCACTCGCGCTCGCGCAGGCGCTCCATGACCGGCTCGAGGTCGGCGGCGCTGCGCACGAAGGAGACAGCCAGCAGGTCGATCCCCTGGTCCACCGCGAAGTCGACCCAGTCGAGGTCGTCGGCGCCGGCGGCCGGCAGCGCGGTCGTCGCGCCCGGAAGGTTGATCCCCTGGTGCGAGGCGACTGCGCCCCCCGCCTCGACCTCGCAATGGACCTCGTGTTCGGTGATGTCGAAGGCGCGCAGGCGGACCCTGCCGTCGGCGAGGTAGATGTGGTCGCCGGTCGAGACGGCTGCCGGCAGCCCGTCCCAGGCGACCGGCAGGCACTCGCGCGAGCCCTCGCCCTCCTCGGTCGAGAGGGACATGCGGTCGCCGGAGTGAAGGACGACGACGTCGTGGCCGAAATCGTCGAGGCGGAGCTTCGGCCCCGGCAGGTCGCCGAGGATCCCGACCTCGCGGCCAACGGCCTGGCCCGCCTTGCGAATCCGGTCGACGTTCTCGGCGTGCTCCTCGCGCGAGCCGTGCGAGAAGTTGAGGCGAAGCACGTCGACGCCGGCCGAGATCAGGTCCCAGAGCCGGCCCGGATCGCGGGTCGCCGGGCCGACGGTGGCGACGATCTTGGTTCGCCTGTGCTCGGTGCGCTGCCCCTGGCCCGAGGGCAGGGGCATCGCGGGCTGGGTGTCGAAGACGTCGCTCATCGGGCTCCACCCGGGCCAGACACGGCGGCCTGCTCGCCGGTCTGCGGCCGGTGGGTGGGCGAGGGTACCGCGGGGGAGTCCTCCACCACCTCGCTCTCGAGCCGCTGGATCTGCGGCAGCCGCCAGGCGGCGGCGGCGATCGCCAGCCCGATCGCGACCGCGAGCAGGGAGAGGAACCATTGCCCGGCAGAGAGGATCTCGAGCTCGAAGAAGTCGCGTACCGGCGTGGCCGCGAGCACGAGCGCATAGAGAGCCCCGAGCCCCGCGACCATCGCCAGCATGTAGCTCTGGATCGCGATGTGCTCGCGGCCGGGGCCGCGCTCCAGCAGGAGGATGAAGCAGAGGCCGAGCACGATCAACGTCGTCGTCGCCGCGGTCCGGCCATCCTCGATCGTGCCGCCGAAGATCGCGTCGACGAAGAGGAACGAGAGGAGCGAGGCGATCCCGATCGCGATTCCCGCCGGCACCGCGAAGGCGGCGATGGCCCGCAGCAGCCGGCCGCGGTAGAGCGGCCCTTCGCTCGGCGCCAGCGCGAGCACGAACGAGGGCACGCCGATCGTCAGGAACGCCGCCAGGGTCAGGTGCCGCGGCAGGAACGGGAAGGTGAAGGCGAAGATCGCCTCGGTCGCGATCAGGAATGCGGCGTAGACGGTCTTCGTCAGGTAGAGGCGCGCGAGGCGGTGGATATTGCGGGCGATCCGGCGGCCCTCGGCCACCGCGCGCGGGAGCATCGAGAACTGGTCGTCGAGCAGGACGATGTCGGAGACGCCCTTCGAGATCTGGCTGCCCGAGCCCATCGCCACCGCGAGCCGCGCCTGCTTCAGGGCCGGCACGTCGTTGACCCCGTCGCCGATCATCGCCGTCATCCGGCCGCGGTCGGTCAGCGCGGCGACGAGGGACTTCTTCTGCTCGGGCCTGATCCGGCAGAAGATCGTGTTGCCCTCGGCGGCATCGCCGAGCCCCGACTCGTCTGCGGGCAGGGATGAGCCTTCGATAACCCCGGCGTCCGCGGGAACGCCGACCGCGCTCGCGACCGCGGTCACCGTCTCCCGGGCATCGCCCGAGATCAGCTTCAGGTCGACCTCCTGCTCGCGCATGAACTCGATCGCCTCGGTGGCGTCCGGGCGCAGCGTCTCGGAGAGGACGACGAGCGCGTGCGGCTGGAGCTGGGGCGGCGCCTGGCGCGCCGGGTCGTCGGGCAGCCCGCCGCGGGCCTCGCCGAAGGCGACGACCCGCCGCCCGGCGGAGGTGTGCTCCTCGAGTGCCCGCTCGAGCCCGGCGGGCAATGTCAGGGCGCCGCTCTCGGTGAGCACGTCGGGCGCGCCGAGGACGTAGCTGCGCCCGCTCGCGCCACCGTCGAGGGTCACCCCGCTCCATTTCCAATCGGACGAGAACGGGACCTCCGCGGTCACCCGCTCGGCGCGGCCCGGGTAGCGCTCGGCGATCGTCTGCAGCGTCCGGTTGCGCTCGCCCGCGGAGGCGGCGAAGCGGGCGAGCGCGCGCTCGGCCTCCTCGGCGCGGCTCGGGTCGGCGGGCTCGACGGCGACCAGCTCCAGCGAGCCGTCGGTGAGCGTCCCGGTCTTGTCGATGCAGATCGTGTCGACGGCAGCAAGCGCCTCCGTCGCGGAGATCTGCTGAACGAGCGTCCGCCGCTTCGCCAGCCGCACCGCGGCGACCGCGAAGGTGACGCTCATCAGCAGCACGAGGCCCTCGGGGATCAGCGTGATCAGGCCGGCCGTCGCCGTCTGCGCGCCCTCTCTGAAGTCGGTGTCGCGGATGGCCAGGGAGACGATCAGCACCAGCGCCAGCGGGACGAGCAGGATCGTCGTCGCCCAGAGGATGCGGTTGATCTCCTCCTGCAGCGGCGACGGGGGGTGGCGGAACTCGCGCGCCTCGCCGGCGAGCTTCTCGGCGTAGGAGTCCTCGCGCACCGCGTCGAGCTCGTAGTAGCCCGAGCCGGAGATCGCGAACGCTCCCGAGAGCAGGCGATCGCCGGTCGCCTTGCGGATGCCCGTCGGCCTCGCCGGTGAGCAGCGACTCGTCGACCGTGAGCCCGCGCGAGGCGATCACCTCGCCGTCGGCGATCAGCTGATCGCCGGGCTCGACCCGGACGACGTCGCCGGGGACCACCTCGTCGGCGCGCAGCTCGAAGACCCTGTCGTCGCGGACGGTCTTCGCCGAGGGGGCGACGAGCAGGGCCAGCTCGTCGAGGGTCTGCTTCGCCTTCAGCTCCTGGCGGATGCCGATGTAGCTGTTGACCGCGGCGATCAGGCCGAACAGCGCGTCGGCGAAGAGCCCGAGCGAGAGCACGAGCACGAAGAAGACGAAGATGATCGCGTTGAAGAGCGTGAGGACGTTGCCGAGCACGATCGAGCGGACCGAGCGGCTCGACTCCGACTCGACGGGCCCGAGCGCCGCCAGCCTGCGCTCGGCCTCGCCGACCGAGAGCCCTCGCGGATGTTCGGCGTCCATCACCCGATCATCTATACAGGGTTGCCGGCGCTCCCCCGGCCAACCACGGAGATAGGATCGCCGGGCGCGCGTGGAGGCGGGAGCGGTGAACACCCGGAACGGCGGGACCGAGGCGCTCTCGGTGCGGTTCGAGGACGTCACCAAGGTCTATCCGGGCGCCTACGGCCCCGCGGTGGACCGGCTGGCGCTCGAGATCCCGGCGGGGGAGATCTGCGTACTGGTCGGGCCCTCGGGCTCAGGCAAGACGACGGCGATGCGGATGGTCAACCGGATGATCGAGATCACCTCCGGGGACATCCACGTCGGCGACCGCTCCGTGCGTGACCGCATTCCATCCGAGCTGCGGCGCCACATCGGCTACGTGATCCAGCAGACCGGCCTCTTCCCGCACCGCACGATCGCCGACAACATCGCCACGGTGCCGCGCCTGCTCGGCTGGGGGAAGCCGGACATCGACGCCCGCGTCGAGGAGCTGATCGCCCTGATCGGCCTCGACCCAGACCTGCGTAGCCGCTTCCCGTCGCAGCTCTCGGGTGGCCAGCAGCAGCGCGTCGGCGTGGCCCGCGCGCTCGCGGCCGACCCTGGAGTGATGCTGATGGACGAGCCCTTCGGTGCGGTCGACCCGATCAATCGCGAGCGGCTCCAGAACGAGTTCCTCCGCCTGCAGGCAGACGTTCGCAAGACGATCTGCTTCGTCACCCACGACATCGACGAGGCGATCAAGATGGGCGACCGGGTCGCCGTCCTGCGCGAGGGCGGCAGGCTCGCCCAGTACGCGACCCCGGCGGAGCTCCTGATGGCGCCCGCTGACGAGTTCGTCGAGGACTTCGTCGGCGCCGACCGGGCGCTGAAGCGGCTGGCGCTGCTCCGCGTGTCCGACATCTCGCTGTGGAAGGCGCCGCTCGCCTACGTGGGCCAGCCGAGCGCCGAGGTGCGCGCGAAGCTCGAGGGCGCCGAGGTGCCGCACCCCCTGCTGGTCGACTCCGACCGCCGCCCGCTCGGCTGGCTCTCCGAGCGCGACCTCGAGCGCGAGATCGTCCCCGAGCGCCCGGACTCGCCGGCGGAGCCCCGGCTCGAGCTCGACGACGTCATGCGCGACGCGCTCTCGGACCTGCTCCAGTCGGAGACGCATGTACGCGGCGGTCGTCGACGCCGAGGGCCGGATCGCCGGCGTTCTCTCGGTCGAGATCATCTCCGAGTTCCTCGGCTCCCGCGAGGCGCTGGTCGAGGCGCATCCAGCGGTGGAACGGCCGCTCGACGACCGTGAACTCGCTCTCGACATGGCTTGGCCGCTAGGCCCAGATCCGGCGACTTCTTCCGGCATCGATCCGAGAGACTGCGTCGCACGAGAACAAGACTCTGCCCGGATTGGGTGGTCGACAACTTCGACCGCTACATGACCCCGCCGCTCGAGCACATCCTCCTCGTGTCGTCGTCGGTCGCTGTCGGGTTCGCGATCGCCTTCTCGCTGGCGTTGCTCTCGCACCGGCGCCGCTGGCTCGTTCCGCCCGTTCACCGGCGATCACCGGCATCCTCTACACGATCCCCAGCCTCGCGGTCTTCTTCCTGCTGCTGCCGATCACGGGCCGCGGCACGACACGGCGATCATCGCGCTGACCGCCTACACGCTGCAGATCATCTACCGCAACATCGTCACCGGGCCTCGACAACGTCCCGCGAGAGCTCGAAGGACGCCGGGCGCGGCATGGGGATGACCGACCGGCAGCTTCTCTGGCGGGTCGAGCTGCCGCTGGCGATGCCCGAAATCAGTCGCCGGCCTGCGGATCGCGACCGTCTCCACGGTCGCGATCGCGACGCTCGCCGTCTTCGCCGGTGGCGGCGGGCTCGGCGACCGAGATCGTCACCGGCTCCAACATCGTTTTCAAGACGGGCGTCCTGACGGCCAGCGCGATCTGGATCCTGATGGCGGTCTCCTTCGACGCGTTGCTGCTCGTCGCCGCAGCGCTTGATGGCGCCGTGGCGGAGGGCGCGAGCCATGACGTGGCCCCGCCGCTCGCCGGCATTCCTCGACTCCTTCGGCGGCGCGATCGAGTTCATCTTCAACCCGCGCGAGGCGGTCGGCGGGGCGCAGGTCGGCGGGCCCGAGCAGGTCGGCGAGCTCATGCTGGACCCACATCGAGGTCAGCGGCGCCGCCCTCGTCGTCGCCTTCGCTGGTCGCCCTCCCGATCGGAGTCGTGCTCGGCCATCGCGGCAACGGCGAGCTGCTCGCGATCGCGATCGGCAACGCCGGCCGGGCGGTGCCGGAGCTGGCGCTGATCGCGCTGATCGTCGCCTTCATCGGCGCCGGCATCCTCAACGTGACGATCGCGCTCGCCGTGCTCGGGATCCCACCGATCCTCACCAACACGTTCGTCGGCGATGCGGCAGGTGGACCGGAACACGGTCGACGCGGCGACGCGGAATGGGTATGACCGAGCTCGAGGTCATCCGCCGGGTCGAGCTGCCGCTGGCCGTGCCGACGATCATGGGCGGGGTGCGAACGGCGGCGATCAACATCATCGCCACGGCGACGATCGCGCCGCTGGCCGGCGTGCTCACGCTCGGCGACTTCATCCTCGCGCGCAACGTCTACGGCGACGAAGGCGTCCTTGCGGGCGCCATCCTGGTCGCCCTGCTCGCGATGCTGGTCGAGCTCGGCCTCGCCGGTCTGCAGCGCCTGATGACCCCCAAGGGGATCCGCCTCAAGCGCACATCGCGGGTGGCGAGGTGGCGCGCCGAGGGACGACCGACATAGGATTTGGGATCAGGTCGGCTCGGAAACGCCGGCGCCACAAGAGAGGGAGAGCTCGAATGACCAGTCAGATCCGCCTGCGATCGCTACTCGCGCTGTTCGCCGCGCTCGTGTTGGCCTCTGACGGTCGCATGCTTGCGGTTCCGACGACGAGGACGATGGCGGTGACGGCGAAGAGCACCGGCAGCGAACCTGATCGAGGAGAACGCCGACAACAACGGCACCAAGCTCACGGTCGGCTCGAAGAACTTCACCGAGCAGTTCATCCTCGGCGAGATCTACGCGCAGGCGCTGGAGGCCGCCGGCTACGACGTGGACACCGACCTCAACCTCGGCTCCGAGCAGATCGCGCTGAAGGCGCTCGAGGACGGTGAGATCACCGGCTATCCGGAGTACACCTCGACCGCGCTGACCTCGTTCTTCGATTACGCCCCGGAGGACGTGCCGGATGACGGGCAGGAGGCGATCGACAAGGCGCAGGCGGAGTTCGACGAAGCAGGGCCTGGTCGCCTACGCGCCGACGAGCGTTCGAGAGCGCGAATGCCGTCGGCCTGCTGACGCGAGAAGGCAGACGAGCTCGGCGTCGAGCACGATCTCCGACCTGGAGGGCAAGTCCGAGGACCTGACCCTCGACGGTTCGCCCGAGTGCCGCCAGCGGATCGACTGCCTGCTCGGGCTCGAGCAGTACTACGGCCTCGAGTTCAACGAGTTCACGCCGGTCGACATCGGCCTCCGTTACGAGGTGCTCGACAAGGAGCGACGCCGACCTCTCGATCCTCTTCACGACCGACCCCAGCTCTCCGAGTCGGACGACTACGTCGATGCTCGAGGACGACAAGGAGGTGCTGCCGGCGGGGAACGTCCTATTCGTCGCCAACAAGGAGGAGGCCGACGAGGCGGGGCCTGACTTCCCGGCAGACGGTCGAGAAGGTCCAGGGCGATCTCTCGCTCGAGGTGATGCAGGAGCTGAACGCGCGCGTCGACCTCGACAAGGAGAAGCCCGAGGACGTCGCCCACGACTACCTGGAGGAGTTCGGCTACATCGACTAGCCGCACTCGCATCCGCTTGCGAAACGGGCCCGGTCGCCTCGCGGCGGCCGGGCCCGCTCGCGTATAGGGTTCGGTCGATGAGTTCGGATTTAAAACTCGGGATCAACCTCGGCTACTGGGGCATCGGTCCCCAGGGCGACGACGCGGTCGCGATCGTCAAGAAGGCCGAGAGCGCCGGCTACGAATCGGTCTGGGCCGCCGAGTCCTACGGCTCCGACGTCGTCAGCGTTCTCGCCTGGCTGGCGCCGCAGACGGAGACGATCAAGCTCGGCGCGGCGATCATGCAGGTCCCCGCGCGACCGCCTGCGGCGGCGGCGATGGCCGGCGTCACGATCGATGCCCTCTCCGGCGGGCGGTTCATCTTCGGCTTCGGCCCGTCGGGCCCGCAGGTATCGGAGGGGCTGGTACGGCGTCCCCTACGCGAAGCCGTGGGGTCGCACCCGCGAGTACATCGAGGTCGTCCGGGAGATCGTCGCCCGCGAGGGCCGGCTCGAGCATTCGGGCGCGCACTACACGTACCCGCTCATGGAGGGCGAGGGCGTCACCGGCCAGGGCAAGGCGCTGAAGCTGAACATGCACCCGGTCCGCAGCGAGATCCCGATCTTCGTCGGCGCGATCGGCCGCAAGTCGGTCGAGATGGCGGCCGAGATCTGCGACGGGTGGATCCCGATCTTCTCCTCCCCCGACGCGTTCGAGGCGACCTGGGGCGAGCACCTCGAGGCCGGCTTCGAGAAGGGCGGCCGCAGCCGCTCCGACCTCGAGATCTCGCCGACCGTCCAGGTCGCGATCGACGGTGACCTGGACACCGCCCGCGCGGTGGTGAAGGCCGGCCTCCTGCTCTACCTCGGCGGCATGGGCAGCCGCAAGACGAACTTCTATGTCGACCTCACGCACCGCTTCGGATTCGGCGACGTCGCCGACGAGGTCCAGTCGCTCTACCTCGACGGCAAGCGCGACGAGGCCTACGCCGCCATCCCCGACGAGCTCGTGGATGCGACCTCGCTCGTGGGCAGCGAGGACCAGGTCGCCGAGCGGGTCGAGAAGTTCCGGCAGATCGGCGCCGACCGGCTGATCTGCTCGTTCATCCATATGGATCCCGGCGAGCGCGACCACACGCTCGAGCGCATGGCCGCGCTCGTCGGCGTCGCCACGCCCGCCTAGCGAGCCGGGCTTCGCAAACGCCGCGGGAACGGCGAGAATGGTTCTATGGCACTCGCCGGAGGGGGTCTGTCCCCGGGAACCGATTTCGCCGGACACCACATCGAGGGCGTCGCCGGCCGCGGCGGCATGGGCGTCGTCTACAGGGCGCGTCACCTGGCGCTCGATCACGTCGTCGCGCTCAAGGTGATCTCGCCGGATCTGGTCGGCGACGAGCGCTTCCGGCAGCGCTTCCAGTCCGAGTCCCGGATCGCGGTCTCGATTCGCCACCCGAACGTGGTCTCGGTCCACCACGCGGGCGAGGAGGACGGGCTCCTGTTCGTGACCATGGACTTCATCGAGGGGACCGACCTGCGAGGCCTGCTCAGCCGGGAGGGCCGGCTCGAGCCGGACCACGCCGCGAAACTGCTGGCGCCGCTCGCGTCGGCCCTGGACGCCGCCCATTCTCGTGGGCTGATCCATCGCGACATCAAGCCCGGGAACGTCCTGATCGAGGCCCGTGAGGGCGGCCAGCACGTCTACCTGACCGACTTCGGGCTCGCCCGCCTGATCGACGCCGAGACCGGGCTGACCGCCAGCGGTGCCTTCATCGGCACGCTCGACTACGCCGCGCCCGAGCAGATCAAGGGCGAGCGGCTCGACGCCCGGACCGACGTCTACGCGCTCGGCTGCCTCCTCTACGAGATGCTCTGCGGCTCGACGCCGTTCGCGAAGCAGACCGAGAAGGTGGCGAAGATGTACGCACACCTGATGGAGCCGCCGCCGGACGTCCGCGAGCTCCGGCCCGAGCTTCCCGGCGACCTCGCCCAGGCGATCCGCCGGGCGGTCGCGAAGGACCCCGACGAGCGCTTTCCCTCCGCCGGCGATCTGGCCCGCGCCGCCAACGCGGCGGTCGAGGGCCGCGAGGTGAGCCAGGGCGAGCGCACCGTGGCGATCGGCGAGGCGGCCCCGACGGCGGTCGCCGGCGCGACCGCCCCGGCCACCCCGCCCACGGCGCCGCACGAGCCGTCGGACGCCGGGCCCTCGGAGCCCGAGACCAGGCCGCTCGCGCCCGAGACCCGCCCGGCCCCGCAGACTCCGCCTCCCGCGCTCGAGACCCGGCCCGCGCCCGGGCCCGCGCCGGAGCCGGCGGTGCCCCGGACCACGCACGACACCGCGGTCCGCCGCCGGCGCCTGCTCGCGGGCGTCGCTGTGCTCGGCATCGTCGTCGCGATCGCCGCGATCGTCGCCCTCACCGGCGGGAGCGATGGCGAGCCCGAGCCCGCCGCCGACGGGGGAGGTGGCGGCACATCGGCCGCCTTCGGCGAGGCCAAGCTCGCCGGCGACCCGATCCCGGTCGCCGGGCTGCCCGTCGGGATCGCCGTGAGCGAGCGGACCGGCACGGTCTGGGTCGGCAGCCGCCTCGACGGCACCCTCACCCCGATTGACCCCGAATCGGAGACGCCCCAGGACCCGATCACGGGCCTGGCCGCGCCCGAGGGCGTCAGCTCCGGGCCGGCTTCGGTCTACGTCGCGCTCAGCGACTCGAACGAGGTCCTGCGGGTGAACGAGAAGACCGGCCGCGAGGCGCGGATCGCCGTGGGTACGACGCCGCGCGCCGTCGTCCACTCGGGCGAGGGCATCTACGTCACCAACGCCGGCTCGGGCACGGTCACCCCGGTCGAGATCAACCCGACCACCGAGACCCCGCTGCCCGAGGTCATGGTCGGCACCGAGCCGCACGGGATCGCGGCCGGTGAGGGCAAGATCTGGGTGACGAACCGCGGGAGCGACGACGTCTCGGTGATCGACGAGAAGTCCAACAGCGTGGAGACCACCATCGCCGTCGGCGCGAACCCGAAGGGGATCGCGGTGGAGGCGGGCAAGGTCTGGGTCGCGAACACCGACGACGACACCGTGATGTCGCTCGACGCGGGCTCGGGCGAGGTCGAGGAGACGATCGACGTGGCGGACGAGCCGCGCGGCCTGATCGCGGCCTTCGGCTCGGTCTGGGTCGCGAACGGCGCCGGCGTCGTCACCCGGATCGACCCCGAGGCGGCCGCGGTCGACCAGGAGATCGACGTCGGCGGCTCACCCGAAGAGCTCGCCGCCGGCGACGACGCGATCTGGGCCAGCGGCGGCGACGCGAACGAGGTGTACCGGATCGAGGGCTGAGAACGACGACGCCGCCATGAGGGCGTCCAAGATCGCGGCCGAGCGGCGGTCGTTCGGCGGGATCCTTATACCCTCTCCGCGCTTTGCGGGTGGGTGTGCCGAAAGAGTCAGCCGAGGGGGAGCGCCGCGTGGCGTTGGTCCCCGATGCGGTCAAGAGCCTGGTCGAGCGCGGTCTCGACGTCGCGGTCGAGCCCGACGCGGGCGCCGAGGCCGGTCATCCGGATGCCGAGTACGAGGAGGCCGGCGCCACCCTGAGCGGGGGCGAGGCCTGGGGCGCGGACGTCGTCGTCAAGGTCGCCCCGCCCGACCCCGACGAGATCGCCGAGCTGGGCGACGGCCAGGTCCTGATCGGGTTCCTGAACCCGCTGACCGCCGGCGAGTCGAACCAGGCGCTCGCCAACGGGGGCGTGACCAGCTTCGCGATGGAGGCGGTCCCGCGGATCACCCGTGCCCAGTCGATGGACGCGCTCTCCTCGCAGGCGAACGTCGCCGGATATGCGGCGGCCCTCCTTGCCGCGCGTGAGGCCGGCCGATTCTTTCCGATGATGACCACCGCGGCCGGCACCGTCGCGCCCGCGAAGGTCCTCGTGCTCGGCGCCGGCGTCGCCGGCCTACAGGCGATCGCGACGGCCAAGCGCCTCGGCGCGATCGTCACCGGCTTCGACATCCGCCGCGCCGCCTGGGAGCAGATCGCCAGCCTCGGCGGCCGCCCGCTCGAGCTCGACTTCATCCCCGACGCCGAGGACGAGGGCGGCTACGCGCGCCCGCTCACCGACGAGGAGAACGAGAAGGTGCGCGAGGCGCTCGCCGAGAACGCTGAGCGGCAGGACGTGATCATCACCACCGCCCAGATCCCGGGCCGCCGGGCGCCGATCCTGATCACCGAGCAGGCGATCGCGAACATGCAGCCGGGCTCGGTCATCGTCGACCTCGCCGGGGACACGGGCGGCAACAGCGAGCGCACCGAGGCCGGCCAGACCGTTGACGTCGACGGGGTCAAGATCATCGCCCCGCCGAACCTGCCGAGCGACATGGCGACCGACGCCTCGCAGCTCTACGCCAAGAACGTCGAGAACCTGCTCGGCCTGCTCGTCGACGACGAGGGCAACGTGAAGCTCGACTTCGAGGACGAGATCGTCGCCGGCGCCTGCATCACGCACGAGGGCGAGATCAAGAACGAGCGAGCTGCCGGAGCCGCGGGAGGTAGTTCATGAGCCTGATCACCGAGATAACGATCTTCGTCCTCGCCGCCTTCGTCGGGTTCGAGGTGATCTCGAAGGTGCCCGCGACCCTGCACACGCCGCTGATGTCGCAGACCAACGCGATCCACGGCATCGTCATGCTCGGCGGGCTGATCGTGATCGGCTACGCCGACGACTCGCTCGAGTACGTGATCGGCACGATCGCGATCGCCTTCGGCGCGATCAACATCGTCGGCGGCTTCCTGGTCACCGACCGGATGCTCGGCATGTTCGTCCGAAAGCCGAAGAAGCGAAGCCTCCGCCGCGCACCGTTCGCCGAGGCCGAAGCCTGAGCTCTGCCCGCCGCCGTGCTGGAGCCGGGCGGCGACCTGGCGACGCTCCTCTACATCGTCTCCTTCTCGATGTTCATCATCGGCGTCCGCCGGGGCACGCACCCGACGACGGCGAAGCAGGGCAACCTGATCGCCGCGGGCGGCATGGCGGTCGCGGTCGCGACCACCCTGCTCCTCGACGGGATCGGCAACTGGGAGTTCATCGCCCTCGGGCTCGCGATCGGCACCACGGTCGGCGTGATCGCGTCGATCCGGGTGCAGATGACCGACATGCCGCAGATGGTCGCGCTCTACAACGGCGTGGGCGGCGGCGCGGTCGCCCTGATCGCCTGGTCGGAGTTCCGCCACGAGCTCACCCTCGGCACCGAGATCCCGCTCGACGTCTTCGTCCCGATCCTCTTCTCGATGGTGATCGGCTCGATCTCCTTCTGGGGCTCGAACATCGCGTTCGGCAAGCTCCAGGGGATCGTCCCCAGCCAGCCGATCAAGGCCCCGGGGCAGCAGCTGATCAACGCGCTGCTCCTGCTCGGCGCACTCGCAGGCTGCATCCTGCTCGCCGCCAACAACGACGACCCCTCGGAGGCGCTCTTCATCGCCGTGCTGGTCGCCGCCGGCGTGCTCGGCAACCTCGTCGTGCTGCCGATCGGCGGGGCCGACATGCCGGTCGTGATCTCGCTGCTGAACGCCTTCACGGGCCTCTCGGCGGCGGCCGCCGGCTTCGCGCTCGACAACGTCTCGCTGATCGTCGCCGGCACCCTCGTCGGCTCCTCGGGAACGATCCTCACGATGGAGATGGCGACGGCGATGAACCGCTCCGTCGGCAACATCCTCTTCGCCGGCTTCGGCGCGGTCGCGACCGGCGGCGGGGGCGACGGCGAGGAGCGCCCGCACACCTCGATCAGCTCCCAGGACGCCGCGATCAAGCTCGCCTACGCCGACAGCGTCGTGATCGTCCCCGGCTACGGGATGGCGGTCGCCCAGGCGCAGCACACCGTCAAGGAGATGGCCGACGAGCTCGAGAAGAAGGGCGTCGAGGTCAACTACGCGATCCACCCGGTCGCCGGCCGGATGCCGGGCCACATGAACGTGCTGCTCGCCGAGGCCGACGTGCCCTACGAGAAGCTGCGCGAGATGGACGACATCAACCCGGAAATGCCGCGAACCGATGTCGCCGTCGTGATCGGCGCCAACGACGTCACGAACCCGGCGGCGAAGAACGACCCGGACTCGCCGATCGCCGGGATGCCGATCATCGAGGTCGACGAGGCCCAGCAGGTGATCGTGATCAAGCGCTCGCTGAGCCCCGGCTTCGCGGGCATCGACAACGACCTCTTCTACAACGAGAACACCTCGATGCTGTTCGCCGACGCGAAGGCCGCCGCGCAGGAGATCGCCGGCGAGATCGAGAACCTGTAGCGCCACTTGACGGCCCGTGAAGCGAGGTCTACCCTCGATTCATGGGGGCGTACGGGGCAATTCGGGTTTCCATCTCCATCGCGCTCGCGGGGCTCGCGTTGCTTGTCGTTCCGGCGGTCGCGCAGGCCGCGATTTTCTGCGTCGACGACACGCCGTGCGTAAATGCCGGCGGCACCGACCAGACGACAGTTCAGGCCGCGATCAACGCGGCCGAGGCCAACGGTGTACGCGACACGATCGAAATCGGCCCGGGAACCCAGTTCAATGGCCCTTCGACCAGCGACAACACGAACCCGATCGACATGATCGGCGAGGGTGCCGGCTCGACAACCCTGACCCGGACCGTGAACACAGCCGGCCAAACGATCCTCACCCTCGCCGATCCGACCTCGACGGTGACCGGGCTGACCGTCCAGCTCAATCCCAGCTCGGGCGGCTCCCTGATCGGTCTGAGCACGGCGGGGACCGCGTCGAACATCGCGATTACGGATCCGAGCGGGGCCGCCTTCCACAGCGGCGTCAGCCTGGTCGGATCCGGCGCGACGCTCCGCGACAGCTCGGTCTCGCTGCCGATGGTCGCCGGCAATAACGGGGTTTCGGGCAGTCCCTCCGGTGGCACCGCCCTGAATCTCGAGAGGCTCGAAATAACTAGTGGGGTCGGGGTCAATGCGGTCGGCCCGATCCAAGCCAACCGCCTGCGCATCTCGGCTCTCACGAGCGGTTGGATTTCATCCGGGTCGGGGACCGTCGACCACGCCACGGTGAGGCTGAGCAATTCAGGGACGGCCCTCCATCAGCTGGCGGGCACGTCCGGCGGGGCGAATCTCATCCTCCGGCACGTCACCGCCGTCGGGCCGGGCGGGGGCACCGGCGCCTCCATCGTCGCCGGTTGCGACGCCGGCCTGATTCTCCCGTTCCCGGCTCAGGGAACGCTTCGAAACACGATCCTGCGCGGATTCGAGAACGATCTGAGCAGAAGCGGAACCACGTGCGGATTCGCTCCACCGACCCCCTCATCGGCGAACTTCAACGTTGCCTACTCGATCTACGATCCGGCGAAGGTTTTCGAGTCGGGATCGGGCTCGATCGTCAACGGGCCCGGCAACCAGAACGTCGACCCGCAGTTCGTCGACCAGGCCGCGGGCAACCTCCACCTGATCCAGGGCTCGCCGGCGATCGACGCGGGCGACCCGGCGGCGCCGGGAGCGGGCGAGCTGACCGTCGACCTCGACGGCAACGCGCGCACCCAGGACGGCAACGGCGACGGGACCGCGGTCCGTGACATCGGCGCCTTCGAGCACACCTTCGTCGCGCCCCCGCCACCGGACGGTGGCGGCGACGGTGGAGGAGGCTCACCGCCCCCGCCGACCGAGCTCACCCGCACGCTCACCCTCGGCTACTCGGGCAAGTCCGACAAGTTCAAGGGGAGGCTTCGCTCGAACGAGCCGGCGTGCCTGGCCGGCAAGGTCAAGGTCTTCGAGAAGCAGAAGGGGAAGGACCCGAAGGTCGGCGCCGACAAGACGAACACCGCCGGCAAGTGGTCGTTCGAGGACCGAGGCGCGGACGGCAAATTCTACGCAGCGGTCCCCGAGAAGACCGTCGCTGCCGGCGTCTGCCCGGCGGCGAGGTCGAAGTCGAAGAAGGTCGGTTAGTTCTCGCGGCGGCCGCGGCGGACGATCGGCAGGAGCCAGCCGATCGCGAAGCCGAGCAGGCCGGCGATCAGCAGGCCGAAGATCAGCGGCGTGTTGGTCTCGACGAAGAGGAAGTCGATGGTGACCGATTGGCCGTTCTGGACGACGAAGATCACCAGCAGGAGGGCGGCGATGCCCGCCACCCAGAGCTTCCAGTTGGTGCCGCCTGTCTGGCGGCCGGTCGTGTGTGGAGCTTCGTTCACGCTTCCTCGACCCTAACGGCATTTTTCGTCATCCATCGCTGAACCCGCCCTTGCCAGCGTCGCCGCGTGCGCTCCGAACGCGGCCAGTCGACGGTCGAATGGATCGCCCTCGTCCTGCTCGCGGCGCTGCTCCTCGTCGGCGCGCTCGCGGTCGCCGGGCGCCACCTCCCGGGCGGCGAGCTCGCCCGCGCGATCCTCGGCCGGATCGTCTGCGCGGTCCGGCTCGACGGCGGCTGCGGCGACGACGGCGCGTCCGCCCTCGCGCTCGCCTACGGCAACGAGCTCGCCGAGGTGGTGCGCGAGGAGGTGCCCGACCTCCTCTACGAGGAGGGCATGGTCGCGCTCCCGGTCGACTACCGCCGCTGCCGCGAGCCCGCCTGCTCGGACGGCGCCGACACCGGCCTCGTCGCCCGCTCGGCGAGCGGCGAGCCGCTGGCCGCCTTCGTCCACGTCGTCGACTGCCGTCCCGCCGCGCTCGAGGCGAGCCGGGACGCCGGCTACGACTGCTCGGGTGGCGCCGCCGGCAACGTCTACGTCCAGTACTTCTTCTACTACCCCACGAGCTCCACGGCGAAGGCGATACCGGGCGACTCCGGCTTCCACAGGGACGACTGGGAGTCCTGGCACATCCGGATCGAGCCCGGCGGCACGGCCTCGGTCCGGGCCTCCTCCCACCACGGCTACAACTACGAGTTCTCGAAGCTGAACGCGGGCTCGGACGCGGGCGGGGAGATCGGCGGCGCCGTCAACGACGCGGTCGAGGCGATCGGCGCCCGCCCGCACGGCGGCTGGGGCCCCGCCACCGGCGAGCTCCACGTCTCCGGCGGCAGCCACGCCGGCAACGCCAAGCGCGACGACTACACCCCGGCCCGCACCACCCCCGGCGGCCGCCTCACGCTGATCCCGATCGAATCCCTCTCGGCCCGCGACCGCGCCGCCCTCTTCGAGGTCGTCCCGCCCTGGCGAAAGCCCGTCTACTCCGACCCGGAGTCGGAGGAGACGTAGCGCAGGAACGCAAAGCCGCTCCCGAAGCGGCCACTCTCGACGAGCTCGAGGTCCCACCTGACCCCGGACGGCAGGGCCGGCTTGCCGCCGCCGACGACGACCGGGGCGACGATCAGCTGGAGCTCGTCCACGATGCCGGCGCGGATCGCCTCGGCGGCGAGGCCGGCGCCGGACACCGACATGTCGCGGTCGGCCTCGTCGACCATCGCCCGGACCGCGTTGGGGTCGAACTCGCGGTCGAGCCGCGTCAGCGGCGTCGTCACCTCGTCGAGGGTCTTCGAGTAGACGATCTTCTCGGCGGCGCGCCAGAGCTCGGCGAACTCGCGGATCGGCTCGGGGTCGGCCGGGTCCTTGCCCATCTCCTGCCAGGCCATCATCGTCTCGTACATCCCGCGCCCGTAGAGGTGCGTCCCGACGGGCCGGGAGAGCGCGTTGGCGAAGGTGTGGACCTCCTCGTCGGGGTGAGCCCAGTCGAAGTGGCCCTCCTCGTCCTCGATGTATCCGTCGAGGGAGCAGATCGTGAAGTAGCTCAGCTTCGCCATGTCAGGCAGCCCGCCCGAGAGCGTAGCCCGCCGCCGCGGCGGCGATCCCGCCGAGGACCGAGGCGAGTACGTAGGCGATCGCGAGACCCGTGCGCCCGCCGTCGACCTCGAGCACGAACTGGACCGAGAAGGTGGAGAAGGTGGTGAAGCCGCCGAGCAGGCCGACGCCGAGCGCCTCGCGGACGTCGTTCGAGAACCACGACCCGGTCACGAGCAGCCCGAGCAGGAACGAGCCGACGACGTTGATCCCGACGGTCGACCAGATCAGCGCGTCGGACCCGAAGGTGAGGCGGGAGATCCCGTAGCGGGCGAGGACGCCGAAGACGCCGCCGACTCCGACGAGGACCGCGGTCAACTCACTTCGGCGGCATCCGCAGCGCCCCGTCGAGCCGGATCGTCTCGCCGTTCAGCATCGGGTTGGCGACGATCTGGGTGACGAGGTCAGCGTACTCCTCGGGGCGCCCGAGGCGGGAGGGGAAGGGGATGCCGGCGCCGAGCGCCTGGCGCTGCTCCTCGGGGAGCGCGGCGAGAAGCGGGGTGTCGAAGAGGCCGGGGGCGACCGTCACGACCCGGATCCCGCGCGAAGCGAGGTCGCGGGCGGCGGGAAGGGTGAGCCCGACGATGCCTCCCTTCGAGGCCGAGTAGGCGACCTGGCCGATCTGGCCGTCGAAGGCGGCGATCGAGGCGGTCTGCACGCAGACGCCGCGCTCGCCCTCGTCGTCGGCCTCGTTGGCGTTCATCGCCGTCGCCGCGAGCCGCAGCACGTTGAAGGTCCCGATCAGGTTGACCTCGACCACGTTCTTGAAGATCTGGAGGTCGTGCGGGCCCTGCTTCCCGGTCGTGCGCTGCGCCCAGCCGATCCCGGCGCAGCAGACCGAGATCCGCAGGCCGCCTTCGATCTCGGCCGCCGCGGCGACGGCGGCCTCGACCGCCTCGGGGTCGGTCACGTTGACCTCGACGAAGCGCGCGCGCTCGCCGAGCTCGGCCACGAGCGCCTCGCCCTTCTCGGCGTTGAGGTCGGCGATGACGACGTTCGCGCCGCCCTCGTGCAGGCGCCGCGCGCTCGCCTCGCCCAGACCCGAGGCCCCGCCTGCCACCAGTGCTCCTGCGCCCTCCAGCTTCATCGGCGCGGCACACTAATCGACAGAGACTTAACAGGGCCGAGTGGTGAGCTTGGCTAGGGTTCTCGTATCAAGGCTTCCGCCGAGCCGATAACGGCGGCCGAGTCGCCGGCCGCCCCGCTGGAGAAGCAGAGGGAGGGAATCGCTGACCGCCTCGCCGAGGCGCGCGAGCGCACCCTGCTGCTCGTCGAGCCGCTCTCCGAGGACGAGCTCAACCGCCAGTACACGCCGATCCTCAGCCCGCTCGCGTGGGATCTGGGCCACATCGCCAACTTCGAGGAGCTCTGGCTGGTGCAGACGATCGGCAAGCGCGAGCCCCTCGACGGCGAGCTCGGCCGCCTCTACGACGCGATCGAGAACCCTCGCGCCACCCGCGACGAGCTGCCGATCCTGCGCGGCGAGGAGTGCCGCGCGTACATGGAGGAGGTCCGAAAGCGCACGCTCGACGTACTGGAGGGTGTGGAGATCTCCCCGGCCGCCCCCGACCCCCTGCTCCGCGACGGCTACGTCTACGAGCTGATCCTCGCCCACGAGCACCAGCACAACGAGACGATGCTCCAGCTCCTGCAGATGGTCGACGGATACGAGCCCGCCGGCGCCGACCCGGCCCCCGCCGCCGAGCCGGTCGCCGACGGCCCGGAGATGGTCCGCGTCGACGGCGGCACGCTCGAGATCGGCGCCGAGGCGTACGGGTTCGCCTACGACAACGAGCGCCCGCGCCACGAGGTCGAGCTCGCGCCCTTCTGGATCGACGCGGCCCCGGTCACGAACGCCGCCTTCGCCGCCTTCGTCGCCGACACCGGCTCCGAGCCGCCGCTCTACTGGGAGGCCGAGGGAGACGGCTGGGCGGTCACCACCTTCGGCCGCCACCGGCCCCTCGACCCGCTGCTGCCGGTGATCCACGTCGACTGGCACCAGGCCGACGCCTTCGCCCGCTGGGCCGGTAAGCGCCTGCCCACCGAGCTCGAGTGGGAGGCGGCGGCGCGCGGCGCCGACCGCGATCGGGCGAACCTCGACCACCTCGCCTTCGGCTGCGCCCCCGCCGGCGCCTACGCCGACGCCGCCTCGGAGTGCGGCGCCGTGCAGATGCTGGGCGACGTCTGGGAGTGGACGTCGTCGGAGTTCGAGGGCTACCCCGGCTTCAAGCCGTTCCCCTATCCCGAGTACTCCGAGGTCTTCTTCGGCGACGGCTACAAGGTCCTGCGCGGCGGCGCCTGGGCGACCCGGCGCAGCGTCATCCGCCCGAGCTTTCGCAACTGGGACCTCGCCGAGCGCCGCCAGATCTTCTCCGGCTTCCGCTGCGCCGAAGGACGGTGACGCATGAGCGAGACGGCGACCACCGAGCAGGTCACGATCGACGTCCACCTGCCCGCGAGTGGCCCTCTCGCCGGGATGGCCGACGACGTCCGCGAGGGCCTCTCCTGCCCGTTCAAGGAGCTGCCGCCCAAGTACTTCTACGACGAGCGCGGATCCGAGCTCTTCGAGCGGATCATGGAGCTGCCCGAGTACTACCCGACGCGGGCCGAGCGGGCGATCCTCGATGCCCGCGCCGCCGAGATCGTCGCCGCCGCGAACCCGGCGACGCTGATCGAGCTCGGCTCGGGCTCGGCGGCGAAGACGCGCTCCCTGCTCGACGCGATGCGCGACGCCGGCACGCTCGAGACCTACGTGCCCGTCGACATCTCCGAGGAGATCACCCGCCGCACCGCGGAGACGCTCGTCGGCGAGTACGACGGCCTGCGCGTCCACGGCGTGATCTGCGATTACGAGACCCACCTCGAGCGGGTCCCGCGCGAGGAGGGGGCGATCATCGCCTTCCTCGGCGGCACGATCGGCAACTTCCGCCCGGCGCCGCGGCGCTCGTTCCTCGCCCGGATCGCGACCCTGATGTATCCGGGCGATCGCTTTCTGCTCGGGCACCGACCTCGTCAAGGACCGCGCCCGGCTCGAGGCCGCCTACGACGACTCGGCCGGGGTGACCTCCGAGTTCAACAAGAACGTGCTCAGCGTCCTCAACCGCGAGCTCGGCGCCAACTTCGACCTCGACGGGTTCGAGCACGTCGCCTTCTGGGACGCCGACAACTGCTGGATCGACATCCGCCTGCGCTCGCTGGCCGAGCAGTTCATCGACCTGACCGAGCTCGATATGCGGGTCCACTTCGCCCGCAACGAGGAGATGCGGACCGAGATCTCGACCAAGTTCACGCCCGAGCGGCTGGAGGAGGTCTACGCGGACGCCGGTCTCGAGATGACCGAGCTCTGGACCGACCCCGACGACCTCTTCGCCCTCAGCCTCGCGCGGGCCGCTCTAGGTCCGCGGCGCCAGCGCCTCGATCAGCTCGCCCTGCTTGTCGGGCGTCGTGACCGGCGTGATCACAGGGCAGGTGATACCGCCCTCGACGTACGCCTCGAGGCGCTCGCGCATCTCCTCGGGCTCGCCGAAGATGAAGGTGTCCTCGATCAGCTCCCAGGGAGCGGCGGCCATCGCCGCCTCGCGGTCCTTGCGCGCCCCAGGCCTCGACCATCTCGTCGATCGCGTCGCCGTGGCCGAGCCAGCGGAAGAACGCCTCGTAGACCGGGACGGTGATGTAGGAGGCGAACATGAAGCGCGCCAGCGGCTCGACCTGCTCCCGCGGCCCGGCGAGGCAGAAGAACCGGCAGAGGAGCTCGAAGTCCTCGCCGGCGCCCTCGAGCTCGCCGGTCACCTGCGGCAGGCCGCCGAGGGGGAGGAAGTTGGAGAAGGCGCCGTCGGCCTTCTCGACCGCGAGCCGCAGCATCTTGCCGCGCAGCGCGGCGAGGATCAGCGGCACCGGCTCCGCCGGCGCCGTCTCGAGCTTGAAGCCGCCGTCGGCGGCGCGCTCGCCGGCGAGGACCGGCTTGAGGAAGTCGACCGTCTCCTCGACCCTGGAGAGCGGGCGCTCGAACGGGATCCCGTTCCATCCCTCGACGATCCGGTCGGAGGAGGCGCCGATGCCGAGCGCGAAGCGATCGCCGGATGCGTCGGCGAGCGACGCCGCCTGCTGGGCGAGCAGCGCGCGGCCGCGCGTGAAGACGCCGACGACGCCCGGTCCCGAGCCGCACGCGCTCGGTCCAGGCGGCGGCGAGCGCCAGCGGGGTGAACCCGTCCGGGCCCTGCGTCTCGCCGCTCCAGAGGTCGGTGTAGCCGGCCGCCTCGGCGCGGCGGACGAGCTCCTCGCCCGCGGCGATCCCGGTCATCGGCAGCGGCAGGGTCAGGCCCCAGCGTCGGTCCGGGCTCTCGGGCATCGGCCGACCCTAACGCTTGAACCTTGAGCATCGCCACGAGACTCGGATAGGCTCGCGACGAGTGGACTTCTCAGTTCTGAATCAGAGGCGGGTGATCCTCGGCGGCGCCGCCTCGGTCCTGCTCCTGATCGCGCTCTTCTTCCTGCCCTGGTACGAGCTCGACCAGAACCCGCAGCGAGTCGGCCCGGACGCCTCCGCCGACGCCTTCATCTGCGGCGAGGACAATTTCTCCTGCACGGGCTGGGAGACCTTCCCGATCATGCGCTGGCTGCTCCTCGCGGCCGCCTTCGCGCCGGCGATCCTCGGCTGGATCCTCGTCCGTGGCCACAAGCTCTCCTGGGCGCCGGGCGAGCTGACGATGGTCGTCGGCTTCACGAGCTTCGTCCTCATCCTCTACAACGGCGTCATCGACCGCCCCGGCGTGCAGATCGCCGAGGCCGGGGTCAGCCTCTCCTACGGCTACTTCGTCGCCCTGCTGGCGACGGCGATGATGGCCGCCACGGGCTTCTTACGCTCGCAGGAGAGCGGCGGCCGCCAGGCGCGAAAAGCCCCCGGCACCGTCTAGCGGGCCACTAGGGGCTCGCGAAGACGAGCCGCATCGCCCCCGCCCTCACGAGGGCGACGAACGTGAGCGCGCTGAGCACGAGCGTGCCGGTCATCAGGATCGCGGCGTCGAGGCCGGGGACCGTGTCCACGGGCAGGGTGAGCGCGATCGCCAGGCCCGCGGCCACGTTGACGAGGCCGCCGAACCCCCAGGCGAGGGCGAGCCGCCGGAACACGCGCCGGAAGCCGGCGCTCCGCGACCAGGCGCGCTCCATCTCGCGCTCGCGGCTCGGCAGCAGCGAGGTCCCGACCTCGTAGGTGAGCGGTCGCCGCGTCCTGATGCTCCAGAGCATCCAGATCGCGATCGGCAGGCCGATCAGCGCATTCCGGATCAAGAGCCCGCGCGGATCGTCGCTCGACACCGCGCAGAGGGCGCTCAACGCGAGCGAGACCACGACGACGAGGCCGAGCTTGTCGAGCGTGCGCTCGCGCACCAGCTCGATGGAGACACGAAGCGCGGGCGGGATCCCGCTCAGAAGCAGCGCGCCGATCGGGTCGACCCCCGCGGCCCGCAGGAGGTAGAAGGCGGCGACGGGGATCGCGACGTCGACGACCAACACGACGATGCCACTCAGCACGTCGTCTCGAACGCTGCCGTGTCTCATCGTCGCTGTGGTCATGGAAGCCTCGAACGTAGACGCCCTACCTAACGACCATCTCATAGGCTCACGGCCGATGGGGGTCATCTCTCACGACGTCCGCTCGGGCTCGAAGCCGGACCGGAACCTCGCCCTGGAGCTCGTCCGCGTCACCGAGGCGGCCGCGCTCTCGGCCGCGCGCTGGGTCGGCAAGGGCGCCAAGGAGGACGCCGACCAGGCGGCCGTCGACGCGATGCGGCTGATGCTCGACACGGTGCCGATGGACGGAGTCGTCGTCATCGGCGAGGGCGAGAAGGACGAGGCGCCGATGCTCTTCAACGGCGAGGAGATCGGCGACGGCAGCCCGCCGCGAGTCGACATCGCCGTCGACCCGCTCGAGGGCACGACCCTGACCGCGCGCGGGATGCCGTCGGCGCTGGCCGTGATCGCGCTCGCCGAGCGCGGCACGATGTTCGACCCCGGCCCGTGCGTGTACATGGAGAAGCTCGCCGGCTCGCCGCGGATCGCCGACTGCCTCAGCCTCACCGACTCGCTCACCGACGTGATCAACAACGTCGCCGAGAAGAAGGGCGTCACGCCCGGCGACGTCACCGTGATCATGCTCGACCGCGAGCGCCACGCCGAGGGGGTCGAGGAGATCCGCGAGGTCGGCGCCCGGATCCGCTTCATCTCCGACGGCGACGTCTCGGCGGCGATGATCGCGGTCAACGAGGGCACCGGCGTCGACCTCCTCTGGGGGATCGGAGGGACGCCCGAGGGCGTGCTCTCGGCAGCGGCGATCAAGAGCCTCGGCGGGCAGCTGCTCGGCCGGCTGTGGCCGCGAGACGACGACGAGCGCAAGTCGGCGGTGGATGCCGGCTACGACCTCGATCGCGTGCTGACCGTCGACGACCTCATCGGCGGCAACGACGTCTTCTTCGCCGCCACCGGCGTGACCGACGGGGACACGCTCCAGGGCGTTCGCTACCTGCCCGACGGCAAGGCCTCGACGACCTCGCTGGTGATGCGCTCGCGCTCCGGGACCGTGCGCGAGATCACCGCCCGCCACGACCGCGCGAAGCTGCGCGAGGTCGTCGGCGAGCGCTACGGCTGATCAGCCGTAGCGGATTGCGTGAAAGCCCTCGACGAGGGTGCCGGTGCGGTCCACCTCGTGGCGCAGGGCGTTGATCACAGCGCCGGCGAGGATGCCCAGCGAGAGCAGGTAGAACCAGATCAGCGCGATCAGGAAGAAGCCGATCGCGCCGCCGATCTCCCGGACGGTCGCGATCTCTGCGAGGTAGACGGGGAAGACCCACTGAGCGATGCCGGCGGTGATCGTGAGGAAGATCGCCCCGGGCCAGACGGCGCGCCATGGCATGTGGCCCTTCGGGACGAAGTAATAGATCAGGCAGGCGATGGTGAAGGTGATGCAGGAGCGCGCCGAGCAGCAGGATGACGTTCGGCAGGAAGCTGAGGTCACCCAGCCCGAGCGGGAGGTCGTCGGCGGTCCCGATGAAGGCGCTCTCGAGGATCGGGATCATCACGGTCGAGGCGAAGAAGAGCACCGTCACGACGAGCATCCCGAGGGCGAAGCGCTTCTGCGCGACCCAGCCTCGGCACTCGACGTGGTAGATGCGGCAGAACGCGGTGTCCATCGCGCCCCAGAACGAGGTGCCGATCCAGATCGCACCGAAGATCGCGAGCACGCCGATGGTGGTCGAGCTTTCGCGGATGTTGGCGAGCGTGTTCTCCAGCGTGTCGCTGCTGGCTGCCGGGAACAGTCGCTCCAGGTCGGTGATCACGCTGTCCTCGATCGTCGGGCTCTGATGATCTGGCCGAAGATGAAGAGGACGAGCAGCGCGAACGGGAAGAGCGCCAGCATCAGGTTGAAGGCGACCATGCCGGCGAGCCCGGTGATCCCCTCGCGGTAGGCGCGCTGCCAGAAGGCGCGCAGGTAGACCCAGATCCCGCGGCCCATGCGCTCGAAGAGCTCGCGCGACTCGGTCTGCGGGCCGGGCTCGGCTGACGGGGCGGTTCGACGCGGTCAGCCTCGGTCCACCGGGCTCAACGCCGCTCGATCGTCCCGCGGATCGCGCCGAGCACACCGCCCGCCGCGCGCAGCCCGAGCCCGACCGTGCCGCTCGCGACGGCCACGCCGGTGCGGGCGACCCCGGCGAGCGCGTCGCCGACGCCGGGCTGGGCGGCCGGAGCCTGAGGCGGGGAGGCGGGCTCGCCGGCCCGTTCGCGCCCTGCGGCGGCGCGGGTCGCTCGTTCGCGCCGAAGCGCGCGAGCTCGCGGCGCTGCGCGCTCGCCGCTCGGCCGCCTCGTCGCGCCGCGGGCTGCGACGCCCGGGCCGGGTGCGAGGAAGCCGGCCGAGGATCTCGTCGTCGCCGGGCTCCTCTGCAGGTTCGCTCATGGCTCCATTCTCCCAGCCCATGCCGGACGGGGCGCCGCAGCGGGGGCGTAACTCCCGCTGCGGCGACGTGTTTCAGGGACACCCACGCGGGATCGCGGCTTGCAGGGCTTTGACTTCAGAAAATGAAGCACTACGATTGCCACACGCCTGCGGCCCGCCTGCGAGGGAGCGGCCTCGAAACCCACCGGCTAAGGGCCCGAAGCCACTGAACCGATACTCGAAGAGCGCACTGAGAACTTGAGGGAACGAGGACGGATCGAATGCTTGTAACGGAGCTGCAGGAGCTCGAGGAGGTCAAGGGCCTCCTCCAGAAGGGTCAGCAGGTCGGGGTTCTGAGCTACGGCGAGATCGCCACCGCGGTCGCCGAGGTCGATGTCGACGAGGGCGACATCGAGGAGATCTACGGGCACATCGAGAAGAACGGGATCGAGCTGGTCGAGGACCGCGATCCCGCCCAGGCTCCGCTCGCCCGACGCGCCCCCCGCCGACGGCCGCCGCGGCCGCCGCCGCCGCCAGACGGCGCTCGACCTGAAGCCGGACATGACGACGGACAGCCTGCAGCTGTTCCTGAAGGACATCGGCAAGGTCCGCCTGCTCACCGCCCAGGAGGAGGTCGACCTGGCGAAGCGGATCGAGCGCGGCGACCTCGACGCCAAGCAGAAGATGGTCGAGTCGAACCTCCGCCTCGTCGTCTCGATCGCGAAGAACTACCGCAACCAGGGCCTCCCGTTCCTCGACCTGATCCAGGAGGGAACGCTGGGCCTCGTCCGCGCCGCCGAGAAGTTCGACTACCGCAAGGGCTTCAAGTTCTCGACCTACGCGACCTGGTGGATCCGCCAGGCGATCGCCCGCGCGCTCGCCGACAAGGCGCGCACGATCCGCATCCCGGTCCACGTCGTCGAGAAGCTGAACAAGATCGGCCGCGCCGAGCGCAAGCTCGTCACCGAGCTCGGCCGCGAGCCCACGCCGGAGGAGATCGCCGACGTCACCGGCATCGACCCCGAGGAGGTCGACTCGATCAAGCGCTCCGCGCAGGCCCCGGTCTCGCTCGAGAAGCCGGTCGGCGACGAGGAGGAGTCGGAGTTCGGCCAGTTCATCGCCGACGAGAAGGCCGAGTCCCCGTACGACCGCGCCGTCGACATCCTCACCAAGGAGGCGCTGCGCGAGGCGCTCGAGAACCTCTCCTACCGCGAGCGCCGCGTGCTCGAGCTCCGCTACGGGCTCGGCGGCGAGCACCCGCGGACCCTCGACGAGGTCGGCCGCACCTTCAACGTCACCCGCGAGCGCATCCGCCAGATCGAGAACCAGTCGCTGAAGAAGCTTCAGTCGCTCGCCGAGGCGCAGAAGCTCCGCGACGTCGCCTGATGCACGTTGCGCAGCCGCTCGCGCCGCGCGTCGCCGGGCGCCCGCGTTCAACGCCGCTAAGCCCGTTCGTCGCCCGATAATCGGGTGATGGCTTTCGACATCGATGCCGCCCTGCGCTACGTCGTCGAGCACGAGGGCTCCGACCTGCACGTCAAGGTGCCCTCGCCGCCGATGGCGCGGATCCACGGCGAGCTCGTGCCCGTCGAGGGCACCGAGCCGCTGTCGGGCGCCGACACCGAGGCCGCGCTCGAGCACCTGATGCGCGACCGCGAGCAGAAGCTCGCGACCGAGTTCGCGGAGGCCGGCGAGGCCGACTTCTCCTACGAGCTCGAGGGCGTCTCGCGGTTCCGCGTCAACGCCTTCCGCCAGCGCGGTGACGTCTCGATCGTCTGCCGCGCGATCCCGTTCCAGGTGCGCACGGTCGCCGACCTCGGCCTGCCCGAGGTGATCACGAAGATGGCCGAGGAGCAGCGCGGGATCATCCTGCTCACCGGGACGACCGGCTCGGGCAAGTCGACGACGCTGGCGGCGATGATCGACCACATCAACTCGACCCGGGCGAGGCACATCGTCACGCTCGAGGACCCGATCGAGTACCTGCACCGCGACAAGCGCTCGATCGTCAACCAGCGCGAGGTCGGCGCCGACACGGAGAGCTTCGCCCGGGCGATGCGCCGGGTCCTGCGCCAGGACCCCGACGTGATCCTGATCGGCGAGATGCGCGACGAGGAGACCGTCCGCACCGCGCTCTCCGCCGCCGAGACCGGCCACCTCGTGCTCTCCACGCTGCACACGCTGGACGCGACCGAGACGATCAACCGGATCATCGACTTCTTCCCGCCGCACCTCCAGCAGCAGGCGCGGGTGATGCTCGCCTCGACGCTGCGGGCCGCGGTCTCCCAGCGCCTCGTCCCTCGCGCCGACGGCGACGGCCGCGTCGCCGTCTCCGAGGTCCTCGTCGTCACCGGCCGGGTCCAGGACCTGATCCTGAACCCGAACGAGACCGGGCAAGATCACCGAGGTGATCTCGGAGGGCTCCTACTACGGGATGCAGACCTTCGACCAGGCGCTGCTCGGCTACGTCATGGACGGCGTCGTCTCCGAGGAGGTCGCCTATCGAGACCGCGACCAGCCCGCACGACTTCAAGCTGATGCTCGCCGCCCGGGGCCAGAGCGCGAGCGGGATCGAGCAGATGAACGCCAACGGCGGCGCCGGCCCGGAGGCGGACGATCCGCCCGTCGAGATGCCGTCGCGCCCCAGCGAGACCCACTTCAGTTCGTAAAGCGTTGCGCTAAACTCGGCTTCGCGAGCGGTTGTTGGAGAGACGACCCCGCTCGCTCCCGCTATGGATAGAAGCTGCCCGGTCTGCCGCACCGCCGACATCATCTCCGGCAAGTGGACGCTTCTGGTGATCCGCGATCTCGCCGACGGAAACTGCCGCTTCTGCGAGCTCGAGCGCTCGCTCGAGGGGATCAGCCCGCGGACGCTCTCGCTGCGCCTGCGCGCCCTCGAGGAGCACGGGATCGTCGCCCGCAACACCTACCCCGAGGTGCCGCCGCGGGTCGAGTACGCGCTCACCGAGAAGGGCCGGGCGCTGGTGCCGCTGATCGATGACATGCGCAGCTACGGCGACCGCTGGCTACCGGCGACGGAGCGCGCGCCCTCCGAGTCGGTTCCCGGCCTAGACGCGCCGCGCTGCAACGCCTTGTGCAGGGCCGCCGCCGGCGGCCTGATTTGAAGGACCGCGCCGCACGCCGGGGAATCCGGATCGCATGCGTGATCTGGTCGTCAGGGAGTCACTTCGAAATCTCGCCGAGGGCGCCTCGGAGCGCTTCCGCGAGCTCGTCCGATCGGGCGAGGAGGTTCCCTACGAGGTCCGCGAGCCCGGCCAGGGCTCGCCGCTCGCAACCTACGCGCCGCTGACCGACCGCTTCATCCGCGAGCGCACGGCGATGGTCTCCCGCCTCGACGCGTTCGGCGCGGCGAAGGCGGCGATCATGAACGCGGGCATCGCCCGTCCCTACCTCGAGGCGCTCGGCCTCGAGCCGGTCGATTCCGAGGGCCGCCGCGCCGAGGACGCGATCGTCGCCTTCCTCTGCCGGCTCTGGGACGGCCGCACGGACTTCGCCTACGAGCCCTCGCGCGTCGACGCCGTGATCACCGAGCTCGAGGCCGCGGCCGAGGCCGAGGTCGACGACGTCGAGGTCGTCGTGCCGGTGATCGGCCTGCGCATGACCGCCGCCCGGCTCGAGCTCGCCGAGGCGACCCTGGTCCGCTCCGACGTCGTCGAGGCACCGTCCGACGTCTCGGCGCCCGAGGGCTCGGGCCGCGCCGGCTGGGAGCCCCAGTTCCTGATCTCGACCCGCTGCAAGATCGAGGAGATCGAGCCGACGCTTCCGGGCGACGCCGACGGACGTCTGAGCCCGCGGCCACGCCCGCTCACCGAGAAGATCAACCGCGTCGTCAGCGCCCTGCGCCTGTTCAAGCCCGGCGGCGTCGCCCTCGGCCCGCACGCGTGGATCCGCACCGGCGGAGGACGGTGGCGGCGGATCGCGACCGGCGCCGCCCGCCCGCGTCCCGGCGCCTACCGCCTCGCCGACTCCGAGCTCGCGGGCCTCGCCGGCCTCTCGCGCGCGCTGGAGAAGCTTCGTCGCCAGCCGTCCGGGCCCACGCCCGCCGGGGTCGAGCGCGCGATCTCCCGCTTCGAGGCGGGGCTGGGCCGCGACGCCGTGCTCGAGGCGCTCAACGATCACCTGCTCGCCCTGCGCTTCCTGCTCGAGGGCGACGGTCCCGCGAACACCGAGATGTCATGGCGGGTCGCCGCGCTCTGCGCCGAGCCCGGCGAGCGCGACGCGGTCCGGGCGACGATCGAGCGTGCGCTGGCCCTCGAGCGCGAGCTCTGGTCCGGCGACCCGGCGCTCGGCTACGACGGCCGCACGCCGCTCGAGGTGGCGAGCGAGATCGAGGACTTCACCCGCGCCATCCTCCGCGACGCCGCCTGCGGCCACCTCGGCCAGGACCTGCGCGCCACCGCCGACGAGATCCTGCTCGCCGACGGGCTCGCCGCCGGCGAGGGATCGGCCTCCCAGCGTGGCGAGACCTCCGAGTGGGGGATGGGCGAGGTCCCCGAGATCGTGATCGAGCGCACCGAGCCCGAGCGCGAAGCCGACCCGGGAGATCGTCGTCGAGTACGTCGATCCCCCGATCGAGGCGGAGCTCGCCGCACGCCAGCCTTCCTCGCCCCTCGACGGCGCGCCCGCGCCCGAGGAGCTCGAAGGCGAGCAGCAGAAGCTCGAGGTCGACGAGGCCGTGGAGGAAGAGGCCGAGTTCACGGGACCGAAGCGAGCGAGCGACGGCTGGACGCCGTTCGTGCTGGAGGGCGGCGGCGAGAGCGGCGAGGAGCCCGAGCACGCGCCCGAGGGCGTGCCCGATCCGGAGCCGGCCGAGGATGCGCCGATGCAGGAATCGCGGCGCGAGCGCGAAAAGGAGCCCTCCATGGAACCCGCACGTGCATACGAAGACTGGTTCGCGCAGGAGCAGCGCGGACAAGAGACGCTCGACTTCCCGAAGCGTGGCCCTGCGATGAGGCTGCTCGACCAGCGCCCGGAGGAGCGAAAGGCGATGAACGAGCGCGTCTCGAACTTCTTCCCGGACCCGGAGACGACGGACTGGTCGATCAGCGAGATCGCCCCGCGTCGCCGCCGCGCCGAGCGCTAGACCTAGCTCGAGTCGCTGTTCACTCGGCGCCGGCCGCGAGCGCGACCCGCTCGCGCTCCGACGCGAACAGGTAGCGGTTGATCTCGGCGAGCCCGCCGAGGTCGTGGACGTCCTCGTCGAGGTAGGGGACGCGGATCACCCTCCGCGCCTTCATCTCGCGGGTGAGGCGGGCGATGTTGCGCGCGTCGCGCGCGGCGAGGGCCTGGTTGTCGGCGAAGTTGGCTCTCACGCGCTCTGCGAGGTCGGCGTCCCCGAGCGCTGCGGCGAGCTCGCCCTGGAGTCCATCGCCCTCCTCGCCGGCCTCGGCGAGGTAGTGCACCTTGTTGACGATCACGCCGCCGAAGGGCAGGCGCCGCCTCCACCAGCTTGCGGTGGAAGTAGACCGCCTCTGAGATCGGCTCGCCCTGGGGCCCGCAGACGACGAGGAAGCTCGTCTGGCGGTCGGCGAGCAGCTCGTTGACGCGCCGGGCGCGCTCGCGGAACCCGCCGACCATCCCCGAGAACGCCTGGAAGAACTCGGCGATGTCCTGGAGCAGGTCGACGCCGGTGATCCGCTTCAGCACCGAGAGACCCATCGCGCTGCCGCGGCCGAAGACCTTCATCCCGATCCCCGTCGGGCGCAGGAAGACCTGAAGCGAGCGCCCTTCGATGAACTGGGTCAGCCGCTTCGGCGCCTCGAGGAAGTCGAGCGCGTTGCGCGAGGGCGGCGTGTCGAGGACGAGCAGGTCGTAGCGGTCCTCGGCGTGGAGCTCGAAGAGCTTCTCCATCGCCATGTACTCCTGCGAGCCGGCGAGCGCGTTCGAGATCTGCTTGTAGATCCGGTTCTCGAGGATCCGGTCGCGGGTCTCCGCGTCGGGGGCGTGCTTGGCGACGACGTCGTCGAAGGTCGCCTTCGCGTCGAGCTGCATCGCCCAGAGCTCGCCGTCGCTCGATGATCGATCGCCCGGCCTCGGCGAAGAGCGCCGGGTCGACCTGCCGCTCGACGTTGCCGAGCTCGGGCAGCCCGAGGGAGTCGGCGAGCCGCTTCGCCGGGTCGATCGTCAGCACCGCGACCTTCTTGCCGCGCGCGGCCATCCCGCAGGCGATGGCGGCCGAGGTCGTCGTCTTGCCGACGCCGCCCGAGCCGGCGCAGATGCAGACCCGCTTGCCCTCGAGGATCGAGTCGACGGACGCCATCAGGCGAGCAGCTCCGAGAGCTCTGAGATCTCGTCCATGCCCAGCTCCGGCCGGAAGACGAACGGCAGCGTCGAGACCGGCGTCGTCAGCAGCTCGCGCAGGCGGGCGAGCTGGCGGCGCTGCGAGGAGGCGCGGCGGTGCTGGCCGAGGGCGGCGCGGATCGCCGCCTCGGCGCCGGGCGACGGGGAGCCGCCGTTGCCGGCGGCGCGCTCGAGGCGCTCCGCTTCCTCGGCCGAGAACCGCTCCGGGTAGAGCGCGTTCATGTAGGCGCGGTCCACCGAGACGCCCACCTCCTCGGTGAGCTTGTGCTCGAGCAGGGCCGACTCGTTGACCGGCATCTCCTCCGGGAGGGCGACGAGGGCGACGCCCGTGCGGCGGTGGTTGCAGATGAACGAGTCGAGGGCCTCGGCCTGCGCGTGCATCGGGCCGACCCGGGCGATCCTGGCGAAGGTGCGCGGCGTCTCGAGGAAGCCGACGCCGTGCCCGGTCGCCGGCGCGTCGACGATGACGACGTCGTAGCGGCGCCCCTTCTTCACCTTGCGGTCGTCGAGGGCCAGCTCCCAGATCTTCCCGATCGTGACCAGCTCGCGAAGGCCCGGGGTGGCGGCGGCGAGGTAGTTGAAGATCCGCGTGCGGAAGAGCAGGTCGCGCATCGCCTTCACCTTCACCTGGAGCAGCACGTACTCGCGCATGGCCTCGTCCGGGTCGATGGAGATCGCCCAGAGGTCGTCGGCGATCTCGACCTCGTGATAGCCGACCTCGTTGCGGTGGAAGACCCGCGAGGCGTGCTCCTGGGAGGAGATCTCGCAGACGATCGCGCGCTTGCCCTGGCGCGCCGCGGCGAGGCCGAGCGCGAGCGAGACCGTCGACTTGCCGACGCCGCCCTTGCCGGTGACGAAGACCAGCCGCTTGTCGAGTAGGTCGCGCATCGAGCTCGCCTCTGGTGATGCACCCGCAGGCGGTGGAATTCTCCCAGGGCCGAAGATGCGCCGTCGCAGCGGGAGGAAAGCCGACCGCTCGTGCGAATAGTGGCCAGACAATGGGACTTTTCAGCCGTTCCCCCAACCCTGAGCGCGAGCGCTCGCAGCAGCTGGCCGATCCGGAGCCCGTCGAGGAGCTTCCGGAGCCGGTGGCCGAGACACCGGAGCCCGTCGCCGAGACGGTCGACGCTCCCGCCGCCGAGCCGCCCGTGAACGGCAACGGCGCCGAGCCCGCGATCCCGCCCGAGGTCGACGGCGAGATCAAGGTCGAGAAGGTGGAGGAGCAGCCGCCGGTCGTCGAGGAGCCGCCGGAGAAGATCGAGGAGCCCGCCCCGGAGAGCCGGAGACTCGAAGGTCGAGCGAGCGCGCCCGGCGAACGTCGAGGAGGTCGACCGCGACCCCGACGACGGGCGCATGACCGCCGCCGACGTCATGGCGCCGACACGCCGCCGCGGGCCGGAGATCTCCGAGCCGGAGCCCGAGAGGAAGACCTCGCGGGCGAAGGTGATCTCCTTCGCCAACCAGAAGGGCGGCGTCGCGAAGACGACGACGACCCTGAACCTCGCCGTCGCCTTCGCCGAGTCCGGGCACGACGTCCTCTGCATCGACCTCGACCCGCAGGGCAACCTGACGATGAGCCAGGGCGATCGATCCCGACAAGGTCGAGAAGTCGATGTACGACGTGCTCGTCGACAATCCCGCTTCGCGAGATCATCCAGAAGCGCGAGATCGACATCGCCGTCGCCTCGATCGACCTCGCCGGCGCCGAGATCGCGATGTCGACCCAGATCGGCCGCGAGCGCTCGCTCGAGAAGGCGATCGCCGTGATCCGCGACGACTACGACTTCGTCTGCATCGACACGCCGCCGAGCCTGGGCCTGCTGACGATCAACGCGCTGACCGCGTCCGACAAGGTGATCGTCCCGGTCCAGTGCGAGTACCTCTCGATGCGCGGCCTCGTCCAGCTCCAGAACACGCTCGAGATGATCCAGGAGAACCTCAACCCCGGCGTCGAGATCGAGGGCATCCTGCCGACGATGCTCGACTCCCGCACCGTCCACGCCAAGGAGGCGGTCGAGATCCTCGAGGAGAACTTCGGCGACCTGGTCTTCAAGTCGCGGATCCGCAAGGCGGTCAAGTTCGCCGAGGCGCCCGTCCGTGGCAGCAGCGTGCTGAAGTACGATCCCAACGGGCAATGCGGCCTCGCTACTACCGCGATCTCGCCGAAGAGGTGCTGACGAATGGCTCGTCGGAATAAGCGGGCCAGCATGAGGGAGGGGCCGCTCGCCGACCTCTTCCGCTCGACGGAGCCCGCGCCCGAGGAGGACACCCGCCAGCATTCCGCGGGCGATCCCGCCGAGCGGACGTCTTCGACTACGAGGACGAGATCGCCGACCCGCCCGAGCCGCCGGCGCCGCCGCGCGCGCGAGTCGCGCCCCGAGGCGGAGACCGAGCATCGCCGACGACCCGCCGCCGCGCGAGCCGGAGCCCGAGCTCGGCGACGTCTCCGCCTACCGGACCGAGCCCGCCGAGCCCGCCTACGAGCCCCCCGAGGCGAAGGAGCGGCTGCGCACCGTCTTCTCCCACCAGCCCCAGGCCGACGAGCCCGACGGCCCGATGTTCGGCCGCGAGCAGCCGCGCCGCTCGGCGATGGACTCCCTCGATCGCGATGCCCACGATCCGCGTCGTCGGCGTCGGCGGCGCCGGCGTCAACGCGATCAACCGGATGATCGAGGCCGAGATCCCGGGGATCGAGTTCCTCGCCGTCAACACCGACCTTCAGTCGCTCCAGCAGACGACCGCCGACGTCACCGTCCACATCGGCAACCAGCTCACCCGCGGCCTCGGCTCGGGCTCCGACCCCTCCCTCGGCTTCAAGGCCGCGTTCGAGGAGCAGGACCGGATCAAGCGCCTGCTCAAGGGCTCCGACATGGTCTTCGTCGCCGCCGGCGCCGGCGGCGGCACCGGCACCGGCGCGGCGCCGGTGATCGCCCGCCTCGCCCGCGACGTCGGCGCCCTCACCGTCGGCATCGTCACCAAGCCTTTCGGCTTCGAGGGCACCCGCCGCTCGAAGCAGGCCGACGACGGGATCGAGGCGCTCGCAGCCGAGGTCGACACGCTGATCGTGATCCCGAACGAGCGCCTGCTCTCGGTGCTCGCCCGCAACACGTCGATGATCGAGGCCTTCCGCGTCGCCGACGACGTCCTCCGCCAGGGCGTGCAGGGAGTCGCCGAGCTCGTGACCCTCCCCGGCCTGATCAACCTCGACTTCGCCGACGTCCGCACGACGATGCGCGACGCCGGCCAGGCCCTGCTCGGGATCGGCATGGGGACCGGCGACAACCGCGCCGTCTTCGCCGCCGAGCGCGCCGTCTCCTCGCCGCTGCTCGAGACCTCCGTCGACGGCGCCCGCTCGATCCTCCTCTCGATCACGGGCGGCCCCGACCTCTCGCTGATCGAGGTCTCCGAGGCCGCCCGGGTGGTCCAGGAAGCGGCGCACCCCGACGCCAACATCATCTTCGGCGCCAACGTCGACGACGACCTCTCCGAGCAGGTCTGGGTGACCGTGATCGCGACCCGCTTCGATCGCCAGGGCCGCCGCCGCGACGGCAGCTCGAAGGGCCTCGACCGCGACATCGTCCGGCCCTCGGGACGCCGCAGCCACACCGAGCGCCAGCCCGGCTCGGGCACGAAGGATCGCGAGGGCCGCCCGCGCGACCTCAACATCGACGTGCCCGAGTTCATGCCGTCGAAGTAACGGCGCGCCACGCCAGCCCGGCGTACCAGAGGCCGAACACGAGCCCGAAGGCGCCGAGCAGCGGGATCAGCACCGTCCTGTAGACGGGCTCGACGATCGGGCGGGTCAGGACCCAGGCGAAGGCCGCTGTGAGCCCCGCCATCGAGACGATTGACATCGGGGCGAAGACGGCGAGCGCGAGCGCCGCCTCGAGCTGCGTCGACAGCGCCGCGATCAGAAGCAGAACCACCGCTCCGGTGCCGGCCAGGCCGTGCAGGAGGCCGATGCCGAACGCCTGGCGCGAGGTGCGCACACGAACGTGCTTGTGGCCGCCGGACTCGCCGTCGCCGAGGTGCCGGTGGCGCCCGCCGCCGGCCTCGGCAGCCTGGTGGGAGTGGGGGCCCGCGCGGTAGTCGCCGCTCACCCACTTCCAGATCACTCGCCCCGCGAGCATGACGATCACGACTCCGATCCCGGTCTCCGCCACGCGCTCCAGCCCTGCCGGCTGCTCCCGATATCCTCGTCGCTGTCGCGTCCCTCGCCAAGGTTCGGCTGCGCCAGCCTCGTCTGCATCGCCACCGATGACGAGCACTCGTGGCTGCGTTGCGGCGGGGCATCCCGTCACCGCGGAGGCCGGCGCGGAGATCCTGCGCGAGGGCGGCAACGCCGTCGACGCCGCGGTCGCCGCCGTGCTCGCCTCCTTCACGGCGGAGAGCCCGCTGACCGGGCTCGGCGCCGGCGGCTACATGCTCGTGCACCCACCCGGCGGGGCGAGGCGGTCCTGCTCGACTTCTTCGTCGAGGTGCCCGGCCGCGGGGGAGTCGAGCGGGGCGCGGAGCTCGTCGCGGCCCCCGTCTACTTCACCTCCGACCAGCCCCAGGTCTTCCATATCGGCGCCGCCTCCTGCGGCGTCCCCGGCACGCCCGCAGGGCTCGAGCGGGCGCTCGAGCTGTTCGGGTCGGAGCCGCTCTCCGAGCTCGTCGGCGCCGGCGTGCGCGCCGCCCGCGACGGCGTCGAGCTGACCGCGCAGCAGGCTTACTTCATCAAGATCCTCGAGCCGATCCTCTGCCATGCGGACGAGGGGAGGGCGATCTACGCGCCGCGGGGGAGGCTGCTCCGCGAGGGCGAGACCTTTCGCTTCCCCGAGCTCGCCGACGCGCTCGAGCTCTACGCGGCGGAGGGCTCCGAGCCGTTCTACACCGGCGAGGTCGGGCGCGCGATCGCGGACTGGGTGACCGACCGCGGGGGCACCCTCGCCCGTCCGCCGACCTCGAGGCGTACGCGACGATCGCGCGCGAGCCGGTGCGCGGCCGCTTTCACGACCGCGAGGTGCTCTCGAACCCTCCACCCTCGTCGGGCGGCCTGCTGATCGCGCTGGCGCTGGAGCTGCTCGACCGGTCCGAGCGGATCGGCGTCGAGGAGATGGTCGAGACGATGAGGACGGCCCAGGATGCCCGCACCGCGGAGTTCCTCGACGGGCTCTACGAGGAGGGGTTCGCCCGGCGCTTCCTGGCGGATCGCCTCGGCTCGACCACCCACATCACGACCGTCGACGGCGAGGGGCGCTGCGCGAGCGTCACGTGCTCGAACGGCACCGGATCGGGGCTGATCGTGCCCGGCACCGGCGTGCACGTGAACAACATGCTCGGCGAGCAGGACCTCAACCCGCTCGGCTTCCATCGGCTGCCGACGGGAGTGCGGATGCCGTCGATGATGTCGCCGACCGTCGTCCTCCGCGACGGGGAGCTCGAGGTCGGGCTCGGCAGCGGCGGCTCGAACCGGATTCGCTCGGCGATCACCCAGGCGCTGGTCGGCATGCTCGACCGCGACCTCGGGGCTCAGGAGGCCGTCGACGCGCCCCGAGTCCATTACGAGGAGGGAACGGTCCATGCCGAGCCCGGGGTCGATCCCGCCGCGCTCGATCGGCTCGAGCGAAGCGGCTACGAGGTCGCTCGCTGGCCCGAGCGCAACGTCTTCTTCGGCGGAGTCCACGCCGTTCGGCGTGACCCCGAGGACGGGGACCTCGACGCGGGCGGGGACCCGAGGCGCGGCGGCGCCGTCGCCTGGGGCTGATCGCGGTCGTCGAATAGGTTGCCGCCGTGAACGAGCCGACGCTCGAGGATTACGCGCACGAGCGGGGCCTCGCCTTCGAGGCGGACCGCGAGGTGCGTGCGGTGACGCCGCTCCTGTTGAGCGGCGGCGGAGGCGGCACGCGCAACGTCGCCGAGGGCGAGCTGCCGGGCGGGATCAGGGGCTTCGTCGCACACCATCTCTTCGACAGCGCGGGCTCGGCCGAGCGCGAGCTCACCGTCGTCGTCTCCCGCGTCCAGGAGAGCCTCGCCTTCGTCCGCGCGCTTTCCTGTCGTAGCCGAGCGGTCAAGGTCGTGCGCTCCTACGCGAAGCTCGAGTTCCTCGGTAGCTGGCGCGAGCTCCGGCTCGAGAGCGAGCTGTTCAACGACCTCTATGCGCTCGAGGTGCTCGAGGGCCAGCGCGAGGCGTGGATCCGCCAGCTCTTCTCACCGTCTTCATCGACCGGCTCGCATCCGAGGCCGCCGAGGGATTCTGCTTCGAGCTGAACGAGGGCCATCTCTGCGTCGCGGTGCCTCACCACCTGAGCGAGCCGGCGGACCTGGACGGACTCTGCGAGGCGGCCGCGGACGTCGCCGCGCGCATCCGCCAGGAGTCGCTGGAGGACGTCGGCTCGGGCGAGGAGTACGCGGGTGAGCGTGCCTACGAGGCGGAGCTTCGCGAGCGCGTGGCAAAGGTCGAGTGGAAGTCGCCCCCGGACTCACCGCGCATCGCCGCGCGCGCCTACCAGAGCAGGGCGGGAATCGGGGTCAAGCCGTACCTGCGGGCTCTCTTCTGGGGGCTCGTGGTCGGCGGGATCGGGGCCGCGATCGCGCTGCTCTTCCCGTCATTCGACGCGACCACATCGGTGATCCTCGCCGTCGTCGCTGCGCTCATCGGGGTCCTCGTCGCGATCTTCGTCGTCTCGGCGGCGGCCGGGCCGAAGGCGATGCGGCTCGGACTCGAGGCGTTCTCCATCGAGTTCGCGCGCAGCCACGGCTTCGAGCTCGAGGACCGCTACGCGTTCCACGGCCGCTACCCGGAGCTGCCGCTTCCGGGCCGCGCCCATCACGCGATGCGGGGCAGGCTCCCATCCGGAGGCGCATTCACGCTCGCCTTCTGCGACGACACCGCCGAGATGTTCTCGCACGGCAAGCGGGTCTATCTGAGCACGGATCGCCCGCTCGCAGCGGACGTCATCGTCGCCGAGCTGGGCGTATCGGCGGGTGACAGGAGCCTCGCCGAGCCGCCGCCGGGGCTCCAGGCGGAGCTCCACGACGACACCCTGGTCGTCTGGCGCCATCTGGCGGGCAACATGAACCGAGACCGCGCCGGGCTCGACGCCTTCATCGCCCAGGCCGACCCCTTCGTCGGGTCGATGCGTCCCCGAGCCGGTTAGATCGAGAGCTGGCCGTGGCCGTTCGACTGCGCGGCCTCGGCGATCTGCTGCGAGCGGCGCACGGCCTGCAGGACGGCCTCGAGGGCCCGAGCGAGGATGCGGATCCGCTCGCGCTCCGAGCGCGTCTCGAGCAGCTTCTGCTTGGTCTCCGGTGGCAGGGTGATCCGCGCCGCGATCGCGTAGGAGTCGCCCTCGCCGGGATCGGCGACCTCATCGGGGTCGTCCGCGGCCTCGCGGGCGAGCTCGTCGAAGGCCGCGCGGGCGCGCGCGGCGGCCTCGGGGTCGTCCTCATCGGGCTCGGCGTCAAGGTCGACCAGCTCGACGGTCCCGGCGGGGAACTCGTCGGCCTCGTGGCGGTCGATCACCGTGAACGGGGATGCCGCCGGCGACGACGATGTTGAGGCGGCCGTCGTCGAAGCGCTCGAGAACATCGGCGACGGCGGCGGTGCAGCCGACGTCCGCCGCGCCCGAATCCTCGTCCGTGAAGACGATCCCGAAGGGCTCGTCGCGCTCGAGCGAATGGGCGACCATCGCCTTGTAGCGCTCCTCGAAGATGTGCAGGGGAAGCAGCTCCCCGGGCAGGAGCACGAGTGGAAGCTCGAACAGCGGCAGCTCGGTTTCGGCCACGTTGCGATTGTATGGACGCCTTGACCGTCGATTTCGAATCCGAGGGGCTGCTCGACGGCCTCGACGGCCACGCCCGCGAGGCCCGGCTCGAGCTGCTCACCGAGCTTCACGAAGACGGCGTCCCGCTCGAGGAGCTTCGCGCCGCGGTCGAGGAGGACCGGCTCGCGCTGCTCCCGGTCGAGCGCGTCTACGACCCGCCGGGCGAGCGCTACACGCCGAGGGAGGTCGCCGAGGAGGCCGGGGTGCCGCTCGACTCCATGACGCGCTACCAGCGCGCGCTCGGGCTGCGGGTGCCGGACCCCGACGAGCGGGCGGCCGGCGAGCACGATCTCGAGATGGCGAAGCTCGTCCGCGGCTTCCTCGACGCCGGCCTGCCCGAGGACGGGCTGCTCGAGGTGACGCGGGTGATCGGCCTGTCGATGTCGCAGGTCGCGCGCGCCGTCTCCCAGCTCACCGCGCAGACGGTGCTCGACGACGCGGAGTCCGAGCGCGACGTCGCGATCCGGCTCGCCGAGGCGGCCCGGGCGCTGACGCCGATGGCGAACGAGATCTTCGACCACGCCTTCCGCGTCCACCAGCTCGAGGTCCTGCGCAGCGAGGTCGTCGGCAGCGAGCAGATCGAGTCCGGCAGCCTCGCCGGCTCGCAGGAGTACACGGTCTGCTTCGCGGACCTCGTCGGCTTCACCAAGCTCGGCGAGCGGCTCGAGCCCGAGGAGTACGGCGCCGTCACCGAACGCCTCGCGGAGCTCGCGGCCGACATCGCCGAGCCGCCGGTGCGGCTGGTGAAGCTGATCGGCGACGCGGCGATGCTCTCCTCACGCGAGAACGCGCCCGTGATCAACGCGGCGCTCGCTCTTCAGGCAGCGGCGCAGGAGGGCGAGGACCTGCCCGAGCTGCGGGTCGGCGTCGCCCGCGGGCCGGCGCTTCCCCGCGCCGGGGACCTCTACGGCCGCGCGGTCAACCTCGCCAGCCGGCTCACCGCGCTCGCCCGCCCGGGCAGCGTCCTCTGCGACGAGGCGGCGCACGAAGGCCGCCCAGGACGACTTCGACTGGTCCTCCGCCGGCTCCCGCCGCATCAAGGGGATCAGCGGCCAGGTGAGGCTCTATCGGCGCGGCCGAAGGAGAAGGGCTGACGCTGATCTCGAGGGACGGAGCCGCGTCCGACGCAGGGCGCCAGGTCGCGCTTGAGAGAGCGCTCCGCCCTTTACAGGCGTGCGTCAGACCCCTCCGCGGTGTTGCTCAGATGCTTCGGCCGCGGCGCGCTCGCCCGCCCGCTGCCGGACTGGACGGCGCCGTCGATGTAGCCGGCCCACCGCGTCGCGGTCTCGGTGCCCGCCCAGTGGATCGGGCCGACCGGCTCGCGCAGCGCCGGGCCCCGAGGCGGTCCAGCCGCCGGTCGCGAAGTTGGCGACGGGCCCGCCGCCGCTCCACTCCTCCGCCGCCCAGTCCTGCTCGATGTAGCGCTCGGCCGCGCGGGCCTTCGGGCCGAACAGCGACTCGAACGACCCCAGCACCGCGGCTCGGCGCTCGGAGGCGCCGAGCTTGGCGAAGCGGCGCGCGTCGGCGCCGCCGACGAAGCCGACGAGCGCGCCCGGGCGAGCCGTCGGGCGGCGAGTTGTCGAAGGTCATCGTCACCGGCCCGGCCTCGTTCAGCGCCTCGCCTGAGAACCCGTCGTCGCGCCAGAACGGCTCGTCGTAGAGCGCGACGCATTTCACCAGCCAGCCCTCGGGCATTCGCTGCGCGAGCTGGCGGCGGGCGGGAGGGAGGCCCGGCTCGAACTCGATCCCTGCCGACCAGCGGCGGCGGTATCGCGACGATCGCCCGCCGCGCTCGCAGCCGCTGCCCGTCGGCCTCCACGGTGACGCCATCGGGGCCGTGCTCGATCCGGCGCACGGGCGCGCCGAGGACGACGCGGTCGCCGAGCTCCTCGGCGGCGCGGATCGCGACGAGCTGCGAGCCGCCCTCGAACCGATCCTGCTGGGCCCCGCCCTCGACGTCGGTGAGCAGCTCGAAGCTGCCCGCCGAGCGCAGATAGAAGGCGAGGTGAAGCAGCGAGAGCTCCTCCGGCTCGGCGCCCCAGATCGTCCGTCCGGCGACGCGTATGAGCCGGCGCGCCGTGTCGCTTCGCATCGTCCGCTCGATCCAGGCGCCGACGCTGGTCGCGTCGAGCTCGGCGGCGCCGGGCGATGCCCAGGGCGCTTCGGGGTCGATCCGCCGAGCGAGCCTGTTCAGCCGCCGCGTCGCCAGGTGGACGTCGAGCAGCGCCAGCGGGTTGAGGCGCGGGATCGTCCCCGAGTAGCGACGCAGCCGGCCGTCGACGCGGAGGAGGTTGTCGCCGGCGCTGTGGGTGGGGAAGGTCGCGACGCCGAGGTCGCGCGGCGAGCGCGGCGATCCGCTCCTGGGTCGGCCCGACCCACTGGCCGCCCATCTCGACGACCTTGCCGTCGCCGATCTCGGCGTTCACGACGCGTCCGCCGACGCGGTCGCGTGCCTCGAGCACGACCGCCTCGGACCCCGCGGCGACCACCGCCCGCGCGGCCGCGAGCCCGGCGAAGCCGGCGCCGACGACGACCACGTCCGCTTCGCGGGATGCGCCCATCGCGCGCGATTCTCGCTTACGCGCGAGTTAAGCGTGAGCTTGGGAGGGTGGGATTGAGTTGGCCCTCCTCGTCCTCTTCGCGTTCGTCGCCGGCGCCGGCACCGCGCTCTCGCCGTGCGTGCTGCCGATCCTGCCCGCGGTGCTCGGCGCCGGCGTCTCCGGCGGCCGGCGCCGGCCGCTCGGCGTGATCACCGGGCCTCGTCCTCAGCTTCACCTTCGCGATCGTCGGCCTCGTCTACGTGATCGACGCGCTCGGGCTGCCGGACGACTTCCTGCGCACGCTCGCGATCGTCGGTCCTGCTCGTCTTCGGGCTCACCCTGCTCGTGCCGCCGCTCGCCGACCGCGTCGAGGCCTGGATCTCGCGCGCGATGCCGGCGCTGCGCAACCGCGGGGGCGACGGGTTCTGGTCGGGCTTCGTGCTCGGGCTCGGGCTCGGCGTCGTCTACGCGCCGTGCGCCGGCCCGATCCTCGCCGGCGTGATCACGGTCTCGGCCTCGCAGGACTTCACCGCCGGCGCGGCTCGCCGTCGCCGTCGCCTACGCGCTCGGCTCGGCGGCGGTGCTCTACGCCGTCCTCATCGGCGGCCGCAGGGTGCTCGACCGGCTGGCGCCGTACCGGGCGCGGATCCAGGTCGCGCTCGGCGCGGTGATGGTCGCGGTCGCGGTCGCGATGATCGCCGACCTCGACCTGCGCTTCCAGCGCGCGATCGCCGAGGACCTGCCCGCGTTCCTGCGCAACCCGGCGGCGTCGCTGGAGGAGTCCGACGACGTCTCCGACCGAGCTCGCCGCCCTCCGCGGCGGCGGCCACGGTGCGGCCGAGGGCGGCGGCGCCGAGGCCGTCTCGCGGCGAGCCGCTGCCGGACGCTCGGGCCGCGCTCCCGAGTTCGCCGGCGGCAACTGGATCAACACCGCCGGCGGCGAGCCGCTGACGATGACCGAGCTCCAGAAGGAGGACCAGGTCGTCCTCGTCGACTTCTGGACCTACACCTGCATCAACTGCATCCGCACGCTTCCCGAGCTGCGCTCCTGGCACGAGCAGTACGGCGACGAGGGGCTCACGATCGTCGGCGTCCACGCGCCCGAGTTCCCGTTCGAGCGCGAGACCGGCAACGTCGACGAACGCGATCGACGAGTACGACCTCTCCTACCCCGTCGTCCAGGACAACGAGCTCGGCCACCTGGGACGCCTTCCAGAACCAGTACTGGCCGGCGAAGTACCTGATCGACGCGGACGGCGAGATCCGCTACACGCATTTCGGCGAGGGCGACTACGAGACCACCGAGGCCGCGATCCGCTCGCTGCTCGCCGAGGCCGGGCACCAGCCCGGCGCGGAGGCGCGAGGCCGAGGCCGAGACCGCCGATCCGGGCCTCGCGACGCCCGAGACCTACCTGGGCGCCGCCCGCGCCCAGGGCTGGCTGAACGGCCCGATCACGCCCGGTGAGCAGGACTTCCGCGGCGGCGCCGAGACCGTCGCGCCTACCGCCGAACGGTTTCTTCTACCGCGGCCGATGGGACATCGACGCGGAGTCCGCGACGGCCGGCGACGATGCCGCGATCGACGCTCCGCTTCAAGGCCCGGCGCGTCTTCCTCGTCCTCGGCGCCGAGAAGGATCCCGCCGATGTCCGGGTCCTCCTCGACGGCAGGCCGCTCCCGGACTCCGAGGCCGGCGAGGACGTCACCGCCGCCACCGCCCGCATCGACGAGCAGCGCCTCTACCGCCTGGTCGACCTGCCGAAGGCGGGCGACCACGAGCTGACCCTCGAGTTCGACCCGGGGGTCGACCGGCTACGCCTTCACCTTCGGCTAGCTGTCTACCCGCCGCCAGCCGGCGCTCGATCGAGACCGAGTAGGCGTGGGTGCGGGCGTGGAGGACCTTGTCCTCGGAGGGCTCGATGCCGTCGACGAGGTTCATCGGGTCGAAGACGTGGGCGTCGCCGGGCTTCTCGTCCGGCAGACGCTCGGTCAGCTCGAGCGTGCCGAGCTCGACCCGCTCGCGGTCGTCGGGCCAGGGCAGGGTGGGGTCCTCGAGCGGATCGTCCTCGCCCGCGATCGTGGCGACGAGGCTGAAGCGGACAGGGGCGTCGGCGATCCGCTCGGCGAGCTCGGTCTGCAGGTAGTCCGCGGCCGCCGACTCGATCTCCTCCTCGGGCAGGCGTTCCTCGCCCGCCTCGGGAACCCAGGTCAACCGCGCCCAGGTGCGCTCGCCGGATCGCCGCGACGAGCGCGAACGCGTGCAGCGAGAAGTAGGTGAGCGTGGCGTAGCTCCGCGGCGGGCCGAGCGCGGGAAGGATCGTGGGCAGCGCGGCGCCGGTCTCCGGGTGGCTGCCGAGGAACTCCTCCGAGCTTCGCCGCGTCGGGCTGTCCGGTCTCGGGATCGGGCTTTCGGGCCCGCGTGAACTCGAGGAAGCCCTCGGGCGTGTTGACGAAGAAGAGCGGGATCGAGACCGTGACGCTGTCGTACGCCTCGTTCCGTCGGGAAGCTGCATCTTCACCGCGAGTCCGCGGCCGTCGAGGCGGTCGGAGTCGGGAAGGTGAGGGTTGCCGCTCCCGTTCGAGAGTCGCGCGGTCACCGGCACCGCGTCGCCCGAGAGAAGGCGCTGCCCGGCTCAGTCCCGAGCGCCTCGGGGGTCGGAGTGAACGTCCCCGAGCAGAGCGTGCCCGCGTGCGTGCACGGCACGCAGCCCTTCGTGCGGGCCGCCCGTGAGCTCGTCGAGCGAGCCGACGATCTCCTCGTAGATCGACGCCACGACCGCGCCTAGCCTGGCTTCCTCGCCGAGAGCACGAGGTTGTAGAAGAGCGCCGGCGGCAGGCGGGGCTCGAGCAGCGAGGTGTCGACCCGCTGCAGCGCGAGGTAGCTGCGAAACGCGAAGCTGCGCCAGCGCATCGGCACCCGGTCGGGCTCGGCGGTCGACTCGAGCGAACGCAGGACCCAGCCGTACATGTTGGCGAGCAGCTCCTCGCCGCGGATCCGCACCGACTCGAAGCCGCCGGCGCGAAGCATCGAGGCGAGGTCGCCCGGGCGCGAAGGCGTGCACGTCGACCTCCCACTCGAGCCCGTGATCGCCAGCCGCAGCCGTTCGACTCCGGGTGCTGCCGGCGCTTCCCGGCGCCGACCACGGTCCGCCACAGCGGCGAGACCGCGATCGCGGCGCGCTTGGGCAGGGCCGCGATCGTGTCGCCGTAGCGCGAGGGCTCGCCGCAGAAGACGAGCGTGCCACCGGGGCGCAGGACGCGCTCGAACTCGCCGAAGGCCCGCTCGAGGTCGGGGATGTGGTGAAGGACCGCGTGGCCGAAGACCAGGTCGAAGCTCTCGTCCTCGAACGGCAGCTCCTCGGCCTCGGTGCGCACGGTGCGAACGTCGACGCCGACCTCCTTCGCCGACGCTTCGAGCGTCGCCAGCATCCCCGGCGAGATGTCGGTCGCGGTCGGCCGCTCGATCAGGCCGAGCTGGGCCAGATTGAGGCGTGAAGTATCCGGTCCCGGCCCCGATCTCGAGGCCGTCGCCGAACGGAGCCGGCCAGTCCCCGAGCGCCTTCTCGAACTTCGCCCGGACCTGGCGCTGGCCGACGTCGCCGAGGTCGATGCCCCACTTCGCGTCGTACTCGCCCGCGGCGGAGTCGTGGTAGCGCGTGTTGGCGTCCTTGATCCGCTCTGGGGTCGCCGTGGGAGCGGCTGCCATGGCGCCACTCTAAGGCCTGGCATGCCCCACCTGTCCCGGTCGGCACACGCGCGCCGGTCGTGCGGTTAGGCTGCGCGACCTTGAGACGTGGACTGCAGGTCATGTTGACGGGGATCGGGGCGGCGCTGGTGCTGGCCGCTGCCGGATGCGGCGATGAGAATCCCTCCGGCACCGCCGAGGAGCTTGCGGCCTCGATCCAGGACGAGGTCGACGACGCGATCAGCTTCGGTCAGGCCTACAGCGTCCTCGACGCGCAATGCGAAGGCGGCGACGGAGGGCGTTACACCTGCAGCGTCGACATCGCCGCCAGCCCCGATGCGATCAGCGAGGAGTTCGCGGTCCGTCTCGGCGACGACGGCTGCTGGGTCGCCACCCGCACCTCCCTGACCCGGGCCACCGGGCGCACCCTGGACGAGTCCGAGCTCCCGGCGCGGGTGGTCCGGGGGTGCCTGGAATGAGCGCGGGCGAAGCCGTCGCGGACGACGCCGCCCCCGAACTCGGGACCACCCGCACCTTCTTCGGCCACCCGCGCGCGCTGGCGACGCTGTTCGGGACCGAGATGTGGGAGCGCTTCAGCTTCTACGGGATGCGGGCGATCCTGGTGCTCTACCTCACCGCTTCCACGGCCGACGGCGGGGCCGGCCTCGGCGTTGCCCAGGCGACGGCCGTGTACGGGCTCTACAACGCCTCGGTCTACCTGGCCTCCCTGCCCGGCGGCTGGCTGGCCGACAAGGTCTTCGGGCATCGCCGCGCCGTCCTCATCGGAGGGCTGATCATCGCTCTCGGGCATCTGCTCACCGCGATCCCGGCCGTGGCGTCTGTGTTCGGCGGGCTGATCGTGATCGTGGTCGGGACCGGGCTGCTGAAGCCGAACATGAGCACGATGGTCGGCGGGCTCTACTCGAAGGACGATCCGCGTCGCGACGCGGGCTTCTCGATCTTCTACATGGGGATCAACCTGGGGGCGCTCCTGGCCCCGCTCGTCTGCGGCTTCCTCGGCCAGGAGGTCAACTGGCACATCGGCTTCGGCGCGGCGGGGGTGGGGATGCTCCTCGGCCTCGCCCAGTACGTCTACGGCTGGCGCTTCATGGGCCAGATCGGCGTCAAGGCGCCCAACCCGATCACCCCGCCGGAGAGCAAGCGGGCGGTGCGCTCCACCGGGGCTGGGGTGCTGGTCTGCGCGGCCCTGTTCGGGATCGTGGTCCTGATCGCGGGCGGGATCTCGGCCGGGCTGGTGCAGAACTCCGTCGGGGTCTTCATCCTCGCGATCCCGGCGATCTGGTTCGCGCGCGCGCTCACCAGCAAGCGATGGACCGACGAGGAGCGGAGCAGGCTCAAGGCGCTGGGCGCGCTGTTCCTGGCCTCGGCGATGTTCTGGCTCATCTACGACCAGGGGGGGTCGACCCTCTCGCTGTTCGCCGAGGACCAGACCCGTGACACCTTCCTCGGGATCGACTTCCCGTCGAGCTTCTTCCAGTCGGTGAATCCGATCTTCATCATCATCCTCGCCCCGATACTGGCGACGATCTGGGTCCGGCTCGGCGCCAGGCAGCCGTCGACGCCGATCAAGTTCTCGCTCGGGCTGATCCTGGTCGGGATCAGCTTCGTGGTGATGATCGGCGCCGCCAGCGCGGCGGGGTCCGAGGGCGAGGCCGCCGCGATGTGGCTCGTCGGCGTTTACTTCATCCAGACCCTGGGCGAGCTCTGCATCAGCCCGGTCGGGCTGAGCACGACGACCAAGCTGGCGCCGGCTGCGATCGTCGGCACCGCGATGGGTGTCTGGTTCCTCTCGGTCTCGGTCGGGGACGTGCTCGGCGGCTGGGTCTCCGGCCTCTACGACACGGTGAGCCTCGAGGCCTACTTCGGGATCTCCGGCGTCGCCGCGATCCTTGTGGGGTTCATCGTGGTCCTCAACCGCAAGTCGATCGCAGGACTGATGCGCGGCATCCCCTAGACCTAGCCACCCCGGGTCCCCGCCTACCCTCCGGGCGGTGCAGTACGTGCAGCAGGACCAACCGGAGGGCGTCCCGGCGCTCGAGCTCACGGGCGAGCGCACGCTGCCCGACGTTCCCGAGGAGAACTACTGGTACCGGCGCCACCTCGCCGTCTACGAGTGGATCGCGCGCGCGCTGTCGCGGGCTGCGCGTCGCCGATCTCGCCTGCGGCGAGGGCTACGGCTCGGCGGTGCTGGCGCGGACCGCGACCGAGGTCGTCGGCGTCGACGCCAACCCCGAGGCCCATGCCCACGCGAGCGCCCGCTACTCCCGGCCCGGGCTGCGCTTCGAGCGCGCCCTGGTCGAGGAGTTCGAGGGTCCCGTCGACGCGATCGTCTTCCTGCAGACGATCGAGCACATCCACGAGCCGGGCGTGCTGCTCGCCCGCTTCGCGGAGGCGGCGCCGGTCTCCTACGTCTCGACCCCGAACCGGCTCACGCTCGCCCCCGAGGGCGCGGAGAAGTCCGACAACCCCTGGCACCTGCGCGAGTACACCGCCGCCGAGTACCGCGAGCTGCTGGAGCCCCACTTCAGCCGCGTCGAGATCCTCGGCCTCTTCCACGCCCGCAAGCTGCGCGTGCACGAGCTCGCGATCGCCGCCGGCTGGGACCGCGTGCACAAGTCGCTGCGCCTGACGAAGCCGTTCTACGACCGCTTCGTGCCGGCGATCGCCGCCTCCGACTTCGCCCTGCGGCCCGGCGAGCTCGACCGGGCGCTCGACTTCGTCGCGATCTGCCATGCCTGACGCACGAGGGCGACCTTGCGATCGTCCTTCACAGCCACATGCCCTACGTCGAGGGCTTCGGGACCTACCCGTTCGGCGAGGAGTGGCTCTTCGACGCGGTCGCCGCTCCTACCTGCCGCTGCTCGAGTTCGCGCACGACCTGACCCTGACGGTCACCCCGGTCCTCGCCGACCAGCTCGAGGCCCCCGGGGTGGAGGAGCGGCTCGTCACCTTCGTCCGCGAGCACCGCCTGGAGGCCGCCGAGCGCGAGGCCGAGGACGCGGGCCCGGAGACTGCGCGAGGCCGCTCTCGCCGAGGGCGAGCGCTACCGCCGCGGCCTCGAGACGCTCGCCTCGCTCGGCGGCGACCTGATCGGCGCGTTCGCCAACGCCGCGCTCGAGCGCAACCTCGCGATCCTGCCGTCGACCGCCACGCACTCGGTGCTGCCCCTGCTCGCGACCGACGCCGGCCGCCGGCTCCAGATCGACGCCGGCCTGCGCTCGCACCGCCGCCGCTTCGGCCCCTCGGCCGGGTTCTGGCTGCCCGAATGCGCCTACGCGCCCGGCCTCGAGCGCGTCCTCGCCGAACACGGCATCCGCTACTTCTGCACCGACCAGAGCCGCCACGAGCCCGACGCCGCCGCCCTCGTCCCGGTCGCGACCGAGGCCGGGTCCGGTGGCGTTCACCCTCGACTGGCCGACGATCGAGCGCGTCTGGTCGTGGGGCGGCTACCCCTCCGATCCCGCCTACGCCGAGTTCCACCGCAAGTCGATGCACGGGATCCGGCTCTGGTCGATCGCGGGCGGCGCCTACGACCCGCAGGCCGCGGCGGAGCGCGCCCGCGAGCAGGCCGGCGAGTTCTGCGCCGCGGTCGCCGATCGCCTGCGCGGCTTTCGCGCCGACGCGCGGCCGCGACGGGCTCGTCGTCTTCGCGATCGACACCGAGCTCCTCGGCCACTGGTGGTCGGAGGGCCCGATCTGGCTCGAGCGGGTGCTGGCGGATCGCGCCCGAGCACGGCATCCGCCTCGTCCACCTCGACCAGGCGCTGGCGGAGCACGAGGCCGAGCCGCGGCCCCTTCGCCGCTCGAGCTGGGGCGAGCGCAAGGACCTCTCGACCTGGGACTCGCGCCCGGTCGCCGATCTCGCCTGGGCCGCCAGGCGCGCTCGAGCTGCGGCTGCTTCGCGCGCTCGACTCGAACGGGATCTCCACGGCGGCCGCCGAGCGCGCCGCGCGCGAGCTGCTCGCCGTCCAGTCGAGCGACTGGGCCTTCCTCGACCACCGCGGCCAGGCCGGCGACTACGCCTTCACGCCGGGCGGTAGATCACTCGCGGGCGATGCTCGAAGCCATAGACTCCGGCGGGTCGCCTGACCCGCGGATGCGCAACCTCGCACCCGACATGAGCCTGGCTCCGCTTCGCGAGCCCTAGACGAGCCCGAGCCAGATGACCCGCGTCCTGATCCTCTCCTGGGAGTACCCGCCGCTGATCGAGGGCGGCCTCGCCCGCCACGTTCGCAAGCTCTCCGAGGGCCTTTCGGCGCAGGGCGTCGAGGTCCACGTCCTCACCCGCGGCGGCGAGGAGTCGCCCTCCGAGGAGGTCGTCGAGCGGCGTCTCGATCCACCGCGTCCTCGAGCCCACCCGCCCGCGCGACCTCGGCGAGTTCGTCGCCTGGGTCGAGCGGATGAACTCGGACATGCTCGCCGCGGGCGTCGAGCTCGGCGACCGCTTCGACTTCGACCTCGTCCACGGCCACGACTGGCTCGTCGCGGCCGCCTGCGACCACCTCGCGCGCCGCTTCCGCGCGCCGCTCGTCACGACGATCCACGCCACCGAGCACGGCCGCCACCAGGGCTGGGTCACCGACCACCCCCAGTCCTACATCCACGGCGTCGAGCGCTGGATCGCGAATCGCTCCGACCGGGTGGTCGTCTGCTCGTACTACATGCGCGAGCAGATCGCCGACATCTTCGGCGCCGACGAGGACCGGATCGAGGTGATCTGGAACGGGATCGACCCCGACGACCTCGGCCGCCGAGGACCCGGACGGCGCTGCGGCAGCTGCGCAGCGAGTTCGCGGCTCCCGACGAGAAGCTCGTCCTGCTGATCGGGCGTCTCGTCTACGAGAAGGGCTTCCAGGACGCGCTCGAGGCGATGCCGAAGCTGGTCGAGCGCCGGCCCGGGACGCGGTTCCTGGTCGCCGGCTCGGGCACCCACGAGTCCGAGCTCCGCCGCCAGGCCGAGGAGGCCGGCCTGATGGAGCACGGCACCTTCCTCGGCTGGATCGGCGACGACGTCCTGCACTCGCTCTACCGGATCGCCGACCTGACGATCGTCCCCTCGATCTACGAGCCGTTCGGCCTCGTCGCGCTCGAGGCGATGGCCTCGGGCTGCATCTGCATCGCCGCCGACACCGGCGGCCTGCGCGAGGTCGTCCCCCACGACGAGGCCGGCCTGCGCTTTCCCGCCCGCGATCCGGACGCGATCGCCGACGTCGCCGAGCGCGTGCTCACCGATGACGAGCTCGGCCGCCGGCTGGTGGCCGAGGCCCACGAGCACGTCCGCCGCTTCGACTGGGACGACGTCGCCGAGCGCACGGCGACGGTCTACGCGGACCTCGTCGGCGAGCGCGCCAGCGCCTAGCGGGGCGGCTACCGAACGCGCTCGCGCTGCCCCGGCCCCGCCGGGCGCGCCGGGTCGGCGGCGCCCTCGGTGTCGGGAGCCGGCGCGGGCACGGCGGGGGGGTGGGGCTCGACCGGGTCGGGCCAGGCGAGCTCGCGCGGCGCCTCGCGCATCCGGATCACCTTCGCCGGCACGCCGCCGACGACGGCGTTGGCGGGGACGTCGCGGGTGACCACCGCGTAGGTGCCGAGGACCGAGTTGTCGCCGACCCTGGAGCCGCGCAGGACGCAGGCGCCGTAGCCGATCCAGACGTTCGAGCCGACGACGACCTCGCGCATGTAGATCCCCTGCAGGCGGATCGGGCGCTCGACCTCGACCATGCCGTGGTCGAAGTCGATGAACATCGCCCGGTCGGCGACCACGCACTGCTCGCCGATGCGGACGTGACGGTACGCGGAGATCGTGCACTCCTGGCCGATCACGGTCTTCTGGCCGATCTCGACCTCGCCCTCGTGGCAGCGGATCTTGCGTGCCGTCGCCCACCCAGACGAAGCGGCCGAACCGCACCTTCGCCCCGCGGGCGATCTGGAGCTGCAGGTCGCGGCCGAAGAAGACCGGGCCGTCGGTCTCCATCCGCCAGCCGGCGACGGTGAGGTAGCGCCGCCACAGATAGCGGTAGTAGAGCCGCGCGTACTTCGGGTTCAGCATCCGGTGCCGGCGGGCGAATGCGAAGTAAGCGGATGAGCCTCACGGGTCCAAATCAGGGCCACCGCGCCGCCCTAGACTGCGCCGCGCCGATGTCCGTGACGAAGGATTCCCCGCTCTCCGAGCGCCTCGTGGCCGGTGACAAGCGCGCCCTGGCGCGCGCGATCACGCTGATCGAGAACGGCGACCCCGAGGGCTGGGATCTCGTCCGCGAGGTCTACCCACGCACCGGCAAGGCGCGGATCGTCGGCATCACCGGTCCGCCCGGGAGTCGGCAAGAGCACGCTGATCGGGGCGCTCACCGGCGAGCTGCGCAAGGCCGGCCGCGACAGGTCGGCGTGCTCTCGATCGACCCCTCGAGCCCGTTCACCCGCGGCGCCCTGCTCGGGGATCGGATCCGGCTCTCCGACCATTTCCTCGACGCCGGCGTCTTCATCCGCTCGATGGCCTCGCGCGGCGCGCTCGGCGGCCTCTCCGAGGCCGCGCTGCAGGCCGCGCTGCTGATGGACGCCTCCGGCAAGGACGACGTCCTGCTCGAGACCGTCGGCGTCGGCCAGGCGGAGATCGACATCGTCGACCACGCCGACACGATCGTGCTGGCGCTGATGCCCGGCTCCGGCGACTCGATCCAGGCGCTGAAGGCGGGCGTGATGGAGATCCCCGACGTGATCGTCGTCAACAAGGCCGACCACCCGCTGACCGAGACGATGGTGCGCGAGGTGAAGAACGTGCTCGCGCTCGGGCCCGAGGTCTCCTGGCGCGTGCCGGTCGTGAAGACCGAGGCCGCGCGCGGCGAGGGCGTCGCCGAGCTGCTCGAGCAGATCGACGCCCACCGCGAGCACATCACCCAGGAGGGCACGCTCGAGAAGCGCCGCGCCCGCAACCTGCGCGCCGAGGTGATCGGCCTCGCCGCCGCGAAGCTCCGCCGCGACCTCGAGGCGCGCGCCGGCGATGACCCCGGCGTGACCGAGATGCTCGAGCGCGTCGTCGCCCGCGAGATCGACCCGGCGACCGCGGCGAGGGAATTGCTAGAACGTGACAACCGTGAGCTGACGAGACCCAGGCCAACCCCGAGCTTCCCGGCACCGGCGAGGCGCTCGGCTGGGCGGGCGCGAAGCTCGACGAGCTGAGCGGCGGCGCCATCGGCCGGGTCGAGGGCGTCCTCGTCGACGCCGATCAGCGGCGACCCGAAGTGGCTGCTCGTGCGCATGGGTCGCTTCGGCCACCACACCGCCCTGCCGTTCTCGCACGCGGTCGCCGGAATCGGCCGCGTCTGGGCGCCGTACGACCGCGACATGGTCCGCCGGGCGCCCCGCGTCGACGCCGGCCAGCCGCTGACCCGCGAGCGCGAGCTGGAGCTGTGCGCCTTCTACGGGATCAGCGAGGACGCCGGGCGGGGCAGCGAGATCGCGGAGCGCCCCGAGGGCGCGGTCACGGCCGAGCCGGCGCGCCCGAACCAGCGACGTCCGGCGGCGCAGCTCCGCGCCTGGCGGTGCGGCGCTAGATGTGCGGCCGCGCCTGGCCGAGCTGGTGCTCGGACTGGGCGAGGGCGATCGGCCCCGCGAGCCCCGCCGGCGGCGGTGGCTCGATCCGCCGGCGGCGCGGAGGCGCCAGGTCCCAGCGATCGCAGCCGGCGAAGGCAGCGTCGAGACCACGTGCCATCGCGGTCCTCCGGCGCGGCGAACTTCCCGTATTCATGCGGTCTCTCCCCGATCGATTGACCTGCGCGGGCAAACATACGGCGACCGCCGGTCGGTTAAACGCGGGGCCGCCGCGAACAGGCCGCAAATTGGGGGTTTGGCGTTCTCCGGGCCGGCGAGCGGCGCCGGGCTCAGCAGCCGAGCTGGCGGGCGATCACCATCTGCTGGATCTCGTCGGTGCCCTCGCCGATGGTGAGGATCTTCGCGTCGCGGTAGAAGCGGCAGACCGGGTACTCCTCGATGTAGCCGTAGCCGCCGTGGATCTGCACCGCCTCCTCGGTCGCGCGCACCGCGAGCCGGCCCGTCTTCAGCTTCGCCTGGGCGGCCGTCAGGGTGAAGGACTCGCCGCGGTCCTTCTCGATCGCCGACTTGTAGGTCAGGAGCCGCGCGGCCTCGATCTCGGCCGAGATGTCGGCGATCTTCGCCTGGATCGCCTGGAACTTCGAGATCGGCTGGCCGAAGGCGCGGCGCTCCTTCGCGTATGCGAGCGCCTCGTCGAGCGCTCCCTGGGCGAGGCCGACGCCCATCGCCGCGACCCCGATCCGGCCGCCGTCGAGGATCTGCAGGAACTGCTTGAAGCCGTCGCCGCGCCGCCCGAGCAGGCTCTCCTCCGGCACGCGCGCGCCGTCGAAGCTGAGCGGCCGCGTGTCGGAGGCGTTCCATCCCATCTTCCGGTAGGGCTCGCCGGCCTCGTAGCCGGGGGTGCCGTTGGGGACGATCAGGTTGGAGATCTCGTTCTCGCCGGTCTTCGCGGTGATCGTGACGCAGCCGGAGATGTCGGTGCCGGCGTTGGTGATGAACTGCTTCGCGCCGTCGATCGTCCACTCGCCGTCCGAGAGGCTCGCCCTGGTGCGGGTGTTGCCCGCGTCGGACCCCGCCTCGGGCTCGGTCAGGCCGAAGGCGGCGAGCCTGCTGCCGCGGCAGAGCTCGGGCAGCCATTCGTCCTTCTGCTCGCGCGTCCCCCAGAGGTGGATCGGCATCGTCCCGAGCGAGGTGTGCGCCGCCATCGTGATCGCCACCGAGGAGTCGATCCGGGCGAGCTCCTCGACGGCGAGCACGTAGGAGAGCGTGTCGGCGCCGCCGCCGCCGTACTCCTCGGCGAAGGGGATCCCCATCAGCCCGAGCTCGCCGAGCTTGGCGACGAGCTCGTAGGGGAACGCCTTGGTGCGGTCGAGCTCCTCGGCGACCGGCGCCACCTCCGAGCGCGCGAAGTCGCGCACCGTGTCGCGCAGCAGGCGCTGCTCGTCGGTGAGGTCGAAGTCCAGAGCGTGGGGAGGGTAGCCCTCAGGTGGTGAGCGCCGCCGGAGGCGAGATACGAGCGCGCCTCGGCGTCCTCGAGCATGCGCGCGTCGCGCAGCTCGAGCTCCTCGCCGCAGCGCTCGCAGATGCGGCGGTCGTTGACGCGGCCGCCGCAGTCCTTGTGGACGATGACCGCGGGTGGGCCGGACTCCTCGGGGCAGTTGCGATCGCCCCAGCCGATCAGCGCGACCAGCACCGGCCAGAGGTCGAGCCCCTTCGCGGTCAGGAAGTACTCGTAGCGCTCCGGGCGCTCCTGGTAGATCCGGCGTTCGAGGATCCCTTCCTCGACGAGCGCCGCGAGCCGCGCGGAGAGGACGTTGCGCGCGATCCCGAGCGATTCCTGGAGGTCCTCGAAGCGCCGCTTGCGCCGGAAGACGTCGCGGACGATCAGGAGGGTCCAGCGCTCGCCGATCAGCTCCAGCGAGCGCGCGACCGAGCAGGTCTGGTTCGGGTAGTCCTTGGCTAGCACCGTTGTGTGATTGTCGCACACTAGGTTGCTTCATGCAACCCACTCTGGTAGCGTCCGTTTCGTCAAGCAACTCGGCCGAACAGGAGGCCGCCGATGGAAGCAAGGACCGACACCAAGAGCACGGAGCGCGAGGCAGTCGTCGTCAACCGGAACCTCTCGATCGAGGTGAGCTTCGACGAGATCCTCGACGACCTCCTCTTCCCCGCCACGCGCGCCGCGGTCGGCAAGTGAACCCGTCGCTCGCCGCCGCGCCCGCCATGCCCGCCGGGCTCGAGCTCTTCGACGCGATGCTGCGCGGAGAGCTCGAGCCCCCGCCGATGGCGAAGCTCATGAACATGACGCTCGTCGAAGCGACCGAGGGCCGCGTCGTCTTCGAGTCCGAGCCCTCCGCCGACTTCTACAACCCGCTCGGCTCCGTCCACGGCGGCTACGCGGCGACCCTGCTCGACTCGGCGCTCGGCTGCGCCGTCCACACGACCCTCGAGCCCGGCGCGGGCTACACCACCCTCGGCCTCGAGGTCAAGTACGTGCGCCCGATCACCGTCGAGACCGGGACCGTGCGCGTCGTGGCGAGGTCGAGCACCGCGGCCGCCGTCAGGCGACCGCCACGGCCCGTCTCACGTCGGTGGCCGAGGGCAAGCTCCTCGCCCACGGCTCGACCACCTGCATCATCACGTAGAACGCCGCCCGCTCTCGAAACGCCGTCGGCATCGTTTAGGGTCGCGCAATGAATAGAAACTTGACTCGAACCCGTGTTTCCCTTGCGATCGCAGCCGGCGCCCTTGCGCTCGGCTGGGCCGGCTGCGGCAGCGACGATTCCGACGACGACTCGTCGAGCTCGTCGTCGTCCGATGAGCCCCTCACCGCCCTCGAGACCGCCGATGGCTCGATCGAGGCGGCCGACACCGCGATCGAGGAGGCCGACAGGCTGATCGAGGAGGCGCTCGACGCGGTCCCGTCGCAGAAATCGGCGCTGACCGCCGCCGACGAGCGCGGTCGAGGATGCGGACGGGTCCGTGGAGGACGCGGACAAGTCCGTCGAGGCGGCGCGCGCGTCGCGCCGAGGACGACGATCTCGATTCGGCGGATAAGTCGATCGAGGACGCCGATGGCTCGGTCGAGGACGCCGACAAGTCCGTCGAGGAGGCCGACAAGCAGGTCGAGACCGCGCTGGATGGCGCATCGGGCGCCGAAGCGGCGACGATCAAGGCCGCCGACACGGCGATCGAGGCCGCCGACACAGCGATCGAGGCCGCCGACAAGGCGATCGAGGCCGCGGACTCGGCGGTCGAGAAGGCTCTCGGGTAGCGCCGCTGGCTAGTCGCCGGCGAGCCCGGAGGCGAGCTCGACCAGCAGGCGGACGCCGAAGCCGGTCGCCCCCTTGCCCACGTACTCGCGGCCGACGTCCCAGGCGGTGCCGGCGATGTCGAGATGCGCCCAGGGGCGCTCGTCGACGAACTCCTCGAGGAAGGAGGCGGCGTAGATCGTGCCCGCCTTGCGCTTCTCCGAGGCGTTGGTGAGGTCGGCGACCGACCCCTTGGTCAGCTCCTTGTACTCGGGGTGCAGCGGCAGCCGCCACGCGAGCTCGCCGGTCGAATCGCCGGCCTCGCGCACGCGCTCGGCCCACTCGTCGTCGTTCGAGATCAGCGCCGCGTAGGTCGACCCGAGGGCCACGATCACCGCTCCGGTCAGGGTCGCGAGGTCGACGATCCGCTCGGCGCCGAGCTCGGCGCAGTAGCTGAGCGCGTCGGCGAGGATCAGCCGGCCCTCGGCGTCGGTGTTGTTCACCTCGACCGTCTTGCCGTTGTGCTGGGTGATGATGTCGCCGGGCTTCACCGCGTGGCCGGAGGGCATGTTCTCGGTCGCGGGGACCAGCGAGACCAGGTCGAGCGTCGAGCCCGAGCTCGGCGATCGCCGCGGTCGCCTCCAGCACCGCCGCGCCGCCGGACATGTCCATCTTCATCTCCTGCATGCGCGCCGCGGGCTTGATCGAGATGCCGCCGGTGTCGAAGGTGACGGCCTTGCCGACGAGGCCGAGGTCGGGGCTCGCGCGCCGCCGCCGCCCGAGTAGCGCAGGACGATCAGGCAGGGATCCTCGTCGGTGCCCTGGGAGACGGCGGCGAGGCCGCCCATGCCGAGTCGCTCGAAGTCCTCGCGGCCGAGGACCTCGACGGAGACCGCCTCGTGGGCGTCGGCGATCTCGCGGGCCCGGTCGGCGAGGAAGCTCGGGGTGGCGACGTTCGACGGCAGGTTCTGGAGCTCGCGAGCGCGGTTGGCGGCGTCGGACGCGACGCGCGGCGGCCTCGGCCGCGGCGCCGACGTCCTCGCCGGAGAGCAGCTCGAGGCGCTCGATCTCGCCGGTTTCCTCGCCCTCCTCGGCCGAGCGGAAGCGATCGAAGCGGTAGGCGCCGAGGACCGTTCCCTCGACGAGCGCGGTCGCGATCGCCGCGGGATCGCCGGCGTCGGGCAGAGCCCACGCGATCGACGTCGCTTCGACACGTCGTGCCTGGCGAACCCCGAGCGCGGCCGCCACGCGGGCGCGCTCGGGCTGGAACTCCCCGCGCTTGCCGAGGCCGACCACGAGCAGGCGCTCAGGGGCGGAGGGACGGAGCAGGGCGAGCTTCTTGTAGACGCCGCTCACGTCCGACGCTCCGGCGGTATCCGCGAACGGCTCGCCGAGCTCCTCGTCCGCGAACAGGCCGAGGCAGACGAGCTCGGCGTCGGCGTCCTGCGCTTGCTTGTCGGCGACTGAGACCTTCATGACCCGGAGAGTAGAGCAGCGGCCTTGTTCTAGCATCAGCGACCCGAATTCCCGCCCCTGACGAGCCGACGAAAGGTTGCGAATGCCCAACACCGTGATCCTCGGAACCGCGCGCACCCCCTTCGCGAAGATGGGCGGAGCGCTCGCGTCGATGGACGCGACGGATCTCGGCGGCAAGGCGATCGAAAGCGCGCTCGAGCGCGCCGAGGTCGCGCCCGAGCAGGTCGAGCAGGTCGTCTACGGGCAGGTGCTCCAGGCGGGCCAGGGCCAGATTCCCTCGCGCCAGGCGCAGATCAAGGGCGGGATCCCGAAGGAGGTCCCTTCCGAGACCGTCAACAAGGTCTGCGCCTCGGGCATGCGCTCGGTCGGCCTCGTCGACCAGGCGGTCCGGGCGGGCGACACGAACGTCGCCGTCGCCGGCGGCATGGAGTCGATGTCCAACGCCCCGTACCTGCTCCCGGGAGCCCGCTTCGGCTTCCGCATGGGCGATGTCCAGGCGATCGACTCGATGACCCACGACGGGCTCACCAACCCCTTCACCGAGAAGCAGATGATCAACGAGGCGAGCGAGGTCTCGAACGAGCTCGAGATCACCCGCCCCGACATGGACCGCTGGGCCGCCCGCTCGCACCAGCTCGCGGCGAAGGCGACCGACGAGGGCAGGCTCGCCGACGAGATCGTCTCGGTGATGGTGAAGAAGCGCAAGGAGGAGGTGGAGGTCGCCGCCGACGAGGCGATCCGCCCCGACACCACGATCGAGGTGCTGGCGAAGCTGAAGGCGATCGGGGGCGACGACGCCACCCACACCGCCGGCAACGCACCTGGCGTCAACGACGGCGCCGGTGCCCTCGTGCTCGCCTCCGACGAATGGGCGAAGGCGAACGACCGCAAGCCCGCTCGCGCGGATCATCTCCTACGGCACGGTCGCGGACGACTTCCCCTATCTGGCGAAGACGCCGGCGAACGCCGCCAAGCAGGCGCTGGAGAAGATCGGCAAGTCCGCCGAGGACGTCGATCTCTGGGAGATCAACGAGGCCTTCGCCTCCGTCGCGCTGAACTCGCTGCGGATGCTCGGCGTCGACGAGGACAAGGTCAACGTCAACGGTGGCGCGATCGCCCTCGGGCACCCGATCGGCGCCTCCGGCGCGCGCATCACCGGCGCCCTCGTGCACGAGCTGCGCCGCCGCGGAGGCGGCCTCGGCGTCGCCGCGATCTGCTCTGGCGGCGGCCAGGGCGACGCGATCGTGCTCGAAGTCAACGGGTCAACTAACCGGCCCGCGAACCTGCGAGGGATCGTGACCCCCGATTTAGGTTGATCAGGCGAGGACGGTCGCGCTCAGCCGCCGTTCTTCGACCTGGACAAAACGCTCATGGCGGGGTCGTCCGGCATGCACTTCGCGCGGGCCGCGGCGCGGACCGGGATGATCTCGCGCCGGCAGATGGCGCGGTGGGGGGTTGACCATCTGCGCTTCCGGCTGCGCGGGGCCACGGATGACGAGACCGGTGCGGTCCTCGCCCAGATCAAGGAGCTCCTGCGGGGAGCGCGCGAGCGCGACCTCGCCTGGATGGCTCCGGAGGTGCTCGCCGCGATCATCCCCCGGATCTACCCGCAGATGCTCGACGAGGTCCGCTCCCACCAGGAGGCCGGCCGGCCGGTCTTCATCGTCTCCGCGGCGGGTAACGAGCTGGTCTCGATGCTCGCCTTCGTGCTTGGCGATGGACGGCGGCATCGGCACCGCCTACGCGGTCGACGACGCGGGGATGCTGACGGGGGAGCTGGACGGGCCGTTCATCTACGGCGAGGGGAAGGTGACGGCGATGGAGCGCTTCGCCGACGAGCATGGGATCGACCTCGACGCCTCCTATGCCTATTCCGACTCGGTCTCGGACCTGCCCATGCTCCGCGCGGTCGGCAACGCCGTGGTCGTCAACCCCGACCAGCCGCTGGCCGAGATCGCGAAGGCCGAGGGTTGGCGGGTGATGCGCTTCGAGAAGCTCGGTCGCCGGCTGCGATCGCCGCGGCGACCGTGGTCGCAGCGAGCGTGGGGTGGGGCGGAAGCGTGCTCGCGTCGCGGCGGCGGCCGTCGCGTCGAAGGTTTACGAGTCGAAGAGCGTCACGCTGAAGCCGAGGTAGCGCCCCCGCGCTCGAGCAGCTCGTAGGTGAGCGAGACCGCGGCGAGCGCCCAGAGCGGCGCCGAGACAGCCTCGGAGAGGGTGGCGCCGATCCACTCGCCGGCGAAGGTCTCGCCGAGGAGGTCGCCGACGCCTACGACCGCGAGCTCGCTCAGGATCTGGCCTGCGATCCCGATCGGAAGCAGGACCAGGAGGACGAGCCCGCCGTGGTGACGGCTGAGCCGGCGGCTGCGGTCGAACGAGGCGCGCACGCCGAGGTGCTCGATCTTCGCGATCGGCGCGGCGAGCACGAAGCGGGCGAAGAAGAAGATCCCGGGGACGATCAGGAGCAGGAGGGTGAGGGCGAGGCCGACCGAGAACAGGATCGTGATCACGATCACCGTCGCGTACGGCAGCGTCCGGACGAGCTGACCGAAGCTCGGCAGCCTGCCGCCGTGGGTCTCCGACACGGCTGCCGCGACGACGCCGGCGAACAGGACCTCGCCGAGCAGGGCGGTGACGGCCTGGGAGAGGCCGACGGCGACGACCCCGAGGGACTCGATGCCGGTCAGGTCTTCGAAGTCCTCGGCCTCGACGTGGTGGTTGACGACGTCCAGCAGGCCGACCGGGATGAAGACGATCAGGCCGACGAGGAGCAGCGGGCCCCAGTGGCGCCGAGACGTGTGGACCGCCCGTTGCCATACCCCGCGCACGCTCGGCCCGTTTGCCATCGCGCGGCAGCCTAAACTCAACCGATGGCCGTAGAGCCCGACGCGCGGCGCCGCGCGCACGAGTGGCAGGAGGACGTCTACTCCGCTCAGCCCGAGCGCGATGGCCTCTTCACGACGATCTCGGGCGAGCCGGTGAAGCCGCTCTACACCGAGGACGACCTCTCCGGCTGGGATGCCGACGAGGACCTCGGCTTCCCCGGCGAGCCGCCGTTCACGCGCGGCGTCTATCCCTCGATGTATCGGGGCCGGCTGTGGACGATGCGCCAGTTCGCGGGATTCGGCACGGTCGAGGAGACCAACGCCCGCTTCCGCTACCTGCTCGACCACGGCCAGACCGGTCTCTCGACCGCTTTCGACATGCCGACCCTGATGGGGCTCGACTCCGACGCCGGACCGCTCGCTCGGCGAGGTCGGCGTGGAGGGCGTCGCCCTCGACACGCTCGACGACATGATCGACCTCTTCTCCGGCATCCCCCTCGGCGAGGTCACCACCTCGATGACGATCAACGCGCCGGCGGCGATCCTGCTCGCCTTCTACGTGGCCGCCGCCGAGGAGCAGGGCGTGCCCCCGGAGCGGCTCGGGGGCACGATCCAGACCGACATCCTCAAGGAGTACATCGCCCAGAAGGAGTGGTGCTTCCCGATCGAGCCGGCGATGCGGCCTCGTCACCGACATGGTCGAGTGGTGCACGGAGCACATGCCGCGCTGGCACCCGATCTCGATCTCCGGCTACCACATCCGCGAGGCCGGCTCGACCGCGCAGCAGGAGCTCGCCTTCACGCTCAAGGACGGCTTCACCTACGTCGAGCAGGCGCTCGAGCGCGGCCTCGACGTCGACGCCTTCGCGCCCCGGCTCTCGTTCTTCTTCAACGCCCACATCGACTTCTTCGAGGAGATCGCGAAGTACCGCGCAGCGCGCCGGATCTGGGCGCGCGAGATGCGCGACACCTACGGCGCCACCGACCCCGCCTCCTGGCGGATGCGCTTCCACACGCAGACCGCGGGCGTCAGCCTCACCGCCCAGCAACCGCTCAACAACATCGTGCGGACCGCCGATCGAGGCGCTCGCCGGGGTTCTGGGCGGCACCCAGAGCCTGCACACGAACTCCTACGACGAGGCGCTCGCCCTGCCGACCGAGGAGGCGGTCCGGGTGGCTCTGCGCACCCAGCAGGTGATCGCCCACGAGACCGGCGTCACGAACACCGTCGACCCGCTCGGCGGCTCCTACTTCGTCGAGAAGCTCACCGACGAGATCGAGCAGGCCGCCTACCGCTACTTCGCCCGCATCGACGAGCTCGGCGGCATGGTCGAGGCGATCAAGCAGGACTTCCCGCAGCGCGAGATCGCCGACGCCTCGTTCCGCTACCAGCGCGAGGTCGACGCCAGCCAGCGGATCGTCGTCGGCGTCAACGACTACCGCCAGGCCGACGATGCCGAGATCCCGACGCTCCGCATCGACCCCGCGCTCGAGCGAAAGCAGCGCGACCGGCTCGACGCGACCAAGGCGCGTCGCGACTCGGCGGCGGTCGAGCGCACCCTGACCGAGCTCAAGGGCGCCGCGGCGGCGGGGGAGAACCTGATGCCGCGCTTCCTCGACTGCGCCCGCGCCCGCACCTCCGAGGGCGAGATGGTCGCCGCCCTCCAGGAGGTCTTCGGCACCTACACCGAGTCGCCGATCTTCTGATCCGCTGAAGCCCGTAGGCGCCCACCTGGCCCCGGAGGACCCGCTCGGCGAGGCCGAGGCGGTCGGCGCCGAGTGCGTGCAGCTGTTCCTCTCGCACCCGCAGAGCTGGCGCAAGCCGCCGGAGCGCGCCGACGCCCAGGAGCTGCGCGATTCGGCGCTCGACCTCTACGTGCACGCGCCGTACCTGATCAACGTCTGCTCGCCGAAGTCGAACATCCGCTACGGCTCGCGCAAGATCCTCCAGCAGACCTGCGACGCCGCCGCCGCGGTCGGCGCGGCGGCCGTGATCGTCCACGCCGGCTACGCCGAAGACGGGATCGAGGAGGGGGTCGGGCGCTGGCCGCGCACGCTCGAGATGCTCGAGTCCGACGTCCCCGTGCTGATCGAGAACACCGCCGGCGGCGAGAACGCCGTCGCCCGGCGCTTCGACGCGCTCGCGAAGCTCTGGGACGCGATCGCCGCGGGCAAGGAGAGCGACGTCGAGCTCGGCTTCTGCTTCGACACCTGCCACGCCCACTCGGCGGGCGAGGAGCTGGGCGACGCGGTCGAGCGGGTGCTCGCGATCGTCGGCGCGATCGACCTCCTGCACGCCAACGACTCCAAGGACCCGGCCGGCTCCGGGCGCGATCGCCACCAGAACCTCGGCGCCGGCGAGGTCGGCGCCGAGGCACTGCGAGCGATGATCCGCGCGGCCGACGCCCCGGTCGTCTGCGAGACGCCCGGGGGAGCGGACGCGCTCCTCGCCGACATGGAGTTCGCCAGGAAGGCCCTTGGGTAGGATCGCGGCCGTGAGCCACGAGCGTCCACAACTCGAGGTCCTGCCCAACGAGTACGACGGCTGGGACGTCAAGCACGCCGGGACCGCCGACGCGATCTCCAATCACCCGGAGAAGGCCGAGGCGATCGAGGCGGCGCACAAGATCGCCGAGCACGAGGATGGTGACGTCGAGGTGGTCGTGAAGGAGGAGGCCGTCCATGACGTCTCCGACGAGGGCCGCGGCGTCAAGTTCTATTTCGTGGCGCTATTCGCGCTCCTCATCGTGATCGTCCTCATCATCGTGATCTCGTCGATCGCCAGCAACGACACCGGGACCGACGCCAACCTGGGCGAGGGCGGGATGATCCTCAGCCCGCTCCTGGCGCGCTAGGCCCGAACGCCCGGGGCGGTCCTCTACATTCCCCGCCGTGAACGAGGAATCGACCGGCCGCAAGATCCGCGTCGTCGTCGCCAAGCCCGGCCTCGACGGGCACGACCGCGGCGCCAAGATCATCGCCCGCGCCCTGCGCGACGCGGGCATGGAGGTGATCTACACCGGCCTGCACCAGACGCCGGAGCAGATCGCCGAGACGGTGATCCAGGAAGACGCCGATGCGGTCGGGCTCTCGATCCTCTCCGGCGCCCACATGACCCTCGTCCCGAGGATCGTCGAGCTGCTTCGCGAGCAGGACATCGACGACGTGATCATCACCGTCGGCGGCACGATCCCCGCCGAGGACGTCCCCGAGCTGAAGAAGCTCGGGATCAGCGAGGTCTTCACCCCGGGCAGCTCGACCGACGAGATCGTCGAGTTCGTCCGCGAGGCCGCCTCCGCCCGCGCCTAGCGCGACGGGCCCGGGGCTACGGCGCCGGCGGTTTCTCCGACTCGGGCTCGCCGACCCCGGGGATCTCGATGCCCTCCGGCACCTCGGGCGGTGGTGGAGCTCCCCGTTGGTGGTCGTGTCCTCGGTCGTCGTCGCGCCGGTGCCGATCTCCTCGCGAAGCTGTGCGACCGACTCCTCGATCGCGGCGACGCGCTCGTTGAGCTCGTCGACCGTTGCCTCGAGGTCGGAGCCCGCGGGCGGGGCGGGGGCTGTCGTGGAGCTGGGCGGGACGGCGAGCAGACTTCGCCGCCTCGGCCTTGTCCTTGGCGTCCAGCGCGATGACGATGCCGGCGGCGCCTGCGCCGCAGCCGAGCAGGGCGAGCACCAGCGCGATACCGCCTGCGTGGTCGCGGATCGCCCAACCGAGGTCGCGAAGCCTGCCCATGGTTGGCTAAGCGTAAGCCCTGCAAACGCGAAGGGGCGGCGGTCGCCGCCCCTTCGCACGGATTCGTTCGCCGGTCCCGATCAGCAGATCGTCGCGACGTGGAAGTCGCCGTCGACGACCTCGCCGTTGGCGTTCCGCGTCTGCACCTGGATCCGGTTGGCGGTGCTGCCCGGCTGCGCCTGCGCGTAGCCGGCCTGCTCGTTGTTCGCGCCCGCGGACCCGCGGGTCAGGATCCAGGCGCAGTTCGACACCGGCGCGCCCGAAGTCGACCTCGACGATGCCGCCGCCCTCGAAGGCCAGCGTCCCGTCCTGCCCGGCTCGCGTGATCGTCGCGTTGGCGTTCGCCGCCGTGTTCGAGACGACGGCCCAGAGCACGTTGTTCGCCTTGCCCGCCGTCGGCACCGGGCCGAGGCGTGTCCTCCTTGATGTGCTTGCCCTTCGCCGCGTCGGCCTTCAGCTCCGAGCCGCCGACCGAGTCAGGGGCGAGGTCCCTGGCGGTGATCTTGCCCGCCGCGATCGCGGCGCCACCGCCCAGCGCGAGGAACAGCGCCAGCGTCGCGGCGACGTTCGCGTAGCTCAGCCGGCCGCGAAGCCGCTTGATCTTGCTCATCCGACACCTCCGTTGTCAGCGCTCCCCCGCGCGCCTGCCCGGAGAAACCCGGGCTCGGGCCGGAAGTAGCGCCGTCGCCGCGGGCCGTCCACCCCGACGTCCCCGATTGACTGGTCAGTCAATCGGGTATGAAGCGCTAATATCCCCCGCCGCTGGCACCCCAACCGGGCCGCAGACGGCGGAACGACGCCTCGCGGCACCATCCAGGAGGGCTTACGAAGTTGAAGATCTGCTGCCTCGTCAAGGAGGTTCCCGACGCGGCGGTCACGAAGCGCATCGATCCCGAATTCGAAGCGTCTCGACCGCTCCGGCGAGAAGAACCTGAACCCGTTCGACACCCACGGGATCGAGGCTGCGATGCAGATCCGCGAAGGCGGCAAGGCCGACGTGGACGAGATCGTCGCGGTGACGATGGGCCCGGAGAGCGCCGTTCGCGCTCTGCACAAGGCCGTCGCGCTCGGCGCCGACCGCTCGGTCCACCTGACCGACTCGGCTCTCGAGGGCTCCGACGTCTGCGCCACCGGCCTCGCGCTCGCGAAGGTGCTCGAGTCGGAGAGCCCGGACCTGGTCCTGCTCGGCCAGCAGTCCGATGACGGCGAGTGCTACACGATCGGCGCCGTCGTCGCCGACCACCTGAAGATGCCCTCGCTGACCCAGGTGATCCAGATCGACGTCGAGGACGGCAAGCTGCGCTGCCAGCGCCAGGCCGAGTACGGCTACGACACCGTCGACGTCCAGCTCCCGGCCGTGATCTCGGTCGGAGACGCGATCAACGAGCCGCGCTATCCGTCGCTGAAGGCGATCATGGGCGCGAAGAAGAAGCAGCTCGACACGAAGGCGACCGGCGACGTCGGCATCGAGGCCGGCCAGGTCGGCGAGGAGGGCTCGAAGACGGCCGTCCTCGCGATCAACCCGCCGCCCGAGAAGCAGGCCGGCGAGATCATCGAGGACGAAGACACCAACGAGACGGTCGAGAAGATCGTCGCCTGGCTCGACGAAAGGAAGCTCCTCTAATGGCTGGCATTCTCGTCTACGCCCTCCACGACGACGAGGGCAACTTCAACAACAACTCGCTGGGCGCGATCTCCGAGGCCGCGAAGCTGGCCGGCGAGATCGGCGGCGAGGCCGCCGCGCTCGTGGTCGGCGACGTCGCCGACGACGCCGCCGCCGGGCCTCGGCGCCTACGGCGCCAAGAAGGTCTACCGCGCCAAGGACGTCCCGGAGGGGCTCGCCCAGCCGATCGTCGACGCGATGGCGAAGGTGATCACCGAGAACGACATCTCCTACGCCCTGTTCGGCGGCGGACTGCTCGGCTTCGAGATCGGCGCCGGCCTCACCGCCCGCCTGAACGCCGGCGTGACGATGGAGGTGACCGCGGTCAAGGTCTCAGACGGCAAGCTCGTCGCCGAGCGCCCGGTCCTGCAGGACTCGGCGATCGTCGACGTCGGCTACGTCGACGAGCCCGGGATCATCATCGGCCGCCTGAACGCGTTCGACGTCGCCGAATCCGGCGACGGCTCGGCCGAGGTCGTGGACGTCGACGTGGAGCTCTCCGAGTTCTCCTCGAAGGCGACGCTCGTCACCCGCGGTGAGCAGGCCGGCGAGGAGGTCAACATCGAGGACGCCGACATCCTGGTCGGCGGAGGCCGCGGCCTGGGCGAGAAGGACAACTTCAAGCTCGCCGAGGAGCTCGCCGAGGCGATGGGCGGCGCCGTCGCCGCGACCCGCGCGGTCGTCGACGCCGGCTGGTACCCGTACTCGACCCAGATCGGCCAGACCGGCAAGACGGTCGCGCCGAAGCTCTACCTCGCGGCCGGCATCTCGGGCGCGATCCAGCACAAGGTCGGGATGCAGAGCTCCGAGAACATCGTCGCGATCAACAAGGACCAGAACGCGCCGATCTTCGAGTTCTGCGACCTCGGCGTCGTCGGCGATCTCCACAAGATCCTGCCCAAGCTGACCGAGGCGATCAAGGCCAAGAAGGGCGGCTGACCGACCGATGGGCGCCGGTGCAAGCCGGCGGAGTTCCCGCCGCCGGTAGAGCCCGCCGAGGAGTTCGTCACCGGGATCACCGACCCCGAGGACGAGCGGATCGAGGTCGGCGTCGCGATCGTCGGGCGGCGGCCCCGCCGGGCTCGCCTGCGCGATCCGCATCATGCAGCTGCTCGAGGACGAGCCCGAGCTCGCCGAGGAGCTCGGCGAGGTCCCCGTGGCCGTGCTCGAGAAGGGCAAGGCGACGGGTGCCCATCTGCTCTCCGGGGCGAACATGCGCCCCTCGGCGATGCGGGAGCTCTTCCCGGATCTCGAGCCCGAGGACTGGCCCGTCTACCAGGAGGTCGAGAAGGACGCGGTCTACCTGATGACACCGCGGCTGGCGATCCCGCTGAAGCCGCCGCCGCCGAACTTCAAGAACCACGGCAACTACGTCACCTCGATCGCGAAGCTCGGCCGCTTCCTCGGTGAGAAGGCCGAGGAGGCGGGCGTCTACATCCTCACCGAGACCGCCGCTGAGAAGCTGCTCGTCGAGGACCGGATCGTCAAGGGGATCCGCTCCGGCGACAAGGGCCGCGGCCGCGATGGCGAGGAGCTCGGCGAACTTCGAGCCCGGCTCCGACGTCGTCGCCAAGGCGACCGTGCTCGCCGAGGGCACCCAGGGCCACCTCACCGGCGCCGCCACTCGACTACTTCGAGCTCCAGGGCCTGCAGCCGCAGCGCTGGGAGCTCGGGCGTCAAGGAGGTCTGGGAGGTGGAGAAGCCGCTCGACCGGGTGATCCACACGATGGGCTGGCCGCTGCGCAAGCGCGCGAAGTTCAACGAGTTCGGCGGCAGCTTCATCTACCCGATGGGCGAGGACAAGGTCTGCGTCGGCTTCGTCGCGGGCCTCGACTACACGGACGCGACCTTCTCGGTCCACGACGTCCTCCAGGAGTTCAAGACGCACCCGTTCGTCAAGAAGATCCTCGAGGGCGGCAAGCGGGTCGCCTGGGGCGCGAAGACGATCCCCTCCGGCGGGTACTGGGCGATGCCGCGCCAGTTCTCGGTGCCGGGGATGGTGATGGCCGGCGACAACGCCGGCCTGTGCAACGTCTCCGAGCTGAAGGGCATCCACTACGCGATGCACGCCGGGATGTACGCCGCGGAGGAGATCGTCGAAGTCGCTCAAGCAGGACTCGGTGAACTTCGAGGCCTACGACGAGCAGGGTCCGCGAGGAGATCGTCGACAAGGACTTCTACAAGTGGCGCAACACGCGCCAGGCGTTCTCCAGGGGGTTCTTCCTCGGCGGCGCGATCGCGAGCGCCGCGACGATCACGCAGGGGCTCTTCCCGCCGGGCCGCTGGAAGCAGCACGAGGACTCGAAGGAGCCGATGGAGATCGGCAAGGCGGCCAAGAACTACCCGAAGCCCGACGGCAAGTACATCTTCGACAAGCTCTCCTCGGTCTTCGCCTCGGGCAACGCGACCCGCGACGACGCGCCGAACCACATCCGCGTCCAGAAGCACGTGCCGCGCGAGGTGGCGCAGACCTGGGTCTCGATGTGCCCGGCGCAGGTCTACGAGATCCCCGACGAGCAGCTCGAGAACGGCGCCGACCGAGGTCGACCTCCACATCGTGCCCTCGAACTGCGTCCAGTGCGGCGCGATCACCGCCAAGGGCGGCCGCCTGACCCCGCCCGAGGGCGGCGACGGCCCGCTCTACCAGGAGGTCTAGCTCGACTAGACGGGCCTGCGGCGGGCGAGGTCGTCCTCGGCCGCCAGCTCGGGGCCGCCGTGGGCGAGGGTCTGCCCGAAGGCCTTGACGACGGCGGGGTCGAACTGGGTGCCGGCGCAGCGGCGCAGCTCCGTTAGCGCCTCGCGCGGCGTCTTGGCCGGCGCGTAGGGCCGGGGCACGGTCATCGCGCAGAAGGCGTCGCAGACGAAGATGATCCGCGCCGCGATCGGGATCTCCTTGCCGGCGAGCCCGTCCGGGTAGCCGCTGCCGTCGAAGCGCTCGTGGCTGGAGCGCACGATGCGCGCGACCGGGAGCAGGTCGGGCGCCGCGGAGAGGATCCGCTCGCCGATCACCGAGTGCTGGCGGATGAACGCGCGCTCGGAGTCGGTCAGCGCCGAGGGCTTGTCGAGGATCGCGTCGGGAATCGCGACCTTGCCGATGTCGTGGAGCTCGGCGGCGCGCGCGGTCAGCGCGAGCTCGAAGGAGTCGAGCCCGAGATGCCGGCCGACCGCGACCGAGAGCTCGGCGACGTCGCGGGTGTGGTTCGAGAGCTCGGGCGTGCGCTCCCGCTGGGCGCTGGCGAGCACGGCGAACGCCTGCTCCGAGGCGGTCACCCGTAGCCCCGTGTCCGTTACATCTGGCTTGGCAACATGCATCCGTGCTCTCCCTGACCGGTTGGTGAGACCGAGCTTAGCCCTAGATTCGAGCCGATTCGTCCGTAGGAACTACGTGTTTTGCGTCAGCCGTATGGATGACCCTCGGAGCCGCAGGGGCACGCCAGTAGAATCGATGTGCGATGAAGCAGGGAACCCACCCCGAATACGCACTCGCCCACGTGCGCTGCTCGTGCGGCAACGAGTTCTACACGCGCTCGACGAAGTCGGACCTCCATGTCGAGATCTGCGCGGAGTGCCATCCCTTCTACACGGGCAAGCAGAAGCTCGTCGACACGGGCGGTCGGGTCGAGCGCTTCAAGCGCCGCGCCGCGAAGCGCTCGCGGTAGGCCGAGCCCATGAGCGAGAACGGGGCCGTCCTGGCTCGCTCCGAGACGCGGATGCCGGACGGCCTTCCCGTCGCCAGCCGCGACGCCCCGCTCGGCGGTCAGGCGGTGCTCGAGGGCGTGATGATGCGCGGAGTCTCGACCTGGTCGGTCGCGGTTCGAAAGCCCGACGGCGAGATCGACATCACGACCGAGCCGATCGTCTCCTGGGCCAAGCGGCACCGGGTCCTGCGGCTGCCCGTGATCAGGGGCGTGATCGCGCTCGGGGAGTCGCTGAAGATCGGCTTCCGCGCGCTCGGGATCTCCGCGAACGCCCAGCTCGAGGGCGAGGAGGGCGAGGAGAGCCGGAGCCGATCGGCGGCTTCACCTGGGGCCTGACGATCGCGTTCTCGCTGGCGCTCGCGATCGGGCTCTTCTTCGTGATCCCGGTCGGGCTCACGAGCCTGATCAAGGACCAGCTCGGGTCGGCGCTGCTCTTCTGGCTCGTCGAGGGCGTCCTGCGCACGGCGATCTTCATCGGCTACATCGTCGCGATCAGCCGCCTGCCCGATCTGCGCCGGGTCTTCGAGTACCACGGCGCCGAGCACAAGACGATCTCCTGCTACGAGGCGGGAGACAGGCTGCTGCCGGAGCGCGCCGAGACCTACTCGCGGCTGCACCCGCGGTGCGGCACGAGCTTCCTGCTGATCGTGATGGTGCTCGCGATCTTCGTCTTCGCCCCGATCGGCCTGCCCGAGTGGTACTGGCTGGTCGCCTCGCGGATCCTCGGCATCCCGCTGATCGCCGGCCTCTCCTACGAGGTGATCAAGTGGGCCGGCAAGCACCGCCGCAAGCGCTGGGTCCGGGTCCTGATGTGGCCCGGCCTGATGCTCCAGAACCTGACCACCCGCGAGCCCGACCGCGAGCAGCTCGCCGTGGCGATCGCCGCCCTCGAGTCCGTCCTCGCGGTCGAGAGCCCCGAGCAAGAGGCCTCGAAGGACCAGATCGAGATCGTCGCCTAGCCGCGGGGCGAGTTTCCGCCCACCGAAGCATTTACCACCCGATGGGGTGGAAGATCCATCGCCCGCCAGGGACGGACGCCTGGGAGCTGGCGGCGATCGAGCACGGGGTCGTGGCGCGGTGGCAGCTGCTCGCGCTCGGGTATAGCGCGCGGGCGATCGAGCGCCGGCTTGCCAACGGCCGGCTGCACCGAGTCCGGTGGGGCGTCTACGCCGTCGGCCGCCCTGAGATCAGCAGGTACGGCGAGTGGATGGCGGCCGTACTCGCCTGCGGGGAAAACGCCGTCCTCAGCCACCATTCCGCGGCTGCCGTGCTCGAGATCAGGCGCGATCGACGCGGTTCGATCCACGTCACAGTCCCGGCTGCAGTCGTCCGCAGGCCTCGGGGGTTGACGGTTCACCGGCGCTCGATCCTCGTGGAACAGGACGATCGAGTTCCGGCGCTCGATCCCCCTCACCGGCCCCGCCCGGACCCTGGTCGACCTTGCGGGCTGCCTGAAAGCGGTCGAGCTCGAGCGAGCGGTGAACGCGGCGGACAAGCTCGATCTGATCGATCCGGAGCAGTTGCGTGGCGAGCTCGACCGGCGCCACGGCGAGCGAGGGGTGAGGGCCCTTCGCGCGATTCTCGATCGCGACATATACGTGCTCACTCACAGCGAGCTCGAGCGCCGGTTTCTCCCACTCGCGACTCAGGCTGGGCTTCCGCCGCCGGAGACACAGCGGCGCCTTCAGGGCCACCGCGTCGACTTCCACTGGCCTGCCCTGGGACTCATCGTCGAGGTCGACGGGCTTCGGTATCACCGAACGCCTGCGCAGCAGGGGGCCGACGCTCGGCGATTCCAGGCGCACACGGCCGCCGGACTGACCCCGCTCAGATTCACCCACGGACAGGTGACGTTTGAAGCCGGGCACGTCGTGAAGACGTTGCGCCGAACGGCGAGCCTGCTCACCGGCTAGAGCTCGCAGTTCGTCTCCGTCGCGGTCCCCGCGAACGAGCAGGTGTCCTGATCGGCGCCGCCGTCTAGCGCGTCGTTGCCGCTCCCGCCGGAGAGGGTGTCGTCGCCCGGATCTCCGAAGAGCTCGTCGTCGCCGGAGCCCCCGGTGAGCGTGTCGTTGCCGAGGCCGCCGTGGATCTCCGCCGGGCTGCCGTCGAAGTCGGCGGTTATCTCGTCGTCCCCGTCCCCGCCGTGGAGCACGTCCAGGTGGTTGTCGTCGACGTGGCCCTCGGCGTAGATCCGATCGTTGCCGTCTCCGCCGTCGGCGAACTCGCCGCCCTGGATGTAGTCGTTGCCGTCGCCGCCCTCGACGCGGTCGTCGAGCTCTCCCCGGGTGCCGTCGAGGAAGTCGTCTCCAGGGCCGCCGATGATCGTGTCGCCGTCGCCCGGGTCGGGCTGGCCCTGCTTGCCGCCGCCGTGGATCTCGTCCTCGCCCTCGCCGCCGTCGATCTTGTCGAAGCCTCGGCTGGTCCCGGCGAAGTCGTTGCCGTCGCCGAGGCAGACGAGGTCGTCGTCCGACTTCGACTGGATCGTGTCGTTGCCGGCCTTGGCGACGATCACGTCCTTGCCTGGGGTCCCGGTGATCGTGTTGTTGCCGTTCGTGCCGACGATCGTCGCCCGCTTGCCGAAGCATTTCGGCGCGGCCTCGGCCGGCCCGCGAACCAGGCCGCGGCGAGGAACGAGATCGCGATTGCGGTGAGCGTTGCCTTCATGCGGTCATGATCGCCCCGGCGGGTCGCCGACCGCCACCCGCCCTTGGTTCGTCGACGAAGCAACGCACCTCCGGCCTGCGCTCGTGAACCCACCGGGAGGAGCCGGCGCTCTCTTCTAGCCTTCGCAGGCGATGATCGAGCGCCTCGTAGAGCAGATCGAGAGCCGCTTCGGCGAGCTCGAGGGCGAGATGTCGGACCCCGAGGTGATCGCCGACAGGCAGCGCTACGCCGAGGTCGGGCGCGCCTACCGCGAGCTCGAGCCGGCGCGCGAGCTCGCCCGCGAGTACCGCGTGCTCGCCGACGATCTCGCCGGCGCCCGCGAGCTGCTCGAAGAGGACGGCGACGACCCCGAGCTCCGGGCGGTCGTCGCCGAGGCGCCGAAGCGCCTCGCCGAGCTCGAGGAGCGCATCCGCCTGGCGATGGTCGAGCGCGACCCCAACGACGACAAGAACGTGCTCGTCGAGATCCGCGCCGGGACCGGGGGCGACGAGGCGGCGCTCTTCGCCGGCGACCTCTACAAGATGCTGAGCCGCTACGCCGAGGAGCGCGGCTACAAGACCGAGACGATCTCGCCTCGCCCGCCGAGGTCGGCGGGTTCAAGGAGATCACATTCGCGGTCAAGGGCGACGACGCCTACTCGCTGTTCAAGTACGAGGGCGGAACCCATCGCGTCCAGCGGGTGCCGAAGACCGAGTCGCAGGGCCGGATCCACACCTCGACGGCGACGGTCGCGGTGCTGCCGGAGGCCGAGGACGTCGACGTCGACCTCGACCACAACGACCTCCAGATCGACGTCTACCGCTCCTCGGGACCGGGCGGCCAGTCGGTGAACACGACCGACTCGGCGGTGCGGATCACGCATGGGCCGACCGGGATCGTCGTCTCGATGCAGGACGAGAAGTCGCAGCTGCAGAACCGCGAGAAGGCGATGCGGGTCCTGCGGGCCCGGTTGCTCGAGCGCGCGATCGCCGAGCAGCAGGCCGAGATCGCCTCGGAGCGCCGTGCCCAGGTGGGGACCGGCGAGCGCTCGGAGAAGATCCGCACCTACAACGTCCCCCAGGGCCGGGTCACGGACCACCGCGTGAAGCTGACCTCGCATGCCCTCGACCAGGTGCTCGCCGGCGACCTGCGCGAGTTCACCGACGCCCTCTCCGACGCCGAGAAGCAGGCCCGGTTGGAGGCCCAGACCGAGGAAGCGGGCTGAGCGCCGCGGTGCCGGCCGCCGTCGGCAGCGTCCGCGACGCGCTCACGAGCGCCGGCGACGCGTTCGCCGCCGCCGGCGTCGGCTACACCCGCGCCTCGACGCCGAGCTCCTGCTCGCCGAGGCGCTCGCGACCGATCGCGCCGGCCTCGCCGCGGAGCCCGAGGCCCCGATCGATGCCCGGCCGCGGCCCGCGATCTTCGCCGACGATGGTCCGCCGCCGCATCGCCCGCGAGCCGGTCGCCTACATCCTCGGCCGCAAGGGCTTCCGCAGGCTCGAGCTGGCGGTGGACCCCCGCGCCCTGATCCCCCGGCCGGAGACCGAGCTCCTCGTCGAGATCGCGCTCGAGCTCGAACCTAAAGGGGTCTGACCCCTTTAGGTTGCTCGACGTCGGCACCGGGTCGGGGGCGATCGCGCTCGCCGTCGCCGACGAGCTGCCCGACGCCGTCGTCACCGCCACCGACACCTCCGCCGGGGCGCTGCGGCTGGCCGCCGAGAACGCCGAGCGGCTCGGGCTCGCCGGCCGCGTCGCCTTCGAGCTCGGCTCGCTGCCCGACGGGCGGCAGCTTCGACCTGCGTCGTCGCCAACCTGCCCGTACGTGACCGAGGCCGAGTGGGCGGGGCTCGAGCCGGAGATCTCGCGCTACGAGCCGCGCTCGGCGCTCGTCCCGGGCCCGAGCGGCCTCGAGGCGATCGAAGCCGTGCTCGGCGAGCTCTCGCTGGGCCGCTGCGCCGCGGCCGCGGTCGCGCTCGAGGTCGGCGCCGGCCAGGCGCGGCGCCGTCGCCGAGCTCGTCGCGCCGCGCCGGCTTCGGAGTCGGTCGAGACCCGCCGCGACCTCGCGGGGATCGAGCGCGTGGTGTTGGGAGCCGACACCTAGGGTGCTCCCCGTCGAAGGCCTCGCTGCGCGAAACTATGCGGGAATGAAGCACGCGACGTCATCCCCATCCTGCATCGCCCTCGCCGCGATCGCTCGCGGCCTCGCCTCGCGGCCCGCAGGCGAGCGCCGCCACCTGCTTCGGCAAGCAGCCGACGATCGTGCGCGGCCCGGGCAACGACCACGTCCAGGGCACGAACGGCGACGACGTGATCTTCACCGGCAAGGGCAAGGACACGGTCGCCGCCGGCAACGGCGAAGACCTGGTCTGCAGCGGCAACGGCAACGACACCGTCGACACCGGCAACGACGACGACAAGCTCGACGGGGGCGAGGGCGACGACGAGCTGCACGGCTACAACGACGGCGACAAGATCATCGGCGGCGACGGCGACGACTTCCTCGACGGCCGGCGCGGCGAGGTCGGCGACAACCTGATCGGCGGCGACGGGCGACGACCGCCTGCTCGGCGGCGAGAAGCTCTCCGGCGGGCGACGGCGACGACCTGCTCGACGGCGACGGCTACAAGAACGACTCCATCGTCCGACCGGATCTACGGCGGCGACGGCGACGACCGGATCGAGGGCGACTTCGGCGGCAACGCCGGGCGACGCGCATCGACGCCGGCGACGGCAACGACCAGCGTCCGCGGCGCTGACGACGACGACGCGATCCGTGGCGGCGACGGCGACGACGAGCTCGACGGCGGCAGCGGCGACGACGACCTGTTCGGCGAGGCCGGACGACGACTGTCATCGACGGCGGCGACCGGGTCCGACGCGATCGACGGCGAGCCTCGGCACCGACACCTGCAGCGAGACGGTCGGACGCGCTCGTGCAGCGCTGTCACAAGGGGCCTGCGCATGGAGGGGTCAGACGCCCGCCAGGATGCGTTCGAGCTCGACCCGGTCGATCGCGCCCTCGCGCAGGACCGCCCAGTCGCCGCCGGCTGTCGATCTCGCTCAGGTCGACCACGGTCGAGGGCTTGCCGCCGAGCTCGCCGCCGTCGATCGCGAGGTCGGCGCCGGCGATGATCTCGGCGTCGATCGTCGTCGAAGCGGGCCGGGGGAGGGCAGCCGCTGCGGTTGGCCGAGGTCTGGAAGACGGCGACGCGGGCGCCCGCGAGCGGCCCGCCGATCAGCCGCACGCCGAGCCGGCCGGGATCGTCGCGGCTCGCGAGCGGGTAGCGGCGGTCGGGATTGGCGACGACGAGCGTCACCGGGCCGGGCAGCAGCCTGCCCGCGGCCTCGCCGGTCCGGGGGCCGAACCCGCCGAGCAGCTCGCGCATGACCAGCGGCGTGAAGTACATGACCGCCGACGGCTTGCCGTCGTCGCGCCCCTTGAGCTCGTGGATGCGCTCGATCGCGGCGGCGTTCAGCGGGTCGCAGGCGAGCCCGTAGAGCCCGTCGGCGGGGAAGAGCGCGACGCCCGCCGTCGCCGACGACCCGCTCCAGCGCCTCTCGCGCGCACCTCGCCCTCGGTTTCGATCTCACGATCATGCCGTCGACGGTACAGCTGCCGCGGCGCCCCGTAACGTGTCAATCTACGAAAGGACAGACGCCGATGACCGAGCTTCCCGACGACTTCCAGACCGCCCCCCTCGCCGAGGTCGATCCCGAGATCGCCCGCGTGCTCGAGCGCGAGCTCGCCCGCCAGCAGGGCACGCTGGAGATGATCGCCTCCGAGAACTTCGTGCCGCAGGCGGTGCTCGAGGCGACCGGCTCGGTGCTCACCAACAAGTACGCCGAGGGCTATCCCGGCCGGCGCTATTACGGCGGCTGCGAGGAGGTCGACGTCGCCGAGCAGCTCGCGATCGACCGCGCGAAGGAGCTCTTCGGCGCCGAGCACGCGAACGTCCAGCCGCACGCCGGGCGCCCAGGCCAACAACGCCGCCTACATGGCGATGATCGAGCCGGGCGACACGATCATGGGGATGGCGCTCGACCACGGCGGCCACCTCACCCACGGGATGAAGCTGAACGTCTCCGGCCGCCTCTACAACGTCGTCGCCTACCACGTCCGCCGCGAGGACCTGCGCTGCGACATGGAGGAGGTCGAGCGGCTCGCCCACGAGCACAAGCCGAAGGTGATCGTCGCGGGCTGGTCCGCCTACCCGCGCCACCTCGACTTCCCCGCGTTCCGCGAGATCGCCGACGCGGTCGGCGCCCGGCTCTTCGTCGACATGGCCCATTTCGCCGGCCTCGTCGCCGCCGGCGAGCACCCGAGCCCGGTCCCGCACGCCGACATCGTCACGACGACGATCCACAAGACGCTCGGCGGCCCGCGCAGCGGGATGATCCTCTGCCGCGAGGAGCTCGCCAAGGACGTCGACCGCTCCGTCTTCCCCGGCCAGCAGGGCGGCCCGCTGATGCACGTGATCGCGGCGAAGGCGGTCGCGCTGGGGATCGCGGGCTCGGAGCCGTTCCGGGCTCGCCAGCGCCAGACCGTCGCCAACGCGAAGGCGTTCGCCGCGGAGCTCGATCGCGGGCGGCGTCGACGTCCTCACCGGCGGCACCGACGTCCACCTCGTGCTCGTCGACCTCACCCCGACCGGCCTCGACGGCAAGACCGCCGAGCAGCGGCTCGCCGACGTCGGGATCACCGTCAACTTCAACGCGATCCCCTTCGACGAGCGCCCGCCGATGAACCCCTCCGGGCTGCGGATCGGCACCCCGGCGCTCACCACCCGCGGGATGGGCGAGGACGAGATGCGCGAGATCGCGCAGGTGATCTGCGCCGCGCTCTCCGACCGCTTCGACTCCGAGCGCGAGTCGCTCGCCGAGCGCACGCGCGCGCTCATGGACCGCTTCCCGCTCTACCCCCAGCTCTCCGCCGCGGCGGTCTAGCGGCGGACCCCGACGGCGCGCCCACGTCCGTGGACCCGCGTCCTCTACGTCTACAGCCGCCGTAACACCTTCACCAGGATCGACCTGGAGGCGCTCGCGGAGCGCTACGAGGTCGAGGAGTACTTCCAGGACGGGGCGCTGCCCCGGCTCCGCGGAGCTCTCCGCGAAGCTCCGGCGCTCGCGACGTGGTCTTCGGCTGGTTCGCCTCCTGGCACACCGCTCGCCGCCCTCAACCTCGCGAAGCTCCTGCGAAAGCCGACGGTGCTGATCATCGGCGGCTTCGACACCGCCAGCGTGCCCGAGATCGACTACGGCAACCAGCAGGACCGTGGTCCGCGGCCTGCGGGCGCGGCTCGCGATCGCGCCGCGCCGACCGCCTGATCACCAACTCGCACTACCTCGAGGGCGAGATCGAGCGCAACCTCGGGATCCCGCCCGAGCGGGTCCGCGTCGTCCACCACGGCCTCGCCGACCGCTTCGGCGATGCCGCCGAGGAGCCCGCGGGCGATGGCCGCGTCGCGCTCACCGTCGGCGCGGTGCATCGCTGGAACCTCGAGCGCAAGGGCCACCGCGCCTTCGTCGAGGCCGCGCGCGAGCTCCCGGAGTCGAGTTCGTGCTCGCCGGCGGCTGGGAGGACGACGCGATCGACGAGCTGCGAGCGCTCGCCTCCGAAACGTGACCTTCACCGGCTACCTCTCCGACGAGGAGCTCGACCGCGAGTTCCTGCGCGCCGGCGTCTACGTCCAGGCCTCGTGGCACGAGGGCTTCGGCCTCGCCGTCGCGGAGGCGATGCTCGCCGGCTGCGTCCCGGTCGTCACCGACGCCGGAGCCCTCCCCGAGGTGGTCGGCGACACCGGCGTCACGATTCCGGCGGTCGACGCCGGCGACGTCGCCGCCGGCGTCGCGCGAGGCGCGTCGAGCTCTGGCCCGAGCAGGGCCGGCGTGCCCGTGCGCGCGTGCTCGAGAGCTTCCCGCTCTCCGCCCGTGCCGAGGGCATCCGCGCCGAGGTCGAGGCCGCGCTCGGCGCAAGATGAAGGTCTGGGTCGACTGCACGGCCGCGGCGCACCCGCTCGTCCTGCGCCCGATCGTCGAGGCGCCTCGAGCGGGCGGGAGACGAGGTCGCGATCACGACCCGCGAGTACGGCCAGACGACCGGGATCCTCGACCGCCTCGGCCTTCCCTACGAGGTCGTCGGCCGCCACGCCGGTGCCGGCACCGCCGCGAAGGGACTCGCCCTCGCCCGCCGCAGCACCGCCCTCGCGCGCTGGGCGCGCCCCCGCCGCTTCGACCTCGGCCTCGCCCACGGCTCGGTCGACATCGCCGTCGTCGGCGCCGTTCTTGCGCGTGCCGACGGTGCAGATGCAGGACTACGAGCACGCGGGCCTGCAGCGCAAGGTGAGCTGGCGCCTGGCCCGCCGGGTCCTCGTCCCCGACGCGATCCCGCTCGACCGCCTCGAGCGCGCCGGGGCCTCGGCGGCGAAGCTGTTCCGCTACCCGGGGCTGAAGGAGGACTACTACCTCGCCGGCTTCGAGCCGAGCCCCGGCGTCCTCGGCGAGCTCGGCCTCTCCGAGCTCGGCATCGCCACCGATCGCGCCGGCGACGAGCGCGTGCTCGCCGTCGTCCGCCCGCCGCCCGAGACGTCCGCTTACCACGCGGACAACCCGCTCTACGAGCGGGTGCTCGACCGGATCGCCGCCGACCCGGCCGCGCGTCGCCGTCGTCGTCCCCCGCACCGAGCGCCAGCGCGCTGACGCGGTCGCCCGCGACGAGCCCTCCCTGGTCGTCCCCGAGCGCGCGATCGACGCCCAGAGCCTGATCGCCTTCGCCGACCTGGTCGTCAGCGCGGGCGGCACGATGAACCGCGAGGCGGTCGCGCTCGGCACGCCCGTCTACACGATCTTCAGCGGCGAGATGGGCGCGGTCGACGAGCGGCTGATCGCCGAGGGCCTGCTGCGCCCGCTCGACGACCCGGCCATGATCGAGCTGCGAAAGCGCGATGGCGCTCCCGGCGTCCGCAACCCACGCGATCCTCAGCTCCTCGTCGACGCGATCCTCGAAGCATGCTCGTAGACGGCCGCCCCGAATCGATCCAGGTCCTCTTCGCCTTCGTCGTGGCGGCGGTCGTCGCCTGGCTCCTCGTGCCGCTGACCGAGCGGCTCGCCCACCGGATCGGCGCGATCGACATCCCGCGCGAGCGCAGCCTGCACATCAGCCCGACGCCCGAAGCTCGGCGGGCTCGCGATCCTCGCCGGGGTCCTGGTCTCCGGGCTGCTCTGGCTCCAGGGCGGCGATCAGACCGCGGCGATCCTCGCCGGCGCGACGGTGATCGCCGCCTTCGGCGTCCTCGACGACGTCTACGAGCTGCCGGCGGCGCCGAAGCTCGCGGGCCAGGTGATCGCCGCGATCATCCCGGTCCAGGCCGGGGTGAAGGCCGGGGCGTTCACGCTGCCGTTCGCTGGGCCGCCTCGAGCCGGGCTCGGTCAACCTCTTCGACGCACCGCTCGTCGGCGAGGTCGACGTCGCCTTCATCCTGACCGTGATCGGGATCGTCGCCGTCGTCAACGTGATCAACTTCATCGACGGCATGGACGGGCTCGCCGCCGGGGTCTGCGTGATCTCCGGCGGTCACCCTGGCGGTGATCGCGCTCTCGCTCGACCGCCCCGGCGCGGCGGTCCTCGCGGCGCTGACCGCGGGTGGCGCGCTCGGCTTCCTCCGCCACGGCTTCCCGCCGGCGTCGAGCTTCATGGGCGACACCGGCTCCAACCTGCTCGGCTTCCTGCTCGCCTGCGTCGCGATCCAGGGCGCGCTGAAGACGAACGCGGTGGTCGCGCTCTTCTTCCCCCTCGTCGTGCTCGCGATCCCGATCCTCGACTCGAGCTTCGTGATCGCCAAGCGGCTCAAGTACCGCCAGCCGATCTACCAGGCGGACACCTGGCATTTCCACCACCGCATGGCGGCGATCGGGTTCTCCCAGCGCCGCACGCTCGCCTATCTCTACGGCTGGGCGATCGTCCTCGCCGGGATGGCGCTGGCGCTGCGCTTCGTCCCGTACTCCGACGACCACGGCAACTTCGACGCCGCCTGGACCGTGGTCATCCTCGCCTGCGGGCTGGTCGCGCTGGCGGCGAGCGTCTACCTCGTCGTCGTCCTCGAGATCCTCAAGCTGCGCCGCTTCCGGCGTGCGCAACCTCGGCGCGGCCGGGTGTCGTCCTGCCCGAGGAGGAGATCGACCGCGGCGTCGTCCGCGAGCTCGAGACCGGCACCTTCGAGGCCGTCGACCCGGGCACCGGCGAGATGCGCACGATCGACCCCGACACCGGCGAGCTCGAGGCGCGCGACCCGCCCGCCGATTGACGCCGGCCCCCGCGATCTGTGAGATCGCTCCGGTTCGGCGGCCGCGAGCCCGACTCCCCCTCCTGGGTGGGGATTCATAACCCCCCTTTTCGGCTAGGCTTGAGACGTCGTTTAGAAGTCGGCCGCGGGAGCCAGGGGGCGACCGCCGCCGGCCATTTTTTTCCCCCGACCGCTCTCCTTTCTTCCAACCGGAACCCATTGGCATTCGACGACCAGGAAACCCCAGGCTCGAGGTGGCCTCGCGATGAGCGGGGACGCCGCCGCTGCGGGCTTCCTGCTGATCGGCTCGATGCTCCTGCTCGCGGTCGTCGGGTACGGGATCGGCTCGTTTGTGGACCTCGCCGTGCCGGGCGGGGTGGTCGGCCTGTTCATCGGCGTATTCGTGGGGCTCGGACTTGTCTACGCTCGCTTTAGAACCCTCTAGCGGCGCCGAAGGCGGCCGCCTCGGGCAGATCGCCCGCTACGCGGACCTCGTCCTGCTCGCGCTCGCGCTGCCCGTCTTCCTCCTCGCGGGCCTGCCGATCGTCGGCTACCTCGCCGTCGCCGCCGGCTGGCTCGCCCAGCGCGCCGTCCAGCACTGGGCCGGCAGCCGGATGACCGAGGCCGACGGGCCGCGCCGTCCGCGCTGCGCCTGATCGCGGGCTCCTTCATGGCCCGGCTCTGGCTGATCACGATCGCGATCCTGCTCGTCGGCGTGCTCGCCGACGACGAGGCCGGCCTCTCGGCCGCCGTCCTCGCCGCCGCGCTCGTCACCGCGAACCTGGCCGGCGAGGCGCTCACCCGCGCCCCGCGCGCCGGCGAAGCGGAGGAGCGAGCGATGAGCCGCAAGGCCAAGATCTTCCTCGCGCTCGGCCTCTACTTCGGGATCACGATCCTGCTCGTGATCATCGCCGGCAACGAGGGCAAGAACGAGGAGTTCCAGCCGCAGAACGAGTTCCTGCTCGATCCCTGGATCAACCTCGACCTCGGCTTCGCCGACATGTCGATCAACAAGGCGGTGCTCTACCTCTTCCTCGCCGCGGCGGCGACGATCGGCGTCATGACCTAGATCGCCAACCGCATGCAGCGCGAGCCGAACAAGGTGCAGATGGCGATCGAGGTCGCCTACGACCTGACGCGCAACAACATCGCCGGCAACATCCCCGAGCAGAGCCTCGCCCGCAAGTGGTTCCCGTACCTGGCGACGCTCTTCTTCTTCATCTGGTTCTCGAACATGCTCGGCTACATCCCGCTGCCGACCAACACCGAGCACACGATCGACATCTTCGGGCTCTCGATCCCGAGCTTCGCGATCTACGCGGCGACCGCCAACATCTCGATCCCGCTGGTGCTCGCGATCATCTCGGTGATCGCCTACCACGTCGAGGGGATCCGGGCGAAGGGCGTCGGCAAGTACTTCGCGAGCTGGCTGCCGCCCGGGCCTCGAGTCGATGAACCTCTTCGGCCGCGGCGCGATCTTCATGATCGAGGTGATCTCGCACATGGTCCGCGTGATCTCGCTCGCCGTACGACTCTTCGCCAACATCCTCGCCGGCCACCTGCTGATCCTCTTCATGGCCGGCGGCCTCGCCGTCCTGCTCGGCCTGGCCGCGCTCGGGGTGCTCACCTTCCCCATGGCCTTCGCCTTCTTCGTCTTCGAAATCGGCCTGGTGGCGACCCTCCAGGCGTTCATCTTCTCGACGCTGACCGCGATCTATATTGGCGGCGCGACCGCCGAAGGTCCACTGAGCGCTTCGTAACCAGGAAAAGGAGCAACGAAATGGAAGACCTACTACCCCTCGTCGCCCAGGTGACCGATCGGGCGTCACCGACGACGGCCTGAAATCGATCGCGCTCGGCATCGGCGCCGGGCTCGGCTCGATCGGCGCCGGCATCGGCATCGGGATCATCTTCGGCAAGGAGATCGAGTCCGTCGCCCGCCAGCCCGAGCTGAAGGACGAGCTCCAGTCGATCCGCTGGCTCGGCTTCGCGCTGACCGAGGCGGTCGCGTTCTACACCTTCATCTTCGGCCTGATCGCGTTCTTCCTCTAGGCACGTGGAGGCGTTCGGCGACATCGTGCCGCTCCTCGTAGCGGCCGCGGAGGACGAGGGAGGCAGCTTCCTGGTCTCGCCCGGGCTCGGGCTGATGATCTGGACGCTGATCGCCTTCGGCGTGACGTTCCTCGTGCTGAAGCGCGCGGCGCTGCCGCGGATCGGCGAGGCGCTCGAGAAGCGCGCGAACGCGATCAGCGAGAACATCAAGGCGTCCGAGAAGCAGCGCGAGGAGGCCGACAAGCTCCTCGCCGAGTACCGCGAGCGGCTGCGCGAGGCCCGCGAGCAGGCGGACGACATCACCGCCCGCGCCCGCAAGGCGGCCGAGAACCTCGAGCGCGAGGCGACCGAGGAGGGCAAGTCCAAGCGCGAGGAGCTCGTCGCCGCGGCGCGCCGCGACATCGAGGCCGAGACGCGGCGCTCGCTGGAGCAGATCCGCAAGGAGGTCGCCGACCTGACCGTGCTCGCGACCGAGAAGGTGACCCGCAAGTCGCTCTCCGACGACGACCAGAAGCGGCTCGTCGAGGAGGCGCTCGCCGAGGTCGACTTCTCCTCGCTCGCGGGCCAGGCGACCGGCGGCGAAGTCGGATCGGGCGACCGTGAGTCGGCTAGTGGAGGAGATCGCCCGGGTATATGCCGAGGCGCTGTTCGAGACCGCCAAGCGACCGCGACAAGCTCGACGCGATCCGCGAGCAGCTCGGCGAGTTCGCCGACGCCGTCGCGGAGGACCGCGACCTGCAGACGTTCCTCTTCAGCCCCTACTTCTCCTCGGCGGAGAAGGTCGAGGGGCTGCGAAGCGCGATCAGCGGCGCCGACGAGGAGCTGCGTCAACTTCCTCGAGCTGCTCGCCGAGAAGCACCGGATGCCGGCCATCTTCCGGATCCGCCAGCGCTTCGAGGAGCTCTACGCCGAGGAGACCAAGCGGCTGGAGGTCAACGTGACCAGCGCGATCGAGCTCGACAAGAGCATCGTCAAGCAGGTCGGCGACGAGATCGAGAAGCAGACCGGACGCAGGTCGAGCTCAGCTCGACGGTCGACGAGGACGTCCTCGGCGGCCTCGTCCTGCGCGTCGGCAACGTCGTGCTCGACGCAAGCCTTAGGAACAAGCTGGAAAAGATGAGGCGGGAGATCGCCCGCGCCGCATGAGAACTGAGAAGGAGCCCAACTAGATGGAAATCAAGCCCGACGAGATTGCGCAAGATCCTGCGCCAGCGGATCGAGGGGCTGGAGACCGACGCCGCCGACCTCTCCGAGGTCGGCACCGTGCTCTCCGTGGCCGACGGCATCGCGCGCGTGCACGGGCTCGACAACTGCATGTCGCTCGAGATGCTCGAGCTGCCCCACGACGTCACCGGGCTCGCGCTGAACCTCGAGGCCGACAACGTCGGCGCCGTGCTCTTCGGCGACTGGGACAAGGTCGTCGAGGGCGACACGGTCAAGCGCACCGGCCGCCTGCTCGAGATCCCGGTGGGCGAGGAGCTGCTCGGCCGCATCGTCGACCCGCTCGGCCGCCCGCTCGACGACAAGGGCGAGATCAACACGTCCGAGACCCGGCCCGCCGAGTTCAAGGCGCCGGGCGTCGTCCAGCGCCAGCCGGTCGAGGAGCCGATGCAGACCGGGCTGAAGGCGATCGACTCGATGATCCCGATCGGCCGCGGCCAGCGCGAGCTGATCATCGGCGACCGCCAGACCGGTAAGACGGCGATCGGCCTCGACACGATCATCAACAACAAGGACAAGGACCTGATCTGCATCTACGTCGCGATCGGGCAGCGGATGGCGACCGTGGTCCAGGTCAAGGAGATCCTCGACGAGGCCGGCGCGCTCGACAACACGATCATCGTCGCCGCCTCCGCCGACGAGGCCGCGCCGATCAAGTACATGGCGCCCTACGCCGGCTGCGCGATGGGCGAGCACTTCCTCTACAACGGCAAGGCCGCGCTCTGCATCTACGACGACCTCACCAAGCACGCCTACGCGTACCGGCAGATGTCGCTGCTCCTGCGCCGGCCCCCCGGCCGCGAGGCCTATCCGGGCGACGTCTTCTACCTGCACTCGCGCCTGCTGGAGCGCGCGGTGAAGCTGAACGACGACCTCGGCGGCGGCTCGCTGACGGCGCTGCCGATCATCGAGACCCAGGCCTCCGACGTCTCCGCCTACATCCCGACCAACGTGATCTCGATCACCGACGGGCAGATCTTCCTCGAGTCCGATCTGTTCTTCTCCGGCGTGCGGCCGGCGATCAACGTCGGCATCTCGGTCTCCCGGGTCGGCGGCAACGCGCAGACCAAGGCGATGAAGAAGGTCGCCGGCAAGCTCCGCCTCGAGCTCTCCCAGTACCGCGAGCTGGAGGCGTTCGCCCAGTTCGGCTCCGAGCTCGACCCGGAGACCCAGAAGACGCTCTCGCGCGGCGAGCGCCTGGTCGAGGCGCTGAACCAGAACGAGCGCAGCCCGCTCTCGGTCTCCGAGCAGGTCGCCTCGATCTACGCCGGCACCGGCGGCTACCTCGACCGGATCAAGGTCGACCGGGTCTCCGACTTCCTCGCCGACCTGCTCGGCCGCCTGAAGTCCGAGAACTCCGACCTGATGGACCAGATCGACGACGAGGGCGAGCTCTCCGACGAGGACCTGGAGAAGCTCGGCGAGGCGATCGGCGAGATGGTCGACGACTTCGGCCCCGACTTCGACGAGGACGGCCAGCCGCTCGAGGAGGGCGAGTCCGACCGCGTCAAGGACGAGGAGGAGCGCTCGCGCCCGGGCCGCACCGACGACGAGGAGAAGACCGAGCGCGAGGCCGAGAAGGACGCTGACGAGGCCGAGAAGACCGTCGAGAAGGCGGAAGAGGAGGTCGCGCCTGGCCCATGGCCACCCGCAAGGAAGTCAAGAGCCGGATCTCGTCCGTCAAGAACATCCACAAGATCACGCGGGCGATGGAGATGGTCGCCGCGGCGCGCCTGCGCCGGGCCGAGGAGCGCATCGCGCAACCTGCGCCCCTACGCCCAGGCGCTGCGCAAGATGACGCGCCAGGTCTCCGAGGCCGCCGGCACGATGCCCGACATCCCCGTGCTCGAGGAGCGCGAGCAGCTGAACAAGGTCGGGATCCTGCTCGTCACCGGCGACCGCGGCCTCGCCGGCTCCTTCAACGCGCAGATCATCCGCGCCGGGCTCGAGCTGAAGCGCGAGTTCGAGGACGACGGGGCGGACGTGACCTTCCTGCTCGTCGGCCGCCGCGGCAACTCGTCGATGACCTTCCGCGGCGAGCCGGTCGAGAAGGCCTACGTCGGCTTCACCGACCGGCCCGGGTTCGCCAACGCGCGCGAGATCGGCGAGGACCTGACCACCGCCTACATGGACGAGGAGTTCGACCGCGTCGAGCTGATCTACAACCGCTACGTCTCGCCGCTGACCCAGTACGTCCGCCGGCAGACGCTGCTGCCGCTGCAGGAGGCCGAGGTGTTCGGCGAGGGCATCCCCGAGCCCGAGGAGCCCGAGGACCCCGAGCTCGCCGAGGCCCACGCGAAGGCGCTCTGGGTCTACGAGCCCGACCCCGAGCTTCTCCTTCCCCAGCTCTTCCGCGAGTACGTCGACCTCTCGGTCTTCCGGGCGCTGCTCGAGTCGACCGCGTCGGAGCACGGCTCGCGGATGACGGCGATGCGCAACGCGGCCGAGAACGCGCAGGACATGATCGGCGACCTGACCCTGGAGATGAACCGGGTCCGTCAGGCGGAGATCACGCAGGAAATCTTGGAAGTCGTAGGCGGCGCCGAGGCGCTCGGATAGAGGACTGGGAAGAGAACGGACTGAAGGACGAAACGGAGACGATGGCTGAGGAAAACGGAAACGGCGTCGGGCAACGGGACAGAACGTCGGCAGCGTCGAGCAGGTGACCGGCGTCGTCGTCGACGTCGCCTTCCCCGACGAGCTGCCCGAGATCTACTCGGCGCTGAAGGTGAAGTTGGAGGCGGGCGCCGCAGATCGCGACGAGGACGAGGCGACCGAGCTCGTGCTCGAGGTCCAGCAGCACCTCGGCGACGACCGCGTGAAGTGCGTCGCGATGGACTCGACCGACGGCCTGCGGCGCGGTGACGAGGTCGTCGACACCGGCGGGCCGATCACGGTCCCGGTCGGCAAGGCGACCCTCGGGCGGATCTTCAACCTGCTCGGCGACCCGATCGACGAGGCCGGCGACGTCGAGGTCGAGGAGCGCTGGCCGATCCACCGCTCCGCGCCCGACGTCGAGGACCTCACCCCGACCCAGGAGATCCTCGAGACGGGGATCAAGGTCGTCGACCTGCTCGCCCCCTACGCCAAGGGCGGCAAGGTCGGCCTGTTCGGCGGCGCCGGCGTCGGCAAGACGGTGCTGATCCAGGAGCTGATCCGCAACATCGGCGAGGAGCACGAGGGCCTCTCCGCCTTCTGCGGAGTCGGCGAGCGCTCGCGCGAGGGCAACGACCTCTGGCTCGAGATGAAGGAGTCGGGCGTCATCGACAAGACGATGCTCGTCTTCGGCCAGATGAACGAGCCGCCGGGCGCGCGCCTGCGCGTCGCCCTCTCCGGGCTGACGATGGCGGAGTACTTCCGCGAGGAGGGCGGCCAGGACGTGCTGCTCTTCATCGACAACATCTTCCGGTTCGTCCAGGCCGGCTCCGAGGTGTCGGCGCTGCTCGGCCGGATGCCTTCGGCGGTCGGCTACCAGCCGACGCTGGAGACGGAGATGGGCGAGCTGCAGGAGCGGATCACCTCGACCTCGAAGGGCTCGGTGACCTCGGTGCAGGCGATCTACGTGCCGGCCGACGACCTCACCGACCCGGCGCCGGCGTCGGTGTTCGCCCACCTGAACGCGACGACGACGCTGTCGCGGTCGATCTCCGAGAAGGGGATCTACCCGGCGGTCGACCCGCTCGACTCGACCTCGACGATCCTCAAGCCGGACATCCTCGGCGACGAGCACTACCAGGTCGCGACCCAGGTCCAGGAGGTGCTGCAGCGCTACAAGGAGCTGCAGGACATCATCGCGATCCTCGGTATCGACGAGCTCGCCGACGAGGACAAGCTGATCGTCAACCGGGCGCGCAAGATCGAGCGGTTCCTCTCGCAGCCGTTCTTCGTCGCCGAGGCGTTCACCGGCACCGACGGCGAGTACGTGCCGGTCTCCGAGACCGTCTCCGGGTTCAAGGAGCTGGTCGAGGGCAACCTCGACGACATCCCCGAGCGCGACTTCTACATGAAGGGCTCGATCGACCAGGTGGTCGCCGAGTCGAAGGGCGAGACGGAGGACGAGGACTCGGGCGCCAAGGCCGAGAAGGAGGAGGCCGACGAGCGCGAGGAGTCCGAGGAGAACGGCGACGGCGACGACGGCGACGACGAGAACGGCGACGGCGAGGACGGCGACGACGACGACGACGACGACGGCAAGGACTGATGGCCGAGGAGCACAAGCTCCACGCCCGCGTCCTCACCCCCGAGGGCGAGGTCTTCGACGGCGAGCTCGAGCAGCTCTCGACGAAGACCCAGGTCGGCGAGATCGGCATCCTCGCCCGCCACGTGCCGGTGCTGGCGCGGCTCGTCCCGGCCGAGCTGCGGCTGCACATCTCCGACTCCGAGGTCGAGCGCTACGCCGCCGCCGAGGGCTGGCTGCAGGTGTTCGCCAACCGCGCGACCGTGCTCGTCTCCGAGGCGGTCCCGCCCGACGACCTCGACGCGGGCGAGCTCCGCGACCGGATCTCCGAGGCGGAGGACCGCATCTCCGACGCCGAGGAGGGCAGCGCCGCGGCCGACCAGGCCGAGCGCGAGAAGGCGCGCGCCGAGGCGTTCCTCGCGATCGCCGAGGGCGATTAGCGCACGAGCCGGCGAGCGGTCTTCGCGAGCGTCGCCCCACACACGCTCTCAAGGCCCCAGGGAGTGCGAACTCGCCCCCGGATAGCCTGTCGCGCTCGCGATGATGAATGCGCCAGGATCCGACGAACGCTCGCTCGCCGAGCGGCTGATCGCCTACGACTCCTCGGAGGCGGAGGGGATCAAGCTCGCCGCGGGCTTCGTCAAGGGCTGGCTCGAGGCGCGCGACATCGAGGCGCGCGAGGTCGCCGTCCGCGACCTGCCCGTCGCCTACGCCGAGGTCGGCCCCAAGGAGGGCCCGACCGTCCTCCTGCACGGCCACCTCGACGTCGTCCCCGGGCGCGAGGGCCAGTTCGAGCCGAGGGTGGAGGGCGACCGGCTGATCGGCCGCGGCGCCTACGACATGAAGGGCGCCGTGGCGGCGATGATGCTCGTGCTCAACGACCTGCGCGAGGAGGAGCGCGTCCGCGTCCGGCTCGCCTTCGTCCCCGACGAGGAGTCCGAGGAGGAGAGCGACCGCGGCTCCGACCAGCTCGTCGAGAAGGGCTTCGTGGGGGACTTCGCGATCACCGGCGAGCCCACCAACATGCACATCGGCGTCGCCGCGAAGGGTGTGCTCGCCATCCGCCTCGAGGTCGCCGGCCGCGCCGCGCACGGCGCGACCCCGTGGCTCGGCGACAACGCGATCCTCAAGGCCCACGACGTTTTTCGGAAGATCGAATCGCTACCGTTTGCCGCCGAGAGTTCCGAGCTCTTCGATCGCCCATCGATCAACCTCGGCCGGATCATGGGCGGCGATGCCCTCAACAAGGTTCCCGACACGTGCGTGATCGACGTGGACATCCGCTATCTGCCCGAGCAGGATCCTGCTGCGATCCTGGACGCGGTGGCGGCGCTGGACGGCGCCCGGGTCGTCTCCACCTTCCGCCGCCCGCCGGCGCTGGTCGACCGCAACTCGGTGTTCGTGCGCTCTCTGTGCGATGCCGCCGAGCCCTACGCGGACGGCGAGGTGATGGGCGTGGGGCGCGACGGGTCCTCGGATGCCGTCTCCTTCCTGCGCGCGGGGATACCGGCGGTCGAGTTCGGCCCCCTCGGCGACGGTCACCACGGGCCCGAGGAATGGGTCTCGATCTCCTCGCTGGCGAGCTACCGCCGCACGCTCACCGACTTCATCCGCAAGCTTCCCGACTGGCTCGAAGGGGGAGGTGAGCGGTGAGCGACGACCGGCCCGAGGACGAGCACGGCGAGGACCATCCCGAGGAGCCGGGCGACGAGGAGGAGGCGGAGCTTCCGCCCCCTGCGACCTGGGCGGGGCGCCAGTCTCACGAGGACCGAGGACGGCGAGGACGGCGAGCCCGACAAGGCCGACGAGGCCGACGAGCAGGTCGGCCGCGGGATCACCGACGAGTTCTCGCTCGAGGACGAGATCCCCGCGGACGAGCCGCCGCCGAGCAGCCGCCCCGTGGAGGAGCCGCCAGACCCCGACGAGCCCGAGCCGGTCGAGGAGCCGCCCGCTCCGGGCGCGCCGCCCTCCGGCGAGACCGAGGAGTGGGATCACGACCCGCGAGTTCGACGCAGCCGACGCCGACGAGTCCGAGAGAGCTCGAAGTCAGAGGAGCCCGAGCCGCTCGGAGGAGCTCGAGGCTGAGGAAGATCAGCCCGAGGCGAGCAGCCGCGGATGGCCCCCGGACGCGAAGCGGAGGAGGCAGCCGGCAGTGATGTTGCCGAAGGTGACGATTCCGGCGAGGAAGCCGGCGAAGCCGGCGACGCTGCCGGAAGTGATGTCGAGCCTGAGGCACAGGAGCCCGTCACCGTCGTCAAGCCGCCCCCGCCGGTCCTGGTCGGCCCGACCGAGGCGCGTGCGCGGAGCCGAAGGACGAGAAGCCTCCGCGGGCAGGCCTCTGGCCCCGCTTCATCGCCGCCTCCTTCGTGATCGTGCTCTCGATGGCGACCGCGACCGCAGCGAGCCTGCTGCTCTACCTCAACGACATCGCCGAGGCGATCGGGGCGAAGCTGCCGGGCGTCGAGAAGGTGCTCGAAGGCGTCGAGGGCGGCGAGCCGCAGACCGTGCTCATCCTCGGCTCCGACATCCGTCCCGAGATCGAGGAGAAGGGGCGCTCGGACACGACGATGCTGCTCCGCCTCGACGCCGACAAGAACGTGCTCTCGCTGCTCTCGCTGCCGCGCGACCTCAAGGTGAACATCCCCGGCTACGGGGTCGACAAGCTCAACCAGGCCTACACGGTCGGCGGGCCGAAGCTGACCCTGGAGACGGTCAAGAACCTGACCGGGCTCGAGATCAACCACGTCGTCAACATCAACTTCAGCGGCTTCGCGAAGGCGGTGGACGCGATCGAGTGCGTCTTCGTCGACGTCGACCGCGACTACTTCAACTCGAACGAGGACGCCTTCGCACGAGAGCCAGGAGGTCTACCGGAGATCGACATCGACGCCGGCTACCAGCAGCTCTGCGGCCTCAAGGCGCTCCAGTACGTGCGCTTCCGCCACGACGACAACGACCTCGTCCGCGCCGCGCGCCAGCAGTCGTTCCTGCGCGAGGCGCGCCAGAAGGTCCCGCCCGAGCGCCTCTTCGAGAAGCGCGACGAGTTCATCGACATCTTCACCGAGTACACGACCTCGGACATCGACGACCCGATCGCGATGCTCGACACGCTCAAGCTCTTCATCGAGCTGCGCGACGCCCCGGTCCGCCGGATCCAGTTCCAGGGCGACATCGGCGGCGCCGGACTCCGCCTACGTGACCGCCTCCGACGAGCAGATCAAGACCGCGGTGCAGCAGTTCCTCGGCGAGAAGCCGGCGCCGGCCGACCAGCCGGCGGAGGGCGAGGGCGGCGGCGGCTCCGGCGGTGGCGGTGGCGGCGGCGGCGGCGGCGGCGGCGGTGGCGGCGGTGACAGGCGGGGGCGAGCCCGAGCCCGGGTCTGATCGACGCCTCTGGCGCGGCCGAACGCTACGCGCTCGAGTTCGACGGCCGGCTCCGCTTCCCGGTCTACGCGCCGGTGCAGCTGGTCCCGAACTCCGCAGTACTCCGACGACTCGCGCGCCTACACGATCGACACCTACGACGGCGAGCACTACCCGTCCTACAAGCTCGTCTTCTCGCTCGCGAGCGACTTCGGCGTTCCCGAGTACTACGGCGTGATGGGGACGAAGTGGACCAGGGCGCCGATCCTCGAGAACCCGAGCGAGACCCGCAAGGTCGGCGATCGCGAGTACCTGCTCTTCTACGAGGGCAACCAGCTCCAGGTCGTCGGCTTCAAGACCACCGAGGCGGCGTACTGGGTCTCCAACACGCTCACCGGCGACCTCACCGAGGACCAGATGCTCGCCGTCGCCGAGTCGATGAAGCCGTTCTCGCCCGAGCGCTGACGCCGCCGACATGACCGAGAGAGAACCGATAGGCGTCGTCGGGGTCGGCTGGGTCGGCCTCGTGACCGCGGCCTGCTTCGCCGAGCTCGGCCACGAGGTCCACGCGATCGACATCGACGCGGCGAAGGTCGACTCGCTGCGCCGCGGCGAGGTGACCATCCACGAGCCCGGCCTGCCCGAGCTGATCGCGCAGAAACGCCGAGCGGCTCCATTTCACGACCGAGATCGGCGAGGTGATGGACGCCGCGCGGCTGCTCTTCTGCTGCGTCGACACGCCGCCGACCTACTCGGGCGACGCCGACCTCTCCCGGGTGCAGGCCGTGGTGCGCCGAGCTCCGCGCCGACGGCGAGGTCGCGCTGGTGATGAAGAGCACCGTGCCGTCGGGCACCGGCCGCACGATCAAGCGCGACGTCCCCGACCTCGCCTACGTCTCCTGCCCGGAGTTCCTCAAGGAGGGGACCGCGGTCGCAGGACTTCATGCACCCCGACCGGGTCGTCGTCGGCGCCGACGAGGGCTCGGAGTGGGCCGCCGACGCCGTCGCCGCCGCCTACGAGCCGCTCGGCGGCGAGCTCGTCCGCACCGACGTCGCCAGCGCCGAGATGATCAAGCTCGCCTCGAACGCCTTCCTCGCCACGAAGATCAGCTTCATCAACGAGATCGCCAACGTCTCCGAGGAGGTCGGCGCCGACGTCGCCGAGGTCGCCCGCGGCATGGGCCTGGACGAGCGCATCGGCCCGAGCTTCCTGCGCGCCGGCATCGGCTACGGGGGAAGCTGCTTTCCGAAGGACGTCAGCGCGCTCAAGCAGCTCGCCGGCAACAGCGGCTATCACTTCCAGCTGCTCAACTCGGTGATCGAGGTCAACGAGCTGCAGAAGCGGCGGGTGATCGGCAAGCTCGAAAAGCACCTCGGCTCGCTCGTCGGCAAGCGGATCGCGCTGCTCGGACTCGCCTTCAAGCCCGACACCGACGACATGCGCGAGGCCTCGAGCCTGGTGCTCTCGGCACGGCTCCAGGGGGAGGGCGCCGCCGTCAGCGCCTTCGACCCGGTCGCCGAGCACGCCGCCCGCGAGCTGCTGCCGTCGGTCGAGTTCGCCGTCCACCGCCGAGGAGGCGCTCGAGGGCGCCGACGCGGCGATCCTCGTCACCGAGTGGCCCGAGTTCGCCGAGCTCGACTGGGCGGCGCTCGCCGGCAAGATGGCGAACCCGGTGCTGATCGACGGCCGCAACTTCCTCGACCCGGGAGACGATGCGCGCGGCCGGCTTCGCCTACGAGGGCATCGGCACGAAGCCTGATGCAGGCGCTGGTCCTGGTCGGCGGGGAGGGCACGCGGCTGCGGCCGCTGACCCGGACCGCGCCGAAGCCGATCATCCCGCTCGTCGACCGGCCCTTCATCCGCTACATGATCGACTGGCTCGCGCGCCACGGCGTCGAGGAGGTGCGTGCTCTCGATCGGCTTCCTCGCCCACGGCATCCGCGAGGGGCTCGGCGAGGAGATCCCCGGCGGCCCGCGGCTGCGCTACGTCGAGGAGCCGGACCGGCGCGGGACCGCCGGTGCGATCAAGTTCGCCGAGGAGTACCTCGACGACCGCTTCCTCGCGCTCAACGGCGACGTCCTCACCGACCTCGACCTGAGCGCGCTGGTCCGGCGCCACGAGCAGTCGGGCGCGAAGGCGACGCTCGCCCTCTACCCGGTCGAGGACCCGACCGCCTACGGCCTGGTCCGCCGCACCGAGGACGGCGAGATCACCGAGTTCCTCGAGAAGCCCGACCCGGCGGAGATCGACACCGACGAGATCTCGGCCGGCGCCTACGTGCTCGAGCGGTCGGTGCTGGACTTGATCCCGCCCGATCGCGAGTTCTCGATCGAGCGCGAGGTCTTCCCCCGGCTCGTCGGCGACGGCCTCTACTCGGCGCGGCTCGAGGGCTACTGGATGGACATCGGCACCCCGGAGCGCTATCTGCAGGCGAGCTGGGACATCCTCGAGCGCCGGGTCGAGACCGAGCCCGGGGCGATCGTCGACGAGCGCGGGGTCTTCGTCGCCGCCGACGCCGAGATCGACGGCGAGGCGAGCGTCGGGGAGTCCGTCTTCGCCGAGAGCGCGGTCCGCGTCGACGCCGGCGCCACGCTCGGGCCCGCGCGCGGTTCTCGGGCCCGGCTCCGGGATCGGCGAGGGCGCCGTCGTCAGCGAGTCCGTGCTGCATCGAGACTGCGAGATCGACCCGGGCGCCGAGGTCATCGGCTCGATCCTCGCCCCGAACGTTCGCGTCGGCGCGCGGGCGGTGGTCGAGCCCGGCTGCGTGATCGGCCAGGGCGCCGCGATCGATCCCGGCGCCACCGTCCCGGCGGGGAGCCGGATCGAGCCCGCCGCGGAGGTCGTGTGAGCGCGGTCGAGAAGCTCCGCGCGGTCGACCCGACCGGCCAGCTCGACGCCGTGCGCTCGCTGCCGGAGCATCTGCGCGACGCGCTCTGGCGCTTCGACGCCGCGGACCTCGACCCGGTCGAGTGCAAGGGCCTCATCGTCTGCGGGATGGGCGGGTCGGCGATCGGCGGCGACCTCGCCCGCGCCGCGTTCGGGGATCGCCTGACGCTGCCGATGGAGACGGTGCGCGGCTACGCGCTCTCCTCGGCCACGCCGGCGGAGCGTCGCCGTCTTCTGCTCGAGCTACTCCGGGGACACCGAGGAGACCGTCGCCTGCTACGCGGCGGCCGAGGCGCTCGGGGCGACCGCGGATCACCGCGACGACCGGCGGCAGCCTCGCCGAGTCTGCGCGCGCCGAAGGCGTCCCCGTGATCGGGCTGCCCGCCGGCCTGCAGCCCCGCGCCGCGGTCGGCTACGGGTTCGGCGTCGCCGCCGAGGTCGCCGCCCATTGCGGTGTCGCGCCCTCGATCCGGACCGAGATCGATGCGGCCGCCGCGCACCTGGAGGCCCAGCAGCGACGCGCTGATGGAGCGCGCGGCGGAGCTCGCCGCCGCGATCGAGGGCAGCGTGCCCGCTGATCGGCGGCTGCGGGCTGACCGCGCCCGTCGCCTACCGCTGGAAGTGCCAGTTCAACGAGAACTCGAAGTGGCCGGCATTCGCCCATTCGATGCCGGAGCTCGACCACAACGAGATCGTCGGCTGGCAGGGCGCCGGCGTCGGGGTCCGCCGGCGAGTTCAGCGCGATCTTCCTCGAGGACCGCGACCACCATCCCCGGGTCCGCCAGCGCTTCGAGCTGACCGCGGAGCTGATCGCGCCGACACGCCGCACGGCGTGCACCGGATCGAGACCGAGGGCGAGAGCCGGACCGAGCGGCTGCTCTGGGCGGTGATGCTCGGCGACCTGACGTCGCTCTGCCTCGCCGGCCTGCGCGGCGTCGACCCGGGGCCGGTCGCCGTGATCGAGGAGCTCAAGGACCGCCTCGGTAGGCCGTGAGCGACGGGGCCCCCGGCGCTCGAGACCGAGGACCTGCGCCGGGTCTACGGCGAGGGGGAGACCGCGGTGCGCGCTCTCGACGGCGTCTCGCTGCGGATCGAGCGCGGCGAGATGGTCGCGATCATGGGCCCGTCGGGCTCGGGGAAGAGCACGCTGCTGCACCTGCTCGGCGCGCTCGAGACGCCGACGGGCGGCACGATCGCGCTCGCCGGGCAGGCGCTTCGAGGGCCTCGGCGAGCGCGAGCTCACCCTGCTTCGCCGCGAGACGATCGGCTTCGTCTTCCAGTTCTTCAACCTGCTGCCGGCGCTGAGCGCCGAGGAGAACGTCGTCCTGCCGGCCCTGATCGCCGGCCGCCGCGACGACGCGACGCGGGCCCGCGCGGTCGAGCTGCTCGAGCGCGTCGGGCTCGGGCCGCGGCGCGACCACCTGCCCGCGGAGCTCTCGGGCGGCGAGCAGCAGCGCGTCTCGATCGCCCGCGCGCTCCTGCTCGAGCCCGAGCTCGTGCTCGCCGACGAGCCCACCGGCAACCTCGACTCGCGCTCGAGCGCCGAGATCCTCGACCTGCTCGGCGAGCTCAACAGCGCCGAGGGCCACACGATCGTGATGGTCACGCACGATCCCGACGCGGCGGCGACGGCGGAGCGGGTCGTCTTCCTGAAGGACGGGAAGGTCGCCGGGCGAGGTCGAGGGAGGCGATGCGCGGCGGGTGAGCGAGAAGCTTCGCCTCGCTCGAGTCCTGACCGACTGAGCGATGCGCTCCTTCTCCTCGATCGCCACCCGCCAGCTCGCCGCGCGCAAGATGCGGGCGCTGCTGACCGCGGCCGGGATCGTCCTCGGCGTCGGCATGATCTTCGGCGTCCTCACGCTCTCGGGGACGATCTCGCGCACGTTCACCGACCTCTTCGACTCGGTCTACGGGCGCGCCGACCTCGTCGTCTCCGGCTCGCGAGTCGACGAGCCTTGCCGAAGCGGGCGCTGCGCCAGGTCCGCGCCACCCCGGGCGTCGCCGAGGCGCAGGGCAACGTCTTCTCGGTCTTCACCAAGTACGTGGCCCCGCCGCCCCCACCCGAGCCGCCGCCGGTGCCCGAGGCGCTGCCACCGGGAACGCCGCCGCCCGAGCCTCCGCCCCCGCCGAAGCCGCCCAAGCCCGATCCCTCCGACCAGCTGAACGTCGTCGGCGAGGAGCCCGGCGTCACCGACCTCACCGACACGCGACCTGACCTCGGGCGAGCGCCCGCGGCACGGGCTCGAGATCCTGGTCGAGGAGAGCTGGGCCGAGGACCAGGAGATCGAGGCCGGCGACCGGCTCCGGCTGGTCACGCCGGCGGGGACGCGCCGCTTCGAGGTCACCGGCCTCTTCCAGTTCTCGACCGGGGTCGACTTCGGCGGCCAGGGCTTCGCGACGATGCCGATCGACCGGGCCCGCGAGCTGATGGACAAGGGGCCGGGGCTTCGACGAGATCGACGTCGTCGTCGAGGGCGGCGACGAGACGATCGCGGACGTTCGCCGCGCTCTGCGCGACGAGCTCGAGAAGGGCGCCCGGATCGCGACCCCCGATGCCAAGTCGGAGGAGGTCGAGTCGCAGCTCCAGGCCTTCAACGCGATCCTCTACTTCTTCGCCGCGATGGCCCTCTTCGTCGGGGGCTTCCTGATCTTCAACGCCTTCAACATGACCGTGCTCCAGCGCACGCGGGAGCTCGGCATGCTCCGCACCCTGGGGGCGACCCGGCCGATGGTCGTCCGCGCCGTCCTGCGCGAGGCGCTCGCGCTCGGCGTCGTCGGCTGCGTGCTCGGGCTCGGCCTCGGCGTGCTGCTCGCGCTCGGCCTCGTCAAGCTGATGCGCGACGGGCTCGACTTCCCGGTCGGGCGACGTTGCCTTCTCGGCCCTGCCCGCGTTCGGCCGCCGTCGTCTGCGGCCTCGCAACGGCCTTCTTCGGCGCGCTCCTGCCCGCCCGCCGGGCGGGGAAGACCTCCCCGATCCGCGCCGTGCTCGGCACCGAGGGCCTGCGCGCGCGCCCGCGCCGCCGCCGCGCGCTCGCCGGGCTCGCCCTGATCGGCCTCGGGCCTCGCCGGCGCCTTCTTGCTCGGCGCCGCCGACGAGACGACGCCGCTCGTTGCCGCCGCCGGGATGAGCGGCACGATCGCGATCTTCTTCGGGATCGCGATGATCGCGCCGTTCGTGATCAGCCCGCTGGTGCGCGTGCTCGCCTGGCCGCTTCGCCGGGCCTCGCCGGTCGCCGGCCGCCTGGCGGCCGACTCGGCGCGCTCGGACCCCGGCCGCACCGCGGCGACCGCGACCGGCCTGATGATCGGGCTCGCGCTCGTCGTCGCCGTCAACAGCCTCGGCGCCAGCTTCCTCGACTCGATCGAGTCCGAGTTCGACCGCGCCTTCGCCCGCGACCTCTCGGTCCGGCCGGCCGGGTTCTCGCCCGGCGAGGGCCCGCAGCAGACGATCTCGAAACGAGGTGGGCGAGCGGCTCGCGAAGCTGCCCGAGACCGGCGTGCTCGCGCGCGAGCGGATCCTCTTCTCGCAGAACCTGCCGGCGCCGAAGGGAAAGCGGGGCTCCGACGGGCTCCTGCTCGGCTTCGAGCTCCCCGAGTACGCGCGAGCTCGACACGACCGAGATCGACGGGGGAGGGGCCTCGCGCGACGAGGTCTTCGCGCGGCTGGCCGACGGCTGGGTCACGCTCGGCGAGGGCCACGCCGACGAGACGGGGCTCGGGGTCGGCGACCGGATCGTCCTCGACGGGCCCTCGGGGACCGAGCGCACCCGCGTCGCGGGGATCGTCGAGACGGTGATCTTCGGCGGCCAGACCGTCGGCATGTCGCTGCCGACGATGCGGGACGTCTACGGGGTCACCGCCGACTCGGAGCTGGCGCTGAAGGCGCGGACGCCGGGCGATCGCGCCGCGCTCGAGCGCCAGCGTCGAGCGCATCATCGCCGACCGACTACCCGAACCTGGTCGCCCTCTCCAACGAGGAGCTCAAGTCCGAGGTCGAGGCGCGGGTCAACGAGCAGTTCGGGATCTTCTACGCGATCGTCGGGGTGGCGATCTTCGCCAGCCTCTTCGGGATCGTCAACACGCTCTCGATGTCGGTGCTCGAGCGCACCCGCGAGATCGGCGTCCTGCGCGCCCTCGGCTCGACCCGCTGGCAGGTGCGCCGGCAGGTCGCGGCCGAGAGCGTCGTCATCGGCCTGATCGGCGCCCTGCTCGGGATCGCGGTCGGCATCGGGCTCGGGGCGGCGCTGCTGCAGGGCCTCGCCTCCGGCGTCCCCGGAGTCGAGTACCGCGCCCCGGTGGCGACGATGGGCTGGGTCGCGCTGGCCGGCGTCGTCCTCGGCCTGATCGCCTCGATCCTGCCGGCGCGCCGCGCCGCGCGGCTGGACGTGATCCGCGCGCTCAGCTACGAGTAGCCGTCGCGGTCCGAGTCGTCTAGTACCGGTAGTGGTCCGACTTGTACGGGCCCTCGACCGGGACGCCGATGTAGGCGGCCTGCTCGGGGCTGAGCTCGGTCAGGCTGACGCCCAGCGCGTCGAGGTGCAGGCGGGCGACCTTCTCGTCGAGGTGCTTGGGCAGCACGTAGACCTGCTTCTCGTACTCGTCGTTCTTGGTGAAGAGCTCGATCTGGGCGATCGTCTGGTTCGTGAACGAGTTCGACATCACGAACGACGGGTGCCCGGTGGCGTTGCCGAGGTTCAGCAGGCGGCCCTCGGAGAGGACGATGATCGAATGGCCGTCGGCGAAGACCCACTCGTCGACCTGCGGCTTGATGTTGATCCTCTTCACGCCCGGCACGCCCTCGAGGCCCGGCGATGTCGATCTCGTTGTCGAAGTGGCCGATGTTGCCGACGATCGCCTGGTGCTTCATCCGCGACATCTGATCGGCGGTGATCACGTCCTTGTTGCCGGTCGCGGTGACGAAGATGTCGGCGGTCTCGACGACCTCCTCGAGGGTGCGCACCTCGAAGCCCTCCATCGCCGCCTGCAGGGCGCAGATCGGGTCGATCTCGGTGACGATCACCCGCGCGCCCTGGCCGCGCAGCGAGTCGGCGCAGCCCTTGCCGACGTCGCCGTAGCCGCAGATCACGGCGACCTTGCCGCCGATCATCACGTCGGTGGCGCGGTTGATCCCGTCGACCAGCGAGTGGCGGCAGCCGTAGAGGTTGTCGAACTTGGACTTGGTGACCGAGTCGTTGACGTTGATCGCCGGGAAGAGCAGGTCGCCCGACTGCGCGAACTGGTAGAGGCGCAGGACGCCGGTCGTGGTCTCCTCGGTGACGCCCATGATCCGCGAGGCGATCTTGGTCCAGCGCTCGGGATCGGACTCGAGCGAGCGCTCGAGCGTCTCGAGGATGATCTTCAGCTCCTCGGAGTCGGCCCCGGCCGGATCGGGCACGGCGCCCGCCTTCTCGAACTCGACGCCCTTGTGGACGAGCAGGGTCGCGTCGCCGCCGTCGTCCAGGATCATGTTCGGGCCCTCGCCGTCCGGCCAGGTCAGAGCCTGCTCCGTGCACCACCAGTACTCCTCGAGCGTCTCGCCCTTCCAGGCGAAGACCGGGACCCCGGCGGCGGCGATGGCCGCGGCGGCGTGGTCCTGGGTCGAGAAGATGTTGCAGGAGGCCCAGCGCACCTCGGCGCCGAGCGCGACGAGGGTCTCGATCAGGACCGCGGTCTGGACGGTCATGTGAAGCGAGCCGGTGATCCGGGCGCCCTTGAGCGGCTGGGACGCGGCGAACTCCTCGCGGGTCCGCATCAGGCCCGGCATCTCGTGCTCGGCGAGCGTGATCTCCTTGCGGCCGAACTCGGCGAGCCCGATGTCGGCGACCTTGTGGTCCTGCGTGGCAGTGGCCATCTGAGCGGCGTCCCTCCGTCGTCTAAGTCGCTTGCGAGGCCAGAACAGTAGCGGCCGCTAGAGGAGCGTCCGCAGCTCCGCAAGCGTCGCACCCGGGCGCTCGAACACGTCGCCCCAGGTGTACCTGCGGAAGTCGTCTCCTCGCGCATAGGCCGCACGCTCACGGCGCCGATCCGCCTCCCAGGCGTGCCGGCTGTTGTGGAAGCGATACGAGTCGAGCTCGACGGTGAGCTTGTCCTCGGGCCACCGGCAGTCGACGCGGTGGGCGCCGGCGGGCTTGTTGGTGCTGGGCAGCGGCAGTCCGGCCTCCTCGAGAAGCTCGAGGAAGCGAGACTCGAGGCCGCTCAGAGTCACGGGCTCGTCGCCGTTCATGACCGCGCGAAGCTTGGCCGAGCGATCATGGGTCCGGCGGATCGTCCTGCTTTACAACCGCATTCAGGATGTAAGTCAGGAAGGCGGCTGAACCCTCCCCCTTTATTGCCGCAGTTTTTCGTCCCTCGCCGCGCCCACGCGGGCCACCCACTAGCCTGCCGCCCGATGCGCGCGATGGTCCTCGCCGCGGGTCTCGGCAAGCGGCTTAGGCCGCTTACCTTCGAGACCCCGAAGCCGCTCGCGCCGGTCGCGAACCGGCCGGTCATGGAGCACATCCTCGAGCTGCTCGCGGGCCAGGGCTTCGTCCAGGTGATCGCCAACCTCTCGCACCTCGGCGACCAGATCCGCGACCGCTTCGGCGACGGCTCGGGCCTCGGCGTCGAGCTCACCTTCAGCGAGGAGGAGGAGCTCCTCGGAACTGCCGGCGGCGTCCGCAACGTCGCCGAGTTCCTCACCGGCGGCGATGACGACTCGTTCCTGATCATCTCCGGCGACGCGCTCACCGACATCGACCTGACCGCGATGCGCGAGCGCCACGAGTCACACGACGGGATCGCCACGCTTGCGGTCAAGAAGGTCGCCGACACCCGCGAGTACGGGGTGGTGATCCACGGCCCCGACGGCCGGATCGAGGGCTTCCAGGAGAAGCCCGAGCCCGCCGAGGCCCTCTCGGACCTCGGCAACTGCGGCATCTACATGTTCCGGCGCGAGATCTTCGACTACTTCCCCGAGGAGCCCTTCGCCGACTGGGCGATGGACGTCTTCCCGGCGCTGCTCGAAGCCGATGTCTCCTTCTACGTGCACGAGTTCGCCGACTACTGGAACGACATCGGCTCGCTCGACGAGTACCGCCAGGGCAACTTCGACGCGCTCGCCGGCGCCGTTCGGTTGCGCAGCGACGGAAGCGAGGTCGCCGAAGGGGTGCGGTCCGCCGATGGCGCCGACCGGCCTGGCGGCGTCGAGCTCGCGGGCCCGATCCTGATCGGCGCCGGATGCGAGATCGGCGCGGGCGCGTGGCTGCACGGCCCGCTCGTGCTCGGCGACGGCGCCCGCATCGGCGCCGGGGCGAGGCTGCGCGAGGCGATCGTCCTGCCCGGTGCCGAGGTGGGTGACGGCGCCGTCCTCGCGGGCGCGGTCGTCGCAGGCTGAACGATGAGGCGCCGGCGGCTGGTGCGTGTTCCCGCCTCCTCGGCGAACCTCGGGCCGGGCTTCGACGTGCTCGCGGCGGCCCTCTCGCTCCACCTCGAGCTCGAGGTCTCCGAGGCGGGCGAGTTCGAGCTCGATCCCGGCGGGCTCCCGGTGCCCACCGACCGCTCGAACCTCTGCGTGCGCGCGTTCGAGCGGCTTCGCCCCGCCGACGGCCTCCGCTTCGAGGTCCGCTCGCAGATCCCCCTGGCGGCGGGTCTCGGCTCGAGCGCGGCGGCGATCGTCGCGGGCCTGGTCGCCGCCGATCACCTCTACGAGCTCGACCACTCGCGCGACCAGCTGCTGGTCCTCGCCGCCGAGCTCGAGGGACATCCCGACAACGTCGCCGCCGCGCTCTACGGCGGCTTCGTCGTCTGTGGCCGCGACGAGAGCGGGCCGACGGTGACCGCGATCGACCCGCCACAGGGCGTCGAGGCGCTGATCGTCGCGCCGGAGGGCGAGACGGTTCCGACCGAGGCGGCGCGCGCGGCCCTTCCCGAGGCCGTCCCGATCGCCGACGCGTCGGCCAACGTCGCCGCCGTCTCGCAGCTCGTGCTCGGGCATCGAGCGCTCGGACATGGACCTGATCGGCCAGGGCCTCGAGGACCGCCTCCACCAGCCGCACCGGGCGGGGCTCTACCCGCGCTCGATGGAGGTGCGTGGAGGCGGCCACCGAGGCCTGGGCGCGATCGGCGCCTCGATCTCCGGCGCCGGGCCCGTCGGTGCTCGTCTGGTGCTACTGGCAGTCGACCGGCGAGGTCGCGGCCAAGCTCGAGCGGACGCTTCGGCGACTGGGCCCGGATCACCCGCGTCCCGTTCTCTCCGCTGGGCGCGGACGTGCCGAGCTGTAAGCTGGGCGGCTAGTCCAGCAAGCCCAACCTGGCGCAGGATCGAGACCGAGTCCGAGTAGACGTCCTTGCGCTTGACGAGCCCGTCCTCGAACGGGATCACGTCGAGGCCGTCCCACTCGACCCGCTCGCCGGTCGGCTCGGCGACGAGGTCGCCCCGGCGCATCGTCTGCGCGTGGGTGGCGCTCGCCGTCCACTCCTGGACGACGAGGCCGTCGCGGACGTAGAGGCGCCGGGTGGTGAACTCGATGTCGGGCCACGACTCGAAGATCGCGCCGATGTGGTCGCGGACCTCGTCGCCCTCGGCGCTCTCGCCGGCGGTGTGGTTGGCGAAGACCATGTCCGGCGCGTGCATCGCGACGATCGCGTCGAGGTCGTGGTCGTTCCAAGCCGCGTTGTAGCGCTCGATCGCGACGTCGAGCGCGCTCGGCGAGTCGGCGTCGCTCATACCGCCGACCCTAACCCGCCGGCGGTATAGGTTGCAAAGCCCAAGTCGACGGAAAGGCGGGCACGATGGCCGACGGCTACGAGATCAAGCGTGATGGAGGAGTTCGAGACGCTCGCCGGATCCGGCGGCGCCGAGTGGGTGCTGGCGCGCCGCGGGCTCGACCTGACCGGCGTTCGGCATGAACCTGGTGCGCATCCCCGCCGGCGGCTCGATCGTCGAGCACGACGAGACGGCCATCCGGGCAGGTCGAGATCTACGCGATCCTCGAGGGCGAGGGCGTCTTCGTGATCGAGGGCGAGGAGCATGCCGCACCGGCGGGAACCTGGGCCCGCCTCGATCCGGCGGTGAAGCGAAACATCCTCAACCGATCCGACGCGCCGCTGACGGCGCTCCTCATCGGCTGCCCGGCGGACACGGGATACGAGCCGATGGAGTGGGCCTGAGTGCCGAGCGGGCTCGAGCCCGGCCGGCCGCTGGTCCTGGCGGCCGACGACGACCAGCACATCCTCGAGCTCGTCCGGCTTGCCCTCGAGCAGGAGGGCTGCGAGGTGCTGACCGCGCGCAACGGCACCGACGCGCTCGAGCTCGCCCGTGACGCACGTTCCGCGGGTCTGCGTGCTCGACGCGATGATGCCCGGACTCGACGGCTTCGAGGTCGCCCGCAGGCTCGCCGAGGACGAGCGCACCGCCGCCATCCCGGTCCTCTGCTCACCGCCAAGGAGCCGCAGCGAGGTCGCGGCCGAGGGATTCTCGGTCGGCGCCGCCGAGTATCTGCAGAAGCCGTTCCGGCCCGGCGCCCTGCGCGCGCGGGTGCGGGCCGTGCTCGAAGCGGGGTAGGAGACGCCGGTCGGCGGTGAGCACTCCGAACGAGGGGGGCGCGCCGCTCGTCCTGATCGCCGACGACGACCCTGACATCCGCGAGCTGGTCGGCTTCCGGCTCGAGCGCGCCGGCTACAACGTGATCCGCGCCGCCGACGGCGAGGAGGCCCTGCGCCTCGCCGAGGAGAAGCCCCCGGACGTCTGCGTGCTCGACGTGATGATGCCCAAGCTCGACGGGCTCGGCGTGACCCGGGCGTTGCGCCGCCTCTCCGCGACCGAGAGCGTGCCCGTGCTGCTGCTCACGGCTCGCGCCGCGGACGACGACATCGCCCGTGGCAAGGAGGCAGGCGCCGACGGCTACCTGCGCAAGCCGTTCAGCCCCCAGGAGCTCGCAGCCCGCGTCGAGCAAGTCCTCGCTCGCGACGACGACTGACCCCAATCGGCGCGCGGAGTGAAGTAGCTTCGTCGGAGCAAGCGTTCGGAGGGACGGACCCGGTGCTCGAGCGACTCCAATTCGACCCGATCTCCGCGGATCGCGACTGCGCCGGCGTCCGCTGATCGCCGTGCGTGGTCGTGTTGCTGCTTCGGCGCCGTCTTCGCGCTGCGGCTGGTGATCGACGATCCCAACGCGCCGATCGGTCTCCTTTACGGCCTGCCGATCTCCATTCGTCGCGCTCTACCTCGGCGTCCGCGCCGCGCTCTGTCCTCCGCTGCTCGGCGGTCGGTCTGGTCGGGCTCGCGGTCGCTGGACGACCTCACCGGTCCTGGGCTTGATCTTCGCCACCGCCTTCGTCCCGTTCGCCGTGATCGCCGCCGGCGGGCCGCGGCGCGAATGCGCGCCGCCGCCGTTTCGAGCCGCGAGGCGGAGCTCAAGCTCGCGACCGTCGTCGAAACCGTGCTCGAGGGATTCATCGAGATGGACGCCGAGGGCCGGATCATCGAGATCAACGCCGAGGCGCAGAAGACCTTCGGCTGGGATCGCGAGGACGCTGCTCGGCCGCGACCTCGCGCAGACGCTGCTGCCCCAGGAGCGCCGCGCGGAGTTCCGCGCCGCTCTCGCGACGCGTGCTCGCCGGCGAGGACGCGCCGCTCTTCGGCACGCTGGCACGACGAGTGGACCGCGCCTGCGCCGCGACGGGGCGACGGTCACCGTCGAGTGGCTCGTCGCCCCCGTCTGCCAGGCGGGCGAATGGACCTTCCCGGTCTGGGTCTTCGACATCACCGGCCGGGTGCGCGAGGACGAGGCGCGGGCGCGGCTTGCCTCGATCGTCGAGCACGCGCAGGAGGCATTCGTGATGACGAACGCCGACGGGATCATCCAGGCGTGGAACCCGAAGGCGACGACCACCTTCGGCTGGACCGCCGAGGAGGCGATCGGGAGGCCGCTCGCCGAGACGATCTTCCCGGAGCCTTACCGCGAGGCCCTACGAGCGCGGGCTGCGCGGCAGTTCCTGGAGACCGGCGACACGTCCGGGATCGACGAGCGGATCGAGGTCGAGGGCCTCCACCGGCTCGGCCACACCTTCCCGATCGAGCTCGCGATCTCGGCGGTCGAGACCGAGGACGGCTGGAGCTTTCACGCCTTCATGCACGACATCAGCGCCCGCAGCCGCGAGGACAGCGAGCGCAGCCGCATGGCCTCGATCGTCGAGGCGTCCGCCGACGCGATCTTCAGCTACTCGCTCGACGGAGTGGTGACGAGCTGGAACCGCGGCGCCGAGCGCCTCTACGGCTACTCGGCGGCGGAGATCGTCGGCACCGATATCGCGCAGGCTCGTTCCCGCCGGACCGGCCGCGCGACGTCGATCGGATCGTCAGCTACGTGAAGCGCGGCGAGCGGCTCGAGAACTACGAGACCGTCCGGGTCGAGAAGGGCGGCCGCCTGATCGACGTCTCGCTGACGGTCTCGCCGGTCCGCGACGAGGCGCGGGCGGATCGTCGAGGCGGCGGTCACCGCCCGCGACATCTCCGAGCGCAAGCGCCACGACGCCTACCGCCAGGCGCAGCACCAGGCGACCCGGCTGCTGGCCGAGACGGCCGACCCCGCCGACGCGATCGGCGAGCTGCTCGAGATCCTCGCGCCGCGCGGTCGGCTGGCCGTGCGGGGCGATCTGGTACCGCGACGGCGACGACACGCGGCTGCGATGCGTCGACACCTGGCACAGCCCGGAGCTCGACGACGACCTCTGCCCGTTCAAGCCGGGACGAGGTGCTCGAGCTCGACGAGCCGCCGGTGCCGCAGGATCACCTGGGAGCAGATCGGCGAGCCCGGGAACGGTCGTCCCCGGCCGCCGGACCCGCGCTCGCCGCCGGGATCGGCACGGTGCTCTGGGTGCCGGTCGCGATCGAGGGGACGATGCTCGGCGCCGTCGAGCTGATGACCCGCCGCCGGCTCGAGCGCGACGAGCCCGCGATCGCGATGACCAGCGCCGTCTCGAGCCTGCTCACGGAGCTCCTGCGCCGTCGCCACGCCGAGTCCGAGGCCGAGCGGCTCAAGGACGAGTTCTTCGGCATGGTCTCGCACGAGATGCGCACGCCGCTGACCTCGATCATCGGCTACACGGAGCTCCTCGGCGACTTCGAGTCCGAGAACCTCACCGAGCAGGGGTCGCGGCTTCCTCGACGTGATCGAGCGCAACGCCCGCCGCGAGATGCGCCTCGTCGGCGACCTGCTCGCCCTCGTCCGGATCGAGGCCGGCAGCTTCGGCGTCGAGCCGGAGATGATCGAGCTGACCGCGGTCGCGCGGGCCTCCGCCGACGCGGCGGCGCCGCGCGCCGACGCGGAGAAGGTGAAGCTGACCGCGAGCCTCGACGAGATCCCGAAGTCGCTCGGCGACCCGCACCGGCTCGGCCAGGTGGTCGACAACCTGCTCTCGAACGCGATCAAGTTCACCCCCGAGGGCGGCGAGGTCGGTCCTGCGACTGCGCCGCGACGGCGAGTCGGCCGTGCTCGAGGTCGCCGACACCGGGATCGGGATCCCGGAGGACGAGCAGGAAAAGCTCTTCGAGCGGCTCTACCGCGCGTCGAGCGCGACCGACCGCCACATCCCCGGCCTCGGCCTCGGCCTGACGATCACGAAGGCGATCGTCGAGGCACACGACGGCCGGATCTCGGTCGAGAGCGAGCTCGGCGAGGGCACCACGTTCAGCGTCGAGCTCCCGCTGCGCGCGCTCGAGGCGGAGCGGAGATGCCCGCGGAGGGCGCCGAGCCCGCTCGGGAACGATCGAAGCGGCTCTCTAGGGCTCCACGGGCGGTAGGCTCGCCCGGTTGACCGGGAATGGGGAGGATGACGCGGAGGGAGCTGATCCTCGTCGCCGACGACGACGAGGACATCCTCAACCTCTCTGCCTGCGGCTGGAGCAGGTCGGCTACGACGTCGTCCGCGCGACGAACGGAGCCGAGGCGGTGAGGATCGCGGCCGAGCGCCGGCCCGCGCTCTGCGTCCTCGACGTGCAGATGCCGGGGTTGACCGGCTACGAGGTGATCGAGCGCCTGCGGGCCGACGAGGGCATGAGCGACGTTCCGATCATCCTGCTGACCGCGTCGGTTCAGGAGCGCGACATGGCGCGCGGCTACGAGGTCGGCGCCGACGACTACATGCGCAAGCCGTTCAACCCGCGCGAGCTGCAGGCGCGGATCGAGAAGCTGCTCCGCCGCTGAGCTCGGCTGCGACCCGCTCGAGCTCGCGGGCGCGGTCGGGCATCTCGAGCCGCGTCAGGATCTCGCCGGTGAGCTCGAGGTAGTCGCGACCTCGGTCGGGACGGTAGTCGAGGATCGGGATCGCCCGCTCCGCCGACTCGGCGTAGGCGATCGACTGGCGGATCACCGTCTCGAACAGCTTCTCGCCGAACTCCTCGGCCAGGATCTCCTGGGTCTGCCGGGCGTGCTTGGTTCGCATGTTGGCGATGTTGAGCACGACGCCGAGCAGCTCCAGCTCCGGGTTGAGCGTCTCGCGGGCGAGGCCGACGACCTCCATCGCCTGCTCGACGCCCTGAAGCGAGAAGTACTGCGCCTCGGTCGAGAGGATCGCGTGGGTGGCGGCGACGAGCGAGTTCACCGTGAGCAGGCCGAGCGTCGGCGGGCAGTCGATCAGGATCACGTCGTGCTGGCGCTTGAGCTCGCGCAGTGCGTTTCGCAGGGTCAGCTCGCGTCCCATCTTGCCGGCGAGGATCAGCTCCGACTCGGCGAGGCCGAGGTTCGCCGGGATCACCTGTCCGTGGACGGCGTCGACGGCGCGCGCCTGGCCGGCGAGCACCTCGCCGAGGGTCGGGTGCGCGTTCGGGTCGGTGTCGAAGTAGTCGGAGAGGTTCCCCTGCGGGTCGGCGTCGATCGCCACCGTGTCCAGCCCGACCCGCGTGAACACGTCGGCCAGGGAGCGCACCGTCGTCGTCTTCCCGGTGCCCCCCTTCTGCGATAGGACCGCGATCGTGATCGCCATTCGTGGCGATCCTATTTCCTCTGGCGATTTGGGGAATGGCCACAGGCGATCACGCCTCAAAGACCCGGGCGTAACCCGCTCTATTTCGGGCCTTCGATGCCTATCTAACCGTCAAGCAGAGGATGAGGTAATGCCCCGAAAGCTCAGACATGGCCGAAATCCGGGGGTGCCATCAACCGTATGGTTGATAGGCTGAGTGTGGAGGCAGGCCAGCGGCGCCGATAGGGCGCCAGCGTGGTGCGGACGAGACCGTCCCGCCTCATCGGATTTCGGGCCTCTCCAGGCGTGGTTACCCGTTCAACTTCCCCCAGTAAGTAGTTTCTACGGATAAGGGATTGGTAGTCCCTACGGATAGGGACGAGGCCGTATTACGGATGGTTCCCCCCCCAAACGGCCGATAGCATTAGGCAGGCGGGGAAACCCACCCGGGGAGCCATGAATCTTCAGGTTCGACCCGGGTCGGGGGGACTAATGCTTTTAGAGAATCTGGACCGCAAAGAGCGAAACCGATGCTAGGCCTCACGGGCTGGCAGACGACGCTTGCCGCTGTGGGTCTGGCTGTCGCCGTCCCGGCCGGAGCGACGGTCGTCGGTAGCGACGTGCTGGCGTCCCCCACGGGTGCTGTTTCCGGGGTGACGGCAGAGGGCCCCGCGGCTAGCGGGGCACTCGAGGGACTCGAGGGACCCGGGTCTTCGCAGCCGGGTACCCTCGCCCCGTTGGGGCCTCTGGGTCCCACCGGTCCGACAGGGCCCCAAGGAGACCAAGGCGAAGTTGGGCCTCAGGGTCCCCAGGGCACGCCGGGCACCGCGGGGGCTCAGGGACTTGCTGGCGCCGCAGGTAGTGACGGGGTCGCAGGAGCCGTGGGCCCGGAGGGTCCGCGCGGCGATCGAGGTGCCGCCGGCTCTGACGGAAATCGAGGGCCAGCCGGCCAGACCGGCGCCACCGGCCCCCAGGGCCAAACCGGCGCGGCCGGCGCCCGCGGCGAGACCGGCCCCATGGGGCCCGCCGGGCCGACCGGGGAAGCAGGCGCCACCGGTGCCACCGGCCAGACCGGAGCCACGGGTGCCACCGGCCAGATAGGCGCGACCGGCGCGACTGGGCCACGGGCGCACCGGGCACACCGGGCGCCACCGGAGCTACGGGCGCGACGGGTCAGACCGGAGCCACGGGCGCGACCGGAGCCACCGGCGCGACCGGAGCCACGGGCGCGACCGGAGCCACGGGCGCAACCGGAGCCACGGGCGACTGGAGCCACGGGCGCGACCGGGCGCGACCGGAGCAGACCGGCGCCACCGGAGCCACGGGTGCGACCGGAGCCACGGGCGACACCGGCGCAACCGGAGCCACGGGTGCAGACCGGAGCCACCGGCGCCACCGGTGCAGACCGGAGCCACGGGCGACGACCGGAGCCACGGGAGCAGACCGGAGCCACGGGCGCGACCGGAGCCGCCGGCGCGACCGGAGCCACGGGCGCAACCGGAGCCACGGGTGCCACCGGAGCCACCGGCGCAACCGGAGCCACGGGCGACGACCGGAGCCACCGGCGCAGACCGGAGCCACGGGCGCAACCGGAGCAACGGGAGCAGACCGGCGCGACCGGAGCCACGGGAGCCACCGGCGCGACCGGCGCCGACCGGCGCGACCGGAGCCACGGGCGCAACCGGAGCCACCGGAGCCACGGGTGCGACCGGAGCCACCGGAGCCACGGGTCAGACGGGAGCAACCGGAGCGACGGGCGCAGACCGGAGCCACGGGTGCAACCGGAGCCACGGGCGCGACCGGAGCCACGGGCGCGACCGGAGCCACGGGCGCGACCGGAGCCACGGGTGCAGACCGGAGCCACGGGCGCAACCGGAGCCACGGGCGCAACCGGAGCCACCGGCGCCACCGGCGCCACCGGCGCGACCGGAGCGACCGGCGCAACCGGAGCCACGGGCGCAACCGGAGCCACGGGCGCGACCGGAGCCACGGGCGCAACCGGAGCCACCGGCGCGACCGGAGCCACGGGGCGACCGGAGCCACGGGCGCAACCGGAGCCACCGGAGCACGGAGCCACGGGCGCAACCGGAGCCACGGGCGCCACCGGCGCGACCGGAGCCACGGGCGCGACCGGAGCCACGGGCGCGACCGGAGCCACGGGCGCGACCGGAGCCACCGGAGCAACCGGAGCCACGGGCGCGACCGGAGCCACCGGCGCAACGGAGCCACGGGAGCGACCGGAGCCACGGGCGCGACCGGAGCCACGGGCGCGACCGGAGCCACGGGCGCAACCGGAGCCACGGGTGCGACCGGAGCCACGGGCGCGACCGGAGCCACGGGCGCAACCGGAGCACCGGAGCCACGGGCGCGACCGGAGCCACGGGCGCCACCGGAGCCACGGGAGCGACCGGAGCCACGGGCGCAACCGGAGCCACGGGCGCGACCGGAGCCACGGGAGCGACCGGAGCCACCGGAGCGACTGGAGCCACGGGAGCGACCGGAGCCACGGGCGCGACCGGAGCCACGGGCGCGACCGGAGCCACCGGAGCGACCGGAGCCACGGGTCAGACGGGCGCGACCGGAGCCACGGGCGCGACCGGCGCCACGGGCGCAACCGGGCCAGACCGGAGCGACCGGAGCAACTGGACAGACCGGAGCAACCGGAGCAACGGGTGAGACCGGAGCAACGGGCGCAACGGGAGCCACGGGCGCAGACCGGAGCCGACTGGCCCCGCCGGTGCGACCGGAGCAACCGGCGCCACCGGAGCCACGGGCGCAACCGGAGCGACCGGCCAGACCGGCGCAACCGGAGCCACGGGCGCGACCGGAGCCAAGGGCGACACCGGAGCCACCGGCGCAACCGGAGCCACGGGCGCAGACCGGCGCGACCGGCGCAACTGGACAGACCGGAGCAACCGGAGCCACGGGTGAGACCGGGGCCACGGGCGCAACCGGAGCCACGGGCGCGACCGGCGCGACTGGCGCCCGCGGTGCGACCGGAGCAACCGGCGCCACCGGAGCCACGGGCGCAACCGGAGCGACCGGCGCAGACCGGAGCCACCGGCGCGACCGGAGCCAAGGGCGCAACCGGCGACACCGGCGCAACGGGAGCCACGGGTGCGACCGGAGCCACCGGCGCAACCGGAGCCACCGGCGCGACCGGCGCCACCGGAGCCGACCGGGGCCACGGGCGCGACCGGGCGACCGGAGCAACGGGAGCAGACCGGCGCCACCGGAGCAGACCGGAGCCACAGGGCGATACTGGAGCAACCGGAGCCACCGGAGCAACTGGAGCCACCGGTCAGACTGGCGCCACGGGACACGACCGGAGCCACCGGTGCAGACCGGCGCCACCGGAGCCACCGGCGCCGACCGGAGCCACGCGGCGCGACCGGAGCAACGGGCGCCACCGGTGCGACCGGAGCCACAGGGCGATACCGGAGCCACCGGAGCCACGGGAGCCACCGGAGCAACCGGAGCAGACCGGCGCCACCGGAGCCACAGGCGCCACCGGAGCAACCGGAGCAGACCGGAGCAACCGGAGCCACGGGTGAGACCGGAGCCAGGGAGACACCGGCGACACCGGCGCGACCGGAGCCACGGGTGCAGACCGGCGCCACCGGCGCAACCGGAGCCACGGGCGCGACCGGCGCCACCGGCGCCAACCGGGGCAACCGGCGCGACCGGAGCCACCGGAGCCACGGGTCAGACGGGCGCCACCGGCGCCACCGGTGAGACCGGAGCACAGGGCGACACCGGCGACACCGGAGCAACCGGCGCCACGGGCGCAGACCGGAGCGACCGGCGCAGACCGGAGCAACGGGTGCGGCCGGCGCAACCGGAGCCACGGGCGCGACCGGCGCGACCGGCGCGACCGGCGCCGCCGGCGCCGACCGGGGCAACGGGCGCCACCGGAGCCACGGGTGCAGACCGGAGCAACGGGAGCCACCGGCCAGACCGGCGCCACCGGAGCAACAGGAGCAGACTGGAGCAACGGGCGCCACCGGTGAGACCGGAGCACAGGGCGATCCGGCGATACCGGCGCCACGGGAGCCACCGGAGCAACCGGAGACCGGGGCCACCGGCGCCACCGGCGCGACCGGAGCCACGGGCCCGACTGGAGCAACCGGCGCGACCGGCGCCACCGGTCAGACGGGAGCCACCGGAGCCACGGGTGAGACCGGAGCCAGGGCGATACCGGCGACACCGGTGCAACCGGAGCCACGGGTGCAGACCGGAGCCACCGGCGCGACCGGCGCCACCGGCGCGACCGGCGCCACCGGCCCGACCGGGGCAACTGGAGCGACCGGAGCCACCGGCGCCACGGGCGAGACCGGAGCACAGGGCGATACCGGCGATACCGGCGCCACGGGAGCGACTGGAGCAACCGGTCAGACTGGCGCCACGGGACAGACCGGAGCAACCGGTCAGACCGGCGCCACGGGTTCGGCAGGCGCCACCGGAGCCACGGGAGCCACCGGCGACACCGGCCCGACCGGCCCCGCGGGCCCGACCGGGGCAACGGGCGCCACCGGCCAGACCGGCGCCACCGGTGGGACCGGAGCAACCGGCGAGACAGGCCCGACCGGCCCTGCCGGTCCTACCGGCGCGACCGGCGCGACCGGCGCCACGGGTCAGACCGGCGCCACCGGCGCCACTGGTTCGACGGGCGATACCGGCTCGACCGGCTCGACCGGCCCGACCGGCCCCGCGGGCCCGACCGGCGCGACCGGCGCGACCGGCCCCACCGGCGCGACCGGCGCCACCGGCCCGACCGGACCCGGAGGCTCCACGCTGCAGGTCGAAACGTTCACCAGCGCTGCACAAAACAGGCGGGAGATGTGGGTCACTTGCCCGAGCGGGTACACCGTGGTCAGCGGTGAGCCGTCGACGCCCGTGAGCACTGTTGCCTTCCGGACCGAGCCCGGCGTCATGACGGGACCCAGCGCGGATGCCCAGGCCGCCGGCGCCAGTCCACCTGCGGGAACCACCTTCACAGCGTCGACGTCAGGCGGCACGCAGCCGAATGGCATGCACTTCTCGACCTCCGGCAACGTGACAAAGTGCCAGGCTGTACGTCCTCTGCATACCCAACTAGTCTTGGCCGTCCGCTAGGTCCGAGAAGATCGGATCCCGATAAACCCAACTGGAGGCTGCGTTGTCCGACGCCTGGTATCGACTTCCCGCAGTGCGAGTTGGCGCCGTGATCGCCGTGGCCGCCGTCATTGGCTTCCTCGTATGGGTGCTCGTGATCCGCGAGGACGAGGAGCCCGCGCCCGTCAGCGGAAGCCAGCCGGTCACGCTCTCGGAGGACGAGCTCGTTCAGGTTGCCGAGGACGTTGGGCATCCCGTGTATTGGATCGGGCCGCAGGAAGGGGCCGAGCTGGAGGTCACGCAGCTCAAGGACGGCCGCGTCTACGTGCGGTACCTCGAAAAGGGGGCCGAGGCGGGAGATCCGAGGCCGCAGTTCTTCACGGTCGGCTCGTATCCGCTCGATGACCCGTACCAGGCGCTCAAGGACGTCTCGGAGCAGGTCGGTGCGATCGTCGAGAGTACGCCTGACGATGAGCTCGTGGTTACGAACGAGAACACCCCGAACAGCGTCTACATCGCGTCCAAGGACAGCGAGGTGCAGGTCGAGGTGTACGACCCCGATCCGGACCGCGCTCTCGAGATCGCGACGTCCGGAGCCGTCCGACCCGTTGAGTGAGGCCGCGCCGCTTTCCTAGGCGGGCCTCCCGGGGGCCCGCATGGTGAGCCTGCTCGTCAGCTGGATCCTCTTTCCCGTCGTTCTGGGAGCCGTGTCCATCGGATGCGCGCTGCTGTTGGAGCGCGCGCTCGGCCTGCGCCTCCCCGGAGCACTCCTGCCGGGTGCAGGGCTGGCGATCGTGATCGTGGTCGGCCAGTTCCTCACCTGGGCCGATGCGACGGCGGAGCTCGTCTCTCCGGCAGTGGTGGCGATGGCGGTGGCCGGCTTCGGGCTCGGATGGAGACGCGACTGGGGCCCTCGGAGCGAGGTCGCCTGGGCCGCCCTGCTCGCGGTCTCCGTGTTCGCCGTCTATGCGGCCCCGATCGTTCTCTCCGGAGAGGCGACGTTCGCCGGTTACATCAAGCTGGATGACACCGCGACCTGGCTGGCGTTCACCGACCAGGTCATGGAGCACGGGCGGGACGTCGGAGGATTGGATCTCTCTACCCACGAGGCATTGGTGCAGATCAACCTCGCCGCCGCCGGATATCCCGTGGGCGTATTCATTCCTCTCGGCGTCGGCAGCCAATTGCTCGGCCAGGACCCAGCTTGGCTCCTCCAGCCCTACATGGCGCTCTTCGCCGCGGTCCTTGCGCTGGCCCTGTGGTCGCTCGGATCCAATGTCGTTCGCTCCCGCGGCATCCTCGCGGCGGCGATCTTCCTCGCCGCGCAGCCGGCACTGTTGTTCGGTTACTACCTCTGGGGCGGCATCAAGGAGGTAGCGGCGGCAGCGCTGATCGCAACGGCCGCAGCCCTCGCGCTCGCATTCGTCAAGAGCCGGGCGGATGGGGCTGACCCGGCCGGCAGGCCCACGAATACCTATCGACGGGCCCTCGTCCCACTCGCGATCGTCTCCGCCGCGCTCGTCGGGATCCTCGGAGGAGGTGGCGCGATCTGGATATTCGCGACGGTCGCTGTCACCGTGGCGTCGATCGCGAACGCGACGGGCACCGTCGCCGCCCTCCTCCGGGCGGTTGAGTTTGCGGCATTCGCGGCGCTGCTCAGCCTCCCCGTGATACTCACCGGCGGCCTTCAGCTCTCCGGCGCCGCCGAGCTGACCAATGAGGCGGAGCTGGGCAATCTCTTCGAGCCGCTGAAGCTCTGGCAACTGGCCGGGATCTGGCCCGCCGGCGATTTCCGCGTCGACCCGGGTGATCCCGGGGTGACGTTCGCGCTGATCGTGGTCGCGATCGGCGCAGCAGTAGCGGGAGTCGCCTTCGCCGCCCGCGCTCGCGCCTGGGAGGTCGTCACTTTCGTCGTGGGGACGCTCCTTGCGTGTTTGGCCATCGTCGCGATCGGCTCGCCGTGGATCGACGGCAAGGTGCTCGCGATCGCATCGCCCGCGATCCTGTTCGCCGCTTGCCTTGCCGGAGCGGCGCTGGTCGCTTCCGGCAGGAGGATCGAGGGGGTGATCCTGCTCGGCGTGCTGGCCGCGGGGATCCTCTGGTCGACCGGGTTGGCGTATCGCGACGTCAATCTCGCGCCACGCGACCAGCTGGCCGAGCTCGAGGAGATCGGCGAGCTGACCGCGGGCCGCGGCCCGACCCTGATGACCGAGTACCAGCCATACGGCGCTCGGCATTTCCTGCGCGAGGGGGACGCCGAAGGGCTCACGGAGCTTCGACGGCGCCCGATCCTGCTTCGCGACGGTACGCAGGCCGAACCCCACTCCTACGTCGACATCGACGAGGTCGACCTCGGGTCGTTGCTGTTCTACCCGACGCTCGTCCTGCGGCGCAACCCGACGCGCAGCCGCCCGCCATCGCCATACGAGCTCACCTGGCGCGGTGAGTACTACGAGGTCTGGGAGCTGCTGGGCTCTCCCGCGGGGATCGTCGACCAGCTGCCCCTCGGCGACTCGGTGGACCCGGCCGCGGTCCCGGACTGCGAGCGTGTCCGTGGCCTCGCCGACGAGGCGGGCCAGGGGGGTTCCCTCGCCGCCGCCCTTCGCACGAGCCCCATCGCCGTCGGGCTCCAGGACACGAACTATCCGCCCTCATGGCTCTCTCCCGACCTGGTCGGGTCACTCCTGCCCACCGGGGCCGGAACGATCAGCACGGTGGTGGACGTGCCGGCGCCGGGCGATTACGAGTTCTGGCTCGGCGGCTCCGTGCTGTCCGGAGTGGAGCTCCGGGTCGACGGCGAACGCGCCGGGTCGGTGCGTCATGAGATCAACAACACGGGCCAGTACATCCTCCTGGGAGATGCATCTCTCGAGCCGGGCGCCCACAGCGTGCAGATGCGCTTCCAGGGGGCCGACCTGCACCCGGGCAGTGGCGGCAAGCCGTTCCCGATCGGGCCTCTCATAGTGAGCCAGTCCGGCGCCGCGGACTCGCAGATCGTCCGAGTGCCGGCCGATGACGCGGGGCAGCTTTGCGGCAAGCCGTGGGACTGGATCGAGGCGATCCAGGCTCCGGAAGCTCCGAAGCCGGCGGAGTAGTCAGATTCGGCGCTGCGAGTCGATCGCCTGGTGCTGGAGCTTCAACACCGCAAGCGCGTCCTCGGCGCCGATCCCACGGGGCTCGGTTCGCTCGATCAGCGCCCGCGTGAACAAATCGAGAACCTCGTCCACGCCATATCGGAGGCGGCCCGTCAGGTGGAGGCTGCCGCGCGTCGCGGTCTGTCCCCAGTGCTGAAGCGTGGCCAGCGCGCTGGTCCGGAAGACCGCCTTCGTCCCATGGTCGCCGTCGTTCGGCAGGCGCAGGTAGATGTCCCGGAAGATGTCGATGTCGCCGGTCCCGTCCTCACCGAACACGGTCAGGTGCCACTCGCTGAGGCCGGTCTCGAAGCTGGTGTCGATGGTCACCGGCAGGCCGCCCTGCCCCGGGGCCTCGCACCGATACTTGATCTCGACGTTCGCCGGGGTGTTCCGCCCGGTCGTGCTCGGGAAGACGTCGCATGAAAGGAATGTGAGAGGGCCGGGCGCGAGCCGTGAGACGAGGTAGAAGAAGTGCGGGCTTTCGTCGTAGAAGAGCCCGAGCGGAAGCTCGTCGTACCAGGCCGGCAGATCGCGCCTTGGGTTGCTGAACTGCCTCGCGACGATCGATTTGATCCGCCCGAACCGCCCACCCTCGATGTCGGCGAGCAGCTTCCGCGTCGATGAGGCGAACTGGAAGTTGTGGACGATGCCCAGGATCCGATTGCGCTCGCGGGCCAGCGCGACCAGCTCCTCGCCCTCGGGAACCGTCATCGTGAACGGTTTCTCGGTGAGCACGTCCTTGTCCATCGAGAGCGCGGATCGGATCAGAGCATGATGAGCCTGTGGACCGGTGCCCACGCAGACCAGGCTCACCTCGTCCAGCCACGGAACCTCGTCCAGATTGTCCGCGCGGGCGTACCTGGGTAGCCCGAACCGCTTCGCGACCGACGCGGCGCGATCCTCGTTTCGATCGATCACGCCGACCACGTCGTACTCAGGGCGCTTGGTCAGCACCGGCAGGTTGCGCTTCACGGTCACCCCACCCAGTCCGATCAGAGCGGTCTTGATCAGCTCGGCCATCGCGCCGACCGTAACGGCTTCGCCTAGGCGCCGTGGGCGACGGCTTCCTGGAGCACGGTTTCGAGACGCGACGCGCTCGCGTCCCACGAGTACGAGCTCTCGACGCGCTCTCTCGCGGCTGCGCCCAGCGCCTCGCGCTCGGCCACCGGCAGGTCGTGCACTCGGTCCATCGCCTTCGCGAGGGCGCCAGGGTTGCCGGGTTCCACCAGCACCCCTCCCCGGTCGCCGCCGATCACCGTCTCGATGTCGAGCAGTGCCGGCACGATGACCGGGGTCGCCGTCGCCATCGCTTCGAGCATCGTCAGCGGGAACGCCTCCGGCCCGAGGCTGCTCATCGCGTAGAGCTCCGCCGCCCGGTAGTGCAGAGCCATCTGCTCGCGCGAGAGGGAACCGGCGAAGTGGACGCGGTCGCCGAGCCCCATCTCCTGAGCCTCGGCGCGCCATCGCTCCCGAAGAGGACCGTCGCCGCAAACAACGAGTTGGAACGGAGTCGCGGCGAGCTGGAGGCATCGAAGCGCGAGGTCGAGCCGCTTATAGCCGACGCTGGTTGCGTCCAGGCGGCCGCACCACATCGCCAGCGGAGCCTCCGCCTCGAACCCGTGAAGCTCCGCAACCAATCGGTGCGCTTCAAGGCGCTCCTCCCGCGTGGGCGGTCGAAACAGATCGAGATCGACCCCGTTGGGAACGACCGCCCGGCGCTCCGGGTGGTCCCGGACCAGCGCTGCCAGCGGAGAGGATGGATGGCGGTCCTGGGCCTCGGAGAGCAGGCAGACGCGGGTTGCGCGCCGCGCGCAGCGCAGTGAGAGGTGGCGGATATATAGGAACGCGAGCGTCCCAATGCTCGGGGCGCGGACGAGGTCGAGCGCGCGGAACGGGACGTCGCCCGCGTGGAAGCTGACGACGAGCGGCACACCACGGCGGCGGGTCGCCCTGCCGACGATCTCACCGCCGAACAGGAAAGGCAGGTGCAGGTGAACCACCTCGTGGCCGGCCGCCTGCCCGAGGCCGCTGAGCAACGGCATGTTGCCGACCCGCAGTCGCGCCGGCAGCCGCCGCAAGCGCAAGCTGTCCGGTAGCTCGATCGGGCGCTCGGCTTCCGGCGCCCCGACCACCTCCGACGTATAGACGGTCACATCGTGACCCCGCTCGGCCAGTCGCACGCTCTGCTCGTAGGCGACTCGCTCCACACCGCCGACGTGGGGAGGGAAGTTGTGGCAGACGATCGCGATGTCAAGCCTGGGCACGTGAGCCTCGCCAGAACTGGTAGAGCGCAGGAGGTGCCGCGAGGAGCGCTGCGAGCAGCGAGGCCGAGAGGACCGCGAGACCGGCCGCGAGTGCCGCGTCGAGGCTCTCGCCGGCGAAGACGAGTGCCATCGCGGCGGGAAAGCTTGACGGTCCGATCGGCAACGTCGCGAGAATTCCCATGGCGAGGAACGCGATCGTCGAGGTGAAAAGCGAGTGGGGGAGCCCCACCGCCTCCAGCGCGAGCGAGACCCGCAAGACCTGTACCAGCAGCGTGGCCGCCATCAGGAGGCCGATCGTCACCAGCGACCGCGAGTCCGCGAAGGCGCTTTCGCGAAGGACGGGAAAGCGCGTCCCTCGATAGCGGTGGGCAGCCACGAGCAGCCCCACGGCGGCCGCGAGGGCGGCGGCTGCGACCCACGCCGGTACGCCGACGCGGGTGGCGAAGACCGCCACCAGGGCAAGGGCGATCACCGACTCGATCGCGATCATGGCCAGCTCGGCGACGCCCAGATTGGCGATCGTCAGGGAGCGCGGGCCGAAGCGCCTCGCAAACGCCACTCGCGCGGCGAACCCGAAGTAGATGTTCACGTAGCCGTAGAGCGCGGTCATGGTGGTCACGTTCCACGCGAATGGCAGGGAGACACGCGTGTGCGACGCGATCGCGACCCGCCAGCTGGCGGAGCGAAGGGCCAGAGCCACCAGGCTCAAAGAGGTGATCGCCACGAAGCGGCCGACGGAGATGCTCCGGGCGGCCTCGAGGATGTCGTCGCCCCGCGTCGCGACGAGAAACACCAGCAGCGCGGTGGCAACCGCGGTCAGGATCAGCGAAACGACCAGCCGCCTGCGCGTCGGCGCGAGTTCAGTGGCCTCCGGGAAGGGTTCGCCGGCGACGGTCTCTCGGTCGGCGGCCATCCCGGGCTAAGTTATCGCCGCGGCCGCGGCTATCGTGACGGCCGTCCACCACTCACCGTAGATGGCAGAGCGAACGCGCCCAGACGCCCTCGTCTTCATCCCGGCGTTCGACGAGCAGGCAACAGTCGAGGACGTGGTCCGCGCAGTCCGCGCCGAGCTCTCCGAGGTCGATCTGCTCGTCGTCGACGACGGAAGCTTGGACGAGACGGCCACCAGGGCACGCGGGGCGGGGGCGAAGGTGGCACCGCTCCCTTTCAACCTGGGCCTCGGAGCAGCACTGCAGACGGGCTATCTATACGCGCAGCGACACGGCTACCGCTTCTGCGCGCACATGGACGCCGACGGTCAGCACCGGCCGGCCGACGTCCGCCGCCTGCTGGATGCAGTTCGTGGCGGCGATTGCGACCTTGCGATCGGCACGCGCTATCACCGCTCGGACCCGGGGCCCGCGGATCCAGAGGGCCAGGGGGCCGTCTACGTGCCGACTGCGCTCCGCCGTGTGGGCTCCGCCCTGGTCCGCGGCGCGCTCAGCCTCGTCACGCGTCAACGCTTCACCGATCCCACATCCGGCCTGCGCGCTGCGAACGAACGCGTGATGGAGCTCTTCGCGGCCGAGTACGCCGGCGACTACCCGGAGGTCGAGTCGGTGCATCGCGTGATCCGGCGCGGTCTGCGAGTGAAGGAAATCCCGGTCGTGATGATGCCTCGCGCCGGTGGCCGCTCCAAGTTCAATCCCTTCAACTCCGCGTTCTTCGTGTTCAAGGGCATCCTCATCCTCTTCGTCGGCGTCCTGCGCGGTCGCGGCGGAGGGTGATGGTGGCGTCTAACCGGAGGCGCGGGTAGCGTTCGCACGATGCTGGCCGCCGCGGAGCCAACACAGCAGGTCGAGCCGGTCGTCAACGTCTCGGGTCAGACCCAGGCGCTGGCGGTCGTGGTCGCGGTGCTGTTCTTCGCGCTGATCATCGAGCTGGTTCGCCGTGGCAGCCTCCAGGAGCGCTACACGGTCGTCTGGTTCCTCGCGGCCGTCTTCCTGCTCGCGGTCGCGCTGGTGCCGGGCTTTCTCGGCTCACTCGCCGAGCTCGCCGGGATCTCGGACGCGAACTCGGCGTTGTTCGCGCTGGCGTTGCTCGTCTTCGGCCTTCTGGTCCTCAACCTCACCGTCGTCGTCTCCCGGCAGGCCGAGCAGATCACGCGCTTCTCGCAGGAGCTCGCGATCCGGCGCAGCGACGACGCGGAGCGTCCGCCCCAGGCGTGATCGATCCCACCCAGGCCTTTTGGGCGGCTACTGGAGCAGGTCGGAGGATTCCCGAGGCGGCGTAGTCGTGCGCGGAGCCGTGGTGGCTGGACTGTCATCCGCGGTCGCGTACCCGATGTAGACCGTCGCTGCGAAAATCAGGATCAGCGCGCCCAGGACCGCAGCGGAGACCGTGAGCCTCGTCACCCAGAGGGCGTCCACGCCGGCCATGAGCAGGAACAAGAGCGCGACGCCGAAGATGATCGACTCTGCGGACGCGACCAGCAAGAAGATGTAGTAGGACTCCTTGATGTAGAAGCTGTCGCTGATCAGGGTGTCGCCAGCTGAGTGAGGAACCGTCGTGGCGACGAGAAGTGCGGTCACCGCGGCGAGGATCGAAACGATCGCGACGGCGAGCTGCGCGCCCCGGCCGATACGCGTCTCGTCGGCTGGCCTCGTGGGGGGCGCCAGAACGGGCTGCGGGTACTGCGCCGGCTGCTGGTAGTACTGAACACCGACCTGTTGAGACTGAACGCCCACCTGCTGAGGCTGACCGCCCAGCTGGCCCTGCGTCTCAGGGAAGACGGGTTCGCCTTCGCCCTCCACGGCGACAACGGAGTGCTCCGTCCAGCGAGCTCCGTCCCAATAACGGTAACCACGAATCGACTGGTCGGGATACCAGCCGGCGGGGATCGGCTCGGTCGTCACTCCCATCAAGGCCACCTTATGTCCCCACCAAATGAGCGCCGAAAGAATAACCCCAGCCCCGGGGGGCCGACTCTTCCGGTCCGCCGTGACCGGCGTATAATTCCGTCTCCAACCGGTGCCGGAGCCGCTGTCGCAGGGGTGGCGACCGCGAGGAAGGCACGAAACCCGTCACGCGCCCGCTCGAAGTAAGGCGCGGAACCCGGGAGGAACAATTGACCGAGCCCCGCCGCTTCTACTCGCCGGAGTTGCCCTGGCGTCCCGTCGTCTCGCCGCCGTCGGTCGAGGACAACGACGCCTGTGCGATCTACGCCTCCGTGCGCAAGGACGCGACGCCGTCCGCCGAGCCGGTCGCGCGCTGCCTGGTGGCGATGCAGAAGATGCTCCACCGCGCCGGCAACGTCGACGGCGAGGGGGACGGCTGCGGCGTCCTCGTCGACATCCCGCGGAAGATCTGGTCCGAGGAGGTCCGCGCGGGCGGCCACAACCCCGCGCTCGTGCTCGACCCCGGCTTCGCCGTCGCCCACGTCTTCGTCGAGCGCTCGCAGGACCTGGAGAAGATCCAGCACGACGGCCGCGAGATCCTCGGCCGCGCCGGCTTTCGCGTGCTCGCCGAGCGGGTCGGGGCCGTCGACTCGTCGGCGCTCGGGCCCACCGCCCGCGAGGAGGAGCCGCACTTCTGGCAGATCGGCGGGCTGATCGGCGAGGACGCCAACCGCGACCGCGCGCTGTTCGAGCTGATGATCGAGCTCGAGCGCGAGCTCGACGTCCACATGCCGTCCTTCTCGGCGACGACGTGCGTCTACAAGGTGATGGGCGCCCCGCAGATCCTCGGCAAGTACTACCCCGACCTCGTCGACGAGCGGTTCGAGACCGTCGGCTGCTTCGGCCACAACCGCTACTCGACCAACACCTGGCCGTCGTTCAAGCGCGTCCAGCCGTTCTCCGTCCTCGGCCACAACGGTGAGATCAACACGATCGCCCAGCTCCGCCAGGAGGCGGCGATGCTGGGCGTCCCGATCGAGCCCGGCAACTCCGACTCGCAGGACCTGAACCGCACCGTCGACACCCTCGTCCGCGTCCGGGGCCTCTCGCTCGCCGAGGCGATGGAGATGGTCGTGCCGCCGATCGTCAACGAGATCCGCGCCCTGCCCGCCGAGCTGCACCGCTTCTACATGTACCTGCGCCAGACGATGGGCCCGTTCGCCCAGGGACCGGTCGCGCTGATCGCCCGCCACGGCGACGAGTGCGTCTTCTCCGCCGACGCGCTCGGCCTGCGCCCGCTGTGGCAGGTCGAGACCGACGACGACTACGTCTTCTCCTCCGAGCCCGGCGTCGTCTCGGTCTCGGAGATGGTCTCCGAGCCGAAGCCGCTCGCCCCCGGCGAGAAGGCGATGGTCTCGATCGACCGCGAGAAGCGCAGCTCGCGGCTGCTCCCGCACGAGGAGATGATGCGCCTCGTCGCCGCCCGCTGGAGCGAGCGCACCGGTGGCGGCGAGATCGCGCCCTACGACCGCGCGCTCGAGACCGGCGGCCCGCTCGAGGGCGCCGACATCCCCGGCTACACCGCGGCGGGCCCGGCCGAGCCGGTGAAGGTCGAGGACCGCGTCCTCGCCGGCTTCGGCTGGCAGCGCGACGACGTCAAGCTCGTCCAGCAGATGGCCTCGAACGGGGCCGAGCCGATCGGCTCGCTCGGCTACGACGGGCCGCTCGCCGCGCTCTCGCCCGAGCGCCAGAACCTCGCCGACTACTTCAAGGAGACGGTCGCCGTCGTCACCAACCCGGCGATCGACCGCGAGCGCGAGATCGAGCACTTCTCGACCCGCGCGATCTTCGGCCGCCGGCCCTCGGTCGACGACCCGGCCACGGACACCGGCATCGTCGAGACCTCGTTCCCGGTCCTCCTCGGCGGCCACCACGACCTGGCCCCGCTCTCGGACTCGCGCTACCGCGAGATCGCCCGCGAGCACAAGACGTACCTGCTCGAGGACCTCTGGGAGGAGTTCCGCGACGGCGAGCGCGCCGCCGCGATCGACATCTCGCTGCTCGAGTCGGAGACGACCCAGGGCGCGGTCGAGCGCATCCGCCAGGAGGCGCAGAAGTGCGTCCGCAAGGGCGCCGAGCTGATCGTGCTCACCGACCGCACGGTCTACGACGGCGAGCGTCGCTACCTCGACCCGCACCTCGCGACCTCGGCCGTCGACCAGGCGCTGAAGAGCTTCCGCACCGAGCCCGGCGAGCGCAACCTGCGCCGCCGCTGCTCGATCGTGCTGCGCTCGGCGGCGATCCGCAACGTCCACGACGTGATGCTCGCGCTCGGGCTCGGGGCCAACGGCGTCTGCCCGTACGTGATGCTCGAGGTGATCTGCGTCGACGAGTACGCGCCAGGACCTCTCCAACATCTGCGCGGCGCTGAAGAAGGGCGCGGAGAAGGTGATCTCGACGATCGGGATCCACGAGCTCCGCGGCTACGCGCGCCAGTTCTCCTCGATCGGGATCAAGCCCGAGCTCGCCGAGATCCTCGGCACCCCCCATTACGCCGCCTCCGCGAAGGGCGGCGTCGGCTTCTCCGAGCTCGACGCCGACACCGCGCAGCGCCACCACATCATCAAGGGCGACGAGGAGAAGGTGAAGCCGGCGAAGACGTTCCGCTTCTACCCGAAGGTCTACAAGGCGGCGATCGCCGCCGCCAACGGCACCGCCTCCTACGAGGAGTACTCGCAGAAGGTGCGCGACGCTCGAGGCCGAGAACCCGATCTCGATGCGCCACATCATGAAGCTGCGCTCCGACCGCGAGCCGATCTCGCCCGAGCGACGGTCGACGCCGGGGTCGGGCGCCACGACTACCCGCTGGTGATCTCCTCGATGAGCTTCGGCTCGCAGTCCGAGCCCGCGTTCCGTGCCTATCCGGAGGCGGCGAAGCAGCATCAACATCCTCTGCATCAACGGCGAGGGCGGCGAGATCCAGGACATGTACGGCCGCTACCGCGAGTGGCGCGGCCAGCAGGTCGCGTCCGGCCGCTTCGGCGTCTCCGCCGAGATGCTGAACGCCTCCTACGTCGCCGAGATCAAGATCGGCCAGGGGGCGAAGCCCGGCGAGGGCGGCCACCTGCCGGGCAAGAAGGTCTCCGAGAAGGTCGCCGCGGCGCGCAACGCGTCGCCGGGCACCGACCTGATCTCGCCCTCGAACAACCACGACCTCTACTCGATCGAGGACCTCGCCGAGCTGATCGACGAGCTGAAGACGGTCAACCCCGACGTCCGCGTCTCGGTCAAGGTCCCGGTGGTGCCGAACATCGGCACGATCGGGCTCGGGATCGCCAAGGCCGGCGCCGACATCATCACCCTCTCCGGCTTCGAGGGCGGCACCGGCGCCGCCCGCCAGCACGCGCTGCGCCATGTCGGGCTTCCCTCCGACATCGGCACCCGGGCCGTGCACCGGGCGCTGATGGAGGCGGGGATCCGCAACCGCGTCGAGATCTGGGCCGACGGCGGCTACCGCCACGCGCACGACGTCGTCAAGCTGCACTGCCTCGGCGCCAACCGCGTCGCGTTCGGCACCCTGGCGATGGTCTCGCTCGGCTGCACGATCTGCCGCGGCTGCCAGCTCGACACCTGCCACGTCGGGATCGCGACGCAGATCGAGACCGTCGAGCAGGCCCAGGAGCACGGGCTGAAGAAGTTCACCCCGCAGGCGGTCGACAGCGCCGCCGAGAGCTGCGCGCGCTTCTTCGCCGTCGATGGGCGAGGAGGTCAAGGAGGTCGTCGCGTCGCTCGGCTACGACCGAGCCCAGGACCTGGTCGGCCGCTACGACCTGCTCGAGCAGTCCTCGCACGCCGACAGGCTCGACCTCGCCGAGCTGATCACCCCGCTCGAGGAGTACCTCGAGCTCGAGCCGGTCGACCTCCCGGTCGCCGCCGACGGCGGCGAGCGAGGAGCGCGAGGCCGCCGGCCTCGTCGTCGCGCGGCCGATCCGGATGGAGGCGAAGCAGGCGTCGGCCGAGGTCGCGACCCTCGCCGACGAGGTCTGCGGCGGCGGCGGGGCCGGGCCGGGCGTGATCCATCGCGATTTCCCGCGCGCCACCGACGCCAACGACCGCGTGCTCGGCACCGAGCTCTCCGGGCGCGATCTCGCGCGGTCGCATCTACGGCGACGTCGCCGAGGGCTCCGAGGACATCCTCGCCGAGGTCTCGTTCAACGGCGGCTCGGTCGCCGGCCAGGGGTTCGGCGCCTTCAACGCCTGGGGCGTGGCGCTGCGGGTCGAGGGCGGCGCCCAGGACGGCGTCGGCAAGACGATGCTCGGCGGCACCGTCTCGATCCTCAAGGGCAAGGGCGCCGACGGCCAGCGCGTCAACGGCTCGGTCGGCAAGTCGTTCGCCTACGGCGCGCAGCGCGGCCGGCTCTTCGTCCAGGGCTCGGCCGACTCGCGCTTCTGCATCCGGCTCTCCGGCGCCGACATCGTGCTCGGCGGCGAGCCCGCGGAGCCGCTCGACGACTCCCGCGGCTGCGTCGCCGACCGCGCCAACGCCAAGGGCTTCGCGTTCGAGTACATGACCTCGGGCCGCGCGGTGGTCCTCGGCGACATCGGCCCCTGGGCCTGCGCCGGGATGACCGGCGGTCGCGTCTACGTGCGCGTCAACGAGGAGTGGAACCTCGACCGCGAGGCGATCGAGCGCCGCCTCGGCGAGGGCGCCAAGGTCGAGCTCGTCGGGCTCGACTCCGAGGGCCTGCTCGACGTCGACGACCTGCTCGGCCACTACGCGGACGAGCTGCGCGCGACCGGCCAGGACGAGGAGGCCGACCGCATCTCGGCCCTCGCCGCGAGCGCCGCCGAGCACTTCCTCGTGATCATCCCGGAGAAGGTCCAGGCGGACCCGAGCATCTCGACCGAGTAGCGGCGAGCGCTGTTTAGCGATGCACGGACCGGGTACGGGCCCGGTCAGCGACGGGCGCCCGGCAGGGGGCCGGGGGTGGTCGGCTCTCTTCGCCGATCGTGCAAACGACACAACGGAGGGCATCACATGAGGAAGGCAGCGTTGCTGCTGGGGGCTGTCGTGGGCTTGCTCGCGAGTGGGGGTATCGCGAGCGCGTCGGATCCGGTGATCATCGCGCCGACCGGCCAGGAGGGCTGCGTCTCGCAGGCGGGTGACACCTGTACGTACACGTCGACCCGCGACGGTGGCTACGCCGGAAACGGCGATTGGACCCTGACGGTGGAGATACCCGCGAACGGGGATCCGCGTGACACCAACCTGGACGGGCTCCTTCGCTACGTCATCACTCCGGCGAACGCGCCCGAGCAGGGATGCGGCATGTTCGGCGCGGGCTCCAAGGTGACGACGAACGTCATCTCGGGCGGTCTCGCGGCGGGCAACCCGTTCCCCGGCGCGAGCGATCCGGTGGTCGGGGCGAATAACGACTGCGCCACCGGAAAGATCTCCGCGGGCAACTCGAACTACACCCCGGTCGACTGACCGGACGTCGGTTTGGCGCCGGTCCGATCCTGGACCGGCGCCGGGCCGCACCCGCGCCGCCTCGGGCGTGGCGGGCTCCGTATAGGCTTGCCCCATGGCTAAAGAACCGAAGTCTTTGAGGGGCAAGGTCGTCGCGATCACCGGGGGCGCCCGGGGGATCGGGAAGGCGACGGCGGAGGCGCTCGTGGGGGAGGGGGCGAAGGTCGCGATCGGCGACCTCGACGCCGAGCTCGCCGAGAAGACGGCGTCGGAGATCGGCTCGGGCACGATCGCGCTCGAGCTCGACGTGACCCGGCGCGAGTCCTTCGAGAACTACCTCGATCAGGTCGAGGAGCGGCTCGGCTCGCTCGACGTGCTGATCAACAACGCGGGGATCATGCCGCTCGGCCGCTTCGCGGACGAGGACGACGCGACCGCGATCCGGATGGTCGACATCAACGTCCACGGAGTCCTCTTCGGCATGAAGGCCGCGCTGCCGCGGATGGAGCGCCGCGGCTCCGGCCACATCGTCAACATCGCCTCCCAGGCGGGCAAGGGAGGCTTCCCCGGCGGCGCCACCTACTGCGCGACCAAGTTCGCCGTCGTCGGGGTCAGCGAGGCGGTCCGCGCCGAGCTCTGGGAGACCGACTCCGCGATCGAGGTCTCCTGCGTGATGCCCGGCGTCGTCAACACCGAGCTCGCCAGTGGCCTTCCCGACACCCGCGGCGATCAAGCCGAGCGATCCCGAGGAGGTCGCCGCCGAGATCGTCGACGCGCTCAAGCAGCCCCGGTTCGACGTCTACGTCCCCCGCTCGAGCGGCTACGTCACCAAGGTCGTGCAGATGCTGCCGCGCGCGGGTCGCGAGTGGGTCGGTCGCGCGCTGAAGGCGGACAAGGTGCTCTGGGATGCCGACGTCGAACGGCGTGCCGACTACGAGGACCGGGCCGCCAAGTCCGAGCCGGGCCTCGAGCCAGGCGCCGAGGCTCAGGCCGAGGGTGGCGCCGACGTGCCGGAGCCCGCCGGCTCGAGCGCGACCAAGTAGAGCCGGAAGCGCCCGATCGCGAGCTCGTCGCCGTCGGCGACCGTTCCCCAGTCGACCGGGGAGCCGTTCAGGCGCACCCCGTTGAGGCTGCGGTCGTCGAGCACGCGGATCTCGCCGCCCGCCGAGCGCACGACCAGCGCGTGGCGGCGGGAGACCGTCGGGTCGTCGAGCCGGATGTCGCTGGTGGCGCTGCGCCCGATCCGCGACCAGCCGACCGCGAGCGGCACGATGTGGATCCCGCCGTCGTCCTCGAAGACGAGATGGCTCCCGCCGCCGGCGAGCTGCTCGCGGGTGGCCGCCAGCCATTCCGGACGCTCGCTCGGCCCGGGTAGGAGGGGCTCCTCGATCGTCGGCATGGGCCCGAGCGCTCGTGCCGCCTCGAAGAGCGGCGCGCGGCGGAAACTGGTCCCGCCGCATGCCGGGCAACTCGGTGCCTCGTCGAGATGGTCGATGCCGATCCGCAGGCCGCAGCCGCGGCACTTGTAGGTCCCCGCGTCCACGGCCCCACCCGCCATGTATGTCTCGCCGGACTTGGCGGTGATCATCTCTACCCCCGAGGAGGATGCGCTGGTCGGAACTTAGTAACGATGATAACGATCGCGCCCACCCCTCCAATCGGGATTCGACACGGGAAAGCGCCGCAAACTGCGGCTTGGGGCGGGGGTCCGGGGCGAGCGCCTCACGCGCGACATAGAATCTCCGACCCGTGGGCCCGATCTCCGCCGAAACCACGATCGACGCGCCGCGCGAGCGGGTTTGGGCCATGCTCAGCGACCTCGGCTACCGGCCTGCGTTCTGCGATCACTTCCAGCATGAGTTCCGCCTCGAGCGGCTGGAGTCGGCGGGCGTCGGCGCCTCCGCCCGCTTTCGGGTGGAGGCTCCCGGGATGAAGGTCTGGATGGATACGGTGGTCGAGGAGGCGGACGAGCCGCAGCAGATGTTCGAGCGGGGGCGCGGCGGTCGCCTCGACCGGATCCCCGTGTTCACGGTCTGGGAGCTCGCCGACGGCGCGGGCCGCACGACCGAGGCGAAGGTGACCTTCTGGACCGAGCCCTCGAACCCGATCGACAGGATGCGCGAGCGCGGTCGCACCCGGCGCTGGTTTCGCCGGCAGTGGGCCCGCGCTCTCGAGCCGCCTGAAGGACCTCGCCGAGGACGAGGCCGCGATCGAGCCCGTCGGCGTCGCCGGCATCGACCCCGCTTGGCGCTAGGCATGGGCCTGATAAGCTGCCGCGACCGATGAAGCGGATCCCGCTCGCCATCTTCCTCGCGCTCGCCCTCTGCGCCGCCTTCGTCGCCGCCGGCTGCGGCGAGGAGGAGGAGCTCCACGTGGTCGAGGGCGAGCCGCTCGAGCTCGGCGAGCTCGCCTACAACGTCCAGATCACCCGCTTCCTCAACCCGGACGACCCCGAGGACGAGGGCTACCTGGCGGGCCAGGAGCGTCCCGAGCCCGGCCAGGCCTATCTGGCCGTCTTCCTGACCGTCGAGAACGAGGGCGACGAGGACGCCGACCTGCCCTACGCCTTCAAGGTCCGCGACACCCAGGCCGCCGAGGGTGCTTCGCAAGGGCTCGGCGTGTACGACCCGATCCCGAGCGCAAGCGTCTACGCGCTCCAGCTCCCGGGCCAGGACGAGAGTGCGTCCGGCGGCATCGACGCCGTCGGAGATCGACGACCTGCAGCCGACCACGGTCCCCGCCGACGGCGAGATCCCGATTCCCGGACTCGACTCGCGGCGGAGGGCGTGATCGGCGGCGCGATGCTGCTCTTCCTCGTCGACCAGAACGTCGCCGAGAACCGCCCGCTCGAGCTCGAGGTCCCCGGCGACGCCGGGGAGCACGGCTTCGTCGAGCTCGACATCTAGCCGCCTAGAGCGCGGCGCGAGAGGATCTCCGCGGCGATCGGGGCGGCGACCTCGCCGCCCGAGCCGGAGGCGTCGACGATCATCACCGCGATCGCCAGCTTCGGCTTCTCGGCGGGCGCGAAGGCGGTGAACCACGCGTTCTCCTCGAGTGCCGGGACTCGCCGGGCCCCGCGGCGGGCGCGTCGGGATCCGGGCCGAGCTCGGCGGTGCCGGTCTTGCCCGGCGACCTGGGCCTCGGGGATGTTGGCCGCCTCGCCGGTCCCGGTGTTGACGTTGGCGACCATCAGGTCGCGGACCGTGTTCGCGATCTCGGCGTCGGTGACCTCGGTCGTCTCTGCCTTGGGGGCCAGGCCCGGCTCGGTCACGAGCGGCGTCGGGCTGCGCTTGCCCCCGGCGGCGATCGTCTGCGCGACGCTCGCCATCTGCAGGGGGTGGCGAGCACCTGGCCCTGCCCGATCGCGGTCACCGCGACGTCGAGGTCGGAGCCGATCGGGTCGGGGATCGTCGATGGCGGCGGATCGACGGCGGCCGTCGCCTCGGCGTTGTAGAGCTCCGGCGGGGAGTTGAAGCCGAAGTCCTCTGCGGTCGCGAGCAGCTTCTCGCCGCCGACCTCCGCGCCGAGCGGCGCGAAGACCGAGTTGCAGGACTCCGCGAACGACTCCGTGAACGAGCCGCCGCACGGCGCGTCGCCGGCGTTGGAGATCGCGCGACCGTCCACCACCGCCTCGGTGACGACCTCGAACTGATCGTCGAGGCTGACCGCTCCGGCCTCGAGCGCGGCGGTCGTGGTGATGATCTTGAACACCGAGCCGGGTGGCTGCGGGGAGGAGAAGGCGATCCCGGCGAGCGCCTTGACCTCGCCGTTGGTCGCGTCGAGGACCGCGATCCCGCCGAAGAGGTCGCCGAGCGCCCCGACCGTCGTCTCCTGGAGCGCCGGGCTCGATCGTCGTCCGGACCGGCTCGCCGGGCTGCGGCTTGGTGTCGGCGAGCACCCGTTCACCCGAACCGACCGCGAGCAGCTGCCCGCCGGGCTGCCGGCGAGCCGGGCGTCGAAGGCGAGCTCCAGCCCGCTCGTGCCGACGAGCGTGCCCGGCGGGAAGCCGGCCGCGATCGTCGCTTCGCGCTGCTCGCGCTTCGGGGCGCCCATCTCCCCGGCGATGTCGATCGCCGGAGGTGCCGAGCGGCGAGGAGCGAGCCGCAGCGGGTCCCTCGGCGAGCGGCGTGCCGTCGGCGGCGAGGATCGCCGCCCGCTCCGGCGCCCGCGTGCGCCGGTCGAGCTTCTCGCCCTCCTCGAGCCCGGGGAAGACGAGCTCGGGCCGCCAGGCGACCGCTCCGTCCGCGACCGGGACCGAGACGGTCTCCGCGACGTCGCCGAACGAGTTGGTCTTGACCGTCACCGGCGCTTCGACCACGTCGCCGTCACCGGCGGATCGCGGCCCGTCGGCTTCGCCGGCGTCGACCGATGTCGCGGTCGCGGTCATCGCCGCCTCGCGATAGAGATCGGTGAAGGCCTCGGCCGGATAGTCGGCTGCGGCCTCCGGGGTCAGCTCGGCGTGCATCGCCTCGTAGTCCTCGGCCTCCCAGGCGCTCAGGAAGCGCTTCGCGGCGTCGAGCTCCGGCGAGCCGCCGCCGATCACGATCCCGGCGACGAACGCGATGACCCCGATCACGAGGAGCGGGAGCGCCCTTGTCACCATCCGCCTGCGTCGCTCCGCGCCGGATGAGATCGTTGTCAACCCGAGTGCTCCCCGCCGCTAGTTGAGCGAACCCCTGTATGCCGCGACTTCACGCCCACAAACGTAGTCAGTCCCCCCGACGACCGAACCGGGGTCGGTCACCTCGATGACCGCCATCGACTGGGTGGTCGTCGCCTTCTGCGTGGCGATGGCCATCTGGGGCTACCAGCAGGGCCTGATCGTCGGGGCCCTCTCGCTCGTGGGGTTCCTGGCCGGGGCGTTCGCCGGATCGCGGATCGCGCCGGCGCTCCTCAGCGAGGGATCGGAGTCCCCCTACGCGCCGCTGGTGACGCTCCTCGGCGGCCTTCTGCTCGGGGGGATCGCAGCGGTCGGCATGGAGGGGCTCGCGCGCGGCCTGCACCGCCGGCTGGTCCGCGGGCGGGCGGGCTTCGCGATCGACGGAGCGGGCGGCGCCGTCCTCTTCTGCGCCCTCGCGCTGGCGCTCGCCTGGCTCTTCGGCGCCGTCGCCCTCAACACGCCCGGCTTCGCCGAGGTGCGCAAGGCGGTCCAGCGCTCGGAGATCCTCGGCCGCCTGAACGACGCCTTCCCGCCGACCGGAGTGATCAAGGCGCTCAACCGGATCGACCCGACCCCGGTGATCGAGGGACCCGAGGCCGACGTCCCGGCGCCGGCGCCCGAGATCGCGAGCGATCCCGAGGTCGAGGCCGCGGCGCCCAGCGTCGTCCGCGTGCTCGGAACCGCCTGCGGCCTCGGCGTCTCCGGCTCGGGCTGGGTCGCGGGCCCCGGCCTGGTTGCGACCAACGCCCATGTCGTCGCCGGGCAGGACGACACGACGGTGACCACCCACGATGGGATCGAGCTCGACGCCACCGCGGTCCTCTACGAGCCGCGCAACGACCTCGCGCTGCTTCGGGTGGACGGCCTCGACCGCCCGGCGCTGCCACTTGCCGGAAGGGCCGAGAAGGGGGCGGAGGCCGCCGTGCTCGGATATCCCGAGAACGGCCCCTACACGGTCGCCCCGGCGCGCGTCGGCACGACCGCCGAGGTCGTCAGCGAGGACTCCTACGGCCGTGGCCCGGTCCGGCGCGAGATGACGGCGTTCCGGGGCGACGTTCGCAGCGGCAACTCCGGCGGGCCCGTCGTCGACGGCGAGGGCGCGGTGCAGACGACCGTCTTCGCGGCCTCGACCTCCAAGGGGCCCGCGAGCGGCCTCGGCGTTCCGAACGCGATCGTCGAGCGCGCGCTCGCGCGAGGCCGACGGCACGTCGAGCACCGGGCGCCTGCGCCGCCTAGCATGAACGTCGGGCACCTAGCCGGACGAGATTTCGCAGCGGACCCCGGGGTACCCGCTCTGTACCCTGGATCGCACGGTGGAGGAACCCGCGAACCAAGTCGCGGTCGAGCGCACACCTGCCCCCGGTGGAGAGCCGGCCCGCGCCTGCCCCGAGTTCCATCGCGCGGTCGAGCTCGTCGGCAAGCGCTGGACCGGCGCGATCCTCTGGGCGCTGATCGAGCGCCCGCTCTACTTCGCCGAGCTCCGCGCAGGGATCCCCGGGCTCTCCGACAAGCTGCTCTCCCAGCGGCTGCGCGAGCTCGAGGAGGAGGGGCTGGTCGACCGCTCGGTCCACCCGGGATCGCCGGCGCGCGTCTCGTACTCGCTGACCGAAAAGGGCCGTGACATCGAGACCGCAGTGGTCGAGCTCCGCGAGTGGGCCCGCCGCTGGGACTGATGCTCGGCTCTACTGCACCCTCGGATCGGCCGGGCGGCTTATGCTGTCCTCCGGTCGGAGGGTAAGGCTGAGCAATTTGGGGGATGCAAATGATGGGGAATGCCCCTCGGGGGACGCCTGGCGGCGGCTTGACTCGCCGGCCGCTGCGCCGGCTCGCCACGATGATCGGCTGCGCCGCCCTGGTCGCGGTCGTAGCCGGCGATGCGAGCGCACACGTCGGCGGTTCGCCGGAGCGCACCCGCGCCGAGCTGGCGAACGCGCTCGGGGAGGACTTCGACCTGACCCGCGACGGGCTCTTTCGAGTCCATCTGCCGACCGGGGGATCACTACTCACCCACGGGCCGGACCCGCGGAGCGCGATGAACCCGCTCGATCTCGACGGCTCGCTGCCCGGCGGTATGACCACCCGCCCGCCGGTCTGCGCGAGCGACTACTACCAGCACGTCCTCTACGGGCATCTCGCTGGGACCCCGGACCTGGTCGGCATGCAGGCGCCCCTGATCAGGACCTCGATGGGGCAGGTGAACGCCCTTCTCGCCGCGGACTCGTTCGAGAGCGGGGCCATCACCGCCGACTACAAGGTGCTCTGCGACGAGGCCGGGGCGCTTCGGATCGATTCCTTCGCCGCCACCGAGCGCGTCGTTCGCCGACATCGTCGCCGCGGCGAAGGCCGCCGGGTTCAAGGACCCGCGCGCCGACTACACGATCTTCTTCGACGCGCCATCCACCGATTGCGGGATCGCCAGCTACTCGCTCGACTCCAGGCTCACCGCCGACAACCGCAACAACAGCGGCGGCGGTTATGCGGTCAGCTACCAGGGCTGCTGGATGGACGAGACGCCGATGCACGAGAACGCGCACAACCAGGGTGCGGTGCAGCCGGAGGCGCCGAACTCGACGGGCACGGGCGGGCATTGCTACGAGGAGCGCGACGTGCTCTGCTACTCGCCCGACGGCGGCGACCGCAACCAGAACGGGATCGCGTCGCGGTGCACCAGCCGGGTCACCTTCGACTGCGGCAACGACGACTACTTCGACAGCGCGCCGGAGCCGGCCGAATACCTCGCCGGCCATTGGAACATCGGCTCCGCCCTGAACCGCTTCGTCGTCTTCGGGCAGGGAAGCCCGATCGGCGCCTCCGATCAGGGTGACCAGGTCGATCCGCCCTGCTCGGCGAAGCGATGCGCCGTGCCGATCACCCCGGACGGCTCCGAGCGGACCGGGCTCGCGGCCGAGACAGGCGGCTGGAGCTTCTACCGGATCGCGGTCCCGAGCCGCCTGAGGAGCCTCGACGTCCGCCTCCGCGGGCCCGCCTGCGAGAGGGGGACGGCCTGCGAGACGAACCTCGACCTCTACGCGCGCTCCAAGCAGGCGCCGAGCCAGAGGCGATTCGACTGCAGCTCGGAGAAGCCGGGCTCGACCGAGACCTGCCGGATCCGCAGCCCACGCGGGCGCCGGTACTACGTCGGGGTGAAGTCGGTGAGGGCGGCGGCCGGGACGTCGTTCGCGATCAGCACCGTCACCCGGCCCGCTCGCTGACCACGACGGGCATCCCGCCCTGTGGCGAGAGGGTCGGCATCTGCCTGATCCGCAGCTCCCAGCCGGGCTCGAGCTCCACCCGGAACCGGCTCAGGATCCGGCTCGCGATGGCCTTCACCTCCAGCTGGCCGAAGCGCATCCCGATGCAGATCCGCGGCCCGGCGCCGAACGGCACGTAGGCGCCCTTCGGCAGCTGCGCCCGCGCCTCGGGCTCGAATCGCTCGGGGCGGAAGGCGTCGGGGTCGTCGAAGACCTCCGGCAGCCTGTGGCTGGCCCAGGAGGAGTAGTTGACGGGGACGCCTGCGGGGATCCGGTGGCCGTCGAACTCGAAGTCGACCGCGGAGCGTCGCGGCCCGACCCATGCCGGCGGGTAGAGGCGGAGGGTCTCGTCGAGCGCCTGGTCGAGCAGCGGCAGCTCGGCGAATAGCTGCTCACCGGTCGGCGCGCCCTCGCCGCCGAGGGCGGCCTGTTCGGCCTCGAGTCGCTCCCGCCACCCCGGGTTGCGCGCGAGCTCGTAGAAGAGGAACGCGACGGTCGAGGTGGTCGTGTCGTGACCGGCGAAGAGCAGGGTCAGGGCCTGGTCGCGAACCTGCTCGTCGGAGAGCCGCGCGCCGTCCTCGCCGGTGGCGTGCAGGAGCATCGTCAGCACGTCGTCGCCCACGCCCCCCGCGCGGCGGCGGGCGATCTCCTCGCCCAGGATCCGGTCGAGGATCCGGCGCGCCGACTTCACCCGCTCGAAGGGAGCCCCGGGTCCGCGCAGCACCTGGAGCACGAACTCCTCGCCGTGGAAGGAGAGCCCCCGCTCGAACTCCTGGGCGATGTCGTGGCCGCCCGTGGCATCCGGGTCGAGCCCGAAGAGCGCCCGCATCGCGATCCGCATGGCGACGTGGCGGGCCCAGTCGTAGAGGTCGACACGATCGCCGTCCCTCCATGCGTCGAGCGCGCGGTCGGCCTCCTCGATCATCGTCGCGGTCGTGGCGACGACGTGATCGCGGTGGAAGGCGGGCATCATGATCCGCCTCGCCTCGTCGTGGTACTCGCCGTCGGTGGTCAGCAGCCCGTCGCCGATCAGCGGGATCAGGTCGCCCATCAACCCGTCGCGCCAGATGAACTTGTCGCGGTCGGTGACGAGCATGAACCGGTTCGCCTCCGGCCCCAGCATCCAGACGCCGGCGAGGTGGAACGTGCGCAGCGTGAACACCGGCCCGTAGCGCCGGTGGGCGTCGAGCAGCACGTCGAGCATCCGCCGCCTCGCTCGGAAGTCCCGCGCCGGGCTCCAGCTCTTCGGCCCCGGCGGCAGCGGGATCCGGCTCGTCGCCCGGCGCTCGATCGCGAGGTCGTCGCGTATCCGCCGCAGCGGGTTCGTCGTCTTCGGCGCGGGGCTCGCTACCACGCCGGGAACGCTACCTGTGCTCGTGGTTAGCAGCCGGGAACGTCGCCGGCCGAGCAGAGGACCCGCGTCGGTATCCGCGCTGCCTCCAGCTGCTTCGGGCCGTCGCCGACCTCGACCCGGGCGACCTCGCGGGCCTTTCGGTAGGAGATCACCGAGACCGTGTCCTCGCGGTGTTGGTCACGAAGCAGTAGCGCCCGAGGGGGCCGGTCTCCGCCCACCCCGGCGCGTCGCCGACGTCGATCAGCGCCTTCGGCTTCAGCCCCCGGGTCGAGACCAGGGCGACGTAGTCGGAGATCCGGCCGGCGGCGCAGAGCGTTCGCTCGTCGCGTGGAGATCGCGAGGCCGTGATGCGGTGCCTCGAAGTCGTAGTCGTCCTCGCTCACGCCCTCGTCGACCGGGAGGGCGCGGCCGGCGCACCATCTCGCCGGTCGCGAGGTCGATCTCGACCACGCCGGAGAACTCGGAGATCTGGGCGAAGACGGTGCGCTCGCGATCGGCGAGGACGAACGGCCGGATGCCGCTGTCGTAGGTGAAGGACCTGCTCACGCTCGAGGTCGCTCGGTGTCGATCTCGGTCAGCTGGTAGGGCGGCGGCCCCAGTCCGGGCCGCGACTCGGGTGGCGCGATGATCGTGCCGATGCTCGCGTTGTAGAGCCGGGTCCCGTCCTCGGTGAAGTGGTTGTCGTGAGGCCACTGGCCCGTCGGGACCCGCCCGACCTCGCTGCCGGTGTGGGCGTCGATGACGATGACGACGTTCTCGCTCAGGGCCGAGACCGCCAGGAGCTTCCCGTCCGGGCTGATCGTCATGTGGTCGGAGCGGATGCCCGGCACCGGGAACGTCCAGAGCAGCCGGCCCGTGGCGACGTCGAAGGCGGCGACGTCTCCGGCGTAGCCGCGCGAGACGAACAGGGTCCGCCCGTCGGCCGAGAGGTCCTGGTCCTGGGCGAAGTTCGGGCCACCGGCGGCGGCCACGGTCAACGCCACCTGCGGGTCCTCCATCGGATCGCCGTCCGGGATCACGTTGATCTCTCGGAGCACCCTGAAGCTGCGCGCATCGAGGATCGAGACCGTCCCGCCCTCGGCGTTGGCGACGAGCACCACCGCGCGACCGCGCTCCGGTCCCTCGTGAACCGAGGCGCCGGCCGGCTGCGCCGCCATCGCGGCGACCGAGAGCAGGGCCAGGGCTCCACCTAGCGCGCGCATGCAGCGCTCGGATCAGGAAGCGAGGGCGTAGCCGCCGCGGCGCTGCTTACGGATCTGTCCCCCCTGCGAGAGGCGATGGGCCAGGCCGTGGACCTGATTCGGAGTGATGCCCATTTCCTTGGCGATATCGACAGCCTTTGCTCCTGGCTGCTTCTTTACGATCGCCAGGAACTGCTTCTGTCGCTCGCCGCGAGGAGCTCGCGACCCGGCGGACTTGGCCCGCGATCTCCGCCGTCTTGATGCCGACGACTTTGTGGCCCGTCTCGTGCGTGAGGGGGTGGTGGTCTTCGGAACGTCGGCGCCGTCGACTTCGTCGAGGTATGTCAGCGCGCTGCGGAGGCGTTCGATCTGGCCTTCGAGCTCGGCAATTTGCCGCTCGATCGCTGCTCGCGCATCTTTGAGATCTTCAGCCAACTCGTCGTCCCTTACAGCAGCAAAGTCTACAAATCCGCCTCGGATCCAGCCGGACGGTGAAAGATTCGCGTTGAAGCTGAACATCTAGTTGTAGAGACGGTTGCGCTTCATGGATCCTGAAATCAGCCTTCGCCGGCAATTCGAGGCGCTTTGGGCAGAGCACTATCTGGCCGTTTTCGCCTACGCGGCGCGGCGGATCGGCCAGGCCGACGCGGGCGACATCGCCGCCGATACCTTCCTAGTCGCCTGGCGGCGGTTCGAAGACGCACCGGATCCCGGCAGGGTGTGGCTGCTGGCGATCGCGCGACGCGTTCTGGCCAACCAGGTTCGTGGTCGCAAGCGCCAGAACGCGCTGAAGGCGAAGATCGCGACGTCTTCGGTCGATCAGGGCGTTGAGCCCGACCCAGGCCCTGCCTCCGAGGCGGAAACGGCGGTCGGGGAAGCGTTCAATTCGCTCTCGGCGCCTGACCGCGAGGTGCTTGCGCTGATCGCCTGGGACGAGCTGCGTCCGCGGGAAGCGGCGGCGGTGCTCGGGATAAGCGCGGCCCGGTTCAGCGTTCGACTCCACCGGGCCAAGGCGCGAATGCGTAAGAAAGTCGAGGCTGCCGGACATTCCCAGGTAGTCGCAGCAGCCAGCGACTGGCCGACGCCGGTTCCCGAGACCGGCCCAGGGGAGCGGGGATGAACATGGCCCAAGACCTTCTCCACATCCTCAAGCAGAGCGACCCGGTTGACGCCGGCCGCCTGCCCACGCCGCCTCGAGCGGTGCTGGACGAGATCCTGGCCAGCGATCCCGCCATCGAGCCGCCGGCGGTCATGTGGCCGCGCCCAAGATTCGCCCGGCCCCGGATCGCCGTGATCGTCGCCGTGGCGCTGGCGTTGATCGTCGCCTTTTCGTTCACGCCCCCGGGTCGTGCGGTCGCGGAGCGGATCGGCGAGTTGATCGGGATCGGCGATGAGCCCGCTGGACCAACCGGGTTCGGGAAGCCCGCCGTCGTGATCGGGGCCGGCGAGAGCCCGGACGGCTTCCCGTACCAGGTCGTCGCGGCCAAGTCGCAAAAGAACGGTGCGGGTGCGGGCGAGACGTGCGTCGGTCTCGACCTGCCCGAGCTCTCGGGCGTGGCCGTCGCCGAATGCATGACAGCGACGCAGGTCGAGACTCTGCAGACGCAGATCGTCTCCCCTGTTCTCTACGCGGCGCCGACCGAGCTCGGGCCAGAGGGCAGGTTCGTCATCCAGGGACTCGTCCGCGCGGATGCCGGCGAGGTCGAGGTGCGTTACCGCACCAAAGACGGAGAAGAGCCCGCCGCGACCGAGCTCGTCTCACTGGACCAGGCGCTCGGGGAACGGATCGGCTCCTCGGAGATGGCGGATTTCTTCGCCGCATTCCTCCCCAAAGCTGCGATCGACCGGCCCGGCGCGCTTCCGCCCGACGCGCTCGAGCAGCAGCTGGAGAAGATCACGCTCACCGTGCGCGATGGCGACGGCGCCGTCCTTGCTCACGGTTCGTATGCCGAGTTGGCTCGCGGCCCTGAGATCGGCACGCGGCTTGGGCGGCCCGATGGCGATGACTCGGGATAGCTGCCAATGGCTGGTCGGTCGAAGGGAGCGCGGGTTCGGGTGATCGTCGCCGACGACCATCCGATGTTTCGCGAGGGCGTGGCCCGGGCCATCCGCGAGCGCCCGGATCTCGAGCTGGTCGGCGAGGCCGCGGACGGCAGGGAGGCGGTGGCGCTGGTCGAGGATCTCCAGCCCGATGTCGCTCTCCTGGACGTGCGCATGCCGGGTTTGCAGGGCATGCAGGCCCTTGAAGCGTTCCAATGGCGCGGAGCGCAGGTGCGGGTGATCTTCCTGTCGGCGTTCGCCAGCGGCGAGATCGTTCATTCGGCGGTGGCCGCGGGCGCCAGGGCGTTCTTGTCGAAGGAGTCGGGGCGGCAGGAGATCTGCGAAGCCATCGCCCGGGTCGCGCGGGGCGAGCTGATGGTGGATCCCCGCGTCGAGGGGGACCTTCTCGGCGCCATCCAGCGCCACGCCGCGGTCGACCGCGAGCCCGTGATCAGCGAGCGGGAAATCGAGGTGTTGCGGCTCGTCGCCGAGGGGTGCTCGACCTCGCAGATCGCGGTGGCGCTGCACCTCAGCCCCGAGACCGTGAAGTCGCACCTCAAGGCGTTGTTCGGCAAGCTCGAGGTCTCAACGAGAACGGCGGCCGTCGTCGAGGCGATGCGCCGGGGGCTGCTGAGGTAGCGGATGCCGGGCGTCGATGCCAGCGTGATCGCTTGGCTGTTGGCCGGCCTGGCCTGCGTCCTGGCGGCAAGGCGACTGAAGGCGCAGGCAGAGGAGAACAGCAGGCTTCGTGCCACGGTCGGCGAGCTTGTTCGAGAGCTGCTCGAGGACACGGGACGAGACCGCGCTCGGATCGCCGAGGCACTTGCACGATGACGCGATTCAAACCCTGCTGGTGGCCAAGCAGGACCTCGTCGACGTCGGCGATCGCGATGGCGAGCGTGCCCAGCGTCTGGTCGGTGAGGCGATTTCCGAGGTTCGTGCCGTGATCGGCGACCTGTATCCCGCATCGGACCCAAGACCGTGCCTTCGAACCGCGCTCGAGGAATCAGCCGACCGGGCGGCCCGCCTCGGCGAGATCGACGTCGATCTCGAGATCGGCCGCATGCCCCGGCCGGATCACGAGCCACTTGTGCTCCGCGCCGCCCGTGAGCTCTCTGATCAACGCCGCCAAGCACGCGCGAGCAAGCCAGGTGCAGGTCAGGCTCGACGCCGAAGGCGCTTCAACGCTCCTGACCGTCACCGACGACGGGATCGGGATCGGCGACAGAGATTCCGAGGCGGCGAGGCAGGCCGGCCACGTGGGCCTGAGATCGGTGGCGGACGGCGTCCGCGCAGCGGGAGGCAGGCTGCGCATCTACCGCCGCAACGAAGGCGGAACCACCTGCGAGGTGATGCTCCCCGAATCACCCGGATAGGGGGTCGTCCTCACCCCTGAACGGGGGTGCCGTTTTCCCTATCGACGACCCCCCGGCCAGGGCATGACAGCCACTCCCCGCGGCGTCGACACTCGGCGCACTCGCGCTGAACCGGGGTTGCTCCTCAGTCAGCGGAAAATCTGAGGAAAGGGAGCTGCGTTGAGACGCAACGGGGTTTTGCTCGGCATTGCCGCAGCGGCAATGGCCGCCACCGGCGCCATCACCCTGGCGTTCGCCCAGGGGCCCGGTGGCGGTCGGGGATATGAGTACTCGGGGATGCCGCCGCAGAGCCAGCCTGAGCGCCAGGCGATCGAGGACCTGTGCCCGGCCGAGCCGCCATGCCACATCGTCGAAGTCGACGCGGATTCCCTGCCAGGCCGAAGGCGGCGAGCGGCCCGGCCAGTCGTTGATCAGGGATGGGCGTCGACCCCACGCCTGCCCGGCGGCGGCCGATGCGTTCGCGGCGTCCGGTGACCCGGTCCATGCCTGGATCGGACGCTGTCCGACACCGGAAGAAGCGGAAACGATGGTCTCCAACCTCAACTGGAAGCCCGCAGTTTGAAGCCCAATTCGAGGACGGGGGAGAGTGAAGATGCGACGAGCGCGATGGATTGCGGCGATCGCCGGGGTGGCGGCGGCCGGCCTGGCGGCGACGAGCTTCGCCCATTACAACGTCATCACCGGCAACGACAACGCCAACAACCTGGACGGCCACGAGCACACCGACGAGATGCACGGCCGCGGCGGAGGCGACGACATGAACGGCCAGGCCGACGGCGATGCCATGTGGGGCGGCGATCAGAACGACGCCGTCCGCGGCAACGCCAACGGCGACGCCGTCCATACCTACGAGGACTGGAACGGAGGCGACAACGCCCGCGGCGGCGACGGCTACGACGGGTGCGCGGTCAATCCAGCCGACAGCCGCGACGACTGCGAGGAGGTCTACGTCTACTCGAGCTCGAATGAGCATCGTCGAAGCCGGACGCGCTGACAGGCTTCCTGCCGGTGCACGACCTTGCAGGGCTAAGGCGCTATGCGCGACCTAGGAGACCGTAGTCGTCGCTAGTACGTCCTTAGTTGCTTTATGACGACTGAGAAGTCCTTGCCGCGGGCCTATGGCTGACCCGCAGGGGTTTCTGACTCTTTCGATGGCGTAACCGGGGTTGGTGCAAACAGACCGATCAATCCGGTCAGTAGTGCGGTGAACGCGGTCAGGGCTACATCTGCCCCTTCGTCCGCAACGAGAAGCACGATCACCCCCACGAGAGCGATGGTAAGGGATCAGGAGTCCGTTACTAAGCGCTTCCAGAGTTCGTTGCTAGTTGTGACGTCCGGGCGGGGGACAACAGCGGCGATGGCTGCTCGCTGAGCCTGCGCTGTCGAGGCCCTGCACAGCGGTGGCTGTCGTGCTAAATTGCATCCGCCCGTTCGCTTGCTGTTTCAGCTGCCAGAAGAACCTCCGATCGATGTTGGTCACATCGATTCTCTGCTTACCAGTGTCCCGTGTCAAGTGTGGCTAAGGAGCGCGGCGAGACGTTAGGCTTACCAATCCCTCGGGTTCCCCGGCGGGATCGCGTCCCGCACCAGCACCGCGTCGATCAGCTCGACCGGGGGCGGGCCGGTTGTGTCCAGGTAGAGGCGGAGAGCCTCGTCCCCGTGCTCTGCGAAGGCGGCCTCGATCGTTTCGGCGTATGGGCGGAGGATCACCGCGGCGTCGGGCGGGTCGGTGGCGAAGTTCTCCGGCTTCGCCGTGTAGGCGACGACGCGATCGAAGCCCGTCTCCTCGCGGGCTCGGCTCGATCGCATCGGTGACGTCGACGCGGTCGTAGCGGACCTCGCGGATGTCGAGGCGGTCGAGCTCGGCGTCGGTGAGCGCGATCAGGACGCCGTTGGGTCCGGGCTCGTCCGCGTCGGCGGGCTCGATGTTGAGGCCCAGCATGTAAGGAGGCAGCCAGCCGTCGTCGGCGCGGGCGAACGTCTTCTCCGCCTTCTCGTTGTCGCGCACCAGGGACCAGCGGCGCCGCCAGCCGGTGAGGCGGACGAGCGGGCACGGGCCGACCTCGCGGCCGAGCGTCTGCGCGGCGCTCTCCCGGCTGACGAGGGAGGCGTAGCCGAAGACGGCGAGCCGGCTCACGGCGCGGGCGGGCTCCGGCTCGGGCTCGCCCATCGTCTGCTCGTAGGAGTAGACGCAGAGCCGGCGGCGGGCGGGGCAGTCGTGGCAGAGCTCGCGGTGGGGGTTCGGGGTGACCTCGAAGCGCTCGGCGGCGATGCCGGCGACCAGGGCCTCGAGGCGCTCGCGGGTGGCGGCGATCGCGGCGGCGTCGTGCTCGCGGACGACCGGCTCATCCGGTCGCTCGAGGAAGACGAACGCGGTGCGGGCGGTCTCGGCCTCGGCGGCGCTCGCCGCGGCCAGCGCGTAGAGGTCGCGCTGGGTCTCGTAGCTCTGCGCCATGACCTCCTCCGGGGTGCGGTCGCCGAGCCGGTTGGTCTTGTAGTCGACGACGAGCGGCGCCTCGCCCGGCGCCGTGACGATCAGGTCGAGCTGGCCGCGGACGACGGCGCCACGGACGTCGAGCAGGAACGGCGCCTCGGGGGCCAGCCGCGTGCGCGCCCCGCGCAGCTCGGCGCAGAGCGGCGAGGCGAGCCAGCCGCGGACGAAGGCGGTGGCGCGCTCGATGCGCTCCGCGTCGGCCTCGAGCCCGGTGCGAGCCACCGCGGCACGGATCCGCTCGGCGGGCGGCTCGACCCAGCGGTTGCGCGCGCTCCACTCGAGCAGCGCGTGGATCGCGTTGCCGAAGTCGAGGGCGCCGTCGCCGCCCGCCGCCTCGGTCTCGCCGCGCAGCCGCAGCACCCGCTCGACGTAGAAGCGGTAGCCGCACTCGTCGTAGCGCTCGAGCGCGGCGTTCGAGAGGTGCGGCGCCGCGAGCCGCGCCGGCGCGCGGCGCTCGACCGCGAGCGGGGAGCGCCCGGTGACCTCGGGCTCGCCGGCCTCCGCCGCGCGCTCGAGCGCGAGCAGCTCGGAGCCGACGCCGGGACTGGGGCGGAGCAGGGAGACGTCGATTCGGCCCTCGGCGGCCTCGACGCCCTTCAGGGCGGCCGCAGCCGGCACCCGGGCGGCCGCGCCGAGGCGCGCCGCCGGCGAGCTCGACCGACGCCCCGTGGAGCAGGGGCTCGCTCGCGACCAGGCCGTCGTCGTCGATCCCGAGGCCGAGGCCGAGCAGCAGCCGGATCAGCACCGACGCCCGCGCCGAGATCGCGTCCTGGCTCGCGCACCGCTCCAGCGCACCGCGGTCGAGCACGCCGCTCAGGATCAGCCGCTGCTCGGCCCGCGTCGCCGCGACGTAGGCGAGGCGGCGGTCCTCGGCCGACTCCTCGTGGCTCGCCTCCGCTGCGAGGTCCTCCAGCTCGAACAGCTTCAGCGACGTGCCACCGGCGCGGGCCAGGCGCACCCCGACCCGCACGCCCTCGCCGCCGGCGTCGGCGCGGGCCCGGAACGCGGGCGGGAAGCCCCCGGCGCCGAGGTCGCGGCCGAGGTCGGCGACCGCGACGACCGGGAACTCCAGGCCCTTGGCGTTGTGGACGGTCATCACCCGAACTCCGTCGTGGCCCTCGACCTCGGTCTGCGCCTCGGGCTCGCGGTCGTCGCGCTCGGCGCGGTCGCGCAGCAGCGTGCAGAAGCCGGCGAGGTTGCGCCCGCTCGCCTGCTCGTAGTCGCGCGCGAGCTGCATCAGCTTGCGCACGTTCGCCCAGCGCCGCCGCCCGCGGTCGTGCTGGAGCACGGCCAGGTCGTAGTCGAAGGCCGCTGCGGTCTCGTCCACCAGGACGTCGAGCGGCAGGAGCGACGCGCGCCCGCGCAGGCCGTCGAGGCGGGCGCAGAAGTCCCGCAGCCGCTCCGCGTCACCGGGCTCGATCGCCTCCGCCGCCTGCCGCCGGCGCTCGCGCTTCTCGCGTTCCTCGTCGGAGAGCTCGGACTCGTCGGCGCCGTCCCCGCCGGCGCGCTCGCTCGGCGCGCGGCCCGAAGCGGCGCTCGACCGTCGGCCAGAGGTGCCGGCCGCGCCCGCTCGCCTCGCGCAGCAGCCAGAGCGTGTCGGGAGAGACCCCGCAGGCCGGCGAGGCCAGCGCGCCCAGGAGCGCCTCGTCGTCGAGCGGGTTGGCGACGACGCCGAGCAGCGAGCGCATGTCCTCGACCTGCTGCTGCGACCAGTAGCCGCGCCCACCGACGACGAGCGGCCGCAGGCCCGCGCGCTCGAGCGCCTCCTCGTAGGCGTTCACGTGGGTGAACGCGCGCAGCAGCACGACCATGTCCCCGCGGGCGAACCCGCCGCCGCCCTCGGCCACCGGCTTCGCGAGCGCGGCGAGGCGCCGCGCCAGGTGCCCCGCCTCGGCGATCCGCTCCGCCGGGGCGTCGAGCTCGCCGCGGTCGGCGATGCCGACGCCTTCCTCGTCCCATCCCTCCTTCTCGACGACCAGCAGCTCCACCGGCGCACCGGGCGCCGCCGGCTCGCGCTCCGCCCGCCCGGCGACGAGCGGCTGGTAGCCGGGCAGGAGGGCGTCGCCGACCGCGTTCGCGACCGCGAGCACCCCCGGGTCGGACCGGAAGTTGCCGCGCAGCGGCAGGGCTCGGCCGCGCTCCCGCTCGGCGCGGAAGACGGCGACGTCGGCGTGGCGGAAGCCGTAGATCGACTGGAACTCGTCGCCGACCGTGAAGAGCCGCGGGCCCCCGCCCGCCTCGCCGTCCCCGCGCAGGCCCTGGATCAGCTCGACCTGGAGGCGGTTCGTGTCCTGGAACTCGTCGACGAGCACTTCGGTGAAGCGGTCGCGCCAGGCCGCCCGGACGGCCTCGGAGTCGCGCAGGAGGCGCACCGCGCCCAGCTGCAGGTCCTCGAAGTCGAGCCCCGAGCGCTCGGACTTGAGCTCGGCGTAGCGGTGCCCGAAGATCCCGACCAGCGTGCGCAGCGCCTCGTAGAGGTCGGCGGCGAGCCACTCGACCGCGCGGCCGACAGCGGCGTTGTAGTCGTCGACGCGCGGTGCCCCGGAAGCGCTTCGACTCGACCCGCAGCGCGACCACGTCGTCGATCTCGGGCTCCGCCGCCGGCCCGGAAGGCCTCGACGAGGCCGACCGCGTCGGCGAGCTTGTCGCGGCACTTCTGCGGCGCGTCTGCCCGCTCTGCCCCTCGAGCTCCTCCGTCGCCTCGCGGGCGGCAGCTCGCGAGCCCGTCGAGCGCCGCGGCGAGGTCCGGGCCCGGCAGCGGGTCGAGCGCGGGCGCCTCGCGGCCGAGGCTGCGCAGCTCGTCGTGGGCGCCGCGGACGAGGTCGCGCAGGACCGGCCGCTGCCGGGCCGCGGCGAGCGCGAGCCGTGGCGGGTCGGGCTCGGCGAGCAGCTCGTCGAACGCGTCCTCGAACGCGCGCTCGGCGAGCAGGTCCGCCTCGATCGCGTCGAGCACCCGGAAGCCCGGGTCGACGCCGGCGGCGATCGGGTGCGCCGAGAGCAGCCGGCGGCAGAAGCCATGGATCGTCGTCAGCCAGGCGCCGGGCGAGCGCGCCAGCTCGCGCAGCCGCCGCGCCCGGCCGGGGTCGCCGAGCTCCTCCGCCCGCGCGGCGCGGCGCCGCAGCTCGGCGCGCACCCGGCCGCGCAGCTCGCCCGGCCGCCTTCTCGGTGAAGGTGAACGCGAGCACCGCATCGGTGCCCTTCTCGGCGGCCTCGACAGCGTCGCAGTAGCGGTCGACGAGCACGCCGGTCTTGCCGCTGCCCGCGCCCGCCTCGACGAACACGTAGGGGTCGTTGGCGGTGATCGCGAGCCGCTGCTCGTTCGTGCGCGGGTGAACCGCCCTTCGAACGGGGTCTGACCCGCGCCCTCGGCGGCGTCGGCGCCCTCGGCGGCGGTCGGGTCTGACCCCGCCCCGCGTCCTGCGGGACCCTCGAGCCCGAGCTGAAGCTGCTCGCTCACCGTTCCTCCTCGCCGTTGTCGGACTTCGTGTCCTCGCGGTCGGCGAGCGGCGCGCGCTCGCGCCGGCAGATCGGCTGGAAGGTGCACCACCGTGGGCAGACCCCGCCCAGCGGGTTGCGGGTGACCCGGCCGGCGCGCATCCGGCCGACGACGTCGGCCGCCGTGGCGTGGGCGGCCTCGAGCGTCGCCTCGAACTCCTCGCGGCCCAGTGCGTCGGTCTTGTAGGTCGACTTCGCGTCGAGCAGCTCGCCGCGGACCTCGCTCGAGCGATGGGCCCGCGCGGCTTCTTCGTCCCGTCGGAGGCGAGCGGCTCGTACAGGCCGCCGATCGGCTCGACGCCGAAGCAGGTCGCGCAGGGCGAGCATGTAGAGCTGGAGCTGGAGCTTGCCCTCCTCGTCGAACTTCGCCGGCGCCGTGACGCCGCTCGAGAGCTTGTAGTCGCGGACGAGGCCGACCCGGCTGCCGTCGGCGTCCACCGCCGACGTCCACGCGGTCGATCGAGCCGCGCATCTGGAAGCCGCCGAGGTCGAGCGCGCCGACCTCCGCGTCGTCGCCGAACTTCGCCTCGAGCAGCTCCGGGTCGGGGCGCACGCTCCACTCGCGGGTCGACTCGCGGGCGAGGAAGCCGGCGACCAGGGTCCCCATCCGCTCGAGGCCGGCGCGGCGCGCGGCGTCGTGGGGCCCGAGGCCCATCTCCTCGGCGACCTCGGCGAGGAGCTCGGCCGCGCGCGCCTGCCAGGTCGCGAGCGTCTCGGGCCGCGGCACGCCCTCGGCGTCGGGCGGGTCGCCGTAGAGGCGCTCGAGGGTCGCGTGCACGACCGAGCCCTGCGAGAGCGGCTCGGGCGGCGGCTCCAGCGTCTGCGGCCGCATCTCGTGGTCGACGAACCAGCGGTACGAGCAGACCGCGTAGGTCTCGAGCGTCGAGGCGCCGAACGGCGGCCGGTCGGTGAGCCCGGCCGAGCACGAGCGGGTGGTGGAGGTCCTCGGGCAGGGCGAAACGCGGCGCCGACGGCCTCGAGCTCCGCCGGTCAGCGCGGCCGCGTCCGGCTCGCCGACGCCGAGCGCGGCCAGCGCGCCGGCGTGGTCGGCGCCGCGGCCGCGCGCCGCGAGGGCGCGGCCGAGCTCGCGGCGGCTCGGCGCCTCCTCGGGCGCGAGCACGACGCTGCCCGCGCCGCGCGTCCGCGTGAGCGCGGGCGATGCACCTCGTCGGGCTCGCCGGCGCGCCGGGGCGGGGGCGGGGCGAGCACCTCGCGGACCTCCTCGACGAACGGCGACGGCGACTCCGCCGAGCCGTCCTCGGCCGGCGATCCGCCAGGAGAGGTAGAGGCGCTCGGTCGGCCACGACGCGCAGACGTAGAAGAGGTAGCGCTCCTCCGCCTCCGCTTCCGGCCGGGCGGCCAGGCCGACGGCGGCGCGCTCGTCGTCGGAGAGGACGCCCGGTGCGCGGCTCGGCCGCCGGGAACTCGCCCTCCTGGAGCGACGCGACGAAGACGTGCGTGAGCCGGCTGGCGCGCAGGCGGTACGGCGTCGTCACCTGCACCTTGCCCTCGGTCTGCGCGCTCGCGAGCGGCACCTCCAGCGCCTCGAGCGTCGCCCGCAGCTCGGGCAGGCTCCGGGGCCAGCTCGTCCGAGCTCCGCGAGCTCCTCGGCGGTGACCGCGACGAGCTCCGCGGCGCGCGCCTCGAGCTCCTCGGCCGCCGTCGAGCGTCGCCGCCTCGCGCCGGCGCGCGCCGCCGATCATCCCGCGGGCGACGCGGGCGACCGCGCGGCAGAGCTCCGGCCGGGCTCGTCCGCGGCGCGGATCTCGGCCAGCTCCGTCGCTCGCGCGTGCCGCGGCCGGACGTCCCAGAGCGCGAGCGCGTCGTCGAGGCCGCGCAGCCGGTCGCGCCGCAGGCCGCGCTCCAGCCAGTCGACCTGGTCGGCGTAGGCGCGCCCGGGCGCCCGCAGGTAGGCGGCCAGGTCCGCCGCCTCGCCGCGCTCGGCGGCGCGCACGAGCGCGATGATGCCGGCGCCCGCTCCGGTGGCGGCGAGCGGGAGGTCGGCGTGGACCGCCGCCGGCACGCCCAGCCGCGCCAGCACGCCCTCGTAGAGCGGACCGAGGCGCTCGACGGTCCGCAGCGCGATCGCGATCTCGTCGGGCTCGGCGCCGGCGGCGATGAGCGCCGCGATCTCGGCGCCGATCGCCTCGGCCTCGGCGAGCTCGCCCGCCGACTCCATCAGCACGAGGCCCGCGTCGGGCTCGGTCCGCTCCGGGGCGTCCTCGAAGAGCTCGCGCTCGAGCGCGTAGAGGACCGCGCTCTCGGTGTACTCCGGCTCGGGCGGCAGGGTCACGGTCTCGTCGGCGAGCTCGCGGAGCCGCTCGTGCAGGGTCGCGCGCGGCGCTCGCCACCTCGCGCTCGTCCTCGTAGGTGACGGCGACCGTCACCGCCGTCGCCGCGGCGAGCGCCTCGACCATCGCGAACTGCAGCTCGGAGAGGTCGTCGAACCCGTAGACGAGGACCGGGCGGCCGCCCCAGGCGTCGGGCGCGGCTCGCAGCCCGGCGATCGCGAGCTCGGCGACGCGGTGGCGGTCGGCGCGGCCGAGCCGGTCGCGCAGCTCCAGGTATCCGCGGTAGGCGGCGGCCAGCCCGGCGAGGTGGGCGCCGTCGCCGTCGTCCGCCGCGGCGCGCTCGAGGCTCTCGGGCTCCACGCGGCCCTCCTGAAGCTCGGTGATCGTCTCGGCGAGCGCGCGCAGGAAGCCGGGCCGCGAGGAGAGCGCGCGCAGGCGCGGGTCGCCGCAGTCGCGCGCGGCCAGCGCGATCGCGCGGCGGCGCTGCGCCTTGCCGAGCGGCGCTCGATCTCGGCGCGCCGACGGCGTCGGCGACGTCGCCGAAGAACCCCTCGAAGGTGCGCACGGATGCCCCGAGGACGGCCGCGGCGCCCTCGGCGAGCTCGCGCTCGAAGCGGATCACGTCGTCCGAGTTCGGGACCACCAGCACCGGCTCGGCGGGCAGCGCCGCGGTGAGCCGCGCGCGGATCTCGCCCGCGCGGCCGCTCTTCGGCGGGCCTGAGATCAGCGTCAGCGGCATCGGTCGAGATTAGGTCGGGGACCGGCGCTCGAAGCTGACGCGCGGACGCGCTTTCCCGCAGTCTGCGGGAGCCGTCTCCGGAGGGCCCCTTGCAAGCCATCTCGCAGGTTGGGCCCGAGCGCGGTTTTCCCGTCCGCACCCGTCCCTAGCTTTGCCCCCGATGCTCTGCTTCATCGACCCAGCGGACGCGATCCGCGCGATCGGCGACTCGATCGGCCGCGAGGCCCGGCGCCAGCTCCTCGGCGAGGCCGTGCGCGCCTGGGTCGACGAGATCCCCGACGACGAGCTCGAGTCCCACTACGCCCGCGCGATCGCCGAGCTCGACGAGCACGACATCTCGATGCTCGCCGCCTGGCACGCGTCGATGGACGTCGGCGCCCCGGTCCCGAACCGCGACTTCCTGATGGGCGCCTTCGGCTCGCTCGGCGAGCACCGCCGCGAGGCGCTGAAGCTCGCCGCCGGCTTCCGCGGCGAGGAGGCGGTCGACCGCGGCGTCACCGAGGAGCGCGCGCTCGAGACCGTCCTCGAGTGGCTCTCCGGACCGCGCCTGATGGAGCTCGTGCTCGAGGCCGTCGAGCTCTACATCTGGGACCGAGCGGGTTCGGAAAACTGACGGGCCGCGAGGCTCAGCGCGTGAGTCGTGAGGCCGCCCCGTTCAGCCGGCGCTTCGAGCTCCGCGCGGATCTCGGCGATCGCCTGGTCGTTGTCGCGGAAGTGCACCGCGCGCATGCCGAGCTCGCGGGCGGCGGCGACGTTGACCTCGACGTCGTCGACGAACAGGCAGTTCTCGGCGGCGACGCCGTCGCCGAGCCGCTGCCACCGTCCGCTCGTAGATCTCGGGGTCGGGCTTCCGCACTCCCTCGAACCCGGAGTCGACGACGAGCTCGAAGATCTCGTCGACGGGCAGCATCGAGCGCCACAGCGGCTCCCACTCGCGCACGTTGTTGGTGAGCAGCGCCATGCGCATAGCCGGAGTCGCGCAGCTCGCGCATCAGCGTCGATCATCGGCTCGTTCGGGTTGAGGGCGTCGAAGTAGATCTCGCGGAAGCGGTGCAGCTCCGGGCGGTGGCCGAGCTCGTCGGCTCGAGGTCGGCCTCGAGGCGCGGCGAGGAAGTCGGCCTCGGTCACGCGCCCGCACTCGAGCTCGAACAGCGGGTGGGCGCCGTCGCGGTCGGCGGCGCGCTGCATCGCGCGGCCGAGCGCCTCGGGCTCGATGCCCGGTCTCGTCCTGGAAGGCGGCGAAGGACTGCATGAGCGGCGTCGTCAGCACGCCGCCGAAGTCGGAGATGATCGTCGTGCCACGGGGTCAGCCCGCCGGCCTCAGGACCTCGAACACGGCGGTGCCCGGCTCGCCGTCGAGCCGCGCGTCCATCAGCGCGAGCTCGCGCTCGAGCCCGCCGCTCGTCCGCCGATCGCGGAGCTGCGTGCGGTCGGCGGCGAGCCGGCGCGGCGGCGGCTCCTCGGAGGTCCAGAGCTCGACGCCGACCCGGCGGACGCGGCCGTCCGAGTCGAGCTCGGTCGAGATCAGCGCCTCGTGCGCGCTCTCCGCGGTCTTGCCGCGGTCGACGAGCACGGCGCTGACCCCGTCGGCGTCGTGGCCCGCGGCCCTTCGGGCGCAGCGCGACGACGCGCCGCGATCGAGCCGTCGCCGAAGACGAGCGGCGAGCAGGCGAAGGGTCTCGTAGGTCTCCCAGTCGGGCGTCGGCGGCGATCGTCCACGGGCTGCTGGACGCGAGTCGCCGCCGGCCAGGAGCCGAGCGCCTCGGCGTCGAGCTCGACCGCGAACGCGCCGTCCTCGGCCTCGAACCGCAACGGCGGGACGCTCATCGCTCGGGCTCGTGAGGCGGTGCGGTCGAGCAGCGACTCGTCCCTGATCTCCTGCGCCTCGCCCTCGACGTCGTAGGAGCGTCGGGCGGGGCGGCGGCCGGGCGGCGGGCCAGCCGGCACTGGGCCCGCGGCGCCGCGGAGGGCCCGCCGGTCGAGCGCGGCCGCTGCGCGCGGCCGCGGACGCGGCCGTAGCCCCAGTTGGCCGCCGCGGCGCCGAGCTGCGACGCGGCCGAAGAAGAAGAGCGACGCCGAACTCGCGGATCAGGTCGCGCGACGGCGGGATCAGCAGCAGCAGCCCGAAGATGTCGGTGACGAAGCCCGGCGTCAGGAGCAGGGCGCCGCCGAGGATCACGAGGACGCCGTCGAAGACCTCGCGGTGCGGCACGCGGCGCTCGGCCAGCGCCGGGTTGAAGCGCTGCCAGGCCGCGCGGCCCTGGGAGCGCAGCAGCGCAGCGCCGAGCACCGCGTCCAGGAAGAGCAGGAAGATCGTCGGGACCAGCCCGATCGCCTGCCCGACCTGGATGATCACGTACAGCTCGATCAGCGGGACGACGATGAATGCGAGCAGCAGGAAGATCGCCATCTCCCCGAAGCTAGGGCCTGCGCGGCATCCACGCGCGCGGATGACCGCGTCAGGCCCTGGAGGCCCAGTAAGGCGCGTGTTATTTCGCGCAGTCCTCGCGCAGGTCGACCTTGACCCGCTGCCCGCGCTCGACGTAGACGTCCGCGCTGGCGCGGACCTCTCCGCCGAGCTTGCACTTGAGCGTCCAGTCCTCGGTCATCGCCGGGACGAACGGATCCGGCCCGCTGAAGGTGATCGTGCCGTCGTACGGCTCGGTCGCCGCGTAGTTCAGGACCTGGACCACGTAGGACGCGCCCGGGACCAGGACCGGTTCCTCGATCGTCACCTGCTCCGAGTTGGTCGCGCCCTGCGCCGAGACGGCGATCGGCTCGCCCTCGCCCGCGGATGAGCCGTCGCCGTTCGTGTCGCGGAAGATGTACATGTCCCAGTCGCTCGCCGGCGTCGCCCAGGTGATCGCGATCGTCGCCTTCGCGTTGTCGATTCCCGGGCCGGACGGGACGGTGAACGGGTGGTCGTTCCAGCAGGACTCGTCCAGGTCCTCGTCCGCGACTTCGGCGCAAGGGGTCGCGCTCGGCCCCGGCGTGCCGGAGAAGGTCTCGGGCGGGCTGGGCGAGCCGGTCGGGTCACGGCCCTGCGCCTTCGCCACCAGGGGCCGGGTCGACGGGTTCACGTGCCAGTCGAAGCGGCCGTCCTCCTCGACCCGCAGGCGCGTGCGCAGCTGGTCGCTGATCGTGCCGTGCTCGTTCTCGTAGGTCGGCGTCTCGAACTCCTTGCGCAGCCGCAGGACCGCCTCGGGCGGCGCCTTGCCCTTGATCCGGCGAGTGGACCGCCGGGTTCGCGGCCGACTCGGCCGCGAGGTAGAAGGCGGCGCGGTTGCCGCCCCCGCCGGCTGCGGACTCGGCCGCCGGGGTGGCGCCCTGCCACTCGGCGACGGTCTCGGCGAACGGCGGATGGAAGTTGTTCGGCCCGATCTCGAAGGTGAAGCCGAGCCCGCCGGTCGCGTAGTAGCTCCAGTCCTCGGTCCCGCCGGTGGTGTCGTAGAGCTGGTAGCGAGCGCTGGCTCGTGTAGCCGTTCTCGGCCGCCATCGCAGTCGCCCAGCGCCTTGTAGATCGGCTCGTCGAAGGGCTCGCCCTGCGCCTGGATGCCGGGCGGCCGCAGGACGAGGTTCGAGTAGGTGTGGTTGGTGATCAGCGCCGGTGACCTGGTTCTTCGAGAGCAGCGTGCGGATGTTGCGGGTCTCGGGCTCGGAGAACGGGCCGGGGCCGCGGTAGGTCTGGTCGGTCGGGTCGGTGCTCGCGCCCGGGCCGCCCCAGAAGCCGCCGTAGTTGCGGTTCGGGTCGACGCCGTTCTCGGCGAGGCCGAGCGAGGTCAACGTGATGTCGGAGCAGTCGCCGGCCTCGGCGTCCTCGGGGAGACGGCAGTTCTTGCGCCGGTACTCGTTCGGGCTCGAGACGATGTTGGCGGTCTCGTCGGGGCCGCCGTGCCCGTCGCCGAAGCCGGCCAGCTCGCCCGCCTCGCGCGAGGCGTTGAAGCCGTCCGGGTTCACGACCGGGACGACGAAGGTGCGCGTGTCGCGGACCAGCCGCTTCGCGCGGCGCTTGCCCGCGGCGTTGCCCTGGAGCAGCTCGTAGGCCCACTCCATGGCGTGCTCGCCGGAGGGCCACTCGCGGGCGTGGTGGACGCCCATCATCAGGAAGCCGGGCTTCGCGTCGCTCTTGCGCGAGCCGACGTCCTTGGTGATCTCGATCCCCTCGACCGGCCGCCCCTCGTAGGTCTCCTCGGCGAGCGTGATCGGGCGCACGAAGCCCGGATAGTCCTCGACGAGCTGCTTCATGTCCTCGCTGTAGTCGAAGAGGCGCCGGTAGGTGGTGCGGCCGCTCGGCATCGCCGGCGCCGCGCCCTGGCGCGCGCGGCGCTGGTCGGCGTTCATCTGGCGGCGGCTCTGCTCGAGGAGGTCGGGGACGAGGATCTCGTAGTCGAAGCCCGGCAGCGGCGAGGCGCTCGCCGTCGCCGAGGCCGTGCAGGACGACGTCGAGGAACCCGGGGCGCCCGTGCTCTGTCAGGTCGAGCCCCAGCTCCTGAAGGCGGGCGACGCTGTCAGCGTCCGGTGTCGAGACGCGGACGAGCGACGAGCGCTCCGCGGTCTCGGTCGACGCCGGGGTGAGCTCGGCCTCGAGCTCGAAGCGCGGATCGCCGCCGCTTCGCCGGCAGACCTGGGCGACGAGCTCCTCGCCGGGCAGGGCGAAACCGGTCGCGACCTCGTCGGCCGCGCCGCTCGCCGCGGCGGCGACGAGCCGGCCGCCACGGTCGCTGAAGACGGCGAGATCCCAGTCGCCGCCGCGGGCGTCGAGGCGGACGTCGAGCATCCCGCCCTCGGTGGCAGCGAAGGCGTGCGTAAAGACGCCGCCGTCACGAGCGGCCAGAGGGCGCTCGAAGCAGGTCCGGTCGACCGCGTGCTCGATCGTGCCGGTCTCTTCGAGCAGGGTGGCCGCGCTTGCGTTCGACACGACGGCGAGCGAGCTGAGCACGGCGATGACGGCGACCGCACATCGATGGCACCCCATGCGCATCCGGGGAACCGTAGCGTCTGCCTCTACCATGGGACCATGGCCACCGAAGAGTTGACCCAGCCGACCGAGGACGACGTGATGGAGGCCCTCGAGGAGGTGATCGACCCGGAGCTCGGGCTCGATTTCGTCTCGCTCGGGCTCGTCTACGACGTCGACATCGAGGGCGCGGAGGTGTTCATCACCTTCACCCTGACCACCCCGGCCTGCCCGATCGGCCCCCAGGTCTCCGAGCAGATGAAGGAGTTCGTCTCCGAGCTCAACGGGGTCGAGAAGGTGCACCCGAAGATGATCTTCGACCCACCCTGGTCCCCGGAGATGATGTCCGAGGACGCGAAGTTCGCGCTCGGGTTCTAGGGCCGCCCGCGGACCATACGGCCGCCGGAACCGACGCGCACCGAGCCCCCGGCGGTCTCCCCGCGGACGACGCAGGCGACGCTCTTGCCCTCCAGCCGCGGCTTCAGCTTCACGCTGCGGCCCCGCGCGACCTCGTCGCCGTTGGCGAGCCAGGTGTAGGAGAACCCGACGTCCTCGCCGATCCACTCGCCGTGTAGGCAGGTGAGCCGCCGGCCGACCCTGGCGGTCCCCTTCATCGCCGCCTTTCGGCGAACGGGGATCGGGGCGAAGACCGGATCCGGGTCCCGGATGAACCCGAGCAGCGAGGGCACCTCGGTGTAGACGCCGGGAAAGCCCGCCCGGCCGCAGCCCTCGCCGAAGCTCGTGACGCCGACCTGGAGATGCGCTCCGGAGGTGTCCGTCACCAGCAGCGGCCCGCCGCTGTCTCCCTGGCAGGCGTCGCGGCCGGCCGCGCCCGCGCAGACGTTCGTTCGCGCGGAGAAGTGCTCGTATGGGCCCGCCTCCTTCGCGGGCCGGTAGGCCTTCGCGCACGCCTCGTCGGAGACGAACGGCACCTCGACCTCCCGCAGCTCGTCGGTGCCGAACTTCGCGTCCTCGCGCGTGACGCCCCAGCCGATCGCGGTGCCCGGCATGCCGTCCGCGTAGAGGGAGGCGTCGGCGTCGGTGGCCAGCGTGACCGGAGCCACCGCGGCCGGCGTCTGGAGGCGCACGATGGCGATGTCGATGCGCTTGTAGGTCGCCCACCGATCGATCCCGATCCGCTGGCCGGTCGCCGTGTCGCTGAGGCGGTCGCGGCCGACCACCGCCTCGAACTGGTCGGGGGTGCGGCCCATGCAGTGGGCGGCGGTGAGCACCGTCGATTCGGCGATCAGGGAACCGCCGCAGAACTTGCTCTCCCGCTCGGGCTGCCCCGGGGCGACGAAGGCGACCGCGAAGGGATAGGCGCCGGGCGGCGCCGGCTCGCCCCCGACGATCCGGGGGGTGGCGGAAGAGCCCGTCGCCGCGCCCGCGGCGAACAGCGTGAGCGCCACCGCTAGTGAGGCCACCGGCCAGGCCCTCAGTTGCCTCATCGCCTCGGAGCCTAACGGCGCACTTCTATTGCGCACTTGCTAGGTTGCCGGGCGGGGATGTCTCGGCTGGTTACGTTCGTCAGCACGATTGCGCTTGCGCTGGGCGTGAGTTCGCCTGCCTATGCGGTGGTAGGGGGCAACGACGCCGCGCCGGACGAGTACCCCTACATCGCGCACATCGTCATCGACCGCTCCTTTCAGTGCACCGGGACCCTGGTGACCCCGCAGCACGTCATCACCGCGGCGCACTGCGGGTCCCTGGCGCCCGGAGGCATCGCCAACGTGCCGATCGGCCAGCCTGGGCAGCTGATCGAGCTCAGCATCGGGGCGCACAAGACGCCCACGTCGAGCCTGCTCGGCGGCTATGAGTCCGACGGGGAGAACCACGTGGCCAGCGCGGTCCACGTCAACCCCGGCTGGGCCGGACTCGGGAGCGTCAGCCACGACGCCGCGATCATCGAGCTCGACACGCCTTCGGCCAAGACGCCCGTGAAGGTCGCGTCGGCCGCCGAGCGTTCTCTCTGGACGGCCGGGACCATGGCGACGATCGCAGGCTTCGGCGTGACCGAGGCCGACGGCGAGCAACCCGAGGTCCTCCAGGAGGCTCGCGTCCCGATCGTCGCCGACAGTGATGCGGCGAATGCTTACCCGTACCTCGTCGACGGCGTCGATCCCCTGTTCGGCGGCTTCGAGAACGAGACGCAGGTCGCGGCCGGCTTCCCGAATGGCGGAGTCGACACCTGCCAGGGCGATTCCGGCGGACCGCTCCTGGTGTCTGCGGGCACCGCCATGCGCCTGGTCGGCGACACCAGCTACGGCGCGGGCTGCGCCGAGCCCGGGTTCCCCGGCGTCTACGGCCGGCTCGCCGACACCACCATGCGCGACTGGATCAGCTCGGTCGCCCCGAACGCGATCTCGACCGGCTCTGCTTCGCGCAAGGGCGGCAAGAAGAAGCGGTCCAAGCCGCAGCGCACCCACTCGCCCGCCCGCGCCTACCGCTAGGACTCGGGCGCCTCGAGCGCGTACACCCCCGTTGCTTCTGCGTTGGGTTCTATCGATCGGCCCGGCGAGCTGATCGTCGGCTGAGGAGCCGCCGCGCTACGCCGGTTGCGGCTCGGCCTCGGCCTCCGGATCGCCTTCGAGCTCCGCCGCCGCCCGGACCGGGGCGGGGGTGAGGGCGGCGGCGCCGATGACGAGCGCGAAGGCCGCGAAGCGGGCGATCGTGCCGAGCGTGTCGTCGGGCAGCGGCTCCTCGAAGACCACGTATCCGGCCGCGATCGTGAAGAGGTTGGCGGCGACGCTCGTCACCGCGATCACCGGCACCGCCTTGCCGACCTGGAGGCTGCGCGCCGAGACCACGGTCCCGATCAGCGAGGCCAGCAGGATCGTGGCCGCGAGGGGGTCGAGCAGGACGGCGGCGACGCCCTCGCCGAGGTTGCCGGAGAGCGCCTTGATCGCCGTGTCCGACGCCGCCCAGTAGAGGCCGGCGGCGATCCCGTAGAGGATCCCCGCCCGGACCGGGCTCCGCCCGGCGGCGACCGCGGCGATCGTGGCAAGGAGCGCGCAGCCGGCGATGTACGGAACCAGGCGTGCGACCTCGTAGTCGGAGTGGGCCTCGTCGCCCGCGCCGTTGAGGGTCGCCGCCAGGAAGGCGAGGCCGGCGGCGGCAAGCGCGACCCCGATCCATTCCCGCCGGGTCACCTCGTGGGCGAAGAGCCTGTCGGCGCACACGGTGAGCAGGACGAGCCCGCCCGCGATCACGGCCTGCACCAGCGAGATCGGCGCCAGCGACAGCGCGGCAACGTGCAGGCCCCAGGAGCCGGTCGCGATCACCATCCCGAGCACGTACCAGCGCGAGCGGAAGAGCCGCAGCGAGGTGCGGACCGGACGCCGCATCTCGACCGCCGGCGACTCCACGGCGCCGCGGTGCTTGTAGAGGAACCCGACAACCGAGGCGAACGCGGTCGCCAGCGCGAGGAGCAGCCCGATCTGTACCGAGACCGACACGCGCGGAGGCTAGCCGGGCGCCTACGCCGCGGACGGGCGGAGCGCTCTTTTGGCCATCCCTAGGGTTTTCGGGGACGATGGCGCCAATCCGTGAACCGGCCCTGAAGCGCCGGCGGCAGAGCCTCGCCGCGGCCCTGACCGTGGCGCTCTTCGCCCTGGTCGCACCCGGCGCGGCGGCGGCGCTGCCGCCGGCCGGCGACGAGGAGGCCGTGATCGTCGTCCGCGAGGGCGGCTCCGCCGGTGAGGCGAGCGAGCTCCTCCACGGCGCCGCCGACGCCGCCGGGCTCGAGCTCGTGCGCGGCGTCCCGGAGATCGGCGTCGCCTCGGTCGACCTGCCCGCGGGCCAGAGCGTCGCCGAGCTTCGCGCGGAGCTCGCCGGCGAGCCGGGCGTCATCGCGGTCGAGCCCAACCCGCGGCTCGAGCTTCGCGCCGCCCCGTCCGACCCGGCCTACGCGGCGTCCGACCCGAACGCCCCAGGCGCCGACACCTACCAGTGGCACCTGCGCAAGTCCGGGTTCGCCCGCGCCTGGAAGCGGTCCGACGGCTCCCGCGCGACCGTCGCCGTGATCGACACCGGCGCCGACGCCGCCCACCCCGACATCGGCCCGCGCGTGAAGGCCGCATACGACAAGGACGACACGCTCCTTCACGGGGGCGCCGAGACCGACGAGAACGGCCACGGCACCCACGTCTCCGGGCTCGCCTGCGGCGATTCCGGCAACGGCTACGGGATCGCCTCGGCGGGCTTTCGCTGCAACCTCCTGATCTACAAGACCGACCTCAGCATCTCCTCGATCTCGGAGTCGATCGTCGAGGCGACCGACCGCGGCGCCGACGTGATCAACATGAGCTTCGGGGGAGACGAGACCTCGAAGGCGCTCGCTGCCGCGGTCCACCGCGCGGCCGCGCACGACGTGCTGATGGTCGCCGCCGCCGACAACGACGACGTCGACGAGGACGGCAACCCGACCGAGGACCAGGGGATCCCGGCGGACTACCTCCAGCCCGTCGGCTCCGGGCCCGACATCAAGCGCGGCATCGGGCTCGTCGTCACCGCCGCCGAGTACGACGGCAGCCGCGCCTGGTTCGAGCCCGGCATGGGAAGCGGCATCTCGCTCGCCGCCTACGGCTCCGCCGGCGAGGGCCAGCGCGGGATCTTCTCCTCCTTCCCGGCGGAGCTGACGGAGATCGAGACGCTCGAGCTATGCGGCGTCTGCCGCGGCGACTTCAACGGCGACCAGCGCTTCGGCTACCTCGAGGGCACGAGCATGGCGACGCCCCAGGTCGCGGGCGCCGCCGCCCTGATCCGCAGCGCTCGCCCGAAGCTGAGCGCTCGCGCGGGTGATCTCGCTGCTCAAGCGAACGGCGACGAGCGGAGGCGCGGGCTTCACCGACGAGCTCGGCTGGGGCGTCCTCAACGCCGGCCGCGCGACGAAGGCGGCGCTGGCGAAGCACAAGAAGAGGCGCTAGCTGCTCAGCCCTTCGCCGGTGCCGGCTCGGCCTCGGCGACCCGCTTCGCCTCGTCCTCGAGCTCGGCGATCGAGTCGGAGATTCCCTCGGCGATCTCGCCGACGTCCTCCATCGCGTCGTAGTCGGCGAGCAGGCCGAAGTCGAGGCCGCCGTTGTAGCTCATGATCGCGATCGCGAGCGCGTGGTTCTCGGGCAGGAACGCGACCGGGAAGATGTCCTGGAGCTCGCGGCCGAGCACGTAGAGCGGGATCTGCGGGCCGGGGACGTTGGTGACGATGAGGTTGAAGAGGCGGGTCGAGAAGTTGATCCGCGACGCCTGCGCGAGCAGCGTCGGCGGGGCGAAGTCGTTGAAGCGCGAGATCACCTCGGCGCCGAGCGCCTGCTTCGAGGACTTGACGCCCTGCATCGACTCGCGCACCGCCTCCAGGCGGCGGACCGGGTCGGCGATGTAGACGGGCAGCGGGCCGCGGACGGCTGCGATCTTGTTGCCGAGGTGCCCGTGCTCGTCCTCGGCGCGGATCGAGACGGGGACCAGCGCGCGCAGCTCGAGGCCCTCGGTGCGGACCCCGCGCGAGTGCAGCCACCGGCGCAGGGCGCCGGCGACGACCGCGAGGACGACGTCGTTGACGGTGCCCCCGAGCGCGTCCTTGATCCGCTTGAAGCGTGGCGAGCTCGGCGCGGGCCCACTCGAAGCGGCGGTAGGAGCCGATCTCGGTGTTGAGCGGCACCTCCGGCGCCGGGTTGGCGAAGTTCCAGGCGACCTCGCCGAGCGCCTCGGCCGATTCGGTGACCTGGCGGACGGCGGGTCGGGGGTGCGTCGACCGCCGAGCCCAGCCGGCGCGCGAGGCGGACCGGGGTGGAGGCGATCGACTCCGCGTTGCGGGCGACGAGCCCCGCGGAGGATGGCATCGGGCTCGGCACCCACTCGTGCTCGGCCTGGGCCGGCTCCGGCACGGGCTTCACGTCGAACAGGACCGTCGCGATGTCGACGCCGGAGACGCCGTCGACGAGCGCGTGGTGGGTCTTCGAGAGCAGCGCGAAGCGCTTGCGCTTCAGCCCCTGCACCAGCCACAGCTCCCAGAGCGGCTTCGTGCGGTCGAGCTGCTGGGAGAACTGCCGCGCCACCATGTTCTTCAGCTGCTCCTCGGAGCCGGGCGAGGGCAGCGCCGAGTGGCGGACGTGGTACTCGAGGTTGAACGACGGGTCGTCGATCCAGAACGGGCGCCCCGTCTGCAGGGGCGAGACGGCGAGCTTCTGGCGGAAGCGGGGGACGAGGTGGAGGCGGCCGCGGATGTGCTCGATCAGGTCGTCGTAGCTCGGCGGCGGACCCTCGAAGATCAGCACCCCGCCGACGTGCATGTGGCTCGAATCGGTCTCGTTGCTGAGAAACGAGGCATCGATCGAACTGAGGCGATCCATGTGGCCTTGGGTCATGCTTAGCGCAGCCTAATTCGACCTTGACCATCCTTCGCCGGACATCTCTCGCTTCGCTCTGCGCGATCGCCTTCGCGCTCGTCGCCCTGCCCGGCGCCGCGGGCGCCGCGGTCCACTGCGAGGAGCCGGGTACCGGCGACTGGCAGGCGGTGACGCCCGCCGAGGCCGGGATGGACGCGGCGAAGCTCCAGGACGCGATCGTCTACGGCCAGCAGAACACCTCGTTCGCGATCCGCGTCTACCGCCACGGCTGCAGGGTCGGCGAGGACGCCGCCGCACCGGTCAACCGCGACACCCGCTACCAGAGCTGGTCGCTGTCGAAGTCGGTCGTCGCCATCGTCTTCGGGCGGGCGATGACGCTCGGCGCGATCTCCCCCGACGACCCGCTCGGCTCGCTGATCCCCGAGGCCGACGGGCCCCATGGCGAGATCACGATGCGCCACCTGCTGACGATGACGAGCGGGCTCGAGTGGAACGGCCTGCGCGACTACAACATCTTCATGCCGAACCGGCTGCAGAACGCGCTCACCACCCCGGTCGCGAGGAAGCCGGGGAGCTACTGGGAGTACTCGCAGGACGGGCCGGCGCTGCTCGCCGAGGCGATCCAGCGCGCGGTCGGCCGCGACTTCCAGGAGTTCGCCCAGAACGAGCTCTTCGGGCCGATCGGGATCTCGCCCGGCGACTGGCACTGGCAGCGCGACTCGGCCGGGCACACGCAGGGCTTCTTCGGCCTGCACATGAGCGCCGACGACTTCGGCCGGCTCGGCGAGCTGATGCGTCGCGGCGGCGTCTGGAACGGGCACGCGGCTGCTCTCGGAGCGGTTCGTCTCCGAGGCGCTCACCCCGGTGCGAGCAGAACGGCTGCTACGGCTACCTGATCTGGCTGAACGCCTCGCAGCCCTGCGTCGGCCCGCGCGTCGTCGACCGCCCGGTCGACGATCACCGCGACTTCGAGAGCCTGCCCGCCGACGTGTACCAGTACGCGGGGCTGTTCGGCCAGTGGGTGACGGTCTTCCCGAGCCAGGGGCTGGTCGTCGTCCGCACCGGCCAGGACAACGGCACCTTCACCGGCGACTCGGGCTGGCAGGAGGAGATGTACCGGCGGATGCTCGGCGCGATCACCGACGAGCCGATCACCGGCCCCGACCCGTCGCCCGGCGCCGACGACGTCTCGACGCGAGGACGTCGACCACGGCTTCTTCGAGGCGTCCCAGCACCCCGACGCAGTACTCGCAGGGCGAGCGACCCGCCGCCGCTGCCCCCGGCGGGACCGCTGCGCGCCCGCGCCTCGCTGATCGAGCTGCGCTCGGCGAAGCCTGACCAAGCGCGACCGGGTGGCCGTCCGCCTGCGTTGCCCGCCGGTCTGGCCCGAAGGGCCTCGACGCTCGAGCTGCGACGGCACCGCGGCGCTCAGCGGCGCCGCGCAAGCGCCTCGAGCTACGAGATCAAGGGCCCGGGAAGAAGCAGGTCCTGCGCTTCGACATGCGCAGGTCGTTCCTCGCGAAGCTGAAGCGCAAGGGCGAGGCCGATGTCGTCGCCCGCGCCCGCAACGCGGACGCGGCGCGCGGCACCGCGTCGCGCCTCGAGTTCACGCTCGAAGCGCGCTAACTTCGCCGCGGTGGGACCAGGGCGCCAACTCCTGGCGGGCCTCGCCGCCTGCGCGGCGTGTCGCGATCGGCGGCGTGCGGCGACGACGGCGCCGACGCGCGCACGCCCGCCGACCTCTTCGACGCCGAGCGGGCGATGGAGGACGTCCGCGCGCAGGTCGCGCTCGGGCCGCGCCCGGCGGGTCGGAGGCGAACGCGGAGCAGTCGAGGCTGATCGCCCGGCGGCTTCGCGCGCGCCGGCGTCGAGGACGTGCGCGTCCAGAAGCCGCACCTGAACGTGGTCGGCACGATCCCCGGGCGCGAGCGCGGCTCGGTCGTCGTCGGCGCCCACCACGACACCTACGACGTCCCCGACTTCGTCGGCGCCAACGACGGCGCCTCCGGGGTGGCCGTCGTGCTCGAGCTCGCCCGCTCGCTGCCCGAGCCGCGTCGACGGGCCCGACCTGCGCCTGGCGCTCTTCGACGCCGAGGAGGCCCGGCCCGGCGAGTCCTTCGACGTCGACGGCACCCGCGGCAGCCGCCAGTACGTCCGCTACGCGGAGCGCGACCGCCGGCGCCAGGGCTCGCCGCCGCTCGACTCGATCGAGGCGATGGTGCTCTTCGACCTGGTCGGCGACTGCGACCTCCAGATCCCGCGCGAGTCGAGCTCCGACGCGGGCCTCTACGCCGCCTTCGCCGACGCCTCGGAGGAGGCCGACGGCGACGCCGCCCCGTTCGAGGGCACCGCCGCTCCGGTCGCCGACGACCACTATCCCGTTCCTCCAGCGAGGGGATCCCCGCGGTCGACCTGATCGACTTCACCTTCGGCGAGCGGCGGCACCCCGGGCTCGTACTGGCACACGACCGAGGACACGATCGACAAGGTCTGCGCCGAGAGCCTCGACGCGGTCGGCGAGGCGGCGGTGCGGGCTCTGCCGGGGACTCGCGTAGGCCGCCAGGCCGCCAGTACCCTTTACCGCCTGATGGCCGGACTCCCCCTCCAAGGTCCTGCTCGCGGCTCCGCGCGGCTACTGCGCGGGCGTCGATCGCGCCGTGCAGACGGTCGAGCACGCGCTCGATCTCTACGGGCCGCCGGTCTACGTGCGCAAGGAGATCGTCCACAACAAGCACGTCGTCGAGGTCCTCTCCGAGCGCGGCGCGATCTTCGTCGACGAGGAGACCGAGGTGCCCGAGGGCGCGCTCGTCGTCTTCAGCGCCCACGGTGTCGCGCCGGCCGTCCACGAGAACGCCGCCAAGCGCAGCCTGCGGACGATCGACGCAACCTGCCCGCTGGTCACCAAGGTCCACGTCGAGGCCCGCAGGTTCGCCGAGGACGGCTACACGATGGTCCTCATCGGCCACGAGGGCCACGAGGAGGTCGAGGGCACGACCGGCGAGGCGCCGGAGTCGATCGTCCTCGTCCAGACCGCCGAGGACGTCGCCGAGCTCGAGGTCGACGATCCCTCCCGGCTCGCCTTCATCACCCAGACCACGCTCTCGGTCGACGAGACGGCGCAGATCATCGCCGCCCTGCGCGAGAAGTTCCCGGAGATCACGTCGCCGAAGTCCGACGACATCTGTTACGCGACGACCAACCGCCAGCTCGCGGTGAAGGAGCTCGCGCGCGAGTGCGACCTCGTGCTCGTGATCGGCTCGAAGAACTCCTCGAACTCGAACCGGCTCGTGGAGGTCGCCCGCGAGCACGGCGCGGCCTCGCACCTGATCGACAACGCGAGCCAGGTCCGCGAGGAGTGGCTCGAGGGCGTCGACACGGTCGGCATCACCTCCGGCGCCAGCGCCCCCGAGGAGCTCGTCGAGGGGCTCGTCCAGCTCTTCCGCGAGCGCGGCGTGAGCGACATCTCCGAGCTTCGCACGGTCGACGAGGACGTCCGCTTCATGCTGCCGAAGGTGATCCGCGAGGACCTGAAGGACCGTGAGCTCGCCCGCGCCTGAGCGCGCGCGGGCGGGACGGATACGAGATCTCGACCGATCCGGGCCGTCTCGACCGCGAGGCGATCTGGCGGTTCCTGCGCACCGCATACTGGTCGCGAGGGGGTCGCGCGCGAGGTCGTCGACCGCTCGATCGAGGCCTCGGTCCCGTTCGGCCTCTACGCGCCCCGAAGGCGAGCTCGCCGGCTTCGCCCGCGCGGTCACCGACGGCGCCACCTTCGCCTGGATCGCCGACGTCTTCGTGCTCGAGCCGCACCGCGGCCGCGGGCTCGGCGTCTGGCTGGTCGAGACCGCGCTCGCCCACCCGGAGGTTCGCGACGTGCGCCGCGTCATGCTCGGCACCGCCGACGCCCACGGCCTGTACGAGCGCTTCGGGTTCAGGCCGCCGATCGAGGGGCGGATGATGATTCGGCCCGGTCCCGGTCTGACCGGCTCACCGGCGGCGGTCCGAACCTAAGATCGAGGAGTGGCTCGGGGCGCGCTCGCAATCGTCCTGGCGGCGCTCGCCGCCGCGGCACTCGCGCTGCCCTCCTCGGCAGCCGCCGCGCCGACCCTTCGCGCCGGCGCCGGCCAGGCCGACATCACGCCGCAGCAGACGGGCTACTACCTCGGCGGCTTCACCCGTGCCGATCGGCTCGCGCTGGGCCAGCACACGCGGCTGTTCGCGAAGTCGATCGTGCTCCAGCGCGGCGGCGAGAGGGTCGCGCTGGTCTCGATCGACCTCTTCATGATCCCGGCGGGGATGCAGCAGCAGATGCGCGGCGTCGCCGGCTTCGATCCCGCCAACGTGCTCATCCTCCCGACCCACACCCACTCCGGCCCCGGCGGGTTCGCCAACTTCCCCACCTACAACACCGCCGCGCCGAGCCCCGAGACGATCCAGGACCCGAGCTCGTTCGTCGAGCTGTTCAACCCGAAGCCGGCCGATCGCCAGCTCTACACGTTCCTCACCACCCAGATCTCGAAATCGATCCGCCGCGCCAAGCGCGACCTCGGCCCGGCGGTGGCGGGCTGGGGCTCGGGCCGGATCGTCGGCCTCACCCGCAACCGCTCGATCGAGGCCCACCTCGCCGACCACGGGATCATCGAGGACCGCGGCGCCGGCGCCCCGAGCAGGACCCGGAGGGCCCGGTCCACACGATCGACCCGAACGTCGACGTGCTCCGCGTCGACAAGATCATCGGCGGCCGCCGCGTCCCGATCGGCGGCTTCTCCAGCTTCGCCAACCACGGCACCGTCGTGAAGGCGCCGTTCGAGGCGTACAACGGCGACCACCACGCGACCGCGCACCGGGTCTTCGAGAAGCGCGTGCGGCGCGCCGGCAAGGTGCCGCGAGACCAGCTCGTGCTCAACGTCTACGGCAACTCGAACGAGGGCGACATGTCGGCCGGGATGGACTACACGGGCCCCGCGGGCGCCAACTACGTCGGCCGGGTCGAGGCGAAGGAGATGTTCTCGCCTGGAAGGAGGCGGGCCGCAGGCTCAGCGCCCGTCCGGAGCTCGACCTGCGCTGGACGCGGGTCTGCTTCTGCGGCCAGGAGGCGGGCGGCGGCCAGGTCGCCACGGAGGGACGCGCGGGCGCCCCGTTCTTCACCGGCTCCGAGGAGGAGCGCGGCCCGCTCTTCGACGTCACCGGCGTCGTCTTCGAGGACCGCCGCTCCGCGGCTGGTCTTCGACTCGCAGGGCCACAAGCTCGTCGTCCCCGCCGGCGAGTTCCCGAACGCCGTGCCGCTCACCGTCGCCCGGATCGGAGAGCGGGCGATCGCCTCGCTGCCGGGCGAGCCGACGAAGGAGACCGGGCGCGAGGGCGAAGGCGGCGGTCCTGGAGACCCTGCGCGGGGTCAGGCGTCCGCCGCGTCGTCATCGCCGGCCTCGCCAACGAGTTCATCTCCTACATCACGACGCCGGAGGAGTACGAGCGCCAGCACTACGAGGGCGGCTCGACCATGTTCGGCCCCTACGAGGGACCGTTCCTCACGGACCAGCTGGTGGAGCTCGGCGAGGCGATGGCGAGCGGCGAGCCCGCCCCCGATCCGTATCCGTTCGACGCCGAGAACGGCGTCGCCCCCGATGGCCCGCCGTACCCGGAGGGCGCGGCAAGCGGCACCCTCACCGAGCAGCCGCAGGCGAGCGTCCCCCGCTTCGGCCACGCTCGGATCGCCTGGAGCGGCGGGCCGATGGGCCACGACCGCCCGCTCGAGCGCGCCTTCGTCGTCGTCGAGCGCCGCAGGGCGGGAAGGTGGAAGCGCGTCGACTCCGACCTCGGCCTCGCCATCCTCTGGCGCGTCGACGACGCCGGCGCCTACACGCCTACTGGGAGGTCCCGCGCGGCGCGAAGCTCGGCCGCTACCGGCTCCGCGTCGATGCGACCCGCTACGAGCTCACCTCGAGTCCGTTCCGGGTCGTCCCGAGCGATGCCCTGACCGTTCACGAGGTCGAGTCCGGCGGCAAGCGCGCCGTCCGCCTCGACTACCCCGAGGCGGGAGAACGTCGACCTGCTCGCCCGCCCGCGCTCGGCCAAGGGCGGCCGGGTCGAGTTCGAGGTCGGCGGCGAGGAGGTCGACCGTCCGCGGCCGTGGCAAGACGTTCCGTGTGCCGGGCGGCGGCCCGGCGACGGTCGCCGCCGGCGCGGCGCGCGACGCGTTCGGAAACACGAACGCGGAGGCGCTGGAGCTGCCGTAAGTGGTGATCGGGAGGGGGGTGGATACCGAAATGCCCGCATACGGTGCATTTCGGAATCCACCCCCCTTGAGCGAGACGGGGATACCTGCCGGTTAGTTGGTCCCTCGGCGCTTCCGCTTCTCGCGCAAAGCAGGAGCTAGATCCAGCGGCGCACTCGAACCTTGTAGTCGCGATAGGGCTGCCCGAATCTCCGCTCCAGGTACGGCTCCTCGCGGGCGATCACGAATCGGTCGATGATCACGATCACCGCCGGGAGGAACGCCAGCCCCCACATCACACCGAACGCGAACGCAAACGCGACATAGAGGAACGCCATCCCAAGGTACATCGGGTTGCGGGTGACGCGATAGGGGCCGGAGATGACCAGCGCCGTGCTCGGGTTCATCGGCACCATGCTCGTTCGGGCCCGGTGGAACGACACCATCGCCGCACCATCGAGGGCGATCCAGGCTCCCACCGCGAGCAGCGCGACGGCCAGCCGCACGCCGGACTGCGGCCAGTCCGTCGGGAATATGAGCTCGAGAGCGACCCCGACGAGGAACGCGGCGACGTAATAGACGGGCGGCGGAACGTGAATGCCCGGAGTATCCGTTTTGGGCACGGTGGATTCTGGCTCGGCCAGCCGGTTCATCTACTGGCGATCTTAGAACCGAGAGAGCTGCGACCTGAGATCTCCCTCACGTGCTGCTCTTCGCGCAAAGCAGCCACGACTCGGTGATCAGTATCGGCGATGATTTGCGGGCCTTGGACGAGTCTGAAAGGCATGAACTCGGAAACGGGATCGGTTAGCGAGCCCGCCGGGCCTGAGGAGGTGGCGCCTCCGGCGGCGACCTTCGTCCTGCTCCCCGGCGCTGGCGGGGACTCGTGGTACTGGCATCTGGTCGCTCCGCGACTGCGTGCGCGAGGCCATGACGTTCTCACCCCGGACCTGCCGGCCGACGACGACGCCGCCGGACTCGGCGAGTACGCGGACACGGTGTTGGACTCGATCGGCGATCGCGCCGGGTTGATCGTCGTGGCGCAGTCGATGGCGGCATTCACGGCACCGATGCTCTGCGACAGGGCCGATGTCCGGCTGCTCATCCTCTTGGCGCCGATGATCCCGGCACCGGGCGAGTCGCCAGGCGAGTGGTGGTCGAGCACCGGCCAGATAGCGGCGCGCCAGCGCAACGACGAGCGCGAAGGCCGCGACCCCGATGCCGGCGTCGACGTGAGGACGACCCTCATGCACGACCTTCCCGCGGAGCTCGTCGCCGAAGCGTTCGCCCGCGGGGAGCCCCGCCAGTCCGACACGCCGTTCGCCGAGCCCTGGCCGCTCGACGGGTGGCCGGACGTCCGGACCAGGGTGCTCGCCGGCCGTCACGATCGCCTCTTCCCAATCGAGTTCATGCGCGGGCTCGCGCTCGATCGCCTGGGCATCGCCCCGGACGTAATCGACACTGGACACCTGCCCGCGCTCAGCCGTCCGGACGAACTGGCGCGACGGTTGGAGACTTACCGCGTCGAGGCAGCTCCAACTCCCTAGGAAGCCGACCATCGTCGAGCTGCCCCATTCGGTCCGGCGCGAGATACTGCGTCGACGATGTCTGGGGAGAACATCGAAACTGTGCGGCGCCATAACGAAGGCTGGAACCGGCGCGACTTGACGACGTGGTTGGCCTCGTTTCACCCCGACGCGGAAATTGACTGGTCGCGTTCCCGAGGACTGTTCAAGGGCGTCTATCGCGGTCATGAAGAGCACAAGAGCTTCTGGGGCGAGTTCTGGTCGACGTTTGAGAACGTCAATGTTGAGATCCACGACCTCACAGAGGTGGGCTCAGAAATCGTGGTCGCTAACACCGCCCACATGCGGGGGCGCGAGGGGATCGAAGTGATCGCGAGGAGCGTGCTCGTGTTCACAGTGGAGAACGGGCAGATCACTTGCCTTCGGTTGTTCCAGGAGCGAGCCGAAGCCTTCGAAGCCTTCGGGCTGCGCGAGTAGGGCGCGCCGCGCTTCCCCGTTGCCCGATCTGATCGCTGTCGCTTTCGCGTGAAAGCAGGAGCGAGCCATTGGGTGCGATGCGGGAGTGCCCACGCAACATTCTTGGCGCGCCGGACCCTTCAGGGATCGCTGTTGCGCTAGCGACCGCCGGCGAAAAAACGCGCGACGACGAGCGTGATTGCCGCAAGGACCAGCGCCATCATCGTCAGCGGGTCGAACCCCATGTCATCCCCTTCGCTCGATGCGCAGAATTTTATACCCGGTCCCGGACGGAAATATCCTGCAAACAGGATGAATTTAGGCAGCCGACCGGCCTAGACCGGACGGTGGAGCGAGGTTAGGCTCTACGCGCCCCGGACCTTCTCGCAGTGGCGGACCTTGTCGCGCTTGTCGACGACGGCGACGTCCTTGCCCTTGCCGCAGTCGATCCGGTCCTTGCGGCCGCGCTTGGCGGAGATCCTGTCCTGGCCCTTGCCGCCTGAGATCCGGTCGGGCTTGTCGCCGCCCTTGAGGGCGTCGTTGCCCGAGCCGCCGACGAGGCGGTCGGGGCCCTCGCCGCCCTTGACCAGGTCGTTGCCGGAGTTGCCGGCGACCTTGTCGCCGCTGCCGCCGCCGTTCAGGCAGTCGTCGGCGCCGCGGCCCTTGATCCGGTCGCGGCCCTTCTTGCCCTTGATCCGGTCGTCGGCGGCGGTGCCGCGCAGCTTGTCGCGTGCCGCTTGTCGCCGAGGATCTCGTTGTCGCAGTTGCGCCTGCCGTCCGCGGCGCTGCCGCCGCCGCCTCCGCCGGCCCCGCCACCGCCACGCTCGCGGGCGTCGAGCAGGTTGCGCATCAGGATGTAGCCCGTGTAGGTCGGCGCGTAGGGCTCGAGGCCCAGCGTGTGGTCGAACGCCTGCGTGGGCTGGGGGAGGAGGGAGCCGGCGATCCTGATCTGGCCGTCGCCGAGCTTCAGCTCACCGAGGGTCACCCGGTTGTGGAGCGGCGCCGCCGCATCGGGGCTGGAAGAGACCGATGTGCCGGCGATGCGCCCGCCCGCCTTCTCCCAGGCGTTGCGACCGATGTCGAACTGGCGGGCATTCGAGTCGTCGCCGCCGGCCTCGTTCTGGATCGCGAAGCCGAGCGGGGTGGGCTCGAACGTCTGGCGACGGTTGCCCGAGCCGAAGCGGGCGCCCTCCTGGGCGACGTCCGCGGTCAGCGGCTCCGGGTTTTCCTCGTCGTCGAGGGTGTCCTCTCCGTCGGCGGTCTCGAACGCGGTCTGGCCGGCGTAGACCGTCGAGCGGTCGACCGACTCCTCGGGCGACTGCCGGCGAGGTCGGGCAGAGCCTTCGAGCGCGCCGTCGGTGAGCACGAGGTTGCCGCCGCCCCGGGCGAATCCGCGGAGCGCCTCGATCCAGGCGTCCTTCTCGGCGACCGTGTAGGCGCCCGTGTTGGTCTCCTGCCCGCCGCCCGGCTTGGGGTCGAACTTGATCGAGCCCGTGTAGCGCGGGTCGGCCGAGGCGAAGTTGTCGACGCGGACGATGTAGTCGCCCGGCGCCGGGTTGTCGAGCGACGATCTCCTCGAAGTTCGACGTCGCCCTGCGCCGTCGCCGACGACGCGACCTGGGTCTCGTCGCCGTTCGACTCGACCTTGAAGAGGTACATGTCGAAGTCGTTCTGCGCCAGCTCCCAGTCGATCCGGACGGTCACCTTCGCGTTGCCCTCGTTGCGCTTGATCGTGAACGGGTGGTCCTCGAAGGTCCCGGGCAGGCCGCTCGACGGCGCCGGGAGCGCTGACCGTGCCCTCGAACGTCGAGTCGGGCGTCGGCCCACCGCCGGGGGTGCCGTCGCCACCGCCGCCGTAGCTGCCCGTGTAGCCGGGCAGCGCGTCGTCGGCGAGCACGAGCGAGTCGAGGCCGTCGAGGCCTGCGGCGCCCCTCGATCACCGTCGCGCGGATCGACCCGCGTGAAGTCCCGGCTCTCGCCGCGGATGAACGGGTTCAGGTCCTCGAAGAAGTCGGTGTTGGCGACGTCGTAGCCGGCGAGCCGCGGCGGCTCGTCGCCGCCGGTGGCGCCGTCGGTCGTCGCCGGGCCCGAGGTGAAGTCGACTGTCATCCTGCGCCAGCCCGGTCGGGCCCTGGACGACCGCCCGCCACTCGACCGGCGAGCCGTCGGCCTTCGTCGCCTGCGGCCGGTTCACGGCGCACGGTCAGGCCCGGCCTGCAGGTAGACCGGCGACTGGTTGTAGTCCTCGGTCGACCGTCACCCACTCGTCGTCGTCGGTGACGCCCGGGTGCTCGTCGCAGCCCCTGCACTGGACCTGGAGGCCGTTGATCAGCGTTGCCGCCGCCGATGCCGCCGACGTTGGTCTCGGTGACGTCGACGCGCATGCCGCCGTTGAAGATGTTGGCGCCGCCCGGCTGCGGGCCGCCCTTCACCTCGAACGGGAAGGTGACGTTGCCGTCGGGGCCGGGCGGGCGTCGGGCCGGAGTCGATGTCGTCCTGAGGCGTCGTGCCCGCGGGCGGGCCGGCCTGGAACGCCTTCTCCTCGCGCGTGATCCGGGTCGCCGGCGACGTAGCCCTTCGTCCCGCGCGCCTCGAACGTCGCTCGAGACCGGGTCGAGGATCGTCGCCAGGTGCGCGTAGATCAGCGCCTTGTTGCCGTCGACGTGGAGCTGCTCGGTGTGCGGGTCGAAGACGATGTTCTTGTCGAGGTGCGAGAACGACATCTCGTTGTCGATCCCGTCCGCGCCGAGCCCGACCGAGGAGTCGAACCAGTCGCCGAGCGCCCCCGTCGTCGTGTAGTTGATCGTGTCGTAGACGGTGCCCCAGGTCTGGCCGTAGATCTGCGCGCAGCCGGTGCCGACCGCGCCGGTCGGCACGCAGGGCGGGCCGCCGCCCTGCGGCGCGTCGTTCGGCTGCACGATCGGCGACCACAGGAGCGCCTCCTCGGAGGCGCGGTGGATCGTGATCGCGGTGTCGCGGATGCGCTCGTTCTTGGCGAAGTCGTGGCTGCCGTGCGGGAGGAGGGTGAAGGAGAGCGCGTCGGCGAGCGGCTGCCCGTGCAGGTCGTCGCCGGCCGCGAACTGGCGGCCGGTCGAGTCCTGGATCTCGGTCAGGCTCGCCGGAGAGCGCGCGGCTCTCGGGCTCGGAGAGCCCGCTGTAGGGCCGGAACGAGAAGCCGATGTCGGGCCAGTCGCGGTTGATGTCGACGCCGTTGCCGTTGTAGCGCTGGAAGAAGGGCCCGCCCTCGGTGATCGAGCCGCGCCGCCAGCCGTCGGGGTTGGGATAGGTGAAGTAGATGATCGACTCGCGCAGGACGCGGGCGAAGCTCGGGGCGCACCGGCGCGCACGTTCTCGGAGACGACCGGCTCGTCGCTGCGCCCGGTCGTGGCGGCGGTGATCAGGTCCTCCGCGGCGCGGGTGCCGCCCTCGACGCCCGGCCCGCTCGATCCCGTGGATCGACAGCGAGAGCGCGTAGCGCTCCTTGCCGGCGTCGGGCACGGACTCGTCGGTGACCCGGACCGTGATCAGGTCGGAGCGGTTGCGGTCGAGCGTCGTCGTCGGCAGGCCCGGCCGACTGGTACTCGGGCTTCGGGTCGAACTCGAGCGGCTGGTTGTTGCCGGGGAACATCGGCGTCGCCGGGCGAGCCGACGCCGAGGCGTCGTCCGTCGGGCCGCGCCGCCGTTCGCCGAGCTGGCCGTCGAGCACCAGCACCTCCATGTAGCGCGCCAGTCCTCGCGCTGGTTCATGTACTCGAGGCGCGTCGAGGAACTCCTGGATCTGGATGAACTGGGTCGCCGGGACGTTGCCCTGGGCGTTCGGCGAGCACGGCTCGGCTGCCGGCCTGAGAGCAGGTCGCGAGCGGATCCGGGAAGACGCGGCCGAGCGCCTGGTACTCGCCGTCGCTCGTCGCGACCGGGGTGGCCGCGGCGGGCGCGGCGGGAAGCAGGCACGCGAGTACGACGCCGCAGACCGTCGCCGACTTCCTCATCGAATCCCCCTAGTCATCCTCTAAGAACCCCCTCCAGGGCCGGGCGGGACCACCCGCCTCGGAGCGGATTCTAGGGGCGGAGCTCCAAGAGATGCGCCGTTCGCTAGCTGCTAGCCGTGGCGGAGCAGGCGCTTGACCGCGCCCATCAGCTCCTCGGTCTTCTCGTCGTAGTCGCCCTCGGAGGCGTCGACGACGCAGTGCCGCGTGTGGTCGGCGAGGAGCTCGAGCGCGACCTTGTCGAGCGCCGCCTGCACCGCGGTGATCTGGGTGACCACGTCGATGCAGTAGCGGTCCTCGTCGACCATCCGGTCGACGCCGCGCACCTGCCCCTCGATCCGGCGCAGCCGCCGGCGGATCCCGTCCTTGTTCTCGGTGTAGCCGTGGGTCTCGGTTGCCATGCCTGAACGCTAGCAAGACCCCCAGGGGGTATCCGGCTCAGGGAACGCCGGGGGCGAAGCCGAGGCTGTAGAGCTCGAGCCCGATCGACGGGCGCAGGGCGAGCCGGTGGGCGCCGTGGCGTCGGATGCCCGCGAGCTCGTAGAGGCCCGGCGCGTCGACCTCGACCATCGACTCCGGGGCCGCCGTCGACGCTCACCGCCAGCTCGCCGCGGCCGTCGACCGTCACCGCGGCGCCGGCGCCCTCGTAGTCGATCTCGATCGGCGCGGCGCCGGGCGGCGCCCGCCAGGGCTGCTCCGGCGCGCCGCCGGGGAAGGTCTCGGCGCGTCGGCGGCACGACCTTGGCGCCGGCGGCGTCGCTCGGCCGCAGCGGCTCGCCGGCTGCGGGCAGCCCCGCCTCGCGCGCGGACTCGGGCAGGAGCTCGCGGATCTCGTCCTCGGTCGCCGAGTACTCGCCCTCGCCGAAGTGGAACCAGGCGAGCACGCCGCCCTGGGCCCAGAGGAACGACGACGGCCAGCCCTCGCAGCCGTATGCCCGCCAGATCGCGTAGTCGGGGTCGGAGCGCGACCGGGAACGGCAGGTCGAGCCGGCCGAGCGCGGCGGCCAGCTTGGCGCGTGTCGCGCCGTGAACGGAAAGCGCGGCGAGTTCACCGCCGAGCACGCTCAGCCCGAGCTCGGCGTAGCGCTCGTGCCAGGCGCGTGAGGTAGGGGAGGGTGCGGACGCTCGAGAGGTGCGCCGGCGTCGATGAAGTGGACGAGCACCGGGCCCTTCGCGGTCAGCCGCTCGATCTTCGGCGGGGCCTCGCCGACCCATTCGGTCGTCCTCCGAGATCGGCGGTACCGCGATGTCCGGGCGGCGGCGGTCTCAATCGATCGGGCGCGGTCGGTAGTCTCCATCGCCGGCGACGAAATCGACGACGACCATCGGCAGGGGACCGAAACCGACGGAGGAATTTCTTGAGCGAGAGCATCTGGGATCGGATCGAATCGGCACGCGCACGCTGGAACGTGCTCGAGCACCCCTTCTACCAGCGCTGGTCGGCCGGTGAGCTGAGCCGCGAGGAGCTCGCACGCTACTCGGGCCAGTACCGCCACGCCGTCGAGGCCGTCGCCACGATCAGCGCCGACGTCGCCGAGGCTCGCGCCGGAGCGCGCCGAGCTGCGCAGCCACGCGCGCCGAGGAGGCCGCTCACGTCGAGCTCTGGGACGGCTTCGTCGCCGCCGCCGGTGGAGACGCGGGCGCCGAGCCGACCGCCGAGACCACCGATTGCGTCGACGCCTGGACCGCCGACGACGGCCTCGTCGCCAGACCTCGCCCGCCTCTACGCGATCGAGTCCGGCCAGCCGGCGATCTCGAAGACCAAGCGCGAGGGCCTGCTCGAGCGCTACGGCTTCGCCGACGGCGCCGGCACCGCGTACTTCCGCGTCCACGAGACCCGCGACGTCGAGCACGCCGCCGAGACCCGCGAGCTGATCGACGAGCTCGCCGGCGCGGCCGATGCCGACGCGATCGTCGCCGAGGCCGAGTCCGCGTTCCGCGCCAACTGGCGCCTCCTGGACGGCGTCTGAGCCGCTGAGCCGCCGCGACCTCGCGATCGGGATCGCGATCGGGATCCTGCTCGGGATCGCGATCATCGTCCTCTTCGTGTTCGGCGGCGGGGGAGAGTCGATCGACGCCCCCGCGATCGAGTAGTGACTTAGCTCGCTTTCAAGCCGGCGGGCTACGATCCCGCCGATGACGGTGGACGAACGGCGCTTCCGCTCGCGCTCCTCGGCGTGACGCTGCTCTGGTGCCTGGCGCTGGCGCTGCTCGGCGCGCACGACGGCCTGCTCTACCTCGTGCCGGCGCTGCTGCTCGCGGCTCCGCTCGCGATCCGGCGCTATCCCGGCGAGGAGGCGCTCCTCGCGCTCGCCGGCCGGCGCCCGCGCGCTCGCCGGCCGCTCCGCGCGGCGGCCGGCCCGCGCCCGCGCCCCGGCTTCCGCCTCGTTCCCGCGGGGCGCTCCTCTGCTCGCGACCTCGCTCGCCGGGCGGCCCCCGCCCGCACGCTCACCGCAATCGCCTAGCGCCGGCCGGTCCGGTCGGCAGCAATGCCTGGAGGCGGGTCCTCGCGCGCGCGGGGCCGCTGATCACACCTTCGAGGAAGGAGCAGCACATGCAGTCGAGAGGAGCGCGAATCGGGGTGGTGGTCGTCGCGGCCGCGGTGGTCGTCGTCCTTTTCTTCGTCCTGCGCGAGGACGACGGTGACGGCGGCGGCACGACGACGCTCGGTCGCCGAGCAGACCACGCCAGGAAGACGACGCCGGCATCGGGGTCAACCCGACGCAGAAGCCGAAGCCCGAGCCCCCGAGCCCGAGGTCGTCAAGGCCGAGATCGAGGTCGAGGGGGGTCAGCCCGTGGGCGGCGTCCAGGAGATCGAGGTCCCGCGGGCGAGAACGCGGAGATCACGTGACCTCCCCGGACACGACCGAGCACGTGCACCTGCACGGCTACGACTCTTCGCGCGAGTCGCGCCCGGCGAGCCGGCGAAGATCGAGTTCGACGGCGACATCGAAGGCGTCTTCGAGATGGAGCTCGAGGACTCCGTGACCCCGATCGCCGAGGTCACGGTCAAGTAGGCCGGACCCCGGCCCAGGACCCAAGCCGATGTCGTTCCCGACCCTCCTCGCGCACGCCCTGGTCGGCAAGAAGGACCTGCCGATCCCCGAGTGGCTGTTCGCCTGGGGGGCGGCGCTGGTCCTGATCATCACCTTCGTCCTGCTCACCGCGATGTGGCGGGAGCCGAAGCTCGAGGACGAGCGCTGGCGGCCGGCGCCCGGCTGGATCTCGGCGATCCTCGCCGGGCGCCCGGCGGCGTTCCTCGCCGGGGCGATCGGGCGTCGTCCTGCTCGCGGCCACCGTCTGGTCCGGGCTCTCCGGCACCGCGTCTCCCGACCGCAACTTCTCGATCACGTTCGTCTTCGTCACCGTCTGGCTGGGCATGGTCGGGCTCAGCGTCGCCTTCGGCGACGTCTTTCGCGCCTTCAACCCCTGGCGGGCGATCGCCCGCAGCTTCGCCGGCGTCTTCGGCGCGGTCGCCGGCCAGCAGCATCGCGCGCCGCTCGCCTACCCGGAACGGCTCGGTCGCTGGCCCGCGGCAGCCGGGCTGGTCGGCTTCCTCTGGCTCGAGCTGGTCTACGGCGAGTCGGGGTTCGGCAGCGTCGGCCTCGAGCCGAGGATCGTCGCGATCGCCGTCCTGCTCTACTCGCGTCTACACGCTGATGGCGATGTCGCTGTTCGGGATCGAGCGCTGGCTCGAGCGCGGCGAGACCTTCTCGGTCTACTTCGCGATGTTCGCCAGCCTCTCCGCGATCTCGGTCGCGACAGGCCGGCTCGGGATTCCGCCGCGCTGCTGAGCGCGTCGCGCAACTGGACCGCCGGGATCGCCGGCTCCGCGGCCATGGTCCTCGTCACGATCGGCGGCACCGCCTACGACGGCGCCAGCGAGGGCGTCCTCGACGGCGTCGCCGGCTCGATGTTCGACGGCCTCGACCGGCGCGGGGCTCTCGCCGATCCTCGCCCAGCGGCTGACCGGGATCGATCCTGCTGGCGGCGACGATCGCCGCCGTCGCCGCGATCTTCTACGCCGGGATCGCGGGGATGCGAACCGTGGGCGGGAAGCTCGGCGAGATCTCGATGAAGGAGCTGGCGCGCCTGTTCGTCCACAGCTTCATCCCGATCGCGCTCGCCTACCTCGTCGCCCACTACTTCACGCTCGTCCTCTACCAGGAGCAGGCGCAGTTCACCTACCTGCTGAACGACCCGCTCGGCGACATGTCGAACCTCTTCGGCATCTCCACGGACCCGATCGACTACACGCTGATCAGCGCCAACGCCGTTTCCTACATCCAGGTCGCGGCGCTCGTGGTCGGCCACGCCGCCGCGCTCGTCATCGCCCACGACCGCGCCGTCGCGATGTTCGGCGACTCCCGCATCGCCGCCCGCTCGCAGTACTGGATGCTGGCGCTGATGGTCGGCTTCACCTCGCTCGGGCTCTTCCTGCTCTCGCAGGCGAACCAGTAGGCGCTCAGTCCGAGGCGAGGGCGCTGATCGCGGCGTCGACCCGGGCGCGCTCGGCGGGCGCGATCTCGTCCTCGAGGACGAGCGCGACGTTGCCCGCCCGGTAGCAGAGGAGGCCACCGCCGACTCGCACTCGTCGTACTCGAGCCGGGCCTCGTCCTCGCCCGCCGTGACCGTGACCGAGCCGCCGCCGAGGTGGGCCTGGCCGGGCTCCCGCATCTCCGCCTTGTCGGCCGCGCCCTGGAGCTCGAGCGCGTAGATCTGGTGTCGGGATCGCTCGTCGAAAGCGACGGGCCGAGCTCGAACCCCGCGCCCTCGGCGTTGGCGGCGTCGACGAAGCTCTGGGCGTCGTCGTAGGCGGTGCCGCCGCAGCCGGCGAGGGCGAGGGCCGCGAGGGCCGCGACGCCGGCGAGTATCGCCGCTTTCAAATCCCCGCGATCGCCGTGATGCCGTAGACCGCGGCGAATCCGAGGACGGTCAGCGCTACGCGCGCCCACGACGGGTGCTCGGAGTGCGCCTCGGGCAGCAGGTCGGTGGCGCCCATGTAGATGAAGAAGCCCGCGTAAACGGCCAGGATCTGACCGAGCGTCGCCTCGGATACCGTCATGGCCGCTCCGACGAGGGCGCCGGCGAGAGGGGCGAAAGCATCGACCGCGAGCCAGCGCTTGGCGCGCTTCCGATCGCCCGACTGGCTCAACACGAAGCTGACGGTGTTGAGCCCGTCGGCGAAGTCGTGGGTGATCACGGCGACGAAGACGAGCACGCCGGTGGCGGTGTCGAGCCCGAACGCGAGCCCGATGCCGAGGCCGTCGATGAAGCTGTGCACGGACAGGCCGAAGGCGCCCAGGGCACCCACCTGGTGGTGGGAGCGAGCCTGGTCGGGATCGTCACGATGGTGGAGGACGAGCACACGCTCGGCGAGGAAGAACCCCACGAAGCCGACACCGACGAGCAGCCCCACCAGCTCCGGGTCGTCGACGGACTCGATCGACTCGGGCAAGACGTCGAAGATCGCGACCGCCACCACGATGCCGCCGGTGAGTGCGATCAGCGTCGGAAGTGAGTGGGCGAGGCGCAGCGCGAGCGCGCCGCCCGCGAACGTGGCGGCGACCGTCATCGCGGCGAATGGAAGGACGATCCATTCCACGGCGCGGCATTAGAGCAGGGTGGGAGCAGATGGACATGTGGACCGGCCTCGCGAGCGCCATACTTGGACGGTGCCCCAGCTCGTCGCACACGCCGGCCACTGGTTGCTCTGGGTCCTCTACGCGGTCCCCGTGCTGATCGTCGTCGGCTCGATCGTCCTCAGCATCATCCGCCAGCGCCGCGAGGGAGCGGACCCCGAGGGAGAGCCGACGCCAGAGCCGTAGCGCAACGGCAGGTCGCGTCCCGATCAGATCTCGACCGGGCGCAGCGGTTGCGAGCCATCCCAGCCCTGGGCGCCGTTGCGAACCATCGCGAAGAAGTCGCGCAGACCCTCGTTGTCGCCATGGATCTCGATGTCGTGGCCGAGCGTGGCGGAGGCGTCGTGGAGAGTCGTTTCGACGCCGCCGAACTGAGAGCTCAGGTACTGCGATAGGCCGCGCTCGTCGAGCGAGCGTCGCACGTCGGCGACTTCCTCCGCCGGGACGACGTATGCGACGTGATGGACTCTCGGCCGGGGAGCGGCGAAGCGCTTCTCGACGCGCTCCGGCGCGAGGCTGACCGGTTCGATCAACTCAATCGGGCCGTCGCCGCAATAGCCGAAGGCTGAATCGTGGACGAACTCCGCCGGCTCTCCCCGCGAGAGGACGTTTTCCAGCGGCACGCGCTCGATGTGGAAGAACGGCCCGGCGCCGAGTTGGCCGACGAGGTCGTTCACGGTCGCCTCGATGTCCTCGACGACGTAGGCGTGATGGTGCGGTTCGCCGAGCTGCGGTCTGAAGAGGTTCTCCGGCACGGTGACGTCTACTCGAGGTTCCAGCCGAAATAGACCTCCGTGCGGATGATCTTGTCCTCGTCGTCGAACGTGATGATCTCGGTGTTCCGTCCTCGGCCGCCGCCCGAGACGTCGGTCTCGTAGGTGACGATCACCTCGTTGCCCGACTCGATCATCCGTACGAAATCGAAGTCGCCACCCCGCCCTGCTCCCGGCCAGCACCGCTGGAAATAACCGTCACGGTCGAGCTTGGGGTCCGGAGGGGCGGAGAAGACGAACTCGTCGCCCAGGCGCCGCTCGAAGAACTCTCGGTCGCCGGCCGCAAATGCGGCATAGGAGTCGCGAGCGATTTGCTTGCGATCGGCGTCGATCAGCCGAGTCTAGGTTGATCGATTCCGCTCAGTCCAGCAGCTCGGCGAGCCGGCGCTCGAGCGCTTCGCCGATCCGCTCGCGCAGCGGGCCCTCGGGGATGCGCTCGACGAGCGAGGCGAGGAAGCCCTCGACGACGAGGCGGGTCGCGACCTCGTCGGAGAGACCGCGCGAGGTCAGGTAGTAGAGCTGCTCGCGGTCGACCTGGGCGACCGCCGCGGCGTGGGTGCAGCGGACGTCGTCGGCCTCGATCTCGAGGCCCGGGATGGCGTCGGCGTGCGACTTGGTCGAGAGCAGCAGGTTGCGGCTCTCCTGGAAGGCGTCGGTCTGCTGGGCGTCGCGGTCGACCTTGATCATCCCGCTCCAGACCGCGGTCGCGCGCCCGGTGAGGACGCCGCGGAAGGCGAGGTCGGAGTTCGTGTGCGGCGCGGCGTGCTCCTGCGTCGTGTCGTAGTCGAGGTGCTGGCGGCCCTCGCCGGCGTAGGCGCCGGTGACCTTCGCCGAGGAGCCCTGGCCGGCGAGCTTCGTCTCCATCCGCGTCTTGCCGCGCGCCGACCCGAAGCCGAGCGCGATCCACTCCAGCGTTGCCGTCGCGCTCGACCTCGCCGCGCTGGGTCGAGAACGCCCAGGCCTTCTCCGAGAGCTCCTGCTCGCAGACGTAGCGGAGGTTGGCGCCGGCGCCGACGATCAGCTCGACGACGCCGTCGAAGAACCCCTCGCCCGCGCGAGACGTAGCGCTCGAAGAGCTCGGCCTCCGCGCCCTCCTCGAGGACGACCAGGGTGCGCCAGTGGACCTCCTCGCCGTGCCCGCGTCGATCTCGAGCTCGATCGGCTCGCTCAGCCGGGCGCCGGCGGGGACGTAGACGAAGACGCCGTCGCGCCAGCGCTCGGCGTTGCGGGCGACGAAGACGTCGCGCGCGGGCACGACCGAGCCCGAGCCGCTCGCCGACGAGGTCGGGATGGCGCTCGGCCGCCTCGGCGAGCGGCATCACGACGACGCCGTCGGCGCCCGGCTCGGGCAGTCCGGTGACGCCCGGCGCGCGCCGGACTGAAGGCGTCGAGCTCGAGCGCGGAGAGGTCGGTGAACTCCCAGCCCTTCGTCTTCTGGGTGGGCAGCTCGAGCTCGCTCGCCAAAGAGGCGCCTTCGCGGCGCCTCTCGGTGAGCCAGTCGGGCCCGCTTCTGGGCGACCGCTCCCTCAGCCAATCGAGCCCTCCATCTGCAGCTCGATCAGCCGGTTCATCTCGACGGAGTACTCCATCGGCAGCTCCTTGGCGATCGGCTCGATGAAGCCGTTGACGATCATCTTCGACGCCTCCTCCTCGTCGAGGCCGCGGCTCTGGAGGTAGTAGAGCTGCTCCTCGCCGATCTTCGAGACCGAGGCCTCGTGGCCGACGTCGGCGTCGTTCTCGTCGATGCGGATCGTCGGATAGGTGTCGGAGCGCGACTCCGGGATCGAGCAGGAGCGCGTCGCAGACGACCTTCGAGCTTCGCCTCGGAGGCGCCCTTGCCGACCTCGAGCAGGCCGCGGTAGGTGGCGCGGCCGCCGTCCTTGGAGATCGACTTGGAGAAGATCGACGAGGTCGTCTTCGGCGCGCCGTGGATGATCTTGCCGCCGGCGTCCTGGTGCTGGCCCTTGCCGGCGAAGGCGATCGAGAGGATCTCGCCGTGGGCCTCCGGGCCGAGCAGGTAGATCGACGGGTACTTCATCGTCAGCTTCGAGCCGAGGTTGCAGTCGACCCACTCCATCGTCGCCTTCTCCTCGGCGACGGCGCGCTTGGTGACCAGGTTGAAGACGTTCTGCGACCAGTTCTGGACGGTCGTGTAGCGCACCCGCGAGCTCGGCCTGGCCTTGATCTCGACGACCGCCGAGTGCAGCGAGTCCGAGGAGTAGACCGGCGCGGTGCAGCCCTCGATGTAGTGGACGTCCGAGCCCTCCTCGGCGATGATCAGCGTCCGCTCGAACTGGCCCATGTTCTCGGTGTTGATCCGGAAGTAGGCCTGGAGCGGCATCGCGACCTTGACGCCCGCGGGGACGTAGACGAACGAGCCGCCCGACCAGACCGCCGAGTTGAGCGCGGCGAGCTTGTTGTCGTTCGGCGGGATCACCGTCGCCCAGTGCTCGCGGACGATGTCCTCGTGCTCGCGGAGCGCGGTGTCCATGTCGGTGAAGATCACGCCCTGGGCCTCGAGCTGCTCGTTCACCTGGTGGTAGACGACCTCGGACTCGTACTGGGCGCCGACGCCGGAGAGGAACTTGCGCTCGGCCTCGGGGATGCCGAGGCGGTCGAAGGTCTTCTTGATGTCGTCGGGGACCTCGGACCAGTCGCGGCTGTTCTTCTCCGAGGCGCGGACGAAGTAGTGGATGTCGTTCCAGTCGATCTGGTCGAGGTCGCCGCCCCACTTCGGGGTCGGGCGCGAGTAGAAGTGCTCGAGCGCCTTGAGGCGGAACTCGCGCATCCACTCGGGCTCGTCCTTGTAGTCGGAGATCGACTCGACGACCTCGCGCGAGAGTCCCTTCGGCGCCTTGTAGGCGTAGCCCGCCTCGGAGTCGGAGAAGCCGAAGCGCTCCTTGTAGTCGGAGCCGATGTCCTTCAGCGCCTCCTCGGCCTCGGTCAGCTCCTTCGGCGAGAGGGGCGGGGGTGTCAGTTGGGTCTCGGGTGTGGCCATGTCAATCCACCTCCAGCTTGATCTCGCCGTCCTCTTCGCGGACCTCGAAGGTCTCGACCGGTTGGTAGGCCGGAAGCGTCTTCGGACGGCCGCTGCGGATGTCGAACAGCGATCCGTGACGGGGGCATTCCACTGTACAGGCGGCGCGCGTCGAATTCGCCCTCGGCGAGCGGGCCGTCGTCGTGCGAGCAGCGGTCCTCGATCGCGAACAGCTCGCCGGCCGGCGCAGCGGAAGACGCCGATCTTCAGGCCGTCGGCCTCGACGATGCGCATCTGGCCCTCGCCGAGCTCGTCGGCGGGGCAGACGGTGATGGTTGTTGCGCTCGTCACGTTATTCCTACCTCTCGACTCGGATTTTAGCGGGAGCGGCGGCGCGCCGGGGCTGCATATAGGCTCGCGCCGACCAGCCAGAGGTTTTTCGACGAAGGGAGCGGTGAATGAGAGGCAGGTATCAAGGTGGGTGTGATCGTCGTCGCGTGCGCGGCGGCGCTGGGCGTCGCCGGCTGCGGCGGCGATGATGACGAGACGACGACTCGTCGACGCACGACGACCAGAGGAGACGAGCGCGACCGGCGCGACCGGTGCCGACGGCGCCGATACGGGAGCGCCCGAGGGCACGGCCGAGGTGCAGTCGCCTGCTCGAGCAGGCCTTCACCGCTCAGGGCCTGAGCTCCAGCGAGGCGACCTGCGTCGCCGAGCTCGTCGCTCCCACGGTCGCCGACCAGCCGATCGAGGAGCTTCAGGATCCGGCCTGCGGTCGAGGACCTGCTCACCGACCAGAAGAGCGAGATCGAGGAGTGCGAGGGCCAGTAGCCCCGCTCCAGGGCCAGGGCTAGAGCGCGGCGGCCTCCGAGGGGTCGCCGCGCTCGCCCTCGTCCTCCCACTCGGCGGCGCCGCCGAGGCCCGCCGACTTCAGCACCTTCAGCGAGAGCAGCGCGCACTTGATCCGCGTCGCCGAGATCTCGATCCCGAGCAGGTCGAGGACGAACTGCTTGTCGAGCCGCAGGAGCTCGTCGAGCGTCATCCCCTTGACCTCGTCCGAGACGAGCGACGCCGAGGCCTGGGAGATCGCGCAGCCCCTGCCGGCGAAGCGCAGGTCCTCGATCCGCCCCTCGCCGTCGAGCGCCAGCTGCACCCGCAGCTCGTCGCCGCACAGCGGGTTGACGTCCTCGAACTCGAGGTCGTAGCGCTCGAGCTCGCCGAAGTTCTGCGGGCTCTTGTAGTGATCGAGGATCTGCTCGCGGTAGAGCTGCTCGTCCATATTTGAGAGAGTAGGACCGTGGGTGGTCGGGGGCTCGACTACCGGGACGTTCGGTGGCGGCACTCGGTCGCGCTGCTCCTGACCGCCGCGTCCGGCGTACGCCGCGCCCCCGGGATCTACAACGAGTCCGCGGACTGCATCCGCACCGAATCTCTCGTCCTCGACCCTCGTTCCGCCGGCTCGCGGGCCAGAGCTTCGAGATCCGGAGGCGGCCGGGCGTCTCGGCCGCCGTCGGCGCCCAGATCCAGAACGACCTGATCTCCCATGACGTCCAGGCGCGCCTGAACGCCGGCCTCGGCTCGAACCCGCTCGGGTTCCCGGACCGGCCGATCCCGATCTTCCTGGTCCCCGGCAAGTTCGACAGCGACGGCGACCAAGGGCGACACCTCGGAGACCTGCTCCGACAGCTCCGGTCGAGGCGATCATCTCGCGGACCGACTACCACGCCGCAGGAACGCGCCTCGACGGCCGCGCACGAGCTCTTCCACGCCTACTCGGCGGGCGTCCCCCCGACGACGGGCCGGCCGGTCCGACACTGGTGGGAGGAGGCGTCCGCCACCTGGTCGGAGCAGAAGAACGGGTTCAACGAGCCGGACAAGTACGAGCAACCCGTGGATCCACCTCCCGGAGCGCGCCCTCAGCGACCGCAGGGCAACCACGAGTACGCGCATGTGGCGCTTCGTCCAGTTCCTCGACGACCGCGGGTACATCGGGCCGGCCGGCGGCGCCTGGCCGCTCGCAGCGCGAGATGATCGCGGGCTACGGCGACACACGTCGGTGAACCAGACGCTCCAGAGCGAGCTGGAGTCGCGGGGGACGACGCTGGCCGACGAGCTCGCGATGTTCTGGGGCGACCGGCTGAAGGCCCAGCCGATGCACGGCCCGGCCCTGCGGCCGACCGAGCCTGAGAACGGTGAAGGTCGAGCCGGGCACGACGACCGTCGACCCCCAAGGCCGGCGCCGCTGAAGACCTGGTACAAGAGCTTCGAGGTCGGCGAACGACGTCAAGCGCGTCACCTTCCACTTCCAGCCCAACGGAGGCTACCCCGAGGGCGGCCAGGTCTGGGCCGCCGCCGAGCGCCACGGAGTCCCGGCGCATGCTCGTGGACGAGACGGTCTCGTTCTGCGTCGGCGCCGACAACGGCTCCGACCTCGTCTGGCCGCAGCGCGGGTTCCCGATCACGTTCACCAACGGCAACATCACCGGCGACCGCGATCACGAGCGAGATCGAGATCACCGCCCAGAAGGAGTCGGTCCAGTGCGGGAGCACGCCGCCCAACCCGGCGTGCAAGCTGCTGGACCTGGCGCCGATCAGCTCGGTGTTCGGCGCCGGGAGGTACCCGTTCTACTCGTCCGGCGACGGGACCTGGCGCTGCGTCTTCGTCAACAACTCGGACCAGCAGGAGGTCGACCTGATCCTCCGCAAGGAACCGAGGTCGACCCCGATCAACCAGCTGCGCCGGAGGTTCCGTCAGGCCCTGGCCCAGGGCGGGTTCCGGGAGATCGCGCCCGGCGACGTCGCGGGCAGTCCACACCGAGGTCCTCGAGGAGACCACCGTCAGCAGCATCCTGATGCTGGTCGGCCGCAAGGTCATCTTCCTCAACGTCTACCACTCGTCCGAGGGGCAGGCGATCGAGGCCGCGCGCGTGGTCGCCGCGGTCGCGTGAACGGTCCGAGGCGATGGTTCGCGGCGGCGGGCGCGGCCCTGGCAGGCGCGCTCCTCACGCTTCCGGGCGCCGCGTGCGCCGCGCCGTTCTACGACGCATCCGCGAAGTGCTTCGACACGAGCCAGGTCGGGCGCGTGATCGATCTCCCCGACCTTGGCTCCTTTCAGATCCATCTGCTCGGCGACGAGGTCTCCGACCAGGTGGCCTGGACCTCCAGGCCTCGCTGGTGCAGGGCCGGGTCAGCGAGCGGCTGACGCCGCGCTAGGGGTCTACCTGCGTGGCTACCCGCCCCGTCGCCTCCCGCTTTACGTCACTAGCCGGCCTTCGACGCCGGCGAAAACCGGGGCAAGGTCGCCAGACGGTCCGACCGAAACGTCTACGCGGCCGCCGTGCGCGCAAACGTGCCCCGTGCCGAGCTGCCCGCGACCGCCACGCACGAGCTCTTCCACGCCTACTCCAACGCGTCCTGCCGCTCCGCGACCGCGCCGTGGTTCGACGAGTCGGCGGCGACGTTCTCGGAGTGGAAGCTCGGCTATCGCGAGAACGACGACTACGACGAGACGAAGCCGCAACTGCCCAGGACAGCACTGACGCCACCCACGAGTACGCGATGTGGCGCTTCGTCCGGTTCATGGACTCGCGCGGCCTGGTCGAGAGCCCGTTCGGCGGCTCTTGCCGCTGTATCCGCGAACGTGATCTCGGCTACTCGGTCGCCCAGCGTCGACCGAGACGCTCGCCCAGCTAGCTGGCGAGCGCGGCACGACCCTGGCCGACGAGCTCTCCGCCTTCTGGGGCGACCAGCTGAAGCAGCGACTCCACGAGCGCGGTGACTCGCGTACTTCGAGCCGACCGAGCGGCGGTCGTGTCGGATCAGCCCCGGTCTCGGTCGAAGTTCGAGCCGCTAGTCGGCGCCCCTTGAGACGTGGTTCAAGCACTTCAAGTCGCCAACAACGTGCAGCGCATCTAGCTTCGACGTTCGAGCCGCATCGCACACGACGCCTAGGGCTTCAGTTCTGGGCGCTCGGTGACCCCCTCGGACCTCCCGAGCTGTTCCGAACCCGCGACACGATCGCCTTTCTGCGTCCGCGGCCGTCAGCCCCGCCGAGCTCGACGTGGCCTCGCCCGCGCGTTCCCGGTCACCTACACGCACTGCAGCTCGCGTGGCCTCTCTCCTACGCAGCGAGGTCGAGGTCTTCGCCCAGCGCGACGTCTGAGCAGTGCGAGGGCCCGCTCTGCCAACCCGCTCGTGCCAGTTGCTTTCTCTCGCGCTCGAACGTGCGCAGCTCTTCGGTGCCCGGCAGTTCCCCTTCTACACGCCGACGAACGGTCTCTGGCGCTGCGTCTTCGTGAACCGCTAGGAGTCGCCGAGGTCGACCTGATAGTTCAGCTGCGCGCTGCCGAATGCGGACCTGCGCCAGCTGCGGCGGCGCTTCCGGCGCACGCTCGCCGAGAGTGGGTTCACGGCGATCTCCCGAGGGCGACGTCGCCGGCTACATCTACCACCGAGACCTCGAGGGGACGGTCGTCCACACGGTGCTGATGCTGGTCGGCCGCGAGGTCAACGCGATCAACCTCTACCGCGGCAGCGTGCAGGAGGCACGCACGCTCGCGCCCGGATCGCCGGTGCCGCAGTGGCCTGACCGGCTCTGCGCTAGAGCTTGAAGACGCGGCGCGCGTCGTGGAGCGCCTCGACCAGGCGGTCGATCTCCTCGGTCGTCGTGTAGACGCCGAAGCTCGCCCGGGTCGTCGCGGCGACGCCGAGGCGGTCCATCAGACCTGGGCGCAGTGGTGGCCGGCGCGGACCGCGACGCCGTGGCGGTCGAGGATCTCGGCGACGTCGTGGCCGTGGATGCCCTCGAGCTCGAACGAGACCGGGCCGAGGCGCTCGGGGGAGGGGGGCGGGCCGAAGACGCGCAGGCCGGGGACCGTCGGCGACCGCGTCGAGGGCGTAGTTCGCGATCTCGCGCTCGTGGGCGGTGATCGCGTCCATCCCGAGCAGGTCGAGCCAGCGCAGCGCCGCGGCGAGGCCGATCGCCTGGGTGATCGCCGGCGTGCCGGCCTCGAAGCGGGCGGGCGGGTCGGCCCAGGTCGTCTTGTCCTTGGTGACCTTGCGGATCATCGAGCCGCCGCCGAGGAACGGCGGCATCTCGCGCAGCAGGTCGAGCCGGCCCCAGAGCACGCCGATCCCGGTCGGCGCGTAGGCCTTGTGGCCGGTGAAGGCGTAGAAGTCGACGCCGAGCTCGGCGACGTCGACGGCGAGCTTCGGCGCCGCCTGGGCGCCGTCGGCGATCACCAGCGCGCCGGCGTCGTGGGCGAGGCGGGAGATCTCGGCGAGCGGGTTCTCGGTGCCGAGCACGTTGGAGACGTGGGCGATCGCGACGAGCTTCGGGCCGCGCTCGAGCGCGGCGGCGAGGAGTCCATGTCGAGCAGGCCGTCGTCGGTGAGGCCGACCCAGTCGATCTCCGCGCCCTGCCGGCAGGCGAGCTGCTGCCAGGGGACGAGGTTCGAGTGGTGCTCCATCTCGGTGAGCACGATCCGGTCGCCCTCGCCGACGTTGACGTCGCCCCAGGCGCGGGCGACGAGGTTGATCGCCTCGGTGGCGTTGCGGACGAAGATGACCTCGCGGCGGTCGGCGGCGCCGATGTGGTCGGCGACCGTCGCCCGCGCTCCCTCGTAGGCGGCGGTCGCCTCGGCCGAGAGCGTGTGCGAGCCGCGGTGGACGTTCGAGTGGTGGCTGCGCTCGTAGCGGTCGACCGCCTGGATCGAGGCCAGCACCCGCTGCGCGCTCGCGCCCGAGTCGAGGTAGGCGATCGGCTTGCCGTTGACCTCGCGATCGAGCGCGGGGAAGGCCGCTCGGACCTTCTCGATCGGGAAGGTGGCGCGCGGCGGCCGTCGTCACGCCGCCGCCTCGACCTCCTCGCGGATCCAGCCGTAGCCCTTCTCCTCGAGCTGGCCGACGAGCTCGGGGCCGCCCTGCTTGACGATCCGGCCGTCGAACATGACGTGGACGAACTCCGGCTCGACCAGGTGCAGGATCCGCTGGTAGTGGGTGATGATGAGGACGCCCATCTCCGGGCCGGCGAACTTGTTGACGCCCTCGGCGACGACGCGCAGCGCGTCGATGTCGAGGCCGGAGTCGGTCTCGTCGAGCACCGCGATCGCCGGCTGCAGCATCGCCAGCTGCAGGATCTCCATCCGCTTCTTCTCGCCGCCGGAGAAGCCGTCGTTGAGGTAGCGCGAGGAGAACTCCTTCGGGATGTTGACCAGCTCCATCGCCGCCTCGGTGTCCTTGCGGAAGTCCTTGAGCTTGATCGGGTCCTCGCCGCGCGCCTCGCGGTGCGCGTTGAGCGCCATCCGCAGGTACTTGGTCACGGTCACGCCCGGGATCGCGACCGGATACTGGAAGGCCATGAAGAGGCCGGCGCGCGAGCGCTCGTCCGGGGCGGCGTCGGTGATGTCCTCGCCCTCGAAGACGATCTCGCCGTCGGTGATCTCGAGGCCGGGGTGGCCCATGATCGCGTTCGCGAGCGTCGACTTGCCGGAGCCGTTCGGGCCCATCAGCGCGTGGATCTCTCCCTTCGAGACCTCGAGGTCGAGGCCCTTGAGGATGTCCTTGTCCTCGGCGCGTACGTGCAGGTTGCGGATCTCCAGGTCAGCCAACTGTGGTCGTCTCCTTCTGGGTTCTCGATGTTCACGTCTGGTCGGCGGCCCGTCGCTCGAGAACTCACAAGCTCGTCGAGCGTGGTCCCGGCCAGCGCCTTGGTGACGCCGCCGTGGACCCGGGTCCAGAGCATCTTCGTCGCGCAGGCGCGGTCGCCGTCGGACTCGTGGGAGCAGAGCACGCGGCCCTCGCGGTCGGTGTGGAAGCACTCCATCGGGGCAACCGGCCCCTCGAGCGCCTCGACCACCTCGAGCATCGTGATCTCCTAGCTCGGGCGCGCCAGGCGGTAGCCGCCGTGCGCGCCGCGGGTCGAGCTGACCAGGCCGGCGTCGCGAAGCTTGGCGACGAGGTGCTCGAGGTAGGAGAGCGGCAGCGTCTCCGCCTCGGCGACGCTCCCCAGCGCGACGGGGGCGGCGGTGCCGCGGCGCCCGAGCTCGACCAGGAGGCGGACGCCGTACTCGGCCTTGGTCGAGAACAGCATGGACTAAATCCTAGCGTCCGGGTCGGTTATGCCAGCTGCGGCGGATCGCCTCGGCCAGGACCCGCCAGGGGTTCATCGTGACCACGCCGCGGGCCGCCTCGCGCAGCGCCCGGGCGAGCAGCGAGCCCTCGAGCGCGCCGGGCTCGGGAAGCTCGATCAGGAGCTCCAGCTGCCCGTCGCGGGTGCGCTCGTGTGGGCTGCCGGCGGCGAAGTGCTCGAACAGCTCGATCGCGTCGCGGTTGTCGGAGAGCACGAGCGCGACGAAGTGGGTGATCCCCTCCTCGCGGCGCCCGTGCGGCGAGGCGCTCGAGCAGGCCGGTGCCGACGCCGCGATGCTGCCACTCGTCGACGACCGCGATCGAGGCCTCGGCGAGGCCCTCCTCCGTCCGCACGTACCGGGCGACCCCGACGATCCCGTCGTCTCCGGGTCGATCGCCGCCAGCGCCTCGTGGTCGTGGTGGTCGATCTCGGTCAGGTACGCGAGGTCGCGCTCGGAGAGATCGGTGAGCGGCGAGAAGAAGCGCCGGTAGCGCGACTCCGGGCTCATCCGGTGGAAGGCGGCGTGCAGGGCGCCCTTGTCCTCGGGCCCGATCGGCCGCACGGCGAGTTCGGTCCCGTCGCGCAGTCGCAGGTTCGGTTCGACGTCCATCGGACGGATAGATTGCCGACTCCGTGAGCACGGCGACCGCCCACGAGCCGAAGTCGCCTCGCGCCGGGGCCGAGCCGCCGATAGAGCCTTAGTGATCAGAGCCTTAGTCATGCAGCGCATACGTAACGCCTCGGCGCTGGCGATCTTCCTTGTCGTGGTCGCGGCCGCGGCCGCCCTTCGAGCTGCTCGTGACCGACGGATGGGTCCTTCATGGCGGGCTGTTCACGGACGATTGGTCGATCGCGTCGATCGAGCATTTCGACGGTCTCGGCGGCCTCTGGAACGCGCTCACCGGCGCCAACAGCGAGCGCCAGCTCGCGGCGGTGTATCAGGCGGTGACCGCGTCGCTCGCCGGCAGCGATCCCGCGCTGCATGCGCTCTGGGGCTTTCTCACCCACCTCGCCTGCGTCGTCAGCGTGCTCTACCTGGTGCGCGCGCTGGGAATGGGGTGGGTGCCCGCCGCTCTGCTCGCGGTTCTCGTGATGGTGTTCCCGTTCTCCGATTCGATCTGGCTCTGTACGCGGCGAGCCACATCTCGCTGGCGATCGCGCTCGGTGCGGGCGGAGCGTTGCTCGCCCTGCGAGGCCTCGAGTCGCGGCCGGCGTGGCCGTGGCACCTGGCCGCCGCCGCCGCCTTCGCGGTCGAGCATCCTCACCTATCAATCGATCGCCGTGGCCGTCCTGCTCGATGCTCGCGATCTACCTGCCGCGATCAACCCGCCGCGATGCCTTCCTGCTTCTGGCCAAGGACGTCGTCGCCGTGGTCCTCGCCGCGATGGTTCCGGCCCTGCTCTCCGGCGGGCGCGGCGCCGATACGGCGCCGGCAGCGTCCTCGGTCGGCGAGGCGATCGACCACGCCGGCGAGATCGCCGATCAGGCGAGCTCGCTGCTCGGCTTCGTCCTGATCCCGTTCGGCTCGCCCAACGCCGACGTCGTCGTCGCGGCAGCGCTCTGCCTTTTCATCGCCGGGACCGCCGTGGCCGCCTGGGGCCGCGGCGAGGCGGCGGTGCACGCGCGCCATTGGGTGGGCTGGGGCTCGCCGGCGCGGGCCTCGTCGTTGCCGGCTACGCCGTCTTCATCCCCGCGGCCCCGGCGTTCTACCTGCCCCTGATCGGCGGCATGGGAAACCGGATCAACGCCCTCCCCGGCATCGGTTTCAGCCTGATCGTGGTCTCGCTCGCGATGCTCGCGGCCGGTCTGCCCCTGCTCTGGTCGCGTTGGCCCCGCCGGCTGGTTCCCATCCTTGCCGCCGCTCTCGTTCTCACGGTCGCGATCGGATACCGCGATCGAACCGCCGCGGATGTCGCGGACTGGCGGCGGGCCGCCGAGAGCCAGACCGAGCAGCTCGCCGCGCTCGAGAGCCTCGGCCGACCGCCGCCGGGCACCGTCGACTTCGTCCATGGCGGGACCGGCCAGACCGCGCCGGGCGTCTTCGCCTTCCGCACCTCCTACGACCTGAACAGCGCCGTACGCCTGCTCTGGAGCGTACCCGACCCTGACCGCCTACCCGGTATTCGAGGGAACCGAGCTCACCTGCGGTCCTACCGGCGTTTCGCCGGCCGCCGACGGGCCGAGCATCGGCCCGGAGCACGCGGGCTATTACCCGGGCGTCTTCTTCACCGATCTCGATCGCGGCGACCGGACGCGCATCGATAGCCGGGAAGACTGCGAGCGGCAGCTGAGACGCTTCGTTCCGGGGCCCGTCGGCGGCTGAAGCCAGCGGTTCGAGGGGTACCCTGGGCCGGTGCTCGTCACGATCGCGATCCCCGCGCACAACGAGGCGGACTGCCTCCACGAGTGCCTCGAGCGGATCCGCGGAGCCTGCGAGGGCCGTCCGGAGAGGTTCGAGTTCGTCATCGTCGACGACGGCTCGCAGGACTCGACCTGGAAGGCGATCCTCGAGGAAGCGGCGGCCGATCCGAGCGTCCGCGGGCTGCGACTCTCACGCAACTTCGGCCACCAGCGGGCGCTGAGCGCCGCCCTTGCCGCGGCCTCCGGAGACGCCGTCGTGACGATGGACGCCGATCTCCAGCACCCGCCCGAGGTGCTGCCCCAACTGCTCGACCGAGCGGCGGAGGGCTACGACGTCGTCTACGCGATTCGATCGGACAACGACGCCGAGGGCTACTTCAAGACCCGGTCGGCTCGCGCCTTCTACTGGTTGCTCAACCGCGTGACCGCGCTGGACCTGCCCTTCAGCGGAGGCGATTTCCGCTACATGTCGCGCCGGGTGGTCGATCTCCTCAACGAGATGCCCGAGCGTCAGCGGTTCCTGCGCGGAATGACCCGATGGGTCGGATTCGAGCAGACGACGCTGACCTACGACCGGCCCCATCGCGCCGCCGGGGAGTCGAAGTACACCCTGCGCCAGATGATCGCGTTCGCGCTCGACGCGCTGGTCAGCTTCTCGGCCGTGCCACTGCGCATCGCGAGCTGGGCGGGGTTCACGGTCGCTGCGCTGGGCGCGCTCTACCTGGTCTACACGCTCGCGCTTCGCGCCTTCACCGACGACGCGATCGAGGGCTGGACCTCGGTGATCGGAGCGGTGCTCGTTCTCGGTGGCGTCCAGCTGCTTTGCCTCGGGATCCTCGGCCAGTACGTCGGCCGGATGTACGACGAAGACAAGCGGCGGCCGCTCTTCGTCGTCTGGGAAGACACCCGCGACGACACGCCGCGGCCTGGTCGCGGGTCACCGAGCGCGAATGTCCAGTTCCGGTTGATCAAGGTAGGTCACGAGGACGAGGGGGATGACGACCACCACCTCGGCCGCGAACTCGCCCATGCCGAGGCCCTCGACGGCGAGCACGAGCCCGCCGGCGTTGGCGAGTGCGGCGGAGCCTTGGACGATCACGTAGCGGGCGAACTCGGCCCTGTGAAAGGCGCCGGCCTCGAACGTCCAGATCCGGTTCCAGTGTACCCGTTGACGACGCCGGCCGCATAGGCGAGGAAGCCGGCGAGGAAGTAGGGGACCGAGAGCGCGATCAGGAGGGCGTAGCCGAGGAGCGAGATCGCCGTGTTGGAAGCCCCTACCAGGGCGAATCGGACCAGCCTGTGGTCGAGCCCGAGCGCCGCCTAGGGCTCGATCAGCCCGCGCCGGATCGCGTAGCGGACGAGCTCGACGCGGTCGCGCATGCCCGAGCTTCTTCATCGCCCGCGCGCGGTGGTTCTCGACCGTCTTCTCGGAGAGGTGCAGCAGCTCCGCGATCTCGCGGTTCGTGTGCGCCTCGGCGACGAGCTTGACGACCTCCTCCTCGCGCTGGGTGAGCTCGCTCGGGCGGCCCTCCTTGCGGGCGAGGACGTCCTTGATCAGGGCGCGCTGGGCGTCGGGGGTGAGGAAGGGCTCGCCGCGCTCGACCGCGCGGATCGCCTCGAGCAGCTCGGTGTCGGCCTGGCGCTTGAGCACGTATCCGGACGCTCCGGCCTTGAGGGCCTCGAACAGGTAGCGCTCGTCGTCGTGCATGGAGAGGATGAGGACGGCGACGTCGGGCGCCTGCTCGCGGATCTCGTGGGTCGCCTGCAGCCCGGTGAGGCGCGGCATCTTGACGTCGAGGATCGCGAGGTCGGGGCGCTCGCGGATCGCGATGTCGCGCGCCTCGACCCCGTCCGCCGCCTCGGCGACGACCTCCATGTCCTCCTGGCCCTCGAGGAGCATCCGCAGGCCGGAGCGGACGATCCCGTGGTCGTCGGCGATCAGGATCCTCATCGGCGCGCCCTCGAACTGGTCACTGGGCGGACGGTATTGGGTCGATGACCAGGCAGCACGCGCGTGCCGACGCCCGGGCCGGGACTCGATCCGCAGGTCGCCGCCGACGAGCATCGCCCGCTCGCGCATCCCCTCGAGCCCGATGCCGCCCGCCGGCCTCGTCGAAGGCGAAGCCGCTGCCGTCGTCGGAGACGGTCAGCTCGACCCGGCGCGTCCTGGCGGGCGAGGCGGACGACGACGGACTCGGCGCCGGCGTGTCGGGCCGCGTTGGCGAGCGCCTCCTGGGCGACGCGGTAGAGAACGAGCTGGACGTCGTTGGTGAGGTCGGAGATACTCGCCGGCGGCGCCGAAGCTGGTCGCGATCCCGCTCTGGCGCTCGAGGTCCTCGGCCTGCGAGGCGAGCGCCGACGTGAGCCCGAGGTCGTCGAGCGCGGTCGGCCGCAGCTGGCGTGCGAGCGCGACCAGCTCCTCCATCGCCTGGTTGGCGACGGCGCGGATCTCGGCCAGCTCGTCGGCGAGCTCGGGCGGCGCCTTCGCCCGCGCGGCCTCGAGCCGCAGGACGAGGCCGGTGAGCGACTGGTTCACCTCGTCGTGGAGGTCGCGGGCGACGCGGGCGCGCTCCTGCTCCTGGGCCTCGAGCGCGACCGAGGCGCTGCGGCGGCGCTCGGCCTCGAGGCGCTCGAGCATCCGCCGGAACGAGCGCTCGAGCCGGCGCACCTCCTCCGGCCCCTCGAGCTTGCGACTCGTAGGCCGAGCGCGGTGGGCCGCCGGGTCAGGTCGACGCGCTCCATCTCGTCGGCGAGTCGCTCCAGCGGCTCGAGCCGGCGGGTGAGCATGAACAGGTTGACGATCGAGCGTGAGCGCCACGGCGAAGCCGAGCACGATCCCCGCAGGCGAGTCCTGCTCGAGCTCGCCGGTGCCCGCGACGAGCACCGCGGCGACGGTCGCGACCGTGATCAGCAGCAGGTTCGCGACGAGGACCTGGACGAGCAGCGTGTTGCGACGCATCCGGCCTAAGTATGGAGCCGTTGGGCGTGTACCCAGGCGAATAGGTGACTGGACCTCAGGCGCTTTTTACGCCTCGTCGGCAATACTGCTTCGAGCCAATCACCGACCAGGAGTCGCCAGAAGATGACCACCACCACCCGTTCCAAGTTCGCCGCCGCGCTGCGCACGACGCTGCTGCTGGCGACGCTGACCGGCCTCCTGGTCGTCATCGGCTACGTGATCGGCGGCCCGCAGACGGCGCTCTACTTCCTGATCGGCGCCGCGGTCTTCAACTTCTTCGCCTTCTGGTTCTCGGACAAGATCGCGCTGCGGATGTCGGGCGCGAAGCCGATCTCCGAGCAGGAGGCGCCCCGGCTCTACCAGATGGTCCGCGAGCTCACGACCCGCGCCGGGCTGCCGATGCCCGCCCTCTACATGATCCCCCAGGACCAGCCGAACGCATTCGCCACCGGCCGCAGCCCGAAGAACTCGGCGGTCGCCGTCACGCGCGGGATCACCCGCCTGCTCTCCGAGGACGAGCTGCGCGGCGTGATCTCCCACGAGCTCGCCCACATCCGCAACCGCGACATCCTGATCCAGTCCGTCGCGGCCACGATCGGCGGCGCGATCACCTACCTCGCCTACATGCTGCTCTGGTTCGGCGGCGACGAGGACTCCGGGCCCGCTCGGCCTGATCGGCGCGCTCGCGATGGTCATCCTGGCCCCGATCGCGGCGAGCCTCGTCCAGCTCGCGATCTCGCGCCAGCGCGAGTACTCCGCGGACGCCACGGGCGCCGAGATCTGCGGCAACCCGGAGTCACTCGCCTCGGCGCTGCTGCGCCTCGAGGAGGGCGCGAAGGCGATCCCGATGCAGGTCAACCAGGCGGCCGAGCCGCTCTACATCGTCAAGCCGATCCGCGGTGGCGGCATCGCCGGCCTCTTCTCCACCCATCCGCCGATCGAGGAGCGCGTCCGCCGCCTCCGCCAGATGCGCCCCGCGATCGGCTAGCGCGGCCCGCGCCCAGCCCGCGCGGCCGGTGCTAGCGTGGCCGGATGCTCGCCAAACTGAAGCTTCGTGCCCGCACGCTGAAGCCGTTCTGGTTCCTCCACAACCTCCTGCACTGGAGGAGCCTGCGGCGCAACAAGCCGCTCTACGAGCAGCAGGGCGTCAGCAAGAGCGTCTTCGCGACGATCTCCCACCGCGACTTCCCCGAGGACGCGAACGCGCAGCCCTGGCTCGACCGCGGCAACGGCGACGGCCCGCCTGCCGGGCGCGACGGCGGTGAGCTGCCCGACGAGCTCGCCGCCCTGATCCCGGGCTGGGTCGAGGGTGGGTTCATCGTGCTGAAGAAGCACTTCGACGATGAGCTCGTCGACGCGGTCGTCGAGGACGTCGACCGCGGGCTTGCCGACGGGACCATGAAGCCGCATTTCCGCGGCGGGCAGGTGGTGCGCGACTCCTACGCGGACTCCGAGCCCGTCCGGCGTGTGCTCACCGATCCGGCCGTGGGCCAGGTGCTCAACTACATCTTCGGCCGCCCGGCACGGCTCTTTCAGACCCTCGACTTCTTCACCGGCAGCCAGCAGCCGCTCCACTCGGACGCCTTCCACATGACGACGCAGCCGACCGGGTTCCTCGCCGGCGGATGGGTCGCGCTCGAGGACGTCGCCGCCGACGCGGGGCCCGTCTACTACATGCCGGGCAGCCATCGCCTGCCCTACGTGATGAGCGAGGACCTCGGCCTCACCGGGTCGGCCCTTTCGATCCCGCTGAAGGACGACGCCTACTCGCGCCGCGTGAGCCAGCTCGCCGACGACGCGGGCCTCGAGCCCGTCGAGTTCCTCGCCGAGAAGGGCGACATGCTGATCTGGCACCACAACCTCCTCCACGGCGGCCGTCCCGTGGAGCGGGAGGGGGCGAGCCGGCGAAGCCTCGTCGCCCACTACTTCGCGGACGACGTGATCTGTTACCACGAGGTCACCGAGCGCCCCGCGATCCTCGAGAGCTCGGTCCCGATGCCGGCCTGAGCCCGTCCGTGTCGGAGGAGAACGTCGAGCTGATCCGCCGCGCCGGGCGCTCTTCAACGAGGGCAGCATCGACGTCGACGCCGCCCTCGCCGAGCTCTACCACCCCGATGTGGAGACCCGCGACCTTCAGCCCCCTCCCGACGTTCCCGCGATCGTCCGGGGGCGCGCGGAGGTCGCCGCCGGGCTGAAGCGGTGGATGGAGCTCTTCGACGATTGGTCGATCGAGGTCCACGAGTACGTCGACGCCGATCCATGGGTGGTCTGCGATGTGAGCTGGCGGGCCACCGGCAAGGGGAGCGAAGTGGCCGTCGACTGGCGCGTCGCCGACGCGTACGAGGTGCGGGACGGGATGATCGTCCGCACGATCCACAACTTCCCCGACGTCGCCGCGGCGCTCGAGGCGGTGCGGGCCGAGGGCGCTACACTTAAAGCCCTGAAAGCCAGTCGGGATTAGGAGATTTAGCTCGCGATGGCGACGACGACCGACCCGATCGAGGAGATCAAGGCCAGGATCGAGGAGATCGATCCCGCCGAGGCCCAGCGCGAGCTCGCCGGCGGCGACGCCGTCCTGATCGACACCCGCGAGCCCCACGAGGCGCAGATCTCGAGGATCGAGGGGGCCGAGCTGATCCCCCCGGCCGACGTCGTCGAGCAAGATCGAGGGGGTCGCCCCCGACCGCTCGCAGCGGATCATCCTCCAGTGCGCGACCGGCAACCGCTCCGCCCGGGCCGCCGACGCGCTCGCCTCCGAGCTCGGCTACGAGAACGTCGCCTCGCTCGCCGGCGGGATCGCGGCCTGGACCGAGCAGGGCCTGCCCGATCGTCGAGCCGCAGGGCCTCACCAAGGACCAGCGCATGCGCTACTCGCGGCACACCCTGCTCCCCGAGGTCGGCGTCGAGGGCCAGCTCAAGCTGCTGAACTCGAAGGTGCTCCTGCTCGGGGCCGGCGGGCTCGGCGCGCCGAGCGCGCTCTACCTCGCCGCCGCCGGGATCGGCACGCTCGGCATCGTCGACGACGACGTGGTCGACGAGTCGAACCTGCAGCGCCAGGTGATCCACAACACCGAGCGCGTCGGCCGGCCGAAGACGCGAGTCCGCGAAGGCGACGATCAACGCGCTCAACCCCGACGTCGAGGTCGTCGAGTACCGCACCCGCCTCGACGCCTCGAACATCCTCGACATCATCGAGGGCTACGACGTCCTCGTCGACGGCGCCGACAACTTCCCGACCCGCTACCTGCTGAACGACGCCTCGGTGCGGCTCCGCAAGCCCGTCGTCTCCGCCTCGATCCTCGGCTTCGAGGGCCAGATCTCGACCTTCGTCCCGCTACGAGGGCCCCTGCTACCGCTGCCTCTACCCGACCCCGCCGCCGCCCGAGCTCGCCCCGAGCTGCGGCGCCGCCGGCGTGCTCGGCGTGATGGCCGGCGTCATGGGCCTGCTGCAGGCGAACGAGGTGATCAAGCTGGTCGCCGGGATCGGCGAGCCGCTGATCGGCCGCCTGCTGATCTACGAATCGCTCGGCACCCGCTTCACCGAGCTCAAGGTCCGCCGCGACCCCGACTGCCCGATCTGCGGCGAGCACGCCGAGGAGATCCCCGAGGACGAGATGGGCAAGTTCCCCGACTACGACGCCTTCTGCGCCGCGCCCGGCGCGCTCAGCCGCGCCTAGATCGGCCCGCGCGCACCCACTAGGCTGCCCGCCCGATGCCGACCGTGAAGATCCCACCCGTGCTGCGCCAGCACACCGGCGGCGAGGCCGAGGTCTCGGTCGACGGCTCCAATGTCGGCGAGGTCCTGCGCGGCGCTCGTCGACGCGCACCCGGGCACCGAGCGCCAGCTCTTCTCCGAGGACGGCGAGCTCAACCGCTTCGTCAACGTCTACCTGAACGACGAGGACGTCCGCGTCCTCGACGGGCTCGAGACCGCCGCGGCGGACTCCGACACGGTCGTGATCCTGCCGGCGATGGCCGGCGGCCGCTAGCCTCGACCTAGAGCGCCCTTGAACTCGAGCCCGCCAGGCGGGCTTCGCCGTTCCCGCTCGTGCTCCAGCAGGCCGGACTGGCGGCAGAACGCGCAGGTCGAGCTGGTTGTTCGTGTCGCGCAGGGCGAACCAGTTGACGCCGCTGATGTTCCACCAGCTCCGGCGCTGCTTGGCGAGCAGCCGGAAGCACTTCTTCGAGCATCTTCGCCTGCCGCCCTTGGGCCCCTTCATTCAGCGGGTGGCCGCCCTTCGTCGAGCTCCAGCCGAGCTCGGAGACCCGGATCTGCGTCTTGCCGCTGGCCGCCCGTGGCGCGCCTTCGCGATCTGGCGCTTCAGGTCGCCGATCGTGGCCGCGTAGGGGTGGATCGCGATCTGGTCGAAGAACTTCGACCCGATCTTCTTCGACGCGGTAGAAGTCGCGCATGTAGGCGCCGATCGGCACCTTCGCGTTCGGCGAACATCCCGCCGAGGACGACGTTCGGCCTTGCGGTCGCCGTTCCGCAGCGCCTTCGCGCTCGCCTTGACGAGCTTCGCGTACTTCTTCGCGTTCGGCGAGGGCGACCAGAACTGCTTCGAGTTCTGCTCGTTCCAGACCTGCCAGTCGTGGATCGGAAGCGGCTTGGCGCCGTAGTCGTCGTAGCTCTTCCAGAACGCGCCGTTGCGGCCGTAGCGTCCCGGCGACCGACTCGACGAACGCCTTCCAGCGCTTCAGGTCCCGCTTGTCGAGCGGCGGCCGCGTGGGGTTCTTGCTGACGAACGACGGCGGGCTCGTAGAGGTCGGGATGACGCGTACCCCCGCCTGGGCGAGCGTGCCGACGATCCCGTCCATCACGGTCCAGCTGCAGACGCCGACCTGCGGCTCGCGGCTTGCACTGGCCGTCGACCTGCTGGAACGCGCCCCAGTTGAAGCTCAGCCGGATGGTCCTGACCCGTCCCTCCGGCGAGGTGCTGGTAGTCCTGCCCGTTCGAGGGCTCCTGCGGGACGACGCCGTAGAAGCCCTTCGGCGCCTTCTTCGCCGCGGCACCCGGCGGGGAACGCGACCAGCGCGGCGAGCGCCGCCAGGAGCGATGAGCGCGGCGCGCGCCTCATCGCGTCGCCTCGCGGAACGCATCGTAGGCGGGCTTCGGCTGCTGGTTCAGGTCGATCAGGCCCGAGCGGCGGCAGAAGTCGCAGAAGCCCTCGCTCGTCGACGTCCTGCCAGGCGTACCAGTTGACCGCAGACCAGGTTCCACTTCTGGCGCTTCTTCTTGAAGAGCTTGAACGACTTGGTGAGCATCTTCGCCTGGCCCTTCTTGCCCACCCCGAGCTGGTTGTGCACCCGGTCGGACGCCCAGCCGATCTCGGAGATCCAGAGGTCCGCCTTGCGGTCGCCGGCGCGGCGCATCTCGTCGAGCGCCCAGTCGACCTGGAACTCGACGCGGTCGAGGTCCGGGCCGTAGGGGTGGATCGCGACGGCGTCGAAGTAGCGCTCGATCTTCGGCACCTTGTAGAGGCCGCGGATGAAGTCCGGCTGGTCGATGCCGACGGTCGGCGTCCCGAAGAGACCGGCCAGCACGATGTAGGCGTCCTCGTCCACCGAGGTGATCGCCTTCGAGGTCAGCTTCACCAGCTTCGCGTACTCCCGGGTCTTCGGCTTCGGGTTCCAGAAGCGGCTGCGCGCTCGGCTCGTTCCAGATCTGCCAGTGGCGGATCGGCACCGGGTCGGCGAGCGGGTGCTCGATCGGGTAGAGGCTCGACCAGTAGGTGCCGCCCGGCCCGTAGCGCTTCGCCGCCGCCTCGACGAACTCCGACCAGCCCTCGCGGGCGCGCTTCGAGCGCACCGGCGGGGTGTTCGGGTCCTTGGCGATGAACGGCGGGACGTTGAGCAGGTAGGGGAAGGTCTCGATGCCGCGGGCGGCGAGGCCGCCGATCGAGCTGCGTCGTAGGCGCGTCCAGTCGCAGACGCCGATCTGCGGCGCCGGCCTGGCAGCGGCCCTCCTGGGCCTGGACGAGCGGCCAGCCGAGCTGGACGCGCAGGGTGCTCGACGCCGGCCTGGCTGCATCAGGTCGTCCTCGTGCGTCGCTCAGCGGCAGCTGGGTGACGACGCCGTAGAACGGCGGCTTCGCCGCCTGGGCCGGGCTCGCCATCGGCGCCAACGCGGCGATCAGGACCGCGGCGAGAAGCAGAGTGTCGTGCGCAGCGTGCTCATCATCCGCTTACCGGCCTTGAACGCGGCGTAGGCCGGCTTGGAGCGGCCGCGGTAGTCGAAAAGTCCGGCGCTGACTGGCAGAACTGGCAGACGGCGTCGTCGATGCGGTCCTGCCAGGTGAACCAGATCACGCCGTCGACGTTCCAATCGTCGCTGGTGCTTGCCGAGCAGCTCGAACGCCTTGCGTCAGCAGCTTCGCCTGGCCCGCCTCGCCGCTTCTCGAGCGGGTGATCGCCCTCGCCGGAGCCCCAGCCCAGCTCGGTGATCCAGAGGCCGACGTCCGCGTCCCTCGCCCGGTTCGCCTCGCGGCCGCGCCCAGCTGGATCTGCAGCTCCATCTCGCCGGATGCCCTTCGAGTACGGGTGCAGCGCGATCGCGTCGAAGTCGTCCTCGATTCCCGCGACCGTGTACATCTCGCGCAGGAACTTCGGCTGGCGGGATCTCGGCGGTGCCGAACATCCCGGCGAGCAGGACCTCGGCCGCCGGATCGGCGGCGCGGATCACGTCGGCGGTGAGCGCGACCAGGTACGCGTACTTCTTCGGCGTTGGGCTCGGGGTAGAAGTACGTGCTTGCCGTTCGGCTCGTTCCAGACCTGCCACTCCTCGATCGGGTGCGGGACGCCCTCGTACGGCGGGTTGGTGAAGTTCGGTCTCCCAGAACTCGCCCTTCGGGCCCGTAGCGGCGGACGGCGGCGTCGACGAAGTCCTCCCAGCCGGCGCGCGCCTCGCCGTTCAGCGGCGGCCGGTTGGTCTGCCGGTAGATGTAGTCCGGGACGTCGGAGAGGATCGGGACGACCCGAGCGCCGGCCTCGGCGGCGTTGCCGATCTGCGCGTCGAGGTTGACCCAGTTGCACACGCCGTGCGCCGGCCGGGGCTCGCAGTCACCCGGCTCGGCCTGGACGTGCGACCAGTTCATCGGGATCCGGACGACGTCCGCCCCGGCCTTCTGGATCTTGTCGTAGTCGCGGGCGTCGAGCGTCGTCTGCGGCGAGACGCCGACGGCGACGCTCTTCGCCATCGGCTTGATATTCGCGGTGGGAACGGGCGCGGATCGGGCTCGTCGTCCGCCGGACAGCCCGACCACACCGAGCACCGCCGCCACGATGGCGGCGGCAACGACGGCTACAGCCGCCAACGGCTTTCCTCGGATCCAGGCCATGCGGTCACCGCGCCGCCGTCGCGGCGCCCGCCTGAGGCGCCTGGTCAGGGCGACGTGGGGCGGGCGGGCAGCCTGTAGCCCCGCCCGCTCACCTCACTTGGCTGCCTTCTTGTAGGCGTTGTACGCCGGCTTCGGGCTGCCGTTCTCGTCGAGGAGACCCGACGTGAAGCAGAAGTCGCACGGCCCTTCGCCGTCGCGCCAGGTGAACCAGATGATGCTCGAGAGGTTCAGCTTGACTTCGCCTTCTTCTTCAGCGCCTTGAAGGCGTCCTTGAGCGCCGTCCGCCTGCTTCTTCTCGTTCTTGACGACGACCGGCGGCGGATTCCTCTTGCTGCACTGTCGGGCAGCCGGAGGCGTAGCCGAGCTCCGTGACGGCGATGTTCGCCTTCTTGTCGCCGGCTCTTGTCCATCGCCTTGCGCGCGCGACTGGATCTGCTTGACGACGCCCTTCTTCGGGTCCGGCGAGTACGGGTGGATCGAGATCGTGTCGAAGCTCTTCTCGATCTTCTTGACCTTGTAGAGGTCCTTGATGAACTTGTCGGCGGGGATGCCCTTCGGCCCGGTGTCGGGGAAGAGGCCGCCGACGAGGACCTCGGCCTTCTTGTCGGTCTTGTAGATCGTGTTCGCCGGCGGCCTTCAGGATCTTCGCGTACTTCTTCACGTTCGGCTTCGGGAGGAAGTCGCCGTTCGAGCCCGGCTCGTTCCAGACCTGCCAGTCGCGTGATCGGGGTGGGGAGGCCGGCGGCGCCGCCGGGCCCGTAGCGCTGGACGGCGGCCTCGATGAAGTCCTCCCAGGCCTTGATGTCGTTCGTCGGCGGCTTGAAGGCCTGGCTGTTCACGAACGGCGCCGACTGGTTGAGGTTCGGCAAGCACCTTGATCCCGTTGCTCGAGGGGCCCGCGACGAGCGAGTCGACGCCGGTCCAGTCGCAGGCGCCGCCCGTGGGCGTGCAGTCGCCGGCGCTCGCCTGGACGCTTGCCCAGTCGAACGGGATGCCTGACGAAGTCCACGTTGCCGGCGTTCATCTGCGAAAGGTCGGTCGAGTTCAGCGGGATCGTGTTCGGCGCGACGCCGTAATCGATCTTGGCCGCCGAAGCAGGGGCAGCGGAAAATGCGAGCGTTGCGAGTGCGGCGCCGGCCAGGCTGCCGCGGCGCGACGGATGGTTCGATGCTTCATGTGGTGCTCTTCCTCCTCATGATCGCGATACCAGCCCCGATCGCGGCGGTTCCAACGAGAACCACCAGCAGGATCGGGAGTCCCCCGTCGTCCGCACCCTCGGTCGCGGCAGCCGCCACCGAGTCGGACTTCCCGTCGCCGCTTCCCCTGCACCCTCGCCGTTCCCGCCTTCGGGCACGTCCAGCACGTACTGGTCGCCCGCCGGTTCGTCCTGGGCGACGGCGGCCGCGGGAACGGCCGCCAGCGCCAGGGCGCAGACGAGCAAGAGCGTGGTTGTTCGCTTGATACGTGACATAGGCGCCAGAAGGCGGCAGGAAGTTCGCAAGGGTAGCAAGGTGCTCTTTCGGTCATGACGCCCGTTCCGGGCCCGGAATAGGCGTCTCTGGATAGCCTCGTCAGCGCTTGGCGACACTCAGAGAACACGCGGGTCCGGGCCTTGTTGCGGTCGCCTACATCGTGCTCGCTTTCGCCGAGGGAGGCGCCGATTCGCAGTTCCTCGCCGCCGCGGCGGTGGCGATCTGGTGGGCGGTGATCGTCGGCGTCGTCGATCCGCGTGTGGCCGGGCTCCGAGGCGCCGCGCGCCGCGGTCGCCTGCGGCGGCTGCCTCGCGGCGCTCTGCCTGCTCGCCGGGCCTCTCGATGGTCTGGGCGTCCGACCCCGGCCGCGCGTTCGAGGACGTGGCCCGCATCTGCCGCCTACCTCGGCCTCTTCGTGCTGGTCGTGCTCGCCTCGCGGCGCACCAGCTCGGACGCCTGGGCGCGCGGGATCGCGGCCGGCCTCGCGCGGCTCGCGGCCGCGGCGCTTCTCGCCTTCTTCCAGCCCTCGCTCTTCGGCGACGCCGCCACCTCGCTCGCCTCCGACGATCCCGTCGGCCGCGGGCCGGCTGAGCTACCCGGTCGGCTACTGGAACGGGCTCGGCGCCTGCATGGCGCTCGCCGTGGTCCTGCTCGGCTGGCTCGCCGCCCGCGCGGACACGCGGCCAGGGCGCGCGGCGATCGCCACTGCCTTCCTCGCGCTCGCCGTCCTCGCCCTCGACCTCACCCAGTCGCTCGGCGGCGCCGCTGCGGCGGTCGTCGGCGCCGTCGCCTCGTCGGCTTCGCCCGGGAGCGGCGCGGCGCTCGCCGCCGGGCGCCGCGCCGGGTGCTCATCGCGGGCGCCGTTGCTCGTCCTCGTCGCCTCGCGCTTCGATGCGCTCGCCACCGGCTTCTCGGCGACCCGGGCTTCGCGGCGGCCGGCGACGCGATGCTCGCCGATCACGATCGCCGGCGCTCTGGCCGCGGCCGGCGTCCGCTGGGCGCTCGACGAGCGGCTCCGGCGGCTGCAGCGTGCCGCGCCCGCCGATCCCACGCGGCGTCGGCGATCGCGATCGGCGCTCGCCGTGCTCGCCGCCGTCGTGGTCGTCGCCGACCCGGTCCAGCGCTGGGACGACTTCAAGGACCCGGGCGCGCTCGCCGAGCTGCCCGAGTCGGGCGAGGGCGCCGCGCCGGCCGCGGGCGAGTTCGCGACGCGCCGCCGGCAACGGCCGCTACCAGTGGTGGACGGAGGCTCTCGACGCCTTCGGTTCGAAGCCGCTCACCGGGATCGGCGCCGGCAACTACGAGCTCTACTGGAACGCCCACAACACGCTGCCGGTGGTCGTCGCCGACGCCCACTCGCTCTACCTCGAGACGCTCGCCGAGCTCGGGCCGCTCGGCCTGCTCTTCCTGCTCGGCTTCCTCGCGACGGCGATCGCGGCCGGGTTCGGCCGCCGGGGCTCGACCCGCGGCGGGGTCGCGGTCTGGCTCGGGCTGCTCGCGGCGGGGATCACCTCGGCGGCGGGGGAGTGGACCTGGGAGATCCCCGCGGCGACGGTGCCGCTCGTCGCTCGCGGCGGCGGTCCTGACCGGGCCGGCCACCCTGCGGCCGCGCTGGCCGCGTGCCGCTCCGGAGGACGGGCCGAGGTCGCTCGCCGAGCGCTTCGCGAGCGCCCCCGGCGCGCGCGAGCGCTTCGGCCTGGGCGTCGCCGTGCTGCTGCCGGCTTCGCCTGCATCTGGATCAGCGGCGTCGGCTTCCTCGTCGACGTCCAGCTCTCCGAGAGCCGTTCGGCGTTCGACCGCGGCGACTTCGAGGAGGCGGCGTCGAACGCCAGCTACGCCGGCGCGATCGAGCCGTGGGCCGCCGCGCCGCGCCTGCAGCTGGCCCAGGCGGAGGAGGCGCGCGGTCGCTACGACGAGGCGCGCGTCGCGGCGAGCGAGGGCGATCGACCGCTCGCCGGACGACTGGCGCGGGTGGGTCGTGCTCGCCCGGATCGAGGCGCGCGACGGCGACGCAGGCGGCCGCCGAGGCGGCGCTCGAGCGGGCCAACGAGCTCAGCTCGGTGCCGCTTCCGGTCGACGCTGCCGCGCACCGGACTAGACGGCTAGCGCGCTCCGACGCGTGCACCGGCGTGTTCATGGGATTAGGAGTCAGGCGATTGAATATGCTCGCTCAACCGGGGGTTCCCTCGAAGGGCGCAAATGAGCGACGGTCCAGCTGAACGACTCGTGACGATGCGGGCCGCGGCGCAGACCGGATGCGCCGGACGTCGCGCACCTCGGCATGCGCGAACGCAGGCCGCTGGCGACGCGCCGAGCTCCCCACGGGCGACCGTTTCTGGCGCGACGCGCGCCGCCGCCGGATGCTCGCCGTCGCCGACGTCGTCGCCGCCGCAGTCGCCATCGCATCGTCGCCGTCGCCGGGGTCGCCTACGCGACCTGGGCGCTCCTCTTCCTCCCGGTCTGGATCCTGATCGCGAAGCTGATCGGCCTCTACGACCGCGACCACCGCTCGATCCGCCACCTGACGCTCGACGAGCTGCCTTCGATCGCGGCCTGGGCCGGGCTCGGCGTCGCCGGGCTCGGCCTCTTCATGGGGCTCACCGACCGCGGCGTGCTCACCGTGCCCGAGGCGCTCCTCGCCGGCGTCGTCGCGCTCTTCCTCGGCGCCCTCTTCCGCTCCGCGGCGCGGATGCTCTACCGCCGGATCACCCGCCCGAGCTGACCGCGATGATCGGCGACGGCGCAGCTCGCCTGGGCGGTCCGCCGCAAGGTCGAGCTCTTCCGCGACCTGCACCTCGAGATCACTCCCGGGCCGCCGCTCGCGACCCCCGGCGACGGCGGCGTCGACGAGGAGACGCTGCGCGAGCTCGCCGCGCAGCGTCGACCGCATCGTCGTCGCCTCCGACCACATGGACCCGTTCTGGATCGGGATCCTCGCCGAGCTCTGCCGCGAGTCGCAGGTGAAGCTCTCGCGTCGTCTCGCCGCTGCGCGGCCCGGCCAGCGCCGCCCCGCGCCTCTCCGAGATCGCCGACCTCCCGGTGCTCGAGTACGACACCTGGGACGTCTCGCGCTCGGCGATGCTGATCAAGCGCGTCTTCGACGTCGTCCTCGCCGGGCTCTTCGCGTCCTGCTCGCTGCCGCTGCTGCCCGCTGGTCGCGATCGCGATCAAGCTCGACAGCCGCGGGCCCGGTCTTCTTCCGCCAGCGCCGCGCCGGCCTCAACGGCGAGCCGTTCCGCGTCTGGAAGCTGCGGACGATGAGCGAGGACGCCGAGGAGAAGCTCGGCGAGCTGGTCGACCTCGACGCCCTCGACGAGCCGATGTTCAAGCTCCGCGACGACCCGCGGGTGACCCGCGTCGGCCGCGTCCTGCGCCGCTTCTCGATCGACGAGCTGCCGCAGCTGATCAACGTGCTGCAGGGGCGACATGAGCCTCGTCGGCCCCCGGCCCGAGGTGATGGAGGTCGTCGAGCGCTACCGCCCCGAGCACCAGCGTCCGCTTCGCCGTCCGCCCCGGGATGACCGGCCCGATGCAGGTCTTCGGCCGCGGCGCCCTCAGCTTCTCCGAGCGGATGGCCGTCGAGCTCGACTACATCGACAACCTCTCCCTCAGCCGCGACCTGCGGATCATCGGCCAGACGATCCCGGCGATCATCCGCGGCACGCGGGGCGCACGTATCGCTCAAGCGTCCGAGCTCGCAGCCGCTCGAAGGGCGTGCGCCGGCGAAGTCGACGAACGGCCGTCGGGCGACGTGCTCGTCGTCAGGCGGCGTCGCTCATGACAGCCCTCTTCTGCGGGTCCACGTGACGGGCCGATGCGACGTTGATCGGTGCGTCCGACGCCGTAGGCTGGTGGCCAGCAGGCCTCGAGGCGTCGCCGCGCCGGGGTGCGACGCGCGGGCGGCGTGGCGATGCCTACGCCGGGCGGTCGTCAGCCCAGCGGCGACGAGCTGCGGCGATCCCGACCACGTCGTGCTGGCTTCGCGGCGATCCGGGCGACCAGGGCATCGGGCTTGGCGCGTTCCTCCCGCATACCCGAAAGGCGCCAAGCGCTCGAGCTCCCCCTGTATCGCCGCAGTTGTTCGTCCCTCGGCCTCACCGGCCAGAAGTCGCACCAGCGCTCGTACCCCCGTCCACGCCGGCCGTTGCACGGCCACCGCGAGCTCGCCGGCGGGGACGCCGTCGCTGATGCGGGCGCAGGGCTCGGGGAGGCCCTGCTCGTCGACCCAGAAGCTGTCGGCGATGACCAGGTGTCGATCAGGAGGTCCGGCTCGGCGGGGGTTCTCGGCGAAGCTCACCTCGCGGATGCCGTGCTCGCGGGCGAGGACGTAGAAGCCCAGGTAGTCGGTGCCGAACGTCGGCGCCTCGCGGACGCGGATCTCGGCGGTCTTGGCGCCGTCCTCGCGGGCGGTGTCGAGCATGTCGACCCAGAACGGGTCCGAGCGCGGAGGGCCGCCGATGTAGCCGTGCTGTCGACGAGCGTGAAGCTGCCGGGGTAGGAGCGGTCGCCGATGTTGAGGTCGTCGCCCGGCGGTGAGATGCGGGCGGTGCCGATGTCGTCGGAGGCGCTCGAGTAGACGTTGATGATCGCCGCGAAGGCCAGCAGGCCGATGGCGGCGCCGCGCAGCCAGGCGACGCGGGTCGTCGCGATCCAGCCGGTGCCGATCACCGCGATGAAGACGACGAGCGGCAGCGTGTAGCGCGGGTCGCGCAGCGAGATCGCGAAGGCGAAGAACAGGTAGACGAAGGCGATGCCCGCGAGCAGCTCCGGCATGTGGCGGCGGCTGCGGATCTCGCGGACGGCGTGGACGAGGCCGACGGCGAAGAGCAGCAGCAGCGGCAGGAAGTACTGGATGTTCATCCCGATCCAGCCGTACTGCGTGAAGCGGTTGAAGACGTCCTCGCCGGCGCCGACCTCCCCGCCGCCGAGCTCGCTCGGCGCGAACCCCTGCGGGGCCTGGCCGGTGATGCTCGAGATGTCGCCGATGTGGATCAGGTGCCACGGCAGGGCGACGGCGAGGAGCGCGGCCCCGGCGAGCGCGATGTTCCTCCACTGCTGCCAGCCGCCGCCGGCGAGCATCACCAGCACCGGGCCGACGAGGAAGATCGGCGCGGTCGACTTGACCATCATCGCGAGCCCGAGGAGCGCGCCGGCCAGCACGGTCTCGCGGCGCTTCGAGAAGCGGTCCGAGGCGAGGAAGGCCCAGAGCGCGAGCGCCACGGTTGCGGCGAGCGGCGCGTCCAGCATGAAGACGTGGAAGAGGTCGAGCACCATCGGCGAGACCAGCGCGAACGCCGCCGCGAGGACCCCGGCGAAGGGGCCGTAGACGAGCTTGCCGACGAGGTAGGTGCCGAAGGAGAGCATCGGCACGAAGACGAGGTTCACCATGACCACGCCCCAGTCCTGGACGCCGAGCCCGAGCGCGGGGGCGATGCCGGCGACGAACCGCCCGATCGGCGGGTAGAAGAACCCGGAGGTCGCGTCGGCGCGGTAGCCGATCAGCCCGCCGATGTCGAAGTCGCCGAGCCGCTCGCCGAAGCCGAGGGCGCTCGAGAGGTGGCGGCCGGGGTCGCCGCCGCCCGGCAGGCGCTGGTCGACCAGCACCCACCAGATCGTGAAGGCGATGAAGAGCGCGGTGAACCCCGCGACCGCGAAGGCGTGCGGGTTGGCCCTGACGGTTGCGCGCAGGCGGTTCAAGCGAGGTCAGGGCCGCGCTAGAGCTCCTCGGCGATCCGCGGCGCCTCGCGGGTGAAGACCCAGTAGCCGAGCGCGCAGACCGCGGCGAAGAGCACCAGCGGGATCGCGAAGAGGAGCGCCGAGCCGGCCTCGTCCATCACCGACGGCGCGCTCGGGTCGATGATCCAGACCCGCACGAGCTCGAACAGCGGCGTCAGCGGGTTCATCTGGATCAGGGTGTCGAGCTCGCCCTCGCCGATGATCTCCATCGGGTACAGGATCGGGCTCGCGTAGAAGAGCACCTGGACGACGACCGACCAGATGATCCCGACGTCGCGGAAGCGCACGTAGAGCGCCGAGAGGAACATCGAGACGCAGGTCGTGAAGACGACGAGCGCGGCGAGGATCAGCGGCAGGCCGAGCCAGGTCCACTGCGGCTCGACGCCGTAGATCAGGATGAAGAGGAAGACCGCGACCATGTTCAGGCAGAGGTTGAAGGCCGCGGTCAGCACGATCGAGAGCGGGATCACGATCCGCGGGAACTGCATCTTGCGGACGACGTTCTCCTGATCGACCACCGAGGTGACGGCGGTCGTCGTCGCCTCCTGGAAGAACGTGAAGAGCATGATGTTGAAGAGCAGCATCGCCGGGTAGTTGACGACGTCGCTGCCGATCCGGAAGATCTTCGTGAAGACGACGAGCAGGACGCCGAAGAGCAGGAGCGGCCGGACCAGCGACCACAGGTAGCCGAAGCTGGTGTGCAGGTAGCCGGCCTTGAACTCGGTCACCGACTGCAGCCAGAGCAGGCTTCCGAAGCGCCGCATGCTGCCGCCGAAGGCGCTCGGGCCGGTGATCGGCTTGAGCTCCGGGGCGGTCTCGCCGGGGTGCTCACGCCTTCACCTCGTCGCTCGAGAACGCCTCGGTCGCGAGCTCCGATTCGATCGCGAGCAGCGAGCCGTCCGGGCCCGGGCCGTCGACGACGACCGTGACGGCGTCCTCGGCGACCGCGATCAGGTCCTCCTCGCGGTCGGCGGAGACGAGGGTCGCCTGGACCGAGTACTGGCCGCCGGCGAGCGGGTTCGTGAGCGCCGGCGCGCAGGTGCACCCGCTCGCCGGCCTCGAGGCGGTCCGCCTGGCCGGCCGCGGCGGGGCGGTAGGGGAGGGTGAAGACCCAGACGCCCGACGCGTTGCGCACGGCGAACGAGAACCGCGGATGCTCGATCGCGTGCGGCGCCTCGACGACCGCGTTGAAGCTGATCTCCTCGCCGTGGCGGAGGGTGAACGGGCGCTCGCCGGCCGCGTCCTCGACCCAGACGGCGCTGAAGCCGCCGCTCCCGTCCCTCGGCCGAGATCGGGCTCGCGTTCAGGTTGACGTAGGAGCGGGCGACGCGAAGCGGCTCGCCGATCTCGTCGATCTCGCCGTGGTCGATCAGCATCGCGCGGTGGCAGTAGCGCTCGACCGCGGTCATGTCGTGGGTGACGAAGACGATCGTGCGCTTGCCGCGCAGCTCCTCGAAGACCTCGCCGCACTTGCGCTGGAAGCTCGCGTCGCCGACCGCGAGCACCTCGTCGATCAGCATCACGTCGGCGTCGACCTGGACCATCAGCGAGAAGGCGAGCCGGGTCAGCATCCCCGACGAGTAGTTCTTCAGCTTCAGGTCGCCGAACTCCTCGAGCTCGGCGAACTCGATCACCTCGTCGAAGCGGCGCTCGGCCTCCTTGCGGGTGAGGCCCATCATCACCCCGTTCAGGAGCGAGTTCTCGTAGGCGCTGAACTCGAGGTTGAAGCCGACGGCGAGCTCGATGAAGGGGGCGATCGAGCCGGCGACGCGGATCTCGCCCGCGTCGGCGCGGTAGATCGAGGCGAGCAGCTTCAGGAGCGTCGACTTGCCGGAGCCGTTGCGCCCGACGACGCCGAAGAACTCGCCGCGCTCGATCTCGAAGGAGACGTCGCGGAGCGCGTGGAGCTCGCGATACTCGGAGCGCGCAAGCGGCTTCACCACGCGTTCCTTCAGCGTGTCCTTGCGATGCGACGGGATGCGAAAGCTCTTCGAGAGCCCCCTCACCTCGATCGCGGTCTGAGCGCCGCTCATCGTGGAGAGAATAGGTCGTGAACTAACGTCCGGCTGCATGCCGGAGGCCCGCCGCAGGATCGCCGTCGTCTCGCGCGAGCTCTACCCGTTCGGGGGCGGCGGCATGGGCAACTACGTGAACTGGACGGCGGAGGCGCTCGCCGACGTGGCCGAGGTGACCGTGGTGACGACCGCCGCCCACGAGGCCGAGTACCGCGCCCTTCGCGAGGCGGGCGATCCCCGGCTCGACCCGCGGCTCCGCTTCGTCTTCGCCCCCGACTTCGACTACGACGACCACGGCACCTACTACGGCTACTTCCACCGCTGGAGCGCCCACGTGCTCGAGGCGCTGCGCCGCGCCTACCCGGACCGCGGGCCCCGACCTGATCGAGTTCGCCGACTACCACGGCGAGGGCGCGGTGACGCTGCAGGCCCGCCGCACCGGCGACCCGCTCTTTCGCGACACCGTGCGTCGCGGTCCGCCTCAACTCGAGCTCGGAGATGGTGCTGACGCTCGACGGCTACCTCGACGACGACCCGGCGGTGCGCGCGATGTTCGAGCTCGAGCGGCTCTCGCTGCGCGAGGCCGACCGGATCATCTGGCCCGGCGGCGACGTGCTCGAGACCTACCGGCGCTTCTACGGCGAGGAGGCGATCGCGCCGGCGACGATGATCCGCCACGCCGTCAGCCGCGACGGCGACGCGCCGCCGGCGCCCCGCCGCGAGCGCGGCCGCCGGCGAGCCGCTGCGCCTGCTCTACATGGGCCGCCTCGAGCGCCGCAAGGGCGTCGCCGACCTCGTCCGCGCGCTCACCGGCCTCGACCGCGACGACTGGCGCCTGACGGTGCTCGGCGGCGACACGGGCACCGGCCCGCTCGGCGTCTCGGTCCGCGCCCAGCTCGAGCTGATCGCCGGCGACGACCCGCGGATCGACTTCCACGACCGCGTCCCGCGCGAGCGCGTTCTCGAGCTCGTCGACGAGCACGACGTCGTCGTCGTGCCCTCGCGCTGGGAGTGCTGGCCGAACGTCGCCCTCGAGGCCTTCCAGCGCGGCCGCCCGGTGCTCGGCGACGCCGACCGGCGGCCTCGCCGAGATGGTCCAGCCCGGCCGCTCCGGCCTCCTCACCGAGGGCACGTCGATCGCCGACCTCTCGCGCCGGCCTCGCCCGCGTCCTCGACGGCGAGCTCGACGCGCTGCCGCCGAGACGGCCCGCGCGAGGTCTTCGAGGAGCTGACGGACGTCGGAGGCGATCCGAGGCGGCCTACATGGAGCTGGCCGACGGAGCGCCGAGACGGCGTCGGACCCCGGCCGATTCGCGTCCCCTGGTCTCGCATCGTCCTCACCTACTACGAGCTCGACGCCTACGTCGAGGAGGCGCTCGAGTCGCTCCTCGCCCAGACCTACGCCGAACATCGAGATCGTCCTCGTCAACGACGGCTCGCTGCGGCCGAGGACGCGGTCCTCTTCGAGCTCGCCGAGCGCGACCCGCGGATCATGCTCGTCACCCAGGCGAACGCCGGGCTCTCGGCCGCGCGCAACTTCGGCATCTCGCAGGCCCGCGGCGAGTACGTGCTGCCGTTCGACGCCGACGACATCGCCGAGCCCGAGATGGTCGAGCGCTTCGTCGCCGCGCTCGAGCTCGACCCGACGCTCGCCTACGTGACGAGCTGGTCGGCGTTCGTCGACGAGGACGGCGGAGCCCTGGCCCGGCGGCGACGGCTACGAGCCGCTCGGCAACGCCAGCCGCCTGCTCGCCGAGCAGAACGTCGCCGGCGGCTGCGTCTCGCTCTTCCCCCGGCGGCTCTTCGAGCGCGGCTTCGACTTCGACCCCGAGCTCGCGAGCTACGAGGACTGGGACCTGTTCCGCGAGCTCGCCGCCGCCGGCCTCTACGGCCGCGTCGATCCCCGAGCGCCTCTACCGCTACCGGATCCGCCGCCGCTCGATGATCCGCGCGCTCGGCGTGCCCGAGCAGCGCCGCCACGCCAACCAGATGCTCGCCCGCGAGCGCGAGCGGAGGGTGCAGTGGACGGCGTAGACGCGGACCACGTCGAGCGCCTGCGCCTCGACGAGGTCCGCGCGCCGACCCTGATCGCCTCCGAGCACCTGCACCGCTACGAGCTCGTGGCGCGGCTCTGCGACGGCCTGCGGGTCGCCGACGTCTGCTGCGGCACCGGCTACGGGACGCGGATCCTCGCCGAGGGCGGCGCCGACGCGGTCGGCATCGACAGCTCGGAGGAGGCGATCGCCGAGGCGCGCTCCGGCGCCGGCGCCACCGGCGAGGCCCGCTTCGAGCTCGCCGACGCGCTCGAGTACCTCGAGCGCGACCTGGCGCGGCGAGATCGACGCGGTCGTGATCTTCGAGGGGCTCGAGCACCTGCCCGACCTCGACCGCGCGAGCGCCGCGCTGCGACGGCTCGCCGGCGACGGTGTCCGGCTCGCGGTCTCGATCCCGAACAGCGAGCTGCTCGGCGAGGACGACAACCCGTTCCACGAGACCGACTTCGACCACGAGCGCGCGCTGGCGACGCTCCGCGGCCTCGGCGACGAGGTCACCGTCCTCGGCCAGTACCTCGCCGAGGGCTCGCTGATCCGCGGCCTCGACGGGGGCGGGGAGCTCGACGCCCGCGAGGTGCTCGACGGCCGGGCCGAGCCGGAGCTCGCCTCGCACTACATCGGCCTGGTCGGGTTCGGCGAAGCCGCCAAGGAGATCAGCGCGCGGATGCTGCTCGCGACCGCGCCGGTCAACCGCTCCTACATGCTCGAGCTCGAGGCCGCCAACGGCCGCCTCTGGGACCGGATCGGCGGGCTCGAGGCCCGCCTCGCCCGGATCGAGTCGAGCCTGCCGTACCGCGCGAGCGCGCCCCTGCGGGCGCTCCTGCGCCGCCGCGGCTAGCTACGAGCGGATCCGCGCCTTCAGCCGCCGCAGCTTGATCGCGATCCCGACCAGGAAGCGGAGTGGCTTCGGCCACTCGTCCCATCCCTGCGAGCGCAGCAGGTCGCGCTCGGCGGCGGTCGCGCGGTGGATCGCCGAGGCGGCGCCGGAGTCGGTGCGGCCGATGCGCTCGCGGGCGAGCTCGGCGTTGGCGCGGCGAAGCTCCTCGTTGGCCCGCTCGAGCTGCTCGACGCGGCGCTCGAGGTCCGCCTGGTCGGCGCTCACCGCTCGCCGTCGAGCTTGCCGGCGAAGAGCTTCGGGTAGCGCCGCGCCAGCTCCGCGCGCGGGCCCTCGCGGTCGAGGTTGGTGAGCGAGATCATCGAGTCGCTCGCGACCCGGTAGCGGGCGACGATCTCCTTCACGTGCACCGGGTAGCCGCCGCGCTCGGCGATCCCGCACCAAAGGTCGTAGTCCTCCCAGCCGTAGAGGCGGACGTCGGTATCGAAGCCGCCGGCCTGCTCGAGCGCCTCGCGGCGGACGAGCGCGAGCGCGTCGATGTAGTTGGTCACCCGCAGCCGCCGCGGGTCCCAGCCGGGGACGCCGAGGAGGCCCTTCGGCCCGTCGTCGTCGAACTTCTGGAGGATCCCGTACGCGAACGAGGCGCCCGGGTCGGCCTCGAGCGCCTCGACGAGCCGCTCGAGGCAGTTCGGGAAGAGCTCGTTGTCGGCGTCGAGCATGAGGACGTAGCGGCCGCGCGCGTGCTCGATCGCGGTGTTGCGCGTCGTCGGCAGCCCGCGGTTGGCCGGATGGCGCAGGAGCAGCCCCTGGGTGTCGGGGTGCTCGTTCATCCACGCGCGGACGACGTCGCCCGAGCCGTCGTCGGAGCCGTCGTCGACGACGATCAGCTCGAAGTCGCGGAAGCGACCGCGCTCGACCGTCTCGAGCGCGATCGCGACGTGCTCGGCGTGGTTGTAGACGGCGGTGACGACGGAGACGGCGGGTGCCTCGCCGGCCTTGCGTGCCGGTGTCTCGTGGACCGGCTCGACCTCGGGCGGGGGCGCGCCGCGGCGCACGGTCTCCTCGAGCAGCGCGATCTTGCGGCGAAGCTCGATCTGCTCGAGGCGCGCCTGCTTCAGCTCCGCGCGCAGGCGGAAGCGATCGGGCTGCAGGCGCTGGGCGATCGGCAGCAGGCCGCGGCGCAGCACGCGCCGCGGGCGCAGGACGGCGGCGCGCGCACGCAGGCCGGGGAAGATCGGCGCCGCCGGCGGCTCCGCGGAGATGCGCTCGGCGGCCGCGGCGAGCCGTTCGGCGGAGGCGGAGAGCGGCTGCTCCGTCCCGGATCAGGTCGCGGGCGGCGTCGCCGATCTCGCTCGCGGCGCTCGTCGTCGTCCGCGAGCGTCGGCGGCGACCCGGTCGAGCTCATCTGCTCGACCGGCCACGAAATGCTCCCCCTCCACGAGAGGAGCGTGGTCGCTCGACGGCTCGGAGACCACAACCGCGCCGCAATGTACAGCCTCGACCACGCGCAGCCACTCGAAATACGGGCGCTCGTCCTGGTGCACGTTCAGCAGCACCTTCGAGCGCGCGAGCAGCGCCCGCTTCGCGTCGCCGGCGAGAAACGAGCCCGAGGTGGCCGTGTTCGGCCGCCGGTTGTCGGAGATGACGAGCTGCGAGCGGTGCTCGGCGAGGGTCGGCGCATAGCCGGCGAGCAGCCGCTCGCGGCGATCGGTGAGCGAGCCGAGGAAGGTGAAGTCGACGTCGCGCTCGGTCGCCGCCGGGCGCTCCCAGCGCCGCGTCCAGCCGACCGGCAGGTACTCGGCGGAGATGCCGCGGTCGCGGAACTCGCGGACCGCGGCGCGGTTGATGTCGAAGACCGCGCCGCCGAGCCGGGCGATCGCGACGTCCGCGTCGAACCAGTGCGTGCCGGGCTGCTCGGCGCAGAGGAAGACGGTGCGGCGGAGCACCCGGCGCGGGAGGAGCCCCCAGGTGAGCCACGCGTACTCGTGCGGCGGCAGGAGCACGTAGGCGAGCCCCGGCCGCGGCTCGCGCACCGACTCGGTCACGCGGGCGGCGACGCCGAGGTCGCACGAGCTCGTCGCAGAACGCGACCGCGAGCTCGCGGAAGAACGCGTTCTGCCAGCGGTTGACGACGAGGTCGATCTCGAGCGTCATCGGCCGTCCCCGCGAAGCGGTTCGCGCAGCGCCCGCGCGCGCACGTCTCGCCGCCTGCCTTCGCGCGCCGCCCGAGCTGCGCGGCGCCCGGCGCTCGCGCCGCCGCCGCCCGGCCGAGCAGTTCGTGCTGGTCGTGGTGGAGGTCCTCGAGGACCCCCTCGCGCCAGGGCCCGCCGCCGCGGTCGACGACGACCATGCCGAGCCCGCCCCAGCGCTCGCCGGCGAACTTCCCCGAGCCGGCGACGAACCCGGGCACGAGGTCGAGTTCGCGTAGACGACGCCGTCGGCCGCCTCCGACGCCTGCCTGGCGGATGCCGCGCCGGACGACGTCGTTCATCGTGTCGTGGAGGACGATCAGCGTCCGGCCGACCGCCGGCGAGGCGAGCAGGTTCTCGAGGTCGGCGCGGACGCCGGCGGCGGAGTGGTCGCCGTCGACCAGCGCGAAGTCGATGTTCTGCCCGGCCTCGCGCGAGCTCGGCGAGCAGGGCGGGGAGGAGCCGCCGCGCGTCGCCCGTGTGGGGCGTCACGTTCGCCGGCGGACTCGCCGATGGCGGTCTCAGGTCGATCGAATGGACCTCGCCCGAATGCGCGGCGATGCAGGCGAGGCTGCCGCCCTCGGCGCGGCCGATCTCGATCGCCAGCGCGGGCCGCACGTCGGAGACGAGGCCCTCGAGGCCGCGCGCTCGCCGAAGGTCATCTGCCAGCCGTCACCGGCGAGGACGCGCGACGAGGCCCAGGGAGCGGGTGTCGAATCGTCTTCGGTCATATGGGGATCATCTAAGGTTTCCGCCGCTATGGAGTCCGCCCCGAACGCCGGGCGGTGGCGGATCCCTGAGCAGCGGGGTGACGCAGACCTCGTGGCGGGCGTGCCGATTCGCGCTCGCGGTCCTGCTGCTGCTCGGGATCGAATTGCGGGCCGCTCTCTGGTTCGCGTACGAGCCCGCCGCGATGACGTCCTACGACACGCTCGTGTACGTCGGCATGGCCGGCGACGAGCTGTTCTCCGATCCCGCCCGCACGGCCGGCTACTCGATCTTCCTGCGCGGCCTGCACCTGATCTCCGCCGACGTCGCCTTCACGATCCTCGTCCAGCACCTGCTTGGGATCGCGACCTCGCTCCTCGATCTACGGCTGCTTTCGCCGGCTCGGAACGCCGGTCTGGGTCGCCGTGGCCGCGGCGGCGGGCGTCCTGCTCTCCCTCGACCAGATCTTCCTCGAGCACTCGATCCTGACCGAGGCGCCGTTCACGTTCGCGATCGCCGCCTTCCTCTACGCCGGCGTCCGCGTCGCTCGGGGACCCGCGTGCGCTCGGCGGGCGCTCAGCACCCGCCACGCCTGGATCGTCGCTCGCCGGGCTCGCGATCGGCCTCGCCGCCTGGATGCGCCCGTGATCGTCCCGGCGCTGCCGCTGTCGCGCTCTGGTTCGCTTCGCCGACGGGCGGGCCCGTGGAGGGCGCGGATCGGGCGCGCCGCGCTCGTCGCGCCGCCGCCGGGCGTCGCGCTCCTCGGCTACGCCGGCCTGCAGGCGGCCCACAACGGCTTCTTCGGGCTCACCCAGTCGAGCGGGTGGGCCTTCTACGCGCGCACCGCCCAGTTCGCCGACTGCGACCAAGTTCGACCCGCCCGCCGGCACCGAGCCGCTCTGCGAGTCGACGCCGCCCGAAGAGCGACCCGGGCCCCGACTTCTACGCCTGGGAGCCCGATTCCCCGGCCTGGCAGGAGTTCGGCGGCCCGCCGAACGGCAACGAGGAGCTCACCGCCTTCGCGCGCGCCGCGATCCTCGCCGAGCCGCTCGCCTACCTGGAGGCGGCGACGAAGGACTCGCTGCGCTACTGGGTCCCGACCCTCGGCGACCGCGACTACAGCGGCGTCGGCTTCGAGGTCGTCGACATCGACCGCCGTGCTCCCGGCGTCGAGGAGGAGATCAACGCCGGCATCGACGCCTACTACGACGACGAGCCGCTCGAGATCCACGGCCTCGCCGGCGCCCTCGCCGACCTGCAGCGGGCGCTGCGCCTGCAGCCGTGGCTGATGTTCCCGCTGACCTCCTCGCGGTCGTCGCCCTCGTCCTCGCCCGCGGGCGGATGCGCGCCGGCCTCTGGCTGCTCGCTCGGCATGAGCGCGGCGCTCCTCGTGATCCCGCCCGCGACGGCGATCTGGAGCGCGCGCTACGCCGTGCCGATCACCGGGCCGCTCGTCGGCTGCGGCGGCGCTCGGCGTCTGGCTGATCGCCGTGCGGCTGCGCGCCCGGCGCCCGGCGCCCGCCGGCGAGGACCCGCCGGCGTGAGCCTGCGCACGATCGCGCGGGTCGCGACCTCGCTGCCCGTCCGCATCCTCGTCAGCGCGGGCCTGCTCGTCGCGTCGCGCTCTCGATCGACTGGCAGACCGTCTCGACGGCCCTCGACGACGCGGGCTGGGGCTGGTTCGCGCTCGCCACCGCGGTCGCGTTCGTGGCCACCTTCGTCGCCGCCGGTCGCTGGAACGTCCTCCTGCACGCCGCCTCGCTGCCCGCCTCGTTCCGCGAGGCGTTCCGCGCCTTCCTGATCGGCACCTTCGCCAACAACTTCCTGCCGTCGGCCTACGGCGGCGACGCGGTCCGCGGCTGGATCGTCGGACGCTCGGGGCAAGCCGCTCGCTCGCGCCGCTCACCTCCGTGCTCGCCGACCGCGTGACCGCGCTCGTCTGCCTGCTGGCGCTCGCCTGGGTCGCGGTCGATCGTCAAGGCTCGGCGACGTTCCGGGCGACGTGCTCGCCCTGCTCGCGGTCGCGAGCGGGCTCGCGCTCGCCGGCGGCCTCGTCGCGGTCGCGGTGCTGCGCCGGGAGGGACTCGGGCGGTTCATCCCCGAGGTCGCCCGGCCGTGGGCGGGCGAGGCGGCCGCGGTCCTGCGCGCCTACGGTCGCGACCGCGGGCTCCAGGTCGAGATCACCGCGCTCGGGCTGCTCTACCAGGCGTTGATCATCACCGCCTTCTGGCTGCTGGCGGTCGGGCTCGACCTCGGCCTCGACCCCGCCGAGCTCACGCTCGTCGTCCCGCCCGTGGTCCTGATCTCGGCGCTGCCGATCTCGATCGCCGGCTTCGGCGTGCGCGAGGGCGCCTTCGTCGTCCTGCTCGGCCGAGTACGGGGTCTCGGCCGCGGACGCGACCCTGCTCTCCCTGCTCTCGGTCGTCGCCGTCGCGATCGCCTCCTCGCCCGGGGGCGTCGCGATCGCGCTCGGGCAGGGCTCCCGGGGAGCGCCTGCGCCGGCGCCGCCGGGCGGCGGGGAGCCTCTACGCTGAGTCGCTCGATGGGACGATCCGATCAGATCGTCGCCGGATCGGACCGGGAGGGCTCGTGAACCGCGCGAAACGCCTCGGTGCGATCGCTACCTCCCTGCCGGTGCGGGTTCTCGTCAGTGCCGGGTTGCTCGCGGTGGTCGCCACGTCGATCGATTGGAACGCGATGGCGGACGGCCTCACGGACGCCACCTGGAGCCTCTTCGTCGCGGCGGTGGTGATGTTCTTCGTCGGCTTCGTAGTCGCAGCATTTCGCTGGAACGCTCTGCTTCGGGTCGCGCGCGTCGAGAGAAGCGGGCTGGAGGCGCTTCGCGCCTACCTGATCGGGATGTTCTCGAACAACGTGCTGCCCACCGGCTACGGCGGCGATGCCGTGCGCGCCTGGGTCGTGGCCGGCTCCGGGAAACCGCTGGCGCGGTCGCTCACCTCGGTGGTCGCAGATCGCGTCAGCGCGCTGGCCTGCCTCCTGGTGATCGCCTGGATCGCGGCGATCTTCATCGCAGACGAGCTTCCGGGTGGGCTCGTCCTGCTCCTCGGACTGGCGACCGTCCTGTCCGTTGCCACAGGCGTGATCGGGCTGGTGATCGCAAGGCGGCGGGGCCTAGGTCGCTTCCTTCCCGACGCGGTTCGTCCCTGGACGGCGGAGATCGCAGATGTCATTCGCGCCTACGAGCACGATCGGCGACTGATGATCGAGGTCGTTCTGCTCGGCGTCCTCTACCAGGCGGTCGTCCTCTTCGCGTTCTGGATGATCGCGCAGTCCCTCGGCCTCGGCTTGAACCCGGCCGAGCTGGCAGTCGTGATCCCCCCGGTGCTGCTGGCCGCGCTGCTTCCGATCTCGGTCGCCGGCTTCGGGGTGCGCGAGGGGGCCTTCGTCGTCCTGCTGGCCGAGTTCGGAATCTCGAGCGCGGATGCCACGCTTCTGTCCCTGCTCGCCGTGGCGGGTGTGGCCATCGCCTCGTCGCCCGGCGGGCTGGCGATCGCGTACGGCCGGACCGGCGATCCGGCCGGGCCGGATCGGCAGGGCGATCAGGAGGTCGCTGATCTCGATTCCGGAAACGAAGCCGCGCTGCGGGCGCCCTGACCGGAGCGAGCGCGGAAGTCCTCGATGGAGAGTCTCAGGCCCTCCTCCAGGCTCACGGCGGCCTCATAGCCGAATAGCTCCCTCGCCCGGCTCACATCGAGGAAGCGCTCGGCCTGGCCGTCGGGCATCGAGGTGTCCCAGCGGACCTCGCCCTCGAAACCGGCCTCGTCGCGGACCAGCTCGGCGAGGTCGCGGATCTTCGTCCCGCGACCGGTGCCGATGTTGACCGGGACCGGCTCGTCGAGCGACTCGGCGGCGAGGATCAGCGCCCGCGCGGCGTCGTCGACGAAGAGCAGCTCGCGGGAGGGCTCGCCGGTGCCCCAGAGCACGACCTCCTCGTCGCCGCGCTCGACGGCCTCCACGAACTTGTGGATCATCGCCGCGACCACGTGTGAGTCGTTCAGGTCGTAGTTGTCCCCGGGCCCGTAGAGGTTGGCGATTATCGGCACGCAGGAGTTGAAGCCGTAGTCGCGTGCGTACGCGTCGGAGAGGACGATCAGGGTCTTCTTCGCGACGCCGTAGGGGGCGTTCGACTCCTCCGGATACCCGTTCCAGATCTCGTCCTCGGAGAAGGGCACGGGCGTGTGCTTGGGGTAGGCGCAGACCGAGCCCGCGGCGACGAGCTTTCGCACCCCGGCGAGCCGCGACTGCTCGAAGACGTTGACGCCCATCGCGAGGTTGTCGTGGATCAGGGGGCCTGGGTTGCGGCGGTTGTAGTCGATCCCGCCCACGCGGGCGGCGAGGTGGATCACCGTGTCGGCACCACTGACGGCGGCGGCCGTGTCCGCGGCGGCGCGCAGGTCGCGCTCGGTCGAGCGCGGCACGCGGACCTCGGCGCCCGCGTCCTCCAGCCGGCCGACGACGAATCGGCCGAGAAACCCGGCGCCGCCCGTGACGACGACCTCCCGCCCCGACCAGAAGGACGGATCTGGCTGTCGCGTTTCGGTCGTCAGAGCCTCACCTTGCGGCCCGCGAGCTCGTCCTCGAGCAGGGTCATGTCGGCTTCGACCATGATCTTCACCAACTCCTCGAAGCTCACGGTCGGCTCCCAGCCGAGCTGCTCGCGGGCCCGCGAGGCATCGCCGCAGAGAGCATCGACCTCGGCCGGCCGGTAGTAGCGCTCGTCGATCTTCGTGAACGACTCCCAGTCGAGGTCGAGCTGCGCAGCGGCGAGCGCGAGGAACTCGCGCACCGAATGCATCTCCCCGGTCGCGATCACGAAGTCTTCGGGCTCGTCCGCCTGAAGCATGCGCCACATCGCATCGACGAAGTCGGGCGCGTAGCCCCAGTCGCGTTGCGCATCGAGGTTGCCGAGGAAGAGCTCCGACTGCAACCCGGCCTTGATTCGCGCCAGGGCGCGGGTGATCTTGCGGGTGACGAATGTCTCTCCCCGGCGCTCGGACTCGTGGTTGAAGAGGATGCCGCTGACGCAGTACATCCCGTACGCCTCGCGGTAGTTGACGGTGATCATGTGACCCATCGCCTTCGCGACCCCGTAGGGGCTGCGCGGGTGCGGCGGCGTCGCCTCGTTCTGCGGCGGGGGGGACGAGCCGAAGATCTCGCTCGAGGAGGCCTGGTAGAAGCGCGTCTCGACGTCCGACTCGCGAATCGCCTCGAGCAATCGGACCGTGCCGGTTCCGGTCACGTCCGCCGTGTACTCGGGGATGTCGAAGCTGACCCTGACGTGGCTCTGGGCGCCGAGGTTGTAGATCTCGTCGGGCTGGATCTCGTAGATCAGCTTGACCAGGCGCGATGAGTCGGCCAGGTCGCCGAAATGGAGGAACATCCGCGTGCCCGCCTCGTGGGGGTCGCGGTAGACGCGATCGATCCGGTCGGTGTTGAAGCTCGAGGAGCGCCGGACGATGCCGTGCACCTCGTAGCCGCGCTCGAGCAGGTGCTCGACCAGGTACGAGCCGTCCTGGCCCGTGATCCCGCTGATCAGCGCCCGGCGCGCCGTGCTCATCCGACGAGTCTGCGGGGAGCCTCGAGCGCCAGCGTCTCTCGCGTCCATGCGAGCTCCGCGGCCAGGCCGTCCGCGAGCTCCGTCTGCGGGGCGAACCCGAGCGTCTCCCTGATGCGGGTCGCATCCGCGCAGGTGTCCTTGACATCCCCATGTTGGCGCTCCAGGTGGTTGACCTCGGGCCGGGCGCCCGCCTGCTCGGCGAGGATCGCGATCGTCTCGGCGAGGCTAACCCGCGAGCCGCCGCCGACGTTGAAGGTGCCGCCGACCGCGTCCGGTTCGGCCGCGGCGAGGCGGAGGGCGGTGACGACGTCGGCGACATAGGTGAAGTCGCGGGTCTGCTTGCCGTCGCCGAAGACGGTGATCGGCTCGCCCTCGAGGATCGACCGGCTGAAGATGTTGAACGCCATGTCCGGGCGCTGGCGGGGCCCGTATACGGAGAAGAGCCGCATCGAGACGGTGGCGACGCCGTAGTTGCCGTTGTAGAGGTCGCAGAGGTGCTCGCCCGAGAGCTTCGTGACCCCGTACGGCGAGAACGGCCGCGGGACCGCGTCCTCGCGCGTGGGGAACTCCTCCGCCTGGCCGTAGATCGAAGAGGAGGACGCGTAGACGAAGCGGTTCGCCGGGACCGCGCGCGCCGCCTCCAGCAGGTGCTGCGTGGCGAGCACGTTGTTCCGCATGTACTGCTCGAAGCGCTGCCCCCAGCTCGGGCGCACGCCGGGCTCGGCGGCGAGGTGGAAGACGGTGTCGCATTCCGCGACGACGTCGAACAGGTCGCCGCGGGCCAGGTCGATCGGGACGAACTCGAACGCGTCCCACTCGGTAGCGCGCTCCAGGTTCCGCAGCTTGTCGCGGCGTCCGTAGTTGTCGTTGAAGCAGTCGACGCCGATCACCTCCTCGCCGTCGGAGAGGAGCGATTCGGTGAGGTGCGAGCCGATGAAGCCCGCGCAGCCTGTGACAAGTGTGCGCATGCGGAAAGCCGGGTCTGCCCTGCCCCCGGACGCGGCTCAGGATAGCCCTACGCTGCGCACCGATGGAACGCCTGCGATCAGCGGCGAAGCGCTCGAAATGGCTCGTCTGCGCCGCCACCGTCGTCGACGATCGGCGCGCTCGGCTCGGCGGCGCGAAACGGAGCGGCGGAGTCGACGAGCGGTTCCACCCACGACGCCTTCTCGCTCGACGAGAGCACCGCCTACATCGACGCCGTCTTCCGCGACTACCTCGACTACGGCGGGCTCGGCGAGGATCAGCTCCGCGGCGCGGCGGTCCTCGAGCTCGGTCCCGGTGACAACTTCGGCGTGGCGCTCCGCTTCCTTGCGGCCGGGGCCCAGCGCATCGTCGCCACCGACAAGTTCGCCTCCGTCCGGGACGCGGCGCAGCAGCGGCGGATCTACCGGGAGGTCCTCAGCCGCCTCGACGCCACCCAGCGCGCGCGCATCGAGGACGTGATCAGTGGCGACGAGCTCTCGCTCGATTCCACGCGCCTGCAGGTCCTCGAGGGAGTCGCCGTCGAAGAGGCCGCCGGCGCGCTCTCCGGCGAGCGGTTCGACCTCATCGTCTCTCGCGCCGTGCTCGAGCACCTCTACGACCTCGACGCGGCGTTCTCCGCCATGGACGAACTGCTGCGCCCGGGGGGAACGATGCTCCACAAGGTCGACTTCCGGGACCACGGGATGTTCACGGACGGGGGAATGCACCCGCTCACCTTCCTCACCGTTCCCGACCGGCTCTACAGGCTGATGTCGAGGAACTCCGGGCGACCCAACCGGTGCCTCGCCGACTACTACCGCGGCAAGCTTGACGAGCTCGGTTACGAGTACCGGCTGCTCGCGACAAAGCCGATCGACGGTGAGGAGATCGTGCCCCACGCGGCCGATATCGAGGTCGGCCCCTCGACCCGGCGCCTGGTGGACGAGATCCGGCCAAGGCTCGCACCCCGGTTCCGCGGGCTCTCCGATCCGGACCTGGCGACGGCGGGGATCTTCCTGGTCGCTCGGAAGCCGGGGGGCGGCTAGACCTAGGCGACGTTGATCGAGACCGGGGCCGGCACCGCCGAGTCGACGTAGGTCCGCAGCCAGAGCTCGAGCTGGAGCAGCGCCCAGATCTTGTTCGAGGTGTCCTCGACGCCGCTCATGTGGCGGTCGATGATCGCCCGCACCCGGTCCGGCTTGAAGTAGCCCCGCTCGGTCGTGCGCGGGTCGAGCAGGATCTCGGCGGGCAGCTCGCGCAGGCTGCCCCGGAACCAGTCGCCGAGCGGCACGCCGAAGCCCATCTTCTCGCGGTCGAGGATGTGGTCCGGGATCCACGGCCGCAGCGCGTCCTTGAACACCTTCTTGGTCGTCGGTCCCGGCGAGCTTCGCCGATGCCGGGAGGCCGCGCGGCCATCTCCATGAAGCGGTGGTCGAGCAGCGGCGAGCGGACCTCGAGCGAGTGCGCCATCGTCGCGATGTCCATCTTCACCAGCAGGTCGCCGGGCAGGTAGCTGTGCACGTCCACGTCGAGGAGGCGGTCGGTCAGCTCGGTCGCGTCCGAGGCCGCCCACGGGTCGCGGATCACGTGCGGCGCCGTGCGGTCGTGCGCCGAGCGCGTCGCGCAACTCGGGCGTGTAGAGGCCGGCCGCGGTCGGCCTCGTTGAAGTAGGCGATCCACATCGCGTAGCGATCGGGGGGCGAGAGCGCCAGCGCGTGGGCGAGCCGGCGCAGGCGGGTCCGCGGGCTGCGCGGCTTCGGTCCCGGGCCGATCCGGTCGAGGCGCCCGCGCCGCGCCGCGCGCCAGCGGCCGCGGGGACCCAGTCGAGCGCGGTCGGCGAGCGTGTTCGCGATGTAGCGCGTGTAGCCGGCGAAGTTCTCGTCGCCGCCGTCGCCGTTCAGCGCGACGGTGACGTGGCGGCGCGTCAGCTCGGCGAGGTAGAGGCTCGGGATCGCCGACTGGTCGGCGAACGGCTCGCCGTAGTGCCAGACGAGCGTGGGCAGCACGTCCATCGCGTGCGGCTCGACGCGGAACTCGTGGTGCTCGGTGCCGAAGAGCTCGGCGACCTCGCGCGCGTGCGCCGTCTCGTCGAACTCGGCGACGTCGAAGCCGATCGAGAACGTCCTCACCGGCGTCGTGCTGAGCTTCGCCATCGCGGCGACGACGGCGCTCGAGTCGACGCCGCCGGAGAGGAAGGCGCCGAGCGGGACGTCGCTTCGCAGCCGCAGCCGCGTCGCCTCGAGCAGCTCCTCGCGGATCGCGCTCGTGCATCTCCTCCTCGCTCGCGTAGGCGTCGTCGGGCGAGTAGGAGAGCTTCCAGTAGCGGCTCGGTCTCGACTGCGCCCGTCCTGCCAGGTGAGCGTGTGCGCCGGGCGGCAGCTTGCTCGAGCGCGGCGAACGCGCTCTTCGGGTGCGGGACGTACTGGAACTGCAGGAAGGCGTCGATCGCGTCGAGGTCGAGCTCGCGCGGCACCTCGGGGTCCTGGAGGATCGACTTCGCCTCCGACCCGAACCAGAGCGTGCCCTCGCGCTCGGCAGTAGAAGAGCGGCTTCTTGCCGACCCGGTCGCGGGCGAGCAGCAGCCGCTCGCGCGCGGCGGTCCCAGAGCGCGAACGCGAACATCCCGCGCAGGTGCTCGACGCAGGCGTCGCCGTGCTCCTCGTAGAGGTGGACGATCACCTCGGTGTCGGACTGCGTGCGAAACGTGTGGCCGCGCGCGATCGAGCTCCTCGCGCAGCTCGCGGTAGTTGTAGATCTCGCCGTTCTGGACGACGACGACCGATCTCGTCCTCGTTCCAGATCGGCTGGTCGCCGGTCTCGAGGTCGATGATCGCGAGCCGCTGGATGCCGAGCCCGACGCCGTCGCCGAGGTAATGGCCGCGCGAGTCCGGCCCGCGGTGCTCGATCACCTCGCACATGCGCTCGAGCAGCGCCTCGTCGACCCGGCCGCCGTCCGTCGAGACCTTGCCCGGCGATCCCGCACATCAGCGTCGCTCCGCGATCATCGCCACGCCCTCGGCCTCACCGCGCACGGGCTCGCCGAAGCCGCGCTAGCGGAACCACCCGGCGACCGTCTCGGGGCGCTGCGGCGAGTCATAGGTCGTGATCAGCATGTCGTGGGTGTCCATCACGCACCACTCGGCGATCTGATCGTCGCTGAGCTGGGCGGTGATCTCGCCGGCGTAGTCGTGAGGATCGGCGACGGGGACCAGCTTTCGCAGGCTCCCGCCCCCGGCCGCCCCGATCGCACGCCGGGCCGCGCAGTGCGCGCGGAGCGTATGCCTCGACGAAGCGCATCGCCCGGCGCGGGCGCAGATGGCGGGTGTAGTGGCGGAGCAGATGGCGCGGCTTGAGCGCCTCCCAGCGCGAGGCGTCGTAGATCCAGACCGCTAGCCGCCCGCCCGGCTTGACGAGGCGGGAGAGCGAGTCGAACGCGCGCTCGGGGTCGGGCGTGTGCTGGATCACGCCGATGCAATAGACGAGGTCGAAGCTCTCGGGCTCGACCGGCGGCTTGAAGATGTCGGCCTGGGCGATCGAGACGTTCTCGCGCCGCCGACGTTCGCCTGCGCCGACTCGACGGCGCTCGAGAGGTCGAATCCGACCACCTCCTCCGCGTGAGGGGAGACGACGTCGACGAACGCTCCCACCCCGCAGCCCGCGTCGAGCACCCGTAAGCCCGGGAGCTCCGCGGGAGGACAGAAGTAGCGCTCGAAGCGCTCGGCAAAGATCGAGGTCCCGTTGACGCTGTCCATCTGCGTCGTCGCCCAGTGGTTCCACTGGCGCCCGAAGCTGTCCGTGTAGTCCGCGCCGGCGACGAAGCGGGGGACGCCGCGGACCACCTCGTAGCGGTGCCCGGCTGAGCAGGCGAGCGCCGCCTCGTCGGGCTCGAGCGGGTTCCCGCAGGCGGGACAGGCGAAGGGGGAGACCGTGCTCACCGTCACCCCTGTCGCCATCCGGCGATCTGAATCGAGCCGGCGATTCGCCCGCACCGGGGTTCGCTCGAGCCCGCGCTCCACCCGCCTCAACCGCCGGGATCAGCCGCGGCGGCGTAGCCGGGTGAAGGAACTCGAAGGGCTTGCAGCGTCGACGACGAGCCCGCGGCCCTCGAACGCGCCGCGCAGTCCGCCCGCGGTGAACGCGGTCTCGTGCTCGGTCGACGTGGCGGCGGCGCTTCACCCAGTCGACGTGGCGCTCTGCCCAGATCTGGGGGTTCGCCATGTTCGGCTCGGAGAAGGCGAACCGGCCGCCGGTGGCAGCTTCGGGAAGGTGCGGTCGAAGCAGGCGTCGAGGTTCAGGTGGTGCAGCACGCTGACACCGACGATCGCGTCGAACTCGCGGCCCTCCATGCCCTCGCCGGTCTCGATGTTGCCGACCATGACCTCGGCCCGCTCTCCGACGCGCTCGCGGCAGAGCGCGGCCGTCGCCTCGCTCAGCTCGATCGCCACCAGCTCGCAGCCAGAGCTCGCGCAGCCGGTCGGTGAACTCGCCCGTGCCGGCGCCGAGCTCCAGGCAGCGGACGCCGGGGCCGAGCCGGCAGGAATCGATCAGGAATCGCGCCCGCCGGTCCGCGCGCAGGCGACCCGCCGGCGTCGTCCACCCCCATGCGTCTTCGGTCCCGGCGGCGATCTCCTCGCCCTGGCGGCGTTCCGCATCGAAGCGGTCGGCGGAGCGTTCAGCCGAGAGCCCGTTCGAGTGGCTCATCAGCGGCGTGATGGTAGTGAGGCCCTACGATCCTGCGCCGTGCAATTTGGCAAGTGGGCCGACCGGCACCGAATCCTTCGCGGGCTATGGGGAGATCGCCGAGTACTACGACAGGTACGTCGGCGACGCCGACGCCTGGGCGAGCAAGACCGAGCCCTACCACCGCCTGATCCGGTCGATCTACGGCTCGCTGATCCCGCGCGGGTCGAAGCGTGCTCGAGGTCGGCTGTGGCCGCGGCGACCTGCTCGCCTCGCTGGAGCCGAGCCGCGGCGTCGGCGTGGACATCAGCAAGGGGATGGTGGGCGCCGCCAGGGAGCGCCACCCCGGGCTGGAGTTCGTCCATTCCACCGGCGAGGCGCTCGACCTGGGCGAGCGCTTCGACTACATCGTGCTCTCCGACCTCGTCCCGTATGTGGACGATCTGCAGGCGGTGATCAGGTCGGTGGCCGCGCACAGCGACCCGCACACGCGGATCATCATGAGTACCCACTCGAACCTCTGGCGTGGACCGCTCTGGGCGATGCGCAGGCTCGGCCTGCGGCCCGAGCGGCCGACCCGCAACTGGGTCGCGCCGAAGGATCTCGCCAACCTGCTCGAGCTCGGTGGCCTCGAGGTCGTCAAGCAGCGCAACGAGATCCTGCTGCCCGGTTCGCTCGCGGCTGCTCTCCGCGTTCTGGAACGGCGCGATCGCCCGGCTCCCCGGCTTCCGCGAGTCTCACGCTCGACCTACTTCATGGTCGCCCGGCCCGCGCCGCGGATGCAGCGCGACGAGGCGGTCACGGTGGTCGTGCCCTGCCGGAACGAGGCGGGCTCGATCGACTCGATCGCCGAGCGCGTCCCCGAGATGGGGCTCGGCACCGAGATCCTCTTTGCCGAGGGCGGCTCGAGCGACGACACCCGCGAGCGCATCGAGGCCGCGATCGAGGCGAACCCGGAGCGCCGGATGAGCCTGATCCTCCAGACGGGGAAGGGCAAGGCGAACGCCGTCCACGAGGCATTCGCGGTCGCCGAGGGAGAGGTCCTGATGATCCTCGACGCCGACCTGACCGTCGCGCCCGAGGACCTGCCGAAGTTCTACGACGCGATCATCTCCGGGCGCGGCGAGCTGATCAACGGGAGCCGCCTTGTCTACGGGATGGAGGACGAGGCGATGCGCTTCCTCAACCTCGTTGCCAACCGCCTCTTCGCGTCGCTCATGTCCGTCGTCCTGGGCCAATACGTGAAGGACACCCTCTGCGGGACCAAGGTCATGCGCCGCGGCGACTACGAGCGGATCATGGCCAAGCGCGAGGAGGTCGGCGGCGAGGATCCCTACGGCGACTTCGACTTCCTGCTCGGCGCGGCTCTGCTCGGCATGAAGATCCTGAACGTCCCGGTCCGCTACGGGGCGCGTACCTACGGCGACACGAACATCCAGCGGTTCTCCGGGGGCGGCCAGCTCGCGCGACTCGCGGTCGGGGGTTTCCGCCGCATCTGGATCCGGCCCGTTGAGCGCTGAGCCGGCGCTCTCGGACGCGGCGCGCGAGCGCACGGTCGCGACGCTCGAGGAGAACCGCGAGGCCTGGGAGAAGCGGCCTGTCGTCCGGCGCCTTTACCGCGGGTGGTTCGACCTGCTCGCCTCGCGGCTCAGCCCGGTCGCTGGGACGACGGTCGAGCTCGGCAGCGGCTTCGGCGCGCTGCGCGAGACGATCCCGGACCTGGTGACGACCGACGTGGTCGCCTCCCCCTGGGCCGACCGGGTCGCCGACGCCGCGAACATCCCGTTCGACGACGGCTCGCTGGCGAACCTGGCGCTGGTCGACGTCCTGCACCACGTCCCCAACCCCCGCGCCTGCTTCGAGGAAGCCGAGCGCGTGCTCGCGCCCGGCGGCAGGATGGTCATGATCGAGCCGTACTGCGCCCCGTTCTCGGCGCTCGCGTACTCCCGGCTGCACGAGGAGGACCTTGACCTCGACGCCGACCCGGAGCAGCCCCAGGGGGCGGATTCGGGCGATCCGTTCAACGCCAACATCGCCCTGCCGACGATCCTCTTCTGGCGGCGTCCCGGCACCGTCGAACGATGGGCCCCGGGCCTGCGCGTGGTGGAGCGCCGGCGGCTCGCCTGGCTCGTTTACCCGCTCTCGGGCGGCTTCTCGCGGCCCTCGCTCGTGCCGCAGCCGCTGCTCGGCCCGGCGCTCGCGCTCGAGCGGCTGCTGGGCCCGGTGTTCGCACCGCTCGCCGCTTTTCGCTGCCTCGTCGTGGTCGAGCGGACCTGATGGAGCGGGTCCGCGGCATCGCCGCGTCCGCCTGGGGGTTCGTCCAGCGGGCGCTCGACGGTCCGCGCTGGAAGTGGGCGCTCGCCCTGGCCGGGCTCGCGCTGATCGCCCGCGTCCCGTTCCTCCTCGGCGACTTCTCGACGGCGATCACCCCCGATGCTCCGACCTACCTCCAGATCGCCGAGGGACTCCCGGGAAGCGCGGACACCAACGCCTACAGGACGCTCGGCTACCCGCTGTTCGTGGCTCCTTTCACGCTCATCCCCTGGGACGTGTCGGCCGGCGTCTACGGCACCGCCTACGAGTTCCCCGCGGCGCTGATCCTGGTCCAGCATCTGATCGGGATCGGGCTCGCCGCCGCCGTCTTCTGGGTGACCGATCGCTACTTCGGCCGCTGGCCCGCGATCTTCGCAGGCCTGATCACGGCTTTCGCGCCGCCGATGGCGATGGTCGAGCACTTCATACTCCCGGACTTCCTGTTCGGCGTCCTCGTGTTCGCCGGGGCCGTGGCGCTGATCGAGGCGGTGCTGCCCGACAAGCCTTCGCTCAGAGGGCTGGTCCTGGCCGGGGTCGTCTTCGGCCTCGCCGCGCACGTGAAGCCGTCCGCCCAGGTGCTGATCGTCGTCGCGCCGTTCGTGCTCGCCTTCGCGACGCGGTCGTGGCGCGAGACCTGGCGCGGCGCGCTCGTCGTCGGCGGGGTGATGGTCGCGGTGATCCTGCCGTGGATCGCCCACAACGGGATCCGCTACGACCAGTGGACGATGAGCGTTCAGGGCGGGCAGGCGCTCTGGCTCCGCGTCTTCGACCAGGACAAGCTGCCGATCCCCACGGACTCCGAGGAGGGCGTGCGCGCCAACGAGCTCTACCACTCCTACCTCGAGGACCCGCCCCCCGAGTACGCGCAGAACCCCGAGACGCTCGCCGAGACCGAGTCCTACACGTACGTCTTCAACGAGCTCGGGCAGGAGATGTCGATGTTCGACGCGATCGCGATCCAGCGCGACCTCGCGATCCAGGCGATCCTCGACCATCCGAAGACCTACCTTCGCGGGACGGCCGTGAACGTCAAGGACTACGGCCGGCTGAACGCGGCGCCGCACGGGTTCGCCATCGCCGAGGAGGTCGCGCTTGGGCAGATCGGCCCCGACGTGGGGGCGACCGTGCGGAAGCTGTCCACCGGCGCCTGGAAGTTGGCCGACCTGCTCGTGCGGGCGGGGTTCATCGCGTCGCTGGCCCTCTTCGCGATCCTCCTGCTCGTCTTCGTCGGGCCTCGCCGGTCGCGGGTCGCAGCTGTCGGCTTCCTCGTCACCTGGTTCGCGATCGCGATCGCGGGCTCGCTCACAGCATCCGTCCTCCCGCGTTACGCCGCGCAGATCGCGCCCCTGCAGTGGATCCTCGAAGCGGCCGCCGCCGTCTTCGTGGTCACCGCCGTGATCGACCTCGTGCGCCGCAGGCGCGCCGAGCGCCCCGAGCCGGCGATCTAGATGATTGATTCCATGGCCGCGTGTGCGCGGGGGCGCGCGGGGCCGAGCCGGGCGGGGGAAGCAGGGCGAAGCCAATAGCAGGAGCTATTGGCGAGCCCGATGACCCCGATCCGACGACGGCATCCGGGCGTCATCCGCGTGCGCGGGGTCGTGGGATCACTCATCTACTAGGCCCGGTAGACCTGGAGCGTCTCCTCGACCATCCGCGCGACCGAGTAATCGGCCTCGGCGGCGGTGCGCACGCTCTCCCGCGGGGGCGGGTCCGCGAGCATCGCGGCGAGGCTGCCGCCGAGCGCGGCGGGGTCGCCGACCTCGACGACCCGGCCGCCGGCGCGTCTGACCGCGCCGACGTGATCGCCGCAGTCGGTGGTCGCAACGGGCAGGCCGAGCATCAGCGCCTCGCCGATCCCGTTCGAGTTGCCCTCCCGCTTCGAGGAGAGGACGACGGCGTCGGCGGCGTCGATGAGGCGGGCCGGCGATGCCTGCCAGCCGAGCGCGGTCGCCCATTCGGGGAGGGCGAATCCACGCGCCTCGATCTCCTCTCTGGTCGCTCCGATGAGCGCAAGACGCGCGCCCGGCCGATCCGCGCGGACCCGCTCGAGCGAGGCGAAGAGGGTGCCGAGGTCCTTCTGCCCGGCCGTCTCGTCGTCAGGCGCCCGGCCGATCCACGCGACGACGTCGCTCCCGTTCCAGCCGAGCTCCGCCCTCGTCGCCTCGCGATCGAGGCCGGTCTCGACCCGCTCGGGCGGGATTCCGTTCGAGATCACCGATGTGAGCCCGGGGTCGAATCCGAGCGAGGCGAGCATGTCGGCCCCGCCGGCCGAGTTCGAGATCGCGCGGTCGGCCCGGCCGAGGAGAAGCCGTTGGAGCCGCACCATCCCCGGGTAGTCGAGCTCGTTCCAGGAGCCGCGCTGCGTGATCACCACCTTCGTCTCGGGCCAGGCGCGGGCGGTCAGCATCCCGACGACGTTGCCCTCGAGCATCCAGGTGTGCAGGATGTCCGGCGGCGCGCCGGCGTAGGCGCGGCGAAGCCGGCGGGCGCGGCCGTAGGCGTCGAAGCGGAACCGCCTCAGCCGGGGCACGAAGAGCATCGGCACGCCGATCCGCTCGAACCGCTCCTGGCCCCTGCCCGCGTGGAAGTACGCGACCTCGACGTCGACGTCGTCGCGCTCGTGCAGCGCGGCGATCAGGTAGCGGGCCTGGTTCTCGGCCCCGGCGTCGTGCGTCTCGGGCAGCAGGTGGACGACCCGCGGCCGGCGCCTGGGCGGCGGCGAGCTCATCGCTCCTCGACCGACTCCGCCGGTCGTTCGAAGACGAACTCGTTGCAGCCGTGGCCGCCGCCGACGGTGTGGATCGTCTGCAGCGTGAAACCCCGAGCGGTGCAGAACTCGAAGATCTCGTCCGGCGTCGCGACCTCGAACGGGTAGCCGCCCACCCAGTCGAGCAGGTCCCGCCATCGGTCCATGCCGCGATCGCGGTCGTTGGCGGTCCGCCACTCGCGGAAGTACTCCTGAGGGCGCAGTTTGAGCGTCGCCCGCAGCACCGCCTTCATTTCCATCGGGGCCATGACGAGGACGGCATATGGGGCCCGCAGCGGCCGCGGGACCGAGTTGAAGAGCCGCTTGGCGCGCTTCCAGAAGCGGCTCACCCAGCCCTGGTCGTTGTAGATCGAGATGAAGAGCCGGCCGCCGGGCCCGACCCGTGCGCAGGCGTTCTCGATACCTCGCCACATGTCCCCGGTGTGGTGCAGGACGCCCCAGGAATAGACGATGTCCCATTTCCCGAGGGAGCCCATGTGGTCGTCGTCGAGGGCGCTGGCGCGCTCGATCGTCCACGAGGAGTCCGGGGCGAAGCGGCTCTTCAGATCCGCGGTGGTCGCGACGCTGTCGGGGTCGTAGTCCAGCGAGTGGACGCGGTCGGCGCCCATCTCGACCGCCGAGAGCGAGAAGAGCCCGCTGCCGGAGCCGATGTCGAGGAAGCTCGAGCCTTCCAGCGACTCGGTGCCGAGCATCTCCCGCAGCGAGTCCCTGGCCGCCGCGATGCGGGCGGGCGGGATGGTCGCCGCGAAGCGGCTCCAGTTCTCGCCGAAGCGGAAGCGGTCGTCGAGCGACTCTGGGGTCTGCGATTCGCTCGGCATGACCGCGCGAGGATAGTCAGCGGTACTCGCGCGCCCGGCGGACCAGATCGTCGAACTCAGCGGCGACTCGAGGCGCCGAGAAGCGCGCGATCGCGTCCTCGTCGCCCCAATCGCGATCGCGAGTTCGCCGGGCGAGCTCGAGGCCGGCTGCGAGCGCCTGCGCGACGTTCTGGGGCTCCGCGGGGTCGGCGTGGAGGCCGCCGACCTCGAGGGTCAGTCGGGCGGCAGTGCCCGGCGGCGTGACCGCGACGATCGGCCGGCGGGCGCCCAGGTACTCGACGAGCTTCTGGGCAGGAAGACGCTGTGATCGGCGCGGGCGTCGATCACGAGCAGCAGGTCCGAGTCCCGCATCAAGCCGAGCGCCTCCAGGTAAGGCGACCGGGGGGCGCACTCGCAGGATGCCCTCGGGCAGCCCCGTGCCTGCTTCCGCGGGCAGGTCCTCGGCGAAGCTGCCGACGAGCTCGACACGCACCCCGTCGAGAGACCGCGGCTCGCGGGCCGCCAGGGCCCGCAGCCCCGCGAGGAGCGGCTCGGGCCCCCGGTGGCCGTAGAAATTGCCGACGTAGCGGACCGTCAGCGGTCCGTCGGTAGGTTCGTGGGCGGGGTAGAGCGCGCGGTCGAAAGCGTGCGGCAGGACCGAGACCCGGCCCTCCGGCAGTTCGGCGCGACGGCCGTACGAGCTCGACCGTTTCCTCCGAGGTGAAGACGACGTGGTCGGCCTCGCTCAGGGTCGCGCGCCTCCTGCGCCGAGTTGATCGACCGCGCGAGACGGCCGCCGCCGCGAAAAGGGCTTGCCGCCCAGGGGTCGGAGAAGTGGGCGATCCAGCGCACTCCCGTGCGCTTCGCGATCGCCCTGCCCGGCCAGGTGATCCGACATCGGCTGGCCGAAGGTGACCAGCACGTCCCCCGCCCCGAGCGGCCGCTCGCGGACGAGGTGACGCGTCGCGTCACGCGCCCAGGGTCGGCATCGGTCGGGGACGAGGAAGCGGTCCTTGAGCGTCCGGCCGCGCAGCGAGCGCGCGCAGCCGCGCCCGCCCGCCCCACGGGCAGCCGCGCGTGACGGGCACGCTCGTCCGGCACGTTGCGGCGAGGCCCTCGTCGCCGTCCGTGCCCTCGTCCGCCGCGACCACCTCGAGCCCCTCGAGGTCGCGCTGTGGCGGACCAGGTGCGCGACCTGGATCGCCCGCGGGTAGCGAAGCGGCGGGATACGCAGTAGCTGAGCAGGCAGACGCGCATCGATCGCCTCAGGTCCAGCGCTCGAGCCACTGCGCAGAACGATGAGCTTCCAGACCCGGTGCCGCGGCCGTCCCCGGCCCCGGCGCGCGCAGCGTCGATCGTCGTCTCCAGCGCCGTGGCGTCGAACAGCTCGTCGAGCGGCGCCGCCCGGCGCCGCAGCCGCTCGCGCGCCCAGCCGCCGAGCGGGCCGGCCAGCCATTCGTAGGCGGGCACCGGGAAGCCGCGCTTCGGGCCGCTCGACGATCTCCCGCGGAACCCGCTCCGCGGCGAACTCGCGCAGCACGCGCTTCGAGCTCCAGCCGGCCTCGGCGTCGCCGACCTTCCACGCGAGCGGCGCGCGCGCCGCCCACTCGACGAGCGCGTGGTCGAGGAACGGGACGCGCAGCTCGAGCGAGTTGCCATCGTCATCTTGTCCGCCTTCATCAGCAGGTCCTCGACGAGCCACGAGCCGCAGTAGACCTGCTGGAGCTGGTCGAGCGGGTGGGCGGACGGCGCCTCCCGCGTACCAGCGAGTCGATCAGGTCGTCGGTCGAGTCGCAGCCCCGCCGTGCCGCGCCACAGCGCGCGCTTCGCTCGTCGTCGAAGACGCAGGTCATGTGCGAGCGGGTCGCCCGGAGCAGCCCGGACGAGCCCGTGCTCGGCGACCACGGGCAGCCACTCGGCTCGTGCCCTCGGGCGGCGATCGCCGCGCCCGCGCGCAGCAGCGGCCGCGGCAGCGAGCGAGACTCGCGCCGCAGCGCGCCAGCATCGCCGCGGTCTGCTCGATGTCGTAGCCGGCGAGGACCTCGTCGCGCCCTCCCCGGACAGCACGACCTTGACGTTCTCGCGCGCCAGCTCGCGAGACGAAGTGCAGCGGCACCGAGGCGAGGTCGGCCAGCGGCTCGTCGGTCGAGTCGGACGAGCTCCGGGAGGAAGGCGAGGAAGATCGTCGCGGTCGATCACGACCTCGTGGTGGCGAGAGCCGATCGTGCTCGGCCAGGCTCCGCGCGTAGGCGAGCTCGCTGCACGTCGCCGCCGTCGGCGAAGCCGACCGAGAACGTGTGGAAGTCGCGGTGGCCGAGCTCGACCGCGGCGGCGCTGACCGCGCTCGAGTCGAGCCCGCCGCTGAGCAGGACGCCGACCGGCACGTCGGCTGCGAGCAGGCGCTTTTCGACAGCGGCGAGGAGCAGCTGCTGCGAACTCGGCAGCGGTAGTCGCGATCCGGGTCCGGCTCGCTCGGAGACGAAGTCGACATCCCACCAGCGCTCGATCTCGACGTCGCCGGTCTCGAGGTCGAGGCTCAGCCGGTGCCCCGGCTCGAGCTTGCGGACGCCCTTCCAGACGGTCCCGGGCCAGGGCACGTAGCGCAGGGTCAGGTAGTCGCAGATCGCCTGGCGGTCGAGCGCCGGGCGGAGCGCAGGCCGGCGCAGGAGCGCCTTGATCTCGCTGGCGAACAGCGAGCTCACCGCCGTCGACGCTCGTAGTAGAGCGGCTTCATTGCCGAGCCGGTCGCGGACCAGGTGGATGCGCCGGCGCGCCCGGGTCGTGGATGCAGAACGCGAACATCCCCTCCAGCCGATCGAGCGCATCGAGCCCGCGCACTCGCGATACACCTCGAGCACGACCTCCGTGTCGGACTCGGTGCGGAAGCCGTGGCCGACGCCGCTCGAGCTCGGCGCGCAGGGCGCGGTAGTTGTAGATCTCGCCGTTGAAGACGATCGCCGACCCCGTCGTCGGAGCAGCATCGGCTGGTGGCCGCCCGGCAGGTCGATGATGCTGCAGCCGCCGCATCGCCGAGCGCGGCGCCGCGCCTCGCCCAGTAGCCCGTCGTCGTCGGGGCCGCGGTGGACGATGCGCGTCGACCATCCGCGCGCGACCCGCGCTCGCGCGCCTCGTCCGTGCCGGGCGCCCGCGATGCCCGGCGATCCCGCACATGCGCTCAGCGCTCGCGGCCGTGCGAACCAGAGGCTCCAGCCGAAGCGCCGCGCCCAGGGCTTCTTCGCCCAGCGCCGGGACGACGCGGTCGAGGCCGGGCAGGATCGTCGGCGAGCACGCCGTCGACGTCGGTCCCGAGGACGCGGACGGCGACGTCGTCGCTGAAGCGGCGCGAGCGATCGCGACGCACCTCCTCCTCGCGTCACCGGCCAGGTGTGCGGGTTCCCCTCCTCGCGCGCGGCGTCGCCGTAGCGGCTGGCCAGCTCGAGCGGCGTCGAGGAAGCGGCGCTCGCAGGTGCAGGAAGCCCTCGACGTACTCGGTCAGGTACCAGTGCAGGAACGAGCGGCGGTGGTAGAGCATCACGCCGAACCGCCGCCGGGCCGGACGCACGCGCAGGAGCTCGCGCGAGCGAGCGCTCGAGCTCGCGGCGAGTGGTGCAGCACGCCCCACGAATAGGCGTAGTCGAAGCTCGCGTCGGCGAACGGCAGCGCGCGGCCGTCGGCCTGCGCGGATGTCGGCCTCGCAGCCCGTGCGAGCTCGAAGCGCCGCGTGGTCTGCGTCGACCGCGGTCGGGTTCAGGTCGACGGCCGTGACCCGGGCGCCGGCGCTGCGCCCAGCTCATCGCCATCGTGCCCATGCCGCAGCCGACCTCGAGCACCGGCCGCCGGCCGTGACTCGCCGTAGGGGAAGAGCCGGCCGAACGGCCGCTCGCCGTGCAGCGGCCGGTTCCACGCGTAGAACTCGGCGGTCGACCCGGTCGAAGAACTCGCGGCGTGCCCAGGCTCGACGTCGCCCTCGCCGTACTCCGGCGTCGCCGTGGACCTCGCCGTAGGTCATCGGGTTCTCGGCCCACCAGTCGCGGACCTCTCCGCCGTGCCGCTCATCGTGCGGCCTCGCAGCGCGTCGACGAGAACCAGCAGCCGGGGTGGCCAGCGCGAACAGCGGCGAGCGCGACGAGCTCGACGAGCATCGTGCGCTCCAGCAGCCGGCGCAGGCGCAGCGTCGCGCCGCGTCGGCCGGTCGAGCGCGAACTCGCGCCGCCGGCCGTTGAGCGCCGGGGCGCCGTCGCCGGATCCGCGCGAGCCGACGCTCGAGCCGGCGCGAAGCCGAGGCCGATCGCGTCGGGGTAGAGGAGCACGACGGTCTCGGCGCCGGCGACGGCGCTCGCGCCCAGCCCGGCTCGCCGTGCGAGACGAGCTCGCCGCGGGTGGCGCTCGGCGAACAGCGCGCGCATGTAGCTCGGGCGAGCGCGGGTTCGCGCTTGTACGCGAGCGCCGCGCCGGTAGATCCGCCGGGCGTGTGCGCGGCGGCGTCTCGCGACCGCCGAAGTCCTCGCCCCAGCGGGTAATGCAGCACGCCGACGGCGCCGCTCATCGCGAGGCCTCCACGAGCTCGTCGTAGCCGACCGGCCGAGCCACCTCGGCCAGCGCGGCGATCGCCGTCGAAGAACTCGTCCTCGGCGCGCGATGTGGCTGGGGTCGCCGTAGATGTTGATCAGCCCCGGGCCCGGCGGCCGCGTGACGCGCGGCGAGCCGCTCGCCTCCTCGCAGGAAGTCGGCGGGCGTGCGGACGCGGTCGGGCGCCTGCGAAGCACGCCCAGGTGTCGAGGATCTCGAGCGGCGAGCGTCGCGGTCCCCGTGACCGGCAGCTCGAGCAGCGCCGAAGCGGTCGAACGCCGGGCCGTGGCGAAGCCCGTAGCGCGGCACGGTCGAGGTCGAGAAGCGCATAGCCGAGCTCGGCCAGCAGCCGGTGCAGGTAGCGCAGCTGCGCCGGTCGCTGGAAGGTGCCGAAGTGCGGCGTGCGGAACCCGCGCGGGGCGCCGGCCGACGACGCTCGCGGACGGTCGCGTCGCCCGGCGAGGACGTCCGTCGCGCACGCGTCCGGCGTCGATGCTGGTCGTAGAAGAAGCAGCTCGCGTGCCGGCCGGGTCGTCGTCGAAGTAGGTGTGCTCGCGTGCCGCCGTGGTTCAGGAACTCCGACGCCGGTCTGCCGCGATGCGCCCGTAGACGTCCGGCGCCGCGCTCGCAGGAGCTCGCCGGGCACCGCGTAGACCGGCCGGACGCCGAGCTCGATCAGGCGCTCGTGCACCTCCGGCGCGACCTCGGTGTCCTCTGCGGTGTCGCAGTCGAACGACAGCACCAGGTAGCAGCTCGTCGAGCCGCCCGCGCGCCGCTTCGTGGGCCGGCGGTATCTCGAAAATGGAGAAGGCGCAGGCGGAGGCGCAGCCGCTCCGCCAGCTGGGGGGCGAATCGTCGCTCATCGCGGTCAGCGAGAGTAGAGCGGTTTCATGCCTCGACGCTGATCGTGGGCGCGAGCGGGTTGGCCGCGAGCGCCCGCGCGACGGCCGGGGCCAGGCCCTGCGCGCCCACGCGGGCGAGCAGGGTGCCACGCGCCTAACCCGGGGTTGCCGATCCGTTCCGGATCGGCGAGGCGCTCGGCGCGCGGCGTCGGCGATCTCGAGCCCTGCCTAGCGCAGCGCCCGCCTGACACCCAGGTTGGTGCACGGGTGGATCGAGGACTCGTAGAACCCCGGGTCCCGGCCGAGCATCGAGAGGTACGAGGAGGCGGCACGTCGCGGCAGGAGCGGCGGCCAGGGCACGTGGTAGTGGGCCTCGCGGCGGAAGGCGGCGTAGTTGGGGGCGATCGCGAAGAGCCGGCCACCACGGCGCAGGAGTCGCGCCGCGTCGGCGAGCAGGCCGCGGTAGTTCGGCACGTGCTCGACGACGTTCCACAGGGTGACCGCGTCGAAGCTCTCGGCCTCGAAGGGGAGCCGGCGGGCGTCGCCGTGGACGAAGACGCGTTCGGCGTCGTCCCGCGGGCGCAACGAGGCGAGCCGCTCGCGCGCGAACTCGATCTCGAACTCCGCGAGCTCGACGCCACGGGCGTCGAGGCCGGCGTCGCGGGCGACGGTGACGAAGGATCCGTAGCCGCAGCCGATGTCGAGCAGGCTGCGCCCCGTGCGCGAGCCGCTCGGAGACGAGCTCGACCAGCGGCCTCACCGGGTCGAGGGCGACGTACTCGTCGAGGTGGCGTTCGACCTGCCCCGGGGCGAAGACACCCTCGTACTGCTCGCGCAGGTGCTCGCGGACTGCCTCCGTGCTCGCTGCCGCCGGGCTCACGCGGCACCGCTTCGCCAGCCACGGACGGTCGCCGCGGTCTGCCTCAGCGCCCTCCGGCCGGCGTCGACCTCCACCGGCGAGAAGAAGCCGGCGGCGAGGAGAACCAGGGGCACGGCGGCGATGATCGCCACCTCGACTCCGATGCTGAGCGCGAGCGGCTCCTCGATCAGCGACCCGAGGACGAAGGCGATCGCCGCCGCGATGACCAGCTTCAGGATCTGGCGCTTCTCATACGAGATCGGGAAGTAGTGCTGCGAGAGGGCGCCGAAGATCGAGAGCTGAACCGCGCCCGAGAGGACCAGCGCGATCGCGGCGCCCGTGCCCGCCGTGCTCGGGCACGAGGATCGCGTTGGCAGCGAGGTTGACCGCCATCGCCGCTGAACGACGCGACCGGGAACGCCCACATCTTGCGCCGGAAGCCGATCGCCGGCGAGAAGAGCCAGTAGATCGCAGAGCAGGATCTGCCCGAGCACGAGCAGCGGCATGAATCTCGGCGGCCTCGTGGTAGGAGTCCGGCGTCAGCACCTTGAGCACGTCGGGCCCGACCAGCGCGAGGGTGAGGCCGACGATCAGCGCGGCGAAGAGGAAGAGCGAGCTGAGCCTCGACCAGTCGTCCTTGAGCGTCCCGTCGTCGGCGTAGGCGCGGCGGTAGAAGAGCGGGTTGAGCGCCGTCGTGATCCCGCCCAGGACCATCAGGGCGATCGGACGAGAAGGTCACCGCCAGCGAGTAGATCCCGGTCGTGGCAAGCGAGACGGTGCCGGCGAGGAAGAGCCGGTCGGCGTAAGCGGGCGATCGTCCCGCTGAACGCGTTCGGCAGCGCCGGCAGGGCGATGTGGAAGATCTCGCGCAGCTTCTTCCGCTCGATCACCGGCCGCCAGTACCGCTTGACGACGAATCCCGCCGCGATCATCCCGATCGTGCCCGCGGTCATCCCGCGAGACAGCACGCCCTTCGCGCCGAGGTCGAGGCCGACGACGAGGGCGATGTTGAGGCCGACCCCGAGCAGGCCGAGGCTCAGCGCGTAGATCGAGTAGCGCCCGGGCTGATCGCGCATGTTGAAGATGTTCAGGGGGATGAACTCCATCGTCGTCACGAAGATCGTGATCAGCGCCAGCAGCACGTACGGGTGGAAGGCGACGTCCGGCGCGATCTCGTCGAACACCGGCTCGCTGAAGAAGATCAGCGCCAGCGTCGTCACCAGGCCGCTGAGCAGCATGAAGTTGACGACCGTGCTGATCAGCCGCCGCCGCTCCTCGTCCTCGTAGGCGTAGAAGAGCACCGGCAGGACGCCGATCAGGCTGAGCCCGACGAGCGGGCTGAGGATCTGGATCACCGCCTGCGCGAAGCCGACGATCCCGTAGTCGGAGGGCGTCAGCACGCTGGTGTAGAGGGGGACGAGGAAGAAGCCGAGCGTCTTCAGCGAGATGTCGCTGATCGAGTAGAGCCCGGCGCCGCGGACGAGGCGCTTGATGCTGTAGCTAGGCGCCTCGGCGGCGATCTCGAGATCGGCCTGGTCCCGGGCGGTCACCCCGGTCGTCGCCGGCGTCTCTCCCTCCATCGTCATCGGGCTCGCTTGCCAGGGCCGCGGACGACCCGCTCGGGCGCCCGGCCGTCGCGGGGGCCGAACAGCCGCTCGACCAGTTCCGTCCGCTGCCGCCGCCATCCGCGCCCGGAGCTCGGGTCGGACCCGATCCGCGCGAGCGCATCCGCGAGCTCGTCCGGGTCGCGAAGCGACGCAGGCACGCCGGGGACTCCTTGTAGAGCGACCAGCCCTCCTGCTCGGCGAAATCGGCGACGATCACGGGGCGGTCGGCGAGGAGCGCCTCGGCGATCACCGTCGAGAGCTGGCTGACGACGACCGAGGCCGCGGCGAGGACGTCGGCGAGGTTGCCCGTCCCTGGTCACGCCGTCGTCGCGGGTCCGCCCGCCGCCGTCAGCGCCGCCGGCGAGCTCGCCCACGTCCTCGGAGGGGTGCGGCCGCACGCGAACCGCCGCGTCCGCGTTCGCCGACCGCGGCGGCCACGGCCTCGACGAACTCGACCGACTCCTGGGCGCCGCTGCAGGCGAGGACCAGTTCGCCGCTCGTCCCCGGCGAGGCCGAGCGGCAGCGCGGCCCGTCTCGGGTCGAGCCCGGGTGTGCCGATCGCGTCGTAGCGCCAGTTGCCTGTGACCGCGACGGCGTCGCGGCGGATAGCTCCCGTCTCGGTCAGGGCCTCGCGCCAGAGCTCGCCCCACACGCAGGTGGTGCGGGGCACCGTGAACGCGGAGCTCGCCGGGTCGTGGCCGGTCCGGCGTGCATGTAGTCGTAGTTGTTCTCGAAGATCATCCCGTGCTGTAACCCGACGCTCGGGGATTCCGGCTCGGGCGGCCTCGATCAGGAGGGCTCGCTGCGTATGGCCCGGTCTCGTAGGTGGCGATCACGCCCTCGGGCTCGAACTGCTCGATCGTCATGCCGCGCCTGCTCGCGCATCGCCAGACACTCCGGGAGGATGTCCTTGCACCGCCCGCTCGAGCACCTGCTTCGAGGGCCGGGAAGAGCCTGATCCCCTGCGAGCTCGAGCCATTCGTGAGCTCAGTTCGTGCGCGAGTCGAGCATCTGCCCACCACTCGCCGCATCGGCGGTCGAAGAGGCGCCTCCGCGACCTCGGGACGGAGCCCGCGGTGCCGAAGGTCCGCCACTCGACCTCGTCGGCCATCGCCGTGGCGCCGGACCCTGATCGAATCGACGTCGGTCGGCCCGTCGTAGGGGCAGTCGAGCGCGATCACCTGGTCCCAACCGGCGTCGTCGAGGGCGCCGAGCAAAGGGCTCAGCTGCTCGTCCCAGTGCTCGCCCGGCCTACGCGGGTCCGGCACCCAATGGCGCTTCATGCCCGCGAACAGCACCCGCCTGCCCGGTGCGACGGGTTCGCCTGGAGCCGAGCCGGCGGCCGAGCGCTCTCGGCGCGCCTCGTGGCCGTCGCCGCCATGATCGCGCGCGGGCCGAGTCCCCCGGAGGGGCGCCGCCAGCACCGCGCCCGAGCGCGCGGTGCGGGATCCCGTTCGGCCTCCGCGGCCGCCTCCGAGAGGCGCATCCACATCGCCGCGTATCGTCGCCGCTCGGCAGGGCGACGATCCCCGCCGGGCCGTTCTTCGGCGACGCAGCTTGGCGAGGCACTTCGCCGTCTCGACGGCGCGGAACACGTCGGGCCAGATGTAGGACGGGAGGAACTGCCACATCGACGCCCCCTCGATCGAAGGGCGTCGGCGAGGGTGATGCGCGCCGACCCGCATCGACGGGATGTCGTTGAGCAGATCGTTGGTCGTCGTGTAGTTCATGTCCCCGGCGACCACGGCGTGCGCCGGGAGCGAGGCGGGGTCGGGTTGGGCCGCGTCCGTCACCGGTGGCGCAACCGCACGGGCGAGAGCGCCGCGGATTCGTCAGCGCGGACCTCGTTGACGCCGATCAGCATCGTCTCTGGCATCGGGCGAGTATGGCGCGGGCTCCCGGCCCGACCGCGCGTCGCTCAGTCGGCGGCGTCCGCCGCCACCCGCCGGCGGCCCGGATGGCGCAGGAACCGCATCCAGACCTGCGGGTACGAATCGAGCCACCACCAGATGGTGCCGACGCTGATGCAGACGATCAGGTTGGCGATCGCCTGGATCTCCCAGCGCTCGTAGATCGGGCGAGGTAGTAGACGCCCTGGCCGAACCAGAGCATCTGGACCAGGAAGATGTGCAGCGAGGCCCGGCCGATCACCGCGAAGCCGCGGACGAAGAAGCCCTCCGGCGGCCGGCAGCCACCTGATCCCGGCCATGATCAGCAGGGCGGCGTAGGGAGATCGAGAGGAAGTTCTGCTGGTCGGGCAAGATCGTGAAGTCGCTCGACGTCGCCGAGAAGGCGAAGAGGTAGACACGCTGACAGCGCCGCCCGACGATCCAGAGGTTCCGCCTCGCGACGATGTCGGGGTCCTTCGCCAGCCACATCCCGATCGCGATCGCCTGAGAGCCAGGCGAGGATCGAGCTCGTGAAGAGAAACCATCCGTCGCCGGCGCCCGACTCCTCGAGGACCCCGGCGCGCTCGACAACACCTGTAGCGGCCTCGACTGCGAACATCGCCGCCAGCGTCCACACCGGAGAGCGCCTGTAGAGCCACCAGAGCAGCGGGAACACGACGATGAACTCGAACGACGATGACGATGAAGTAGTTGCCCGGCCCGTTGAGCGGCAGCCAGCCGGCGAGGTTGATCCAGCGGAAGTCTCCCCGGCCGGTGACGATTCCCCCCGAGATCGAGACAGCACGACGATGAGCGCCACCGGGAGCAGGCGGCGTGCCCGGCTGCGGTAGTAGGCGGCGAGCTGATCACGCGGCGCTTGAGCGCCGACTGCGCGGCGTTCAGGCCGAGCAGGACGATGAAGATCGGGCACCGCCTGCCAGATGTGAAACGCGCCCCAGCCGCCCTCGAGCGCCTGGATCGTCATCCGCGTGCATGACGATCACCGAGATGATCGCCGCGCCTTGATCAGGTCGATCTGGAGCAGGTGGCCGCCGCCCTCACGGCGGGCGGGGGCGTCCAGGGCTTCTCCGCTTCGGCTACGCCGCTGGGGCTGGTTCAGCCATGTCGGCACCGGGTTGTTGTACGGAGCGACGAGCTCGACCAGGTCGGGACGCGAGTCGAGGAAGGCGACGATCCGGTCGAGCGGTATCCGCGGCGCGAGCTCGCGAGAGCTCGACCGTAGACCGCGCGGCAGAGCACGAGATCCTCCGGGTAGTCGACGGTGAGCCGCAGATCGAGGCGGCGAAGCCGGCGGCCAGGCTCGAGGATCTCGATCCGGAAGCGGTCCTGGTGGAAGCGCGCGTAGTTCGAGCAGAGCTCGCTGCGGTCGGCATCCGAGCCCTCCGCGTGCGACCGCTCGAGCGACTCGAGCGTGTAGATCTCGAACACGGGCCGGCCGGCACGTTGTCGAGCACCGTGATGTCGTTTCCGTTCGGTCGACGTGGCGCTCCCAGGCCAAGTCGAGCATCGAGTAGTCGAAGAACGGCGACTCGGTGGTGACCCGGAAGACGTCGGTCGCGCCCGCCTTGCGCCCGCACTCGATCAGCCGGGAGAGCACGTCCTCGGGGTGGCCGAAGAGGTGATCGCAGCCCGAGCCGGTCCGCGTGCTCGGCGAAGACGAGGTTCTCGGTCCCCTCGGAGATGCCGAGCACGATCGCGTCGAATTGCGGGAACGTCCGCATCGCCGCCGGACGATCTGGTCGAGGATCGTCACGCCCGGGCTAGGTTCTGAAGCGGCTTCCCGTATAGCCGGGTCCCGTTGGCGCGGCAGGCGAGCGCGGCCGCGAGCCGGCGGCTCATCCCAGGTCCGCCGAACGAATCGGGTCGATCGCGGCCACGTCGTCACCGAGCTTCCGCCCGATCACGGGCCGCGCGTCGTAGATCACGTCGTCCGAGCTCACGCCTGCGCTTCAGCGTCGACGTCCCCGAGCCCGAGCTCGGTCCCGGCCTCAGGTCGCGGCTCGCGACCACCTGCTTCTTCAGCCCGCGTCCGGTATCCGGCCTCGCTGTACGACATGCCGAAGTCCTCGGCCGGATGCGGTCGTCTCGCCCCGATCGCCGCCGCGGCGTCCCGCACCGCGCGGACGAAATCGCCGAACTCGTCCGGCCCGAGGGCGGCGTCGAAGTCGACCTCGCGAAGAGCGAGGGCCGTGGTCAGGTGCTTCTCGACATACCGTGGCGCCGGCGCCGACCGCGACGCACGCCAGCCAGAGGCGGCGCGGGTCATCGTGCGGGACGTGGTCCGCGAAGCCGACGAGGTGGTCGGGGAACTCCTTCCGCAGCCAGCGCACGCGGGCGATCCGGTTGTCCTCGAGCTCGGTCGGATAGCCCTGGAATCCGTGCATCAGGACCAGGCGCTTGTTCCCGAGCATCTCGACGGCCTCGCGGATCTCGGCCTGCGTGGGCGCCTCCGGTGGAGAGCACCACGCGTCTCGACCGGCGAGCGCGAGACGGCCTCGATCAGCGCGACGTTGAGGGCGTCGCTCGAGTGCAGCTTGATCCCGTCGGCACCGGCCTCGATCGCGGCCGCGAGGCTGCTGGTCGCCGAACACGTCGAGGTAGAGGGCGATTCCCTCTTCGCGGGCGAGGTCGGCCAGTTCGGCCCAGGCGGCGGGCGCCATCTCGAGACCCCGGTAGGTCTCGTAATGCTCGTACTCCGGAATGGAGAGCTCGTCCGCATAGACCAGCTGGAATTTGATCGCGTCGGCGCCGGCGGCACGGGCGGCGCGGAGCAGGAACCGCTGCTTCTCCTGCGCTGCCCGAGTAGCCCTGCGCGGCCTCGGCGATCACCTCGATCATCAGAGCCTCACCGGAACCCCGAGCGACTCAGGTGGCTTCTTCGCCTCGAGCGGCGTCTGCTCCGTGAAGTGGAAGATGCTCGCCGCCGCGACCGCCGACGCGCCCGCCCTCGACGACTGCCTCGCCCATGTGCTCGTAGTTCCCGGCTCCGCCGGATGCGATCACCGGGATCGTCACCGCGTCGGAGACGGCGCGGACGAGCTCGATGTCGTAGCCCTCGAACGTTCCGTCGCGGTCGATCGAGGTGATCAGGATCTCGCCGGCGCCGTGCTGCTCCGCCTCCCGCGCCACGCTCGACGGGATCGAGCCCGGTCGGCCGCGTCCCCGAGTGGGTGCGGACCTCGAGCGTCCCGTCCTCGCCTCGCTCGGCATCGATCGCCGCCACCACCGACTGCGAGCCGAACTCCTCCGCGACCTCGCCGAGGATGGCTCGGGTCCTCGACCGCGCGGGTGTTGATCGAGACCTTGTCGGCCCCGACCCGCATCAGCCGGCGGACGTCCTCGACGTCACGGATGCCGCCGCCGACCGTGAGGGGCATGAAGCACTCGTCGGCGATCTCGTCGACGAGCTCGAGGTCGGGTTCGTGGCCCTCACGGGTGGCGGTGATGTCGTGGAAGACGAGCTCGTCGACCTCGCGCATGTTGTAGACCTTGACCGACTGCATCACGCTGCCGACCCGGCGCCAGCTGTCGAAGCGGACGCCCTTCACGAGCGTGAGCTCCTTCAGCAGGAGCGTCGGCATCACCCGGTACTTCAGCACCGCGCGTTCCGTCCCTCAAAGCGCGAGGAAGTTCCTCAGTAGCTGGAAGCCGGCCTTCTGGCTCTTCTCGGGGTGGAACTGGACGCCCCAGACGTTCCGGTTGCCGACCGCCGATGCGAACCTCCCGTACCGGGGGTACGGGCGATCACGTCCCCCTCGTCTCGGCAGACGAGGTGATAGCTGTGGACGAAGTAGAAGTCGCGTCCCGGCTCGATCTCCTCGAATAGCGGCGAGGCGGCCTCGGCGTAGACCTCGTTCCAGCCGACGTGGGGGATCCGCTCGCCGTTGCCTGACGCCTCGAGCCTCAGGACCTCACCGTCGATGAGTCCGAGGCCCGGCTCGGCGCCGCCCTCGGTTCCCGTCTTCGCGAGCAGCTGCATACCCAGGCAGAGGCCGAGAAGCGGGATTCGGTTCTCGATCACCTGCTCGTGCAGAGCCTCGTCGAAGCCGCGCTCGCGCAGATTCCTCATTCCGTGCGCGAAGGCGCCGACGCCCGGCAGGATGATCGCCCCCACCTCGCGCAGGTCGCCTCCGCTGCGCGCCATGAGCGGCAGCCCGCCGCACTCCTCGACCGCGCGCTGGACCGAGTCGAGATTGCAGACGCCGTAATCGACGATCCCGACGCTCTTCACGGCCGCCCGCCCGGCCCGCGGATGGGGTGCCGCGCGCTCAGAGGCCCGCGCCGACCGTCTCGCCGGACTCGGTCGCTTCCGCGTCGCCCGCGGCGGCGTCCACGTTGTCGTAGTTGTGCTTGGTGAGGTTCCCGTCCTTGTCCTTGAGCAGCGCACCGCGGGCGTCCGTCTTGAACAGCTTCTTGTTCGTGAACCTGTCGCAGATCTGGATGAACTGGTCGATCGTCAGGTCGATCTCGTCGAGCGTCTTCTCGATCGGGTAGCCGAGGTAGGTCCACGGGAACCTGCCGTCGTACTTGCGCGAGAGGTCGACCGCCTCGGGCCGGGTGAACCGGCCCCGGCGAACGTGCAGGGAGGCGTGGTCGCTGACTCGGCCGAAGCCGAACTTGAGGAACTTGAAGTAGTCGTGGATACCGGTGTGGTGGTTGTCGAGGTTCTCGTAGTTCACGAGGGATCCCTCGACCGCCGTCGGGTAGGTCTCGAACCCGTGTGCCTGTGCGAAGAGCGCGTTCGCATACCCGTCCCAGGGCATGTAGTAACCGAGGAAGAGGCCGCTGACGCCGACCCGCTGGAGCTCCTCGTCGGAGGGGTACGTGTACTGGATCAGGTCCTTCTCCTCGATCCCCGCCTGGCCGACCAGGTCGGTGACGCGCATTCCGAGGAGGCCGCCGAACTCCTCGAGCCAACGGCGCGTGAGCGTGTTGTCGCTCTGGGCGGCCGCGGGCCCGCCGTACTCGTTCTGGGGGTTCTCGCCCCAGATCAGCAGTGGCACGTTCGTCTGCACGGCGACGCGCGGAGGGATCGTAAAGATCGTCAGGTGCTCGGGCCAGGAGATGTCGCCGACCTGCTCGAGGCCGAGCTTGTTGATCTTTCGCCGGACCAGGGGGTTGGTCGTGATCTCGACGTAGTCGGCCCCCTGCAGCTTCAGGTTCTCGATGTTGCGGCGACCGATCTCGGACAGCGAATCGGTGGTCGCGGTGACCAGCAGCGGGTTGATCCCGAGGTCCAAGAGCCGGAGGACCTGTGTCGTCGAGTCCTTGCCCCCGCTGACCGGGATGATGCAGTCGTAGTTGCTGCCGTCGCGCTTCCGGTAGCGCTCGAAGACTTCCAGGAGCTCCTCGCGTCGCTGGTCCCAGTCGACCTCGGCGCGCTGCTCGAAGGCGCGGCAGGCGCTGCAGACGCCCTCGTCGTCGATTTTGAGATCGGGCTTTGTCTCAGGCAGGATGCAGCGTGTGCAGTAGCGAAGGAACCTCGGCATCTGAATACCCTCCATCGAGCGAGAAACAAGGAAACGTGTCGCCGGGGGGCGAAGCCGACCAAGGTACCATGCTCGACCTCGCTCACCGGCGCGCCGGGTGAGACCCTGATGAGTCGCCGAGAACGGCAAGACCTGCACCTCGTCCCGTGAGCGATCCCTTCCGCCTCGACGGGCGCGTAGCAGTTGTCACCGGTGGCGGCGGCCGTCTCGGCGAGGCGTTCGGGCGGGCCCTTCTCGCCGCCGGGGCGGAGGTCGTCCTGACGGGCCGCAGTTCCGATCGCCTCGAGGCCTGCAAGGAGCGGCTCGGAGGGGAGCGGATCACGGTCGTCCCGGCCGACGTCGCCAGAGAGGGCTCGGTCGCCGAGCTCTTCGCCGATGTCGAGCGTGCCACCGGCGGCGCCGACGTGCTCGTCAACAACGCCGCGATCGCGAGCGATGCCCCGCTCGGGGAGATCACCGAGGCCGACCTCTCGAGCGTGCTCGCGACCAACGTGACCGGCGTCGTCCTCTGCGCGCAGCGCGCGGCCGAGACGATGCGCTCGAAGGGAGCGGGCAAGATCATCAACATCGGCTCGATCTACGGGTCCGTGGCGACCTCTCCGAGCCTCTACGAAGGCACCGAGATGGTGCGCGCTTCGGTTCCCTATGTGGCGGCGAAGTCGGCCCTCGTCAACCTCACCCGGGACCTGGCGATCCGCCTCGCCCCGGCGAACATCCAGGTCAACATGCTCTCTCCGGGCGGCGTTGAGGCGGGCCAGCCGCGCGAGTTCCAGGAACGGTACGTCGCCCGCACGCCGGCAGGGCGAATGGCGACGCCCGCCGACCCGGCAGGGGCGCTGATCTTCCTCGCCTCGCCTGCCTCGGACTACGTCGTGGGGCAGAACATCCACGTCGATGGCGGCTTCACCGTCTGGTGAGGTTCGCGGTCCTGGGGCTCGGGTCCGCCGGACGCCGCCACGCGGCGAACGCGGCCGCGCTCGGCCACGAGGTGATCGCCTTCGACCCGGCGGTCGCCGAGGCCCCCGCCGGCGTGGGCATCGTCCCGAGCCTCGAGGAGGCGGTCGCGGCGGGCGACGCCGTGATCGTCGCGAGCCCCAACAGCCTGCATGCCGACCAGGCCGTGACCGCGCTCGAGGCGGGCAAGCCGGTCCTGGTCGAGAAGCCGCTCGCCGTCGAGCCCGCTGACGCCGAGCGGGTCGTGGCTGCCGCGGCGGTGGCCGGGACGGTTTGCGGGGTCGCCATGAACCTGCGCTTCCACCCCGCGGTCGTGGAGCTCCGGCGGCTGATCGTCGGGGGCGAGCTCGGGGAAGTCCGGACCGCCGAGCTCTCGTTCGGCTACGACCTGCGCCTCTGGCGGCCGGAAACCGACTACCGGGAGAGCTACAGCGCGCGCCGCGACCTCGGCGGCGGGATCGCCCTCGATGCGATCCACGAGTTCGACTACCTGCGCTGGCTGCTCGGCCCGGTCGACTCGGTCGTCGGTGAGACGGCGCGGCTCTCGAGCCTCGAGGTCGACGTCGAGGACACGGCACTCGCGATCTTGCGCTTCGCGACCGGGGCCGCGGCCACGGTCAGCCTCAACTTCTTCGAGCCGGTCTACCGGCGCGGTGCGGTCCTCGTCGGCGAGGACGCGGTCGCGCGATGGGAGTGGGGGGCCCCCGAGTTGATCGTCGAGAGGCGGGACGGCGAGCGGCTCTCCCGGCCCATCGAGGCCGACCTCGCCGCCACCTACCGCGACGTGGTCGCGGACTTCGCCTCGGCCGTCGAGGACGGCACCCCGGTCCGGACCTCCGCCGAGGAGGGGCTCGAGGCGGTGCGAGTGGTCGACGCGCTGAAGCGCTCGGCGGCGGAGGGCCGTCGCTTCCGGCTCACGGCCGGGTGATCTTCAGCCACTCCCAGTTGAAGATGATCGATCCGTCGACCTGGCGGTCGCCGATCACGTTGGTGCCGACGCCCTTCTTCAGGGTGTCGAATTCCTCGGCGAGGACCGTTGGGTCGAACGTGTCCTGGATGATCTCGGAGGTCCAGCCCAGGCTCTCGATCTCCCGCTGCACGATCTCTCGGCTCCATGTGTTCTGGAAGATCCACTCGACCGGCTCGCCGTCGGAGTCGAGCTCTTCGACGACCGCGCGGCGCACCTTCGTCGTCCTCTCGCCGAGCAGCGTGCGGACGAAGCAGACCTCCCTGGTGCTCTCGAGGAGGTTCCGCAGCGGCGTTCGGAAGTCGGGGAGGTGCAGGATCACGTTGCACGAGTAGACGACGTCGAAGGGCTCGTCCGGGAAGAGCGGCTCGTGGATGTCCTTCACCTCGAACCGCGCGTGCTCGTCCTCGGCGTAGATCTCGGCCGCCTGGTCGATGTAGTGCGAGTAGGCGTCGACGCCGACGTACTCGAGCTCGGCGTCGAGGCGGCGCAGTCCGCGCAGGTAGTGGCCCGCGTTGCAGCCGACGTCGAGGACGCGCATGCCCGGGCGGTAGACCTCGCCGATCAGCTCGACGATCTGCTTGGTGCTCTCCATCTCGCCCAGGTCGCCTCGAGCCCGGTCGACGAGCGTCCCCTCGACCTCCGGGTTCTTCTCCCATTGCCTCCAGCCGGTTGCCATCTGCCCACCCTCCTCGTCGTTCTCGATCGGTTTCGTATCTACTCGACGGCTGCGATCGGCTCGGCCATCGACCGGATCTGCTCTGCGTCGAGCCACTGGTCGTTCTGGTCGCGAGAGTAGCGGAATCCCGGCGGGAGCTCGCTCGCCGCGCTTGTACTCGGCCGTCCCAGAACGGGAACGACGGCAAGATCGCGAAGTAGTCGTCGAACACGGTCGCGTGGCGCGACTCGTCCTCGGTCAGCAGCACCTCGTGGATCTTCTCCCCGGGCCGGATGCCGATGATCCGTCGCTCGCAGTCGGGGGCGAGCGCGTCGGCGATGTCGCGCGACCCGCATGCTCGGGATCTTCGGCACGAAGACCTCGCCGCCCTGCATCCGGCCCACGATCAGCGATCACGAAGTCGACCGCCTGCTCGAGGGTGATCCAGAAGCGGGTCATCGCCTCGTCGGTGATCGTCAGCTCGCCGGTGCTCGCCTGCGCGCTTGAAGAGCGGGATGACGCTGCCGCGGCTGCCGACCACGTTGCCGTAGCGGACGCTCGAGAAGCGGGCGGCGGAGTCGGCCGGCGTAGGCGTTGCCCTGGCGTGACGATCTTCTCGGCGCAGAGCTTCGTCGCGCCGTAGAGGTTCACCGGGTTGACGGCCTTGTCGGTGCTCAGGCGACAGGGTGCGCGGGCACCTCGTTGTCGATCGCCGCGGTAGACGACGTTCTCGGCGCCGATGATGTTCGTCTGCACCGCCTCGAAGGGGTTGTACTCGCAGGCCGGGACCTGCTTCAGCGCGGCCGCGTGGATGATCACGTCGACCCCGCGGGTGGCCTGCTGTGAGGCGCTCGAGGTTGCGCACGTCGCCGAGCAGGAAGCGCACGCGCTCGTCGTCGCCGAGGGCGCGGTGCGATCTCGTACTGCTTGAGCTCGTCGCGGCTGTAGACGCGGACCGCCGCCGGCTCGTGCTCGGCGAGCACACGCTTGATGAACGCGGTCCCGAAGGAGCCGGTGCCGCCGGTGACCAGCACGACCTTGCCCTTCAGCTGTGGCGAGGGGGCCATCGGGCGGGGAGGATAGGGCCGTGACCCGAGATCGCTCTAGCCTTGCGCCCGCGTCGATCCCCTACGGCCGCCAATCGATCGACGCGACGACGTCGCAGGCCGTCGTCGAGGTCCTGGAGGGCGACTGGCTCACCCAGGGCCCCGCCGTCGAGCGCTTCGAGCGCGACGTTCGCCGAGCGCTGCGACGCGCCCCACGCGGTCGCGTTCTCCTCGGGCACCGCGGCCCTCCACGGCGCCGCCTTCGCCGCCGGGCGTCGGCCCGGGCGACGAGCTCGTCACGAGCGCGCTCACGTTCGCCGCCAGCGCCAACTGCGGCGCCTACCTCGGCGCGAGGCCGCGCGTTCGCCGACATCGACCCCGCCACCTGGAACGTCTCGGCGGACACGTCGCCGCCGCGCTGACGCCCTGAGACGAGCTGCCGTGGTCCCGGTCCACTTCGCCGGGCTGCCCGCCGCCGGTCGCGGAGATCCGCGCCGCGGTCGGCGACGACGTCAGCATCGTCGAGGACGCCGCGCACGCGCTCGGGGCGCGCACGCCGGCGACGCCCGGTCGGCTCCTGCGAGCACTCCGACATGGCGGTGTTCAGCTTCCACCCGGTGAAGACGATCGCGGCGGGCGAGGGCGGCATGGTCACCACGCGCGACCCCGAGCTCGCCGAGCGGCTTCGGAGCTTCCGCAACCACGGCTACGCCGCGAACGCGGAACTACCCCGCGCCGAGGCCGGCGGCTGGTACCGCGAGCAGCAGGAGCTCGGCTTCAACTACCGCCTCTCCGACATCCACAGCGCGCTCGGTCGCTCGCAGCTGACCAAGCTCGAGCGGTTCGTCGAGGCGCCGCAACGCGGTGGCCGAGCGCTACCGCGCCGAGCTCGGCGGACTCGACGCGCTCGAGCTGCCGCCGGCGGCGCCGGATGGCGACCTGCACGCCTACCACCTGTTCGTGGTCCGCCACCGCGACGGCGCCGCAGCGCGGCGCCGGCTCTACGACGGGCCTTCGCGAGCGCGGGATCGGCGTCCAGGTCCACTACATCCCGGTCTACCTCCACCCGTACTACCGCGACACGCTACGGCTACGCGCCCGGCCTCTGCCCCGCGGCCGAGGCCTACTACGCGGGCTGCCTCTCGCTGCCGTGCTTCCCGGACCTGGACGAGGAGCGCCAGGACGAGGTCGTGGCGGCCGTGCGAGAGTGCCTCGGCCGATGAGCTTCCCAGCCCAGTTCGAGATCGGCGCGCGCGCGGTCGGCGGCGGTCACCCGACCTACGTGATCGCCGAGGCCGGCGCCAACCACAACCGCGACCTCGACCAGCGCCCGCGGCTGATCGACGTCGCCGCCGACGCCGGGGCCGACGCGGTCAAGTTCCAGACCTACTCGGGGAACGCGGATCTACTCGCGCAAGACGCCGCGGTTCGAGTACCTGGAGGCGATCACCGACAAGGCGCCGGCCGAGCTGCTCGAGGAGATCGCGCTGCCGCGCGAGTGGCAGGCCGAGCTCCGCGCCACGCGCGCGAGCGCGGGATCGACTTCTTCTCCACCCCGTTCGACCACGAGGCGGTCGCGGAGCTCGACGCGCTCGACGTGCCGGTGCTGAAGATCGCCTCGTTCGAGATCGTCGACCTGCCGCTGATCGAGGTCGCCGCGGCGACCGGACGGCCGCTCCTGATCTCGACCGGGATGGCGACGCTCGGCGAGATCGAGGAGGCGCTCGCCGCGGCGCGAGCGAGGCGGGCGCCGCCGCGGTCGGCCTCATGCAGTGCACCTCGATCTACCCGGCCGGCGCCGAGCGCGCCAACCTGCGGGCGATGGCGACGATGCGCGAGGCGTTCGGCGTTCCGGTCGGGCTCTCCGACCACACCATGGGAATCGCGGTCCCGATCGCCGCCGCGGCGCTCGGCGCGGCCTTCGTCGAGAAGCACTTCACGCTCGACCGCGACGATGCGAGGGCCCCGACCACCCGTTCGCGCTCGAGCCGGACGAGCTCGACGACGATGGTCGCGGGGATCCGCGAGGCGCAGGCGGCCCTCGGCGACGGGAGCAAGGAGCGGGCCCGTCCGAGGAGGAGGCGAAGGAGATGTACACGCTCGCGCGCCGCAGCCTGGTCGCCGCCACGCGACCTCCCCGCCGGGACGACGATCACGCGCGAGATGATCACCATCAAGCGCCCCGGCTACGGGATCGCGCCGAAGCACCTCGACCTCGTCCTCGGCCGGCCGCGCTGCACGTCGACGTCGAGGAGGACGAGATCCTCACCTGGGAGATGCTCTGAGCCCGGACGCGACCGTCATCGCCGCGGCCGGACCGGGCGTCGGCCTCGGGCACCTCTCGCGGGCGGGAGCGGTCGCCACGGCACTGGAGGCCCACGGCCTCGAGGTCGAGCGCTTCTCCGTCGGTGCGCCGGAACCGGTCGAGCACGGGTCGCGGAGCCTGGGCGCCGGTCCCCGAGTCCGCCGGCCTCGAGCTCGGCCGGATCGCGGTGCTCGACGCGTACGACCCGCGGGCCGAGCTGCTCGAGCTCCTCGCGGCGCCGGGAGTCACCCGGGTCCTCTTCGACGACGGGGACGGCCCGCCGCCGCTGGACGCACTGGTCGTCCGCTTGGCGGGCGCCGAGGGCGACGGCGTGCTGGCCGGGCCCCGATACGCCTGTCTCGGCCCCTCCTACTGGGGGCTGCCGGCCGCCGCGCCTTCCGACTCGGCCCGCCGGGTCCTCGTCAGTGGCGGCGGCACGGATCCGCTCGGGTTCGTCGCCGCGATCGCGACGGCGATCCGCGAACCGCCGGATCTCGAGCTCACGGTCGCGCTCGCCGCGACGCCGGACGGCCCGATCGACGCTGACCGCGTCGTCACCGGCCTCGAGACGCTTCGGGACGCTCTCGCCGCCGACCTCGTCGTCTGCGCGGCCGGGCAGACGATGCTCGAGAGCCTCGCCTGCGGGACGCCATGCGTCGCGGTCGCGATCGCCGAGAACCAGCGCGCTCAGCTGGGCGATGTTGCGAGCGCGAATGCGTCCGCGTCGCGGGCTGCCGAGAGGCAGCGGCCGAGGCCGCTCGGCTCGCCGGCGACCGGAATCGCGGCGGCAGCTCGCCGCGCGAGGCCAGGAGGCGGTCGACGGCTACGGCGCGCTCAGGGTGGTGTTCGAGGCGATCCGGGCTCAGGCCGCGCAGCGCAGCCGAACGAACCCGGGCTCGGCGTCGCCGGCGGTCTCGAAGCCGGCGGCCCGAAGGCCGAAGCGAGCGGTCGTTGTCGGCGCGCACCTCGGCGACCACGACCGCCTCCGGATTCTGCGAGCGGCGCTCGACCGCCACTGCGATCGCCCGTCGGCACCCAAGCCGGACCGGGCCCCTCGATCGAGACGCTGAGCCTCGAACTCGCTGTCGAACCGGTCGATCCGCACCTGCCCCACCGGCTCTCCGTCGAGCTCGACGATCGAGAGCTCGCGGTCCCGGCGGCGAGCATCTCGGCCAGCCACGCGTGTGCTCGGCCCGCCCGATCTCGTGGACGTTGCGCGAGGCGCTGCGGACCTCGGGCGCGTTTCGCCACTCGAGCAGGCGCTCGGCGTCGTCCGTGGTGGCGGCGCGTAGGCTGAGCGAAGTCTCCGGTCGGTTGCTCACGGAAGGCTCAGTCTCCGGTGGATCTCGACGAAATGTGCCTCGGTCGCCTCCGGGCTCCACTCCGCCTCTGCGCGGTCCGCGGCGGCCTCGCCGAGAGACCGCCGCAGGGACTCGTCGTCGATCAGCTGTTCAAGCGCCGCCCGGTATCCCTCGGCGGTGTCCTCGGTGAGTAGGGAGATCTCGGGCGTCAGCTCGGGCACCGGCGCTCCCCGCCGCCGGTTCAGCAGGACCGGCAGCCCGCTCGACATCGCCTCGAGCACCGCCTTCGAGAGCTCCCAGTACTCCGAGTGGGTGGCGAAGACGTCGTAGCCCGGGAGTGCGGCGCACAGCTCGACATTCGGCACGCTCCGCTCGAAGGTGACCCGATCCTCGACGCCCGCCTCGGCGGCGACACGGACGAGGGTGTCGTGGTCGGGCCCGTCGCCAACGCATGTGAGGGTCACTCCTGGCAGCCGTGCCAGTGCCCGGATCAGGTTCGCCGGGCGCTTTTCCGGGATGTGCCTACCCACCGAGATGGCCCTGATCGGTTCGCCGAGCGCATAGCTCCGCTTTCGTTCGAACCCGGCCTGGTTGAGCATGTTGTAGGCGACCTCGTAGCGGCTCACGCCCAGGCTCTCGATGAACGGGACGATCGCCTCATAGACCGGCAGCACGAGGTCGGCGTCCCGCAGTCCACGCGCCTCCACACGCCGGATCGCCCGCGATCGCAGGCGCTCCCTGATCGGATCGCCTTTGCTTCGGAGGTTCTCCTCCGGGTTGATGTGGAGGCTGACCGCGTACGGGATCCCGAGCGTACGCTTGGTTTCGGCTGCGGCGACCGAGTTGAGCTGGGCGCCGTAGCAGCGGATCAGCTGCGGGCGCAGCTCGCGCGCGAGCTCGACCACGCGGCGCGCCCAGGGCCGCACGAGCAGCGGCTGCCAGCCGAGCGTGCGGGTGAGGAAGCCGGCGCCAGTAGGGACGTTGTGGATCCCGAGCCGGGCCGATCCGGCCATGCGCTGGACCGCTTCCCGATCCGGGCGATCGTCGTTGGTGATCACGAGGTCGACCCGCTCGAAGAGGTCGCCCGGGTTGTAGTAGCGATCGATTACCTCCCCCTTCGCGATCCACTCGCTCGGTCTCTCGGAGACGAGGACCATCAGGCGTTTCGGGGACTCGTTCATCGCGTCGCGGTCAGGTACAGGCTCGATGCTTGCCGAGGCAGGACCCGGCGCCCGACACGCTCGAACAGGTCGTCGACCCACTTGTGGCCGCGGATCCGAGCGTCCAGCGAGAAGTGCGGCAGGCCCCAGCCGAGCGCCTCGACCTCGACCACCCGCAACGACGCGTCCTCAATCGCCGCGCGGAGCGCGTCGGCGGTGAAGAAGTGGACGTGGTCGGTCGAGGCGCGCACATCTGGCTCCAGCCGGTAGGCGAGCCGCCACCAGGCGGCGCCTTCGTTGGGGACGCCGATGACCGCGTGCCCGCCCGGCTTCAGCACGCGCCTCACCTCGGCGAGGGCGCCCCCCGCGTCGGGGATGTGCTCTAGCACGTGGTTCATAAAGATCAGTTCGAAGCTCTTGTCCGCGGCCGGGTAGTTGGTGGCGTCCGCCAGGAAACGGTCGCGTCCGGGTTGGCCCGGGCCGCGCGCACGAGCCTCAGCAGGTTGTAGTCGCTGCCGAACACTCGGTCCGCGTGCTCGCCCAGCCAGCCGAGGTGATTCCGTCACCGCAGCCGAGGTCGAGCGCGGCGTCCACCCGGGCGCCGCGGTCGAGCCGGCGGCCAGCAGGTCATCGAGGTAGGCCCGCCGCTTGGCCACGTGATGTCGGTAGGGGCCGGAAAGCTGGATCGCCTGCGGGTCCTCGTACCAGCCCGCCCGGGCGCCGCCACGCGCCTCCTCGATCGCGCTCTCGATCGACCCGAGGTCCTCGATCAGGATCGGGATCCCCTCGGCGACGACGATCTCGCGCCCGCACCCCGCGCAACTCGAACTGCGCTCGGCTCGGCGAGCGTCGTCGCGCAGGTGGGGCAGCGGAGGGTCGCCCGGGGGCCGGTCACGTTCCCGCGGCAGGCGTTGCCGCCTTCGAAGAAGCCGGTGACGCCGGCGACCACATGCTCGACCTGCTCGCCGGAGAGATGCGGGTGGATCGGCAGGGAGAGCTGCCGGGCGGCCCGCTGGGTGGCGTGGGGACACTCGTCACCGTTGCCCGCGAACGCCTTGGCGTCGCAGAGAGCCTCCCGGTAGTGCACTCCGGAGTCGATCTCGAGCGAGCTGAGGTGCGCGGCGAGCCCGTCGCGATCATCGACCATGACCGGGAACAGGTGGTGGCTCTCCGTAGCTGGATCCTCGCCGCGCCAGTCGAGGATCTCCGCCGGCAGCGAGTCCCGGTAGAGCCCCGCAACCTCGCGGCGGCGCTCGGTCCACTCCGCGAGCCTCGAAAGCTTCACGTTCAGCACCGCCGCCTGGACGGCGTCGAGGCGGCTGTTGTAGCCGACGACGACGTGCTGGTCGTGCTCGCTTCGCCCGTGGTCTCGGAGGAGCCGCAGCTTCGCCGCCACCTGGTCGTCGTTCGTAGCGATCGCCCGGCTCCCAATACGCCCAGGTTCTTGCCGGGGTAGAAGCTGAAGGCGCCGGCGTCGGCGAACGTCCCCGCGGCGCGTCCGTCGCGCCGCGCCCGTGCGCCTGGGCCGCGTCCTCGATCGTCCGTCGCCCGTCTCCGCGGCGAACGCGGCGACGTCAGCCATCTCGCAGACCCGGCCGTAGAGGTGGACGGGGATGATCGCCCTGGTCGCGGTCGTGACCCGCTCGGCGCAGCTCCCGAGATCGATCAGCCCGCTGTCCGGGTCCACGTCAGCGAACCGGGCGTCGCGCCGGCGGCGACGACGGCCGCCGCCGTCGCGATGAAGGTGTTCCCGGGCACGAGCACCTCGTCACCTGCGCCGACGCCGAGTGCCACCATCGCGAGCGTGAGGGCTCGGTCCCGTTGGCGACCCCGACGACGTGATCGGCATCAGTTGCTCGGCGAACGCTTGCTCGAATTCCGCCACGTGGGGTCCGCCGATGAACCGTTGCGATCGCACCACCTCGAGCACCGCCCGCTCCAGCTCGGCGCCCAGCTCGTCCTGCACGCGGCGAGGTCCACGAACGCGATCCGGCTCATCGCGTCGCCGTCCTGCGCTCGGCGTCGATCGCGATCGCGAGGCCCAGCAGAGGCCAGAAGATCGACGCGTACGGCTGGATCGCGAGGACGGTGTTGAAGAATGCTCCGAGCAGGGTGAGCCCCGCGATACCCGGCAGCGCCAGCACGAGGGCGCCGTCGCTCGTGCGAGCCGCGATCTCGCCGCGGTTCCGCCACGCCAGCAGGCAGAGGAAGACGATCAGGATCGCGAAGGCGATCGCGCCGAGGAAGCCGGTCTCGGTCAGGACGCGCGGGAACCAGATCCCGTTCACGTGCTGCTCGTCGCGGGTGATCGGATCGGTCGTCGTGCCGGTGTCGGCGAGGATCGACTGCTCCTTGAACCGCGTGCTCCCGACACCGTTGCCGAGCACGGCCGTGGTGACGTCCTCGCCGTCGCGAGGTCGAAGGCGAGGTTGATCTGGGCGCTGCGGCCAGGCAGGATCGTCGTTGGCGGCACGTAGGTGCCGGGCTCGGATTCGACCTCGCCCCCCGAGTCCCCGGTCGCCACCGTCGACTTCACGGCCTCCCGGCTCTCGAACGGATCGTTGGCCCCCGGGTAGAGGAGGCCGGTCAGCGGGATCAGCACGGCGAGGCAGATGACCGGCATCGCGATTGCCAGGCGACGGGTTCCCCGATCGACCACCGTCCGCGCCGCGAGCCAGAGCAGTAGGGCGACGGCCGCCATGGCGACGGGCACGAAGACGTAGCTCGAGCGGGTGCTGGTCAGGGCGCCGAGGAGGAGGAACGCGAGCTCCGACTCCGTACGCGGCCCGCCTTGGCGCGGCGCCCGAGATATCCGGCGCTGATCGTGACGATGCCGACGAGGATGCCGACCTCGGTGAGCGTCCCCGGCGCTCCCTCGCCCAGCAGCCCGGTGATCTCATCGGCGCCGGCGATCGAGTCGGCGCCGTAGGTGATCAGGGCGTCCGCGACCTGGACGAGCGCCACGGGGACCTGGATTGCGACGGCGGCGACCACGAGCATCACGACCCGCCGCCTCGCCGCGGGGTCGCCGAGGGTGGCCCACGCCACGGTCAGCGCCAGCACGGGCGGCGCGAAGTACTTGCCCGCCTCGATCAGGCTCGATGTCTCGTGGATCGCCGCGAGGGCGTAGATGCCCAAATAGACCGCGATCGCGATCGGCACCACGGGCCGCCGGCCGTTCAACAGCCCCTGGAGAGCGGCGCAGGCGATCGCCAGCGCCAGCGCGGGGATCCAGGCGCCGTAGCCGACGAAAGCGGGGAGGACCAAGCCCGCCAGGAGGAGGGCGCCGAGGCCCGCCTCGAGCCAGGGAACGCGCCTCAAACTGCGGCGGTCGATGGGCCCGCTCCGGCGACTCCGGAGCTCTCGATCCAGTCGATCGTCCGGCGCAGCCCATCCGCGAAGCCGACCTTCGGCTCGTAGTCGATCAGCTCCCGCGCGAGCGAGACGTCGGCTTCGCTCCTCGCGACGTCCCCCGGACGCTCCGGCCCGTGCAGAGGATCGAGATCGCATCCGAGCAGCGTCGTTCAGGCGGTCGACGAGCTCGAGCAGGGTGTGCGAGCCGCCCATCGCGATGTTCATCACCCTCCCAGCGGCGCCGGCTGCCGCCGCGGCGGCGAGGTTGGCGTCGACGACGTTGTCGATGTGGGTGAAGTCGCGGGCGGTGAGCCCGTCGCCGTTGATCGTCGGGCGCTCGCCGGCGAGCATCTGCGAGATGAACTTCGGGATCACCGCGGCGTAGCCCGAAGAGCGGGTCCTGCCGCTCTCCGAAGACGTTGAAATAGCGCAGCGCGACGGCCTGGATGTCATAGACACGCCCAGCGGCCATGCAGTACTGCTCGGCCGCGAGCTTGGCCACGGCGTACGGCGCGAGCGGGGCGACCGGGGCGTCCTCCCGCCGCGGCATCCCGGGTGCGTCCCCGTAGATGGAGCTCGACGACGCGAACACGACTCTCCTCACGCCGTGGTCCCGGGCGGCGAGCAGGACGTTGAGGGTCCCCTCGACGTTGACCGCGTTCGATGTCAGCGGATCCTGAATCGAGCGCGGCACGGAGGGGAGCGCGCCCTGGTGGAAGATCACCTCGCAGCCACGCGCGGCGCTGGCGACGCGCTCGTAGGAGCGCAGGTCACCTTCGATCACCTCGACGTCCAGGCCGTCGATGTTCGCGCCGTGGCCGGTCGAGAAATTGTCGTGGACCCGAACCTCGTGCCCGTCGGCGAGCAGCCGGCGAACGATGCTCGAGCCGATGAATCCGGCGCCGCCGGTGACCATGGCTCTCACGGGCGGGGCAGTATAGGCAGGGGCTTGAGCGGGGAGGTGGCGATCGGTTCGGCGGGTCTGTTCGTGCCTCGGCGGGGCTCTGATTGCAGAGCCGGCAGATCGGGCATGCGTCCGTGAAGGGACGCTAATCTCCCCGCCGCTACTTGAGGGTTAGAGAGGGTGTTCAAGTTCTGGGGATATGGGACGGAGCCTATCACACGACGATGACCCGCGTTCGAAACGGCTCAGGACCAACCTTCGCGCTGAAAGTTGGGCTCGTCGGGCTTGGTTACTGGGGGCCGAACCTTCAGCGGGTCTTCAGCGAGCTCCCGGGCGTCGACGTCGCCTGGATCTGCGACCTGGACAAGGATCGGCTGCCCGCTTCCGGCGGCGTACCCCCGAGTCGCGTACGACCACCCGCTTCGAGGATCTGCTCGAGGACCCCGACCTCGACGCGATCCTGATCGCCACGCCGGTTGACACCCACTACGAGCTCGGCCGGCACAGCATCGATGCCGGCAAGCACACCTACGTCGAGAAGCCCCTGGCGTCCTCCAGCGCGCAGGCGGACGATCTTCTCATGCGGCGGATAACGCCGGTCTGGCGCTCATGTGCGGCCACACCTTCACCTACAGCCCGCCGGTGCGCGCGGTCAAGGAGATCCTCGACCGGGGCGAGCTCGGACGGCCCTACTTCATCACCTCGAGCCGCGTGAACCTCGGCCTCCACCAGCGCGACGTGAGCGTGCTCTGGGACCTCGGCCCGCACGACTTCTCGATCTTGCGCTACTGGCTCGGTGAGATGCCCGAATCCGTGACCGCGATCGGGCGGGACTCGGTCGTCGCCGGGATCCCCGACGTCGCGTTCGTCACGCTGCGCTACCCCTCGGGGCTCCTGGTGAACCTGGAGATGAGCTGGCTGGCGCCGTCGAAGCTGCGCCGCACGGTGGTCGTCGGCTCGGACAAGATGGTCGTCTACGAGGACTCGAGCTCCGAGCCGGTCCGCGTCTTCGATCACGGTGTCGTCTACCGCGACCCGGAGACCTTCGGCGAGTACCACCTCTCCTATCGCACCGGCGAGATCGTCTCGCCCCGCGTCTCCAACGAGGAGCCGCTTGCGATCCAGGCGCGGGACTTCGTCGAGGCGGTACGCAGCGGGAGGGCGCCGGAGGGGCACGCCGACCTATGCCGCGACGTGGTCCGGCTGATCGAGGCCGCCGAGGCCTCGCTCGCGGACGACGGAGCACCGGTTGAGATCGAGCGGACTTCGGCGCCGGCAGCTCGATGACCCCCGCTGAGGGGCCCGGCCGTGCGCCACGCATGGCTCGGTTGCGGCAGGCCGGCAGCGAAGTCGCCGAGCGCCGCCTGCGAGAGGCGCCCCAGGCCACCCCCGCGACGATCTCCACGCGTTACGGCCGCCGTGATTGGGTCCTTCGGCGCGCCCTCGCGATCACCGATCTGATCGCGGTTGCCGGCGCGCTCGCGTTCGCGTTCGCGGTCTCCCCCGTGCGGGACGGCTTCGGGGGCCTCGTGGTGCTGCTCGCTCTCATGCCTCTCTGGACGCTGCTTTTCCGGGCCTACGGCCTCTATGAGCGCGACGTCAAGCGGATCAACCACCAGGTCCTCGACGACATCCCGAATCTCTTCCACGCCCTTCTGATCGGGACCCTGCTGCTTTGGGCCTTCTCGCGGGTGGTGCTCGGCGCCGAGCGGCTCGCGTTCGTCGAGCTGTTCGTCTTTGCTGGCTCGCGGCGGTCATCGGCGTCTGCTTTCTTCGAGCCCTGGCTCGCCGCGGCTGTGACCAGGGGTCTCGGGCCCGAACGGGTCGTTTTCCTTGGAGAGCCCGCGGGGCTCACCACCCTGATCCGCAAGATCCAGGTTCATCCCGAGTACGGGCTCGACATCGTCGGGATCGTGCCCCTCGCAGATGGCGACCGCGGCGCGACCTCTCTCCCGGTCCTCGGCCGCCTCGACGAGCTCAACATGCGCCAGCTCGTCAGCCGGCACGCGGTCGAGCGCCTGATCGTCTCCCACGCTGAAGTCGACGACGCGGCGTTGCTCAGCCTGATGCAGGAATGCGGCTTGCTCTCGGTCAAGGTCAGCGTCCTGCCCCGGTACGTCGACGCGCTCGGGCCTTCGGTCGAGATCGACGACATCGAAGGCACCACCGTGCTCGACCTCAACCCGCTCGTGCTGTCGCGCTCCTCCCGCTTGTTCAAGCGGGTAACCGACGTGGTGGGCTCCGGACTCGCGCTGATCCTGCTGGCGCCGGTGATGGCCGTGATCGCGCTCACGATCCGGATCGACTCGCGCGGGCCGATCCTCTTTCGCCAGGAGCGGATCGGACGTCGCGGGCGGCGGTTCGGGCTGGTCAAGTTCCGGACGATGGTGCCGAACGCAGAGGACCGGGTCGAGGAGCTGCTCGAGCTCGAGCACGGATCCGCACTGGCTGAAGCTCGAGAACGATCCGCGGGTTACCCGTGTCGGCCGCTTCCTGCGCCTCACGAGCCTCGACGAGCTGCCGCAGTTCTGGAACGTCTTGCGTGGCCAGATGAGCCTTGTCGGGCCGAGGCCCCTGGTGGGCGCCGAGGATGCGCGCGTCACCGGCTGGGCTCGGACGCGACTTGACCTGGCGCCGGGCATCACGGGCCTCTGGCAGGTGCTGGGGAGGACGAACATCCCGTTCGAGGAGATGGTCACCATCGACACCCTCTACGTGACCAACTGGAGCCTCTGGCTCGACATCAAGCTGATTCTGCGCACGTTCAGGATCGTCGCCACCCGCCAGGGCGCGAACTAGGTCGCGGACCTCCTCAGCGCCAGCGCTCCAGCAGGTCCGCCTCGGGCACCTCGCGCACCTGCCTCGCCGGTACGCCCATGACGACGGCGCGGGCCGCGACGTCCGCCGTCACCACGGCTCCCGCGGCGACGAACGCTTCCTCCCCGACCTCCACGCCCGGGCAGATGACGGCGCCCCCGCCGATCCTCGAGGCGCGGCGCAGGGTGACCCCGGCGAGCGGCATGTCCCGAGGGTGGCGCGACATCGTGTCGTCGTTCGTGGTCGTCGCCCCGGGGCCGACGAATACGTCGTCTTCGACCACGCTACGAGCGGTCAGGTAGCAGTTGGTCTGGATCCGGACCCGGTCGCCGACGACGACGTCGTTGTCGACGGCGCTGCCACGGCCGACGAGGCTCTCCGCACCGATCGTCGTGCGCTCGCGCACGAAGGCCTGGTCGCCGACGATTGCGCCCGGGCCGATCGTCGTGCCGGAGAAGACGATCGCGCCCGCCAGCACCGCGGAGCCCTCCTCGAGGGTGGCCGGCGGCGGCAGGTCGCGGGGCGCCGAGGAGGCGGGAGAGAGGACCGGCGGCTTGCCGACCACCGCGCCGTCGCCGACGACCGCGCCGGCAGCGATTCGGGTCCCTGCGTGGATGATCACGTGACCGCCCAGGTCGACGCCGTCGCCCAGCTCGACGCCGTCGCCCAGGAGCAGTCCAGGAGCGCGATCGGAGGGATGGAGGTGCTCACTCATCGCAACGGCCAAGCTACCGCTCGGAAAGCGTTTGGGCGATCCGCTCCGCCGCGTGGCCGTCGCCGTAGATCCATCGCACCTGCGCCATGTCCCTCGTACGCCTCGTCGTCTTCGAGCAGCTCGCGCGCGGCTGCCACGATCGTGCTCGTGTCGGTGCCGACGCAGTCGCGCCGCCCCCTGTTCCAGGACCTCGGGCCGCTCCGTCTTCTCGCGCAGGACCAGGACCGGCTTGCCGAGCGCCGGTGCCTCCTCCTGGACCCCGCCGGAGTCCGAGAGGATCAGGTGGGCGCGCCGCATCAGGTGGATGAACTCCGGATAGGAGGCGGGCTCGGTCAGGCGGATCCGCGGATGATCGCGGCCGAGCGACTCGGCGACCACGTCGCGCACCACCGGGTTCAGGTGAACGGGGTAGACGACCTCCACGTCGTCGTCGCCCTCGACGAGCTCCCGGAGCGCGGCGCAGATCCCGGCGAGGCCGTGGTCGAAGCTCTCGCGCCGGTGACCGGTCACGAGCACGAGGCGACGGTTCGGGTCGAGGAAGGAGAAGCGCTCGGCGTGGCGGGCCTCGAGCGACGGGTCGGCATCGAACCGCCGGACGACGAAGAGGAGTGCGTCGATGACCGTGTTCCCCGTGATCGTGATCCGCGCCGGGTCCGTGCCCTCGGCGAGCAGGTTGGCCCGCGCCTCCTCGGTCGGGGCGAAATGGAGGTCGGTCGCCAGGGTGATCAGCCTGCGGTTCAGCTCCTCGGGCCAGGGCGCGCCCATGTCGCCCGTCCGCAGGCCGGCCTCGACGTGGGCGACGGGTATCCGCAGGTAGAAGGCGGCGAGCGCGGCGCTCGCCGCCGTCGTCGTGTCTCCCTGGACGACCAGACGGTCCGGCCGCACTGCCTCCAGGATCTCGCTCGAGCTCGCGCAGGAGGGTCGCGGTCAGGTCCGCGAGGCCGGAGGTTCGCGGCATCGCGTCGAGGTCGGAGTCGGGCGCGATCTCGAAGAGCTCGAGGACCGGATCGAGCATCTCGCGGTGCTGGGCCGTCGCGCAGACGTGAATCGGGGCGCCCACATCGGCCGCGGCGAGCGCGTGGACGAGCGGCGCAAGCTTGATCGCGTCGGGCCGCGTGCCGAGGACGACGAGCGTTCCGGGCATCGTCAGCCGGCCGCCGACCGCTGTTCGCGGCGACGAACTCACGGAGGATCTCAGCCGAGTCCGTGCGCATCTGCTCGGGCGTGCGGGGCTCGGACGGGCGGCGAGCGACGCTTGCGACCTGGTCAGCGCTCTCGAAGCCGCTCGACGAGCCCTGGCTCGACGAGCCAGGTGTCGACTGCCGGTGTCCGGCCGGCGAAGAGCGAGAGCGTGGGCGTGCCCATGAGCGCAGCCTCGCGGGTCATCGTCCCGCCTGCGCCGAGGAACAGGTCGGCCTGGTGGAGGAGGGAGCGGGAATCGACCGCGGAATCCGGGACGATCAGGTTGGCCATGCCGAGCCGCTCGAGCTCCTCCACCTGCTCGCGATGGCGTGGCAGGACGACGCAGGCGACGTCCTCCTGGTCGCCGATCGTCTGCAGGGCCCGCTCGAACAGCGGGTTCTCGAAGCGGTGGTAGATCGCTCGGCTCGGCGGTGTCCGAGCCACGACGACGGGCCCGTTCGAGCGGTCGACGCCGAGCGGCGCGAGCACCATCGGATCGGGCTCGAAGTCGCCGAGGTAGATCGATTCCTTGATCCCGCGATGGCGGCGCACCTTCGCGCCGCGCGCGCCCTGGCGCTCGACGACCTCGGCCGGCAGCGCCTCCGGGAGGAGGATCTGGTCGGCGAGCCGAAACGCGAGGTGGTTGATCGGCTGGTATTCGAAATCCATCGTCGTGACGACCGGTATCCGCAGCGTCCGGGCGGCGAGTATCTGGGCGTAGGAATTGAGCGAGAGCGCGACGTCGACGTCGCGCTTCGGCCCATCCCGCGCAGGGCGCCGGTCCGCCTGAGCATCGTCGCCGCCTTCGCGGGGCGCGACGCCGGGGCTCTCGGCGCCGATGATCGCGGCATCGGGCCAGCGCTCGAGCGTGAGCTCGGCCGTCTGCGCCTGATCGCGCGCCGTCACGACGACCTCGGCGCCCGCATCCTCGAGCGCCCGCGCCACAGGCGCGAACATCAGGGGGTCGGGTGAGTTGGCGAGGTCGATCCAGACTCGCATCGCATCAGACGCTGCTCGGGGACCTTCTAGTCTTGGCGACTGCCGTGTCCCGGCCCGTCTCGCGGGCCGCGACGATAGCCGAGCCGGGCCACCCGGGTCCCGTGGCGCGGCCCGAGCCCCGATCGCGATGTCCTCCTCGCTGCTGACCAAGGTCCATTCCGACCCCGCTGCGCGGGTGCTGTGGTCACCAACATGTGGCCGCACCCGGGCAACCCGAAATTCGGGATCTTCGTGAAGCGTCAGGTCGACTCCCTGATCGAGGCGGGCGTCGCCTGCGACGTCTACTTCATCCGCGGGCATCGCTCGCCCTTCGCGTACCCGTTGGCGGCGCTCGTCCTCGCGGTCTGGAACCTGATGCCGGGGCGCCGCTACGACCTCGTCCACGCCCATGGTGGCGAGAGCTCGCTCTCGGTCCGTGCCTATCTGCGCGCTCCGGTGCTCGTCTCCTATTGCGGTGACGACCTCCTCGGAACCCCTGATGCCGCCGGCCGGATCTCGCGTCCGCACCGCCTGCGCCGCTGGATCCTCCGGCAGCACGCCCGCATGCCCTCGGCGACCCTGACCAAGTCGGCGGAGATGGAGCGGGCGCTCCCCGCATCGGTCAGGCGGCGCAACTCGGTCATCCCCAACGGCGTCGACCCCGACAGCTTCCGCCCGATCGAGCGCAGCGAGGCGAGGAGGGCGCTCGGCTGGGCCGAAGACGAGCGCGTTGCGCTGTTCGCGGCCGACCCGGCGGTCGAGCGCAAGCGCCACTGGCTGGCGCTCGCCGCATGCGAGCGGGCGGCCGCGGAGCTCGACGGAGTCAGGCTCCATGTCGCCTCGGACGTCGCGCCGGACCAGATGCCGGTTCTGATGAGCGCCGCCGACTGCCTGCTCATGACCTCCGTGCACGAGGGCTCGCCGAACGTCGTCAAGGAGGCGCTGATGTGCGATCTCCCCGTGGTCGCCACCCCGGTCGGCGACGTGCCCGAGCGCCTCGCGGACGTCGAGCCCTCCTGGTTCGCGAGACGACGCCGAAGCGCCTTGCGGCAGCCCTCGTCGAGTGCCTGCGCGAGCCGCGGCGAAGCGACGGCCGCGAGGCCGCACGGGGGCTGACGGTGGAGCGGATCGCAGATCGGGTGCTGGACCTCTATCGCGACCTCACCCGGGGACGCCTAGCCTTGCGCGAGGGTGGGCGAGACGAAACGGCGCCCGCCGGGTTATTAGGAGCGGATCGCCGGGGTGACGGGCGGATGCGGCCAGGACCATGAGCGACGAGTTCTCGCGCATATACGACGAGCACGTCTGGGATGTCTACGGCTTCCTCGGCTACCGCGTGGCGACTCGCGCGGACGCCGAGGACCTCACCCAGTTGACGTTCGAGCGCGCGCTTCAGGCCTGGGGCCGGTTCGACTCGGAGCGGGGCAGCCCCCGGACCTGGTTGCTGGCCATCGCGCGCAACATCCTGATCGACTTCTATCGGCGTCGCGAGACTGGGGAGCAAGACCTCGACCCGGACGCCGAGGTGGAAGACGCCGCTGCGACGTGTGCCGATGCTCGACCGGCACTCGCTCGGCGTCTCGCCCGAGCTCGAACGCGCGCTGGGCGTGCTCGGTGAACGCGACCGAGAGCTGATCGCGCTTCGCTACGGCGGCGACCTGACCGGGGCAGAGATCGCCGAGGTGACGGGCCTGAGCCTCGCGAACGTTCAGCAGATCCTCTCGCGCTCGCTGCGGCGCATGCGCGAGGAGCTCGAAGGCCGGACCGTGGTCGAGCTCGTCGGCTAGCTCAGCCGACCGCGAACGGCCCGGCGCCGGCGAGCCCGACGGCGAGAACCGCGAGCAGGGCCAGTCCCGAGCCCGCGTATGCGCGCGACGAGCAGGCCCAGGCGCTTCGGTCGCTGCGGCGGCGCGGCGGAGGTCAGCGACCGCCGCAGCTTCGAGCGGAACCCTGGTGCGGGCAGCGGTCGCTCATCCGCGAGCCGCCGCTCGAGCATGTCCAGTCCGGCATCGGGATCGAATCGCACCATCAGCCCTCTCCTCCGTATACAGGGGATCGCGGGTTGAGCGCCCTGCCGCGCTCGTAGCCCTCTTCGGTCACGGCGTCGTCGCCCGCGACCTGTCCGATCCTCGAGAGGGCCGCCCATGTCTCCCAGTTCGTGGGTTCGCGGCTCGGTCGCTTTCCTGGCGGTCGCGATCGCCACCTCGTCCTCGCCCATCTCGGAGAGCACCAGCGCCTCCTGCATCACCGGGCCGGCGGCCCACGGCTGCACGCTCCCAGCGGTGCGCGCGGATGAAAGCGCCGATTGGTAGTCGCTCTCGCGGAAGGCGGCCTGACTGTCGAGTAACGCGCGGGCGCCGATCAGGGAGACGACGAGAGCCGCGAGCGCCGGGACCGCGAGCAGGGCGAGCGCGAGCCATGCGACGGGGCGCTTCCCGGGTTCCGGCTCGAGGCTCGGTTTCGTCGTCGTCGCCGGCGAGCAGGGCCGCCGCGATCAGGAGGAAGACGACGGGCAGCACCGCGAGCTCCCAGCCCCAGTCGATCGTCATCCCGAACGCAAACGCGCTTGACCCGGCGACCCCGGCGGCAAGAAGCGCCCGGTTCGGCCCGGTGGCGGCGAGGGTGCGCCTCACCCCGAGCACAAGGATGCCGCCGACGAGGCCGACGAGCAACAGCACCCCGACCAGGCCGAGCTCCCCGGCGGTCTCGAAGACGAGTGAGTGGGCGTCGCGGACCAGGCTCGAGAGCGTGCCGTTCCGGTCCCACCAGTACTCGAACGTCCCCGCCCCGGTGCCCGTGAGCGGGTTCTCCGACATCGCCTCCAGCGACGAGTCCCAGTACTGGTAGCGGCCGTTGCCGCTCGCCGTGTCGAAGCGATCGCTGCTCGTCGCGGCCACCTCCGGGTCCTTGAAGTCCGCCCAGGCATCGCTCGCCCTGCCGGGGACGTCCAGGGCGACCACGGCGACGATCGCGATGGCGGCGAGCGCGCCGGCGACGACGCGGCCCGGGGGCCGCCGCAGCTCGATTCGGGGGAGCATCCCGAAACGCTCGACGAGCAGGGTCGCCACCCGCAGCAGCGCGACACCCGCGAAGACCACGACGGTCGCGGCGATCATCTCGGCGGCCATGGGGTCGAAGTCCCGGGGATCCCCGGGAAAGCTCGGTATCGCCTCGGGGATGAAGTCGATGATCGGCTCGCGCTGCTCGGCGAGGGCGATCAGGAGTGCCGTTCCGAGCGCACCGAGCACCACCGGCACGAGTGCGGCCAGGCGGCGGGGATGAAGCGCGAAGAAGACACCGATCGCGATCGCCGCCGCGATCGCCCCGCCGCGCGAGAAGGTGAAGAAGAGGGTCAGGCCCAGAAGCGGCAGCGAGGCGGTGGCCAGCACGCGTGTGATCGTGAGCCGAGCCTCGGCCGCGAACACGAGCAGCAGCGGCAGCCCGATCGCCATCAGCGTCGCCAGCCCGTTCCAGTAGTTCAGCGGGTAGTTGAGCCGCGCCCGGACGGTTTCGTTCGCGGCCTCGTTGGCAGGGAAGAGCGACGGATCGAAGCGCGAGAGCAGGGCCAGGCCGGCGACTACGGCGATCGCCGCCGCGACGCCGCCGAGCGTTCGCCGGACGCCGTCCTTGCCCTGGGTCGTGAGCGCGAGCGCGAACGCGCCGACCAGCATCACCAGCCGCGCCGCCTCGTCGAAGCTGCGCTCCGCGGACTCGGTCCAGATCAGGCTCAGCGCGGTCCAGGCGCAGAACGCGCCGAGCAGCCCGAACGCGATCCACGCTTGCCGGCTGAGCCGTCGCGCCGGGAGGATGCCCGCCAGCGCCCCGATCAGGACCACGGCCCAGAGGATGATCCCCACCTCGCTCCAGATCTCGGCGTCGTAGCCGCCCCGGCGAAGGGCCAGGTAGAGAACGAGGACGAAGGGCAGCGCCCAGCCCACGACGAACGGGCCGATCCGGTGCATGGTCGCCGCAACCCGCTCCCTGCCATCGGCAGCGTGCTCGGCGGTTGCTTCGATGCTCTCGGATCGAGGATCCATCCGCTATGGGTTACGGCCGAGGGCGCCGGATGCTGACGCCGGCTCCGTGTCAGCAATCGGAGGAGTCGTTCGTATCCCCGGACATGAGAAAGCTTCCAGCCATTTTCATGACCCTTGTCCTCGCGTCCGTCGCCGCGCTTCCCGCCACGGCGATCGCCCAGAGCTCGGGCAACTCCCAGTACGAGGAGAACGTCCCGACGGGTGGCGGCAACGGCTCGAACCAGGGCGAGGGCTCCGGCGGGGGCGGTGGCGGCTCGAACAGCGGCGGTGACTCGAGCGGCTCAGGCGGGTCGATCACGGATTCCCCCGGCGGCGAGTTCGTCCCCGGCGGAGGCGTGAGCAGCTCCGGCTCCGGCGGCTTTGGCGGGTCCGGTGACTTTGGCGGGTCCGGTGGGTCCGGCGGCGGGATCGGCGAGAGCGGTGGCAGCGGCTCGGGAGCCGGCTCGTCGCCCCTCTCCAGCCCCGGCGGCTCGACCGGGACCGGCATCGGCGCGCTGAGCTCGACGCCACAGGGTTCGCTCGCGAGCGCGCTTCTGGCCGGCGCCGCTTCCGATCTCACCGGTGAGGGCACGACGACGGCCACCCCGGCCAGCAGCACCGAGTCGGGCGGAAGCGACCTCTGGATCCCGATCGCGATCGGCGCGGTCGCGCTGCTCGCCGTGATCGGCTACTTCGGCATCCGCCGGCTGCGCAGCGGAGGGCCGGCCACCGCGTGAGCTCGTCGGGGCAATCGATCTGCCCGCCGCTCGGCGGGAGGGCGCCTCGATCGCGGAGCCGGCGATTCGCCGTCTCGCTGATGCTTGCCTTGAGCTGCATCGGAGCGATCGCCTCCGTCGCGGAGGCGAAGCCGTTCCTGCGCGGCTTCGCCGAGCCTGCGTTCGAGAGCGAATCCGCTGAGGAGCGGTCCTTCTGGTTCGACCAGAGCGTCCGTGGGAACTCCAGCATCGCCCGGATCAACGTTTCGTGGCGGGGCTCCGTGTCCGGCGGCAAGCCGGTGATCCCGACCAACCCCAACGATCCGGGCTACAGCTTCGCGCGTGCGGACCGCGCCGTGATCGACGCCGCCACGCACGGGCAGCAGATCCTGATCACGGTGTTCGACGCGCCCGAGTTCGCCGAGGGCGCCGGCCAGCCCGGCGATGCGCCCGACGGAACCTGGAAGGTGGACCCCGCGGCGCTCGGCGAGTTCGCCGAAGCGATCGCGACCAGATATGCGGGCGGCTTCGTGCCCGTGGGCGGTGTCGGCCCCCTTCCGCGGGTCGGCCGTTTCGAGGTCTGGAACGAGCCGAACCTCTCCCAGTACCTGACGCCGCAGTACTCGGGCTCGAACAAGCAGGTGTCCGGCGACCTCTACCGGGCGATGGTGAACGGGTTCTACGACGGGGTCGCTCGCTCCGGCAGCGGGGCCGCCGTGATCGCGGGGGCAACCGCGCCGTTCGGCGATCCCCCCGGCCACACCCGCACCCGTCCGCTCGTGTTCCTGCGTGAGGCCTTCTGCCTGAACGGCAAGCTGAAGGGAACCAAGTGCCCCGACGAGGCGCGCTTCGACATCGTCTCGCACCATCCGATCACGATCAGTCACGGCCCCGACTACAGCGCGATCGACCCCGACGATGCCTCGATGGGCGACTTCGATCAGGTGATCAAGACCGTTCGCGCCGCCGAGAAGCAGAACACTGTCGGCGGGCCGAAGCGCCACCCTGCCTGGGCGACCGAGTTCTGGTGGGAGACGAAGCCGCCGGACGCCGGGCAGAACGCCGTCCCGATCGCCACGCACGCGCGGTGGATCGCGGAGGCGTTCTACACCCTGTGGAAGCAGGGCGCCGAGGCGGCCATCCATCTGCGTCTGCAGGACGATGCTTCGCAGGAGGACAGCATCGGCGGCGAGCAGAGCGGGCTTTTCTTCAACGACCGGAGGGAGAAGCTCTCGTTTCAGGCCTTCAGATTCCCGCTCGTGGCCGACCGCAAGTCGAAGCAGAAGGTGAACGTCTGGACGATCTCGCCCACCGGGGGCAAGCTCGAGATCCAGGAGAAGCGCGGCAAGGACTATCGGACGATCAAGCGGGTCGGCGTCAGCGCCGGCAAGCCCGAGCAGACGAAGGTCGCGGTCTCCGGTAAGAAGACGCTTCGCGGCGTGATCGCCGGCGAGTCAAGCGTGCCGTTCGACGTCAAGTAGCGAGCCAGATGGGACGCCAGGGACAGGGCAGCCGAACGAAGCTGATCGTGGCGGTCGTCACGGTTCTCGCGACGCTCGCGGCGCAGGTCGTGCCGGCGGCCGCGAAGACGTTTCTGAAGGGGACGGCCGAGCCCGGCCTGACCGCGCCCGATTCCTCGGTCCGCGCCTTCTGGCAGGACCAGGGGGTCGCCGCCGGCTCGAACATCGTCCGCATCAACGTCTTCTGGCGCGGGATCACGACCGGCGAGCCCGCCTCGCCCACCAACCCGGCCGACGCGGCCTACGCCTTCGGTGACGTCGACCGCGGCGTGATCGACGCGGTGTCGCGCGGCCAGCGCGTGATGCTCACGATCTACGGGGCCCCCGAGTTCGCGGTCGGACCCAACGAATCGGCCGAAGCCGACAAGGGGACGTGGAAGCCGGACACCGAGGCGCTCGGCGAGTTCGCCGAGGCCGTCGCGAGCCGTTACTCCGGGACCTTCGCGGCGCCCGGTCTCGGCACCCTGCCGCGCGTCGGGTACCTCGAGGCCTGGAACGAGCCGAACCTGTCGGATTACCTCACCCCGCAGTACACGAAGAAGAGCACTTTCGCCGGTGACTACTACCGCGGGATGGTGAACGCGTTCACGGCGGGGGTGCGCCGCTCGCAGAATCCCGGCGCGCAGGTCGTCGCCGGCGCCACCGCCCCCTACGGCGATCAGGTTGGCGGAGAACGGTCCCGTCCACTTCGGTTCATGCGCGACTTCCTCTGCCTCGACTCGGACTTCCACCCGCGCCGCAATTGCGCGGGCAAGGCCGACTTCGACATCCTCTCCCACCATCCGATCACGCTCTCCGGTGGTCCGAACAGAAGCGCGATCCATCGTGACGACATCGCGATGCCCGACATGAAGAACCTCGACAAGGCGCTGCGCCGGGCGGAGAAGAAGAACACCGTCAAAGGCGCTCACCACCCGCTCTGGGCGACCGAGTTCTGGTGGGAGACCAACCCGCCCGACGGCAACCAGGGCGTGCCCATCAAGAAGCACGCGAAGTGGGTCGAGGAGTCGCTCTACTCGCTCTGGAGGCAGAACGTGGACGCGGCGTTCTGGTTCCTGCTCGTCGACCAGCCGGTCGGGTCCGACGGCCACTCCGACCAGCAGTCGGGGCTGCTCTTCGAGGACCGCAGCCGCAAGCCCGCCTTCACCGCCTTCCGGTTCCCGTTCGTCGCCGACCGCAAGTCGAAGCGGAAGGCGGACATCTGGACGATCCCGCCGGTGAGCGGGACCCTCGAGGTTCAGGAGGATCGGGGCAGCGGGTTCACCACCGTCGAGAGCGTCGAGGTCGAGGCTTTCGAGCCGAGGCGGCTCGGAGTTGGAGCGAAGGGCAAGACCAGGTTCCGAGGCGTGATCGACGGTGAGACCAGCCTGACCTACACCGTCAAGTAGGCCCACTAACCTCATCGGACGGGGGCGGGGCACGACCATGAGTACGCCGGACGTAGCAGAGAAGCCGCTCGGGTCCGTGCGCGAGCGGGCCACGGGAGAGCCCGAGCTCTCCGTCGTGATCCCCTGCCTCGACGAGGCCGAATCGATCGAGATCGTCGTCCGCAAGGCGATCGCGACGATCGGCGCGAGGGGATCGACGGCGAGGTGGTCGTCGCCGACAACGGCTCGACCGACGGTTCGCCCGAGCTGGCCGCCAACGCCGGCGCCCGGGTCGTGCACGAGTCGCGGCGCGGCTACGGCTCGGCCTATCGCGCCGGCTTCGACGCCGCCCGCGGCACCTACATCCTCATGGGCGATGCCGACGACACCTACGACTTCACCGAGATCGACCGGTTCCTGGCTCCGCTTCGCGACGGCGCCGACATGGTGATCGGCAACCGCATGGCCGACATCCAGCCGGGGGCGATGCCGTGGCTTCACCGCTACGTCGGCAACCCGATCCTGACCGGCGTCCTCAACCTCTTCTTCCGCACCGGCGTCTCCGACGCCCATTGCGGCATGCGGGCGTTCCGCCGCGACCTGCTGCCCGAGCTCGACCTGCGCACGACCGGGATGGAGTTCGCCTCGGAGTGGGTGATCCGCGCCTCGAAGCTCGGCCTCGACATCCGCGAGATCCCGATCTCCTACCACCCTCGCAAGGGCGAGTCGAAGCTCTCGTCGTTCTCCGACGGCTGGCGGCACCTTCGCTTCCTGCTGATCCACAGCCCGACCTGGCTCTTCGTCGTCCCCGGCGGCGCTGTTCTCCGTCGTCGGCGTGCTCGGCACCGCGATCGTCCTCAGCGGGATCGAGCTCTTCGGCCGCGAATGGCAGTTCCACGCCCTGATCGCCTCGGTCGCGGCCCTGATCGTCGGCGCGCAGATCCTCCAGATCGGCGTCTTCGCCCGCGCCTTCGCGCTCTACTACCTGGGCGAGCACGACGCCGCTGATCGACTGGGCGCGCGGGCGGCTCCGGCTCGAGCACGGGATCGTCGCCGGCGGGCTCCTGCTCGGCATCGGCTTCGTCATCGCCGCGATCGTGTTCGCGATCTGGGTCGACCGCGGCCTCGGCGCGCTCCACGAGGAGCGGCTCGCGCTCGTCGGCCTGACGCTGATGATCCTCGGCCTCCAGGCGATCTTCGGAGCGTTCTTCCTCTCGGTCCTGGGGCTGGGGAAGAGGGTCCGCTAGGGTGGCGCGCTTCGTGAGCAGGCTCTTCACCGCACTTTTCGCCGCGATCGCGCTCGCTGTCGGCCTGGCCGCCTGCGGCGACGACGGCTCCTCCGATCTCGATCCCGCCGACGTCCTCGTCGAGACGCTCGGAAACGACGAGCACGTCACCAGCGGCACCTTCGACTTCACGCTCGGAGGCTCGGTCGAGGGGACGCAGTCCGCGAACGGCGAGATCACGATGAGCGGCGCCTTCCAGTCGGATCCCGAGAATCCCGCCGCGCTGCCGCAGCTCGAGCTCGACGGCTCCGCGAGCGGCGACGCCGCCGGGACGTCGGTCGACTTCGACGGCGGTCTCGTCGTCACCTCCGACAACGCCTACGTCACCTACCAGGACGAGACCTACGAGCTCGGCGCTTCGCTCTTCAACGCGCTTCAGCTCGATCGCCGGCACGATGGCGGCGCGCACCGCCGCTCCGGGTCGTCCGACCCGGTGGGGGCCACCGGCGCCGAGGGTGCGGCCGAGACCCGGCAGCCGACCATGCACGGTCCTGATCGAGCAGGCCGGTGGCAACCCCGAGGCCTGCGACGACCATCGATGCCCTGTCGTGGTTCGACCTCACCAACGAGGGCACCGAGGACGTCGAGGGGGCCGAGACGATCCACATCCACGGCACCGTCGACGTGCCGGCGATGATCGAGAACGTCAACGCCGCGATCGCCGCGCCGAGGTCCCCGACGTCAAGGAGATCCCCGAGGAGACCGCGACCCAGATCGAAGAGGCCGTCGGCGAGCTCAGCTTCGACCTCTACTCCGGGCGCCGACGATCGGCGTCCTGCGCGGCTTCGACCTGAACGCGACCTTCGACGCCGCCTCGATCGAAGGCAGCGAGGACGCGGGCGTCAGCGGCGGCGACATCGACGCTACCACGCGGCTCGGCGCGATCAACTCCGAGCCAGACGATCGAGGCGCCGGCCGACGCCCAGCCGATCGACGACCTGCTCGAGCAGTTCGGCCTCTCGAGCGAGCCGGTCCAGTCCGCGCTCACCGCGCAGGGGCGCCTGGCAGCGTGCCCACCGACATCGAGTCGCTGACCGAGTCTCCCTGACGGATCGCATGGCCGAGATCGCGCCGGCCCACTCGCGATCCGTCTCGGTGCTGATCCCCGTCCGCAACGGCGGCGAAGACCTGCGTCGCTGCCTCGAGGCGATCTCGCGCGCAGCGGACCGACCGCGAGGTCGAGATCGTCGTCGTCGACTCCGCCTCGGAGGACGGCAGCGCCGAGCTCGCCCGCGCGCTCGGCGCCCGCGTCCACGAGATCGCGCTCGCCGACTTCAACCACGGCGCGACGCGGAACCTCGCCGCCGAGCTGGCGTCGGGCGAGACGCTCGTCTTCACCACCCAGGACGCGTTCCCGCGCCGGCGAGCGGCTGGCTCGAGCGCCTGGTCGCCCCGCTCGAGGCGGATCCCGCAGTCGCCGGGCGTCTACGGGCGCCAGCTCCCGCACGCGGGCGCGAGCGCGCCGGAGCGCTTCTTCCTCGACTTCCTCTACGGGCCGCTGGCCGCGGACCCAGCGGGTGAACGGGCGCGGCGAGCTCGACCTGCGGACGACCCTGTTCTCGAACGTCAACGCGGCGATCCGGCGCCAGGCCTGGGAGCGAGTTCCGCTTCGCCGACGACATCATCATGAGCGAGGACCAGGAGTGGGCGGCCCGGGTGCTGCTGGCGGGGCACAGGCTCCGCTACGAGCCCGAGGCCGCCGTCCGCCACTCGCACCCCTACACCGTCGGCTCGGCCTTCCGGCGCTTCTTCGACTCGGGTGTCTCCGCCGACCGGGCCTACCTCGCGGGCGAGCGCCCCTCCGCGCGTGCCCTCCGCGGCGAGGCGCTTCGCTACGCGCGCGAGGAGCTCGCGTGGCTCGTCGCGCGAGGGCGAGGCGCGCTCGCTCCCCTACGCCGCGCTCTACGAGGGCGCGAAGTTCGTCGGCTTGCAGCTCGGCGCTCGCCATCGGCTCCTCCCGCGGGCGCTGAAGCGGCGCATTAGGCGCTGCCGAGCTACTGGGGAGGAGGCGACCGGCGACACCCGATGCGCGGCCCGTTGTCGACGATCCCGCCCCCGAGCGCTGCTCCGCCTGCGGCGGTCCGCTCGTGCGCTGGTTCGCCGCGGAGCCTCAGGACGCCGCGATCGAGGCGCGCTACATGCTCTACCGCTGCACCGCGTGCGGCAGCGCCGAGACCGCCGGCGAGCCCGCGCCCCGAGCTCTACGAGACCGGCGTCTACGCCGCGGAGACGACGCGCCTCGGAGCGCTCGTCGAGGCGGTGCGGCGGGCCTACGAGCGCCAGAAGCTCGCGCTCCTGCGGCGCGCCGCGCCGCCGCCGGCGCAGGGTGCTCGAGGCCGGCGCGGGCCAGGGCCGGTTCGTGATCATGGCGCGGGCGGCGGGCTACGAGGCCGCATGGGCTTCGAGCCCTCCGAGGCGGGCATCGAGATCGCCCGCGGTCGCGGCGTCGAGCTCGAGCGCGCATCGCTCGAGGACGCCGAGCTCGAGCCGGCGCAGCGTCGACGCCGTGCTGCTCTGGCACGTGCTCGAGCACCTCGAGGATCCCGGCGCCGCGCTCGACCGCGTTCGCGGCTGGCTGCGGCCGGGCGGGACGCTGCTCCTCGGAGTCCCGAACATCGCCGGGCTGCAGGCGCGGATCGGCGGTTCGCGCTGGCTCCACCTCGACGTGCCCCGCCACCGCCACCACTTCACGCCGGCCGGGATCGAGGCGCTGCTCGAGCGCCACGGGCTTCGAGCCCGAGCGCACCGAGCACGTCCTGCTCGAGCACAACCCGTTCGGGATGTGGCAGGCGTGGCTCGACCGGGCGACGACCACGCCCGCCTACGCCTACAACCTGATCAAGCGAAACGCCCGCCCGACGCTCCGCGACCTCGTCCCGACGGTGCTCGTGGCCGCGCTCGCCCCGCTGGCGGTCCTCGCCGAGGCACTCGCCGGCCTCGCCCGCCGCGGCGGCACCGTGGCGGTCCTGGCCCGGCGGGTCGATGAGGCGGCCGGCGATGGCCAGGACCCAGTACTACTGCGCGCGCCTCCCTCGACGGCTACATCGCGGACGCCGACGACGGGCTCGGGTGGCTGATGGGCTACGACGGCGAGTTCGAGGGCCCCGGCGGCCGAGCCGGGGCCGATGGGGGACGGGCAACGCCTACGAGCGCTTCTACGAGGGCGTCGGCGCCCTCGTCAGCGGCTCGGCCACATACGAGTTCATCCTGGGCACGACGGGCGGGTGGCGAGTGGCCGTACCCGGGCAAGCCCTACTGGGTGATCGAGCACGCGGACCTGCCGGTGCCCGACGGGGCGGACGTCCGGGTGACCGCGGCGGCGGTCGCCGACCTCCACGAGGAGCTGGCCGCGGCGGCGGGCGAGCGGAACATCTGGGTCGTCGGCGGCGGCGGCGTCGCCTCGCAGTTCGCCGAGGCGGGCCTCCTCGACGAGGTGCTGGTGACCGTGGTGCCGGTGGTCCTCGGCGAGGGCAAGCCGCTCTTCGACCGCGCGCTCCCCGGCGGGCCGCTCCGCCTCACGGGCACGACCGTCTTCGACAGCGGCGATGGTCGAGCTGCGCTACGAGCGCGGCTGAGCGCCGCCGCAGCGCCGCCGCGAGGTCGCCCAGGGTCGCGAACCGCGTCGCCCCGTGCGCGCGTCCACTCGTCGAGGCGCTCGCCGAGCCAGCCGGTCCCGTGCACGACCAGGTCGCGGTCGTGCAGGCAGGCGATCACCGGCAGCCCGGACTCGAGCCAGGGGCCGGCGGCGCCGTCGGCGTAGGGGTTGCGGAAGTGGTCGCACCAGGCGAGCCGCTCGCCGGCCCGGATCGCCAGCGACTCCGCGGCGATCAGGTCGAGCCCGGCGGCGGCGGCGCTTTCGGATGCCGCCGGCGAGCAGGCGTGGCCGGGCAGCAGAGCGCCGCGGGCGCTCGCCGAGGTGCTCGGCGAAGTGCTCGAGCCCGCTCGGGCACCGGTCCCGGCTCGCCCGGCGGGGGCTCGAGGCTCCTCGAGCTCGCGATACCAGCCGACGCCCTCGCGGCGGTTCGGCGGCCGCGGCCCAGGCGGCGTACGGGCCGCCCTCGCCCTCGTAGACGCGGCCGCAGGTGCGTGTAGCCGTGGAGCTCGAGCTCGCCCGCGCCGGCGTCGGCGCAGCGCCTCGGAGCCCGCGCAGGCCGGCCGGGTTGTCCTGCGGCGCGCCGTTCGAGTCGTAGGAGACGAGCGGGGAGGGGTGGACGCGGCCGGGCACGCGCTCGACCGGCTCGCCGCCGATTCGCAGCTCGCCCCGGCCGGCGTCGCCGTCGTCGACCCAGCCGGGCACGTAGCCGACGCTGACCTGCGCGCGTCGCGACCGGCGAGGTCGCTGGCCGAGCAGCGAGCCCACTCGCCCTCGCTCGAGGCTGCGGTGCGCCCAGCCGTCGAGGTGCGCGCTCGAGGAGCTCCCGGGATCGTCGAGGCGCGGAATCGACCCAGCCCTCCAGCTCGAGCCAGTCGAGCGGCGCCGGGGATGCCGCGCGGTCAGCAGGTGCTTGAGCAGCCCGCTGCCGGAGGGCGCGGCGTCGACGAGCTCGACGGGGTGGGCGGCGAGCGTCGCGACGACGCCGTTGCCGACCTCGCGCGCGAGGCGACGAGCGGCGCGTCGCCGATCGTCGCCCAACTAAGGGGTCAGACCCGCTTTAGGTTCTCGAGTCGACCACGCCACGGTCGGCCAGGCCTCCCACTCGCGCGCGTCGCCCGGGCCGCGCCAGCGCAGCGCCGCGGTCTCGATCGAGGTCGCTCGCCCGCGGCGATGCCGGTGAGCTCGGCCAGCGGCGAGCCGGGCGGCGGAGCGGGGGCGACGACGAGCATCGGCTCGCGCTCGAGGCGCGCGGCGAGCGCGGCGACCTCGGCGGCGGTGACGCGTCGCGGGCTCGCGCGCGACGACGGCGCAGCGGACCCCGTCGCCGAGCTCGGCTCCGTCGCCCGGGTAGCGCCGCACCTCCGCGTCCCAGCCGAGCAGGCGCGCCAGGGTCAGCCAGCAGAGCGCCGCGCGCTCGCGCGCGGGCAGCGCCCGGTTCTCGCGGCCCCAGACCGCCGCCGCCGAGCGGCAGCTCGGCCTCGTCGGCGATGAGGGCGATCACTGCGGCTTGCGGGCGGTGAGGATGATGTCCGGCGGCAGCACGTAGGGCTGCGGGCGCCAGATGCGCCGCTCGAAGCGGTCGGCGAGCACGGCGATCGCGTTCATCGCCGCGTAGGCGGCGGCGAACAGCGGCCGCAGGCGCCAGGCGAGCCGGCTGCGCGCCGCGCGCGCTCTCCTCGACGGCGCGCATGATCCGGCCGGTGAGCAGGGACCAGGAGACCGCGTAGCCGCCGACCTCGCGCGCCTCGACCTCGCTCCAGCCCGGCGCGCTCGAAGACCCGCGCCAGCTCCGGCGCCGTGAAGCGGTGCTCGAGCCGGTCGGCGCGGTACTCCCAGACGAGCGGCAGGGTGACGACCGTCGACTCCGCCGGGCCGCGCGATCCGCAGCATCTCAGCCGCCGCCTCGACCGGGGTCGGGGGAGTAGAAGAAGCCCTCGGCGAAGAAGACGAGGTCGAACGCGTCGTCGTCGAAGGGCAGGAACTCGTGCCGGTGACGTCGGCGGAGCCGTAGCGGTCGTCGATGTCGTAGCCCGGTCACCCTCGAGCCCGCCGGCATCAGGTCCTCGTAGGGCCGCGTCCCGCAGAAGACGTCGAGGACCTCGAGCGAGTCGCCGTCGACCCAGGCGCGCAGCGCGGCGCGCGACGTGCTCGACCAGCCGGCGCAGGACGAGGTAGTCGGGCTGGGTCGGCCGCGGGTGGCGCCGGGTGCGCCGGATCCACTCGATCTCCTCGCGCGGCAGGGTCGGGCCGCGCGTCTCCGGCTCGTTCACGCCGCGGACCCTACGACCCGCGCGAAGGCCCCGCGCACGAGCGAGACGCACGAGCTTCAGCCCGATCCCGGCGTAGACGACGCCGTTCACGATCGGCGCCCGGTGCGGCGCGTAGAACTTGCGGTAGAAGCGGTACATGCCGTAGTGGAAGGCGCGGTTCAGCTTCGGGTTGCGGATCGGCCCGCTGGTCCCGGCCTTGACGTGGACGACGACGGCCGACGGCTCGTACCACGTCACCCAGCCCTCGGCGTCGAAGCGGTAGCAGAGGTCGAGGTCCTCCATGTACATCCAGTAGCCCTCGTCGAAGGCGCCGACCTGCTCGAGCGCGGAGCGGCGGATCAGCATGAAGGCGCCGTTCACGGCGTCGACCGAGCCCGGCCTCGTCGTCGCCGCGCTCGGGCGCGCGGTACTGGGCGAGGCGCCTCGCTCGCGCCCTCGCGCCGGCCGACGCCGGTGAAGTGGGCGAGCGCGCCGAGCGGGGTCGGGAACGAGCGCTTCGCGGCGTGGTCGAGGCTGCCGTCCTCGAGCACGAGCTTGGCGCCGGCGATGCCGACCTTCGGGTCGCTCGTCGAGGACCGCGCAGACGCGCTCGAGCGCTCCCTCGGTGACCCGCGTGTCGGGGTTCAGCACCAGCACGTAGGGCGCCCGGGAGGCGCGGATCGCGATGTTGTTGGCGGCGCTGAAGCCGACGTTGCCCGGGCGCCCGGGTGAGCTCGACCTCCGGGAACTCGCGCTCGACCATCTCCGGCGTGCCGTCGCCGGAGTCGTTGTCGACGACGTGGACGGTCATCTCGCCGCTCGGGCGGGTGCTCGCGCGAGCGAGCGCAGGCAATCGCGCAGCAGCGCCTCGCAGCGGTAGGAGACGATGGCGACGTCGAGCCCTTGCGGCCCCGCGTTCAGTGCTCGAGCACCTGGCCCAGGAACTTCTTGGTGCGCTCGTTCTTCGGGCTGCCCAGGACCTCCGCCGGCGGCCCCTCCTCGACGATCGACGCCGCCGTCCATGAAGACGACCCGGTCGGCGACGTCGCGGGCGAAGCCCATCTCGTGGGTGACGACGACCATCGTCATCCCCTCGGCGGCGAGCTCCCTCATCACGTCGAGGACCTCCTTGACCAGCTCGGGGTCGAGCGCGCTCGTGACCTCGTCGAAGAGGATCACGTGCGGGTCCATCGCCAGCGCCCGCGCGATCGCGACCCGCTGCTGCTGGCCGCCGGAGAGGCGGTCGGGGTACTCGTCCGACCTTCTCGCCAGCCCGACCCGCTCGAGCAGCTCCCTGGCCTTCTCCTCGCGCCTCCTCCTTGGAGCGGTCGAGCACCTTCTCCTGGGCGATCGTGACGTTCTCGAGCGCGCACTTGTGCGGGAACAGGTTGAACTGCTGGAAGACCATCCCGACCCGGCGGCGGACGAAGTCGAGTCCCTCGGAGTCCTCGTCGCCGCGCTTCCGCCGGCGCTGATCTCCTTGCCCTCGAGCAGGATCCGCCCCTGCTCGGGCGGCTCGAGCAGGTTGATGCAGCGCAGCAGCGTCGACTTGCCCGGAGCCGCTCGGGCCGATCACGCAGACGACCTCGCCCTTGCGCGACCTCGAGGTCGACGCCGCGCAGCACCTCGCAGCTTGCCGAAGCGCTTGTGGACGCCCTCGAGGCAGAGGTAGCGGCTCGTCGATCGACGTGTCGCTCGGTCGCCGTCGGCCGCTCGGCCATCACGACCCCCGCCGCCGCCGACGGGCATGGGCTGGCCGGCCGGTGTCGCCGTGCCGTCGCCGCCGTCGTCATCGCCGCCGCCTGCGCGAGGTCCGCCGCTGCTGTCGCGCGATCAGCCAGTCGACCAAGCGCGCGAGCGGGATCGTGACCACCAGGAAGAAGAGCGCGCCGAGCACCAGCGCCGGAGCCGTTGAACTCGGCCGTCTGGACGTCGAAGCCCGACCTGGACGACCTCGAGCGCGCCGAGGACGCTGACCAGCGAGGTGTCCTTCATCAGCGCGATGAAGTCGTTGAGGAGCGGCGGGATCACCTTGCGGACCGCCTGCGGGACGATCACGAAGCGCATCGCCTGGCCGTGGCTCATGCCGAGCGAGCGCGCCGCCTCCATCTGCCCGCGGGGCACCGCCTCGATCCCGGCGCGGTAGACCTCGGCCATGTAGGCGCCGTAGGTGAGCGTCAGCGCGATCACCCCGTACCAGAACGGCGAGCGTCTGGCCGAACCACTCCGGGAGCCCGATCTCGCGCGGGATCACGCCCTCGGCCTGGGCGGCGCGAGAGGAAGCCGGAGACCAGGAAGAGGACCAGCAGCAGCGGGACGCCGCGGAAGACGTCGATGTAGGCGATCGTCAGCCAGCGCACCGGCGCCAGCGGCTTCCCGGGCAGCTGGCGCAGCACGGCCAGGACCAGGCCCCAGATCAGCGAGAGGACGCCGGAGAGGATCGAGAGCTTGAGCGTGAGGAAGAACCCGTCGAGGACGGCGCCGAAGTTGTCCCCCATGAGGCCGAAGTCGAAGTAGTACTCGAGGATGAATTCCATTCGTCTCCTCTGCTCGTGTCGGGGCGCAGGCTAATCCCTGGGCCGCGAGAACGAAGAAGGGGCGCCCGGAGGGCGCCCCTTCTCGTCAGGTCGGTTGTGCGGCCGGCGCTAGCCGGCCGACCGCCTCCGTGGTGCCGGTCAGGACCGACTCCGGCGGCTCCGGTCTGGAAGTACTGCTCGTAGAGCTCCGCGATCGTGCCGTCGTCCTTGATCGTCGTCGAGCGCCTCGTTCATCGCGTCGCAGCAGCGACGTGTTGTCCGGGGCGACCGCGAACCCGTAGAGCTCGTCGGTCGGGATCTCCTCGGCGATCTCGACGCCGCCCTGCTTCTCGACCGCGTCGACGGCGACGGGCTGGTCGATGATCACCGCGTCGACCTGGCCGGTGATCGAGCGCGGAGACCGCGTCCGGGCCCTCGGGGAAGCCCCGGACCTCGGACGCGTCGGTCTCGTCGTTGGCGTAGGTCTCACCGGTGGTGCCGTCCTGGGCGCCCACGATCAGGCCGCCCAGGTCGTCGATCGAGGCGATGTCGGAGCCCTCGGGGACGAGCAGCGCCTGCTGCGCCTCGTAGTACGGATCGGTGAAGTTGACCACCTTCTGGCGCGCCGGCGTGATCGTCGATGCCGCGGCGGCGGTGTCGAACTGGCCGTTCGCCGTGTCGCGGAAGATCGTGCCGAACGCCGGTGTCGGTGTACTCGACCTCGAGCCCGAGCTCCTCGCCGATCGCGTTCATCACCTCGATGTCGTAGCCGCGAGATGTTCGGCGGCTGGCCGATCTCGAACGGCGGGTACGGCGTGTCGGTGCCGACCGAGAGCACGCCCGATCCTCGAGCGTCTCGACGTCTGCCGCTCGTACCGCTGTCACCGCTGGTCGAATCGTCGTCGTCGCTGCCGCAGCCGGCGACCACGCCGAGCGCCGAGCGCGACGCAGAGCGCCAGCAGGATCCAAAGCCGAGTTCCTCTCATCACTTACTCCCTCTCAGTTTGGTTGCGGGGCGACCGTGGGGAACCTATCGCCTTCGCAGGTCGATTGCCGAATGGCCATGACGTCGAACTCACGCTATATTTTCTGAAGCAATGCCCGAGGCCGAGCTCCTCAACCGCCCCTGCGGCGGCCGCTTCGAGAACGTCCTCGAGGCGATCGGCAACACGCCGCTGGTCGAGCTGCCGCGCCTCTCGCCGAAGCCCGGCGTCCGCATCTTCGCGAAGCTCGAGGGCCGCAACCCGACCGGCTCGGTCAAGGACCGGGTCGCGAAGTCCATGATCGACGCCGCCGAGGCCGAGGGCGCGATCGCGCCCGGGCCAGACGATCCTCGAGCCGACCTCGGGCAACACCGGCATCTCGCTGGCGATGATCTGCCGGCGCAAGGGCTACCCGCTCAAGGTCGTGATGCCCGACAACGTCACCGAGGAGCGCACCCAGCTCCTGCACATGTACGGCGCGGAGATCGTCTACTCCGAGGGCGCCAAGGGCTCCAACGGCGCGGTCGAGCTGGCGCTCGAGATGGCCGAGGCCGACGCCTCCTACTACATGCCCTACCAGTACGGGAACGAGGCGAACCCCCGCGCCCACTACGAGGGCACCGCCGTCGAGATCCTCGACGAGCTCGACTCGGTCACCGCCTTCGTCGGCGGCCTCGGCACCGGCGGCACCCTGATGGGCAACGGCCGCCGCCTCAAGGAGGAGAACCCGGAGACGAAGATCGTCGCCGCCGAGCCGATGCAGGGCGAGCTCGTCCAGGGCCTGCGCTCGCTCGACGACGGCTTCATCCCGCCGATCATCGACCTCTCCCTGCTCGACCGGAAGATCATGGTCGCGCAACCGCGACGCGATCATCTGGACCCAGAAGCTGCTGCACGAGGAGGGCCTGTTCGCCGGCGTCTCCTCGGGCGCGATCGCCTACGTCGCCGCCCGCATCGCCGGCGAGCTGGACGAGGGCAACGTCGTCTTCCTCGTCCCCGACGACGGCTGGAAGTACCTCTCCTCGGGCGTCTACACGAAGTCCGTCGACGAGCTCGAGGACATCGACTCGACCGTCTGGTGGTAGAGGCGCCCGGCCTCGCGACGGCCTGACCCTGCCCGCCGCAGCCGAGATCGAAGCCGAGCTCGCGGAGCTTGCCGACCCCGAGCGGGCGGAGTTCACGGCGCCGTACCTGGGGGTCCGCCCAGGCGGCTACGGCGAGGGCGACGTCCTGCTCGGGATCCGCGTGCCCGAGCAGCGGAAGGTCGCCCGGCGCCACCGCGACGCGCCCCTCGGGCGAGCTCGAGCGGCTGCTCCGCAGCGAGGTCCACGAGCATCGCTTCGTCGCGCTCGCGATCCTCTGCCTGCGCTACGACCGCGCCGAGGCCGGCGAGCGCGAGCGCTTCGCGCGCTTCTACCTCGGCCACCGCGACCGGGTCGACAACTGGGACCTGATCGACACGACGGCGCCGAAGCTCCTCGCCGACAAGGTCCGCGGCGGCGATCGCGGCTTCCTCGACGAGCTGGTCGTCTCCGAGTCGGTCTGGGACCGGCGGATCGCGATCCTCGCCACCTTCCCGCTGATCCGCGACGGCGAGCACGACGAGACCCTGCGGCTCGCCGAGCGCCTGCTCGGCGACGACCACGACCTGATCCACAAGGCGGTCGGCTGGCTCCTGCGCGAGGTCGGCAAGCGCGACGAGGCGGCGCTCTGCGGGTTCCTCGACGCCCACGCGGCCGAGATGCCGCGGACGATGCTGCGCTACTCGCTCGAGCGGCTCTCAGACGAGCAGCGCGCGGCGTACATGGCGGCGGGGCGCTAGGCGCCGCGCCTACCGTGCCGCCCGTGCATCCGGTCGCAGACGAGGGGGCCGTTGCGCGCGTCGCGGCCCGGGTCGGCGAGCTCGCCGCCGCCTACGAGCCGCCCGACTTCGACCACGTCCCGAGCGCCGACGCGGCGCTCTTCCTCTGCGCGATCGACCACGGCACCGGCTACCGCGAGGCCCATCTCGTCGACGGCCGCGGCCCGTTCGAGGGCAGCGCGCTGCTCTGGGAGCTCGCCTGCGCGGAGGAGCGCGCGCGGCCGGGCACGCTGAGCGCGGTGCCCTCGCCGAGGTCGACGGCGAGAGGGTGGCCGAGCTGTTCCGCGCCGACGAGCGAGACCGTCCGCGACCCCGAGGGCCGGGCGCGGCTCTGGCGCGACCTCGCCACGGGGCTCGAGCGCGACCACGGGGGGACCGCCACCGCGCTGATCGCGGCCTCGGGACGGCGGCTCGGCGGCGAGGGCGGCCTGATCGCCCTGCTCGCGCGCTACGAGGCCTACGCCGACCCGCTCGCGAAGAAGGCGTTCCTCTTCGCGAAGATCGCCGAGCGCCGCGGCTGGCTCGAGGTCGCCGATCCCGGAGAGCTGGCAGGTGTGCGCCGACAACGTGCTGATGCGGCTGGCGCTGCGCTCGGGGCTGGTCGAGCCGGGCGGGGTGGAGGAGGTCCGCGCCGCGACCCGCGAGGCGTTCGCCGCCGTCGCCGCCGAATCCGGGGTCCCGCCGCCGGTGCTCGACGACCTGCTCTGGGAGCTCGGGCGCGAGGACCCCGACCTGCTCGGCACCGCCGCCGGCGAGCTCGCGAGCCGCCGCGCCGCGAGGGCGTGCACTGGTACTGAGCCGACGCGGCCTAGAGGTCACCTGGCATCGACGGGTTCTCGGCGAAGCCGAAGAACCAGACGAAGAGGGCGACGAGGGCGATGAACATCGAGCCGATCAGGATCGGCTCGAGCGGGCCGCGGATCCGCCGCGGCGGCTCGTCGGGGTCGTCGGGCTCGTCGAAGAACCCGGTGACGCGCAGGTAGAGCCCGTTCAGCCAGAAGAGGCCCGAGCCCCAGACGATCATCGCCGTCAGCGTCATCGGCAGCGAGACCACGAAGTGCGCGGCGAGCGAGTCGACGAGCTTCGAGGCAGCGTAGAGGCGTGCCGAGCGGGACGCCGATCCAGAGCACAGGCTGCCGACCGTCATCAGGCAGAGCAGGAACGCGGCCGCGACCCGGTCGCGGGCGCGGCCCTGGGCGCGGGCTGGCATCGTCTCCACCTCGCCGTCCACGCTACCCGCCTAACCCCTGCGCCTCGCGCCGCTCGCGCGCCCAGAGGTGGCCGACGAGGACGGCGATCATCGACCGAGCGAGCCGACGAAGGGGCCGATCGCGCCGGCGAGCGGCAGTCCGTAGACGACGACCGAGAACGCCAGCAGCACGACGAGCGAAGCGACGAGTCCGATCAGCAGCCTGCCCATGCGCCAGCCTCAACCGCCGATTGGCGCTCGTGGGTTCTGGCCCCAGAAGATGAACGTCCCCATCATCCCGATCAGGTGCACCAAGACGATGTTCAAGACCATCGACTTCGCCGTCGCCGTGCCGACCCCGACCGGGCCGCCCGGATGCGTTGTAGCCGTAGTAGCAGCCGACGAGCACGATCGCCGTCGCCATCGTCATCGCCTTGATCAGGCTGAATAAGAGGTCGGGCGGGTTCTGGAACATCCAGAAGATCAGGAAGTAGCCGCCGGCCGAGGTCTCGGCGATCTGCTCGACGACGGCGAGGTAGGAGGCGAAGAACATCACCCCGATCGCCGCCAGGTACATGAACGGGAAGACCAGCCAGGCGGCGAGCAGGCGGGTCGCGGCGAGGTAGATCATCGGCTGCACGCCCATCACCTCGAGCGCGTCGATCTCGTCCGAGATCCGCATCGAGCCGAGCTCGGCGACGATCCCGGTGCCGACCTTGGCCGAGAGCATGTAGCCGAAGCCGTAGGGGGCGATCTCGCGCAGGTCGCACCAGGCGGCGAAGACGCCGGCGTAGGAGGGGGCGCCCTGGGCGCGCAGGAGGTAGGCGCCCTCGATCCCGCAGGTCAGGCCCATGACGAAGACCAGGCCCATGATCACCAGGGTCGAGCCCAGGATCAGGATCCCCGCCTGGCGCAGCGTCTCGCCGAAGAAGCTGGAAGACGCGGCCGGTGTAGACGAGGGTGACGACGCGGCCGCCGAAGCGGGTGATCTCGCCCATCGAGCTGAGCCAATCGCGGGGTACTGCGAGCCAGCCGGGCATCAGCGCCTCGGCTTCCTGCACCGGTTCTCGGTCGGCATCGTCTGCGCGACGCCGCCGTCGTACTCGAACCGGACCCGCGCGGTCCAGGAGCGGTCCTTCGGGCAGCGCGCGGCGTGGTGATGTAGTTGCCGCGCTCGTTCTCGACGCCCGCGACGGTGACGTCGACGGTGTCGATCGAGCCGCCGTCGGGAGGGGTTCCTGGCAGCATGCCGGCCGGGGTGATCGTCATCCGGTCGGTGACCTCGGCGCGGATGATCGTGCGCGCGCCCGTCCCGCGGACCGTGTTGACGTAGATGAACTCGTCCGTGTTGTTGAAGAACTCGACGTCGGCGGTGACGATCCGGCCCGGCTCCGGTGCGCCGGTGTCGACGGTGACGACGCCGCCGCCGATCGCGCTGCCCTCGGGGCAGGCCGCGCCGCCCTGCGTCATCAGCTCCGCGTCGGTCGCCGTGCAGGCCTCGGGGACCGAGGTGTCGTAGCGGCCGCCCTTCGGCAGGATCGTCGTCACCTTCCGCACGGCAGGCGGCTTGCCCTCCGGGTTCGCGGGGTCGACGTAGTCGAAGACGAAGTGCTCCGAGGTGCTCTTGCCGGGGAGCTTCTGGCTCAGCGTGTAGCTCGAGGTCTGGTAGGCGTCCTCGCCCTGGGCGAGCGCGAGCGGGGCCGCCACGGCGAGCGCCGACACGGTTGTGAGGAGCGGCGCGCCTCACTTGATCACCGAGATCTCGGGATGGGTGGCCAGCAGGGTCTGGGTGAAGACGTAGTTGAAGGCGAAGATCCCGAGAGTCGACAGCACGACCGCCTCGTTCACGGCCTTGCCCACCCCCTCGGCGCCTCCGGACGCATTCATCCCTTTGTAGGAGCAGACGATCGCGATGATCGCGCCGAACAGCACCGTCTTCAGCACGCTGCCCCATAGGTCCGGTATCGAGGCGTTGTTCCAGAGCGTCGCGAAGAAGCCGCCGAGCGGGGCGCCGTAGAGCACCGTCGCCAGGACCCCGCCGATGATCCCGAAGATCAGCGCGTAGATGTCCATCAGCCCGGTGAGCAGCATCAGCGCGAGGAACCGGGGGACGACGAGGTTCTTGATCGGGTCGACGCCGAGCACCTGGAGCGCGTCGAGCTCCTCGCGGATCTTGCGGGCGCCGAGGTCGGCGGTGATCGCGGTGCCGGCGACGCCGGCGACGACGATCGCGGTCACGAACGGCGCGAACTCGCGGACGCTGGCGAGGATGAAGAAGCTCCCCGAGCCGGTCGAGCGCGCCGAAGAGCGTGAGGAAGTTCGCGGCCTGAAGCCCCGGGGCGCCGAAGCCGAAGGCGACGGTCGAGACCAGCATCGGGAACCAGCAGAGCTGCAGCGCGAACAGGAACTGGCCGACGAACTCGGTCCCGTAGGGGAAGGGCGGCCTGACCGCGGAGGCGAGCGTCTTCCCGGTCAGGATCATCATGTTGCCGACCTGCTCGAAGAATGACTTCGCAGGGAGGAAGGCTCTGTCGGCGACAGACCTGATCATCAGCTTGTCAGGTGGCTAACGGGCACCCACCCGAGACCTTCACTCGCCACCAGCCCATCGCCGCGCCGACCGGGCCGTAGCGCGGTGTCACCCGCCACTCCTTGCAGCCGGGATCGCCCGTGTCCTCGCTCGAGACCCAGCTCCACTTGTTCGCCTCGGGCTCGCGGACCATGTCCTCGACCTTGTCGCGCGCCTTCGTGCGGCGGCGCTCGCGCTTCTCGTCGGCCTTGCGGACCGCGGCGATCCGGTCGAGCAGATCGTCGCGGGTGCGCTCGAGCTCCTCGACACCCGCGATCCGGCCGCCGTGGTGGGGGCGGACATCGGGCTCGGGCGGGGGCTGCAGGTCCCGCGGGTAGGAGGCGAGCTCGGCCTCGAGCCTGGCGATCTGCCGGCGAAGCTCGGCTCGCGCGCCTCGCTGATCGGAGTCGCGGCGGACGTCGGGAAGCGGGGCGGGGGAGACCGCGTGAAGGGCGACCGCGAGCTCGCGCGCCTCGATGCCCGCGGCGCGGGCCCGGGCGAGCGCCTCGTCGACGAGCTCGCGGAGCTCCTCGGAGACCGGGGCGTCGTCGGCGACGTACGTGCCGGCGCCCTGGCGGGAGCTGACCAGTTTCTCGTCCTCGAGGTGCTGGTAGACCGATCGGACCGTGTTGACGTTGACCCCGCAGCGCTCGGCGAGCTCGCGCACGCTCGGCAGCCGCTCCCCGGCCCGCGCCTGGCCGGTGCGGATGAAGGTGCGCAGCTGCCAGAGGAGCTGGGCGCCGACCGGGCAGGTCGCCCGCGGGGTCGACCGAGAACCGCTCGGCGATCAGGAAGCCGGGCGTCCCCTGGGGGCGTCATCGGCATCGGGGCCACGGGCGTATTGGGTCAGACCCCTTTGCGCCACTGACGCCAGCACAGTAGCACAGGTAAATCGTGCTAGTCAACTATCACAATGGGGTCTGGCCCCTTAACGATCGGCCGCTAGCCTCGCTTCTACCCCGTGAAGGTCGCCCGTCGAACATCTCGATGCGATCGTCGCCCACGCCCGCGATGACGCCCCGAACGAGTGCTGCGGGCTGGTCGCGGCGCGCGACGGCGAGGTGACCGGCGTCCACCGGGTCACCAACACCTTCGCCAGCCCGCTTCGCTTCGAGCTCGACCCGATCGAGCAGTACCGGGTCACCGAGCGAGATCGAGGAGCGCGGCGAGCAGATGGTGGGCAGCTACCACTCGCACACCCACAGCGAGGCCTTTCCCTCGCAGACCGACGTCAACCAGTGGAACCCGTGGCCCGAGCTCGTCCACCTGATCTGCTCGATCGCCGACCGACGAGCCGGTCGTGCGCGCCTTCAAGATCGCCGACAAGCAGGTCTCGGAGATCGAGCTCGAGGTCGCCTGATGCCGCGAGGAGGGCCCCCTCGCCTGCCCGCATTGCGCGACCCGCTATCCACTGGACGAGCGGTTCTGCGCCGAGTGCGGGATGCCGCTCGCCTACGTCGGCCAGGGCGAGCTCCAGCCGATCACCGACTCCCATGAGCGGGCGCGCAAGGTCAAGCCGCAGTACACCCGCGGCGAGCTCGTCCGCATCGCCGGCGGGCGCAACCTCTCCGAGGCCGAGCTGATCCAGGGGATCCTGCTCGAGGAGGGGATCCCGTCGCTGCAGAAGCGGACCCGCGGCTTCGACGTCCCGGACTTCCTCGCCGCCGGCCCGCGCGACATCTTCGTCCCGGAGTCGGCCGCCGAGGACGCGCGCGAGCTGCTCAGCGGCGCCGCGATCGAGCCCGCTGGCCGAGTCCAACGGAACCGGCGGCACCGGGCGCTTCCCCGCTCGGCACCGGCTCGGGGCCGACCCCGGTCAAGCTCCTCGCCTGGATCCTGATCGTGCTCGCGATCGGATCGGGCGTGCTCGGCCTGCTCTACGCGCTCAGCTGAGCCTGAGCTCGGGCACGTCGCTCTCCGGCTCCGCGGGCGCGGCGCTCGGTCAGCTCGCGCAGGTGCTCGCGCCAGGCGCGCTCGACCTCGCGCAGGCGGCGCGTCGAAGGCGATCTCGATCGAGGCCTCGAGGCCGCCGCGGCCCGGGCGGGTGGCGAGCATCTCGGCGGCGGAGCGGCCCACCTCGCGGTCGAGCAGGTCGAAGACCGTGCCGCCGAGGATGATCGCGTCGCGGGCCGAGGGCGGGAACGCCGGCGGCTTGCCCTCGCGCATCCGCCGCATCACCGCCGGGCGGAAGAGCGGCACCTGGCCGGCGAAGTACTGGGCCGCGCCCTCGATCAGCCAGGCCCAGCGCAGGTAGCGCGCGAACCGGCGCGGGCCCCATGGCGGCGGCAGCGCCGCGTTGTTGGCGGCGAGCACGATCTGCGTGTAGAGGCGGTCCGGCGGTGCCGCGCAGGGCCCGCCGCGAGTCGGGCCCGCCGGCGCGGCGGTCGAGGTGCTCGTCGTTGAGGATGTGCAGCTCGGTCGCCATCGCCCAGCCGGCGAGGTAGCGGCGCCCGGCCGGCGCCGCCGCCCAGCGGGCGAGCGGGAGGAAGGGGTGCGCGGCGGCGAGCCAGGCCGGCGTCGGGTGGATGACGACGCTGATCTCGCCCGGCACCTCGTCGAAGCGGTCCTCGAGCCGCAGGCGCATGTCCTCGAGCTCGTCGAGGGTCCGCTGGGCCCCCGCCTCGTCCCTGGAATCGTGCCGGGCGACGAAGCTCAGCGACTCGGTTTCGACCCAGGCCACGGCTCCAGCTTACGAGCCGTGGCATGCTACGCGGTGTCCTACGGGCTCGCGCCGATCTCGACCACCTGCTGGAACGTCGGGCGGTTGATCCAGTGGCATCGGCGGCTGGCCGACGCCGCCGGTCGGCGTGTACTCGACCGCGTCGAAGCACATCTGCGGGTCGCCGACGTCGCACTCGTCGGCGTTCGCGTAGACCTCGCTCGGCGGGATCGCGATCGCGACCTCGAGCGAGGCGATCAGCGCCTGTGCGGCAGCGCTCGAGCTTGCCCTTGCCGCAGTAGACGCGCGAGTAGGCGCCCTTGACCGGCTTGCCGAGCAGCGACCGCAGGTCCTTCTGGACGTATCCGTACCAGCCGCCGTTGTAGGCGGAGCCCTGGTTCGTGCCCGGCTTGTGCGGGGTGTCGTCGATCTCGCGCGCGTTCTCGATCGCGCCGTAGAGGTCCTCGCCGAGCGTCGGCCGGAACTCGGCCTCGAGCAGGAGCGGCCACCAGGCGTCCATGATCCGCACCGCCTTGGCGTTGTCGTAGGTGCCGTCGCGGTTCAGGTCGCGGCGGTGGGCGCCCGCCTTGACCCAGGCCCGCAGCGTCGCGATCGCCTGCTTCGCCCCGGCGCTCGCGCCCTTGCCCTTGCCGATCACCTTGAGCAGCCACGGCAGCACCTGCGAGCCGCGCAGGTCGACCGTGCCGGCGTCCTCCATCGCGTTGACCAGCTCGACCAGGTTCATCTTCTTCGAGCCGGCGATGCCGCCTCGATCCGCTCGTCGAGCGAGTCGGAGCGGTAGATCGGCTGATAGCCCCACTCGGAGTCCGAGGCGCGGTAGGCGCGCGCCTGCTTGTTGTTCCAGCTCGACAGGTACTGCTGGTCGACCACCTGCGGGTGCTTCTCGCACGGCTCCTGCTCGGCGGTCATGCTGTGCGGGTCGACCGCGGACGGGTCGGCCGGCGTCGGCTTCAGCACCTCGTCCGATGGCGGGATGTAACCGCGCCACTCGTACTTCTTCGTGCCGAAGGCGGGGAAGTTCGGGTCGGTCTTGCTCGAGCGCTTCGGGTTGTAGCCCGAGTTGAAGTAGGCGATCTGGTCCTTGTTGATGTAGAACCAGTTGAACGTGTAGTCGATCTTGCAGGCCGCGTCCATGAAGCCCTCGGGCGTCTTCATCGCCTCGGGGTTGTTGAACTCGGAGAAGCCAATCGCCGAGTCGACCTCGTGGAAGTAGGTGGCGCGAAGGCGGGTGTAGGCGTAGGGCTTGCCGTCGATCTCGGCGCGGTGGGTGACGATGCCGAGCTTGGTGCGCAGTGCCCGCAGCGTCTCCGTTCCCGCGGGGGTGTCGTCGACCGCCGCGTTCGGCTGCCAGCTGTTCGAGCGCTCCAGCACCTCGAACGGCAGGCACTGGCCCCGGTAGAGGTAGCTCTGGGAGTCGAGCGAGGGCTTGCCCCCGCCGGGCTCGCACAGCGGCAGCGCGAAGCTGTCGATGATGTCCTGGCCCGCCGAGGTCGCCGACCACGCGTAGTCGCGGCCACGGCCGAGCTGGACGAAGAGGTTGGTGCCGAGGAACGCCGCGCCGCGGGCGTCCAGCGGCGGGCCCTGCGGGCCGCGCCGGCGCGTGGATCGACTGCTCCATCAGGATCTGCGGCGCGAAGTAGGCGACCTGCGGGCCGAACACGGCGAGCGGGGTGCCGGACTCCGACTCCGCGCCCGAGACCATCAGCGCGTTCGAAGCGCCGGTGACCTCCGACAGCGGCCCGACGATGCTCTGCGACGCGTCCGGGCCCGGCGGCGCCGAGAGCGGGTCGGCCGAGCGGGCGCCCTCGACCGGCCCGCCGGCGCCGCTCGCGTCGACGATGAGCGGCTCGCGCTCGAGCGTGCCGCGGTCGGGCAGCGCCAGCCCGGGCGTCTTCTTCGGCACCTTCTCGTAGGGGAACTTCTCGCCGTGCACCGTCGTCGGCGCCTCCGGGTCCTCCGCGGAGCGGAAGTCCTTCCAGACGCGCTTGCCCTTCTTGCCGAATCGCTGCTTCGCCTCGTCGAGGACGATCGCCGAGCCGACCTCGTTGCCGCCGCCCTTGCCGAAGATGCCGGCGACGAGCGAGGCGGTCGAGATCACGTCGGTGACCTTCCAGTCGTCGGGCCCGCCGGGCTTCGCCGTCAGCGCGTACTCGCCCGGCATCTTCGACGGGTCGACTGCGCGCCTCGGAGATGTACTTGTTGATCCCGGCGACGTAGTTCGGTCACGTCGCTCTGCAGCTGTGCGCCGACGGCGCCGTAGAGGTCGTCGCCGAGCTCGAACTGGAGCTGGAGCTCGTCCTCGGTGTAGGGGGTGTCCGCCCAGACGTCGTGGTCCATGCCGGCCTGGCCGCCGCCGATGAACGAGGAGAGCTCGGCCCGGCCGGCGTGGCGGAGGACGTCCATGAAGAAGAGGCGGTCCTCGGCGGAGGCGTAGCCGGCGCCGAACATCGCGCCGTCGCGGCCCTCGCCGTAGATATGGGGGACGCCGAAGTCGTCGCGGACGATCGTGACGTCGGCGCGCGGGCTGTAGGTGCGCTCGCGATTCTCCGGCTTCGTCCCGAAGCTCGCGTCCTTGAAGTGCGAGGGGATCTCGCTCGCGTCGATCGGCGCCTCGTAGACGAGGTCCGAGTACATGTTCCACTGGTCGTGCTCGTGCGGCGGCTGCGCGTCCGACGCCTGGAAGGCGGCGATCTCGAGCGCGGTCGCGTTCGAGCCCTGGCCGGCGGGGAGGATGTTGCGGAATCCGCCGGCGTCCCCGTTGCCCTGGTACTCGAGCGGCGGCGGGGCGGCGTGCGCCGGCGCCGCCGCGAGCAGCGCGGCGAGGGCGAACCCGGCCCCGGCCAGCAGACGACCCCTCATGCGCGGCCGATCCTGGCATAGCGCCTCGCGGCGCGAGCCGGTTCGGTGCCTTGAGCGGCGGCCAGGTGGCTGGATCACCGTGCGCGCGCAGGCGGAGGACTTCGCGAACGCGCCGGAGTAGGGCCGCGCCTTACCCGGCGCGCCTCCGCGGCGCGGTCGCGCTCGTAGTCGAGCTCGGTGCGGATGCCGAGCGCCTCGAGCGCCGCGCGCGCGGCCTCGAGGTCGGCGGCGCCGGCGACCGCGTCGGCCAGCGGCAGGCACCCGGGCCCCGCGAGCGGGTCGAAGAAGAACGTGAGGGCGCCCAGGGGCGAGAGCTCGAGGTGCGCCGGCCGTCGCGGATCCATACCTCGCCGGTCTCGCCGCGAGCGCAGCGCACGGCCTGGAGGCTGGCCTCGGTCGGGATCACCTCGGTGGCGGCGAGGAGCTCGTCCGCGATCGCCCGCGACATGCCCCAGGTCCCGAGCCACCCGTCGGCACGGGCGAAGGCCGCGATCCGGGCGAGGACCTCGGCGGCGGTGAGCTCGCCGTCGCAGCCGACGCCGAAGACCGCGCCGATCACCGGCGTCTCGGGCGCGAGCAGGCGCGCGCCGGCGAGCATCACCGCGTCGCAGAGCGGGCTGGCGAGGCCGGGCTCGGACCCGTCGGCGATCGCGTCGCCGCCGACGTCGGCGAAGACGACCAGGTCGCAGCCGAGCTCCTCCGCTGCGGCGCGCACGCCCGCGGCGATCGCGGCCGGCCCGCCGGTGACGTCGACGAGCACCGTCGGCTCGCCGAGGAAGCCGGCCATCCCCGCCTCGCAGAATCGAACCCCTTCGGGGGTGGCGGTCTCGGGGCCGGCGATCACCGCCGCAGCGGCCAGCGGGCGGGCGCCGGTGATCTGCTCGATCGGGCGCGGGCCCGGGTAGGGATCGACCGCGAACCGCTCCCACGCGACCCCGCCGAGGACGAACTCGGTGCCCAGCGACTCGCAGTAGCGGGCGACGGCCAGCGATCCGACGACGTCCCCGCCGCCGCCGATGCCGAGGACGAGCGCCCTTCGGGCGCCGGCGATCGCGCGTTCGGCCGTGCGCTGGCTCGGCGAGCTAGGCGAGGACGGCCTCGGCCGCGTCGGCCACGCCGCGGATCTCAGCCGATGCGCGGTCGAACTCCTCGTCGGCCATCACCGGCGTGCCCTCGAAGGGCAGGTCGCGGTCGATCTCGACCCAGCTGCGGCAGCCGTGGTGCTCGTCGCGGACCCGGACCGTCACCGGGCGCGGGATCCGGTGGACCCGCAGGACGATCACGTGCAGCGGGTGCCGGGGCTTCCAGCGCAGCCGCTTGGCCGCGTAATCGGTGGACCACACGTGGTAGGGGGTGAGGCCGTTGACGACCTGGGGGTCGTCGGTCTCGAAGTGCTCGGCGACCTCGGCCCAGGCGCGGATCCGGACCCGGTCGGGCTGCGGGATGCCGCCGTCCTGGAGCAGCGCCCGCGGCGGCGGCTCCTCGTCGGGCCAGACGCCCTCCTCGAGGGCGCGCCGCAGCTCGGGGTGGTGGGAGTTGCGGACGAGGTCGTTCCGCTGGTGGTCGAAGGTGGGGTAGAGGAAGAACTGCTCGTGCTCGAGCTCGAAGTGCTTGTTCTCCTCGCGGATGCCGCCCTTGCGGAGAGTCAGCAGCTGCTCTCCCTCGGCGAGGGCGCGCACCGTGACGGCCCATTCCTTGAACGCGATAGGCATGTGGTCTAGGTGGGGGGTTGGTTGGAGTGGTGGATTGTCTTGTGGCTTTTTCGGGCCCGCCGTGGCCCTGGGGCCTTGCCCGCGCCGGAGGCCGGGATCCGGGGTCTCCGGGGGCTACCGCCCCTGTCGCGAGCGGCATACTAGTACGCAGCGAGCGTAGTTCCAAGTTTGTGCGCCCTGCGTCAATTCGCTGTGAACTTTCGCTCAGGCCGGCCGGTGAGGGTCGAGGAACCCCACCAGCATGCGGTTCACGGCGTCCGGGGCCTCGAGCATGCACCAGTGGGCGGCGCCCTCGATCACCGCCGAGGCGCCGTCCGGGGCCGCGGCGGCGATCTCCTCGGCCGCCTCGGGCGGGGTGATCCGCGTCCTCGGAGCCGGCGAAGGCGAGGAGCGGGCAGCCGAGGCGGTCGAGCCCCGCCATCGAGCCGCGGGCGGTGGCGAGCGCGGACTCGGCGTAGGCATCGGGGTCGTTGCCGGCGACCGCCGCGACCATCAGGCCCCAGAGCGCGGGCTCCTCCGCCCGGCAGCGCTCGCTGAGGCCACCGGCGGCGACGGCCTCGGCGACCTCGTCCATCCGCCGCGCCCTCGCGAGCTCGGCTCGCTGCTCGAAGACCTCGCCCGCGCCCTCGGGCCAGGCCGAGCGCCCGCCGCAGAGCGCCAGCGCCCAGCAGCGCTCGCCCAGGGCGAGCGCCGCCTGCTCGGCGACCATGCAGCCCATCGAGTGGCCGACGAGCGCGACCCGCTCGACCCCGAGGCGTCCACGAGCGCCGACGAGGTCCTCCGCCCAGCCCTCGACCGAGTACGGGCCGGCGGGGCTTGTCGCTGAGCCCGGCGCCGCGCTGGTCGTAGGCGATGGCCCGGTATCCGGCGCGCGGCGAGCGCCCGCAGCTGCGCCCGCCAGCCGTACAGCGAGCCGCCGAGCCCGTGGACGAGGACGACCGCCGGCCCCTCGCCGCCCGAGTCCTCGTAGGCGAGCTCGACGTCTCCGATCTCGATCCGCTCGGCCACAGCGCCAACCTAACGGGAAGACCTTGGCGATCGCGCACTGCCCAGAGCGATGGAAACGATTGCCGGCGCCGCAGGCCTGGCCGCCGCCGCCCGGCGTCTCGATCCGCAGGCGGTCGCCGGCGCCGAGCTCCCCGGCGCACTTCGAGGGCAGCTCGCTCGCCGTTCACCAGGTTGCGGCCCGGTGCCCCGTCCCCGCCGCCGTCGCGGCCGCGCGGCGGGTGGCGGCGGCGCTCGGTGATCAGCGTGTAGCGCATCGGCTCGAGCGCCTCGAGCTCGCGGGCGATGCCGTCGCCGCCGTGGCGCTCGCCGTCGCCGCCGGAGCCGCGGCGCAGCGAGAGCTCGCGCACGCGCAGCGGGAACTCGGTCTCGAGCGCCTCGACCGGGGTGTTGAGCGTGTTCGACATCGCGACGTGGATCGCGCTCGGGCCGTCGGCGTCGGGGCAGGCGCCCTGGCCGCCGCCGAGCGTCTCGTAGTAGGTGAACCCCTCGCCCGGCGAGCGTCAGGTTGTTCATCGTCCCCTGGCCCTGCGCGGGCACCGGCATCGCCTCGCCGAGCGCGGCGATGACGAGGTCGGCGACGCGGCTCGACGTCTCGACGTTGCCGGCGGCGACGGCGGCCGGGAAGCGGGCGTTCAGCACGCAGCCCTCGGGCGCGTGGACCTCGATCGGCCGGTGGGCGCCCGCCGAGGGCGGCGCGTCGGGATCGGTGAGCACGCGCACGGCGAAGAACGCCGCCGACTTCGTCACCGCCAGCGGGCAGTTGAGGTTGCCGTCGACCTGGTCGGCGCTGCCGGAGAAGTCGAGCCGCAGCGAGTCGCCCTCGATCGTCGCGCGGACGCGAAGCTCGACGTCGCGCTCGGGCCCGAAGGCGTCGTCCTCCAGCACGTCGCTCGCCTCGTATGTAGCCGTCGGGGAGCTCGGCGAGCCGGGCGCGGGTGCGGCGCTCGCCGTAGGCGAGGATCTCCTCCATCCCCTCGCGCAGCTCGTCCAGGCCGTGCCGGCCGGCGAGCTCGAGCAGGCGCCGCTCGCCGACCAGGTTCGCCGCGCGCTGCGCGCGCAGGTCGGCGAGCCGCTGCGGCGGGTTCCGCATGCGCCCGGCGAGCTCGGCGAGCTCCGCCTCGCCGACCAGGGTCGGCGGGATCACGACGCCCTCCTCCTCGAGCGTGCGCGAGTCGGCCGGCATCCCCGCGGGGGTCGGGCCGCCGATGTCGGCGTGGTGGGCGCGGCTGGCGGAGAACCCCAGCAGCTCGTCGCTCCGCCGTCAGCCCCGGCGAAGATCGGCGAGATCAGCGTGATGTCGGGCAGGTGGGTGCCGCCGCGGTAGGGGTCGTTGAGCACCCAGAGCGGCGCCCGGCGCCTGCTCGCGATCGAGCACCGCGCCGCACCGCCTCCGGCATCGATCCGAGGTGGACCGGGATGTGCTCGGCCTGCATGACGAGCTCGCCGCGGGCGTCGAAGAGCGCGGTCGAGCAGTCGCGGCGCTCCTTGATGTTGGCCGAGTGGGCGGAGCGGATCAGGACCGCGCCCATCTCGTCGCAGGCGGCGCGCAGGCCGCCGATCATCACCTGCAGCGTGACCGGGTCGAGGCGTCACCGGCCGCCGTCGTGCACCCGCACGGGACGCGAGACGAGCTCCACGAGGCCGCCGTCGTTGGCGGCGATCACGGCGCAGGAGACCTGCTTGCCGGCGAGCGCCCGCCCGGGGACGAAGCTGCGCCTGCGGCTCTGCGGGCGGGGATGGAAGCCGCCGTACCAGAAGTACTTGAACTCGATGTCCTCGCCGGTCCACGGGCCCTCGTCGCAGCGTGAGCCGCTCGCCCGACCCGCTGCTTCCCGGTGATCTTCGCGAGGCGGGATCCGGGGGATCGGCGCGAAGACGGGGTCGGGATCGGTGACGAAGTCGAGCACGGCGGGCACCTCGACGTAGACCCCGGGGAACTTCGGCCGCCCGCAGCCGCGGCCGAAGCTCGTCACCCCGACCTGGAGCGGGGCGCCGGACGCCGTCGCGGACGAAGAGCGGCCCGCCGCTGTCGCCGGTGCAGGTGTCGAGCCCGCGCGGCGCCGGCGCAGATCGTAGTCGCGGCGCGTGAGCCCTCCGAAGCCCCGGTACGCCGCGCGGCAGTCGCGGTCGGAGACGATCGGGACGTCGACCTCGCGCAGATCGTCGGCGAGGGCGCCGCCGTTCTCCGACTTCGTGCCCCAGCCGATCGCGGTCGCCTGGCATCCCGGGCGCGTAGAGCGCGGCGTCCTCGGCGGGGTCGCGAGCCCGACCGGCGCCGGTCGCGACCGGCTCCGCGAGCCGGACCAGGGCCGACGTCGACCGGGCCCGGGTGATGCGCGTAGCGCGGCGACGTCGACCCGCTGCCCGCTGCCGTCCTCGGAGAGCCGCTGGCGACCGACCAGCGACGTCGAAGTCGTCGGGGGTGAAGCCGACCACGCAATGGCCGGCCGTGAGCACCGTCGTCGGCGCGATCAGCGACCCGCCGCAGCCGTGGCCGACCTCGGGCTCGGTTCCGGCGGCGACCAGCGAGACCATCCACGGATAGGCGCCGGCGGGCGGCGACCTGCCCGCCCACGATCCGCGGCTCGCCCGCTCGCAGCCGCCGGCAGCGGACGCGGCGAGCAGCGCGAGCGCGCCAACGCGAGCGCGGCGCTGAGCTTTCTGGTCACGACGCCTCCTCCCGCACCGCTTCGATCGTCCCTGCCTCGTCCACCCGTGCCCCCCATTGTGGAGGAAGCACCAGCGTCGCCTCGGGGAGCTCGAAGACGCACGGGCCGCGCGGCCTCGGTTCCCGGCCTCCGGCTCGCCGCGCAGGACCTCGGCCTCGACCCACTCGCCGCCGAAGCGCGCGCGGCGGCTGCCGCGCTCGAGCGCGCCGCCCTCCGACGGCGGCGAGCCGCGGCTCCGGGCCCGGCGACGACGAGGGCCACGCGGATCGTCACCAGCTCGATCTCGCCGTCGGGGTCGCGGTAGCCGTAGCGCCGCTCGTGCTCGGCGGCGAAGCGCTCGGCCGAGCTCGGCCGGATCGGGCTCGGCGGGTCCGTCGATCGCGAGCTCGAACGCCTGGCCGCGGTAGCGCAGCTCGAACACCGCCTCGACCTCCGCCTCCTCGATGCCCTCGGCGATCGACTCGCGCAGCGCCGCGACCTCGCCGGCGAGGCGCTCGGCGGTGAGCTCGTCGCCGCGCAGCATCACCGTGCGGGCGGCGTCGCGGCGGCGCTCGGAGGCGGCGAGGCCGAGCGCCGAGAGCACGCCGCTCGCGCGCGGGCAGAGGATCCGGCGGCATGTCGAGCTCCGCGGCGAGCGCCGCCGCGTGCATCGGCCCGGCGCCGCCGAACGGCATCAGCGCGAACCGGCGCGGGTCGACGCCGCGCTCGACGGTGACCACGCGCAGGGCCCGCGCCATCTCGCTGTTCGCGACGCGGACGATCCCCTCGGCGGTCTCGGTCTCGCCGAGCCCGAGCGCGTCGCCGAGGCGGCCGATCGCGGCGCGGGCGGCGTCGCCGTCGAGCTCGACGTCGCCGGCCAGCCGCGAGTCCGGGGCGAGGTAGCCGAGCACGAGGTTGGCGTCGGTCACCGCCGGCTCGGTGCCGCCGCGCCCGTAGCAGGCGGGCCCCGGCTCGGCGCCCGCCGAGCGCGGGCCCGACCCGCAGCGCGCCGCCCTCGTCGCGCCAGGCGATCGAGCCCGCCGCCGGCGCCGACCGTGTGGACGTCGACCATCGGCAGCTGCAGCACGCGGCCGCCGATCTCGCGGGAGTCGGTGCGGCGGACGGCGCCCGCCCTCGACCACGCAGACGTCGCAGGAGGTGCCGCCCATGTCGAGCCCGACCGCGTCGCCGTCGCCCGGACTCGGCCGCGAGCATGCCGGCGCCGACCGCGCCGCCGGCCGGCCCGGAGAGGACGCTCCAGGCGCCCGAGCGCGCCGCCTCGGCGGCCGGCGCGACGCCCGCCGGAGGAGCGCATCACGACCGGCTCGGGCAGCCCGAGCTCGGCGGCGGCCTCGGTCAGCCGGCCGAGGTAGCGGCCGAGGAGGGGGGAGAGGTAGGCGTCGATCACGGTCGTCGAGCAGCGCTCGTACTCGCGGAACTGCGCGAGCACCTCGTGCGACGCGGAGACGTGCAGCGTCGGGCAGCTCGGCGCGCAGGCGCTCGGCCAGCGCGCGCTCGTGGGCCGGCTCGAGATAGGAGAAGAGGAGGCAGATCGCGACCGACTCGGCGTCCGAGGCGCGCACCGCGCCGACGAGCTCCTCGATCCGGCTCGGGCGCGAGCTCCTCGATCACGCCGTCGGGCCCGGTGCGCTCCGGCACGGCGAAGCGCAGCTCCGCGGGCGCGAGCGGCGCCGGCTTCGGCTCGCAGAGCCGGTAGAGGCTGGGCCGGTCCTGGCGGCGCGATCTCCAGCAGGTCGGTGAACCCGGCGGTCGCGAGCAGCGCGGTGCGCGCCCCGCGCTCCTCGAGCAGCGCGTTGGTGCCGACGGTCATCCCGTGGGCGAAGGACTCGACCTCCGCGGGCCGTGCGCCCGCGCGCTCGAGCACGGCCTCGACCGCGGCGATCACCCCGCGCGACTGGTCGTCCGGCGTGGTCGGCGCCTTCGCCGTGTGCAGGCGCCTCGCCGTCGTCGAGGACGGCGTCCGTGAACGTCCCGCCGACGTCGACGCCCAGCAGCATCGGCCGAGATTAAGGGACGTGGGCGCGGGGTCAGACCCGGACCCGGCAGCGGGCCGAGGCCGCGCCAGGGCTCGGGTCAGACCCCGCTCGATGGCGTCCCCGCTCAGGCTGTGGCGATCAGCTCGTCGGTGTCGAGGCCGGGCTCGAAGCCCTCCTCGGCGAGCTCGAACGTCTCCTCCAGGTGCTTGTGCGAGGGGCAGTAATCGCGTCCCGGCAGCGGCTCGCGCTGGCAGGGCGTGCCCTTTCGCGTGTGCGCCTGGCATTCCGCCTTGTGGCCGAGGCACGTTGAGCTCCTCGGGCGTCGAGGCTGTCCAGGTACTCGCCGGCGAGGCGCCATGTAGGCCTCGATCACCTTGTAGACGCGCAGCTGGTCGTTCAGCGTGAAGTACGGCCTGCACCTCGGTGAACAGCGTCCGCGTCGGCTTGGCGAAGTAGCGCCGGTCGGTCGCGAGCCGGCGCAGCGCGCCCTCGCAAGCGTCCAGCACTCGCTGCTTGTTCGCACAGCCAGTCGGATCGTCCTGATCCTCGACCACTCGGGGCGCCAGCTCCCGGTAGATCGAGCGGCTGAATCGGTACATGCTGTGTGACCCTCCTCGTCCTTGCCGCCTTCGATCCCGTTTCCCCTTCACCCCAACGAAGGCATCGCAAGTATCGGATGCATCTATTGAGGCAAGAGCAAGGGACCGTTAAGCGGTCGTTAAGGCACTGGCTCCGCGGCCAATTCCTCTCTCTCAGCCGACTGGGACGGACGGCGGCCGGAAAAGATCACGCCCAGCGCTCGGATCGCTGCGATCCGTCGGCTTCGACGACGAAATGGATGCCGTCGAGCAGCGGGTCGAGGCGCGGGGAATCCGAGCGCCGGTGGGCGCCCCTGCGACTCCCGCCGCGCGAGCGCGGAGGCGCGCGATCATGCGGGCGAGCGGATAGGGGTCGTCGAGCAGGCGCTCGAGCTCCTCGCCGCGTCGCGCCGCGGGCCGGCGCAGCGCCACAGCGCCTCGCGGGTCGCGACCGTCGGCGGCTCGAAGCGCCAGCTCGGATCGCGGGAGCCTCGGCCGCGGGTCGGGCTCGTCCGAGCGCGGCCGCGGCCGCCCGCGCGCCGAAGACGAAGCACTCGCTGAGCGAGTTCGAGGCGAGCCGGTTGGCGCCGTGGAGGCCGGTGCAGGCGCACTCGCCGACGGCGTAGAGGCCGGGCAGCGTGGTCCGCCCGTCGAGGTCGGTGGCGACGCCGCCGATCAGGTAGTGGGCGGCGGGGGCGACCGGCACCGGCTCGCGTGGCGGGGTCGAGCGCCGGCCGCGCGGATCGTCGCGAACACGCTCGGGAAGGCCTCGGGCCGCAGCGCGCGCAGGTCGAGCCAGACGTGGCCGGCGCCGTCGGCGTCCATCCGGTCGAGGATCGCCGCGGTCACCTGGTCGCGCGGGGCGAGCTCGTCGGTGAACCGCCGCCCGCTCGCGTCGAGGAGCGTCGCGCCCTCGCCGCGCACCGCCTCGGTGACGAGCGCGCCGTCGCGCTCGCGGCCCGGCAGCGGCGAGCGCGGTGGGGTGGAACTGGCAGAGCTCGAGGTCGGCGAGCTCGGCGCCCGCGGCGTGGGCGAGGACGGCGCCGGCGCCGACCGCCCCCCACGGGTTCGTCGTCCGCGACCAGAGCGCCGCGCCGCCGCCGGTGGCGAGCACCGTGGCGCGGGCGCGGATCGATGCCGCGGTCGGTGACCAGCCCGGCGCAGCGCCCGCCGTCGCTCGGCGAGCGCCAGCGCCGAGGTGCTCTCGACGACGTCGATGCGCTCGTGCGCGGCGGCGAGCTCGGCGAGCCGGCTGGTGAGCGCGCGCCCGGTCTCGGCGCCCCCGGCGTGGACGATCCGCCGGGCGCTGTGCCCGCCCTCCAGGCCCGAGCGCCAGGCCGCCGTGTCGGGCTCGCGGTCGAACTCGGACGCCGCGCGCGATCAGCGCCTCGACCGCGCCGGGCGCCTCGCGCACCAGCACCTCGACCGCCGACGGGCCGGCAGAGGCCGCGGCCCGCGTTCAGCGTGTCCTCGGCGTGGCGCTCGGGCGAGTCGTCGGGGGCGAGCGCCGCGGCGAGCCCGCCCTGCGCCCAGTAGGAGGCGCTCTCGGCGAGCGGCTTGCGCGAGACGATGCAGGCGCGCGCGCCGCGCTCGGCCGCCTCGATCGCGACGTGCAGGCCGGCCGCGCCGGCGCCGATCACGGCGACGTCGTAGGCGGCTCGGCGACCGGTGGCTGTCTCGGGTTCGGCCCCCAAGGCGCCGGTACGGTAGCCGTGTGGGCAAGGGCATCTACCTCCGCCACCCGCTCTCGCTCGAGCACGAGACGGGCTCGCACCCCGAGAACAAGCGCCGGATCGAGGCGATCGAGGCGCGGCTCGAGGCGCTCGACTGGCTCGGGCCTCGAGCCGGAGGAGGCGCCCGCCGCGACGCGCGAGCAGCTCGAGCCGCGTGCACACGCCCGAGCACGTCGACGCGATCGAGACGTTCTGCGAGCGCGGCGGCGGCATGATCGACCTCGACACGGTCGCCTCGGCGCGCAGCTTCGACGCCGCGCTGCGCGCCGCCGGGCGCCGCCGCGAGCGCGGCGGAGCGGCTGCTGGCCGGCGAGGCGGACTACGCGTTCTGCGGCCTGCGCCCGCCCGGCCACCACGCCGAGGTGGCGACGGCGATGGGCTTCTGCCTGTTCAACAACGCCGCGGTCGCGCGCGGCGCACGCGATCGCCGGCGGGCGGGATCGAGCGGGTCCTCGATCCTCGACTGGGACGTCCACCACGGCAACGGCACCCAGGACATCTTCTACGAGTCCGACCGGGTGCTCTACGCGAGCATCCACCAGAGCCCCTGCTATCCCGGCACCGGCGCGGCGGGCGAGCGCGGGGCCGGGGCGGGCGAGGGCTACACGCTCAACCTGCCGGTGCCCGGCGGGCGCCGGGCCCGGACGAGTTCCTGGCGCTCGTCCAGCACGTCGTCGTGCCGGTCGCCCGCCGGTTCGAGCCCGGCCTGATCGCTGCTCTCCGCCGGCTACGACGCCCATCGCGACGACCCGCTCGCCCAGTGCCGGCTGGACGAGGCGGCCTACGCGGACATGACCGCGACGATGCGCGACCTCGCCGCCGAGCTCGAGCGCCCCGGTCCTCGTCGTGCTCGAGGGCGGCTACGACCTCGGCGCGCTCTCCGCCTCGGTGGCGGCGACGCTCGAGGCGCTCGGCGACGAACGGCCGCCGCGCGAGGCGCCGCGCGAGGCAGCGGGGCCGCACCTGGCGCGCGCGAGCTCAGGTCTGGCAGGCTGAGCCCGTCCCTTCAGACGGCATGTACACGCTCTACGTCATCCCCGGTTCGCACGCGTGCCGCTCTGGGATGCTCATGCTCCAGCACAAGCAGCTGCCGTACCGGCGTGTGGACATCGTCACGCTCATGCATCCGCTCGCGGTCCGCCTGTGCGGATTCGACGCCGGAGGGCAGACGCGCACCGCCGGCGGACGGCGCACCTTCGGGCTCCGCCTGGGCGATCGGCTCGGCACCGTGCCGGCGCTCGCCGCCAATGGCGACCGGATCTCGACCAACCACGGGATCGCGCGCTTCCTGGACGAGCGCCACCCGCAGCCGCCGCTCTTCCCGGCGGATCCCGAGCAACGGGCGGCGGTCGAGGAGGCGGAGCGATGGGCGAACGAGACGCTTCAGATGGCCGCCCGGCGGATCGTGGGCGCGGCGATCGTGCGCGACCCGGCGGCGTTCAGCCGGTCGACGGGGGACGGCCGTCTCGGGTACCTCCTCTACAAGCGGGCGCTGACGCGGCGCCTGATCGGCCCGAGGATCCTCCGCGGGGTCTTCGCCGCCGGGCCTTCGGCCGAGCGCGACCCCGTGGCCGACCTTCCCGCGATGCTCGACCGGATCGACGCCTGGATCGGCGACGGTGTCCTCGGCGCAGAGCAGCCGAACGCCGCGGACCTCATGGTCGCGCCGAGCCTGGCGCTGATCCTCTACCGGCCCGACGCGGAGCCCATGTTCGACGGCCGCCCTGCTCTGGAGCTCGTCGACCGGCTCCTGCCCGCGCCGGCGTAGCTACGCGACGGCTCAATCGAGGTCGAAGCGAAACCGCCGAGAATTTCCCCGCGCGCACTTGATCTGCTTGCGCGAGGTCTCACGGTCCACGACCGCGCATTCCCAGCCGGGAGTCCTCCACTCGCCGTGGCGGAGCGGCCCGCCGGCGCGGATCGCCTCCTTCGCCTGGCTACAACCGACCCCGTGGACGAGCACGTTCGCGTACTCGCTCGGCAGGTCGCGGTGCAGGCAGTTGCGCCAATAGGACTCGGCTTGGCTCGCGAGGCGGACCGTGAGAATGCCCTGAAAGTTCGTTGGAGGTCCGCTGTTGTCGGTCCAGGTGAGGCTGAGCAACCCGCCGCCCGCGGTGACCTGCCCAAGGCTGAAGCGGTGGTAATCGATACAGCCGAAGTCGCTCGGGCGGGTGCAGTCGATCCCGACCGTGTAGGCCACCTCGCCGATCTTTTTGTCGTCCCACGAAACCCTCGTAGGTGGCGGTGGCCCTGGTGCCGCTGTTCGGCCTCGAATTCGACCAGGTTGCGGTCCGCGATTCCTTTTCCGGGAGAGATACTCGGAAGGGGGCGGGGCTAGTGACTTCGTCTCCTTGCGCGACGGTGAAGCTCTTGAGCCTGAAAAGAAAATGCGTCTCGTTGCGGATCGTCATTGCGGCGTTCCAGGTCGCGTTCTGGCCGCCCCCAAGCGCCGGTGGCGCAAACACGACTGCGGGTAGGAAGAAGGGCCGAGGCGAGAGCGCAGCTCGCCAAGCGCGCAAGAGCTCTCGAACTGGATCTCCGCGCCGCTGCCATTCAATGGCACGGTACCCCTCACAGGTCGTTGGAAACCGTAGGAAACCGCAGAATCCCCTGCTTCCTGAGTCGCGTCCACCACCGCGAACGTCCCGGAGACCCCCCTATAGCGGGGCGATTGGGACGTTCGCGGCGAAATGGAGCCAGTCCGTCTGAGGGTGCTCAAGCCGTGCTGCTTGAGGTCGGCGAGGAACTCCTTGGGGAAGCCGGGGACCTGTTCGAGCTGGTCGACGTGCGTGTAGCCGTCGAGCCGGCCGCGGTAGGTGATCACCCGCTTGGCCTGGGTGACCGACATCCCGAGCGCGCGGTACTCCTCGAAGGTGCCGTGGTTGAGGCTGACGAGGTCCTCCGCGTCCTCCTCGGCGGCTCGTCGGGGAAGTACTCGGCGAGCTCGGCCTCGGGCTCTCCCGGTTCGGGAGCGGGGGGGCAGGCTCCGCCGCGGCCCCCTCGCGCTCGCGGCGGGCCTCGTCGGATAGCCCGAATCCGAGCGAGCGCAACAGCCCGCCGCGACGCTGCGGCTTCGGCGCGGGCGGCGGCTCCGGGATCGGCGCGGCGACGGTCTCGGCCGCCGGCTCGGGCTCGGGCTCAACTTCGGCGGGCTCTTCCGCCCACTCCTCGGGCGGCGCCAGGGGATCGTCGTCGTCGACCCTCGCCTCGGGCGTGGCCCCGAGCTCCGGCTCCTCTGCTCCGGCCTCAGCCTCGGCCTGGGCTTCAGTTTCGGGAACCGCATCGGCCTCGGCCTGGGCCTCGAGCTCG